>NZ_CP029149.1:0-1120000 GCF_009914665.1 Bergeyella cardium | reverse complement strand
TGTGTCGGTTTTGGTACGGGTTGCTTCACTCGCTTTTCTTGGATCCAGTTACTATACAACAACTTCGCCCGTAGGCTAGGTCTTAACTATTCCGTCAGTCTTCAGTATCCTGGCTGAACCGTCACTTTTACCGTGAGCAAGTTAGGGAATATTAACCCTATGTCCATCCACTACCCCTCTCGGGTTCGCGTTAGGCCCCGACTAACCCTCAGCTGATTAGCATGGCTGAGGAAACCTTAGTCTTTCGGTGAGCGGGTTTCTCGCCCGCTTTATCGTTACTTATGCCTACATTTTCTTTTCTATAAGCTCCACATTACCTCACAGTAATGCTTCTGCGCCGATAGAATGCTCTCCTACCGATGATTTAAATCATCCCACAGCTTCGGTAATATGCTTATGCCCGATTATTATCCATGCCGAACCGCTCGACTAGTGAGCTGTTACGCACTCTTTAAATGAATGGCTGCTTCCAAGCCAACATCCTAGCTGTCTATGCAGTTCAACCGCGTTGCTTCAACTTAGCATATATTTGGGGACCTTAGCTGGTGGTCCGGGTTCTTTCCCTCTCGGACATGGACCTTAGCACCCATGCCCTCACTGCCGACCAACATTTATTAGCATTCGGAGTTTGTCAGGAATTGGTAGGCGGTGAAACCCCCGCATCCAATCAGTAGCTCTACCTCTAATAAACTATCATCGACGCTGCACCTAAATGCATTTCGGAGAGTACGAGCTATCTCCCAGTTTGATTGGCCTTTCACCCCTACCCACAGGTCATCCGAAGACTTTTCAACGTCAACCGGTTCGGTCCTCCACTTTGTGTTACCAAAGCTTCAACCTGCCCATGGGTAGATCACAAGGTTTCGCGTCTAATCCCACTAACTATTCGCCCTATTCAGACTCGCTTTCGCTTCGGCTCCGGTACTTAATACCTTAACCTCGCTAGTAAAATTAACTCGTAGGCTCATTATGCAAAAGGCACGCCGTCACAGCTTATGCTGCTCCGACCGCTTGTAGGCGTACGGTTTCAGGTTCTCTTTCACCCTTCTATTCGAAGTGCTTTTCACCTTTCCTTCACAGTACTTGTTCACTATCGGTCTTTCAGGAGTATTTAGCCTTGGAGGATGGTCCCCCCTTATTCAAACAGGATTTCACGTGTCCCGCCCTACTCTTTTATTCACTTATATATGCCTTTCATATACGGGGCTTTCACCCTCTATGGCTATCCTTTCCAGAATATTCTATTAAACATATATATGCTTTTGGGCTAATCCGCTTTCGCTCGCCACTACTTACGGAATCTCTTCGATTTCTTTTCCTCCGGGTACTTAGATGTTTCAGTTCTCCGGGTTCGCTCACCTTACGGTGTAATAAGTCTTCAACTTATTGGGTTGCCCCATTCGGATATCTACGGATCATTTCGTGTGTGCCAATCCCCGTAGCTTTTCGCAGCTTACCACGTCCTTCTTCGCCTCTGAAAGCCTAGGCATCCGCCATACGCCCTTAACGATTTCTTTCCTCTTTTAAGGTTACTCAAGCACTTATAAGTGCTCGGTTTTCTCTTTGTGATGTCTTTACCGTAAATGTCAATGATCTGTATTCTCGCCTTCCATTCTAAGCAACAGGCAGTATGCTCATACTTAGTCCCTGTTTTTCCTAAAACTTCTAGCTTATAACCCAAAAATTAAAATTCTTAATCCCTGAGCTCCTGTGGAGAATAAGGGAGTCGAACCCTTGACCTCCTGCGTGCAAGGCAGGCGCTCTAGCCAGCTGAGCTAATTCCCCGCTAAATCCTTAGTAGTCTCGGGCAGGCTCGAACTGCCGACCTCTACATTATCAGTGTAGCGCTCTAACCAGCTGAGCTACGAGACTTCATCCTAATTTTAAATCTTAAACTTTAAACTAAGCTAAAATTCCTAATCTAAAATCTCAAATCCCTCATACTAATCCTTAGGGGTTTTTTATTCTATTTTTCAATATCAACCAAAGTAAAAACTAAAGCGCTCAACTTTTAAGCAAGTCTCTTTCTTGTTTCTTTTTGACGTTTAAGTCTCTAAAATGAGATGTTCCAGCCGCACCTTCCGGTACGGCTACCTTGTTACGACTTAGCCCTAGTTACTCGTTTTACCCTAGGCAGCTCCTTTGACGGTCACCGACTTCAGGTACCCCGAACTTCCATGGCTTGACGGGCGGTGTGTACAAGGCCCGGGAACGTATTCACCGCGCCATGGCTGATGCGCGATTACTAGCGATTCCAGCTTCATAGAGTCGAGTTGCAGACTCCAATCCGAACTGAGACCGGCTTTCGAGATTCGCATCACATCACTGTGTAGCTGCCCTCTGTACCGGCCATTGTATTACGTGTGTGGCCCAAGACGTAAGGGCCGTGATGATTTGACGTCATCCCCACCTTCCTCTCTACTTGCGTAGGCAGTCTCACTAGAGTCCCCAACTTAATGATGGCAACTAGTGACAGGGGTTGCGCTCGTTGCAGGACTTAACCTAACACCTCACGGCACGAGCTGACGACAACCATGCAGCACCTTGAAAATTGTCCGAAGAAAACCGTATTTCTACAGCTGGCAATTCCCATTTAAGTCTTGGTAAGGTTCCTCGCGTATCATCGAATTAAACCACATAATCCACCGCTTGTGCGGGCCCCCGTCAATTCCTTTGAGTTTCAACCTTGCGGTCGTACTCCCCAGGTGGCTGACTTATCACTTTCGCTTAGTCTCTGATCCCTAAAAACCAAAAACGAGTCAGCATCGTTTACAGCGTGGACTACCAGGGTATCTAATCCTGTTCGCTCCCCACGCTTTCGTCCATCAGCGTCAGTCTTATCTTAGCAACCTGCCTTCGCAATTGGTGTTCTAAGTAATATCTATGCATTTCACCGCTACACTACTTATTCCAGCTACTTCAAATATACTCAAGACTAACAGTATCAATGGCAGTGCTACAGTTAAGCTGCAGGATTTCACCACTGACTTATTAGCCCGCCTACGGACCCTTTAAACCCAATAAATCCGGATAACGCTTGCACCCTCCGTATTACCGCGGCTGCTGGCACGGAGTTAGCCGGTGCTTATTCATATAGTACCTTCAGCTACCCTCACGAGAGTAGGTTTATCCCTATATAAAAGAAGTTTACAATCCATAGAACCGTCGTCCTTCACGCGGGATGGCTGGATCAGGCTTCCACCCATTGTCCAATATTCCTCACTGCTGCCTCCCGTAGGAGTCTGGGCCGTGTCTCAGTCCCAGTGTGGGGGATCACCCTCTCAGGCCCCCTAAAGATCATCGCCTTGGTAAGCCGTTACCTTACCAACTAGCTAATCTTGCGCGTGCCCATCTCTATCCGCCAAAGCTTTCAATATCCCCAGATGCCCAGAAATATATTATGCGGTATTAATCTCCCTTTCGGAAGGCTATCCCCCAGATAAAGGCAGGTTGCACACGTGTTACGCACCCGTACGCCGCTCTCATTATTCATTAGCAAGCTAATAAACAACTCCCGCTCGGCTTGCATGTGTTAGGCCTCCCGCTAGCGTTCATCCTGAGCCAGGATCAAACTCTCCATTGTAAAGTTTTTTAACCTGGACTCACTCAAAGTTCTCATACTTTCGTATGTACGCTCTAGTTTTTCCTTACTTGGTTGTATCTGTTTTCTATCAATGATCTCTATTCCTTACAAATCCCAAAAACTATATCCCGTTCCAGATTTGCGAGTGCAAAAATAATACTTTTTTATTTACTAGCAAATTTTTTCAAAACTTTTTTAAAACTTTTTTCCAAAGCCCTAAAAATCGCCCTCCAAATACCACCTATGTAGTATATAAAACCTGCCTTATATCAAATATCACTCCTGCTCCCCCCTCAATGGGACCGCAAAAATAAACATATTTAATACTAATCAACAAATATTTTATTAACCCTATTATATAAATAATTGATAATGAATATGAAAAAAATTAGGGGAGAAAGATAATAAAGGAAATGCTGGAAATATTATAAAAATAAAGTTCCATATTTTCGGTTTATTTCATTTACATTAAATTTGCAAGCTATAATATAAGGTATATGACTTCACAAGAAATAAGACAAAAATTTTTAGATTTTTTTAAAAGCAAGGGGCACGAGGTTGTTCCTTCGGCACCGATAGTTTTAAAAGATGACCCTACACTGATGTTCTCCAACTCGGGAATGACGCAGTTTAAGGATTTTTTCCTCGGCTATAAAGAACCCAAAAACCGCAGAGTAGCAGATACTCAAAAGTGTTTAAGGGTTTCTGGAAAGCATAATGACCTTGATGATGTGGGGCGAGACACCTATCACCACACGATGTTTGAGATGTTGGGCAACTGGTCTTTTGGGGATTATTTTAAGAAAGAGGCTATTGCTTGGGCGTGGGAGCTACTTACCGAAGTGTATAAAATTCCAAAAGAAAACCTTTATGTAACCATATTTGAGGGTGATTCTTCTGAGAATTTGGAAAGAGACCAGGATGCCTACAACTATTGGAAAGAGCATATTGCAGAGGACAGAATCCTCAACGGAAATAAAAAAGACAATTTCTGGGAAATGGGCGAGCAGGGACCTTGTGGGCCGTGTTCTGAGATTCATGTAGATCTTAGAAGCCCAGAGGAAAAAGCGAGAATTTCAGGGAAAGAACTGGTAAATAACGACCATCCGCAAGTAGTGGAAATTTGGAACCTGGTGTTTATGGAGTTCAACCGAAAGGCTGATGGCTCCCTCGAAAAGTTACCAAAACAAAATGTAGATACAGGGATGGGCTTCGAGCGCTTGTGTATGGCGCTTCAAGGGAAATCTTCCAACTATGATACGGATGTCTTCACTCCATTAATAGAAAAGGTAGAGGAGCTCTCCGAAATGAAATATACTGGGAAGCTGGACGATGAAAAAGACATCGCTATCAGAGTGATAGTAGATCATATCCGTGCGGTTTCGTTTGCAATAGCCGATGGACAATTACCTTCCAACAACGGTGCGGGCTATGTTATCCGACGAATTTTAAGAAGGGCTATTCGCTACGCATTCACTTTCCTTGGGCAGAAAGAGCCTTTCATTTATAAATTGGTTACCACGCTGGCGCATCAAATGGGAGATGCCTTTCCTGAGCTTATTAAGCTACACGATTTTATTAAAAATGTAATTAAAGAAGAGGAAATTTCATTCCTTAGAACATTGGAGCAAGGGCTTTTAATGCTCGATTCTATGATGAATAGCGCTACGGATAAGGTGATCTCTGGCGGTAGAGCATTTGAATTGTACGATACTTACGGCTTTCCGATCGACCTCACAGCGCTTATCCTTACCGAAAAAGGCTTTACGCTGGACGAAGCAGGTTTTGAGGAAAAGCTCCAACAGCAAAAGGAGCGTTCGCGTGCTGCAGCACAGATGAAGACCGACGACTGGGTGGTGCTTCGCGAAGATGACGAGGAGGAATTCATCGGATACGATACCTTAGAAGCCATAGTCCGAGTAACCAAATACAGAAAAGTGGAGAGCCAAAAAGATGGCACTCAGTATCATTTGGTATTTAATGTTACGCCATTTTATCCTGAGGGAGGTGGGCAAGTTGGCGATAAAGGTTTTGTGGTTTCCGCGAATGGCAACATCACTTATATCATTGATACCAAAAAGGAAAACAACCTCATCATCCACATCGTGGAGACACTCCCAACGAATATCGATGAACCTCTAAAAGCCGAAGTGCACGGTAGAATCCTCGCTGAGGCAAACCATACTGCTACGCACCTGCTTCATCAAGCCCTAAGGGAGATTTTGGGTAATCATGTGGAGCAAAGAGGTTCGCGAGTAGATATGGAATCTCTCAGGTTTGATTTCTCTCATTTCCAAAAGCTAACGGATGAAGAGCTCTGCGAAATTGAGAAAAAAGTAAATGACCGCATACATCAGAAAATCCCGCTTCAAGAGCATAGAAACATCACGATGCAACAGGCTCTGGATGCAGGAGCAATGGCTCTTTTCGGAGAAAAATATGGCGACAGAGTTCGAATGATCCAGTTTGGGGAGAGTAAAGAGCTTTGCGGAGGTACGCATGTGAAGAACACTTCGGATATTTGGCATTTCAAAATTGTTTCCGAAGGTGCCGTAGCAGCAGGAATTCGCCGTATAGAAGCGATTACGAGGGACAGAGTGAAACTTTATTTCTATGAATTAGAAGACAAAGTAGAGAAGCTCAGCCAAATTCTTAAAACCAAAGATTTGGTGAAATCCGTAGAAAAACTTCAGGACGAAAATACCCAACTAAAAGCAGAGTTGGAGGCATTTAAGAAGGAAAAAGCTAAGGGCGAAACAGCCAATTGGAAAAATGATTTTGCGGACAAAGGAGACAAAAAACTCCTCGCGAAAAGAACCTCTTTAGACGCAGGTACGGTGAAGGACATCGTCTTCCAACTGAAAAAGGAAATCCCTCAATCGGTGATCGTTATCTTATCAGATGCAGGCGAAAAACCAATGATTAGCGTAGGGGTATCCGCAGATTTAGAAGGAAAATATCACGCGGGAAACATCGTGAAAGAGCTTGCCAAAGAGATACAAGGCGGCGGCGGTGGAAACCCTGGCTTCGCTACAGCAGGAGGTAAAAACTTAGATGGATTAGACAAAGCTTTGCAAAAAGCACAGGAGATATAAAAGCACCTCCCTCTCAAATTTGAGAGGGGGCGTTTATTTTGGGTTATTTTATTTTTTCTAGTTGTCCCACTTTTTCCCAATTAGGGTCAATGTCAAGAGATACCGCAAGATAAATATTCTTTCCTTTTACAAAGGCTGTTTCGCCTTCTAATCTTGCATTTAATTCTGCTGGTGAGAGTTTATACATTGCGCCAGTAATAGGGTCAATGATTAAACCAATCAGTCCTCCGAAGAGAATATTACCAATATACCAAGCGTTGAATTTTCTGGTAAGTCTCGTTTTATATGGTGTATACCCATCTAATTTAATCATTACATCATAATCTTGGTCTCTGCTTAGTTTGTGTTCAAGGGGTGTTCTACCTATTTCCATTTCGTTGATATAAACCATTGCGTTGGAAGGCGTTGAATCAAATTTCACGGTTTGTCTTGAACCAGACACGATAGTTGCGCAAGAGCTTAGCAATAGCGAAGCCCCTACCATAAGAGTAAAGGTTACTTTTCTCATAGTACTTAAAAATTTATTGGATTTTAATTTAATCTAATGATAGTTGGAATTGTTTCAACTGGGAGAGATCTCCCTCATATCGATGGAGTTCTATTTTCAGTCTGTAACAACTGCTCCATATGTCGGGCAATCTTTTCTGAGTGATTTTTATGATGTTTGCACCGTTTTTTCTTGCCTCTTTTCGGGCTTGATTCATAAGGCTATTGAAACTACAATTCGTAGTAAAACCAGAATCTTGAAATCGTAAATTTCCCACTAAAATTGTAGAATCGGGAAGCTTGTGATTAGTGTCTAAGAATGCAACTTTATCCTCTGAGGATAGTTCGGATTGTTTGTTGATTAGATTTGAAGTGATTTTTGGGCTACAGCTATTAGCTATCCCCCCCCATTAGGATTAGGGAGGCGAAGAGTAGATTTTTAATATCCATCGCGCTATTTTTTAGTTGCACAAATATAGCTAAAATATTGATAAAAAGCAAGTAAATACGCGATAAATAAGATGATAATTATCATCAAAATTTACAATAATAATCAAAGAAAATAAACCAAATCCGAAAAGATTTTATCTCAGCGGAGTGGTGGGAAATGAAATCCTCCGAGAAGAAAGGTCATCAAAAAAATAAGCCCCTCCACAAAACAAAAGACCGCACAAACTGCGGTCTTTTAATTTTTATACGGAGCTATCGGCAGGCGTGCTGCATCAGTCCTCTCCTTTTTTGCGCTTGCGAATGCCCAATCGGAAGAAGATTTTCTCAGCGATGAACCTATCAAAATCCTTCCCCTTTGCCGTGCGGGTATTGAAGAAGAGAATCGGAAAAATAATGCCGAAAGCAAGCGCCATTAGGATGAGCCCCGTTTTCATCCCGCTATTAAAAACCTCGAGGAAGTAATCAAAACTCACCTCATTATTTTTGCTCACCATCACGATTTTTAGCATACCGATGATAAACTCATAACCAAACTTTCCGGGAATCATACTAATAACGGCAGGCACAGTAAAGACGATGGGCGGCGTATGCACCTTGTGAGCGAAATATATCCCGAGAACGCCCACCGTAGAAGCCCCCGCAAGGGTGGAAATCACGATATGGTCTTGGATGACCGAATTCATAAAAAATGATTTCACAGCAAAGCCTATCGCACCGAGAAGCCCCGCTGCCCAGAGTGCTCGGCGAGGGGTATTAAACAAAATCGCAAAACCGAGTGCAACGAACACTGACCAGAAAATCTTGACCTCAAAACTATACAGTATATCCATATCCAAACATAAAAAGTGAAATATAAAACCCTACAGCAATCATAAACACGAGCATAAAACCCATCGCGACCTTTGCCCAACCATTGATAATATGCCCACTGACGATGTCTAAAAAGCCATTGATAAGCGGCACACCAGGGATGAGCCAAAGTACACAAGCGGTAAGCGCTGCGTGGAAGTCCTGCATCCCCAATATCCTGAACACATTCACCACCGAAGTAGAAACAAACGCCCCTACGAGGAAGCATATATAGACATTGAATTTCTT
The DNA here is from genome assembly GCF_009914665.1 of Bergeyella cardium. Taxonomy (NCBI): domain Bacteria; kingdom Pseudomonadati; phylum Bacteroidota; class Flavobacteriia; order Flavobacteriales; family Weeksellaceae; genus Bergeyella; species Bergeyella cardium. The sequence continues at coordinate 1,111,288 of NZ_CP029149.1, read as the reverse complement.
TTTAATGAAGAGCAGCCGCCCAAGAAAGCCCAAAGCCGCTGCCAGAAAGCAAACGAGAAACTCGAGCGGTGTGGCATCAAACATTTTGGAAAGGGCTGCCGTAGCGAAAGACACGAAGAGAATCTTGACCCACTCGGGGTATGACTTTATGTTTTGTATCCTCCGCATCTCGGATTCTATCTCGCTAAAAGATAATTTACCATCGGCAATCTTCCAGCTGAGGATGCTGATTTCAGAAACGATGGAATAATTCACTGCATAATGCGGAATGCTTCGGGTTTTTGTAAAGATATCTCCATCGGAGGTATTGTGCAGGGTGATAACGATGGCGGAATGGGAGAAGAAATGCTCCACACCATAGCCAAAATGGGCTGCGATACGATGAAGATTACGGGAGGTTCGGGTGGAATTAGCTCCATTTGAGAGGAGTAGCACGGCAATATCCGTAAGCAAAGCTCCTACAAGTTTTATGTTTTGTTTTTCAGGTTGATAAGTCATTCGGCAAATTTAATCGTTATCCACCAAATAAAGAAATAAAAAAAGCCCTGCCAAAAGCAGGACCTCATTATTATGGTATAACCAATCTTATGCGTTAGGTTCTACAGATACGAAAGATCTGTTATTTGCTTTTTTAGTGAAAACCACTTTACCATCTACAAGAGCGAACAAAGTGTGATCTTTACCGATACCTACATTTTTACCAGGGTGGTGCTGAGTACCTCTTTGTCTCACGATGATGTTTCCTGCGATAGCTTCTTGTCCTCCGAAAATCTTAACTCCTAATCTCTTGGAGTGAGACTCTCTACCGTTTTTGGAACTACCAACTCCTTTCTTGTGTGCCATTTTATTTTAAGGTTTTTGGGTTAAATGTTAATAAATCAATTATTACTTCTTAGAATTAAAGTCCTGAGAAACCAGTGATTTTAATTTGAGTTAAGGACTGTCTGTGTCCATTTTTTACTTTATAGCCTTTTCTTCTTTTCTTTTTGAAAACGATTACTTTGTCAGCTTTCAAATGGTCTAAGATTTCAGCTTGTACACTAACACCGCTTACAGCCGGGGCGCCTACTGTGGTTGTACCATTTACTGTAAGAAGCACTTTATCAAAAGAAATTTTATCTCCTGCTTCTCCGCTTAAACGGTTTACAAACAACTTTTGGTCTTGCTCAACTTTGTATTGAAGCCCTGCTATTTCTACAATTGCAAACATTGTTTATAAAATTTTAATTAATTATTATTCGTTATTGAGGGTGCAAAAATACATTTTTTTTTTTAATGGCAAAACCCCGCTCTATTTTTTATTTCACCTGAAACGGGATATTTTCATCTGGTGGTGTATTACCTTCTGAATCTTTTTTAATTTTTGCTTCCAGCTTTGCCTTTATTTTCGGGTCTTTATTGAGGATAATGTCCTGCGCCTTGTCATAAATCTTCGACATTTTATCGGGCTTTGTAAGGTAGTACGAATGGCTCTCTATAACATCTTTGCCCTTTACCTTGTACTTATTTAATATATATTTGGAACTTATTTCCATATCTCCCTGCTGATTGAGGATGGCGAGTTGGTCATTAATCGCCAGCTCTGCCACAAGCTCTGCCATTGTATCTTCATCTATGAGGTTCTCGGGTTTATCTACCACCTCTGAGCAGGATAGCGTAGCAAAAAAAACGAAAGAAAGCAGTATTTTTTTCATTATTTAATAAGAATTCAAAGATTATAACTTACCAAGGAGAGATTTCCACCTGAGATTCAGAATCCCCAGCACCGCTTCACCGATAATACCGCCATTCATTTTACTCTCGCCCAAAATCCTGTTGGTAAAAATAATAGGAACCTCGTTTATTTTTAATCCTTTTTTGAAGACCCTGTACTTCATCTCCACCTGAAAACCATAGCCTTTTAATTTCACCTGATCTAGGTCTATCTTCATCAGGGTTTCTCTTTTAAAGCAAACAAAACCCGCAGTAGTATCATAAATGGGGATTCCTAAAATAAAACGGACATATTTTGAAGCGAAATATGAAAGCAATACCCTACCCATAGGCCAATTGACCACATTCACGCCTTGAGAATACCGCGAACCTACGGACATATCCGCTGTTTGGCAGGCATCGAGGAGTTTGGATAAATCAGCAGGATTGTGGGAGAAATCAGCATCCATCTCAAAGATATAGTCATAACCGCGTTCCAATGCCCATTTAAACCCGTGGATATACGCCTTACCAAGACCATCTTTCTGCTTTCTTAGCTCGAGGTGGAGCTCATCAGCATAGGATTTTTGGAGCTCTTGCACAATCTGTGCAGTGCCATCTGGCGAGGAATCATCCACCACCAAAATATGAAAGCCCTCCTGTAAAGCAAATACCGCTTCCACAATGGCTTTTATATTTTCTTTTTCGTTGTAAGTGGGGATTATGACTATTTTTTTCATCTTATCTGTCTGCAAATATATGTATATGAGGATTAGCTTGTAGCATCTCTATTCTAAAAAAAATAAATATTTTTGCTAAAATTTTGAAGTTGGTAAGATTAGTAGAAAATAATGATTGGGTTACTGCAAGCCTTTTCCTGAGTATATTAGCACTGGTTTTTGTACTTATTTCTCTCAACCGAGGGAGTTCTATAAAAGAATTTATCACTCAAAAGGCAGAGGGCTCTTCCAATGTTTTTCTTAGCTGGGTGATATCTTCCGCTGTATTTTGCCTGCTTTCATCGGTTTTGTTCTCGCAGTATATCCCCATAGTTCCAAAATTTGTAGATGAGCTGAATATATTAGGAATATCGCTTAACAAATTAGGCTATTGCCTTATAGTAGTGCCCTTATTTTATCTGATAAAAGCAATACTCTCGTTTATTTTCTACCAGTGTATCAACCAGAAGAAGAGGTTTATGAATATGCAATTTTCTGCCTCTCGATTATACTTCTCTGGGAGTATTGTTTTAATCCTGCTGGTATTCATTAATTATTACTTTGATTTGGATAGAAAAATGCTCTTCCCCTATTTAATTACAGGGATGTTTGTATTGTATCTCTTCAAATTATTAACCTATAGTCTGAATGAGAGGGGGGCTCTGCCCAAAGAATGGTTTTATAAAATATTGTATATTTGCACGCTCCAAATCGCACCGATGTTTGTACTATGGAGATTAGTCTTTTTTAATTAAGTTAAAGAATGAAAATACGCTCAATTTTGGTTTCACAACCAACGCCAAACGAATCTTCTCCGTATTGGGAAATTGCAAAGAAAGAAAAGGTAACGATAGACTTCCAACCGTTTATCCACATAGAGGGAGCTGATTCTAAGGATTTGAGAACACAGAAAATCGACCTTTCCCAATACACAGGAGTAATACTCACAAGTAAAAGTGCCGTAGATCATTATTTCAGATTAGCAGAGGAAATGCGCTTTCAAGTACCCGACAGTATGAGGTACATTTGCCAAGCTGAGAATATTGCCAACTACCTGCAAAAACACATCGTTTACAGGAAAAGGAAAATCAGCTTCGGGCAGAAGACCTTTAAGGATATGATGCCACTTTTCAAGAAATATCCAGATGATAAGTACCTCTTGCCATCCTCCGATGTGCTAAGCCCAGAAATACCCAAAATATTAGAAACCGCAAAAATAGAATGGAAACGGGCGATTATGTTTCGTACCGTAAGCTCTGATGTAGCTCATATCCCCATCAAGGATTATGATATGCTGGTATTTTTCAGCCCGCAAAACATTAAATCTCTATTAGAAAATTTCAAAGATTTTGAGCAAGGAGATACACAAATTGCCGTATTTGGGGCAAACACCCAAAAAGCAGCAGAAGAAGCAGGGCTAAGAGTAGATCTAATGGCACCTACAAAAGAAACTCCATCTATGACGATGGCGATAGAGCAGTACATCAAAAAAATAAATAAATAACAAACAGACTTAAATAAAACCAAACGAATAATGGGACGAGCATTTGAATACAGAAAAGCATCTAAACTCGCAAGATGGGATAAAATGGCAAAAACCTTCTCCAAAATCGGGAAAGATATCGCCATAGCAGTAAAAGCAGGAGGAGCAGACCCAGAATCTAACCCTGCCCTCAGAAGATGTATACAAAATGCAAAAGGAGCAAATATGCCGAAGGACAATGTAGAAAGAGCCATAAAAAAAGCCTCTGGTGCAGATGCCGAGCATTACGATGAGATTACCTACGAAGGATACGGGCAAGGAGGCGTAGCTTTCTTTATAGAATGCACCACAAACAACCCTACCAGAACCGTAGCCAATGTAAGAGCGATATTCAATAAATTTGATGGTAACCTCGGGAAAAACGGTGAGCTCTCCTTCATCTTCGATAGAAAAGGAATCTTTACGATAGACAAATCCCTCATCACCATAGACTGGGAGGATTTTGAGATAGAAATGATAGACGGAGGTGCAGAGGAAATCGACAGTGATGATGAAGAAGTAATGATTACCACTGCATTTGAAGACTTCGGGGCAATGTCTCACAAACTCGATGAAATGGGAATAGAAGCAAAAAGCGCCGAGCTGCAAAGAATCCCAAACAATACAAAAGAAGTGAGCGAAGAGCTGTTTAACATCAATATGAAAATGCTCGAAAGATTTGAGGAAGACGATGATGTACAGAATGTCTATCACAATATGGAAATCCCTGCCGATTTCATCTAAATGAAAGACAGCTCCGTAAAACAAAAACATCTTTAAATAGTTTTAAAGATGTTTTTTTTGCCCCCTTTGAAGAAAAAAAGCGAGAAAAAAAATTCATCCTATCTAATAATCTCCTCACTTCTTTACAAAATCAATAACAAAACAGTCTGAAATATCATAAAAATTTATGTTTTTAATCTTGCCCATATTGCGTGTGCAATTCGCTTGCAAGCGAATATCTTGATTTGGTTTGTAACGAATTTTTAGATTTCTATACCTTATATATAAGGTATTAAATAAGTGCACCACCTGCAAGATGCCGTCAGCTGGAAGCTGTGCATCACCCGCAAGGTACCACGCTGTGGGTAGCTAAAGCAATGAAATATCAATTTTTCTGTGCGAGGCATCTGCCACGGCTTTTCCGTCTTTCAAAATGATAATCTGCGGACTCTGATGCACCACACCAAAACGCTCGGCAATCTCATTAGAAATATCCCTATACCGTAGCAGACTAAGAAAATAATACGCTACATCTGCATTGCTCTCTTCTATCTGCTCTTCAAATTTAGAAAGCACACCTTTACTTATGGAGCAGCGAGTGGAATGTTTAAAAATCACCACCGTTCTCTCGTGAGATTCTTCCACTGCCTTATCTAAATCTTCGATTGAGGAAATCACCTTCCAAAGCTCTGTTTTTATCATAATTTCTGCTTTTAATGCCCGCAAATGTATCCATTTTAATAGAGAGGAGCAATGCCCAGCTCTACAAAAAACTAAAGAAAGAAAACCCCTTGTTTTGGTAAATTTAATTACCTTTGCGGCTCAAAATTTTAAATCTAAAACAGAGTAAAATGGCACAGATTCTTGATGGTTTAGCCCTTTCTAAACAAATCAAATCCGAGATTAAAGAAGAGGTAGAAAAAATTTTAGCGAGGAAAAGAAGAGCCCCACACCTTGTAGCTATCTTGGTTGGAAACAACGGAGCGAGCAAGGCTTATGTAAATTCCAAAGTAAAAGATTGCGAAGAGGTAGGCTTCACCTCATCTCTCATCAAGTTCCCCAACACAGTTTCCGAAGCAGAACTATTAGAGAAAATAGATGAACTCAATAAGTCCAAAGCAGTAGATGGCTTCATCGTGCAACTCCCCCTTCCAGAGCAAATCGATCAAGAGAAAATCATCAACGCTATTGACCCAAGAAAAGATGTAGATGGCTTTCACCCTGAGAATTTCGGTAAAATGGCTTTGGAGATGGATACTTTCCTACCTGCTACGCCTTTCGGAATCCTTACCCTCCTTGAGAGATATAATATCGATACAAAAGGAAAGCACTGCGTAATCATCGGCAGAAGCCGAATCGTAGGAAAACCAATGAGTATCTTAATGGGCAGGAAAGACTTCCCGGGCAACTCCACTGTAACCCTCGTACATTCTTACACCCAGAATATAGAGGAGTATACCAAGCACGCAGATATCGTTATCACTGCACTTGGAACGCCAGATTTCCTTAAAGGCAATATGATAAAAGACGGTGCCATCATTATAGATGTAGGGATTACAAGAGTGGATGACAGTAGCCTGCCCAAAGGCTACCGACTGGCAGGCGATGTAGATTTTGAAAGCTGTAAAGACAAAGCCAGCTGGATAACGCCCGTACCTGGCGGCGTAGGACCGATGACCCGAGCAATGCTGATGAAAAACACCATTCTCGCCTACAAAACTTCGGTTTATAACGACTAACGAGAAGAGATACGATAGCAAAAAAGCTATCCCAAAGAAACGATTTTAATGACAAAAGACAAGCAAAGCGAATTATTGAAACAAGGTAAAATGCTCCCCATAATGGAGCATTTTTACACGATACAGGGAGAGGGCTTCCACGCAGGAAGAGCAGCATATTTCATCCGACTGGCAGGTTGCGATGTAGGATGCCACTGGTGCGATGTAAAAGAAAGTTGGGACGCCGAGCTACACCCCATTTTAGATGTAACCAGCCTCGCAAAAACCGCTTCCAAGCACTGCAAAACCATTATCATCACAGGTGGTGAGCCCCTAATGTGGAACCTCAGCCCACTTACCACAGCCTTAAAAAACAGCGGCTGCACCATACACATAGAGACCTCTGGAGCACATCCCCTTAGTGGCCACTTAGACTGGATTACCCTCTCCCCTAAAAAGACCAAAATGCCCCTCCCAGAAGTCTATTCCAAAGCCGATGAATTGAAAATGATTATTTTCAACAACCACGATTTTAAATTCGCCTTAGAGCAAGCCGAAAAAGTTTCCGAAAACTGCCTCCTCTACCTGCAAAGCGAGTGGAGCAAAAGAAATGAAATCTATCCTAAAATCACCGACTTTATCCTCTCCCACCCTCAATGGCGCTTGTCCATTCAAACTCATAAATACCTTAATATCCCCTAACCTAAAGGGTCTTTGACCCTTTTTTATTTTACCTAATGATTTTGGTCTTACCAAAATAAAGATTATACCCTAAATCCAAAGAAAACTAGGTTTTATTATCAATCCTTTTTTATCTCAAAGCATCACCCATTTTATAGTCAGAAAGGTACTGAAAGTAATACTTTCCGATTTATTTATGTATTTTTGGGCAAAAATTGTGATTTATGGCTTCAGAAACTAAAAAAACTACCGAAAAACCTGAAAAGGTAGATGATAAAAAGAAAGCACTAGCTCTGGTGCTCGAAAAATTAGACAAAACTTACGGCAAAGGTACCGTAATGAAATTGGGCGATAGCTCTATTGATTCCTCCATAGAAGTGATACCTTCGGGTTCGCTGGGGTTAGATATTGCCCTTGGCATCGGAGGCTATCCTAAGGGGAGGATTATTGAAATCTTTGGTCCAGAATCTTCTGGTAAGACTACTCTTACACTCCACGCGATTGCCGAAGCCCAGAAACAAGGAGGCACGGCTGCTTTTATAGATGCCGAGCACGCATTTGACAGGAGCTATGCTGGTAAGCTCGGTATTGACTTGGATGAGCTCATCATCTCCCAGCCAGACAATGGCGAGCAGGCACTGGAAATAGCCGATAACCTCATCCGCTCTGGAGCTATTGACCTTGTGGTAATAGACTCAGTGGCTGCCCTTACCCCAAAATCCGAAATTGAAGGAGAAATGGGAGATTCCAAAGTAGGACTCCACGCAAGGCTGATGTCTCAGGCATTGAGAAAGCTGACATCTACCATTTCCAAGACGAAATGTACCGTAATTTTCATCAACCAGCTAAGGGAAAAAATCGGGGTAATGTTTGGAAATCCTGAAACAACAACAGGTGGTAATGCACTTAAATTCTATGCTTCGGTAAGGATTGATATTAGAAAAGCTGCAGCTCCTATCAAACAAGGTGAAGAAGCTATCGGAAGCCGAGTGAAAGTAAAAATTGTGAAAAATAAAGTTGCCCCTCCATTTAAGCAAGCAGAATTTGATATTATGTATGGAGAGGGAGTTTCTAAAGCAGGAGAAATACTTGACCATGCTGTAGAGCTCAATATCGTAAAGAAAAGTGGTGCATGGTTTAGCTATGGAGATACTAAACTCGGGCAAGGTAGAGATACAGTAAAAGACCTTATTAAAGATAACCCCGAGCTCTCTGAAGAATTAGAAGCTCAGATTAAAGAAGCATTAGCGAATAAATAAATTTTCTCTATTAATACAAAAGCTCTCTGCGGTTTCGCAGGGAGTTTTTTATTTCCCATATCTCTGGAGAGATAAAGAAATTTTTATACATAAAAAAGTGGTACAGCTATATGCTATACCACTTTAAATTTATCAGTTAAATCTTATTTCTTCTTTTTAGAAGTTTTTTTAACTGCTTTTTTCTTCACTGGAGTAGATGGTAAATCTGATTTTTTATAAGTTTCCCATTCTGCACCAGAGATTGCTCTTACGATTACTTTTCTATCTGCTTGTCTTTCTTCATCAGATGCTGTAGCTGGTACAGTAGCTTCTTGAGAACCAAGACCGATAGATTTAAGGTTTTCTGGATTTACACCTCTCGCTTCAAGAGCTTTTACAACAGCTGCTGCTCTTTGTCTTGAAAGTTTCAAGTTGTAAGCTGGATTACCTTTCGCATCAGTAGTACCGATTACGATAAAGTTTTCAGCTGGAGCATTCTTGATGATACGAGCTGCTTCATCCAGTTTATAAGCAGATCCTGCTTGGATGGTTGCTTTGTTGAAATCAAATAAGATATCTTTCAATGTCTCAGTAACAGCAACTGCTGTTGGTTTAGGACAACCGTTGTATTCTGGAACACCTGGTACTTCAGGACAAGCATCATCTTTATCTAAGATACCATCACCATCAGTGTCTGGCCAAGGGCATCCGTTGTTTTCAACTGGTCCTGCTACATCTGGACAAGCATCATCTTTATCAAGAACACCGTCACCATCAGTATCTGGCCAAGGGCATCCGTTGTTTTCAACTGGTCCTGCTACATCTGGGCAGTTATCATCTTTATCTGGAACGCCATCACCATCAGTATCTGGGCAACCTTGGAATTCTGGAAGACCTGGTTCATCAGGACAAAGGTCATCTTTATCCTTGATACCGTCTTTATCTCTATCGGTATTTCCAAATCTGAATAATAATGAAGCAGAAGCCTGCCAGAAGTGTGGCACATCAGACTTATCCATTACTGTAGATACATAATCCCCTTGAATACCAAGACCAAAGTTTTTAGTAATCCAGAAGTTAGAACCTAAACCTCCATTAACAGCAAAGAAATCTTTTCTTCTTTGAGTTGCAGGAGCAGATTGGAAACCTGCATAAGTTACATCATTAACAACATCTCTTGCTGGGAATGTCATATTTGTGTAATCATGTCTTAGGTAGTTAGCTCCAACTCTTAAATAAGGATCAAACCAAGAATCTTCATTTCCGAAAAGAAGACCAGCAACTTTCACTTGAAGACCAAGACCAGTCATCAAGAAAAATTCTTTGTCAGTTTCAAATCTCTTGTTATCAATATTACCAACAGAAGTCTGCCAGTCAAGTACAAAACCTTTACCTAAATTTCTCGCAACAGTTAATTTAGATAATGGTGGAGTAATTGTGTAATTATTGATATTAAACAAGTGTTTTCCTGTAAGGTTATCAAATAATTTCCCTACACCGCCTTTAGCTGCAGCATGATTCACCCCATGTGCTCCTACTCCGATCAACCACGGATTTGAAGTAGTCTGAGCGAATACAGAAGAAGCAACTGTAAGTGCTAATGCTGCAATTCCTAATTTTAGATTTTTCATAGATAAATGATTAAATAATTGATTGTGCAAAATAAATATAAAATTTCCTTATGTACAAGGTTTTTATGTGTTTTTTTTAACCTTTCTTTAAGATCCTGTCTAAATTTCTCTTATTTTCTCTATCTTTTATAGATTCCCTTTTGTCATATAATTTTTTCCCTCTCGCCAAAGCAATGACGAGCTTAGCCTTTCCTCTATTATTTATATATAGCTTAAGAGGTACGATGGTTATTCCTGTATCTTTTAATTTTCGTTCCCATTTATAAAGCTCTCGGCGGTGTAATAGCAACTTCCGCTCTCTTTTTATCTTATGATTATAGAAAGTCCCGAGTTTATATTCATCTATAAGCATATTAATAATGTATAACTCCCTATCTATAATCTGGCAGAAAGCCTCTGCAATGGAAGCCTTTGATGATCTTAATGATTTTATTTCTGTTCCTGTGAGGACTATTCCTACTTCCAAGTCTTCGAGGATTTCGTATTCAAATCTCGCTCGTTTATTGAGTATCGTTACACTTTTTTCTATCTTCATTTCAATGTTTTTGGTTATCTATATTCCATAGACTCAGCTTTGTATATCAGCTCAAAATATTTATTTTCTTTTTGTACTTTTGCCGCAAATTTACAAAACCTTATGTTAACAGTATCAAACTTATCTTTACAATTCGGAAAAAGAGTCCTTTTTGATGAAGTAAATATAAAATTTACCAAAGGCAATTGCTACGGAATTATCGGGGCAAATGGTGCAGGTAAATCTACTTTCCTAAAAATACTAAGTGGGAAGCAAGAGCCTACAACGGGAAATGTTTCATTAGAAACAGGCAAGAGGATGTCTGTCTTGGAGCAAGACCACTTTGCTTATGATCAGTTTACGGTATTAGAAACCGTACTGAGAGGGAATAAAAAGATGTTTGAAATTAAAGAGGAAATGGACGCCCTGTATGCAAAACCTGATTTCTCCGATGAAGACGGGATAAAAGCTGGCGAGCTCGGTGTGATATACGATGAAATGGGCGGTTGGAATGCCGAGACCGATGCTCAAACGATGCTATCCAATGTAGGTATAAAAGAAGATATGCACTATCAGATGATGAGCGAACTGGAGAACAAAGACAAAGTCCGCGTACTCCTTGCTCAAGCGCTTTTCGGTAATCCAGATGTGCTGATTTTAGACGAACCTACCAACGACTTAGATATTGATACCATTGCGTGGTTGGAAGATTTCCTTGCGGATTATGAAAATACGGTGATTGTAGTGTCTCACGACCGTCACTTCTTAGATGCTGTTTGTACCCATATCGGAGATTTAGATTACTCCAAGCTTAACCTTTATACAGGGAACTATTCTTACTGGTATCAGGCATCTCAGCTTGCCACGAAACAGAGAGCTCAGGCAAACAAAAAAGCCGAAGAAAAGAAAAAAGAGCTTCAAGAGTTTATCGCAAGGTTTAGCTCAAATGTAGCAAAAGCAAAGCAAGCTACAGCAAGAAAGAAAATGCTCGATAAGCTCAATATCGAGGAGATTAAACCTACTTCCAGACGCTACCCTGCCATTATCTTTGATATGGAAAGAGAAGCGGGCGATCAAATCCTTGAAATAAAAGGATTGGAAAAAACAAAAGATGGAGAACTGCTCTTCTCTGCTGTAGATCTCAACCTTAAAAAAGGAGATAAAGTAGCCGTTATTTCTAAAAATTCACTGGCGATTACGGAGTTTTTTCAAGTGATTTCAGGGACGCTTCCTGCCGATAAAGGCGAGTACAAATGGGGAGTTACTACCACTCAGTCCTATATGCCACTCGATAATACCGATTATTTCAAAGACCAAAGCCTCAACCTCGTAGATTGGCTAAGACAATACACCAAAAATGATGAGGAAAGGCACGAAGAATTCATCCGTGGCTTCCTCGGAAGGATGCTATTCTCGGGAGATGAGGCATTAAAATCCTCCACCGTACTCTCGGGAGGAGAAAAAATGAGGTGTATGTTTAGCCGAATGATGCTCCAAAGAGCCAATGTACTCCTCCTCGATGAGCCTACTAACCACCTTGACTTGGAAAGTATCACGGCGCTAAACAACTCACTGACGAATTTCAAAGGAAATATCCTCATCGCTTCACACGACCACGAATTGCTTCAAACCGTGTGTAACCGAGTAATAGAAATCACTCCAAAAGGACTTATCGATAGAGAAATGACCTACGATGAATACCTCGAAGACAAAAAAGTAAAAGAACTAAGAGAACAAATGTATAATGTATAAGTAACAATCTATGAAAAAAACATTCTTAAGCACAGCGCTCATCGCTGCACTTGTGGCTGTTTCTTGCGGAGGTACGCAAGACCCACAACTTCAAAAATTAGAAACACAGAAAGAGATTTTAGCACTCAACACGAAGCTCAACAGCCTTCAGATTGAATTAGAAAAAGAGAAAAACAGCTCACAAGAGCTAAATGCAGAAGCATCTTCTCTCAACTATCAGGCAAATGCACAGACTACCAGCTTCTCTTCCTCCGATGCGGCTACTACCGCAAAAGATGCCAAGCAAACAGCTCAGCTTCTCGAAAAAACCGAGACTGCCAATAAAAAACTGGCAAAAAGCCAAGCTAAAATTGCTGATCTGCAAAAACAAATTGATAAAGTACAGCGCAAGCTGGACAAACTCAACCAAGAAATTAATTTTGTAGACAAACCCACAACTGATAACTAACAAAAAAGAGCGCAATTAAGCGCTCTTTTTTTGTTAAAAATATTAGCTTTCCTTTATAAAGTAACTACCTACGGCTTGCAATAAATTCATCATAGTCTCGGATATAGTCTTCTTCCTGATAAACATCGGAAGAGAGAACGAGGCATACCGCTCCAGAGGAAAAATGTTTTAGCTCTCGCCAGTAGCCATTGGGGATGAGAAGCCCTTTATTCGGAGTATTCAGGTGTATGGTAGAGGTCTCTTTACCATCATTAAGAATCACATCAAAACTGCCACTCAATGCAATGAGAAATTCCTGCTGCTCCTTGTGGGCATGCCCTCCACGCTCGGCTCCACTGGGTACATCATAGAGGAAATATACCCGCTTAAACACAAATGGGAGAATATCTTTCTCAATAACCGAGAGATTACCTCTTGGGTCTTCTATCTTCGGTAAGCTAATCATTCTAAATTTCATAATTATATTTTTGATGAGGCTTTATTTAACCTAAAAAATCGAGGCAATTTACATAAATTATCATTCTTATTGAAATAAGCTGGCTAAGTTTTCCTTTGTGATAGGAGGACTTGCCAGCGGTGCATTATTTCTTTCAGCTGAAATCGTTTTGAAGTCTCTACCGCATTCTCTGAAAAGGAATGGAGGAACTCGGGGTGCTCTATCAGCTGGAGGATTTTTTGGGTATAGTCATCTTCATCTTCTGCTACCCATCCGTTTTTACCATTGATAACGATATCATCTGCCTCTGTTTTGTGGCAAACAACAGGAAGCCCAAGTGCCATAGCCTCTATAAAGACCATTCCAAAAGGTTCAGAATATGCCGAATGTAAGAGAAAATCCGCCTCTAAATACCTCTGCTCAATATCTCGAACAGGAGGAAAGACTTTCACCTGGTTTTCTAAGCCCAACTCAGAAATCAAAGGCATTATTGAATAGTTTCCAGTGGCTTCTCCATAGATTTCCAATTGATAATCGGGATGCTTCTGTACTACTTTTTTCCAAGAGCGTAGCATTCTTTCGTAGCCTTTTCGTGGGGTGATGAGCCCTACAGCTATTGCTTTTTTATGATGAAGAGAAGACTGGGCATCTACCAAAAAGGGAATAGGATTCGGGATTGCCAATTGCTTACTCTCAGGAACAAATCCGAGCTTAAACTGCTCTTTGAGGACAATAATCTTATCAAATTTCTTTATCTGATGCCTGATAAGCCACTGATAGATTTTATTTTTAATACCAGAATAATATGCCTGATTTAAAAACGCATCGGTAGAGGAATGGATTTCATACATCTTGATTGCTTTGGGGTACAGACAATCATAGATGAGGAAACTTTTAAGCCCGTTATCGGTAATGAAAATCGCATCTGGGTTTAAGGCTTTATTGAGCTCACGAACTTCCTTTCTGAAACCAAAAATATTGTGCAAACCGATATTTTTATACTTAGAAAAATGAATCTTTACCTTTTCAGAAAAAGAAAAAAAGGTTGTTTGGCTATCATCATTCGTAGAAAAGATATGCACCTCATAGCCCAAAGCATCAGCAAACGCATTTGCCTTTAAGGAAAGCACTCGGGAGACTCCACCAGAGTTGGTAATCCCTGTACTGATGTATAACAACCTCATCTTTTGTGTTTTTTAAATAATTCTTTCCATTCGGAAATAAAATTTTCTACGCTAAATATCTTTGCACTTTCCTTTGTATGGGCTTTTAGATACTCGTATAAGTTATGGTCTTCTGCCAGAAGATTCATTCCTTTTATAAATTCATCTTCGTTTTGGTTTTCTATGAGCAAACCATTTTCCTTATTAATGATAATCTCTGCTGGACCCGTGGGGCAATCAAACGCAATGACAGGAGTTCCCAGCATTAATGATTCTATAAGCACGGTAGGCAATCCTTCATATTTGCTGGAAAGCACGGTATATTTTGCATCAGCAATATACTGGTAGGGCTCTGGGATAAAACCTTTAAAATCCACCAAATGCTGTATTCCTAATTCATTTGCCAGCTCTTTCATCATTTGCATTTGGCTACCATTACCTATAATCATCAGCCGTATACCCTTAGATGGTAGGAGACTCTTTGCATAGCAACTGAGCAATACATCTACTTGCTTTTGATTGTCATCTGCCATTCGGGAGAGGGTAATGATATACTCACCTCTGTTATTCGAATAGTCCTTACTAAAACCTACGGGATTATAAATCGTATGAAAATCTAAACTCGGGAATTTCTTTTGTAACGAATGAGCCAATGCTTTAGAAACACAGATAAAACTCCCGCTATAGAGAAACCTATTCAGCCTCTCGCTCCTGAAAAGGAAGCTATCCACATCTGCCGAATGTATATAATGAAATACCTTTTGATTTCTGTAAATATACTTTGACCAGAAGAACTCCATCAAAAGATTAAGCCTGCATCTGTGGTCTATAATAAAGTCAAAATCCTCCTGCTTTAAGGATTTTGCAAACCGCATATAAGCCTTCATCTTACTCACTCCACTCAGTGCATCTATGGGGTACTGATGTAACCTGCCCGCATAATGATATCCCACCTGAGAACTCAGCACATAGAGATGAACCTCACAGCCCATCTGGTGAAAAGCAAAAGTACTGTTGGAAACGATACGCTCCAGTCCCCCTTCCGAGAACTTATAGATAACGATTGCTATTTTGTAGTTTTTATTCATTACTTTTGGGAAAATCTTTTTATGGACTTGCCTCTTGTTTCCATTGTTTGCAACTGCTACAACCACGCTCCGTATGTTTTGGAAGCCATACAGTCCGTACAACAGCAGACTTACAAAAATATAGAATTAATTGTTCTGGACAATGGCAGTACAGACGATTCCCTCCATATTATTCGAGACTATTTAAAAGACTTCCCAGAGGTCAGATTCATTCATCTCAATGAGCCCCTCCCCCTCCCCAAAGCATTCAATACAATGTTTAAATATACCAATGGAGATTTTCTCATCGATCTTTCTGCGGATGATGTACTCCTGACCGACTGCGTTCAAAAACAGATAGATTTCTTCCAAAAACAGGATGATAGCACGGGCATCGTTTTCGGAAATGCCTACCTTATCGATGAAAATGGACAAAACCCCACGCCTTTTTTTGATGTAGATAATGAAGGAAAGGTGCTCGACAGCCGTCTCCACAGCTTTGATTACTATCTGATGCTCCACAGCGGAAAGACCTTCTGCTCGGTGAGTGCTATGATGCGCCGCACCCACTTCATCGCCCTCAATGGCTACGATGAAAGCCTCTTCTTTGAAGATTTAGACTACTGGTACCGCCTCTCGAGACGCTTCAGAATACGGTTTATCGATGATTTCTTGGTAAAAAAACGCCAGCTCAACCACTCGCTCGGCGCCCAGATTGATGCCAAAGGAAAACACACCCACCTCCTCAACCTCTCCTTGATAAAAATCTACCGCTCTGCCATCTCCTACAACTCCCCAAAAGAGAACAAAGCCCTCCTCCAAAGGATACATTACAGTATGAGCGTCTGCTTTCAGCACCGCCTCTGGGCAGACCTCCTCCGCTTTACTTACCTAAAATTCCTCTGCCAAGTCCATTGCCTTTTTAGGTAAAGGTCTTTATATTTTATTTAATGGAATAAATAACCCAAAAGGAGAGGTATTTCAGAGGAGTTTTAGGAAGTCAGCCTCTACGGTTTGGTAGTTGGGGGGAAGCTCTGGGGAAATCCAGAAAAGCATTGCGAGGGTTTGGCTGCCGAATTTCTGTGCAAAGGCTTCTTTATGGTGGCGATAGACCGCTCGCAGGAGGCGCTTGGCCCTGTTTCGGTCTATGGAGCGTTTGAAGAGTTTTTTAGAGGCAGAGACCCCTACTTTGGGCTTTTGTACCTCATCGGAGGAGGTGAAAACAAGCCTTACGGCACCTGCCGTACGCCATTTCCCCTTTTTAAAAAGAAGGGCGAAGTCTTTATCTTGTTTCAGTTTTTCCGAGCGAGGGTAGGCGTACTTTTTCAATCTTCAATTTTTAAAATATGGTTGATGGCTTCAGCAGCGGCATAAAGCCCAAAAATGGCAGGCATAAAGCTCATTGTGCCGTAGAATGATTTTTTAAACTGCGAGCCATCGGTCATTTTAAGGCTATCCTCCGCCTGAATCTCATTAGAGAACACACAGCGGAAACCTTTGTTTATATTTTCCTTTCTGAGCCTTTTGCGAATCTGCTTGGCAAGGAAGCAATTATTCGTCTTGCTGATGTCTCTCACCATTACCATAGACGGATCGGTCTTGCCGCCTGCACCCATAGCACTTACGAGTTTTATCTTTCGTTTTCGGGCAGCTTTTATGAGCTCAATCTTGGGCGAAACACTGTCGATACAATCCAGAATATAATCAAAATCTTGCCCATCGAGCAGGGGCTCCATATTTTCAGGATTGAGGAACTGATGAAGAGCCGTAAGCTGAAGATAAGGGTTGATATCCAAAAGCCTCTGGGAGATGAGCTCCGTTTTTGCTTTTCCAATGGTGGAATGCAGGGCGGGTAGCTGCCGATTAATATTCGTAATATCCACTGTATCGCCATCTACGATGGTCATTTTGCCTACGCCTGCTCTTGCAATAAATTCGGCTGCAAAGCCTCCTACCCCACCGAGCCCAACGACTAAAATATTCGCATTCTGAAGCCTCTCTACACCAGTTTTTTTTATGAGAAGCTCGGTTCTTTCAAGCCAGTTCGCCATCATTTATAAATTCATCAATCTCGATTAAGGTTTCCAGTCCACCACAGCGCGAACAAAGGCTTCGGCGTTTTCCAGAGGGATATTCGGCAAGATTCCGTGCCCGAGATTTGCGATGTATTTGTCTTTTCCAAAGCGATGAATCATCTCGCCTACCATTCGCTTAATTACCTCTGGTGATGAATGCAGTCGGGCAGGGTCAAAATTCCCTTGCAGGGTAATTCTGTTCTGAGTAAAATGCCTCGCAAGCTCTGGACTCACCGTCCAATCTACTCCCAAAGCCGATGCTTTACTAAGAGACATCTCCTCTAAAGCATACCAACAGCCCTTAGCAAAAACTACAGTGTGGGTAACCTTAGACAGCTCCTCTACGATCTGATGGATATACTTCCAAGAAAATTCTCTATAATCTTCTGGGGAAAGCATACCGCCCCAAGAATCAAAAATCTGAACCGCAGAAACTCCTTTTTCTACCTTTCTTTTGAGATAGGCGATGGTGGTATCTGTAATCTTCTGCAAGAGCTGATGAGCAACTTCTGGCTGCTGAAAACAAAAAGACTTAGCGATATCAAATGCCTTTGAACCTTTTCCCTCTACGCAGTAGCAGAGAATCGTCCAAGGAGAACCGGCAAAACCTATAAGCGGAATATCATTATTCAGCATTTGGAGGCTGAGCTCTATGGCATCAAATACATAGCCTAAGGTTTCATCTACTTGGGGAAGTTTAATGGCATCTACCTGTGCTTGCGTTCGGATAGGGGTTTCAAGCCAGGGACCTATACCTTCCTTCATTTTGAAATCTATACCCATCGCCTGCGGTACTACAAGGATATCTGAGAATAAAATTGCAGCGTCTAACGGAAATCGTCTAATGGGTTGTACGGTAATCTCGGCTGCTAATTCTGGAGTTTGGCACCGAGTGAAGAAGTCATATTTATCTCTTAGAGCAATAAATTCTGGGAGATATCTCCCTGCCTGTCTCATCATCCAAACGGGAGGCCTTTCTACCGTTTCACCTTTTAAAGCTCTTAAATATAAGTCGTTTTTAATCATAATTATATCTATACTCACAAACTTAGAATTCGGTATTCTTTATGGAATGAAAAATCCCATCTAAGTTTGCCTCATTATTGGTTATTATATTCTTGATATTGTATTTTTTGAGTTCGTCTTCAGTAGTTCGCCCAATAGCAAAGACTTTTGCTTGTCCTATATCATTATTTGTTAGAACACTCCGAACGCCACTTGGGCTAAAAAAGACGATGCCGTCATAGTTTTCATTAATTTCTGGATAGAGAAGTTCGGTATCATACACCACTATCCTTCTATAACTAATATTTTGCAATGGGAGCTTGTTATTAAACAGATCCAAAGCCAGATTACCACAAAAATGAATGTAGCACTCTTCATTGGCTTTATTGATAATAAAATCTATAAGCACATAGGCATAAGAAAAGACCTTATAAGTATTTACTCCATACTTCCTAAGCTCTCTTTTGGTTTTAATACCTACGGCATAGACCCTATTAAAGCACAGCCTGTTGGTAAAATCCTGATTAAGAACAAAACCATTTTCAAAGAATGATTTTACGCCATTTACACTGGTAAAGATGATGGATTTCCCCCGTACATTAAAGGGTTTTACTTTCCTGTTTTTAATTCGGATAGCCTCTATATATTCACAATAAAACGAGCCTCCAAGTATATTGGAAACTAATTGTTCGTCTATTTTCTTTGTGAATAGAATTTTCTTCATCTATAATTTGAGGCTTTTCATTATTTCTTCTCCTCCTTGCCTTAAAACCTGCTCGGCTAATATTTTACCATATTTTTGATTAACGCTAAAACTGAATTTTTCGTTTATTTCAATACATTTTTTTCCATCAAGGGAGCATAATCTGCCTTTAAATACCATCTCACTGCCCTGTATATCGGCAATAGCACCAATGGGAGCCGTACAACCACCCTCCAATGTTTGGAGAAAATCCCGCTCTACCTCTACGCAATACTGGGTATTAAGATGATTGATTTCTCTCACTCGATTATTTAGCTCATCATTATCTCCATCTCTCCCGACAACTACTACCACCCCCTGAGAAGGTGCAGAAATCATAAATGGAAGCTCTTCATAGGTTATATTGAGGTTTAAGCGCTTAATTCCCGCCAATGAAAACAGGGTAGCATCTGCCAAGCCATCTTCTATTTTTTGGAGGCGGGTATTTACATTTCCTCTGATATCTACAAAACTCGTATTGGGGAATTGCTTTGCCCAAAAAGCTCTTCTTCTCAGGCTACTGGTAGCGATTTTCAAATCTTGAAGCGGCTTATCTTTAGCTGCCGTACTGCGCACCAATACATCTTGAGGAAAATCTCTTTCCAAATATGCCAATACTTTTATCCCTTCTGGAAGCTGAGTAGGCACATCTTTAAGTGAATGTACTGCAATATCAATCTCTTTATTGAGAAGTGCCAGGTCTAAATCTTTGGTAAAAACCCCTGTAATCCCCATAGAATAGAGAGGCTGAGAGAGGTTTTTATCTCCTGTGGATATGATGGGGAATACCTCTGTACTTAGGTTCAAGGCTTGTAATCTACGCTCTACTTCGCGGGCTTGCCATAGTGCTAATGGCGAATGACGAGTCCCTATTTTAATGCTTCTCATTAAACTCCTTATTGGGTTGTTCTACTAAAATCTCGTGCATCATTTTACTTACTTCCTCCGCTTTCCAAGGGTGGTCTATAATATATTTTGCAAAACGATTGGTTATTTTCTGTATTATTTTCTCCGAAAGCTCCATATCATCTATATTCACATATCTGTGTTTTTTATGGATATTATGCATTTCGTTTCTCTCCATATTTTTGAGTACGGCTTTGAAGTGATGAATCTTCGGAGCCATTTTTCTGGTCTTCTCCCATTCAAAAAAATCCTTCATCATCAGTTTAATGATTTGCTCTGCTTTGGGGATTTCCTTTCTCCTCTGCTCCATTGTCTCCTGTATCTGTACCGAGAGCTGATCTACATCTATCAAGGTGATATTCGGGTTTTCCAGAACGGTTTTATCCACATTATTCGGGATAGAAAGGTCTATAATAAGGGTTTTCTTTCCATTATTTGGGAAATGTTCTTTATTGATAATAGGTGTTTTGGCTCCTGTAGCTACGATGAGTATATCGGTTTGGGGTAGTTCATCATTCAGGCGCTCATAAGGGATGCTCGGGATATGATATTTCTCTGCGATTTTCTCTGCCTTCTCACTGCTGCGGTTGGCGATTTTAATCTTAGGCTGATAGATGTGCTTAATGAGATTATCCACCGTATTCTGACCAATCTCTCCCACTCCGAGCAGGAGGATATTCTTCTCCGAGACATTCTGCTGATGGTTCAAAATATAATGCACCGCCGCATACGAGACCGATGCTGCACCATTTGAGATTCCTGTTTCATTTTTTATTCGTTTGGAAATCTGAATTGCCGAATTAATCGCTCTTTCAAGGTAAGGATTAGAATTTTTTTTCTCTCTTTTGAATCGGTTATACGCATTTTTTATCTGCCCAATAATCTCAAAATCGCCAATAATCTGGCTTTCTAATCCACCCGCCACTCGGAAGAGGTGGTTCAGGGCATCTTCCCTGTTGAGCACCGTAGCGAAGCGCATAAAATCGAGCAAATGCACCCCTATTAGCTTACAATATTCCTCCACGATGAAGATATAGTTGAGCGTAGTGGTATAGATTTCGGTTCGGTTACAGGTAGAAACCACAAAAGCATCTCCCAGCTGTTTCTCGCTTATCCTTCGTACAAATTCCTTTACATTTTCATCAAAAAAAGCAAACTTCCCGCGCGTTTCGGCATCTGCTTTTTCATAGCTAATGCTCAGCACAGAAAAGTTTGAGGTCTTGTGTATGTCCAGATTTTGCTTCATTGCGTGCAAATTTACTTCTTTTTTGGGGACATAATCTCTTTAATCAATAAAAATGAGACTTCACCCTCTTCTTTATATTATTATAGCAAACTCTCCCCAAGAATAGATAATGACCCTCCTATTGCATAAAAAAAGTCTAAAACCTGATGATTTTAGACTTTGGTGGGTTCTAAGGGATTCGAACCCCTGACCCTCTGGGTGTAAACCAGATGCTCTGAACCAGCTGAGCTAAGAACCCTTGCTCGGTGGGCGGTGAGGGATTCGAACCCCCGACCCTCTGGGTGTAAACCAGATGCTCTGAACCAACTGAGCTAACCGCCCTCTCGTTTTGAGTGGTGCAAATATACAGTTTTTTATTTACCCTCCAAATTTTCTTTTAAAAAATCTCCAACCACAAAATTACTCCCTCCTATAAAGATCATTTCGTCTTTTTTGCAGGATTTTAATGCAGCTGTATATCCATCATTTACACTATCGAATAGGTGATAAGAGATTTGCTGAGCCTTCAATAAATCTTCGTAGTCTTTGGGGTGTCTCCCCCTCTCTACCGATGGTTTCACGAAATAATAACACGCATTTTTCGGGAGAATGGAGAGGACTTTATCTATTTTCTTATCATTTACAAAGCCTAAAATGATGTGCTTAAAGACAGGCATTGAACAAAGCTGGGAAAAAACCTCCTCTAATCCCGCTTGGTTATGCCCCGTATCACAAATGGTGAGTGGCGCACGAGAGAACTCATACCAGCGACCGATAAAACCTGTATTCTTCTGTACATTCATTAGCCCAGCAGCGATATCCTCTTCGGTGATGATGATGCCCAAATCCTTTAAAACATCGATAAGAGACAAGACTACACGGATATTTTTCTGCTGATACCTTCCCTTTAAATCGGTGGTAAAAGGAGAATCCCGCTCTGTAGCATCAATGAATGGGCTTCTGTTTTCATCTGCTATTTTTCTGATGATTTCCTTTACAATGGCATCATCACTGCCGCAAACGATAGGAATATCGGGCTTTATAATTCCTGCTTTCTCTTGGGCTATTTGCTCCAGAGTCTCGCCTAAGATATCCTGATGGTCAAGGGATATATTGGTAATAGCGGAGAGCATCGGGAGGATGATATTAGTAGAATCCAGACGACCACCAAGCCCCACTTCTATAATGGCAAAATCTACCTGATTCTTGTAGAAATAATCAAACGCCATAATAGTAGTATATTCAAAAAAAGAGGGCTTGATATCATCTTTCGGAAGGTTTTTTAGCTTTTGTATAAAGCCGAACACAAAAGTCTTATCACAGTTGTTACCATTAATTTTTATCCGCTCTGTAAAATCAATGAGATGAGGAGAAGTAAAGAGCCCCACTTTATACCCCGACTGCTGCAAGACGGAGGCGAGCATATTACTGGTAGAGCCTTTACCATTGGTACCCCCTATGTGGATGGTCTTTATCTTTTCTTGTGGATTTCCAAAGAAATCGCAGAGCCTACGAATGTTTTCCAAGCCTGGTTTATATGCTTTTTTACCATTAATTTGATAATTGGGTGCTTGCACAAAGAGCCAGTCTATTGCCTCCTGATAGTCTTTTTCGTTCATAGAAAGATTTTGCCAAAGATACACATTTGGCAGCCAGCCTGCGAAACATAAAAACAAAGGAATCATTCAGTGCGAACAATTCCTTTACAAATAAATATTGGTTGTAAAAAAGTATTATCTATGAAAATATCTTCTATTTTAATTGGTATTTATTGATAAAATCGGTATAACTTACAAGGGCAACCTTTATCTCTGTCTGATATTCTTGTTCTGTAATTTCTTTATTTTTAAAGAGCTTTATAATATAGGCAATCATCTTTTTCATCATTTCTTCTGCCTGCTCTATACAATTCATCCTCTCATAAATATGAATAATATTCTTAAATGAAGAAACCAGCAGACTCATAAAAGACACCTTTATACTCCTGCACGCATAAGTATGCAAATTCAGAACCTCAGCACGGTACAAGGCTTCCTTATAAAATTCCAAGGCTTCTTTATAGTTTCCTGATTTCATCAGTTTATCCCCAGATTTTGTTTTCAGTTCCCAAGCCTCTTTGATGTGCAAAATGCAAGAACTACTCATCTATTAAAGATTTTAGTGATTAATAAAGCGTTTTCAGCATTAATTGACCTTGCAAATATAAAAAGTTAGATTAAACTAACAAATTTTATGAGAAATTTTAACAATTGGACAAAAACTTCTCTTATGACAAAATAAAAAAGGGCTATAAAAAGCCCTTTAAGAAGATTTATACTTTTTCTTTTATTCTAAATGCAATGGCATAAACCAGTATAAAAAAGAAAGAGATAATACTTGTAATACATACATTAATAAGTATATCTACCGCTCTTGAAAGTTTAAAATACTCGAGGAACTGCACAATAAACTGATGCAGAAAAACACTCATCAATATAAAAAAGATGAATTGCGACCACTGTATAGACTGGAAAGAGAAGAAATCAGTATCCGAATCTGTAGAAGTACGGAAAATAATCGTTCTAAAATAGGCGATAAGAGTAGTTGCAAAGGCATTTACTCCCCAAGTGCCAATATTGGCATCTATTACAAATCCCAAAAGAAAACTGAGCAAAAGAAAGATATATTTATTTCTAAAAAAAGGATAAAACATAACAAACATAGGATACATTACAGGAGTATACTCTCCGAGAATATTAACTCTGCTCAGTACCACTACCTGAAAAACAGCAAGCACAGAAATGAAAATTATATCTGAAAAAATATTTCTGGTTATCATATCCTTTTATTCTGCTTTTTGGTGTTTCATTAAACTATCCTGTATAGGCTTCATCTCCTCTCTTTTCAGGTTTTTTACTATAAATACCTTGCTGAGTTTTCCTATTTTCTCGCTTAGCTCCACCGAAATATCCCAAAATCCAGTTTTATTATCTACTTCAAAACCCGCAACGGTTCCAATCATTTTTCCTTGTGGAAATATTGCCGATTTACCATCGGTTACTACGGTATCTCCAACTTTTAAGGATACATACTTAGGGATATCAGCAAGGTGCATCAGCCGAGAGTCTTCCCCATTCCAAGTGAGCGTGCCGAAATATCCTGAGTTTTTCAGTGAAGCATTGATTTTTATCTTATCTACACTTAAAACCGACTGAGCAAGGGAATAATGAGCCGTTGTATTCACCACAATACCCACAACTCCATTAGGAGAAATCACGCCCATATCATCTTCCACCCCATCTTTACTCCCTCGGTTGATGGTAAAATAATTATTTTTCCTATTGATACTGTTATTAATAACATCTCCATCTATAATGGTAAACATCTGCTTCCCCTGAGTGGAGTCTGCTATTACTCGTGGTTTTGATGAAGATGAGTATTCCCTTCCATAGAGCTGCTCCATCAGTTCTTTATTCTGTTTTATGAGCTCTTCATTGGCTTGTTTGAGTTTTAGATAAGACGCTCCCTCATCTATATACCCAGCTATCCAAGCATTAAAAGCCGCGGACTGAGCAGCAATCCACGACCTTTGCATTGTATTCATACAAAACATCAAACTAAGGGAGATGATTTGCAGAAACAGAAAGAATAAAAACAGGCTGTTCTTTGAAAAGAACCTTAGTAATATGCCCATAAAATTCTATACTGAAATTTTGTTTAACCTATAAGGAAATTAAATTTATCCATATTCTTAAGAGCAATGCCTGTACCCCTTACTACGGCTCTTAGAGGGTCTTCTGCTACAAATACTGGCAGTCCTGTTTTCTTATGAAGCCTATCTGCCAAGCCTCTGAGCAAAGCCCCTCCTCCTGCAAGGTAGATTCCTGTTTTCCAAATATCTGCTGCCAATTCTGGTGGGGTCATAGAGAGGGTTTCCATCACAGCATCTTCTATTCTTATAATGGATTTATCCAGAGCTCTTGCAATTTCTCTGTAATTAATCATTATTTCTTTTGGCTTGCCTGTAATAAGGTCTCGTCCTTGCACACTGATATCTTCTAATTCTACATCCAAATCTTCGGTAGCCGAGCCTGCTTCTATCTTAATCCTCTCCGCAGTTTTCTCACCGATATAGAGATTATGATGAGTTCTTAGATAGTATGCAATATCGTTATTGAATACATCTCCTGCGATTTTGACAGACTTATCACACACAATACCACCGAGGGAGACCACTGCAATCTCGGTAGTACCACCACCTATATCTACAATCATATTCCCTTCCGGTTTCTGTACATCTATCCCCACACCTATTGCTGCCGCCATAGGCTCGTAGATAAGGCGTACCTCTTTAGCATTTACCTTTTGAGCAGAATCTTTCACCGCTCTTTTTTCTACTTCTGTAATGCCTGATGGTATACAAATTACAATTTTAAGTGCAGGCTGAAAGAGCTTACCTTTCACAGCTGGAATTTGCTTTATAAACTCACGAATCATATGCTCAGATGCCTGAAAATCTGCGATAACTCCATCTTTCAGTGGTCTAATAGTTTTTATATCCTCGTGGGTTTTCCCCTGCATATGTTTTGCTGGCTCTCCCACAGCTATTGGTTTACCTGTATTACGGTCAATAGCCACTATGGAAGGTTGGTCTATAACGATTTTATTATTGTGGATAATCAGTGTGTTTGCTGTTCCTAAGTCTATTGCAATTTCTTGCGTAAATACATCAAATAACCCCATTTCTCTTTTCTAATTTTTTTAAGATGACAAAGATATAAATTTAAGTGCATTTTAGATATTAGAGCCTACAAAAAATTTGGTTAAATTTTTATTAAACCTACACTAAATGCTATTGAAAATAACTTTTGTTTCTAATAACTATCAAAACTTTGTTTTATTGTTAATCTACATCAGTTTTGATTTTTAAAAAGATTAAAACGCGATGAATCAGACCAAGCCTTTATTTTAAGCAAATATTTCCTGTTTTATTTAATAAAAGTCCCACCCGTCAGGGTATACCAGCTGGCGTATTTTATGTAGCTATCAGCAATGCGGTGGATTTCGTTTTCGAGGAGCTCAGCATTGATGTCTTTTATTTTTTTTGCGGGTATCCCGCCCCATACTTCGCCTGATTTTATGTGGGTACCTTTGGTAACTACGGAGCCTGCACCTACGATGGATTTCTCTTCTATAATACAGTCATCCATCACGATTGCCCCCATTCCGATGAGGACATTGTCTTTTATCGTACAGCCGTGTACTATGGCATTATGCCCGATGGATACATTATTCCCAATGCTTAGTGGAGACTTCTGATAGGTGCAGTGGAGCATTACATTATCCTGAATATTTACTTTGCTCCCGATTTTTATATAATGTACATCGCCACGGATAACGGCATTAAACCACACGCTACAGTTTTCGCCCATTTGTACATCACCAATTACGGTTGCCGTCTCTGCGAGGTAAGTCCCTTTGCCTATCACAGGGCTTTTGCCTAAAACATCTTTTATAAGTGCCATATTTTACAGGTATTTTGAATTTGTTAGATAAATGATTTATCAAGGCTTAAAATCTACCGAACCTAAAATCTAAATTGATAAAGTCTTATGATTCCTTAGCATAAATCTAATAAGTAATCCTTATTTTTGCCCTTCAAAATTAATAATAAAATGCTGAATGTACATATAGAACCTACGGAAAATGCGAATGTAACAAAGTTCGTGGTAGATTATACCCTTATCCCCGGTGGTTTGGAACTGCACAGAGATTCCGACATATCAGAAATACCGCTCGCACAAGAGCTTTTTAAATATCCTTTTATCTCATCAATATTCATCACTGCTAATTTTATTGCAGTAGAGAAAGCCGATAGCGTAGATTGGGAGAGCGTAGCCGAAAGCCTGAGAGAAGTAATACAAGACGAGCTGCTCGCAAACCCAAGAATCTACCGACAAACGAAGAGAAAGGAGCTGTTCCCAATCTATGCAGAGATGACACCCAACCCCAATGTAATGAAATTCGTCTCTCCTAAGCTCATCCTCGATGGGTTTATAGAAGTAAAAGTAGAGAACCGCACGCCAGATGTACCCCTTGCCGAAGCCATCTATAATGAGTTTGATTTCGTTACTCAAGTTTTCGTTTCCGATAATTTTGTGGCAGTTACCCGAAACAGCAGCGTAGAGTGGCACGAAGTGATGAATGCCGTACGAAGCGTCATCGCAGAATACTTGCAAGACGGTGGTAAAGTAACCCATATTGAACCTCAAAAGCACGAAAGCCCAGTAGAGAAAATCATCGAGAGAGACTATACCGAAAAAGAACAGAAAATCGCAGATGTACTCGCGCAGTATGTGGCTCCAGCAGTGGAAAACGACGGAGGGAAAATCTCCCTTATAGATTACGATGAGGAAAATAAAGTAGCTAAAATGCTCCTACAAGGTGCTTGCTCAGGCTGCCCAAGTTCGAGAATTACCCTGAAAAATGGGATAGAAAACATTTTGAAACAGTTCCTACCAGACTTGGTAGAAGTAGTAGAAGCCGTAAACGGATAATAAAATTAATAACCAATACATTACCGACAGGTTTAAATAAAATAATGAGAAGAGGTATTCTACTGGTAAATTTAGGCTCCCCAAAATCTACTTCGGTAGAAGATGTAAAGGAGTATCTGGACGAGTTTCTGATGGACGAAAGAGTCATAGATTACAGATGGTTCTTTCGTTATCTTTTGGTTCGTGGGATTATCTTAAAGACCCGTCCTGCAAAATCCGCAGAGGCATACAAAACCATCTGGACAAGCGAAGGCTCTCCACTTATCGTCTATACCGAAAAAATAAAAACCAAACTTCAGCAAAAGGTAGATATGCCCGTAGAAATAGGGATGAGATATGCCGAGCCCAGCATAGAAACAGGGCTTAGAAAACTCGCCGAGCAAGGTGTAACCGAAGTTATCCTCTTCCCCCTCTATCCACAGTATGCTATGAGTACTACAGAGACCGTTATTGCTAAAGCCGAGGAAGTAAGAAAATTAAAATTCCCTAATCTCAGTATTAAATATGTCGGTTCTTTTTATCAGCAGGAGCTCTATTTAGACTGCCTTGCACAGAGCATTAAAGAAAAACTCCCCGAAGATTTTGATACCCTCCTCTTCTCCTACCACGGCGTTCCAGAGCGGCACCTTCCAAAAGTTGATAAAAAAATAACCTCGCTTATTCCCAACTGGGGTGAAGACCAAGGCAAACCTCTGTATGAAATTGATTACAAACAACAATGTCTTAACACTACCGTAGCCATTGCTTCTCGTCTCAATTTAGATGGAAAGGCTCAGACCAGCTTCCAATCCCGCCTTGGAAAAGATAAATGGATAGAGCCCTATACCGATGCTACCCTTCAAAACCTCCCCAAGCAGGGTAAAAAGAAATTGGTTATTTGCTGCCCTGCATTTGTCTCCGACTGCCTCGAAACCCTCGAAGAAATCTCAGTAGAAGCCCGCTCAATCTTTCTAAACGCAGGAGGAGAAACCTTTCACTACATCTCCTGCCTCAATGATGAAGACCGCTGGATAGATGTTATTAAAGCCTTAGTAAGTGAATCCACTGAAGTAGGAAACCATCAGGAATTATTTTAGTAGATTTTGAAAAGGGATTTATTGGGTGAGGGAAGAAAAATTTAAAATTTTTTCTTCTTACAGTTTATTTAATCATTCAATCTACGATAACAATTTTGATTAGGTAAGTCTACCCCAAAATATCCGACACAAAATTCAAATACACCAACCTTCTTCCAAATATAACCTAAGCCATTACTTTCCGTATCCTGCAAAAGTTCAGGATACATAACCAAGTCTCTATCCAGATTGAGAAAGTATGGAGATTTAAACTCTATTACATCTTCCCTTACACTCCACTCTCCCCTTATTTCAATTACACGCTCTTTACTTTTATTATAAACCGTTCTGTAATATTTGTTATTCTTTTTTAGGTGTATGGTATCAAATGTATTCCTATAGTTTACAGGTGTATAAACTCCTATTAAGTCCTTTTCTGAGTAGCTTCTACACGAAATAAATAATAAAATCATCAGACAAAATACTATTACTCTCTTCATATCATCAGTATTTCAAAACATTAATATAGTTTTAATACACCTCTAACTGCTAAACAACCATCATAAATACTATTAATAAAATCAGTGGTTGCCATAAGTTAATCGCTATAAATGATATATGCTTCTCATTTTTTAATTCTTAATCTAATATAAATCCACAGAAAAACTGTGGATTTTATTGCTGAAAAATTTAATCATTCAACTTCAATACCGCCATAAATGCAGATTGTGGTACTTCTACACGACCAATTTGCTTCATTTTCTTTTTACCTTCTTTCTGCTTTTCGAGGAGTTTTCTCTTTCGGGAAATATCACCACCGTAGCATTTCGCCGTTACATCTTTTCTTAGGGCTTTTATGGTTTCTCGAGCGATGACTTTCGTACCCAAAGCTGCCTGTACGGCAATATCAAACTGCTGTCTTGGGATGAGCTCTCGGAGTTTTTCGCACATCTTTTTTCCAATCGTATAAGCATTTGTATCGTGGATGAGGGAGGAAAGTGCATCTACCATATCGCCATTAATAAGGATATCCATCTTCACTAATTTCGATGGGCGGAAACCGATGGGATGATAATCAAACGATGCATAACCTTTGGAGATGGATTTCAGCCTGTCGTAGAAATCAAACACCACTTCGGAAAGCGGCATATTAAAGATAAGCTCCACACGATCGGAAGTGAGGTAACTTTGATTAACAATCTCTCCTCTTTTCTCAATACAAAGGGTCATTACTGGACCTACAAAGTCGGATTTTGTAATGATTGATGCTTTTATATACGGCTCTTCTACCCTGTCCATCGTCGTTGGATCCATCATCTCCGAAGGGTTATTGATGAGGATAGGCACATCAGGCTCTTTCTTAGTATATCCGTGGTAAGACACATTGGGAACGGTGGTAATGACATTCATTCCAAACTCTCGGTCTAGCCTCTCTTGCACGATTTCCATATGCAACATCCCGAGGAAGCCACAACGGAAACCAAAACCAAGGGCTGCCGAGCTCTCCGCCTCGAAAACAAGGGAAGCATCATTCAGCCTCAGCTTTTCTAACGATGCACGAAGCTCCTCAAAGTCTTCAGACTCTATCGGATATATCCCCGCGAAAACCATTGGCTTCACTTCTTCAAAACCTTCTATTGGGTTCGGTGCAGGGTTCTCAGCAGAAGTAATGGTATCTCCCACTTTCACCTCTCGGGCATCTTTTATTCCAGAGATAATGTAGCCCACATCTCCGCATTTAATCTCCTGCTTAGCGACTTGTTTTAGCTTGAGCGTACCAACTTCATCTGCATCATAGGTACGGTCAGTTGCCATAAATTTCACTTTCTGACCTTTCTTAATACTGCCATTTACCACTTTGAAATAAGCCTCAATCCCTCTAAACGGATTAAAAACAGAGTCAAAAATCAGCGCTTGAAGCGGTGCCTCAGGGTTGCCCTCTGGTGCTGGGATTCTTTCTACAATCTGTTCAAGAAGCTCACGAACGCCTTCACCTGTTTTGCCAGAAACGCGTAAAACATCTTCGGGCTTACAGCCAAGGAGGTTGACAATATCATCTGTAACTTCCTCTGGATTAGCCGAAGGAAGGTCTATTTTATTAAGGATAGGAATAATTTCAAGGTTATTTTCTAACGCGAGATAAAGGTTAGAAATCGTCTGCGCCTGTATGCTCTGCGCTGCATCCACGATGAGCAAAGCCCCCTCGCAAGCCGCTATGGATCGGGAAACTTCATAAGAAAAATCCACATGCCCAGGGGTATCAATCAGGTTGAGGACATATTTCTCGCCCTTGTACTCATAGTCCATCTGTATGGCGTGAGATTTAATGGTAATCCCTCGTTCTTTCTCCAAGTCCATATCATCCAAAGTCTGGGCTTGCAATTCTCTTTGGGTAACGGTATTGGTGTATTCTAAAAGTCTATCTGCCAGGGTAGATTTCCCGTGGTCAATATGTGCAATAATGCAAAAATTCCTAATGTTTTTCATCTTCAAAATCAGTGGTTGCAAAGATAGTTTTTTTCATAGAATATGGGGAGGTTAAGGAGTATTATACGAGCTATTAAGCAAAATAATAAAATAAAAGAGTACCAGTTTTAAAACTGATACTCTATTGAATGAAGGCGCCTTTTGCTGGGCTCGAACCAGCGACCCTCTGATTAACAGTCAGATGCTCTAACCGACTGAGCTAAAAAGGCTACTGTGTTGTTTTCAGTGGTGCAAATGTAAAAACATTATCTATATCTACCAAATTTTAGCTCCACTTTTTTGAAAATATTTTTCTATAATTTTCCTAATATTAATTTAAGTATATCATTCCCAAATACTAAAACCATTAAGCCTAATAGAAAAATAACCCCAATTGTTTGTGCATTCTCTAATACCTTTTGTGGTACGGGCTTTCCAGTAAGTATTTCCCAAAGGGTGAAGAGTACATGCCCACCGTCTAAGCCTGGGATGGGTATCAGGTTGAGGAATGCCAGCCATACGGAGAACATTGCCGTAAAGCTCCAGAAAATCTCCCAGTTGATACTCAAATTTCCTTCTTTGTCTTTGTCTACATTCATCTGATTGATGATGGCAATAGGTCCACCTACATTTTTATAACCTTGAGTCTTAGAGTTGAAGATAATCTTAAACTGCTTTACCTGCATTGTAAGTGCAGAAATCGTTCGGTTAAAGCCTACAGGAACGGATTCTAAGAACGAATACTCCTGCCGAGTTATCACATCCACCTCTGGTATGATATCGATAATCCCTTCCTTACTTACAGGGATATTCAGGGTTTCTGTCGTATTATTTCTTTTAATTTCTACGCTTACGGTTTTGCCTTTATTGGCTCTTATAATGCTTTCAACATCATTAAAAAACGGCGTTTCCTTAGCATTTACAGAGAGGATGAGGTCTCCTTTTTTTAGCCCCGCTTTTGCGGCGTTTCCAATTGCAGAATCTACTACTGGGAGTATTCTCGGGGAGAGATATGCCTGCACTTCTCGGGAACGGATGACCTCCGCAACGCCTTCTTCATTTATGGGGAAGGTCTGCTCTTTACCGTCTCTAAGCACAGTTACTTCATTGCTAAACAAGATATTGATAGCCGCTACTCCGAATCTTTTTTCCTGCTTCCCGTCTATGCTAATGATTTTATCACCCTCTTTAAAGCCCATTTTTTCAGCTGCTTTGGAGGCAGCAATTCCATTATCAAACTTACTGATATCTATATATTTCTCTCCTTTATAGAACGCCAATGCAGAGTAGATAAACCAAGCGAGGAAGAAATTAACCGTAACCCCACCGAGCATTATAATCAGCCTTTGCCAAGCGGGTTTGGAGCGAAATTCCCAGTCTTGAGCGGGCTTTTTCAGCTGCTCGAGGTCCATAGACTCATCTACCATCCCTGCGATTTTCACATAGCCGCCCATAGGTAGCCATCCGATGCCGTATTTCGTGCTTTCTGGGTGCTTGCGCCAGTCATTATCATCTAATTCCGCTATATTAATAGGCACTTCTTTTTTCTCTCCATTTACTTTAATAATCTTTGTATCTGGCTGATTTTTAGAAAAGAATTTAAACTGCCATTTTCCATTAATCTTCTTCATTGCGAAGATAGAGAACCACGCATCAAAGAAGAGGAAGAATTTTTCTGCCCTTGTTTTGAACCACTTTGCAGGGAGGAAGTGCCCCAGCTCGTGGAGGAGGACTAAAATTGAGATTGAAAGTACAAATTGAAAGATTTTCAGTGCTAATTCCATTGAATATTTTTTAATAAAACCGCACAAAAGTACAAATATTTCCTGGGCCAGTGAACGGTATAGTGCCTTTTTTAAAACTTATTAAGAGTATTACCTTTTTATCCAACTTTTTTCAGACTCGAAGAAAAACAGGGAAGCTCCTATTAATATAGTCTTCTAAATAAATCCTCTCTTGGGGAGTTGGTTTTATTTTGCTACTTTCGTGCGGCGAATACGATTGGGAGCATTCGCCTTTGTACTTATGAATTTTGAAGATATTTTTTTAGCTCCGCCAAGCATTAAAACCGAGAAATGGCAGCTCGGAAGCAAGATAAGCCACACGATTGAGGAGGGAGGAATCGCTCTAATCTTCGTCTCAGACCATAGAGGTGGGGGCGGTAGCGCAGAGGTGCACCCCTATAACCTGATGAGGGAGCACCTGTACAGGCTCTCGGGCTATGATTTTGAAGTGCCTATCTGCGATTTGGGCGAGTTGATTTCTGGGAAGGTGCCACAAGATACCCACTATATTTTGCAGGAAATCCTGAGCCTCTGCCATAGAAAAAAGACCCTTCCTGTGGTGATTGGGGGGAGTATTGATCTTACCCATTCGCTATTTTCAGCGCTTAATTTACAAGGTAGAGCGATTGATTATGCTCAAATTTCCAATATATTACATCTTGATGAAGGCGGAAACGAGCTCACTGAATTCAATTTCTTAAACAAAATCCTGACAGAGAAAAGCTCAATGCTCAGGAGCTTCCACCTGCTGGGCTATCAGAAACATTTAAACGATGTAGAGGCATTGAAACTCATCAATGATATTCAGTTTGACCTCCTTCGCCTTTCGGAAATGATGAATATCACCGAAAGAGCAGAACCCTTCCTAAGGAGAGCCAATCTGGTGAGCCTCAATTGCAATGCAGTGGAAAGCTTTGCTGGTGGATTCTCTACCCAACCTCAGATTAATGGGCTGAACAGGCGAGAAATCTGTGCCTATATGAAAGAAATAGGCTTGGGTGAGAATTTAGCCTCTTTCGGACTGTTTAATTTTAATATTCAGTCGAAAAATTTGCTCAATCATCAGCTTCTGGCTCAAATGATTTGGTACCTGATAGAAGGGGTAAATATCCAGAAAACCCACCCCAAAGAACGAAGCTATGAGACCTTCCTCGTGATGATAGATGACACCGAATGGAGCTTTAAAAAAGATAGCTTTAGCGGGCTGTGGTACTTCGGTACTGGCGATAATCCCAAAAACTGGACGCCCTGCGCCCCCCAAGACTACGAAAATGCAAAACGAGGGATTCTTAATAAAAGGTTTAGGTAGCCATCCTAAATCTTTCCCCTACTAAAACAGCTCCTTTGCAATTTTGTAAATATTATCACTCTTGCCCATAGAATAGAAATGCAAAACGGGCACTCCGAAATCTAAAAGCTCCTTGCACTGATGCACCGCCCAGTCTATCCCCACTTGGCGCACAGCATTATTATCACTGCATTTTGCAACTTCATTTATCAGAGGCTCTGGCAGGTCGATCTTAAACGCTTGCGGGAGGAGCTGGAGGTGTTTTTTAGTGGAGACAGGCTTTATGCCAGGAATAATCGGGACGGTGATTCCCATCTCTCTTGCTTTTTTAACAAAATCAAAGTATTTCTGATTATCAAAAAACATCTGGGTTACAATATAATCTGCCCCCATATCTACTTTCTTTTTGAGCATTTGAAGGTCGTAATTGATGGATGGCGCTTCTATATGCTTCTCTGGATAACCCGCCACACCGATACAGAAATCAGTAGCACAGCCTTTATAGCCCGTATCTTCATTGAGATATCTACCGCACCTGAGGGCATCGATCTGCTCAACGAGCTCCGAAGCATAAGAATGCCCACCTAATGCGGGTTTGAAGTATTTTTCACCTTTCATTGCATCCCCCCTTAGAGCAACCACATTCTGAATCCCGAGATACATACAGTCTATAAGGAGATATTCGGTTTCCTCCTTGGTATAGCCTCCACAGAGCAGATGAGGAACGGTATCTACGCTATATTTATACTGAATGGCAGCACAAATCCCCAAAGTACCAGGTCTCATTCTGGTAACCTTTCTCTCTACCAACCCATTCTCCCGCTCAAGGAATATATACTCCTCTCGAGAGGTAGTAACATCTATAAACGGTGGTTTGAACTCCATAAGAGGGTCTATATTCTTATACAAATCAGAAATACCCACACCCTTCTGAGGAGGAACGATTTCAAATGAGAAAAGCGTTTTGCCATCAGCATTCTGTATATGCTCTGTAATCTTCATTTTGATATCATTAAGCCTGCAAATATAATTTCTGCCCCATCAAAAACAAAATCTCCCTTACGAAATGCAAGGGAGACTTCTATTTTCATTATCTTCTTAATTGTGAATATTAGAAAGGATATTCAAATATTTTTGATTCGTGAAGGTAAGGGTTCCCCTCAGGAATGAGTTTCAGTTTAGAGAGTGCAGACATTACCGTTAAGACGAATAAGCCTCCTACAAATAATACAGCTCCTATTTCTAATAGACCGATACCCCAGAAAATACCTACTGTACCCGGCATTACCATATTGAAGTAATCCATCCAGTGCCCGATAAGGATAAACACCGCCATTAGAACCATTACCCAAGCTCTTCTCTTGATGCTTGAACTTACCATTACTGCTAATGGAATAGCAAAGTTGAAAATCAGCATCGGAAGGAATGTCTGGCTGTAATGCTCGAATCTTCCAAAGAAGTAGTTGGATTCCTCAGGTATATTCGCATACCAGTAAAGCATATATTGACAGAACCAAGTATAAGTCCAAAGCATAGCCGTAGCGAAGAGGAATTTACCTAAATCGTGCAAGTGGTTATCATTAAACTGTGGTAAGAAACCTGCTTTATTGAGATAAACACTTATTATCAGGATAACTGCAACAGCAGAAGTAAGGCAGCTTACCATAGAATACCAGATGTACATTGTAGAGTACCAGTGAGGGTCAATAGACATCAACCAGTCCCAAGCCCAAAATGCAGATGCAAAACCGAAGAAAGCGATATAACCTACATTCCAGCTATACATTTTGCTGTAATCTTTTCTGTCCTTAGTTTGATCTAATTTCTTAGAGAGAGATTTCAATTTCCAAAGGAAGAAGATAGACCCGAAAACATATACTATATTTCTGAAAACATAAAGTGGAATATTGAGGAATATCTTTTTCTCAAAAATAATAGAGTCAAAGTGATCGGATTCTGGATCTACAAGACTTGGATCCATCCAATGGAACATATGTGCATTATGAGTAATGTTCAGTACCATTATAAGGAGTAAAAGTGCCCCTCCATAAGGAATGAAAGAAGAAACCGCTTCCATTACTCTAAGTACAATAATTGGCCAACCTGCGTGTGCTACATTCTGAATAGCATAGAAAAACAAAGCACAAGCACTCAAACCAAAAAGGAATACCGCAACAGTGTGAAGCGCTGCCCAAGGACGGTTATGCACCTGATGATGCGCAAGCTCCATATGAGCATCGTGCCCTTTATCCGCGTGGTCTTTTGTATTCTTATCAATTGTTTTTTCGTGGGAATGAGTAGGAGCATTATGACCGCTCTTGTGAGAATCTGCCATCATCTGCTCTATCTGAGCATCATCAATCTTATGATTCATCATATAGCCTGCACCAAAGAGCACAAGCCCCGCTACTAAAAGTACAATTGAAAATAATCTTAATTTAGATGAAAAAGTATACATATTTTTCTCTTTTAATTATTTAGTTTGAGTAGAGTCAGCAACTGGTTTTGCAGCGGCTATTGGGCTACCTGCAAAATCTTTTTGACCTTTAAATTCTTTCATTATATACATTGCCACTCTCCATCTGTCACCAGGTTTTAACTGCCCAGCATAAGAGCCCATAGAGTTTCTACCATAAGAGAGCACATAGTGTACGGAGCCCAATGTAACCTCTCTGTCTTTAAAGTTAGGCACACCTACATAAGCTCCAGATTTCACGATTGAACCTTGACCATCTCCTGCTGTACCGTGGCAAACTGCACAAGTCTTATTATACAAATCCTTACCTCTTGCTACATCCTTATCCAGATTAGAAGCGTTAAGCGGTGAAGCAGTAACCAGTTTAGATGCATCATAACCCTCATTATACTGCGTAGGGCTAAGAGGTCTTGCATCATTTACTTCTACTACTCCGTCCTCATTTTGTGCCACTGTACCATCTACTGGAACTAAGCCTGTAGCTCCATCATTTTTCACGAAAGCAGGTATTTCATTTTTATGATCTACATAAGGGTCTTCAGCTTTCATTAATGGATCGTATGCCACTGGGAAGTACATATCTGGGAAGTAAACCAATGGTGGATTTTCTTTTGGGCCACAAGAAGTAAGTGCCAAAGCAGAAACTCCTAATATTGCAGAAATTTTTATGATATAATTTTTCATATTATGCTTCTTTTACAGAAATTTCTTCAGCTCCTGTTTCTATAAGGAGTTGTTTTATAGTTTCAACATCATCACTCTTAAACTCGATCATAAACTTATCATCAGTAGTTCTTGGATCTGGATTCTGAGCTGGTGCTCCCGGATACATTTTGTTCCTGATGAGATAAGTAACAGACATCATATGTGCGGAGCAGAATACCATAAGCTCAAACATAGGCACTACGAATGCTGGCATATTATGTGCCCAGTCAAACGCTGGCTTACCCCCGATGTTCTGTGGCCAGTCGTGATTCATCATATACCAAGTGGTAATACCCCCTATGAGTAATCCATAAACTGCGTAGATAAAAGCGGCATCAGAGATTCTTGTCTTTTTAAGACCAAGTGCTTTATCTAACCCGTGAACAGGGAATGGAGTATAGACTTCATTAATTTTAATTCCTTTATCGCTAAACGCTTTTACTCCTGCCATTAAATCATCATCATCGGCGTAAATTCCGTATATAGTTTTAGTGGTGCTCATCTCCTTCTTTTGCTTTATAAGTTTCACCTGAAATTTTCAAAATAGATTTTAGTTCCGCCTGTGCAATTACTGGGAAAGTTCTTGCGTAGAGTAGGAATAAAATTCCGAAGAATCCAATAGTTCCAAGATATGTACCCACATCTATAATCGTTGGTTTAAACATAGTCCAAGAACCTGGTAAGTAATCCCTTGAAAGGTTGATTACGATAATATCAAAACGCTCAAACCACATACCGATATTAATAACCAATGCAATGAGGAATGTAGCTATAATATTTGTTCTCACTTTTTTGAACCAGAATGCTGCTGGTACTACAAGGTTACAGATAATAAGTGCCCAGAATGCCCACCAGTAAGGTCCAGTTGCTGCACCTGGAGAGAGGTATACAAAGTCTTCATATCTTGAACCAGAATACCACGCGATGAAATATTCACAAGCATAAGCCACAGTAACCATACCTCCTGTTACAATGATGACGATATTCATAATCTCAATATGATACTTGGTGATATAATCTTCCAAGTGGCAAACTTTTCTCGCTACCAAGAGGAGCGTCTGTACCATTGCAAACCCTGAGAATACCGCACCAGCAACGAAGTAAGGAGGATAAATTGTAGAGTGCCACCCTTTAATCACCGATGTGGAGAAGTCAAAGGATACCGTAGTGTGTACTGAGAATACAAGCGGAGTTGCCAAACCTGCCAATACCAATGACACCTCTTCAAATCTCTGCCAGTGTTTTGCTTTTCCTCCCCAGCCAAATGCAAGGAAAGTATACATTGTCTTAGTAAATGGAGTTTTGGCTCTGTCTCTAATCATCGCAAAGTCTGGAATAAGACCGATGAACCAGAAGACTACCGATACTGAGAAGTATGTAGAAATCGCAAATACATCCCAAAGGAGTGGAGAGTTAAAGTTCGTCCAAAGAGAACCGTATTGGTTTGGAAGAGGGAATACCCAATAACCTAACCACGGTCTCCCCATATGTATTACAGGGAAGATTGCTGCCTGTACTACGGCGAAAATCGTCATTGCCTCTGCGGAGCGGTTTACGGACATTCTCCATCTCTGTCTAAATAATAATAATACTGCGGAGATCAATGTTCCTGCGTGACCAATACCTACCCACCACACGAAGTTGGTAATATCCCAACCCCAGTTTACGGTTCGGTTCAATCCCCACGCTCCAATACCTGTACCTATGGTGTAAGCAATACAGCCAAATCCATAAATGAAAAGAACCAATGATGCGTATAAAGAAATCCACCATAATTTACCAGCTCTTTCCTCAATAGGTCTTGCAATATCTTCTGTGATATCACGATAGGTCTTATGTCCTTTAATTAAGGGTACCCTAATCGGGGCTTCGTAATGTGACATTTTTTAGCTTATTATTATTTAAACTTTAATTTTCTACTCCGTTATTTCTCACTTTTGTATGATAGAATACATTTGGTCTTGCACCTAATTCTTCTAATAGGTAGTATCTTCTATCACTTGCAAACAGTTCTCTTACCTTAGAATCTTTGTCGTTCATATCTCCAAAGACCATAGCACCGGAAGAACAAGCTGCTGAACAAGCACAAGAATCCTGGAATTCCTGGTCTGTTACTTTTCTGCCCTCTTTCTTAGCTTTTAAGATAGTAGCCTGAGTTTCTTGGATACAAAGAGAACATTTCTCCATCACCCCTCTTGTTCTTACCACTACATCAGGGTTAAGAACCATTCTACCGAGGTCGTTGTTCATTTGGTAGTCAAACTTATCGTTCATTGCATAGTTGAACCAGTTGAACCTCCTCACTTTGTATGGACAGTTGTTTGCACAATATCTGGTACCCACACATCTGTTATACGCCATTTGGTTCTGACCTTGCTTACCGTGTGAAGTCGCCGCTACTGGGCATACATTCTCACAAGGTGCATTATTACAGTGCTGGCACATCACAGGCTGGAAGATCACTTTTGGATTTTCCGCTGCGTGGTTTAAGATACCTCCATCTGTAAATGCGTTACCATACATACCTGGAACATCAAGACCTCCAGCTACTGCTTCCTCAGGCGTTAATTTTCCGTCTTTATCAGTATCCAAGTTTTCTGGAATATCAGCAGAGTAGTAACGGTCAATTCTCAACCAGTACATATCTCTTGACATTCTCATCTCCTGCTTACCTACTACAGGAGTATTATTCTCTGCTTGGCAGGCAATGATACAAGCACCACATCCTGTACAAGCATTAAGGTCTATTGAGAGATTGAAGTGATGACCATCTGTATCATCATAAGAATCCCAAAGGGTGATTTTTTCAGCAGGTAGAGAGCCATTAAGCGTATGATATTCCAATGGCTTATTCCAACCTTTTTTAGGGTCATCAAACGGCACATTAATGAAGTCATTAAGGCTTACTTCTTTCGCGATATCATAACGACCCATTAATGTATTCTGGAGCTGCATTCCAGCGAATTCATAGTCTTCGCCTGTTTTTTCAATCTTAATATTATTGATATTAAAGTTTACCCCATCAAAGAGTGGATAAGCATTAATACCTGTAGCAGCTACTTTACCTGAATTTTTCTTACCATAACCAAGAGCGATACCTAAAGAACCATCTGCCTGACCAGGCTGAATAAATACAGGAACATCTTTCAGTATAACTTTTCCATTTACGGAGAGGTTTACTTTATCTCCATCGAGCTGCATTCTTGCATTGAGTTTATTCTTAATACCGAGTTTCTCTGCATCTTTTGGAGAAATGGTCAAGTAATTATCCCAAGAAAGTCTCGTAATAGGATCTGGAAGCTCCATAAGCCAAGGGTTATTAGCCTGAGTACCATCTCCGATAGAA
Organism: Bergeyella cardium; assembly: GCF_009914665.1. Lineage (NCBI taxonomy): Bacteria > Pseudomonadati > Bacteroidota > Flavobacteriia > Flavobacteriales > Weeksellaceae > Bergeyella > Bergeyella cardium. The sequence continues at coordinate 1,070,375 of NZ_CP029149.1, read as the reverse complement.
TTTGTATATAATGTTAATTCAAAGTCTGTGGCTTTAAATGATGCTATTTCATTTATCGCAGCTTCTGCATCTCCACCAGTATAAGAAAGTCTTCCAGCAATATTTGGAGTTTCATTAATACCGTGATATAAAGCCTGATTAAATGTAGCATTATGCAAGATAGTCGTAGCATTAGCTTTTAAATAATCGTAATAATTATTCGCTTCGCTATCTTTTCCATTAATCCAAACCAGTAGAGATTCTTCTAATTGTCTTGGCTTAAATATTTTTTGGATTGTAGGCTGGGTAAGCGCATAAACTCCTGTCTGTGGAGCGATATCTCCCCAAGATTCTAACCAGTTCGCTACTGGGATTACCGCTTTGGAAATATCATAAACCTCGTGTTTTTTATCACAGAAAGAGATGATATTTTTAGCTTTGGTAGCTGCGGTTTTAAATGCTTCCCCTTGGTTGGAAGAATATATCGGGTTTACATTATTAATGATTAGCGTATCTACCTCACCAGCATTAAGCCAAGAGAGCAATTGCTTATATCTTTCCCCATCATACTCTTTAAGGAAGCAAGCCTCACCAGTAAATGCACTTGATGCAAGTTTTTGGTTGATTAAGTGAGAAAGAACGATAGCCGCCTTAGAACCATCTGCTAAAACAACAGCTTTATTACCTTTTGCTTTAAGCTCTTTTAGTATTTCTTTTGCCTCCTTGTTAGAAGTTTCTCCATCAAGTCCTTTATAAACCTCTACCAATGTATTGAGAACCGCACTTGGTTTTAGTCTGTATCTTGTATCAGCATTAGCTCCTGTTAGAGACATATTAGCTTCTACTTGGATGTGCCTTAGCATTCCCTTACCTGGTTTTCTCGCTTCTGCATAAGAATGCTCTAAGCTCTGACCATTAAACATCTCCAAGAAATCTGCTTGGAAGGATACTACCAATTCTGCTTTTGTAAGGTCATAAACAGGCAATGCTCTCATTCCGAAAACTTCCTGTGCAGCATCAAGATTTGCAGCGAGTGGGATTGCATCATATATCACCAATTCTGCTGTAGGATATTTCTCTTTGAAATCTGCAAACAGCTTCTTAAATGTAGGAGAAGGTAATGAGTGGGAGAGAAGAACAATCTTCTTACCACTTGCCGATGCTCCCTCTAAGGACTTCAATGCGTAAGTATCAAGTGCATCAAAGGTTGCGTCTTTCTTATCGAGTTTAGGTTGTTTTACCTTATCATTATCATAAAGTGAAAGCACAGAAGCCTGAGCTCTTGTATTGGTACAACCGAAACCTTTTGCAGCAGGATTTGGATTAATTTTAATAGGCCTTCCCTCTCTTGTTTTTACTAAAACGCTCGCAAAGTCATACCCATCATAGTAAGCCGAAGCGTAATAGTTAGGAACACCCGGTATAATATTATGCGGTTTTACCACATAAGGAATTGTCTTAATCACTGGCGATTCACAAGCCGCTAATGCAACAGCTGCAGTGGAGAAACCAGCTATTTTAAGGAAATCTCTTCGTGAAGTGAGAGGAGTATTTGCATTTTCCTCAGCAGCGTTTATTTCATCTACTGGGATTTCCTCTATAAACTCTTTCTGAGCCAACTTCTGTGTAAGCGTTGGGTCTTTTAGTTCGTGAATACTTCTGAATTGTATTTTATTTGAAGCCATTTATACTTCTAATTTTTTCGTTATTAATAATGACATTTACCACATTCAAGTCCTCCGATAGCATCTACCGTAATCTTACCTTGAGATTTAGGATATTGTTTCTTAAGTTTATCGTGCAGCTTCGCAAAATATTCTTTATTATATCCGTTGGTCATATCTACCTCTGTAGTTCTGTGGCATTCTATACACCATCCCATCGTAAAATCATTTGCCATTTGTACCACATTCATTTCATCTACTTTGCCGTGGCAAGCTTTACAAACAACATCTATTTTATCATTAGGGTTTTTCTTGTTATGAGAATCAATAATCGCTTTCTCTCCTGCCACCACATGCTGAGCGTGATTGAAGAATACAAAATCTGGCATATTATGGATTCTCACCCATTGTACAGGTTTTGTTTTCCCTGTGTAGGACTGGCTACCTGCATCCCAACCTGTAGCTTGGTAGATTTTCTGAATCTCACCATCATAGAATTCTTTTGTTTTTCCTGGCTCGATATAAGCCCCTTTGTATTCTGAAATACCTCTGTGGCAGTTCATACAAACATTCATAGACGGGATTTCGGAGACCTTGCCATATTTAGCCCCAGAGTGGCAAAGCTGGCAATCAATATTATTCTCTCCCACGTGAATTTTATGCGAGAAGTAAATCGGTTGTTCTGGTTTATATCCTTTATAAACTCCAATCCACATCAGCCAGTTCCAAACTCCATAGAGCGCTACCACTGCCAATACGGTCATCAAACCATTACCTACGAGGTTAAATCTATTATAAAGGTGCTCTACCTTTCTTGCTCTCTCAGGGTCCAAGTTACCTGACCTTTGAAGTTTGATAAGCCCTCTTAACCTGAGCAGAACCCAGATAAGCAAGCCCACAACCGCAAGTAGAGAACCTATAATCAATTTAGACTGTAAATCCGCTTTGCTTTCCTGTGCTAATTCTTCATTTGCCTGTTTTGCACCTTCTGGAGCTGCAGCTGGTTTTGCTGGCTCTGGTGCAGGAGGGTTAGAAGTATAAGCCAATATATCATCTATATCCTTCTCAGAAAGATTAGGAAACGGAGACATTGGGATTTTGTTAAACTTCTCAAACACCTCATTAGCGTATTTATCTCCTGAGTTTACTACATCCATAGAATTAACAATCCACTTGTGTAGCCAATCTTTCCCAAGACCGTGTTCTTTTTCTAATCGCTCTACAACTCCTCCTAATGACGGACCTACCAACTGCTTATCCAATGCGTGGCAAGCAGCACAATTGGTTTTAAACAAAGTCTCCCCGTTTTTAGGATCACCTGTAGCGGCATCTTGCGCGTAAATAGAAGCACTCGTAGATAGCAATAGACCTATTGCTACCAATGCTTTCCTGTAATGCTTTCTCCAACTAATCATTTATAGTAAAATTGGGTTATGAAAAAAATGAATTTTATTTCTCACCGGCAAAAATATAACATTTAACAGAAAATTAAGAGACCCCCACCTCCTGTTTCCTTATATGAGTTAAATTTGTATGTAGTCTAAATTGTAAGCGCACTTTATTTACATTAAAAATCAATAAATTAAATAAACACACAAGCATTATCAAACTGTTAATTATAATAAAGATTTTTAACTAAAAACCTCTTTATAAAATATTCAAAAATATTAACCTTCACCATCTAAATCCTCAAAACACACCAAAATGGTACAATGATAAAAGGAGATCTGAACAAAATTACAAAACTCATAATAATTCATTCTGATAAGCACATCTTTTATCTATATTTCTATATATCCCTTATAAAAAAATTAGGTCTCAATCTTTAAGAGCTCAGAACTCCTATAATATATCAAATTTATTATTATTTTTGCTCAAAATATTTTCGTGATGAAGAAATTAATATTAGCTCTCAGCCTTAATCTATCCTCATTTTTTATTTTCAGCACCGCTCAAACGGTAACGAAGGTGGATACAATAAACGGAACCCCACTAACGATAACCGCAAGCCCAAAAGTAAGTGAACTGATAAACAAAATGGATAGCAATAACTGTAAAAGGTCAACAAATGATAGTAGTTTTTCCTATACAGATGACTTAGACTCAAGAAGAATATCCGTTCCGAAAAGGAAGCTCTCTACTGCTGAGATTTGCAGGCAAAACCCACGAGTATTGGGCTACAAGATACAAGTAGCGGTAGTAAAAAGCAATAAAGAAGCAAATGAAATAAAGGCGAGTTTTAGACAGAAATTCCCACATACAAAAACGATAGTAGACGCCTCCCTAAGACCTAATTATAAAATTTTAGCGGGGAGCTACTTTACAAAAGAAAGCGCTTCGGGGGATTTAAAAAGTATAAAGGCGCATTTTAAATCCGCAGTAGCTGTACAATACTACATCTTCTGCGAGGAAGGAAAATAAAAAGTAACCTAACAAAAAAAAATGCTTGCTGAATCTATTCTCAGCAAGCATTTTTTATACAGTAAAACATTAAATTCTATTTAGAAAACTCCCTTTGGAGAACCGTAAATGCTGGGAAGTGGTCGCTATACCCACCTGTATATTGATCTCCTGCCCAAGAACGGAAAGGATACCCCTTATACTGCCCAGAATCTGTAATAAGATAAGACGGTGCAAAAATGTTGGTAGTAAACATAGCGTAGGTTTTCTTATCCTTATTCTGAACGAGATTTTTAGTCATAATAATCTGATCAAACATATTAGGTGCATCTCTGTAAGCATAAGATGCCACACCATTTTTGAAGAGCTTCCACATAGGGTTGAAGTAAGGAGAAGTCTCAGAGAGGTCTTTCTCTCTACCCACAGCACCTAAATATTTAGTGATACTCTCATTATCGGGGTCATCATTAAAGTCTCCCATTGCTAATATTTTTATACCTGGGATTTCTGCTCTCAGCCTGTCCATCTCTTCTTTTAGATAGACCGCAGCTGCGTTTCTCTTAGGATTAGAAGCCGTACCCCCTCTCCTCGATGGCCAGTGGTTCATTATAACTGCGATTTTCTCACCGTCTAACAGCCCTTGAACGATTAATAAATCACGAGTATATTCTCTCTTACCATCTTCTCTGTAGATTTTCATCTCCTTTTTGGAAATTTTAATAGGCAGAAACCTTTTCTTCTGATAAATAATTGCTACATCTATCCCCCTTGCATCATAGGAATTATAATGAGCTACACCGTAATCATACCTTGCGAGAGCGGGCTGCTTGGTAAGTTCTTCCACCACTTGTCTGTTTTCTACCTCTATAAGCCCGACTATCACAGGTGCAGTATTCGTATATTTTCTACCGAGGTCTGAAATCACTTTTGCAAGCCTTCCCATTTTATCATCATAGAGTTTTTTATCCCATTTTTTAGGGCTTAGTGGAGTAAAATCATCACTTAAAATCTGTTTTCTCACTACTTTTTTACCGATAAGCTTCTCATCGCTCCACTCTCCTCTGTATTCTTCCGTAACAGGGAGATATTGCAATGAATCTAATGGTACACTCCTATGAAAAGCAGGATTATCGGGAGATAAAGTACCATCTATATAATCAGCAGACGGATAAATATCCCATAGATTCTCCACATTCATAAAACCAATTGCAGCACGCTGAACTTGTTTTTGCTGAGCCTGCATAAGTGTAAAACTTAACAGCCCGAATAATACATACTTCTTCATCTTTAAAAATGTTAAATGTTATCAGAAATGATAATTAACTCCTACATTAATTATCCCCTTATAAATTGTGGCAAAATTAATAAAATAGAGATTTATCTTGAAGTTTTAGCATTGGTTTTTTAGTATTGATACCATAGCTAAAATGTTAATAGAAATTAACGATATTCAAAAATAGATTTATCTTTGTCCCTCTAAATTCAGTTCTAATAAGATAATTAAATAATGATATGCTATGATAAAGAACTTATCTCTCATCTCTTTATTTACCTTGTTACCTGCATCCTTTTACTATGCACAAACTACAGTCTATGCATATGTAAAAGATAACCACGGTAAACCGGTAGAAAGAGCAGAAGTAGACCTTTTACAGTCTAATGATGATGTTACTGCCGATAAAATCGGTTATTTCCAATTTGTGGATTTAAAGCCAGGCCAGTACCAGGTAACTATTTCCAAATTTGGATTCGAGACTCAGATTATCCAGTTTAGTGTAACTGCAAATGAAAAGAGAAAAGACCTTGGGGTTATCAACTTAGTGCCTATGGCAGGAGCTATGGACTCTGGTGTTATGATGGTAGATGAATCTATGTCTGATGATGACGGTGGCTCTATGCAACCAACTGTAGGTCTCCTCAATGCAGGTAAAGATGCTTTCCAAAGTGTAGCTGCATTTGAATTAGGAGCATATTGGTTCCGCCCAAGAGGGGTAGATAACCGCTATGAAGATGTTTTGTTCAACGGTGTTCCTATGTCTAAAAATGATGATGGACGAATTGATTTCTCAAATTGGGGTGGGCTAAATGATGTAACCCGTTATCCGATAGAGAATGCAGACAACATCACCCCATCAGAATATACTTTCGGTAACTTAGGAGGGGTTATTTACTACAACACAAGGGCTTCCTCTTACAGAAAAGGCACTTCCCTCGCATATTCATTTACCAACAGGAGCTATTTCCACAGACTAATGGCTACTTACTCCACTGGTATGAGCAAAAGCGGCTGGGCATTTACTTTCTCAGGAAGTAGAAGATGGGCAAATACAGGTATTATTGATGGTTTATACCAAGATTCTTATGCCTATTTCGGTTCTATCGAGAAGAAATTTAGCGACAGGTTCTCAATTAACCTAACCGCCTTCGGTGCTCCTACTTATAGGGCATCAAACAGCCCAAATACCCAAGAAGTATATGATTTAATGGGTAAAAACTACAATGCTTACTGGGGCTGGCAGAATGGTGAGAAGAGAAACTCGAGAATCAAAAAGATGCACGAGCCTATGTTCCAACTACAATTCTATAATAAGCTGGGAAAAACCTCAAATTGGAACAACACATTCTCTTATCAGTTCGGTAGAGACGGAAGAAGCCGCCTTGACTGGTTCCACGCTGCAGATCCAAACCCTACTTACTACAGAAATCTCCCAAGCTACTGGATTTCTAAATTCCAAGAAAGCAATAGCCTTGGTGGGAAAGATATTACAGATGTAGAACAAGCCATTATTGATGCTCAAAGGAATGATTTCCTCAATAACAAGAGCCAAATCAACTGGGAGGCACTCTATAATATGAATCGTCTCAACTATGACAAAGGCGCAAGATATTCAATAGTAGAAGATGTGAATAAAGACAAAACTTTCAACTTTATCTCTCACTTTGATACTAAACTTGCAAGCAATTGGAGGCTCAACTTAAACTTTGCGTACCAAAATTTGGTATCCGATAACTTCCGAGAGATAAAAGACCTCCTTGGTGCGGCATTCGCAAATAATGTAAATGCTTTTGGTAATGATAAGCCTTATGACTTAGACAACCCAAATACAAAAGTGAAAGAAGGAGACAGAACTCAGTATTCTTACGACCTTCTCAGGAGCTCTTATACCTTTAATGCTTCTACAGAAGTAGATTTATCCCGATGGAATATCGTTGGTTCCGTATTCGGTTCCTATTCCGAGTCTCAAAGAGAGGGCAAATTCAGAAATCATTTCTATGCTGATAATTCCAAAGGCAAGAGTGCGAAGTATAATTCTCTCAATGCAGGGCTAAAAGGTAGGGTTACCTATACTATTAATGGTAAAAACTTCATCGTATATAATGGTACGCTTTACTCTGCAGCTCCTACTTTAAACGAAATCTTCGTAAACCCAAGGGTGTCAAACATCCTTACCCCTGAACTTTCCAGCCAGATCGTAAATGCAAACGATTTAAGCTACATATTGAGAGGTCAGACCCTTAAACTAAGGCTTACAGGCTACCTTACAGACATTCAAAATGCAGTAGAAGTATCAAGATACTACGCAGAAGGTATTCAGCTCGGTAGCTCACAGACGCCTCAGGACGCTTTCGTCTCTGAAATTATGACGGGAACCCATAAACAATACTTAGGTGTAGAGCTGGGGATAGATTTAAAACTTTCTTCTACCCTTAACTTAACTGCTGCGGGTAGCTGGGGAGAATATAAGTACAAAAATACCCCTAATGTATATGTAAGTGCAGATAATGAGAACTATGCACGAGGTTTTGAATACCTTGGAAAAGCAAATATTAAAAATTACAGGGTTTCTGGTACTCCACAATCTGCTTTTTCGGTAGGGCTTAAGTACAACTCCCCGAAATACTGGTGGATAGGTGCAAGTGCAAACTACTTGATGGATCAGTATTTGGATATTTCTGTGCTCAACAGAACGGATAAATTCTATACCGACCCAAGTACAGGCGACAATTACACGGCTATCGTAGATACAAAAACGGGAATCAGCATCCCAGAAGCTACTCCTGAAACCGTTGAACCCCTCGTAAGGCAGACAAAATTTGATGACCAGTTTATGCTCAATGCTAATGCGGGCAAATCTTTCCTTCTCGGTAAGTACAGAATGGGTATCAGCGTAAGTGTAAACAATATCCTCAACAATAGAAACTATGTAACTGGTGGCTTTGAGCAAGGCAGGAAATCTAATTTCCGCGATGCCTATGTAGAAAGTCAAAGAGGCACCCCTATATTTGGACCAAAACTGTGGTATGACAGGGGTACTACATTCTTTGCTAATGTATATCTTAGGTTTTAATTCACTTTTTAAATCATCAAAAATGAAAAACATATTCAATACAATAAAGCAGATTTCTCTTGTAGCCTCTGTGCTGCTCTTTACAGCCTGCGTACAAGAAGATAAATTCGATATTCCAGATACAAATACCTATCAGTGTGGTGATTTATCCCAAGACACAAGCCTATCTTTAATTTCTTTGGAGAACTTAAAGAAATTATACGATGGTAAAAAGACTTTCGACTTCCCCAATGATGATAATCGCTACATCGAGGGGTATGTTTCTTCGTCTGACCACACGGGTAACATCTACAAAAGCATTTTCATACAGGACAAACCTGAAAACCCTACACAAGGTTTGACAATCACAGTAGATGCTACTTCTACCTACAACCATTATCCTCAAGGCTCAAAGGTTTATATAAAACTTGCAGGGCTATCCATCGGTGAGTATGGTGGCGTAATACAATTAGGGGTAAAGTTTGGTAATGAGAAGAATGCAACTTCAGTTTCCAGAATCCTTGAAGCCGATTTGCCAAAAGTTATTATCCGCTCTTGCTCTGAAAAAGAGACTATCGTTCCGAAAGTAATGACTTTAGGTGATATGATTAAAGGAAACGAGCAATATCTTGGCTGTTTAGTGAAGATAGAAAACGCAGAATTTGCCGCTAAACACCTTTGCCAGCAGTTTGCTCCTACAGGATCTAGTGCAGATAAGCAATTAATAGACGCTACAAGCTCTACGGCCAACAAAGTAGCGAGAATGAGCGGCTATGCATCCTTTGCCCTTAAGACCATTCCTTCTGGAAATGGAGATATCGTGGGTATTTTCAGCAAGTTTAATACCACTTATCAGCTCTATATCGTAGATGATGCTGACTTGAATATGAATCAAGAGAGGATAGATAAGATTATTGCGCCGTGCGAAGCCAGTGCAGATGCCGTTGCGCTTAGCGTAGCCGAAGTAAAAGCCCTTCTACAAGGCAATCTTACCCAAATCTCCGAAAATGCTACCCTTACTGCCCTTGTAACAGCAAACGATGAGTCTGGGAACCTCGCAGCATACAACTTTAAAGATGGAAAACAGCACACAGGATTCGTTTATGTGGAGGACAATACAGGAGGTATCAAAATTAATATCGCTTCTCATCAGCAATTTGCCGATCGTAGTGGTACGGGACTATTTTCTGACCAACGATTCCAAGTAGGTAGAACGCTTACAGTCAATTTAAAGGACCTATACATCGGTTCCAAAAACGGAGAAATACAATTGGGCGGACTATACAAGGGTGAAGTAAGCCGTGTAGAAGATGTTGATAAATACAAACACTTCTTCCGTACAGAGAAGCCTCTGATTAATGTAACCCCAACACTGAAAACCCTCCCCGAACTTAGCATTAATGATGTCGGTAGATACATTAAAATAAAAGACTTACAGTTTGTAAGCTCCGATTTAGGGAAAACCTATGCCGATGGAACCAATACCAGCAACAGAACCCTTGAAGACTGCGCTGGGAATACCATTCTACTCCGAACAAATGGGCGCGCCAACTTCGGTACAAATGATAACAAGCTCCTCGCAAGCGATGTGGAAGTAGATACAGGTAAAGGAGATGTAACAGGTGTGCTCGGTTACTATAATGGTAAGTTTCAGCTCTGGATTCTTAACCTTAGAGGGGCAGATTTAGACAATCCAAGATGTGATGGTACACTCCCAACCAAAGATGTAACATTATTTAACGAAGGTTTTGAGAATCTCAATGACTGGACTGCGGTAAGTATTGAGGGAGATGAGGTTTGGACAACCACAACTTTCGGAAATCCGAAGCCTTCTGCTTTCTTCGACGGGAAGAAAAAGAAAAATACCGACTGGCTTATCTCCAAAGAAATCTCGCTCAATGGATTTAAGTCCGCTTATTTCTCCTTTGAAACCGATGGAGCCTTTGATGGCAACCCTCTAAAGGTATTCGTAACCGATAACTATACAGGTGATGCCACTACAACAAGCTGGACGGAAATCACAAGCGCTGTTTTTGATACAGATTTATCTGGATTTAAAGGTTTCGTAGGTTCCGGCAAGCTTAGTTTGAATAACTTTGCTAGCAAAAACATAAGAATTGCCTTCAAATATACTTCCGAAAACGGCAAATCTACCCGTTGGGAAGTAGATAATGTTATCGTAAAAGCAAATAAAAAATAATATCTTCATAATTAAAGTGATTTTTTAATTACTGTTAGCGGTGCTGGCTTTGCCAGCACCTCTTTCTTTTTCTCATTATCCCTCTCCAATACGCTATACTCCCCTCCCCCTCTCTCTAAATCTCTATCCTCTTAACAATAATCCCCTCTCCTAAAACAAAAAGGGGGTCAGAGACCCATACTTTGGGGTCAGAGACCCTATTTTATACTTTTGTCTTTACACAAAAGGGGTCTAAGACCCCATTTTATACTTTTATGTATACATAAATTCATTTTTTATTTTGATTTTGCACTTTTGTGTCAACACAAAAGGGGTCATAGACCCTATTTTATACTTTTGTGCATACACAAAACCATTTTTTCTTTTCATTTTATACTTTTGTGTCGACACAAAAGGGGTCAATGACTCCATTTTATACTTTTGTGTATGCACAAAAGGACAAATTGTCCGATTTATGAAATTATTGCATACAAAAAACCATTTTTTATTTTGATTTTGCGCTTTTGTGTCGACACAAAAGTATTTTTTCTTTTCATTTTGCACTTTTGTGCATACACAAATCTATTTTTTCTTTAGAATTTACACTTTTGTGCAGACAATAAAGGGGTCAGAGACCCCAATTTTTTAAAATTTTGTAACAAATAAATATTATTATTTTATATTACATTCATTATCACAATGCAAAGGTATTATTTTTCTATTTACTGCTAAGTTTTTATAGAGCAATTGCCCTAATCCTGTAAGCTTTAAAAGGATAAATGCAGGAAGAAATATCCAAAAAGCAGGCAATCTTAGAAAAATAAGATAGATGGAAGTAAAACCATACTGCCATTTATCTGTAAATGATGCCATTTGTTGCTTAGCGAGTAAAATATTTAGTCCTTGTTCATCTAATGAATGCTCTTCTATATTTCTAAGCTCTCTACAATCTATCAAATGAAGCCAATCTAATTTACTGATAAGCTTTGCAAAGGAGGTACATTTAGGACACCAGTTATCATAAAGAATAATGAGTTTCATTATTTAAGTCTTGATTTTAGTTTATCTACTGTATCTTCATCATAAGAGGTATTATTCTTTGTACCTTTATCAAAAATGTAGGTTAGGGAGAGCCTTATCCATCGAGAGTCAAAGGTTTGTCGAGAGAAATAGCTCTGCTCCTGTGCCAATAAATGGTTCTTAATCTCCTTTCTATTAAATACATCATTAGCTGTTAATGAAAATCTTAGCTGATTATTCATAAAATTACGATTAATTCCTAAACTTAGTCCATAGAAAGAAGTTGTCTTATAGGGACCTTGTATAAAGTCGGAAATAAAATCAAAACCAGAGGTTAAATTTATCTTTGCAGGGAGTGAGAATCTATTGGTAATCGCCCATTGGTATGCCCAGCTCTGTGTATTTATATTTTGGGCATTATCATTAGACTTTATGCTATCTCGGAAGAGGTTTATATTAGCATTAAGACTCCACCATTTTAGCATATTAAATGACAGATTGGCATTAAATATAATGGAGTGAATTTTATCTATATTAACAGGTGTAAGCATAGAGGAAAGTGTAGCTTTATTGTGAATATGAGTCTGATAGATAGCATCTCTGTTCTGTGAATAGATAATATTAAATATATATTTTTGTTTATAGAGGTACTGTAAGGTAAGCTGATGAGTGATATTTGATTTCAGCTCTGCATTTCCGAGAATTTTCGTATAAGGGTCTATATAATAGACGAATGGCATTAGGTTTTTAAAATTAGGTCTATTGATTTTTTTGTTATACGATAGGCTTATGTGATGATTTTTAGACTGATTTGCATAAGAAAAATTAATAAATGGGAAGATATTAAGCTCTTCTCTCTTAAGATGATAATCATTTTCAGAAGAATAGCCATAAACAGGTGAAAATTCTGCCCTCGAGCCTAATATGATATCTATTCTCTTAAAAGATTTATAGTATTGGAGATATGCACTTGCGATATGTTCATTATAAGTATAGGCATTAGATTTAGGTTCGTCATATTCCCAGCCGTTAATTTCCCTTTTATAGAATAGATTTTTATTATTAATGTCTTGGAAAATATACTTTAAACCTGATTCTATGGTAGAAGTGGAGTCTATTTTATTTGTATAATCTACTTGAATTACTGCTGCATTTACTGTATTAGGAGCTCGGTTTTCCAAATCCTTAAAATGCTGAATATTTTGCACTTCCTTTGAGCTTAGGAGGGCATTATTCTTTGTATTATAGCGAATATAATTCCCTCGCAGGACTAAACTGGATTTCTTAAAGTCATACGCATATCTTATACCTGCATCAAAGGTTCTGAGGCTGTTATCACTCATCTGCCGAGAGATAATTTCAGAATACGGGAGGCTGTTATTCTTGAATATCAAGTCTGTATTCTGCTGAATATCCTCATTATAGAATGTAAGTTTAGTATTGAGTGTAAGCTTAGAATGAGAGAATCTGTTCTCAAAAGTACCTCCTATACTATGGTTGGCATTATTGATTTTTGCATAGATTTCCTGCTCAGAAGAGAGGCTATTGCTAATGCCTTTCAGGCTATTTGCCTGCTCAAAATCTCCTCCATAGGAGTTGAGATACCTCAGCACAAAACTCTTATTATGAATATTATACTGGGCTTTTGCTCCTGTGTTTTGTTTAAAGTATCTGCCTTTTGTAGCATTGGTATTCGTGATGACAGAGACCCCTTCTTTCTTAAATTTTTTAGTTTTTATATTGATAATTCCTGCTCCAGAGCCTGCATCATACTTAGCTGATGGAGAGGAGTTTATTTCTATGCTCTCCACTTCGGCTGCTTGCAGGTTTTTAAGGTAAATCATCAGCTCATTACCGCTTAACAGGAGAGATTCTCCATCTATCTCTACCCTGATACCTGTATTTCCATTGAGTTTAAATCTATCATTTATAGCATCATAGCTAACTCCCGGCAATTTACTGATAGACTCAAATACATTTCCGGAAGAAAGTATGGGATTATTCTGTACATTGACCTTAATAATACCGTTTTTCATCTGAATAAACTTATTCTTTGGAGCACTAATAACCACTCCTTCAATAGATTTAGAGATAAGCAACCTGTCATCAAGGATTTCTTTTTCTAAAATTAGAGTATCTACCACAGTATTCTTATCTGAGCGCAAGGTTCTTATATACTTACCTATCAGAATATCTTTAAATAGGAATTTATTTCCTTTAATTTCTTCCCGGTAGCGCTCCTCTACCCCTTCTATGCCTTTTAGCTCAATGCTATGGTATTTTGTTTCTGCACTTTGGAGACTTCCTCCATAATTAACTCTCTGAGAGAGCACTAATGAATAAATAAACAGGAGCAGAATGAATATTATTTTTTTCATAGTTTAAAGGTTTTGTTGTAAAATTTATTATCTAAAAATATTGTATAACAAGAAATCATTACAAATGAAAAATTATCTATTTTCATCATAAAAAATATTCCTAAATGCAGGACAACTCCTAACAATATAATGTAATTCCTAAATCTTTTAAACCAAATAAGGATAGGGAATGAGAGTTGAAATAATATAGTAAACCATGTTAAAATCTTTACTATAAAAATATAATTACATAGTTAAACATTCCTTGTCCATTTTTTATACTCCCACATAAGGCTATACAGGAATACTGCAGTAATTATGTGGCTAATATATATTTAAGCAGTCAAAATAAAAAATAATAAAAAACTAAAGCATCTCTTATTTATGATATTCTTTCTTCTGATTTAATAAATAGAGCAATCTATATATTTTATGATAATGCTTTAAAAAACAAACAATTAAAAATAAATATATTTATTTCCTTTTTTATAATTATTATTAAATAAATTCATATTTAATTTTTTCTATATCAATTATAGATAAAATAAAACAACATTCTATCAAGATATTCTAATTATTATTAAGCAATTAATAGGGTTCCATCCCCTTTTATTTATAAAAAAATAAGCTATTAATGAAAATTTTTTATTCTCATAATCAATAAAATACAAATAAAATACTATTTTTACAAAAAATAAATTAGATTATATTATAAATTGTTTTTAATTTTAACCCATCAAAATTTATTAGTATGATTAACACAGATTTACGCAGATTAAAGATGATTGATTTCTTCTAGTTTATTACAAATGTAGCTGCGCATTTACAAAAAGAAGACTTGGAAGAACTTAAACTAAAAGACTTTGTAGAGACTAAATTCCTTCCTGCAATGAATGAGATGGACAATGTCCTGAAACTGCAAATAAACTCTGCCTTTACAAAGGAATTGAATACTCGCAACAAGACAAGGATACGCTTACTCAGCTGCCTCTATACTCATATTAAGCTCTATACAAAGTATCCTGAGAACGAAAAAGTACAAGCCGCAGAGCGATTGACTCTCATAATAAAAAAGTTTGGCAAAAAGGTATCAGGGCTTCCTCAGCGCGAGCTCACGGGAGTGATTACTCAGATGTTGCAAGACCTTCAGCTTGCAGAAAGTGTTGCCGACTTAAAGAAAATCTCCGCAATGGCTTGGGTTAATAGCCTTAAAGCAGAGAATATCGAGTTTGAAAAGCTCTTTAATAGCCGTACGGTTGAGAAATCTACCCTGAAAGTAGGCGTATCACAAGTAGTTCGTAAGAAGATGCAAGAATGTTTTACCCAACTTATCAAACTTATAGAGGCACAAGCCCTGATTAATGGCGCAGATAAGTATAAAAGGCTGATGGATGAAATCCTCACCGAAGTAAAACAAGCAAAAACAACTATAAAAAGAAGAGGCAATCGTTAGGTTTGGGGAGGGGACTTTGTCCCCTTTTTTATTTTTTTAATAAAAGGGTCTCTGACCCACTTTTTATATTTTTTGCTTAAAAAATCCTAATATCTAATGCTTTAATATCTTCTATATAGCCTTGTAAAGCATCATTTTCCTCTACTTTTCCTACTCCTGCGGGAGTACCTGTAAAGATAATATCGCCAATACGGAGGGTAAAGTATTGAGAAATATAAGAAATGATTTCATCAAAGCTAAAAATCATTTGCCGGGTATTACCTTGCTGCACAAGAATATTATTTTTTTTCAGGGAAAAGTTTAAATCGGTGAGGTTAAACTGCTCTTTGGGGAAGAAATTGCCTATTGCAGCAGCACCATCAAAGCTTTTGGCGATTTCCCAAGGGAGTCCGCGCTCCTTTAATGAATTTTGCAGATCACGAGCCGTAAAATCTATCCCGATACCGATTTGTTCATAATGCTTATGGGCATTTTCTTTTTGTATATACTTACCTCCTTTTGAGATTTTTAGAATAAGCTCTACCTCATAATCTACTGCATTTGAAAACTCGGGTATATAGAAATCTGAACCTTTTAATACGGCAGTATCAGGCTTAATAAAAACCACAGGATTGCTCTCCTGAGCATTCCCAAGCTCATTTATATGTGCAATATAGTTTCTCCCGATGCAGATAATCTTCATTTTATTAGGTATTAAGGCTACAAATATAGCTCAAAATAAAAAATCTGTACCAAGAAAACCCTGATACAGATTCTTAAAAAACATTTAGCTAATTAGTACTGTTCCAAAAGATATTTTATTAAATCTGTGGTTGTAACAATGCCTACGAGCTTCTCACCATCGAGAACTGGAATAGAGTGGAAACTTTGTGTAGCTAAGATTTCTGCTACTTCCTTCACATTTGTGCTTGCCTGAACTGTAATAGGTGCTTTTGCCATAATCTGAGGAATTGTATACATATCATAAACCACTGATGATACATCCTCCTCTCCCTCTGTAACATCAGCAAAACTGATTCTCAGCAGATCGGAATAGCTTAATACCCCAAGAATTCTGTCTCCTTCCACTACAGGAATGTGTCGAATGTTATATTCCTTGAATAATCTCTCCGCATCATAAAGAGATTGGGTCGTGTTAAGGGTTACTAACTCCTTAGTCATAATCTGTGATACTGGAACTCTCTGTTTCATTGTATAAAATTTATTTAATTAGTTAATGATTCTTATTCTTTCTTTTTACATTGTAAAGATACGACTTTTAGAAAGTCTTTCGGTATGATAAATAGCATTCAATATTAAATTTATTTATTGTACCTTTAATGGCTTTTAGCTTAGGTATAATAAAAATTGTGCATTTATTAAAATTTAATTAATATTGCTACGAAATAATATAAATAATGGCACTAGATGATTATATGCTCCCCTGCCTAAATAAAAAACTCTTCGGTATAGAGTGCTTCGGCTGTGGTACGCAACGGGCTATATCCCTGATTTTTGAAGGTAAATTTGCAGAGGCATTCCAAATGTTTCCTGCAATTTATACTGTGCTGCTGTTTTTTGGCTTTATCATTATCAATTTTATAGATAAAAAACGAAATTATGGGAATATTATCGTAGGTTTAGCGATTATTAATGCCATAATTATGGTAGTTTCCTATTTTATAAGGCATCATTAAGAGAATAAACAACTTAAATAAATATATAATGGATACACAAAATTTACAAAATTCTCCCCAAGCAAATGAAAATCAATTTTCAAGCTTTGAAAAGGAAAAATTGCCCAATGCCACGAGTGTGCTTGTGCTGGGAATAGGTTCTATTATTACTTGCTGCTGCTACGGATTCATAGGGATAATTTTAGGGGCTATTGGTTTGGTACTCGCAGGTAAAGACAGGAAACTCTACAGAGAAAATCCGTCTTTATACTCCAATTATAGCAACTTAAGCACAGGAAGAACGCTCTGTATTATCGGGATTATCCTAAGTTCTATCTACTTAGTCTATACCATAATAGTTATTTCCTTCGTAGGCTTTAGCAATTTGCAAGACCCAAATGCTATAAATGCTGCTGTTGAAGAATTATTTGACTAATTCATCTAAAAAAACAAAAGACTACCGATATCGGTAGTCTTTTTTCTTTTATTGTTTCTCTGCCCAGAG
This sequence comes from Bergeyella cardium, assembly GCF_009914665.1. Taxonomy (NCBI): domain Bacteria; kingdom Pseudomonadati; phylum Bacteroidota; class Flavobacteriia; order Flavobacteriales; family Weeksellaceae; genus Bergeyella; species Bergeyella cardium. The sequence goes on along the minus strand of NZ_CP029149.1, from coordinate 1,052,835 downwards.
CTGCATTTTCCTTTCTAAAACAGTGAGAGGCAAGCAACCTTGGCTTAAAAGCGCTCTATGGAACTCTGGAAGGCTAAACTTCTTACCCAATTCCTTTTCATATTTCGTGCGAAGCTCAATAATCTTTGCTTGACCTATCTTATAGCTCAGTGCCTGACCAGGCAATGCCATATATCGCTCTACTTCGGCAGTAGCAGCCGCTTCATCGTAGGCAATATTCCGAAGGAAGTACTTTATAGCGCCCTCTCTTGTGAGCTTTCCTGTGTGCAAGCCCGTGTCTATAACCAATCTCACCGCACGGAGCATCTGATCATTAAGCGCACCCAGCCTTTGATACGGATCTTTATATAATCCTAAATCCTTTCCAAGCGATTCGCAGTACAATGCCCAGCCTTCGCCATAGGCACCATACCATCCAAAGCGCATAAATTTAGGTAAGGACTCATTTTCTTGCTGTAAAGACACCTGGTAATGATGTCCAGGGATGGCTTCGTGCAAAAACAGAGACTCCATACCGCTCGTTACATTAAATTTGCTCGGTTCTGGCAGCGGAATGTAGAAAATCCCTGGTCGGGAGCCATCTGCCGAGCCCTGAATGTACTCCGCACTTGCAGAAAGCTCTCTAAACTTCTCTGTTTGGCGAATTTCAAACCGAGTTTTAGGCGTTACGCTAAACATTGTTTTAAGTTTCGGGCTGATTTTCTTTAAAATGGCATTAAATGCTCCTATCACTTCTTGGGAGGATTGATAAGGCATCGCTTTTTCCTCTTCTTTCACTGCAAGGAGGAAGCTCTCCAAGCTACCAGAGTATCCTACTTCTTTTTTAATAGCTTCCATCTCGGCACGAATCTTTGCAACTTCCTGCACACCCATTTTATGGATTTCATTGATGGGGATATCCGCAGTAGTCCAGCTTTTTACATAGTATTTATAGGCTTCCTCACCGTTTGGGAGGGCATTATAGCCGTCGGTATCCCTTGCCTCTGGATAATAAACCGTCTCTAAGTAATCTGCCATCTTCTGATAGGCTGGGATTATCTTTTCTTCTACCGTTTGTTTGTAGAGCTCGGTATATTTTTGCTTTGTTTTGGCGTCAAAAGACTTAGGGAAATTCTGCAAAGGCTTATAAAAGATATTTTTTTCAAATGAAAGACTGGTAATTTCCTCTGCTCTGAGCTGTGGAATCATCTTTATCACTAGCTTTTTAGGCAAAACTACTTCGTTTTTTATCCCTTCATCAAAATTATTTATCGCTGCATCTATCCATATTGGGAACTGGCTCATTCTTTTAAGCCAATTATCATAGTCTTTTTCTGTATTAAAAGGCTGGATGCCCTGCCCACTACCCAATACGGGGAAGAGCAGAGGCAATCCTTCAAATTGTGTGAAAGGGATATACTCTGGTTTGTAGATGTAGCGCTCCATCTTGTCCTTTAAAGTGGTTTCCAGAACATCATAGACTACTTTTTTATCATCAGAAAGGCTTTCGTAATCTACCCTTTTGAGTTGCTCCTGCACTTTTGTATAAAAAGCAATCTCTCCATTGATAAAATCCTTGTCTATATTTATTGGCAGCTGGTCGTTATACCTTTCATCTCCCTGCATCGTAGCTTCTAACGGGTATAATTTCAAATATTCCTCATAATAATGCGCAGCTATGGTGTCTAAATCTATTGGCGTCTCCTTTGTAAGGGGCATATCTTTTTTCTTACACGAAAAAAAGAGGGCAAAAACTACCAATCCCAAAGCTAAATAAAGATTTCTGATATTCATAAAAGCTAAATATTAATTCGGTCGCGAAATTAACCCAAAAGAATAGAACCAACCAAACCTATGGAGGCTTTTGTGGGCTAATAGAAAAGAGAGGCACAGCCTCTTTCTTACTAAGTAGAAGGCTATTTTTTCTCGCCTAACTTGCGGTGGATTACTCTATCCATATAATCTTGGTACCAGCCTTTGCAGAGGAGCATTCCTCTTTCTACTTCTGGGGAATTAACCTTGCCGAGCAGGTTTTTATCGAGGTTTAAATCTGTATTTTTATAGATGCCTGTAATTTCTTTCCCATCAAATCGGTAGATATAATCCCCGATAATGAAATTCTCCTGCACACTATCCGAATTCACGATAAGATAAGGCTCTCTATGGCTTGCTACAAGGCTTCTGCCCCAGCTTCGGATGGGTTTGTTATAGGCGATAAGGTCTGCAAGTGTAGGGTAAATATCCATCTGCTGAGCAAAATCTCGGTCTATACCTTTAAGACCATATTCTGGATTGGGAGAAAAGAATAAAAGTGGCAGCGCATACCTGTTCATCACCTTTTCATAGTCTTTGTAGTAGATTTGGTTGGTATGATCTCCTGTAATAACGAAGATGGTATTATGATACCAAGCCTGTTTCTTTGCCGTTTCAAAGTATTTTTTAAGTGAATAATCCAAATACTGGATAGGTTCGTGCATTTCTATAAAGCCTTTTTTAAATTTCCCATTATACTTTTCGGGAATTTTAAACGGATGATGAGAAGAAGCGGTAAATACAGTAGCCATAAAGGGTTGAGACTTGCCTGTATTCTTAGCAAAATACTGCAAAAAGGGCTCGTCCCATATTGCCCACATCCCATCAAAGTCTTCATCATTATTATATTCAGTTTTTCCAAAATAATGTTTAAATCCCAAGATATTTCCAAAGCCCAGAAAGCCCATAGAACCGTTCGGCGCACCGTGATAAAAGGAAGTATCGTAGCGCAAATCATTACAAACCGAAACGATTGACTGAATATTCTGATTAGAATACGGAGAGCTCGTAAAAGCATCGGTAAGTGCAGGGATACCTGCCAAAATACTGCTCATACCGTGTATCGATTGCCTACCATTAGCAAACGCATTGGTAAAAATAAGACTCTCCTGTGCCAAGCTATCCAAAAACGGCGTATAGGAAACGAAATCTTTGATGTTTTTATCCTCATTAAATGCACCAGAATACTCTCTTCCCAAGCTCTCTACAATAAAGATAACGATATTGGGGCGTTCTTTGGGTGGCGTGCGCTCATATAGTTTAAATGGACGGATGTTTTGGTCTATAAACTTCTCATCTACGAAATGAACTTCCTTAAAACCGTTGGTATTTATCGTTCTGAAAAATGAAAAAACACTGTTGAGTACTACATTTGCGTGCGATGGATTGCTGATATGCCTGTTGGCATCCACTAAATTAATCGGTCTGGTGCTGTGCTTGAAATCTCCCCGTATGCCTCCCACAGTGAGCACCGCCGCAAGGCATAATTCCACCACAGAAATCACAAAATACGGGATGAGCTTCTTAGGTTTCTCGCTTTTTACCTCTACTTTTTTGTAGAGGATTATCCAGAGGCTCATCAGCAGGATATAGGAGAGGACGACTAAGGGGTTCTGCACCACAGAAACCGCAAAAACCTTCCAGAGATTGCTCTCGTGCCCTGCTACATCGAGCACCGCAGAGGTAAGGCGGCTCTGGCTAAACTTGAAATACACAAAATCCCCAAAATTCATAGAATAAGCCAGCCCATTCATCAGAAAATAGACCCAGAAAAGCATTTGTTGATAGCCTTTTCGGGTATTAATCACCAGCGGAATTAAACTCAGGAGGATAAAAAGGGCATTTACATAGAGAATCGCCGTAGTATCAAAGGCAGTTCCGTAATACGCAGCATTCAGATAGTCTTCTACGCTATTTATCTTGACCAAATTCTTATTGAACAACCAAAAAAGCAAGCGGGCAATTTGATAAAACCCATACACCAAACCTAATCTGTACAGCAAAGCGCCTACTTCTCTCAACCGAAACTCTTTCATCAGTAATAGAATAATTATTTCGCCGCCAAAAGTACGATAAAATACAATTATTAAGCACTTACCTCAGCACAGCAAACCAATAGCATTCTGCAAGATTCATTATATTTGCCCGCATTTAAAAATACTTCCAATGGATTTTATTACGAAAAACATCGCCAATGCTTTTACACTCGGGAATCTCCTTGCGGGGTGCATCGGCGCGATTCATCTCCTGAGTGGAGATTACCAAACAACGGCGCTGTGCATTGTGATATCATTGGTTTTGGATTTTTTTGATGGTTTTATCGCTCGGGCTACAAAGTCTAACTCGGCTCTGGGTGTGCAGCTCGATTCCCTTGCCGATATGGTGAGCTTTGGGCTGGTTCCTGGTCTTACGATGTATCAGATGCTGAGCGACCTCTCCTGCCCTTGCCAATATGTGAAGTATTTTGGGCTTCTGATTACGCTTTTCTCCTGCCTGCGACTTGCGATTTTTAATATTGATGATGAGCAGAAGTATTACTTCAAAGGGCTGAACACCCCGAGCAATACGATAATGATTTTTGGGCTGTATTTCGCCTACCGATATACTGGAGCATACGGTTTCCTGACAGAAAACACCCAAATCCTCATAGGGATTACGGTGCTCTCCTCCTGGCTGCTCATCAGCCCGATAAAAATGATTGCGATGAAGTTTAAAACGATAAAACCTGCGGATAATTACCCCATAGTTGCGCTGTTTATAGGTGCAAATATTATCGTGAGCATCTTTGGTATTAGGGGGATTCCTATGGTGATTGTGTATTATATCCTTATCTCTATCCTTTTCCAAAGGCAGCTGAAATAAAGCTATACATCAGTGGCATCAAAGGCGCTTTCTATATGGCGGAGGCGTATTTCTCCCGCATTATCTGCGGTAACGGAGATAATATCAAAGCGGACTTCCTCTGTATAATCCCGCTCTTCCATAAAGGCATTTGCCGCGAGGACTAATCGCTGTCTTTTGGCTTTGTCTACCGCCTCATAGGGCTGTACCAATGCCTTAAAATTTCGGGCTTTTACTTCTACGATGATGATTTTATCCTCAAACTTGGCAATGATGTCTATTTCTGCCTTTTGAAAATAATAATTCCGAGCGAGGATTTCATAGCCTTTGCCCTGCAAAAAAGCCGCTGCAAGGTTTTCAGCCTCCTTTCCGAAATCATTATGCTCTGCCATAATTGGGGGATTAATTTAGAATGCAATTTTTACCTTATCACCAAAACTTACCTCAACTTCCCTACCGATAATCAGAGGGCGGTTATCATAAATATGCCCATTGGGGAAAGCATAGACCGTAGGGAAATCGTATTTCTGGATTCTATGCGCGATAATCTCATAAGCCAAATCATCAAAGCTATGCTCGTATTGAGGGTTATCATCGGCGGTTCCCATATTGGTCATCCCCCCGATGATAAGGGCTTTTATCTCATCAAATACCCCTGCAAGCTCGAGGGACATTAGCATCCTGTCGAGAGAATAGAAACTCTCACCGATGTCTTCTATAAAGAGTACTTTATCTTTAAAACTAAAAGAATAAGGCGTACCGATAAGGGCGTATATAAGAGCTAAATTGCCTCCTACCAACTGCCCTTTGAAGTCTTTGGGATGATTAAAGCTGTGGTTTTCTACGCTGTATTCGGGGAAGTTTCCCTTTAAAATATCAAAGATTTGAGAGTAGCCTTCTTCTATAACCCCAAAGGATGAGGTTTTAAGGGTCTGACCGTGTATGGATGGATATCCGTGCTTTAAAATAAGGCTTTGTATTACGGTATTATCACTATATCCGATGTACCATTTAGGCTTTTGGGTAAAGCCCTCAAAGGAGAGATGCTTCAAAAGATGCTGGCAGCCATAGCCCCCTCTTGTAGCCCACACGGCAGATATATCTTCTGAGTTGAGCGCCCAGTTGAGGTCGGCAATGCGCTCTTCTTCCGTCCCAGAATAGCCATAGCCCAGCTGATATTCTCCGAGAGCATATCTCCCCAATACAGGTTCATAGCCCTGAGATTCTATCTCTGCCAGAGCAGTCTCTATTTGCTGTCTTTTTACTGCTCCTGCGGGTGAGACGATGGCTATTTTATCTCCTTTTTTCAGATTCATTGTATTGTGTTTAGTTTCTATACCTCATCTCGGTCTTTTCTGCTTCTTCCAGCTGCTTATCAAACTGATTAAACTTCTTAAAGCTCTGCAAAAAGATGATAATGCTAAATAAAATCAGGATAACCCCAACGCCCTTCCTTATGCTGTTAGCAACCTTTTCTGTAAGTTTATGGTGAAACATCTTCGCAAGGAAGATTTTTATAAGGTCTATTGAAAGATACACCGCAATAACAATGGCGATATAGAGTATGAAGTTCTCGGTATCGGGGTAGCTGTTTCGTACAGAGATTACGGTAATAAGCCAGAAGAGCACAACGCCTATATTGAGGATATTAAACAGGAAACCGTTAAAGAATGTAGTCAGATAGTTTTTATTGACCATCTTTGATTCGCCTGGTATATGCATTTTGGTACGGGAGACCATCATATAAACACCATATATAAAGACGATAAAAGCAGTTATCCTGTAAAATTCAGGGTGCTTACCGATAAGAGTAACGAGGTTACCACTGGCAAAATATGCTGCTACAATGCACAGTATATCTGCAAAGATTACCCCTAAGTCTAAAGCCAATGCGTGGCGTGCTCCCCTTGAAAAGCTGGTTTCTATCAGTAGGAAAAAGATAGGACCTATAAAAATCAAGCTGAGCATAATGCCCATTACAACAGCCGAAAATATGAGTTCAAACATCGGACTCCTATTTAATATTAGGCGCCAAAAGTAGTGAATTTTTAAATAGCAGTCTCACTACTCCTAAAATACAAACCACCAATAATACTACCCCTAAATTTTCAGGGGAGTCATTAAACATTTATTAACTTTTATTACCTTTGACCCCATTAAATAAATAGTAAAAATGTCAAAACTTAGATTTAAAGCCCTCGAGACCCTTCCTTTTAAAGATTTCAGAAAGGATAATGCTGTAGAAATACCGCAAAAGCTCTCCGCTCTCTTTTGCCAGAATGTATTCTCCGAAGATACAATGAGAGAATACCTTACCAGCGAAGCGTTCAACTTCATAATGGATACCACCAAGAAAGGAGCTAAAATACCTCGCCACATTGCCGACCAAGTAGCCTCTGCGATGAAGGACTGGGCAATGAGCAAAGGCGCAACCCACTACACACACTGGTTCCAGCCGCTAACGGGAAGCACTGCCGAAAAGCACGACTCCTTCTTCACCCCCATAGGAAGCGGGAGAGCCATAGAGAAATTCAGCGGCAGTATGCTAATACAGCAGGAGCCAGACGCCTCATCATTCCCCAACGGAGGTATAAGAAACACCTTTGAGGCAAGGGGATATACCGCTTGGGACCCATCATCACCAGCGTTTATTATGGGGACTACCCTCTGTATTCCATCTATATTTATCTCCTACACTGGGGAGACTTTAGACTATAAAACACCCCTGCTGAGAGCGATAAACGCAGTAGATGAAGCCGCAACAGAAGTCTGCAAAGCTTATTTTGATAAGAATGTAACCAAAGTAACACCTACCCTCGGATGGGAGCAGGAGTACTTTCTTGTAGATTCAGCATTGTACCAGTCCAGACCCGACCTCGTTATCACAGGTAAAACCTTACTTGGGCATTCTCCTGCAAAGGGTCAGCAGCTGGATGACCACTACTTCGGCTCTATACCTACTCGGGTGATGAACTTTATGAAAGAACTGGAAATAGAATGTATGAAGCTCGGAATCCCCTGTACTACCCGCCACAATGAGGTTGCCCCCAACCAGTTCGAGCTCGCACCGATGTTTGAGGAAGCCAATGTAGCCGTAGACCACAACTCCCTGCTGATGGATGTAATGGCACGAGTAGCGCACAAGCATCATTTCCATATCCTCTTCCACGAAAAACCCTTTGCAGGGGTTAATGGCAGTGGCAAGCACAACAACTGGTCGCTCTCCACAGACACTGGCGAAAACCTCCTGAGCCCAGGTAAAAACCCAAAGAAGAACTTGCAGTTCCTCTCGTTTTTCATCAACACACTAAAAGCCGTAAATGAATATGCCGACCTGCTCAGGGCAAGTATCGCTTCGGCGAGTAATGACTACCGCCTCGGAGCAAATGAAGCACCGCCTGCTATTATCTCTGCATTTATCGGTAGCCAGCTCTACTCCGTTCTCGACGAACTGGAAAAGGTAACCGACGGCAAACTCTCCCCCGAAGAAAAAACAGAGCTCAAACTAAATGTAGTAGGGAAAATCCCCGAAATACTCCTTGATAATACCGATAGAAACCGTACCTCGCCTTTTGCATTTACGGGCAACAAGTTTGAAATCCGCGCCGTAGGCTCATCGGCAAACTGTGGAGCTCCTATGATTGTGATGAACAGTATCGTAGCTAAGCAGCTTCGCACCTTTAAAACCGAAGTAGACCTCCTAATAGAGCATAAAAACCTTAAAAAAGATGAAGCCATCTTCAATATACTCCGGGAATACATCAAGGACTGTAAGAAAATCATCTTTGAAGGTGATGGATACTCCGACAGCTGGGCAAAAGAGGCCGAGAAACGAGGGCTTAACAACTTCAAAACTACTCCCGAAGCCCTAAAAGCAGAGCTCAATGAGAAGAATGCCTCCCTCTACGAAGAGCTCGGAATCTACACCCAAAGAGAGTTTGAAGCGCGAAACGAAATAAAGCTCGGGAAATACTCCACCGTGGTAGATATAGAGGCGGGTGTGCTGGCAGACATCGCCAGAAACCACATTATCCCTGCGGCACTCAACTACCAAAACCGACTGATAGAAAATGCCAAAGGACTTAAAGAAATCTTCGGAGACCAGGAGTTTAAGGTTCTCGCTGCTGAGCAGCTCAACCTCATCACCCAAATCTCAGAGAACATCTCCGTCATCAAGCGAACAGTAGACCTCCTCCTCGCAGAGAAGAAAACCGCAAAGTCCATCACCAACAGACAGAAGCAAGCAGAAGCCTATTGCAACCGTGTAAAACCGCTGTTTGATACCATTCGCCACGCCTCCGACTCCCTCGAAATGATGGTAGATGACGAACTCTGGCCAATGACCAAATACCGCGAACTCCTCTTTACCCGCTAACACCGTAGCCGGTGTGGCACTTAGGCCACTGGCGTGGCAGGCACTTAGCCAATAGCTACAAGCCATAAGCCAGCTATCGCCTACTGCTTCCCGTCTCAGGGAAGGGTGGCTTCCTGTCTCGGGGAAGGGTGGCTTCCTGTATCGGGGAAGGATAGACAGTCTATCACGGTAAGGATAGCCACTCTATCACTATAATGATAGCCACCCTATCACTCTCGTGATAGGGTGGCTATTGAAAGTAGTACTTTCCTACAATGAATTAGGAGAGGACTATTGTAGTGTCTAAAATATCTGTGCGAGGCTCTTTAAGGAAGACATTTTTACCGCTGCTAAACTGAGTAGTTATGCTCAGTTCATAGTTGCTTGCGGGGAGGCTCGTTGGGATAAGTACCAATTTTCAAGTAAAAAAGAAGATGGCGCACCTTTAAACAGATATAATTAAATAAGTGCTCCCCACACAGTGGGCTAAAAGCCAATAGCCAGTAGCTAAATACACTCATATCACTTAAAATTCCTATTTTAGCGGGCAAAATAAATTATTCATCATTATGAAAAGAATCTTTTTATTAGCTACTTTTCTCCTTAGCTTTTTACAGATAAAAGCCGATGAGGGAATGTGGCTCCTTATGCTTATCAAAAGACTGAATGGAGTGGATATGCAGAAGCAAGGGCTGCACCTCACACCTGAGGAAATCTACTCGGTAAACAATTCCAGTTTGAAGGACGCCATCGTGCAGTTCGGCGGAGGCTGTACTGCGGAGATTGTATCCAGCCAAGGACTGCTATTTACCAACCATCACTGCGGTTATGGGAATATTGCAGCGCTCTCTACACCAGAGAAAGACTACCTAAACAACGGCTTCTGGGCAAAGAACTACAGCGAAGAAATCCCTGCGCCAGGGCTTTCCGTAAGGTTTCTGGTAAGAATGGGTGATGCTACCCAGCGCATAAATGCCAAGCTACAAACTGGGCTTTCTGCAAAAGAGAGAAAAGAGATTATTGATGCCGAATACAAGGCAATACAGCAGGAGAACTCCGAAAATGGTAAATATACCGTAGTGGTGAAAGACTTCTTTAATGGAAATGAATTCTACTACTTCATCTATCAAGACTTTAAAGATGTAAGACTCGTAGGTACTCCTCCTGCTTCATTAGGCAAATTCGGTGGTGATACAGACAACTGGGAATGGCCAAGACATACGGCTGACTTCTCCGTATTCCGAGTATATGCAGATGCAAATGGTAACCCAGCAGAATATGCTCATACCAATAAGCCCATCACCCCAAAACACTCCCTCCCAGTGTCTATAAAAGGGTATGATAAAGGCAGCTATACAATGATTATGGGCTACCCAGGGAGAACCAATAGATACCTCACCTCCTATGGTATAGAGCAGCTCGTGTTCAGAGACTATCCAGCTTGGGTAGAAGCCTCTAAAACCGCTATGGATGTAATGAAAAAGTATATGGACAAAGACCACGCAACGAGTCTTAACTATGCTTCTCAGTATGCTTCCGTAGCCAATTACTGGAAAAACCGACAGGGAACAATAGATGCTGTACTGAGCAATAAAACCATCAGCGGGAAAAAAGCCGTAGAACAAAAGTACCTCCAATGGGCTCTCCAACCAGCAAATGATGCTGTATATGGTGGCGTACTGAAAGATATTGAAGGCTACTACAAGCAGTCATCCAACAGAAATGTAGAGAGAAACTACGCTATGCAACTCCAAAGAAATGCGAAGTATATCTCTGTAGCCTATAGCTTAGGAAGCCTGTTCAAAACCTATGTAGACCAGGATAACGCAGGCAAATCAGCAATGAAAGCTAAAGTACAGGAGAGCATCAATAAGATTTATGAGAAATTTAATGTAGAACTGGAAGGCGATATGCTCGTACAAATGGTAGACCTCTACCGAAAAAGAGTAGCAGCAGATGTGGCTTCGCCTACGCTAAAGGCATTAGATATCAACAAACTCTCTAACCTTGCATACTCATCTGTATTTGCCAATAAGAAGTCTGCGGAGCATTTCCTTAACAATCCTGATAAGATAAAGCTATACTCAGACCCACTACTGAAATTAGCCGATGGATATGTGGAAGACAGTAAAGAACTCGCTGCAAAATATGAGAAGATAGATGAGTTCTTCCAAGAAAATACACGGGTATTCCTCAATGGGCTCATCAAGTCAGAACCTAAAAAAGCATTCTATCCAGATGCTAACTCTACGATGAGGCTTACTTATGGTAAAGTTACAACACTTCCTCAGCGCACCGATAGACAGTACAACGGCATCTCCGAGAAAGACAACTTCTATACAGACCAAAGAGGAATCCTTGCCAAGTACAAAAAAGGTGATGAGGAGTTTGACCTCCCTCAGAGGTTCCTCGACCTGATGGCAAGCAAGAAATTTGGTGACTATGCCGATAAAAAGACAAACCAACTGCACCTGAACTTCCTGTCTGATAACGACATTACAGGAGGCAACTCTGGTTCCCCAATTCTGGATGCGGATGGTAACCTCATCGGTCTTGCATTTGACGGAAACTCAGAAGCGCTTAGCGGGGATATTATCTTTGACCCTGCACTGCAGAGAACCATTAATGTTGACTCCCGATTCGTACTCTGGGTAATTGATGTTTATGGTGGAGCTGGGCATCTCATCAAAGAAATGAAAATAGTGAAGTAACTCCCTTAGAGTTTCAGATTCAATAAAAAATCCTCTCTTTAAATGGAGAGGTTTTTTATTTATACTGCTTGAGGCTTCTTCTCAAAAAGTCTTTTATCATCAATAAAAAAGGTGGTCTGTAATGAACAGACCACCTCTCAAAATTATTATGATGATACAAAAAGTAAATTATACCACACCTTGTGCAAGCATTGCTTCTGCTACTTTTACAAATCCAGCGATATTAGCACCTTTCACATAGTTTACATAGCCGTCTTCTTCTTTTCCATAATCACGGCAAGCCTTGTGAATACCTACCATAATCTCTTTAAGTTTAGCATCTACCTCTTCGGAAGACCAGTTGAGACGGATAGAGTTCTGCGTCATTTCAAGACCAGAAGTAGCTACGCCACCTGCGTTGGATGCCTTACCAGGAGAGAATAAAATCTTATTACTTAAGAAGTGGTTAATCGCATCCAAAGTAGAAGGCATATTTGCAGCTTCGGTTACGCAAATCACTCCATTATCTACTAATTTCTTAGCATCTTCCAAGTGGAGCTCATTTTGAGTAGCACAAGGGAATGCAATGTCGCACTTCACTTCCCAAGGGCGTTTGCCTGCGTGGAACTCTGCAGAAGGGAATTTCTTAGCATAGTCCTCTGCTCTGTTATTTCCAGAAGCTCTAAGCTCTAATAGGTAATCAATTTTCTCTCCTGAGATACCATCTTTATCATAGATATATCCATCAGGACCAGAGATAGTAACTACCTTAGCACCCAATTGGTCAAGTTTTTTCACTACTCCCCAAGCCACATTTCCGAAACCTGAAACCGTAGCGACTTTACCTTTAAGGTCTTGTCCGATAGTTTTAAGCATTTGCTCAGCAAAGTATACTACACCGAAACCTTGTAGCTTCTGGGCGGATTAATGAACCACCATAAGCTAAACCTTTACCTGTAAGAACACCTGTAAATTCATTTCTGATTTTCTTGTACTGACCAAACAGATAACCGATTTCTCTTGCTCCTACACCGATATCACCAGCAGGTACATCCGTCTCTGGACCAATGTGCTTGCAAAGCTCAGTCATAAACGCCTGGCAGAATCTCATAATCTCCATATCGGATTTTCCGTTAGGGTCAAAGTCTGCCCCACCTTTACCACCACCCATAGGGAGCGTAGTAAGTGAGTTTTTAAATACCTGCTCAAAAGCTAAGAATTTCAATACTGAAAGGTTTACAGTCGGGTGGAATCTTAACCCTCCTTTATAAGGACCAATAGCTGAGTTCATCTGGATTCTGAAACCTCTATTTACTTGGATTTCGCCTTTATCATCTACCCAAGGAACTCTAAAAATAATCACTCTCTCTGGCTCTGCCATTCTTTCGAGGAGTTTCATCCCGTTGTATTCCTTTTTAGATAAGATGAAAGGGATTACGGTAACGGCTACTTCTTTTACTGCTTGTAAGAATTCTGGCTCATTTGGATTCCTTGCTTCTATCTTTGCAACGAAGTCCTGAATTGTTTGTTCTACATTGTACTGTTCCATAATTTTTTGGTAAATATTATTGCTAACAAAATTAATTTTTTTTTTTATTCTTGCAAGAGATATTTTATACTTTAACGAAAAATCATCAATATACCTCTATATATTTTTTTAATCCAAAATTAAGATGATTTAAGTGAATTTTATTCTAAACAATACTTATTTTGATACATTTTTATAAAGATAAAAAAACTAAGAAACCGCAAATTGCCTTCCCGAAAAAGACTTAATATACCCCAAGATTTCGAGTTCAAGTAAAACAGGGAGGATTTCATAGGTCTGTAAATCGGATTTCTCAGCAAGGTCATCCAAATTGATTTTAGGGTGGCTCTCTATAATATCATAGAGTGTTTTCTGCATTCCTGAGAGTTGTACCTTAACCGATTTCTGAGGGAAGAGTTCACCTGTGCTTTCGGCTTCTGATGGGACTTTCAAACCGAGATTATCAATAAGAGTTTTAACACTGGAAATAGTCCCCGCCTTATTCTGATAAATAAGATGATTACAGCCTTGACTGTACTTATCTGTGATACGACCTGGCAAAGCATAGACTTCCCTGTTATAGCCATTGGCAAAAGTCGCCGTACTGATAGAGCCCCCACCAAAAGCAGTTTCTACTACGATTAAGTTTCTGGAAATACCCGCTATAATTCTATTCCTCTGGATGAAATGCTCCCTGTCGGGTTTATGGGAAGAATTAAATTCTGTAATTAAAGCACCGCATCGCTCTAATATCTGCTCAGACAAGCGCTTATTCTTAGATGGGTAAAGAGTGTGGAGACCGTGTGCAAGCACTGCAACAGTAGGTACATCATTCCCCACAGACTGCTGATGCACTTCTGAATCTACACCATAGGCAAGTCCGCTCACTGTAAGGAGGTTCATCTCTTTGGTGATAGACAGGAAGTATCTTATAAAGTCCTTACCATAAGCCGTCATATTGCGGGTACCAACGATGCTCACAGGTATAAGATTCTCATTGATAGCTCCTTTTTTATAGAGGATCGCAGGAGCATCTATACAATCATCTAAGAAAAAAGGGAGCTCACCACTGTGCCGAAGTAGAATCTGAATATTATTCTTCTCACAGAAGTCTAATTCCCTCTTTGCAAAGTCTAAATGCTCAGATGAGCCTATCTCGGAAATCATTCCCTGAGAAATACCATAGACTTTTGTAAGCTGTCTTTTATCTGCATTCCACACGGAGGAAGCACTTCCAAAAGCATTTATGAGCTTTCGGAAATTAGCATCTCCTATATTTTTACAGGAGCGTAGGGCGATGGAATAAAGATGCTCTTCCGAAAACATAATCTGTCTATTTATTGAAAATACTTCTCTGCTTCTATTATGGACTCTGGGCGCCCTACATCTACTATACAGGCATTGTGTTTATACGCTTGGATACGCTCAGTGTGCATTAAATCTAAATATTCCTCCATTATAGAGAACTTCCCTCTTCGAGTGATTTTAGCAAATATCTCACCGCTCACACAATGTATCCCACTAAATGCCAACTCTTCTAATGCCTCTCCCTCATCTGCCAGTCTCTCCTCTCCTGTCTGGGTATTCCGCCAACCTTTAAGGAGCATTTGAGCATTAAACAAGAGCTTCCGAGAGCTATTTCTCTCAGAAACGGCAAGAGTGGCAAGGCTTCCACTCCCGATATGAGCATCTATCAGTGCTGAAATATCCAAATCGGTAAGGATATCTGCATTCATAATAAGGAAGTTTTGCTCCTGCTCGAGGAATTTCTTAGCGAATATCAGTCCACCCCCTGTTTCTAATAGCTCTTCCCTCTCATCAGAGATTTGAATATTGGCATTAAAATGATGATTCGCCTGCAAGAATTCTATAATCTGCCCTCCAAAGTGATGGATATTAATTACAAAATCATTAATCCCGAAGCCTTGCAAGAACTTAATATTCCTCTCCAAAAGCGGAATGCCATTTACTTTTGCCAGAGCCTTTGGGTGATGGTCTGTAAATGGTCTTAGCCGTGTGCCTTTACCAGCTGCAAAAATAAGCACCTTCATATTTCGGGGGATTAATTATTGAGCTGAGGCTGCTCATCGTGGGTAAGTTTTACCGATGCCTGAGGATAATTCTCCTTTATAAAATCAGTGATTTTCTCTGCAGAATACACCGAGCGGTGCTGCCCTCCCGTACAGCCAAAATTGATTTGAAGATGCTCAAACCCCCTACTCAGATAGTCCTCAATGGTAATGGAAACAAGGTGCTTAATATACTCCAAAAATTCGGGCATTTTCGTTTGGGTTTCGAGGTATTCCTGCACTTCTGTATCTCTCCCAGTCTGCTCTTTGTACTGGTCTATCCTGCCTGGGTTGAGGATTCCTCGGCAGTCAAAGCAATACCCACCGCCATTCCCGGTTTCATCTTTTGGGATTCCGCCTTTCTTGTATGAGAAGCTATGTATATCTATATGTAACATTCTTATATGAGTTTAATTTCTTTTGTTGAGATTTGATTAATCACCGATTTAAGCTCTGGAAAGTCTTTCATCCCTTGCCAGTCTTCCGAGATTTTATAGAGGTTTGAAAGCCCTCTGCCTATACTATTGATGAAATGCGCTTTCTTCTGTACCAAACCTCTGAAACCATACGCTCCGAGTACCTGTAGCGAACGGATAAGCGATAGCAACCCCACAGAATCTCTAAGCTGAGACTGCTCTTCCTGCCAGAAAGAGAGATAATATTCTATCATTTCTCTCTTAAATTCATCTGAGAAATTAGCTTTCACTTGGTAGAGGAAGGAGACTACATCATACATCAGTGGGCCGTACATCGCACTTTGATAGTCTATAAAGAATACCTCATCATTTTCATCTACCATAATATTCCTCGCCTGGAAGTCGCGAATCATTAGCCCTTTTGGAGACAAAGCCTCTATCTTTTCCGCCAGTCTATTAAACTCCTTTATCAGTTTTGATTTGTGATAATGTGCCTCCAGAATATCGGCAAACATAAATTTGAAGTAAAACAAATCGTGGGTAATCGGGATTCTGTCATAGCTTTCGTACTCAAAAGTTCTGGCATAATCTACCCTGCCCTGCGTCTTCGTTTGGAGGAGGAAGAGCCTCTCGAGGGATTTCTTTACCAGTGCCCGTACGCTCTCGCTTTCCTGCTCTTCATTAATAATATCCGAAAGGGTATGCGCTCCCAAAAACTGCTGAATGTAGAGGGTTTTGTCCGCCGAGATTTTGAATATCTGTGGTGTATTAAGCCCCAAACTCGCAAAGAGCTCTGTAAAGTAGAAGAATGCTTCGTTTTCTCGAATATCGGTGTTTTGTGTGATGATGTACTTCTGCTGCGAGGTAGAGCCTATATAGTTCCTGCGGGCAGAGCCACTTTGGGGCAGAGCTCGGAAGCCCACCTCTCCACTGGCAAAGTCTTCAAAAAAGCATTTTGCATCAGGCATAGGCTGAGTTTATCGGCTATAAATGACTTCCTCGCCTTTCTCGTCGGTATAAACTCCAGAGGTATTTTCGTTTCTTACCGTCCAGCTCACTTTACCATCGGTAAATGTTGGAGCGTGAGAATGCCCTTCAAACGAAGCCTTCAGAACTCTCTCTGGTGCTGTACCGAGCTGTACTTTTGCTCCTGCCACATCGCCATCTGCGAAATAGGTTACTTTCAGTTCTTCCCCTTTTTCACTTTTATAGACTACTTGTGTTTGTAGGTTTCCGTCAACGATTTCGGTTTTACCCATATTCTCTTCCTGTTGCTTTTCATTTTTAGTGCAACTTACTGTGCTGAGTAGCCCCACAGCTACCATAGCGAATACCTTAGTGTTCATTTTGATATAATTTAAAGTTAATACCGTACAAATGTAGGGAAAATTTGCGGTTGGCAGTAGGAAGCTATTAGCCTGGCTTCTGGAGATTATTTACGAAAGATACTGTCTTTTATATTTTCTTTACAGTGATGATTTTTATTCTCCTCGTTTTTATTTCTCCAAAAGGAGAAGAGTTACAACTGACTTCACTATTTGTAAATTTATATTTTATTTTCAGTTTCTGCTGGTCTTTTCTGTACTTATCAGACAGATTGGTAGGGCTTAGCCTAAGGTCTCCACCGGACTGAAACGGAGGGTTTCTATCTAGCATAATAATACCCTCAAAACACATAAACTGTGAATGATAAACCCCTGTAGCTTCATAGGTTTTATCATTATCTCTATTCTCTCTTTCGGTGTTGCAACCCACAAGCGATATGCCTAGCAGTGTTGCCAATAAAATCTTTTTCATCTTTAATGTTTTCCCATATAAACGCTCTAAAGCTAAAAATATTTGGTTATTAGCCAAATCCATAATACCAAAATCAAATAATAGTATTTATTGGAATTTGCAAATTAGATTGAATAAGGCAACAAAGAAGCATTATGAAAAAAAAGTAAAGAGACAGTTTATATTCTAAGGGGATTTTCGTGTATAGAGAATTCTTGTGGCAGTGTGTGCCCTCTCTTTGAAAAGGCTTGCCCTGACAGATAAGCTGTAAAAGCTAAGCCTGCGAATAAAAATAAATTTCTCATAATATTTAGGTTTTAATAATTATATCTTTTATCAAATCGCCCTTGGGTGATTTTTATAATTCGTCCTTCTCTATTTTTTGCTTCAAACTCAAAAGTACCAGACACTACTTTTTTATCTCTATCCAAATAGGTTATTATCATATGACCCTTTGTTGCAAGATAACCTTCACCAAAAAATTCAGGAATATACATAGCTCGATTACTAAAAGCCATACTATCATTTTCTATAAATATATATTTTTATTAATCTTTACACTATCAGTATAGATTTTTATATAGAGCTGGCTTCCTTCATCAAATACTTTCCTTACATTTAATCTTACAATTTCATAGCCTCCATTTTTTTCTACATAAGTCCCTCCGCCCCCTATTTTAGGGATATAGTTCCTACTCACCACCCAGACTTTACCATCTACTTTGCAGCCAGCAGTATTGGCACCTTTTTGTGTAGCTTCGGGAAGAATATTGGGGTTTACTCCCTTGTCTCTATCTCTTTCTTCGCAGCCTGTAAGCAGTATGCTTGCTAAGATTATTAATAAAATTCTTTTCATTTTTAATGATTTTTAAGTATTTAACCCCTCAAAGATAATATTATTTATTAATTAAAGATATTTTATATAACAGCAAAACAATGATATTTATCACATCAAAAACTCAGCGAAGAGAAATAAAAAAAACCGCCCAGAATAGGCGGTGAAAAATCGTTATATGGATAGGCTATTGAATAATCTCCTCCCAACTAAAAAAGGTAGAAAAGCCCCTCTCTTGAAAGTATTGGTGGTAGTTTTCGGTTTTCCTTGTGAGGACAAAATCGCCTCCCCAAGCTCCGAGGCTCTTTATAAAACAGGGGTAGTCGGCAAAGAACTTTTGCTTCACGGTAGCTATCCCAAGAAATGCCGATAGCCGCGCTTCGTGCTGGGATATTAGCTCGGAAAATCGGTCTATATCGGTAGTTTTTAGCAGCTCCTCTGTAAGTTGAGAAAAGAAATCTATTAGCGCTGTGGTTTTCTCTTTCTGCCTGTACATCGCTATGCCTTCCCGAGAATCCTGCTTCTGATTGAGATGCACAAAAAGCAGTTCATCTCTAAACTCAGGATTGAAATCTACTCGGCGAATGCTCCTCTTCCCAGCCTCTAACTGGTAAAGAATTGGGGAATTTTCCTGCGCCACTGCAATATCATAACCCGAACCACCGAGAGAAAGGGCATTCAGCTCAAAGGCATCAATACCCGACCAGCGGGCAAGGTTATTCATCAGGGTAGAACTGCTCCCCAAGCCATAATCGGCAGGGAATTGCAGGTGGGTTTTAATAAAATAAGAGCTATCGCCCTGCAACTTTTTGGGCGATAGCTTCTGAATATTCTTTAAGGTTCTAACGATAAACTCAGCAGAAGCAGGGATATTGGTTTTAAGGATTTGCCAGCTTTTATAATCTATCCTAATGCTTAGCCAGTGCTTATTCTGGTGGTAGGCCTCCCAATGCAGTATAGACTTGCCGTCTTCCTTTTCATCACAAACCAACTCCTGTCCCCATACTGTGGGCAGAGCTAGCGCCAAAGCACCGTCTAAGACCACATACTCCGAGCTAATGAGCAATTTACCTGCTGAAAAAGTTTCAAATACCATTAGTCTACGGAACTCACTTCTACTGATGCGTCTATTTTCTTAATCATCCCTTGTAGAGCCTTACCTGGACCTATCTCTACAAAGCTGGAAGCACCGTCTTTTATCATATTCTGTACCGACTGCGTCCATTTCACAGAGCCTGTAAGCTGTGCGATGAGGTTCTTTTTAATTTCCTCTGCATCGGTTACGGCTGTTGTCGTTACATTTTGATAAACAGGTATCCGTGCATTCTTAAACTCAGTTGTATTAATGGCTTTTGCCAGTCTCTCCTGTGCGGGCTGCATCAGTGGCGAGTGGAAAGCACCATTTACAGGCAATAGCAATGCTCTTTTGGCTCCTGCTTCCTTCATCTTTGCGCAAGCCTCTTCTACGGCTTTGGTTTCTCCAGAGATTACGAGCTGACCAGGGCAGTTGTAGTTCGCAGGTACCACCACTCGTTCTACACTGCTACAAATCTCCTCTACTTTTTCATCTGACAAACCGAGGATGGCTGCCATCGCTCCTGCACTGGCATTGCAAGCCTCCTGCATCGCTTTTGCTCTCTCGGAAACGAGCCTTAGACCGTCCTCAAACGAGAGTACGCCACTTACGACAAGCGCTGAAAACTCCCCGAGAGAGTGCCCCGCTACCATTTTAGCATCGGTGATGTCCATAGATTTTGCTTTGGCTACGGAATGAATGAAAATAGCAGGCTGAGTAACGCTTGTCTGCTTTAAGTCTTCATCTGTACCGTTAAACATTATATTTAATATGTCAAACCCCAGTATCTCATTTGCGGAATCCATTAATGATTTAATCTCCGAATTGGATTCGTACAACGCCTTCCCCATTCCTACAAACTGTGCCCCTTGTCCAGGGAATACTAATGCTTTCATTTATCTCTGTTTAATTATTCAATTCTTTTAGTCTATTGTTTTCTATTGTGGAATAAGCCTTACCACTCGGTATCCTGTGTTTATATACGCACCGTTGGGCTTAGTTCTCACATACTCAAATTTAGTAGCGAGCTGAGTTTGGGTTTTTCCCATTTGCTTGAAGAGCTCTCCTCTGCTATTTTCCCGTGAAAGGATGTCATTCACCACATCAAAACCGATGATAGCAAACCTGCTCGGTGTTTTGCAATACTTCTCTCTGTAATCTGACAGTACTTGCTTCTCAAAATCTCCATCAGTATTGATTTTCCTGTCTACAAGATAAACCAAACTCGCCTGAGAGAGCTCGTTTACTTTCTTATCAAAGCTTGGGCTGTGGTACAGGCTGAATGCCTTTATACCTTCGGTCTCTTTTGTAAGGGCAATTACTTTATTGGTGAAAGCATTCCCCTCTTCTGTTTTAGAACTGTTGGAAGCAAAAATCGCGATGACTGGTGCTTTCTGCCCTGTCATCATATTCTTATCAAGGCTTATCTCATCGGCAGAAGTTATGATTTTAACCTGTGCTTTTTTGAGGGATTTCTCTATACTCTGCTTTAAGAGGTTTGCCACAGATTTATCCGCCCCTGAGACGATGTATATTTTCTCATTATTATATGCCTGCACTACTTCTTTGGCTATTCTGTCTGAGTAGATATTATCGGCAGTCTCCATAATGACTAAGTTACTGTAATCGTAGAGCTCTTCGGAGTTTGCAAGCGGTGCTACCACCGGTATTTTTTTGTCTCCAAGGAAGTCCATTACCTCTATAATGTTTGACTTAAAGAAAGGCCCGATGATTAAGTCTGTATTTTCCTGATTAATCTGAGACAATGAGTTTTTAAAACTCTTCTCACTGCCTGTGTCTATGATTTTAACATCCATCTTCAGCCCTTTTCTCGCTTGCCTTTCCATTGCCAGCCTCGCTCCTGAGAGGAAGTCTGTAAAACTCACACGATACTTTGTATCATTGGAATCAAAACCGAAAGGCATCATCAATACGATATTCAGAATACCTGATGCCTTCTTTACATAAGCGGGTTCCAGCTTTCTAATCTTAATTGTAGCACCAGCTTTCAGCCCGTCTGCAATTTGTGGATTGAGCTCCAGCAATTGGTCAAGGCTAATGCTGTATTTATTAATAATACCAAAGACCGTATCTTCGCTTTGTACAGTGTGAGTAACATATTCGTCTCCATTACCTGCGGGTGTAGGCTCTGGCTTCTCGGTTCTCGGCTTTTCTATTTCTGGCGTTTGCTTTGGAGCTGTTGTAGTAAAGGCTTTTTTATCTGCATATTTTTCTATATTCTCTATCGGCAGGCTAATCTCTTCACCAATCTGCATCATCAGGTTGGGATTGAGTTTTCGGATTTCTGCTTCAGTAATGTGGTACTGCCTTGTAAGCCCATAGAGGGTTTGCTTCGGCTGTAGAATAATTGTCCCCAGCTTTCCAGATTTAGCGGGTAGAGCTTCTTTCTTTTCTTTACCTTTTACTACGAGTACATCTCCTATATTGAGGACTCCTTCTTTCACTTTCGGATTAAGGCGGTAGAACTCATCGAGGGATATCCCATACCTTTTAGAGATATTATATGCGGTGTCTCCTTTTTCCACAGTATGTTTCTTCTGTGCAAATAATGCAGAAAAGCTCATAAGACCTGCCAATACAAATATTCTTTTCATCTTTTAGTTTATAATGTTACAAATGTAGAGTTTTAAAATTGTCTGTACAATTATCCATCCTCCGAAATAAAAGAATTAAAGTCCTGCACCTACCTTTTCTAAAACCTCTTTAGGGAATAGGGCTTCATCTATGAAGTATTGTATTACAGCTTTCTTCATCAGGAGGGTTTGTTCGTTGGGTTTTAGCTCTGGCAAGGCTTCCAGCTCATCAAAGTGAGGGTAGCCATCGTCATCATAATGTGAAAATTTATAATACCCAAAGGGCTGTAAGAGCCTGCACACGGCAATATGAATCATATTAATCTTATCATCTTTGGTATATTCTTGCTTACCGCTGCCCAGCTCCTGTATTCCTATAAGGAAGAGGATGGTCTCTATAGGCACATTCTTTTCTGTATCAAAATTTATTTGAAAAAAATGCTCTACTTCTTTCCAGAGTTCTGCTTCTGTCATCATTTTATTCGTCTTCATTTAAAGTTTATTCTTATGATTAGCTTCACATTTCAGTATAAAGGCATATTCTAATGCATCTTCTTTTAAGCTCTCGAACCTGCCACTCGCACCGCCGTGCCCAGAGTCCATATCGGTTTTAAAGATAAGGATATTGGCATCGGTTTTAAGGTCTCGGAGCTTTGCCACCCACTTTGCCGGTTCCCAGTACTGCACCTGAGAGTCGTGAAAGCCTGTTGTGATGAGCATATTCGGATAATCCTTTGCCTCCACATTATCGTATGGGGAGTAGGATTTCATATAATGATAGTATTCCTCAATATTCGGGTTGCCCCACTCGTCATATTCCCCAGTGGTAAGGGGGATAGAGTCGTCCAGCATTGTGGTTACCACATCTACGAAAGGCACTTGGGCAATTATCCCATTGAAAACCTCAGGGGCAATATTTGCCACCGCACCTACGAGCAGTCCGCCCGCGCTCCCTCCCATAGCATAGAGGTGTTTGGGTGAGGTATAGCTCTCGCTTACCAAGTATTGTGCAGCATCTATAAAATCGTAGAAGGTATTTTTTTTATGGAGCATCTTCCCGTCCTCGTACCAGTCTCTTCCCAGATACTCTCCCCCACGGATGTGCGCAATAGCATAAATAAAGCCCCTGTCTAAGAGCGAAAGCCTAAGGCTGGAAAAGCTCGCATCTACGGTATGCCCGTAGCTCCCATATCCATAGAGCAGCAGGGGAGTCTTCTTAGACTTTGGCGTATCTTTATGATACACCAATGATATAGGGATGAGGGCTTTCCCATCTCTGGACTTTGCCCATAGCCTCTCTGATGTATAATTCTCAGGAGCAAACTTACCTCCCAGAACTTCCTGCTGTTTGAGGAGCGTAGTCGTTCGTTCCTTCATATTATATTCGTAAGTAGAGCTCGGTGTGGTGAGAGATGTATAGCCAAACCTCAGCAGAGGGGTATCAAACTCCAAATTCAGCCCGATGTACGCCGTATAAGTAGGGTCTGTAAACGGAAGCTGATGCTCCACACCAGAAGCATTATCCCTTATCTTGATTTGCAGCAGGCCTTTCTCCCGCTCTTCTATCACGAAATAATCCTTAAAAATTTCAAAACCCTCAAGGAGCACACCCTCTCGATGGGGGATAAAATCCTGCCAATACTCCTTCTCACAATGGCTCACTTTCGTTTTTACGATTTTGAAGTTCGTAGCGCCATCTGCATTGGTAATGATATAAAATTCATCCTCATAATGCTCCACCGCATACTCTAAATCCTCCTCTCGAGGCTGTAAGATTCTCCACTCGGCATTAATATCATCAGCGGGGATGAACCTGTGCTCATCCGACAAAGTACTGGAACTGGAAATAAAAATATAGGCTAAGGATTTCGTTTTATAGACATTGACATCAAAGGTCTCATCCTCCTCGTGGTAGATGAGCACATCATCTTCAGACGCCGTACCCAGCCTATGTCTGTATACCTGAAATGCCCTTAGGCTCTCGTCTTTCCTTATATAGAAAATATGCTCACCGTCATTTGCCCAAACCGCCTTTCCCGTTGTATTGAGGATTTTATCGGGGAGTATCTCGCCCGTCTGCAAGTCTTTAAAGTTAAGGGTATAGATACGCCTACCGATATTATCCGATGAGAAGCACGCAATTCTGTTATCCATACTCACCGCAACACTCCTCACCTCAAAAAAAGCCTCTCCTTCTGCCAGTGCATTTACATCCAGCATCAGTTCATCTTCTGCCTCCAGCGTTTTATACCTTCTATAAAAGAGCGGATACTCCTTCCCATCCTTATATTTGATGATATACCAATATCCATTAAAGAAATACGGCAATGATTCATCATCTTTCTTATACCGAGCTTTCATTTCCTCAAAAAGCTCCTGCTGCAAGGGCTCTGTATCTTTCATTACCGCTTCGCAGTATTTATTTTCTTCTTCTAAATAAGCCCTCACCTCTGGGTTTTCCCTCTCATTAAGCCAGAAATAGGGGTCATTCCTCTTATCTCCAAACTTCTCGAGTATTTTATCTATCTTCTTCGCTTTTGGAATCTGCATTTTATCTTTTTTAATGAGGCAAAGATAATAAATCTGCTAACGAGCGCCGTAGCCGGCGAGGCACTCATTAGCACGAGGAGCACTTACCCTGTCCCGGTACCGGAAGCCTTTAGCAAGGCAGGCACAGCTTCCAGCTGACGGACTTAGCCACAGCGTGGCAGGTACTTAATTACCCTATCAGGACACCCCGAGCCTTTAGCAAGGCAGGCACTTACCCCGTCGGGGTGCCCTGAGCCCTTCGCAAGGCAGACAATTTACCTGTTGGGAAGCAAAAATGAAATCGCCAGTGGGCTGCGGGGTTTTGTATATTTGCAGCAGGAAATCGTTTTCCTAGAATTAAAATTAGATTATGCTGAAAGATTTTAAGCCCGCACTTTTTATTTTAATAAGGTTTTTGGGAATTTATATTGTATTGGTCTTTGTGTATCAAACTTATCTAAATGCTTATGAAGGGCAGATAACCGACCCTGTAACGCGGTGGATAGCCGAGCAACCCTCATTTATACAAACCCAGTGCGGATACAAAACTACGCTGGTGGATAGTGAGCAATACAGCGGTACGCTCTTCCAGATCGGGAATGTCTATACCTCGCGGATGGTGGAAGGGTGCAATGCAATCTCGGTTATCATCCTTTTTCTGGCGTTTATCTTTGCATTCTACAAGGGTGGGAAGACCTTTGTATTTGCGGGGGTGGGGGTGCTTATCCTCCATCTGATGAATATATTGAGGATAGCGGCGATAAACATCGTAGCGATAGAGCTATCGGCAGAGGATTTTAAAATTGCCCACGATTACTTCTTCCCAGCGATAATTTATGGGACGATAGTAGTGCTTTGGCTGGTTTGGATTAAGTTTTTTGTATTGAAGAGAGATGAAAATCATTAATTGGCTTATTGTAATTGCCTGCATACTGGGGCTTATCTTCGTTAGGGTTTTGGAAGCAAAGATATTCTACGACCCGTTTTTGGATTATTTCAGTGGAGTGAGTAAGCCGGAGGCTTTCCCGAGATTTGAGTGGGGCAGGCTTATCCTTAGCCATCTATTCAGATTCGGGCTAAACCTTTTATTTTCCGTTGTGATGATTTATTTCCTGTTTAGGAGGAAAGATTGGGCGATACAAGCAACCATTCTAATTGTTTTAGTCTTTGTGATTACCTTTCCGCTCTACCTCTACTGCATCTCTACAGCGTTTGAGGTGGGGCATCTGTTCTCGTTTTATATAAGGCGGTTCGTTATCCAGCCGCTCATCGTACTGCTGATTATCCCAATGTTTTATTACAGGAAGAATATTTCTCAAGCTGAGGATTAATGCTTCTTCTTCGCATCTGCCAGCTTCACCCCTTGAAATTCTTTGAGGTAAAAAGGCTCAAAGTAGGCTACATCCTCAAACTGATGGGTATTGAATTTCTTTACGGATTGATGAATCATATACTTCGCCGAAGGATAGACCTCTGCTCTAAACTCAGCAGGAAAATGAATAAGAGGCTGGGTTTTTGTAGCTCCATCTCCTATAAAGAGTACTTTGTCACCTTTATATTCCTGAAAGGAGCTCTCATCTAAAATTTTGCTTTCGGTGGGGGTTATCATCTCGCCTGTTTTACCATCAAAGGTTGCGGTATAGACTTCCATTCGCCTCGCATCGATGAGGGGGATGATATGGTCAAACCCCGAACTGATAAACGGCTCCACCATAGAATAGAGCGAATTGATGGCGATAAGCGGGAGATTGAGCCCAAAGCAGAAGCCTTTTGCCGCCGAAGCACCGATGCGCAAGCCCGTGTAAGAGCCTGGACCCATACCAAGACTGATGGCATCAAGGTCTTGGAGGGAGATTTCTGCACCCTCCAAAGCCCATTGTACGAAAGTGTGGAGATTTTCGGATTGTTTATAGTTTTCAGAGGTCTCCTCGCAGAGGCAAAGGAGGTGCTCGTCATTAGATATCGCTACAGAACAGTTTTTAGATGAAGTCTCTATATGCAGAATTTTCATCTGGCAAATATATTAGTTATTGAGGGTTATCTGCATATCCTTCTGGATGTTTTTTACCTCGATATAATTCGCCCCACATACAGAGGTGGAGAGCTTATACCTCCCCTTTTTGAGCAGGATATAATTTTCGCCCATCGCAGGAACTTGGAGAGAGAAGTTTTTTTTACCTGCAATTTTCAGCAACAGAGGGCAGTTAGATTTATTGTATATCATCAGTGCGGCATCCTTACGCTTTGGGTCATTATTAAACAAGTGATTGAGCATCTCTACCTTCTTGCTCTTATCTTTTGAGGAGGTAGCCTTCTGCTCTTTGCTCGTATTGCTTTCGGATGTACCTTCATTCATCAGCTGGGCGATTTTCCTTTTGAGTGCTGGAACTTTAGGGTCGTTTGGGTTTTGCTTTATGTACTCTGCTATTTGCTTTATATCGGTGGAATGCTCTATCTGTGCAGAACTCACCTGCCCAAAGCAGATCATTACCATAGAAAACAGTACTAATGAAAATATTTTTCTCTTCATAGGATAAGATTGATGGATTACAAACGCAAGAATGCTAGTTAAAGTATTTATAGTTGATGAAAAGACTAATGCTATCTTCTTTAATAGTATATAGCTAAAAAGTAAGCCTCTGCTATTTTTCTCCAACTGAAAAAAATCATTATATTTGCGCCTCTAAAAACGGGATTTATCTTCCCTTTTAAGTTTAATTAATAATAAAATATCAAAAAATTATGTATACACCCGTAGCAGCTGATGTAGCTAAACTGAGAAATACCACAGGTGCAGGTATGATGGATTGTAAAAAAGCGCTTATTGAAGCAGAAGGAGACTTTGATAAAGCTATTGAAATCCTAAGAAAAAAAGGACAGAAAATCGCAGCCAACAGAGCCGATAGAGAATCTGCCGAAGGCGCAGTAATCGCAAAAGTAAATGCTGACAACACCGTAGGAGCTATTATCTCCCTAAACTGTGAGACCGACTTCGTAGCAAAAGGCGAAGGCTTCATCAATCTCGCTTCTGAATTGGCAGAAAAAGCACTTTCTTTCTCTACTAAGGAAGACTTCCTTGCGTCTGACTTCCACGGAATCACCGTTGCAGAGAAACTTATCGAGCAAACTGGCGTTATCGGTGAGAAAATAGAAATCGGTGCTTTCCAAAAGATTGAAGGAGCATTCCTCGGTGCATACATCCACGCAGGAAATAAAATCGCAGCCATTACAGCGCTTTCTTCAAAAGTAGATAACGCTGCTGAAGTAGCAAGAAATGTATCTATGCAAGTAGCATCTATGAGCCCAGAAGTGCTTTCTTACAAAGATTTCTCCCCTGAGTTCGTAGCAGCAGAAACCGATGCAAGAATCGCGGCTATTGTAAAAGATAACGAAGAATTGGTTCGTCTTGGCAGACCATTAAAAAATGTACCTCAATTTGTTTCCTACGCACAGATTACCGATGAGGTTCTAAAACAAGCTGAAGAAAATGCAAAAGCTGAACTAAAAGCAGAAGGCAAACCTGAGCAAATCTGGGATAAAATCATCCCTGGTAAAATCCAAAGATTCATCTCTGATAATACTTCCCTTGACCAAGAAAAAGCACTTCTTGACCAGAACTACATCAAAGATGGAGACCTAAAAGTAGCTGAGTATGTGAAAAACGCAGGTGCAGAAATCACTGCTTTCATTAGAGTGGCGCTTTAGTAGCTTAAAATATTAATTAAAAAAAACTCAAACCTAAGGTTTGAGTTTTTTTTAGTGGTGCTACGAGCGAGTAGCCCACTTTTAGAGTCCTGGATTACAGGAAGAGTCATATTTATCTCCTGAGATTTTCCATTTCTTATGATTAATAAGTTTGTTTCTATAAGTATCTGCGCCTATGCCATAGGTTCTATCAGAGATAAGTTTTACTTCTTTACCTGTTTGGGGGTTCTCTGCCCAGCCTTTTAGGGTTTTGCTATAGCTCTCGCAAGACATTCCTGATTTTGTAAAGATATTCTCAAGGTCTGCTTCTCCTGTTATTACCCAAGTGCCTAAGTTTTGGTTAAAGGCTTTAGCTTCTTCAAACATAAAGTGCATACTTTCAACATTACTTACATTCCAGCCAGAGATATCTTGGTTAAATTGAGTGGCTCTTTCAAACATAGCTGTCATACTTTTAACATTACTTGTGTTCCATTTATTTATATTGGGTATGGTGGTAATTTGAGCACAGTCCTCAAACATACTAGTCATAAACTTAACCTGAGAAAAATCGGGAATATCCGTAGCGGTTATGGTGAGGTTTCTACAGCCGTTAAACATATCTCCTAAATTCGAAGACCAATTCACCTTGCCCCATTGCATAAGCTCTTTGAACTGTTCTTGCATGTCATTTAAGAGAGGAATTCCATAATGAAAACGAAACTCACCCTCTGGTTTTATGGAGATAAAATAATCTCCAGCACTACTTACACTAATTACTGTTTCACCATGACCCTTTCCAGAACCGCTAATACTTGGGTCTCCTACCTTTTCATACGAATAAGAAAATTTACCTTCTTCAGACACAGGCAGAGTAATCGTTTTATCATCTTCTGCTGTCCATATCCCTACAAAATGATCTGGGGTAAAAGATGGTTTTGCTTTTATTTTAACTTCATATCTACCCCAGCCATCGGCTTCTTTGTATTTCTGTACAGAAGCAGCAGGCACGAGGATATTGTTCAAAAGTAGGCAACCATCAAAGCTCATCTTTAGTGTAGGGGGCTCGGCTTTATTTACGATTACCCTTACCAGTTTTGGGCACAGAAGAAAAGCTTCATTCCCAATAGTCTCTATACTGCTAGGAAATTCTATTGAGGTAATGGCTGTTTTTTGAAAAGAATAACTTCCCAGAGTCTCAATACTGGAAAACTCTACATTTGCTAATGCAATACAACCACTAAAAGCAAAATCCTCAATTGTCTTTACCTTATTGAGATTAATCGTTGTAAGTGCTTCACATCCATAAAAAGTACCGTACTCGATTTTTGTAATACTCTCTGGCAGGCGTACACTTTTCAGACTTCTGCATCCATCAAAAGCTTCTTTACCAATGCTGGTTAAGCTCGTAGGGAGGGCTACCTTCTGTAAATTTAGGTGCCCCCTAAAAACTTGATCAGCTATTGTAGTTACTTTGCTTAGGATGGGGTCTTTGCTAAAATCAATCTCTGCGGTCTCTTTATTTTTCCACTGTACTAAGGTCTTACCATCTGCGCTCAGCTCATAATCTTTCGGTGGCACAGGTTGGGGTTGAGGCTTTAGTTGCTCCTGTTGGTGGAGGGCATCATCATTCCTTGAGCAGTTTGTTACTGCTACCGCCAGCACTATCGCTGACATCACTAATAAAATGTACTTTTTCATTATTTAAAAAATTTAATTAGCTTTTGGCTTCTGGCCATTAGCTATTAGCCAGAAGCTAATCGCTAGAAGCCAACCGCCAATTGTTGTTTTAATAAAAAAATCCCGTTTTTTTTATCAACTTTTAGGTTATTAACCGCGTTTTCCTGGTTCCTAACCAGGTCATCGGGCTTTTTTAACCGCAACGGCGGGGTCTCTAACCCTATCATTTAGATCGATGCCCCCTTATCCTTTGTTAGAAAGCTACCCTCCAAACCACACAAAAACGGGCGAACTCCATCCATAGATGAAATCCGCCCATTATACCTATAATAGCTGATTTTTGAGGGGTTTATGCAAGAATTTTGGGAGGGGTAGATGCTCTATATATCTTAATCATCATAGTAATTTTTTAAGTGTTTTTTTATGCTCTCAAAGATAATAAAAAAATTGCTTACAGCAATTTTTGGCAACTGGCAACTGGCAACTGGCTTTTAGCTGCTAGCTGTGGGTGGTTTGTTTATGGTAAGAGCCCCTCGTGCTAACGAGTGCCTCCCCTGCTAAGGGGCTCCCACGCTGTGGGTGCTCCTTGTGCTAACGAGTGGGTTATTAGATAGGCTTCGCTCCAGCAGGCTTGGAAGTTAAAGCCTCCTGTGAGGGCGTCTATGTTGAGTACCTCACCTGCAATAAAAAGGTTGGGCAGGATTTTGGAGGACATATCCTTAAAGTTAATTTCCTTTAAATCTACTCCTCCACAGGTTACAAATTCGTCTTTAAAGGTAGATTTACCCTCTACTTTCAGTCTTTTTCTGCACAGGTTTTCGAGTATCCGCTCCATCTCTTTCTTAGAAACATTCGCCATCTGCTTGCTGGCATCTACCTGAGATATGCTAAGGATTCTCTGCCAGAATCTGTTGGTTACATCAAAGATTTTAGACTGCTGGAGAGAGCGTTTGGGATTCTGGTTTTTAAAGCTAATGAAATCTTCCACTGCTTGCTCCCAGCCTATTGAGATGAAATTAACCTCTATTTCAAACTGGTAATTGAGTGTTGCTAATCTCCTCGCTTCCCAAGCTGAGAGTTTTAAAATCGCAGGTGCTGAGAGCCCCCAATGCGTAATGAGAAGGGCGCCACTCTCCTCTGCGCCAAGGCTGGGGATGCTCACTGTGGCATTAGTAAAACTCGTGCCTGCCAACTCTTGCAGCAATGGGTCTTTAATATTAAAAGTAAAAAGCGAAGGCACGGGGCTAATGATTTTATGCCCGAGGTTTTGTATTATCTTAAAAGACTTGGGAGAGCTCCCAGTGGTGTAGATGAGTTTATCTGCGGTAAAGCTCCCATTATTGGTAGAGATTTGATATTTATCGTCTTTAAATTGTATGTCTTTTACGGTGGTTTTGGTTCTTATCTCTACGCTATTTTTCTTTGCCTCTTTGGTGAGGAGGTCTATTACGTTTTGTGAGGAATCGGTTACTGGGAATACGCGGTTGTCCGCTTCCACTTTGAGCTCCAGCCCACGCTCGGAAAACCACGCCATAGTATCCGCCGGCTGAAACTTACTGAATACGCTGAGAAGTTCCTTACTCCCCCTTGGGTAGAACTGTACGAGCTCCCTTGGGTCAAAACAAGCGTGGGTAAGGTTGCACCTGCCTCCTCCTGAGATTTTAACTTTCTGCAAAACCTCTGCATTCTGCTCTAAAATGGTAATATGATACAAATCTCTGCTGAGATTCGCCGCACAGAAAAAGCCTGCTGCTCCACCTCCGATAATGAAAACCTGCTTTTTAGACATATCATTTTATAAGTATATATAAACTAAAATCCTACATCAAAACAAGTCTTGATGCAGGATTTAGTATTGAAAAGTTGTTATTTTTTAAACTCTAAAAGGGTTTTTCTAATGATACCTACACAGTCCATCAACTGCTCCTCGCTCATTACCAATGGTGGCGCAAGGCGGATGATATTCCCGTGAGTAGGTTTTGCCAGCAAGCCATTTTCCTTCAACGCAAGGCAGATGTCCCAAGCTGTGGAGCTTTCAGGAGTATCATTGATAAGAATTGCATTGAGCAAGCCTTTACCTCTTACGGCAGTTACTAAATCAGTCTCAGCGATGATTTTCTGCATCTCCGCACGGAAAAGCTCTCCCATTTTTTGTGCATTCTCCGCGAGTTTATCTTCAATGATGACATCAAGTGCAGCACAAGCTACAGCACAAGCCAATGGATTCCCTCCGAAAGTAGAACCGTGCTGACCGGGCTTGATGACCTTCATCACCTCATCATTTGCCAATACCGCAGAAACGGGGTACATACCACCGGAAAGCGCCTTACCGAGAACTAAAATATCGGGCTTCACGCCCTGGTGGTCGCAAGCGAGCATCTTACCTGTTCTTGCAATCCCCGTCTGAACCTCATCCGCAATAAAGAGGACATTATTCTTTTTACAGAGGTCGTATGCTTTTTTCAAATAGCCTTCATCTGGAACGAATACTCCAGCTTCTCCCTGTATCGGCTCGATTAAGAATGCAGCTACATCTGAACCGTCTGCAAGGACTTTTTCTAATGCTTCTATATCATTATACGGAACTTTTAAAAAGCCTGGCGTGAAAGGTCCGTAGTTTTTATTAGCGTCCGGGTCATTAGAGAAAGAAACAATAGTTGTAGTTCTCCCGTGGAAGTTATTTTCACAAACGATAATCTTCGCTGTATTTTCAGAAATGCCTTTTACTTCGTAGCTCCATTTTCTGGCTAATTTCACAGCGGTTTCCACTGCCTCTGCCCCAGAATTCATCGGGAGAACCTTATCAAAACCGAAGATGTTGGTAATCTTTTTCTCATATTCCCCGAGCTTGGAATTATAAAATGCTCTGGAGGTGAGGGAGAGCTTCTGTGCCTGCTCAGTAAGCGCCTTTACAATCTTAGGATTGGAGTGCCCTTGATTTACCGCCGAGTAAGCAGAAAGGAAGTCATAATATCTCTTGCCCTCTACATCCCATACATAAACGCCTTCGCCACGCTCCAAAACTACAGGTAGCGGGTGGTAATTGTGCGCCCCATACTGATCTTCCAAATCAATATAGTACTGTGTATTTTTATTCTCTGACATTGTCTTATTATTTAAAATTAATGATTTTCGTAAGCCTTATCCATAACGAAAGATTCCATAAACTTGGTGGTATAATTACCTGCTATGAAGTCCTCATTATCCATTAATTGTCTGTGGAACGGGATAGTGGTTTTCACTCCTTCGATATAAAACTCCTCCAAAGCTCGTCTCATCTTGGCAATAGCCTCTTCTCGGGTTTGTGCCGTAACGATGAGCTTGGCAATCATAGAATCATAATTAGAAGGAATGGTATAACCTGCATATACATGAGTATCTACACGCACTCCGTGCCCGCCAGGTATGTTGAGGTTGGTTATTTTTCCTGGGCTTGGTCGGAAATCATTATAAGGGTCTTCTGCATTGATTCTGCACTCTATAGCGTGCATCTTAGGAAGGTAATTTTTCCCTGAAATCTTCTCTCCTGCTGCAAGTAAAATCTGCTCTTGAATCAAGTCATAGTCTACCACTTGCTCAGTAATAGGATGCTCTACTTGGATTCTGGTATTCATTTCCATAAAGTAGAAATTCCTGTCTTTATCTACAAGAAACTCAATAGTACCTACCCCTTCATAGCCGATAAACTCAGCGGCTTTTACTGCTGCTTCGCCCATTTTCTTGCGGAGGTCATCGGTCATAAATGGAGAAGGAGTCTCCTCTACCAGCTTTTGATTTCTCCTTTGGATAGAGCAATCTCTTTCGGAAAGGTGACAAGCCTTACCATACTGGTCTCCCGCAATTTGTATTTCTATATGCCTTGGCTCTTCGATGAGTTTTTCCATATACATACCGCCATTGCCAAACGCAGCAACTGCTTCCTGCACCGCAGAATCCCATAAATCTTTAAGGTCTTCTTTTTTCCAAACGGCTCTCATCCCTTTACCACCACCACCAGCAGTAGCTTTAATCATTACAGGATAACCTATCTTTTCTGCTATTTTCACTGCGGTTTCATAGGAGTCTATAAGCCCATCGGAACCTGGCACACAAGGTACTCCTGCAGCTTTCATCGTTGCTTTTGCACTGGCTTTATCTCCCATTTTCTCTATCTGCTCTGGAGTAGCACCAATGAACTTTATACCATTCTTCTGGCAGATTCGAGAGAAATTAGCATTCTCGGATAAGAACCCATAGCCCGGATGAATGGCATCTGCATTTGTAATCTCAGCAGCAGACATAATATTGGGAATCCTAAGGTAAGAATCCTTACTCGCTGGCGGACCTATACAAACCGCTTCATCTGCAAATCTCCCGTGAAGGCTGTCTTTATCAGCAGTAGAATATACCGCTACGGTCTTCACCCCCATTTCCTTACAAGTACGCAAAATACGCATTGCAATCTCGCCACGATTGGCAATTAATATCTTTTTAAACATAATTGTTTTTTTTAATTAATAAAAAGATGAAAGGCTTTTACAGTGATAAAAGCCTTATTTAATCATTGAATAATGAGTTAAGACGGATCTACTAAGAATAATGGTTGGTCGTATTCTACTGGTGTAGCATCATCTACCAATACTTTTACAATTTTACCGCTTACCTCAGATTCTATTTGGTTAAAGAGCTTCATTGCCTCAATTACACAGACAACTTTACCAACAGAAACCTCATCTCCTACTCCCACAAAAACCTCTTTATCTGGTGCTGGTCTTCTGTAAAAAGTACCAATCATAGGAGCTTTGATGGTGATGTAATTGCTATCATCAGATTCAGAAGATGCTTGCTCTGCTACTGGTACAGCTGCCTGAACAGGAGCTGCTGGCACAACAGGGGCTATCTGAGATTGATAAACGGGTGCCTGTGGAATATAATTCACTTCACTTCCTGCAAGAGGGGTTTTAATGGTGATTTCAAAATCTTTTGTTTTGTACTTTACCTCAGAAACTTCTGCCTTAGATACAAACTTAATGAGATTCTGTATGTCTTTAATGTCCATAAATATGATTGTTTAAGTTTTCAAATATATAAAAATAAAATAATTCTAATGATTAGCACCTCCAAAGCCCGCTACACCGCCACTTACGGCAAATTTCATTGCAGAAGCGGCATCCATACCCTCTACAGGTTTTACATTTGCAATTTCGGTAATGATAACCCAGCCCGAGATGGCATAAGAATGCGGAAGATATACCGCTACAAGCCCTTCCTTACCCATTATGGGCATATCTTTCTGAGTAAGGAAACCTATCCTCCAGATTTCGGGGTTTTCGCTGGTCTTTACCCAAACAGGATCTTTAAACTTTTTCTTATCTCCCACAAAAGAAGACATTACATCTTTTGTTGGGGTATAAATATGCTTTACACCTGGCGTTCTCTCTAAAAGCTGGTCTATCCAATTAAAAATAAACTGCCCTAAGACAAATCTATTCACCAGATAACCCAAAATGGCGGTTATTATAATCGTAATGAAAAAAACAAGTCCTGGAAATCGCTCTCCGATGGAGGGAATAAGCCCATCTACGGAAGTTACTATATATAAAACCACAAAGATGGTAAGCCCCAAAGGTGCAATAAGAAGCAAGCCCTGAAAGAATGATTTCAGAAAGAGGTTAAACAGGCGTTCAAGGCGATTTTTTTTATCCATTGGCTTTTACTTCCTATGTCTAATAGAGACGGGCAAAATTACTACTATTTCTTAATATAGAAACAAAAGTTTATAGATTAAATATTCTGAAGCGGATAAAAAAAATATATTACCTTCGCGGAATGATTAGAAAATTCCTAACCGCCTTGGGTGAGTACCTCATCGTAATGGGCAAGAGCCTAAAAGTACCACAGAAAAGGGCAGTTTTTGCAAAAGTCCTAATGCGGGAAATCAACGACCTTGGTGTAAATTCATTCGGTTTGGTCGTATTTACTTCCATATTCGTAGGGGCAGTAGTAGCCATTCAGATGTTTAACAATTTTGATGCATCTCCATTTCCCATCCCACCGGCATTTGTGGGCTATGCAACTAAGGCAGTGCTTATTTTAGAATTCTCTCCCACGATTATCAGTCTTGTTTTGGCGGGTAAAGTGGGTTCATACATTGCTTCAAGTATTGGTACAATGAGGGTTTCGGAGCAGATAGACGCTTTGGATATTATGGGGGTAAATTCATCCAATTACTTAATCCTCCCGAAGATTATTGCGAGTATTATCTTTAATCCTGTGCTTATTGCGATAAGTATTGTAGTGGGTATAGGCGGTGGTTATATCGCTGGCGTGCTTACAGGCAACTGGACGGATGCCGAGTACATCACAGGGATACAAATGTATATGCCAAACCTATTTACTTATTATGCTTTTATTAAAACGGTAGTGTTTGCCTTTATTATCGCTACGGTGCCTGCCTATTTTGGCTATACGGTAAAAGGTGGCTCGCTTGAGGTAGGTAGAGCAAGTACTCAGGCAGTGGTTTGGACGATGGTTTTCATCATTATTTCAGAGCTGTTATTAACACAAATGATTTTAAGCTAAGCAATGATTGAAGTACAAGATTTAAGGAAGAGTTTTGATAGCGCGGAAATCCTGAAAGGCGTTTCTACTACATTTGATACAGGTAAAATCAATCTTATTATTGGGCAAAGTGGCTCGGGGAAGACGGTTTTTTTAAAGTCCCTGCTCAATGTCTATGAGCCCACGAGTGGGACTATCTTGTTTGATGGTAGGGATATTTCTAAAATGACGCCTAAGCAGAAGCAGATTCTCCGCTCAGAGATTGGGACGGTATTTCAGGGGAGTGCGCTGTTTGACTCGCTGACGGTTCGGGACAATATTATGTTCCCACTCGATATGTTTACCAATCTTACTTTTACAGAAAAGAAAAAGCGAGTGAAGGAAGTAATGGGGCAGGTACAGCTGGTGAATGCTGGAAAAAAATTCCCGGCAGAAATATCTGGAGGGATGCAAAAAAGGGTAGCAATAGCCCGTGCCATTGTGAATAATCCCAAGTATCTCTTTTGTGATGAACCCAATTCTGGATTAGACCCTTATACCTCAAAGGTAATTGATGATTTACTCTCTGAAATCACAAAGGAATATAACACCACAACCATTATCAATACCCACGATATGAACTCGGTGATGACGATTGGCGAGAAAATTGTATATCTCCGTCTCGGGGTAAAAGAATGGGAAGGGAATAAGGACATTCTCATCAATGCAGACAATAAACACTTAATAGATTTCGTTTATTCTTCTGATATCTTCAAAGAACTACGAGATTATTTGATAAAAAACAACAAGACATTAGAAAACATTAAAACTAAAAAAGATGACAAAATTAATTAGCACAGCACTCATAGGACTATCAGCATTAGTCAGTGCGCAGGTATCATTTGCAGGAAAAGCACACTTGCTCTTCCCAACAAGCTCTGGTTCTTGGAAATCTCTAAAAGATGCAGGGCTTAAAGCCTACGATAAGAAAGGCTCTAACTCTGTAGGCTACAATGTCGGCGTTTCAGCGAAAGTAGATCTTCCTGGAGCATTTTATGTAATGCCAGAGCTCTATTTCACGTCTTTCAAGAATGAATTTACAGACGAAAATACGAAGACTTCTCTAAAAGCGAAAAGCAACCGTATAGATGTCCCAGTACTTGTAGGTTATAAACTTTTGGGAGATACTGCGAGTCTCTTTTTAGGACCTGTAGCAAGCTATAACCTCAGTACGAAAGAGTCTTACCAAAACTTCAAAGAGCATGCTACCAAAGACTTTACCGTAGGTTATCAATTTGGTGCACAGGTACAGTTGAGCGACTTCATCATCAATGCTCGCTATGAAGGAGCCTTCTCTAACGACCAGAGAAACTTTATTAATAAACATGTCGTAAGCGGACAAGAATACGAAGTACAATACGATGCTCGCCCAAGCCTGTTTATGGTAGGTGTAGGGTATAAATTTTAATTTATAATAAATTTAATAGGAATATTGGGGGCAAAGCCCCCAATATTTGTTTTTCACCTTTCTGAAAAAGATATCATCTCTGTTTATTCTTTTACTCTGTTATTTTATTCCAACTTTTCCAAAGAAAGAAGGTGATAAAATTTCTATATTTGTAGTATCTGAAAAAAACTAAGAAGTTCCAAACTAAAAGCTTATCTTTTAGAGGAATTAAAGAAAAAATTAGGTATTTAACCATTAAAAACTAAAAAAATGCTAAACGATTCTATTTTTAAACTGCACAGATGCTTAAGAGAACGACATTTGCAGTTTTTCAGTAAGT
The DNA here is from genome assembly GCF_009914665.1 of Bergeyella cardium. NCBI lineage: Bacteria > Pseudomonadati > Bacteroidota > Flavobacteriia > Flavobacteriales > Weeksellaceae > Bergeyella > Bergeyella cardium. The sequence continues at coordinate 1,014,667 of NZ_CP029149.1, read as the reverse complement.
ATAGCCCAGAGCAATTGGCCCTCATCCCAACGGGGTTTAAGAACAATTTGCTTTGGAATGCGGGACATATCATTGTTACCCAGCAATTGTATTGCTATTTCAATAGCGGACTGTCAATGTATGTGGATGAGGATTTTATTGCAAAATATCGCAAGGGTACAGCTCCCGATGAAAGTATCCCGAGCTTGGAAGAGATAGAACTCATCAAGGAGCTGATGATAAGTACGCAGGAAAAAATGGAGGTAGATTATAAAAATGGACTTTTTAAGGGCTATACCGATTATGTAACGGGTATTAATTTTCCGCTTCACAATGCAGAAGACGCTATTGAATTTAATGTATCACACGAAGGAAGTCATCTAGGTACCGTAATCGCCCTCAGCTACTTTATAAAATAAACAGTTCTTAGGAAAAGTATTAATATCTCCTCTCTTGGTCTTCTTGAAAGATGTGAAGGAGTGGATATTTTATTGAGGCTGATTTAAAAGGCTATATTTGCTATCATCAACAAGGAAAAAAAATGAGAATAACAGGGCTTACTATGGATATTATCTGGAAAGAGCCAGGGGCAAATTTCCGAAAGATAGAGAGAGAACTTAAGGGTATTGAGACAGATTTAGTCCTACTCCCCGAGATGTTCTCCACAGGCTTTTGTATGCAAGTAGAAGATATAGCTGATAATAAAAACGAAACCCTCCACTGGATGCAATCCCTTGCCAAAGCACGAAATATCGCCATAGCAGGGAGTGTTTCAGTAGCCGAAAGAGGGCTGTTTTATAACCGATTTTATTTCATCTATCCTAATGGAGCGTATTTATTCTATGATAAGAGGCATTTATTCAGCTATTCGGGTGAGGATAAAATCTACTCTAAAGGGAAAGACAGAATGATTGTAGAATATCTCGGTGTGAGATTTCTGCTCTTGGTGTGCTATGATTTGAGATTTCCTGTATTCTCGCGAAATAAGGGAGACTATGATGTAATCCTCTATGTAGCCAACTGGCCACAGGCAAGAATAAATGCGTGGCACTCCCTTCTAAAAGCACGAGCAATAGAAAACCTTTCGTATGTCTTTGGGCTCAATAGAATTGGAACCGATGGTAACAACCTCTACTACGAAGAGAGCTCAAACTGTTTCTTTGCCGATGGGAGTATTGTGTCTCGAAAAGAAGGAAGCCAAGTCATCGCTGAAATTGACCTGCAAAAGCTCAAAGCATTTAGAGAAAAGTACGGTTTTCTAAATGATGCTGATGATTTCCAGATTCTCATATAAATAAAAATCTGCCTCCTAAGGAAGCAGATCTTAAAAACTATATGAAAGCAATTGATTAATTCTGTGCATAGGTATCAGTTGCTGGATGAGTAATATCAAAAACATTGTTCTCATCTACTATCCTCTTTGCAAATCTGAATCTTGGGCTCCAATACTTATCGCTTAGGGTAGCATAAGACACTCCTTTGGATGAAGATGCGTGGATGAAAGTTACCACCCCCTCTTCAGATACATTATGAACGATACCTACATGTGAAATCCTTCTTCCTTGAGAGAAGAACACGAGGTCTCCTTTTTTGAGTTCGTCTTTGTTTACACTCTCTCCCTCTCCCGCCTGTGAAGCGGCGATTCTCGGAAGGTGAATTCCCATAGCAGCACCAAAAACAGAAAGAACGAAACCAGAGCAGTCTATTCCTCTTCTGCTCATCCCTCCAAATCTGTAAGGCGTACCAAGGTAAGATTCTGCTTCGGCTAAGAGAGCGTTTATTTTAGTATTGTATTCGTGAAGTTTAGATTCTTCGAGGGATTTTTCTACTTTATCAATGCTTGCAAGAACAGCATCAAGGGAGTTTCTGTTATTAAGAGATTGTTTAGCAAAATTTAAACTCTTGTTAGGGATAGTAGCAAGTTTAGTGTTTTGTTTGTAAGGGATAGGAGTAGATACTACATAATTAGATACACACGACTCCAAAGTTAATACAGATACCAATGCTACTATATATACTAAAAAACTCTTTTTCATTCTAATTTTTATTTTGGGTTTTGAGTGCTTTTTTAATTAAATAATGGGACAAATTTAGCCAAAGCACCTCTCAGACATAGAAATATTGGTTTCCGACAAAGGATTTTTAACAAATTTTAACGCGAACACTGAGGTTGTTAAAAAAATCACCCTTATAATCCCCTATATAGCGATACAAATAATTAAAATCCTTTAATATTTTTTAACAGCTCTTGCTATTCATTATCATCATCAGAATATTGATGTATAAGATTAGTTAGGGTATTTACATCATATACTCCGCTGCCTCTCCAGAGGAGCTCGCCTTTCTTATAGAGCATAAGAGTGGGCACAGAACGCACACCGTTTTCATTAGCGATATTAGGATACTGGTCAATATCTATCTTTACAATCCTCGCTGCTGCACCTACGAGTTCTTTTACAGAATTGAGGACGGACGACTGCACCTTGCACGGCTGGCACCAACTAGCAAAGAAATCTATAAGTACTGGGCGGTCAGATTCTATTAATTCTTGAAATTTCTGAGACATTTTCCTAAAACTTTTCACAAAGATAAAAAAGGATTTCTCAGCATAAAAAAGACTAATTTTGCAGCTATGAAATTCCATTTAAAATCCGAATATCAACCAACGGGCGACCAGCCTCAAGCCATAAAAAAACTCACCGAAGGCATAGAAAGAGGCGAGAAATACCAAACCCTACTCGGAGTTACGGGCTCTGGGAAAACCTTTACCATCGCCAATCTGGTTCAGAACATACAAAAGCCTACCCTTGTTCTGGCTCATAATAAAACCCTCGCAGCACAGCTCTTTATGGAGTTTAAGGAGTTTTTCCCTGAGAATGCAGTGGAATACTTCGTTTCCTATTATGATTATTATCAGCCAGAGGCGTATATCGCTTCCACAGGCACCTATATAGAGAAAGACTTAAGTATAAATGAAGAAGTAGAGAAACTAAGACTCTCCGCTACGGCAAGCCTCCTCTCTGGTAGAAGAGATGTTCTCATCGTGGCATCTGTATCTTGTATTTATGGCATTGGGAACCCTACAGAATTTCATAAGTCACTGGTAGAAATATCCCTCGGAGATAAAATTACGCGAACTCATCTTTTACATCGACTTGTTGATGCTCTTTATTCAAGATCAGTAAATGAATTTCAAAGAGGTACCTTTCGTATAAAGGGAGATGTGGTAGATATCTTCCCTGCCTATGCAGACAATGCTGTAAGGGTACAGTTCTTCGGAGATGAAATAGAGAAAATCCAAACCTTTGACCCTGCATCGGGGAATGTAACTTCTCATTTTGATCAAATCAGAATCTATCCCGCCAATCTATTCGTATCATCAAAGGAAACCATAGCTGAGGCGGTCAGAAATATTCAAGATGACCTCGTAAAACAAGTAGATTTCTTCAGCAGTATAGAAAAACCCTTAGAAGCCAAGAGGCTGAAAGAGCGAACCGAGCTCGACTTAGAGATGATCAAAGAACTAGGATACTGCTCAGGTATAGAAAACTACTCCCGATACTTTGACCGCCGCGAGCCCAACTCCCGTCCCTTCTGTCTGCTTGATTATTTCCCTGATGATTATCTGATGGTCATCGACGAAAGCCATGTAACCATACCCCAAGTACACGCAATGTATGGAGGAGACAGAAGCAGAAAAGAATCTCTTGTAGAATATGGTTTCCGATTGCCTGCCGCACTGGATAATCGCCCATTAAAATTTGATGAGTTTGAAGCTATGCAAAATCAGGTGGTTTATGTTTCTGCCACTCCTGCTGACTATGAGCTCAACAAAACAGAGGGTGAGTATATTGAGCAAATCATCCGCCCCACAGGCTTGCTAGACCCAGTTATAGAAGTAAGGCCTACCCATAATCAAATAGATGACCTCATAGAAGAAATACAGAAAAGAGCCGAAGAAGATGAGCGGGTGCTGGTAACTACACTTACTAAGAAAATGGCAGAGGAACTCACGAAATACTTCACCAAAGTAGGCATTAGAACTAGATACATTCACTCTGATGTGGAAACTCTGGAGCGAATACAAATTATGCAAGATCTCAGACTTGGGCTCTTTGATGTTTTAGTGGGGGTAAACCTCCTCCGCGAAGGACTTGACCTCCCTGAAGTATCCCTCGTCGCCATATTGGATGCCGATAAAGAAGGCTTCCTCCGCTCTCGCCGCTCAATGATTCAGACCGTAGGGCGTGCTGCGAGAAATATTCATGGTAAAGCGATTATGTATGCAGACAGGATGACAGACTCTATGCGCATTACTATAGATGAAACCAACTACCGCAGAGAAAAACAACAAAAGTATAACGAAGAGCACAATATAGTGCCAAAGCAGCTCAACAAAAAGATTTCGGAAGCACTCGTAGGGCGTACCAAAGATTTCCCAAGCGAAACCTATACCCAAAAACAAATTCTGAAAAAAGCAATTGAAACTAAAAATAATTTCAGCCCAGAGGAAGTAGAAAAAATCATAGCTAAAAAGCAAAAAGAAATGGAAACCGCAGCTAAAAATCTTGACTTCATCACTGCTGCACAAATCCGTGATGAGATAGAAGCCCTCAAGCAGTCTTAATGAGAAGCTTCATTCTCAACATAACCCCATTAATAAAAAACCACCATCTTAAAGATAGTGGCAACCTTAAATATATTTTCAAAATGAAAAATTAAAGTCCAAGTTCCTTTTTCACTGCTGCAGTAGCATCTGGTCCTGCTTTATAGATGAAAAGAGATGAGTTTCCATCGAGAATATAATCCCATCCGTTTGCTTTTGCAACTTTGTTTACTGCTTCTTGGAATTTCTTTTCAATCGGAGCATATTCTGCTTCTGATTTTTCAGCTAAATCCTTTTGAGCAGCTTGTTGCATCCCTTGGATGTTTTGTTGCTTTTTCGTAAGCTCTTCTTCTTTTGCTTTTCTCTGAGCTTCGGTCAGCTTAGCAGCCCCTTGCTGATATTTCGCAACTTCTGCCTGCCAAGCCTGAGCTTGCTTTTCGATTTCTGCACCTTTAGCTTTAGAAAAAGCCTCTAATTTTTCATCTGCTTTTTTCTTTTCTGGCATCAGGCTAAGAACAGCATTTACATCGAGATGTGCTACTTTCTGGGCTTTTACTGCAGATGAAGCGATGAATAGAGCTACTGCAGAGAATAATACGCTTAGTTGTTTCATAATATAATAATGTATTAAAATTTTAAATTAATTACTTTTTCTTAATCGTTGTTTTTGTTTCCTTTTTTGCTTTCTCAGGCTTTGCATTTCTCTTCAAGAGGACATCCAAAACTTTATCGGTATAATCATACCTCTTGTCAAGATAAAGAACACTGATGTTATTACTCTTATCCAAAACCACGCCTAAATTGTTTTTCTCTACCACTATCTTTATAGCATTCCAAATCTGATCCTGGAAAGGTTGAGTAAATTTAGAGCGCATACTGCTCATTTCGCCATTGGTTCCAAATCTTGTTTTTATAAAATCTTTTACTTTACTTTCAAGCTCTTGAACTTCTTTCTCTCGTTCTTTTAGATGCTCTCCTACGAGTAATATTTTTTCATTTTCAAAAGCCGCTTTCTTGTCATCATATTCCTTCTGTAAGGTTTGAAGCTCATTTTCCCAAGACTGAATTAAGCTGTTCAGACGCCCTTCTGCTTCCTTATACTGTGGCATTTTGCTCAAGATATAGTTAGTATCTACGACGCCTATCTTCTGCCCGAAAGCCAATGTAGATGCAAAAAAAGCAAAAATTAATAAGAATCTCAAATTTTTCATATATAATTTATTTAATTACAATGTTTGTCCCATTAGGAAGTGGGTTTGCCATCCTGCTGGCTGAGTACCTCCGAGGGGTTTATCAAAACCATAAGCAAAATCAAAACCGATAAGCCCAAATATGCCCATATATACGCGAATACCAAAGCCTACGGAACGCTTTAATTGGAAAGGGTTATACTGCCCCCAAGTATTCCATACATTACCTCCTTCTAAGAAGGAAAGCGCATATATTTTTGCCGTTTGGTTAAGAGAGATAGGGTAGCGGAGCTCCAGAGCAAATCTATTATAGATAGTACCCCCACCATAAGGAGTGATATCGGTAGAACCTCTGGTACCCATCGCATAGCCTGTAGTAGAAGCGTTTTCATAACCTCTAAGCGGGATGAGCTCGCGGCCGTCATATCGTCCATTGAAAAGCCCTGTACCTCCCATATAGAATCTCTCAAATGGTGGAGCACCGAGTTTTTTTGTATATCCATCCATAAAGCCCATTTCAGCAGTACTTCTTAAAACGAGTTTTCCTACTACGGTATTATATGTTTCTGCTTTTAATTTTACTTTATAGAACTCCATCCAGTTGTATTTCTCGGTAGGCGTCATCTTATCATAATCTTTATTGCTAAACAAAGAATATGGTGGGGTGAATTTAACACTCGCCTCTATATTAGACCCCTGGGTAGGGAATATAGGGTCAAGTCCTGCGGAATTTCTACTGAGCCCAATATTGAATGAGAAGTTATTAGCAGAGCCATAATTCTCGGTAGTAGAACCAAACTGGAAAGGGTAGTTATCAAACTGATACCTCTGATACTGGATGCCCGTATAGAGAGAGAACCAGTTGTCTGGCCAGTTGAGCTGTCTATTAAGCCCTGTACTTGCAGAGAATATATTAAGATTTCCTACGGTACCATAATTATCCACATAAGCCTTTACACGGGAATAGTTGGTACCAAACGATAAAGCCGAAGGGCGCTTACCAAAGAGCCAAGGCTCTACAAAAGAAATCGCATAATTCTGGAAGAACTGCCCTACCTGAGCTGTAACAGAGAATACCTGACCATCACCTTGAGGAACGGGATTAAATTTCTTTAATCTCAAGAAATTTCTCAGTGAGAAGTTATTAAAGGTAAGCCCCAAAGTTCCAATAAAGGTGCTGCCACCATAGCCCGCCTGAAGCTGAATCTGTGAAGAGGCTTTCTCTGCAAGCGTCCAGTGAATATCCACAGTATTGCTTTGCGGATTAGGGGTTACTTGCTGATTGAGCTGCTGAGGGTCGAAGAACTGACTACCAGCCAAAGTATAATAGGTTCTTTTAATATCAGACTTTGAGAATAAATCCCCTGGACGAGTATAAAGAGAGCGGAGCACTACATGGTCGTGAGTAACGGTATTTCCTGACCAGGAGACTTTATTCCAGCTGGCTTTTTCACCTTCATTAATTCTTATTTCTAAATTGATGGAATCTCCAGAAACGGATTTCTCGACTGGAGTTACATTTGAGAAAAGAAAACCATTATTAAGATAAAGCGACTTTAAATCAGAGTCGTCTTCCTTACCGCCATCTTCACCTACTTTTTTATTAAAGCCTACAGCATCGTATATATCTCCTTTTTTATAACCTAAAATCTTTTGAAGAACCTCAGTAGAATAGGTTGTATTTCCTAAGAAGCTGATATCTCCGATATAGTACTTCTTACCTTCATTAAGTTTGATATTGATTTGATAATCTTTCTTTGGCATTCTCCATACGGAGTCTGAAATAATCCTCGCATCTCTATACCCAAGAGACTGATAATAGGAGATTAAAGACTTTTTATCTTCCTCGTACTTATCTTTTATAAACTTGGATGGTTTGAAGATTCCACCAATACCAAATCTCTTTTGTTTGGTATTTTTAAAGCCCTTTTTTCTCAATTTTTTAGAAGAAATCGCTTGATTACCGTCAAAAGTTATTTTAGCTACTTTTATACGCTTGCCTTTATCTACTTCTATCGTCCAATCTACCATACTTTCATTAGCAGCATTAGGTTTGTCTGTAATCCTCACGCTTGCATCGGCAAAGCCTTTATTAATATATTCCTGTGGAATTTTTGTTTTAAGGGTTGAAATCAAGTTATTGGTAACTTTCTTTCCTGGCTTTAAATCATTATCCTTAATAATTTTCTCCTTTTTGGATTTACCAATACCTTTCCCTATAACATCTACCTCTCCCAGCTCTTTTAAATCCTGAAGATTGAAACGAAGAATAACCTGATCGCCTTCTACACTGAGAACATAAACCTCTACCTCTGAGAAATTATCTGTATCCCAAAGTTTTTTTATTGCATTGCTGATTTTTAACCCAGGAATTTCTATCTGTTCGTTTTTGTTAAGACCTGTAAAACGCAAGATTTGAGCTGGAGAATACTTTTTCACTCCATCAATTACAATATCTTTCAGGTAATAAACCTCTCTCTGATTATCAGTATATGCAGAGGTCTCTGCTGTTTGAGTATCTTTTTGCTGCTGAGTAACCTGCCCATAGAAATGAGCGGTAGCTACAAACATTACAATCGGTATGAATTTCAGTTTCATTATTTATTATTTGCTGTCTGCTGTTGGTCTTAGACTTTTCAGCTTTCTCTTTAAACTATAAATTTTCTATCAATTTAAATATTAATTACTAAGAGCTATCTGCTCACTTGTTTTTCCGTATCGTCTCTCTGTTTTCTGGTAGTCTACAATACATTTAAAAAAATCTTCTTTGGAAAAATCTGGCCATAAGACATCCAAAAATTGAAGTTCTGCATAAGCCAACTGCCAAAGCAAGAAATTACTTATCCTAACTTCTCCACTGGTTCGTATCATTAAATCTACTGGTGGAAAATCTTTTGTATAAAGATGCTTCTCAAAAACGGCTTCTGTTATATCTTCTATTTGTAGCTGACCGTCTTTTACTTCCTGCGAAATCTCTTTTACTGCTTTTAAAATTTCCCTTTGGGAGCCATAGTTAAGCGCGAGAATAAGATTGCCTTTTGTATTATTCTTAGTAAGGTCTATCACATTTAAAAGCTGCTCTCTCACTAATTCTGGAAGCCGGGAAATATCTCCTATCATATGCATTCTAAGCCCTTTTGTAAAAATTTCATCTGCCTCGGTAAGAAGGGTCTCTGAGAGAAGGCTCATCAAAGTACTGACCTCATCATCTGGACGATTCCAGTTTTCGGATGAAAAAGTATAGAGTGTAAGATAAGGGATATTAACTTCATTACAAGCATTAATAGCATTCCTCACAGCATCTATCGCATTGCGATGACCATAAGTACGCTCTTCGCCGCGGGACTTTGCCCATCGGCCATTACCATCCATAATAATAGCAACATGCTGTGGGAGTTTTTCAGGGTTTATAATTTCTTTATATGATTTCATTCCTGTACTTCATTGAAACATTATCCATTAATCACAATAGCACGGCGGTCTGCCAAAGGAGTAGCTAAGCCCTATCATTACGCTATTTAACCAGTCATTAGAATTTGTATTTCCTATATTTCTGTCTTTCATATATTTTTCTACTTCCTTATCAATAGCTTCATCATAAACCTTAGGATTTTTTTTTCTCAGTTCATTATTAAAAACTGTGCCTACATCTTTTCTGCTTAAAGTACTATAATCTATTCCATCTGAGAAAGTTGGTCGGAATTTCACTTCTGCAGAAGCAGCCCAGTTATAGTGAAACTTATATTTAATCCCTACACCAAAAGGTATAGACATTATGAATTTTCCTTTTCTGGTTTCATAGATTTCAAAATCTGGCGAAGCTGCTGCTGCTCCTTGAGATTTATCCTTAATCCTAAGATAAGGAGTATTGGTAACAAGCCCTCCTATACCACCAAAGATATAAGGGCTCAGCATAGAGCTTTGCTCATTATTTACCGGGAAAAAGTTGTATTCAAAAACCACATCAAGATTTCCTCCATTATTAGAATTGCCTTTTCTGCGTTTGTTTCGGTAGGCTTCATCTGCATATTCATCATCAAACTGAACCTGAAAATACCCTGCATCTATTCTTAGTGTTTGATAAGGGTTAAAGTTCATCCTATACATTGCTTCTATATGGAAAGGGACTCCATAACTGGAAATTTTACTGAATACAGGTGCATTTAACTGATAATTATCCTGCCCAATATCTCCTACCACACTACTTAGCCCCAATTTCAAACCGATTTCGTGGCGCTGCCCGAAAGAGAGAAAGCTAAAAAAAGTTGCCATTACAGCAAGTACTATTTTACTAAACATCGGTCTGATAGACACTTTTCCAAAGTTTGTGCAAATATAAAACATTTTTACCTTAGTGAAATTCATAATACTTAGTTAAAAGCCAATAAAAACCCATAAATTTAAATCTAAACGCCTTTTGCTGATTTTTATTCTAAAACCGAGTTCTATTTCTCTCAACTAATAATAGAAATACTGTTTAATAAAAAAGTCCTTTAGAAATTTTAAAGGACTTTTTTACAATCTACTTCCGTAGTATTGATTTTATCTTATTTCTCAGCCTAATAAGAGTAGGCTCTTTATAATTTGCATCTTCATCAAAATAGCCATAGCCGTAACCATAACCATAGCCGTAACCATAGCCATAGCCCTGCTTCACTTGATAATCATTATATACCAAACCAAGATGTTGTATTTCGTGCTTCGCATACTTTTCAGTAATCATTTTGAGCATATACTTCTCTGTATATTCGTGACGAACAACATAGATATTAGCATCGGTATATTTCATTAATTCGAATGAATCTGCCACAAGACCAACAGGGGGAGAGTCTATAATAATAAAATCATAATGCTCCCTTAATCCTTGAATGAAATCAATATTCTTCTGGCTCATCAATAGCTCGGAAGGATTGGGCGGAATAGGTCCAGAAGTAATAACATCTAAAGACGAAATCTCAGTTTTATTGATAATATCTCCCATACCCACTTCTCCCGTGAGGTAATTGGAAAGCCCATAGCGATTATCGATCTTAAAATCACCAAATATTTTCGGCTTCCTTAAATCCATACCGAGCAAAATAGTCTTTTTCCCACTAAGTCCCAGTACAGATGCAATATTAATAGCCGTATAAGTCTTACCCTCTCCACTAATAGAAGATGTTACCAATATTACTTTAGCTCTGCCATCTTCACCTGCAAGGAATCTTAAATTGGCTCTTAGTCCTCGGAATGCCTCGGAAACAGAAGATTTAGGCTGTTCCAATACCGTAAGATTATTCTCGTGAGAACTCTTACCAATAACACCAAGCAATGGAATTTTGGTAACTCTGAGCACTTCTTTTATATTAATAACTCTATTGTCTAACAATGTTCTAAGTACAATGATAAGAAGAGGAATAAGGAGCAATACCCCAATAATGATATTCTTGATATTGGAAATATTAGGAGCTACTGGACCTTGATCCAGGTTTTTAGCTGGGTCTATTATATTTAAATCTGAACGATTTGTAGCTACTCTCATCTTGCTCTCTGCCTGCTTTGTAAGGAGAAGACTATAAGTATTTTCTATAATATCATATCCCCTTTTAACATCAAAATAGCGCCTCTGCCCTTCTGGAAGATTGACCAAAGAATTTTCTGCCTGACTTATCTTCTGATTAATTTCATTCAGCTCCTTATAAAAATCATCGTAATAACTTTGGAGATTAGCCTGAGAACCGAGCTTTATATCATTAATCTGGCGATTAATCTCTTTCATAGCCTCAGATTGTGGAGTATATATAGACTCCATCTCCCTCTTTTTAATGTAGAGGAGTTTTAGCTCACTTACTGTGGTAGAAAACGAACTATCATCTATTCCCGCAGACCTAAGGCTTATCAGATTATCAAGACTAGAAGACATCAAGGTTCTCTTAATATTATTAAGTGTTTTTATTTTATCCTGAATATCTACTTTTTTCTTTTCAAGGTCTGTAATGCTACCCCAAATTCTTGTATCTCCTTCTTCAAGATTAAAAATACCTTCTTTCAGCTTAATATCATTGAGTTTAGTAGCTGCAGAATCTAATTGTTTCTTAACACGCTCTAAATTCACTGTAAGATACTTTACGGTATTTTGGTCTACCGTATTTCTATCTTCCAGCCTCTTCTTTATAAGCTCTTCTACTGTAGTATTGAGAAACTGAACTGTCCCATTTAAATTATATCCTCTCTTTGAAATAATAATAACACTGTTTAGCTCTTCATCAAACTTTACAGAAGTAGTTGCAATGATAGATTGTACCGCTGCATTAACCGAGCTTAGCTTAATAATGATATTATCTACACCGATGGCTGGTGTTACAGGATTCTTTACCAACTTAAACTTAAAGTTCGGAGCTGTATACCACTGACCTACTTTGATTAATTTATTTTGGGGAACAGGATATTCTGGTACAGAAACAAAAGTCTCATTCTTATAATTATAGAGATAATTGCTAAAGCCTTCCTCTGGAAAAGTTACTTCATACTGATCATTCCCCTTTGGTAAAAGAGTAATAGGGAAATTAATCTGCTGAGGATAGTCCCGATCTATTTCTATAAAAACAGGAGAATCATACTTGTCTAAATAGGTTTCCTTAATCACCCCTTTGGTAGAATAATTAACAAACAAATCTAATTTCTTTACCAAATACTCATTGTGTGAGCGGGAAAGAATCATCTTCTTTAAGAACAAGCCATCACTATTTGAGCGCTGATCCCAAATAAAGTTGATGGATTGATTTGGTGTAAAATAGCTGGTTGCATTACTGGACATACTCAGCGACAGATTAGACTCATATATCCTCTGAGTAAAGTATCGGCTATATACATAGGCAATAACATAACCTACCCCAAACATAAAAACAAACCAATACCAATTTCTAATAAGTTTCTGAATGAAAAGACCAGCATCAAATAAGGAAAAAGAAGCTATACTCTCCTGGCTGGCATTTTCATTATTTCCTTTCTTATTCGTTTCTTTATTGGGAATCATATAATCTTAAAGTCTGGAAATTAATAAATAAACAGATAATGCTGTAGTAAGCAAAGTAACACCAGTCGTCAAAGTATTAAGAGGGTCTTTACCAAAGCCATTAAGGCTTTTCTTACGAGTATTGAGATATATCATATCTCCATTTTGAATCCAATAGTATGGAGAGTTCATAACATCCTCTCGTGTAAGATCCAGTTTAACAATTTTAATTCCTTCAGGATACCTTCTATGGATAATGACATCCTTTTTATCCACCGTTCTATTAAGCCCTCCATCAAGAGAAAGTGCTTCTGTAATACTAAGTGTTTGTGTATAAGCTGTCTTTTTACCTGAAACACCTACTGTCTCAATATCTCCTAATACATAATAAGTTATCCCATCAAGATTTAAACGAACATCCGTCTTATCTTTTAAAAAGTTTTCATTTACCTTTTGCTGAATTTCATTTCTAATATCTTCAATGGTTCTTCCTTCAGCCTTTAAATAGCCTATACCAAGTATATAAATCTCACCATTAGAATCTACTTTTATCCCATTAAAGTAAAATCTAACATTATCATTTGCGTTATTATTGTTATAAACCTGATTTACACTATTCCCAGAATTTATCCCTCCCGAAGTATTAAACATAGAATAAAACTGTGCTGCATCTCCCTTTGAGGTGGTGACAATATTGAGATTAAAAATATCATTTTTAGTAACTCTATACTCCTGTATATTGTACGGAACAAGACCTTCTTCATTGATTACCAAATTTTCATTAGGCTGAAGATATTTTATATCCTTAGTCGTTATACAAGAAGTAAGTACAGTGAGTATAAAAGTGTAAAATAGTAGATGTTTTATATTCATCAGTTAAAATTTATTTTGCAAAAATATAATTATTTTATCATTTCTTTAATTTCAAAAGCCATACAGGTATATAAGCCCCAATAAAGCCCAATATCACGATAATGGATAAAAGTAAATTATTTTCCAAATGTCTGAGCCAATAGGTTATGCCTACTATAAAACAATAGTAGGATATGATGTAAAATGTCGCTCTTCTATGACTAATCCCCAAAGCCAATAACCTGTGATGAATATGGTTTTTATCTGCTTCAAATGGAGATTTTTTTTGAGATAATCGAATAATAATCACATTTAAGGTATCAATAATCGGCAAAATAAGAATAGCAACAGCTACCACTGGGGCTGAATTAAGATGATAACGAGGTAAATATCGTATGTCCTTATCAATAAAAATATCAATAAAGCATATAGCAGTAAACGCGAGTAAAAAACCTAAAATCATTGAGCCCGTATCTCCCATAAAAATCCTGATACTCCTGTATGGCGATAAATTATAATATAAAAATGCCAATACAGCTCCGATAATGATAACTGACAATATCACTAATGGATAATTATATACCCCTAATCTGTAATAACTCACACCAAAGAATAAACTACAGAGAACAGAATAAGCACCCGCTAATCCATCTATGCCATCTATTAAATTAAAAGCATTTATAAGAATAATAAAGGTAATGACACTAAAAACAACACTTAAAAAATAATTCAATTCATAAACTCCAAAAACACCGAACAGACTCCGTATCCGAACATCTGAGCCAATAACAATTAGTACAGAAACGATAACCTGTACTAAGAGTTTTTTATATGCTCTTAGAACCATTATATCATCCATCACCCCAATATAGAGGAGTATCACCAAGGATGCAAATAAAAATTTGTACAAATCAAAAAGTTCGTATGCAAAAACAGAAGCACATACAGCTATTGAAAGAAACAAAGCTACTCCTCCTAAATTCGGTATCTTTCTAAGATGTGAACTCCTATCCCCAGGTTCATCCATTAAGTTTTTCCTTCGGGATATTTTAATAATTGTAGGTATTGATACAAAACATATCAAAAAAGACAATATAAAACTCATACTGAGTTTTATATAAAAAATCGATATCCCTATACTATTTAATATGATTTCTATTTTATCCATTATACTAAATCTACCACAAATAATTTCTATAATGCTCAATCGTAAAACCTGCTCTCTGCCCTTGCATTACTGTATATACAATACAATAGAATACAACATACGCGATAACAATAAAGTGTAAACCTCTTCTTAATTGTAAATTTTTTATTGCTGCAATTATATTAGGGATTACCATTACCATAAACACTAAATATATAGCAGCCAATCGCCCTGAAAATATAGGACTTCCTCTAAATATAAAATACAAACAAATACCAAACACTCCAATATTTCTCATATATTCATAATAAGGAATTTGCTTACAAGCATCTTTATCATAGAAATACACAAAAAACATATACATTATACTTATTAAATCTGTAAATTTAATTGTAGATGTATCTCCTTCAATTGTAGAATATGCTGAAAAACCAGAATATACTTCAACAGGTGCTAAACTTTCAAAAATAGAGATATAATTATATACTTGAAATGGAGATAACAAAACACTTATGAGTACCATACCCAATAATGTTATTCTATTCATAGGCACAATAGCAATCCAATAAGCCAAAACAAAAACAGCCGATGATTTATGAAATCCCATCGCTAAATACACCATTATAAGAAACATCAATAGATTTCTTTTTTTAATGAAAAGAAATGAAAACATCAATATCCCCATAGCAAAAGCCTGCCTCATATGTCCTGAATCTCCTGTAAAATAAGACGGGAATAAATAAAGCAACATACTCAGCGCTGGATATACTACTGATTGTTCAAATGCAAGGTATTTAATTCCAACAGATACAATTGCAAGAAAGAGTGTAAAAATAAAAAAGGGCAATCCAAAAGAAAAAAAGACCTTCCCTATAACTGAATAAAGCCACTCTATTGGTAATTTATTCTCACGAAACAATGTCCCTTCAAGAAGTTCAGAATAATCTATGCTTACACCAAAATCTCTATACATTATAGCATAAACACCATAATCTGCCCCCGCATCTTCCCTTAAACCTGAGAGTATAATAAGAAACACTATCACTACCCAAACCCCTTTATAATTCTTATAATCACTGGCATATGTTTCCATAAAACTGAAAACAATAAGTGCGAGTATAGCAATAAGAAATATGGGGTGTAAAATCGGCATTATTCGTTAATTCTTTTTTAAAATAAAGTTTATAATCCTTTCCTGATTAAAAAAATAAAGAAAATAATAAATCTTTTTTTTAAGGGGCAAAGATAATATATAATTCGTATCAAACCGCTTGTAGCCTAAGATTTCTCGCCTTGATATCCCTCTGTCTTTAATAAACTTTTTTAGTTCCAAAGACATTTTTTGGTAAGTAGATGTATCCTTTACAAAAGCTAAATACGCTAAGAAAGAATATATTCCCTCGAGTATTTGAAATCCTTTCAACTCTTTTAGTTTGTGGCTATATACTGATGTATAAAAAGTCTGTTCCACATCTTCCACTGCTCTGAGTATATCCAAACCTTTTTCAGTATGTGTTTTGGTGATAGAATCCTGCCTTTCTAAATACTGATAATGATATTTCTGTGTCTGTGCTATTGTCTTACAGCTGAGCAAAAGTTGTGGAATAAGTTGTATGTCTTCAAAATGAATGCCTTTTTTAAATTTTTTATTATCAAAAAGTTTTTTCTTAAAAATCTTATTGCACGCAAAATAGCTCAAATCCGAAAACACGGAGAACTCTGTTTCCAAATTTATTTTCTCAGGCATATTTGGGATTTGGGTCAGCTTCTGGGTTACATTTCCGTTTTCATCTACTTTTTGCAGATTGCAGATTACCATTTCAGCATCGTGCTTTTTTGCCAAATGATACATCTCTTCAAACATCTCAACCGATACATAATCATCAGAATCCACAAAGCCGATAAACTCCCCTTCGGCTCTTTCTATTCCAAAATTCCTCGCATCGCTCAGCCCTCCATTTTCTTTTGTAAAAGATTTTATTTTATCGGGGTATTTTTCATTAAAACCATCAATTATCGCTTGTGAATTATCCGTACTTCCATCATTTACTACAATAATTTCTATCGCTTCCAGGCTCTGGCATACCAAAGAATTCAGGCATTTCTCAAGGTATTTTTCCACATTATACACAGGAACTATCACTGAAACTTTTTTCATTTCTGGCTTATTTTAGAGATGATATACCCCACCCAAAAAGCAATAACCGATGGCAAAAGCCATTCAAGATTATAAGAGCTCAGCGGTATACTTTTTTTCAAGTGATAGAGCCTTTCAAAATCCCATTTCATATTCTCAAAAACAGAAATCAAAGACAAAAAAGCCGTCATCAGCATCCCCAAAACATACGGGAGCTTATAGTCTACCTTTCTGCCAAATACCAATATCAGTAGCAACAATGTAAATGTTACGGGATAGATAAATATCAATATATCTGCCGCATAGTTTATAATCTCTTCCACACTATTTACAGATAAGATTAATGATACTATACTGCACACCGCTACAGCTATTCTATACGATATCCTCCCCTTGCTGATGTTCTCAAAAAATGCTCCAGTAGCCGAAGTAAGCGCTATAGCTGTAGTAAGGCAGGCGAGAGAAATCGCAACAGAAATCACAAAAGTTCCATTATGCCCAAGTACAGATTTCGATATATAGAGCAGCAGTTCCGAGCGGGCTACATCTCCTTCTGTCTGATAATCCGTCATTGCACCAAGATAAATCAATCCCCCATAGACAAACAATAATGCCACAGTAGATACCACCCCTGCCCATATCGTAATATTGGTTTTCTCGTGTTCAGTGGTATACCCACTATTTATTACTCCTGAGATAATTAGCCCGGCAAATATCACAGATGCAAGCACATCCAGTGTCTGATATCCTTCCGTAAAACCGAGCTTAAAACTCTCCATTAGTGATTCTCCCTCTATCAAAGGCTCCTTCACAGGGCTCATTACCCCCATTAGAATAAGCAGTACAAGAGCCAAAAGCAAAAACGGCGTTAATACCTTACCAATAACATCTACTATTTTAGTTTTAGAGATAGAAAGCACAAAGACTAAGGCAAAAAACACAACCGAAAACACAAGGCTGTTCATCTCTGGGAAGAAGGGCTTAAATCCCACTTCATAAGTCGTTGCTCCCGTTCGGGGGATTGCGATAATAGGACCTATACAGAGTATAATCAGCAGAGCAAGGCTGTTGATGAGTACAGGGGGGAGCTTCTTCCCAAG
This sequence comes from Bergeyella cardium, assembly GCF_009914665.1. Classification (NCBI taxonomy): domain Bacteria; kingdom Pseudomonadati; phylum Bacteroidota; class Flavobacteriia; order Flavobacteriales; family Weeksellaceae; genus Bergeyella; species Bergeyella cardium. The sequence continues at coordinate 996,662 of NZ_CP029149.1, read as the reverse complement.
GTCAGTAAAGGTATTCCCCGTTACCGCCACCATCATCACCCCTAAAAATGGAGCAAAAATCGCCGTAATAAAGAAGCCCAACAGCCCAAGCCACCAATCCTCACCCGTATACAGCCCGATAAATGGAGGGATAATCAAATTCCCCGCTCCAAAGAACATCGCAAAAAGTGCAAAGCCCACCGTCGTTATGGTTATCCACTTATTCTTCTGTTTCATTATATTGAGTTTTTTTTATTCTTCGTCAAAGTATTCAAAAAGAAAATCATTATACGGGAATCGCGAGATATGTATCCTGTGTACTTCATCATAAATCATTTTTTTCATCTCTGGGAAGTTTTCTTTCGTCAGTGCAGAAATAAAAACCGTTGGATATTTAGACTTTGCCATCCAAGTTTTTTTCCATTCATCCAGAGATATATTTTCTCTTTTCGCTGGTGTCAAGTCATCTTCATCTTTCTTCACATAAGAGAATCCATCTATTTTATTAAAGACCATTATCATCGGTTTCTGGTGTGCATCTATCTCTTGCAGTATCTGGTGTACCGAATTAATATGGTCCTCAAAGCTCTCGTGAGAGATATCCACAATATGAAGCAGTAAATCTGCCTCCCTCACTTCATCAAGGGTAGATTTAAAGCTCTCCACAAGCTGCGTTGGTAGTTTTCTAATGAATCCTACCGTATCGGTCAGCAGAAACGGCAGGTTTCCAATTACCACTTTCCTCACCGTCGTGTCGAGGGTTGCAAAGAGTTTGTTTTCAGCAAACACATCGGATTTTGATAGCGCATTCATCAGCGTAGATTTCCCTACATTCGTATAGCCTACTAAGGCTACCCTCACCATTTTCCCTCGGTTATTTCTCTGGGTTGCCATCTGTTTGTCTATCGTTTTCAGTTTCTCTTTCAGCAGGGCTATTCTATCCCGTATAATCCTCCTATCGGTTTCTATTTCCGTTTCTCCAGGACCTCTCATCCCTATCCCTCCTCTTTGCCTCTCTAAGTGCGTCCACATCCTCGTCAGTCTTGGTAGCAGGTATTCATATTGTGCCAGTTCTACCTGTGTTCTCGCATAGGAGGTCTGTGCTCTCTGTGCAAAAATATCTAATATCAGATTCGTTCGGTCAAGTATCTTCACCTCCATTTCTCTTTCAAGGTTTTTTAGTTGTGAGGGCGATAGCTCATCATCAAAAATCACTGTTCCAATCTCATTTTCCCTTACAAAATCCCTTATTTCCTCCATTTTCCCTTTCCCCACAAATGTCCTCGAATCAGCCTGCGTCAGTTTCTGTGTAAACCGCCTCTCCACACTTGCCCCTGCCGTATAGGCGAGAAATTCCAGCTCATCTAAATACTCCGTCAGCTTATCTTCATCCTGCTCTCTGGTAATCAATCCCACCAAAACCGCCTTCTCATACCTATGTTCCTTTCTTTCTATCATCGTTAATAGTCAATATTTTTTATATCCAAAATTTCAATTCAATAGCTCCAAATATACTGCAAAATAATTTAGGGGGGGGAGGAGATACTCTTTCACCTGTTTTCTTATTTTAATAATTAAAGGGTCTATGCCCCCTCTGACCCTACCAACAAAAAAAGGTTCTTTATCGTACGATAAAGAACCTCTTAAAATAATTATAAAAACTGGCGGCGACCTACTCTCCCGCTTGCGCAGTACCATCGGCGCTAGAGGGCTTAACTTCTGTGTTCGGAATGGGAACAGGTGAGCCCCTCTGCTAAAACCACCCTAAATACCTTTATATTTAGCAGTAAAAAACAACCACAAAGACAAAACCTATTATCGCACTTATAAATACCCAAACAACCAAGGCTATAAATCTACGGGTAATTAGTATTACTCGGCTATGATGTTACCACCTTTACACCTGTAACCTATCTACGTCATCTTCTCTAACGACCCTTAAAAGATGTCTCATCTTGAGGCAGGTTTCGCACTTATATGCTTTCAGTGCTTATCCTTTCCAAACTTAGCTACTCAGCGGTGCACCTGGCGGTACAACTGATACACCAGAGGTTTGTTCAACACGGTCCTCTCGTACTAGTGTCAAGCCCTCGCAAACATCTAACGCCCGCAATAGATAGAGACCGAACTGTCTCACGACGTTCTGAACCCAGCTCGCGTGCCACTTTAATGGGCGAACAGCCCAACCCTTGGGACCTTCTCCAGCCCCAGGATGTGACGAGCCGACATCGAGGTGCCGAACCTCCCCGTCGATGTGAGCTCTTGGGGGAGACTAGCCTGTTATCCCCGGAGTACCTTTTATCCTATGAGCGATGGCCCTTCCATTCGGAACCACCGGATCACTATGTCCTGCTTTCGCACCTGATCGACTTGTAGGTCTCACAGTCAAGCACCCTTTTGCCATTACACTCTACGCACGGTTACCAAGCGTGCTGAGGGTACCTTTGAAAGCCTCCGTTACTCTTTTGGAGGCGACCACCCCAGTCAAACTACCCACCACGCAATGTCCTTCCATACAGAAGTTAGGCTCCAAGTAAGCAAAGGGTGGTATTTCAACAACGGCTCCACAAACACTTGCGTGCCCGCTTCTTAGCCTCCCACCTATCCTACACATTACTTACTCAAAGTCAATACGAAGTTATAGTAAAGGTTCACAGGGTCTTTTCGTCCCATTGCGGGTAATCGGCATCTTCACCGATACTACAATTTCACCGAGCTCGTGGCTGAGACAGTGCCCAGATCGTTACACCATTCGTGCAGGTCGGAACTTACCCGACAAGGAATTTCGCTACCTTAGGACCGTTATAGTTACGGCCGCCGTTTACTGGGGCTTCAGTCAATGCCTTCGCTTACGCTAAGCACCTCCCTTAACCTTCCAGCACCGGGCAGGTGTCAGACCCTATACAGCATCTTTCGATTTAGCAGAGTCCTGTGTTTTTGATAAACAGTCGCCTGGGCCTCTTCACTGCGGCCCTCCCAGAGGAGGGCGTCTCTTATTCCGAAGTTACGAGACTATTTTGCCTAGTTCCTTAGCCACGACTCACTCGAGCACCTTAGGATTCTCTCCTCGACTACCTGTGTCGGTTTTGGTACGGGTTGCTTCACTCGCTTTTCTTGGATCCAGTTACTATACAACAACTTCGCCCGTAGGCTAGGTCTTAACTATTCCGTCAGTCTTCAGTATCCTGGCTGAACCGTCACTTTTACCGTGAGCAAGTTAGGGAATATTAACCCTATGTCCATCCACTACCCCTCTCGGGTTCGCGTTAGGCCCCGACTAACCCTCAGCTGATTAGCATGGCTGAGGAAACCTTAGTCTTTCGGTGAGCGGGTTTCTCGCCCGCTTTATCGTTACTTATGCCTACATTTTCTTTTCTATAAGCTCCACATTACCTCACAGTAATGCTTCTGCGCCGATAGAATGCTCTCCTACCGATGATTTAAATCATCCCACAGCTTCGGTAATATGCTTATGCCCGATTATTATCCATGCCGAACCGCTCGACTAGTGAGCTGTTACGCACTCTTTAAATGAATGGCTGCTTCCAAGCCAACATCCTAGCTGTCTATGCAGTTCAACCGCGTTGCTTCAACTTAGCATATATTTGGGGACCTTAGCTGGTGGTCCGGGTTCTTTCCCTCTCGGACATGGACCTTAGCACCCATGCCCTCACTGCCGACCAACATTTATTAGCATTCGGAGTTTGTCAGGAATTGGTAGGCGGTGAAACCCCCGCATCCAATCAGTAGCTCTACCTCTAATAAACTATCATCGACGCTGCACCTAAATGCATTTCGGAGAGTACGAGCTATCTCCCAGTTTGATTGGCCTTTCACCCCTACCCACAGGTCATCCGAAGACTTTTCAACGTCAACCGGTTCGGTCCTCCACTTTGTGTTACCAAAGCTTCAACCTGCCCATGGGTAGATCACAAGGTTTCGCGTCTAATCCCACTAACTATTCGCCCTATTCAGACTCGCTTTCGCTTCGGCTCCGGTACTTAATACCTTAACCTCGCTAGTAAAATTAACTCGTAGGCTCATTATGCAAAAGGCACGCCGTCACAGCTTATGCTGCTCCGACCGCTTGTAGGCGTACGGTTTCAGGTTCTCTTTCACCCTTCTATTCGAAGTGCTTTTCACCTTTCCTTCACAGTACTTGTTCACTATCGGTCTTTCAGGAGTATTTAGCCTTGGAGGATGGTCCCCCCTTATTCAAACAGGATTTCACGTGTCCCGCCCTACTCTTTTATTCACTTATATATGCCTTTCATATACGGGGCTTTCACCCTCTATGGCTATCCTTTCCAGAATATTCTATTAAACATATATATGCTTTTGGGCTAATCCGCTTTCGCTCGCCACTACTTACGGAATCTCTTCGATTTCTTTTCCTCCGGGTACTTAGATGTTTCAGTTCTCCGGGTTCGCTCACCTTACGGTGTAATAAGTCTTCAACTTATTGGGTTGCCCCATTCGGATATCTACGGATCATTTCGTGTGTGCCAATCCCCGTAGCTTTTCGCAGCTTACCACGTCCTTCTTCGCCTCTGAAAGCCTAGGCATCCGCCATACGCCCTTAACGATTTCTTTCCTCTTTTAAGGTTACTCAAGCACTTATAAGTGCTCGGTTTTCTCTTTGTGATGTCTTTACCGTAAATGTCAATGATCTGTATTCTCGCCTTCCATTCTAAGCAACAGGCAGTATGCTCATACTTAGTCCCTGTTTTTCCTAAAACTTCTAGCTTATAACCCAAAAATTAAAATTCTTAATCCCTGAGCTCCTGTGGAGAATAAGGGAGTCGAACCCTTGACCTCCTGCGTGCAAGGCAGGCGCTCTAGCCAGCTGAGCTAATTCCCCGCTAAATCCTTAGTAGTCTCGGGCAGGCTCGAACTGCCGACCTCTACATTATCAGTGTAGCGCTCTAACCAGCTGAGCTACGAGACTTCATCCTAATTTTAAATCTTAAACTTTAAACTAAGCTAAAATTCCTAATCTAAAATCTCAAATCCCTCATACTAATCCTTAGGGGTTTTTTATTCTATTTTTCAATATCAACCAAAGTAAAAACTAAAGCGCTCAACTTTTAAGCAAGTCTCTTTCTTGTTTCTTTTTGACGTTTAAGTCTCTAAAATGAGATGTTCCAGCCGCACCTTCCGGTACGGCTACCTTGTTACGACTTAGCCCTAGTTACTCGTTTTACCCTAGGCAGCTCCTTTGACGGTCACCGACTTCAGGTACCCCGAACTTCCATGGCTTGACGGGCGGTGTGTACAAGGCCCGGGAACGTATTCACCGCGCCATGGCTGATGCGCGATTACTAGCGATTCCAGCTTCATAGAGTCGAGTTGCAGACTCCAATCCGAACTGAGACCGGCTTTCGAGATTCGCATCACATCACTGTGTAGCTGCCCTCTGTACCGGCCATTGTATTACGTGTGTGGCCCAAGACGTAAGGGCCGTGATGATTTGACGTCATCCCCACCTTCCTCTCTACTTGCGTAGGCAGTCTCACTAGAGTCCCCAACTTAATGATGGCAACTAGTGACAGGGGTTGCGCTCGTTGCAGGACTTAACCTAACACCTCACGGCACGAGCTGACGACAACCATGCAGCACCTTGAAAATTGTCCGAAGAAAACCGTATTTCTACAGCTGGCAATTCCCATTTAAGTCTTGGTAAGGTTCCTCGCGTATCATCGAATTAAACCACATAATCCACCGCTTGTGCGGGCCCCCGTCAATTCCTTTGAGTTTCAACCTTGCGGTCGTACTCCCCAGGTGGCTGACTTATCACTTTCGCTTAGTCTCTGATCCCTAAAAACCAAAAACGAGTCAGCATCGTTTACAGCGTGGACTACCAGGGTATCTAATCCTGTTCGCTCCCCACGCTTTCGTCCATCAGCGTCAGTCTTATCTTAGCAACCTGCCTTCGCAATTGGTGTTCTAAGTAATATCTATGCATTTCACCGCTACACTACTTATTCCAGCTACTTCAAATATACTCAAGACTAACAGTATCAATGGCAGTGCTACAGTTAAGCTGCAGGATTTCACCACTGACTTATTAGCCCGCCTACGGACCCTTTAAACCCAATAAATCCGGATAACGCTTGCACCCTCCGTATTACCGCGGCTGCTGGCACGGAGTTAGCCGGTGCTTATTCATATAGTACCTTCAGCTACCCTCACGAGAGTAGGTTTATCCCTATATAAAAGAAGTTTACAATCCATAGAACCGTCGTCCTTCACGCGGGATGGCTGGATCAGGCTTCCACCCATTGTCCAATATTCCTCACTGCTGCCTCCCGTAGGAGTCTGGGCCGTGTCTCAGTCCCAGTGTGGGGGATCACCCTCTCAGGCCCCCTAAAGATCATCGCCTTGGTAAGCCGTTACCTTACCAACTAGCTAATCTTGCGCGTGCCCATCTCTATCCGCCAAAGCTTTCAATATCCCCAGATGCCCAGAAATATATTATGCGGTATTAATCTCCCTTTCGGAAGGCTATCCCCCAGATAAAGGCAGGTTGCACACGTGTTACGCACCCGTACGCCGCTCTCATTATTCATTAGCAAGCTAATAAACAACTCCCGCTCGGCTTGCATGTGTTAGGCCTCCCGCTAGCGTTCATCCTGAGCCAGGATCAAACTCTCCATTGTAAAGTTTTTTAACCTGGACTCACTCAAAGTTCTCATACTTTCGTATGTACGCTCTAGTTTTTCCTTACTTGGTTGTATCTGTTTTCTATCAATGATCTCTATTCCTTACAAATCCCAAAAACTATATCCCGTTCCAGATTTGCGAGTGCAAAAATAATACTTTTTTATTTACTAGCAAATTTTTTCAAAACTTTTTTAAAACTTTTTTCCAAAGCCCTAAAAATCGCCCTCCAAATACCACCTATGTAGTATATAAAACCTGCCTTATATCAAATATCACTCCTGCTCCCCCATAAAGGGACCGCAAAAATAAACATATTTACACATACACAACAAATATTTTCCCACATCCCCATATAAACAACTGATTATAACTATGAAAATTTTTAAAAGAAAAAGAAAAAATATGAAAAAAGAGTACAACTCATCAGTTATACTCTTATATATTGGATAATTTCTGTTTACTATCCCAAAGTCCCTACATTATTTAGATCTTCAAAAGAGCGAACTAATCTTTTCACGAAAGTTTCTTCACCTTTTCTGAGCCACACTCTTGGATCGTAGAATTTTTTATTTGGCTTATCATCTCCTTCTGGGTTTCCGATTTGAGATCTAAGATATTCTATTTTATCAAGCATATAATCTCTGACACCTTCTGTATAAGCAAATTGAAGATCCGTATCAATATTCATTTTAACCACACCATAGCTGATAGCTTCTCTAATCTCCTCCAAAGTAGAACCAGAACCTCCGTGGAATACGAAGTTCACTGGCTTATCTTCGGTATGGAGTTTTTCTTTTACAAACTTCTGAGAGTTATCTAATATTTTAGGGGTGAGTACTACATTTCCCGGCTTATAAACCCCGTGTACATTACCGAAAGCTGCCGCAATGGTAAAGTTAGGAGAAATCGCTTTAAGTCTTTCATAAGTATAGGCTACATCTTCTGGCTGAGTATAGAGCTTAGAATTATCCACATCGGAATTATCCACTCCATCTTCTTCGCCACCAGTAACACCGATTTCTACCTCCAAAGTCATATTCAGCTTAGCCATTCTCTTAAAGTATTCACAAGAAATATCAAGGTTTTCTTGTAGGGATTCTTCGGAGAGGTCGAGCATATGAGAGGAGTAAAGTGTCTTACCAAACTTCTTATAATACTCTTCATTTGCATCAAGGAGACCATCAACCCAAGGGAGAAGTTTCTTCGCACAGTGGTCTGTATGGAGGATTACGGTAGCTCCATACGCCTCTGCAAGGGTATGAATATGCTTAGCCCCAGCTACTGCACCGAGTATCGCAGCTTTTTGGGCATCATTGCTAAGCCCCTTACCCGCATTGAAAGCCGCCCCACCGTTAGAAAACTGAATAATCACTGGCGAATTGAGTTTCGCTGCGGTTTCCATCGTTGCATTTACATTGCTGGAACCGATAACATTTACTGCGGGAAGTGCATAATTGTTCTCTTTTGCGTGCTGGAAAATCTCTGTAACCAAGTTACCTGTGGCAACACCTGCCGGAAAAATTCTACTCATAATCTTTTGTTTTATGTCATTAAATAATTTGAAAATTTATGCTCGTAAAGATATACTTTTTCCCTATATCTGAAAAATGATATTTAAAAAGTTTCAGATTAATGATTATTTTAACATTATAGCAGTGAAGCGCTATAGTAGGCGGCATACTTAGACACCGTAGCCGGTGAGGCGATTATTTATTCTGATGTCTCAGAAGCCTTCTGCAATGTCGCGGAACCTCCCAGCAATGTTGCGGAACTCTCCCGCAATCTATCTTATCTATTAAGTAAGATGAATGTAAATATGTGTAGTGCCGACTACGGCATCCGCAATCTAGCTTATCTATTAAGCGAGATAAAAATTAAAGGGAGCAATGCTCCCTTAGTTTTCTTTTGATTAATTCCTCTTGTCTTTCCCCCAGAGGAGTTTCTGGCGGATGGTATCATAGAAATTCAGATGCTTCGGCTGGATGAGTTTCATTTTAAATGATGCTTTTCGGATGACGATTTCAGTATCGGTATCCAAGTGGATAAGCCTTGAATCTAAGGAAATAGAGTATTGGGGTACTCGGCTGCTCACTTTGAATTTCAGCTCTACACTGTCGCTCACCACCAGTGGGCGCACATTCAGGTTATGTGGTGCAATGGGAGTAACGACGAAGTTTTTATTATCTGGTGAGAGTATCGGTCCTCCACAGCTCAGCGAATACGCCGTAGAGCCCGTAGGGGTGGAGACGATGAGCCCATCGCCCCAAAAAATATTGAGAAACTCATCATCAAGCTGAGAATCTACAGTAATCATAGAGGTGGTTTCGCGTCGGGAGATGGTGATATCATTGAGCGCATAAGGGAAGAAATCGCCTTTGGGCTGTACAACTTCTATTACGGAGCGCTTGCTGATGTTGATATCTCCTCTGAGAACCTCATCGAGCTGTTTGAAGATTTCCTCCTTCGTAAAACTCGCGAGGAAGCCCAGCCTGCCTGTATTTACACCCACTACGGGGATTTCGGTATCTTCTATAAAGAGCAATGAATTTACGATCGTGCCATCTCCACCAAAAGTAAAGAATATATCAACGCCCTTATCTAAGAGGTCTGTTTTCGTTTCAAAAGTTTCAAACTGATGGGAAAACTCCATAGCCTCCGCCGCTGCAGAATAGATAACGGCGCGTACCTTTCGCTTATCAAGCTCTGAAATAAACTTACTCAGGTACAAAAATGTGTTTAAATCCTTCTTCTGTGTGTAAATCGCTGCTACTTTCTTCATTATAAATCTAAATTTCAATGTATTTCTGGAAGAAATCAAATCGGTTTTTCACTAATGATTCTTTCCTGTCATTATAATCTTTATTGATGATGGAATAACCGAATCGTTCCAAATCTTCCTCTATATTGCTCAGATGATGATTGCTGATTTTTAAGGTTATTTTCACTTCATCTTCATTAATATCACTTACATAAATGCCGTAAATCTTAGCATTATTCTCTTCTACAATCCTCGTAATCTCTGCGAATGAGTAATGTTTATTATAGGTTTGAAGTAAAATAACGGCTCCATTCTCAGAAAACAGCGGATACTTGGAGAACTCATCAAAAACATCATCGCAGGAGATATAGCCGAGATAATTTTCACTTTCTGCCAAAATAGGAACCACATTAGCATTGAAAGTATAGAAGAGTTTCACTATATCTATCAAGAAAGCATCTTCACGAATAGCAAATTTCTCAAAATGAATCTCCAAATCCTTCAATCTTCCCTCAGGAGCATCATTGAGGAAACTTCTGGACAGTGCCCCAACAAATACTCCAGCCCTCTCTACAAAGAGATGAGAATAGCCAAAATCATCAGCAAGTGGTAAAATTTCCCGTACCTGTGTTTTCTCATCAAATGCAGGATAATCCTTAGAAATATAATCTTTTACAAACATTCTACAAAGTTTGGAGGAAAAATATTTTTATTCTTTTTTCAATTTTTCTTGCATTATATAGATTATGGACTCTATATTTGCACCCTTTCATTTTTACTTTTTATTAGATTTATTTCAAACTGCAAGACCAATATTGGCTTTTGCAGTTTATTTTTTATAGAGTGCCTTGTAGAAGTCCCACATTACAATCCCTCCACATACCGATACATTCAGTGAATGCTTGGTTCCGTGCTGAGGAAGCTCTATAAAAGCATTGCAATGATTGAGGATTTCGTCAGAAATACCCTCTACCTCATTTCCCAACACTAAAGCATACTTCCTTTGTGGATTGATTTCATAATCTGAAATCATAATAGAATCCGTGGTCTGTTCTATACCTAACACATCATATTTCTGGATTTTGAGGTCTAAGGCCGCTTCTTTTACAGATTCATAATAGAGCCAATCTACGCTTTCAGTTGCTCCGAGTGCTGCTTTATGAATTTCCCTATGCGGGGGTCTCGGGGTAATACCACAAAGGATGACTTTTTCTATAAGAAAGGCGTCTGCTGTGCGGAATACTGCTCCTACATTGTGCATACTTCGGATATTATCGAGTACAATAACCAAAGGAATTTTAGCTAATCCTTTAAAGGTCTGCACATCTACCCTGCCGAGCTCTTCCAATTTTAATTTCTGTGTCAAAATATTTGTTTTGATGAATAAACCACTGCAAACTTATAAAAATATACCGCTATACTCAATAAAAAAGCACCTCGATACAAGAGGTGCCTATATATTAAATTTCTTCTTCATTGTTTATCGTATAGCGGGATTTGAAATCTTTGTCGTGCTTTTCAGAGATTACATCTTCTCCTTTTTCGCTTACAATAAACTCTGTAGATTCCTTAAACAATTCTAAAAATCCTTTGAAATCCTCTTTATAGAGGTAGATTTTATGTTTTTCAAAACTCGCTTCCCCACTATCCGAAAAACTCTTTTTACTTTCTGTAATCGTCAGGTAATAGTCTCCTGCTTTTGTTTCGCGTACATCAAAGAAGTAGGTTCTTCTCCCTGCTTTTAATACTTTGGTAAAAATTTCATTTTCGTGGCGTTCCTTATATTCACTCATTGTACGATAATTTTAGAAATCTGACGAAACAAATATAAAAGATTTCCATAAACTATAAAAGTTTTTATAGATTTAATTTATTTCAGCCGAGTATTCATTAGTCTCTGCACTAAGATTCAGTATTTTATTTGCTTTTTCCGCACTGGACATCCTGTGGGTAATGATGATAAGCGTACGGTTTTTTGCCTCCTGCTCTATATTTTGGAGGATATTTTTCTCCGTTTCATTGTCTAATGCCGAGAGAGAGTCATCAAAAATAAGAATATCTGGTTCCTTTATTAGTGCTCTGGCAATGCAAACTCTTTGCTTCTGTCCTCCTGAGAGCATTACTCCACGCTCGCCCACCATTGTTTGATAGCCCTCCTTAAAGGTTTCTATATTCTTATGTATATCGGCTACTTTGGCATAATGCACCACTTTTTGGTGGTTAGGTTCATCAAGGGCAAAGCCTATATTGCTCTCTATGGTATCTGAGAAAAGGTAATTCTCTTGGGGCACATATCCGATATGCTTTCGGTAGAGGTCAAGGTTATGCTCTTTGAGGTTTTTACCATCAATGAGGATTTCTCCTTCGGTGGGGTCTATCAGGCGACAGAGGAGAAGGGCAAGGGTAGTTTTCCCACAGCCTGTTTTCCCCATAATGGCTAAACTATCACCTGCACTGAGTTTAAAACTGAGGTTGTCTAAGGCTTTTATTCCCGTATTGGGATAGACATAAGATACATTTTGGAATTCTATATCGCCTTTTATAGGATATTCATTAAAGTTGGTATTGATGATTTCGGATTTCATATTGAGAAATTCATTCACTCTTTGCATAGAGGCTTCTGCTCGTTGATTCACCGAAGTAATCCATCCCACAAGGGAAAATGGCCAGATAAGCGTATTTACATAGAGGAAGAAATCTGCAATTTTCCCCACACTAATCTCTCCCGCCATATATTTGATACCCCCTACATAGAGCACCATTACATTAATCAGCCCAATAACGAAGAGTATTACGGTATAGAATACAGCTTCCGTCTTTGCAAGGTTCAGAGCCTTATCTTGATACTCCTTCACTCGAGATACATAGCCTGAATTGATATAAATCTCTTTAGCAAAAAACTTTATCACCCGTATTCCAGAGAAGCTATCGGTTACGAAAGTAGAGATTTCCGACTGGCTTTTCTGCATTCTCTTGGATTTTGCATTGATGATAGAGCTCACCTTATATATAGTATAGGAAAGGAAGGGGAAAGGCAATAGCGCCCAGAGGGTAAGAGTAAGGTCTGTTTTCAGCATATAAATACTGGTGATGATAACCAGCACAGCAAGATTTACCACATACATCACCCCTGGACCTAAATACATTCGGATGGCGACTACATCCTCGCTCAGCCTGTTCATCAAGTCACCAATAGTCGTTCGTTTAAAATCTGTAACCGAAATCTGCTGATAGTGTTGATAGATTTTATTTTTGAGCTCATACTCTATCTTCCGAGAGGCTACGATGATGGTCTGCCTCATCATAAAAGTAAAAAAGCCCGTGAGCAATGATGCTACCACATAAATCGCTACATATTTCAGGATTTCGGCATTAAAGCCCAACTTGCCCGATTCCGCCAGCTCATCTACCGCTCTCCCCACAAACTGAACCTTATAAATCATAAAAAAATTGCTCGCAAGGATGAACAAAAGCCCAAAGAAAAGCAATGTTCTGTGCTTCCAGAAGTAGGGATTAAGCGTGTTTAATGCCTTCATAAACTAAAAATATCGTGCAAAAATAAGAAAAGCTACTGGCTTCTGGCTATTAGCCTGCTATACTGTGGGCAGATAAGTATCTCTCCTGCTAAGGGGTAAGTTGCATTCAAGATAAAATAACCTTATTTTTGTGCGCATTCATAATTTTTTACAATGATAAAACTCGCTATTGCCTGCGACCACGCAGGTTTTGAATACAAAGAATACTTAAAAAAAGAGCTTTCTGCTCAGTTTGAAATTACCGACTATGGTACCCACTCAGCAGCTTCTGTGGATTACCCCGATTTTGTGCATCCTGCAGCAATATCGGTAGAGAAAGGCGAAAACCAATTTGGAATCCTCGTATGCGGAAGTGGGCAGGGCGTGCAGCTCACTGCTAATAAACACGCAGGCATCCGCTGTGCCCTCTGCTGGATGCCCGAATTGGGTGCCCTCGCTCGGCAGCACAACAACTGCAATATGCTCGCACTACCTGCACGATTTATTGCAAAGGAACTCTCTTTAGAAATTGCAAAAACATTCCTCTCTACTCCATTTGAAGGTGGAAGGCACCAATCACGAGTAGATAAAATATCGGCTGGTTGCTAAAGAAAGGAAAATGTATTTTTCTTTCTTTCGTTTAATAATCTAACCCATAAAAAAACTTTAATGGAATTATATTATTCATTCTCCATTCTCATCGTACTCGCTACGATGTTTGAGTACATCAACCATAAACTCCTCCGCCTCCCAAGCACTATCGGTGTAATGGTTATTGCAATTTGTGTATCCATTATCCTGATTCTCTTTGGAGAGTCTCTCCTCCCTAAGACCACTCTCAGCCTACATAAAATCGTAAGTAGTGTAGATTTTACTGAAGTCTTAATGGGAGCAATGCTCAACTTTCTCCTCTTTGCTGGAGGAATACATATTAATATAAAAGACCTGCGCGAGCAAATTGCCCCTGTGGTAATGTTTGCCAGCATAGGGGTGGTGATTTCCACCTTTGCCGTAGGTTTTGGAGCCTATTATCTACTACCCTTCGCGGGGGTAGAAATTCCACTCATCTATTGCCTTGTTTTCGGAGCGCTTATCTCACCTACCGACCCTGTAGCAGTGCTCAGCATCCTGAAAAAAGCAAAGGTCTCCAAATCATTAGAGACAAAAGTAGCGGGCGAGTCATTATTTAATGATGGTGTAGCGATCGTTGTCTTTACCGTACTGCTTCAAATAGCTGTAGGAAAGCAGGTGGACCTCACCCTTGAAAGTATACTGATGCTCGTAGTACAGGAAGCTGGGGGTGGGCTCCTACTCGGTGCCGTCCTCGGCTTCATTGGTTCTAAGATGATGCAGAATACCAATGACTATATTCTCTCTGTACTTATCACCCTATCCATCGTAATGGGGGGCTACCTCATCGCCCACTCTATGCACATCTCTGGACCGCTCACAATGGTTGCTGCAGGACTTTTTATGGGGAACTTCAGTCCAAAATTCAAGATGAAATCCGAAGTTCGCGACTACTTGGTAAAATTCTGGGAGTTGATAGACGAGATAATGAATGCCGTGCTCTTCCTCTTCATCGGTCTGGAGCTACTGCTCATCAAGAACCTCAATGAGTACCTCTTCGCAGGAGGCATCTGCATATTGGTTGTACTCCTCGCAAGATGGGTTTCTATTTTCTTCCCTACCAAACTGATGTCTTTCAAGCACAGATTTACCCCTCAGACCGTAAAAGTTCTGGTATGGGGAGGCCTTCGTGGCGGAGTATCCATTGCCCTTGCACTCTCCATCCCCAAAAGCGAATACAATCATATTATCATCAGTATCACTTACTGTGTAGTGGTCTTCTCCATCATCTTCCAAGGGCTTACCATTGATAAAATTGCAAATCCAAAAAAGATAGCCCAAGAAGAAACCAAACAAGAGGAGCTGGAAGAGATGAAGAATTAGGGTGATGAATTAGAGTTTATGCTTCCCTGTTTGGGTAATGGTCTCGACGGTCCAGTCTATTTTCTTTACGAAAGGGAGTTTGCGTACGGGACAATCCATTATTTGGCAGACTTCGCAGGAGGAGGGTTTGCAGTCATCCATATGGAAATTAAACTCGATTTCCCTATCGGTATTCTCTGCAATGGAAATGATAAGCTCCTCCATCTCATTATGTGCTTGCCGAAGCTCAAAGTACCAAGGGAGGGTAAGATGGGCATCGATATGGAGGTGGCTACCAAACTGCTGAATCTTCATATTATGGACATCTATCCACTCGGGTTTGCGATGTTCATTCAGGAACTCTGCAATATCGGTGATGATTTTGGTATCTGCCTCATCCATTATCCCCTTCATTGATTCCCGTATAATTTTATAGCCTGTGATAATGATATATCCTCCGAAAATACCTGCTACAAGAGCATCTATCCAATAAAAATGGGTAAAATGTACCACCACTAAACTCAGAACTACACCTATGGTCGTAAGGGTATCGGACTGAAGATGTTTGCCCGAACTCTGCAAGACCAATGAGTTTTCTCTCACCCCTTTTTGGTACGAAATATAACCCATCAGGTAGTTGATAACGGCAGTAAGCGCTATGATGAGTATTCCCCAATCGAGCTGGTGTAAAGTATTTTTAGCGATGAAGGAACTGACCGCTTGAATGATGATAACCACACCAGCGAAGATAATCAGTGCGCCCTCTATCCCAGAGGTGATGAACTCTATTTTGCCGTGCCCGTAGGGATGGTCTTTGTCCATCGGCTTTGAGGCTACATAAAGCGAGTAAAGCCCCATAAATGCCGCTACAATATTGACGATGCTCTCCATAGCATCTGAGAACACAGCATCTGAGGCAGTGATTTGCCACGTGATGAGCTTTCCAATGAAGAGGAGCACCCCAATGATGGCTACACTTCTTTGAAAGGAAAAATTCTTTTTGTTTATCGCTTGTTCTTTCATATTTAAGATAGGATATAGAATTTGGTTCTCACTTCTTAATGCTAAATGTTTGTCGAAACTAATAAAAAAATCCCGCTAAGGCGGGAAAGTTTATACCAATTTTTGTTTTACAAGATGCTCGGCTATCTGTACGGCATTGGTTGCTGCTCCTTTTCTCAGGTTATCTGCCACAATCCAGCAGTTTAGGGTCTTAGGCTGGGAAGGGTCTCTTCGGATTCTCCCTACGAAGACTTCATCTTTACCTTCGGAGTAGAGAGGCATAGGGTAGAGGGATTTTTCTACATCATCTTGTACTGTAACTCCTTTTGTATGGGATAAAATTTCTCGAACTTCATCTAAATTAAAATCCTGATGAAACTCAATATTTACAGACTCGGAATGACCTCCCTGAACGGGAACCCTTACCGCAGTAGCCGTAAGCTGGAATGAATCATCACTCATAATCTTTTTAGGCTCGCGCATCAGTTTGAGCTCTTCTTTTGTATAGCCCTCGTCACTGAAGACATCGCATTGTGGGAGAGCATTTTTAAAGATTTCGTAAGGATAGACCTTCGGTACGGTGCAATCTTGAGCCGTAACAGAAGATTTTACCTCATCTTGAAGCTGATCTACAGCAGCCTTACCCGTTCCCGTAACCGATTGATAGGTAGAAACCACCACTCGCTTTAATCCATATTTCTTATGAAGCGGATGGAGCACCATTACGAGCTGTATCGTAGAACAGTTGGGGTTTGCGATGATTTTATCGTCTTTTGTAATCTCGGAAGCATTGATTTCTGGGACGACGAGTTTTTTTGTAGCGTCCATTCGCCAAGCTGAAGAATTATCTATGACAAAAGTACCCATCTCTGCAAACTTTGGCGCCCACTCGAGAGAAGTAGCTCCTCCAGCGGAGAAAATAGCAATCTCAGGCTTTTGCTCCACTGCTGACTGGATAGAGACGAGGGTGTATTCCTCACCTTTAAAATGCACCGACTTGCCGACAGACTTCTCCGAAGCTACAGGGATGAGCTCCGTAACGGGGAAATTTCGCTCTTCAAGGACTTTGAGCATTACCTGACCTACCATACCTGTGGCACCTACTACTGCTATTTTCATTTTGTTGAGATTTTTATTTCCAATTAATCATTAAGCTCCGAATAATCTGCCCATAACAATGCTAAATGCAAAACCAAAGAAGAGAATTGCTAGAACCGATAACCAAAAAGCAGACATAGACAGGTGCCCTGCTTTTTTTATCTTTTTATTTACGATGGTCATCAGAATGGCAGCAATGAGCATAGAAGTAGGATGCTCTACAAAAGACTGCCTGAGGTAGGCATCTTTCATTATTTTGCCCATACCCACGGCTTTTATTGTATTTAAAAACTCGGATGTACCGATAAGCATTACAAACCCTACGATAAGCTGAATATGAAAGAAAATCATCACGAAAAGTGTAGATTTTCTTAAGAGTTTGGTTACTCTGCCAGAGTAGCCGAACATTACCGCAAAAAGAGCGACTAAAAACACAAGCACAAGAATAAGCTCTATGTAAGCAAAACCTCCGTGGGCTTTTGTAAGAATAAAATGAAGTTTTCCCATTATCTAAAATTTCAGTGGCAAAGATAAAAAATCCCACCCTAAAAAGAGTGGGACTTCCGATACAAAGTATCTATATAATATGAAAACCAAAATTCTCTTAGAAATTAAAGGCTAGGCTCGCGGACCAAGTTCTACCAAAACCGAAATAAACTTTGTTTGCGATATCTATCCCTTTATACTTGATACCTTTAGCTTCTGGATCTCCTTCCATAGTACTTGAATAGGATTCTGCAATATAAGTAGTATCAAGGAGGTTATAAACATTACCTCTAAGGGTAAAGGATTGCTTATCGTTTAGTTTAAACTTATAAGACAGGCCTAAATCCATAAGGTTGTAGCTTGGCAACTGTAATGCTTTTCTTCCAGTGTCTGTATTAAAGGAGTGTACATCGAGATTAGCATAAAGCTGATCTACATATCTCCAATTGACATCTAATTTCAAATTGGTTACAGGCTGTAGTGTAACCCCAATGGAAGCGGTAAGCTGAGCGGCGTCTCCTACTTTTACTTTATCAAGGTAGAGGTCATAGGTGCTTGAAGTTTTACCTTTTGGGATATAAGGCAGGTTGGCTTCATCGAACATTTCTGCGTGTGCTTTGCCTTTGTAGAACCAGTCTCCTAATGAGAACATACCATTGATGCTAAGGTAGTTTGTAGCTTTGAAAGAAGCATCAAATTCTACCCCTTGGTGGATTTCATTGAGGTTGGTAATCTCTCCATAGTAGCTTTTCCCAGCCTCTCTGTAAGCTCTGGTTCTAAGGTATCTATCATCCCAAGAAGTTCTGTACAGATTCACATTGGCATTAAACTTATGAGATCTGAAACCGTAGCCCAATTCAACCCCAAAGATTTTCTCATTGGTATTTTTGGAACTTACGATATTTTCATTACCTCTATAAACGGAGTTAAAGAAAGGTTGCTTGCTGTAATAACCGACATTACCAAATACATTGTGATGTTCATTGATATTATAGTTTAAACCTGCTTTTACATTGTATCCTAAGATATTTTCAAAGTCGGTTTTAGCTTTCATTACCTCTCCTCTCTTGGATTTGGTTACCCCATCGATAATGAAGTCATCGATACTTCTAAAGCCTTGATTAGAAAGGGAGCCTTGAAGGAATGCAGAGAAGTTATTTGCAGTATATTCTATCTGACCGAAACCACCATACCAAAGGACTTCACCTTCGTTGCTATAACTGATTCTGTCATTAAGAGATTGAACGCTTGCAAAAGGGTTCCAGTTTGGTTTAGATTCAAAAGTATTAGAGATGAGCCTTGAAGGTTCGTTTAGATTTCTCTTATCCAAGTAAGCAGATGCTCCTAACAGGTCTGAGACCACTTGATAGTGATATCCTTTATAGTATCTACCATCTACTCCTAGGCTGAAATTCCAGTTATCATTAATTTTCTGTTGGAAGTTGGATAAAATACCGAACCAGTTATGAGAATTAACAGATGCTCTTTTTACGATAACGCCACTGGTTGGGTTTGAAGCGAGGTTTGCAGCTCTGATAGCATCGAAGTCATAAAGTCCGTCTGCAGTTCTAAATTTGCTGGCATATTGACCGCCGACTCTTCCTAAGTCGCCAGAACCTCCACCTCTACCGAAGGAAGCATAGAGGACAGTGGATAGTTTAGACTTTTGTGCCATATTCCAATCCCAGTTGAGGGACATAATAGGCTTGTGGTAGTAGTTTGTAGCGAAGGAATACTGTCTTGAAACGCCATCTCTTCCTGTCATATATCCCCAGTCGGAGTTATATTTTCTGTTGGGCTTGTCTTCGCTGCCGCCGTATTTAGGATCGAGATAATCTGAAAGGGCAACGGAGGTTTTTCTTTGGTTGTGCCATTGTGGAGCTCCTGTGATGGTAAGCTGGAAGTCATGTTTTTTACTCGGAGCGAAACCTAATGCGAAGTAATAGTTATTTGCCTCGAAGTCTGTACCATCTGCATACATAGCGCCTGCCGTTCTACTCATTAAGAAAGAGGAAGACCAGCCCGATTGAGTTTTACCTGTATTATAAGCAAATAGTGCTTTGTGGTAGCCATTATTACCCAAGCCAACGGTAACTAAACCGCCTTGTTTTTTATCTGCAGCTCGTGTAATTACATTAATAGTACCCCCTACGGAAGCAATTGCGAGTTTGGAAGCGCCGAGACCCCTTTGCACTTGCATAGCGGAGGTAACATCTGCGAGCCCTGCCCAGTTTGACCAATATACGGCACCGTTTTCCATATCATTTACAGGCATACCATTAACCATTACGGCGATATTGGTTTGGTTAAACCCACGGATATTAATCCTGGAATCTCCGAAACCACCACCTGACTTGGTAGAATAAACGGAAGGCGTAGTATTAAGGATTTCTGGGAACTCTTGGTTTCCTAATTTCTCGATAATAACGCTTTCTTTAATGGTAGAAACTGCTACGGGGGTTTTTCTATCCTTAGCAATATCTGCCGTGCCGACAAGTACAACCTCTTCTATGTCTTTGGTGCTTCTGAGGCTGTCCTTGGTACTCTGTGCGAAATAAACACTTGCTGTGGATAATGTAACAGCAGCGAGTAATGATTTACTTAATAAGTCCATTTTTTACTTGTTTTTAATTCTTCAATATTATGCCCCAAAGATGAGATTTTTTTATTAACTATTCTTAACCTCTGGGTAAAAAAAATAAATTTTTATTTCATCAAAAAGTGAGAAATAGCCTGTATATCATTTTTAGAGCATTATGGGAATATCTTAAAAATTTTTCATCAATAGAAATGAATTAACGAATAATTAATATTTTAAAAGAGATTGAGTTTTTAACCCGATTTTTTAATTTCAATGAAAACGCTGTAGTCTTTAGCTCCATTATCTGTATTTGAATACCCAATTTTTAATCTCAATAAGGCGAAAAGAAAATTTAGTGTAGGAGACTTCATCATTTTTGGAGTTAAAAAGATTTAAAAATAATGATTATCTTGGCTGAAAAATTCATCAAAATGAAAATCATAGGGCTTACGGGAGGGATTGGTGCTGGGAAAACGGCGGTAGCAAGGCTTATTGAAAAGGCTGGATACCCAGTCTATTATTCCGACGACAGAGCGAAGGAAATTGTAACTGATGATGAGGCTTTAAGAGAGAAAATCAAGGCAGTTTTGGGGGAAGAGGCTTATGATGAGGAGGGGAATTACAACAGAAAATATGTGGCAGAGCAGGTTTTTAACGATGCGAAGCTATTAGAGGAGCTGAATGGGGTGATACACCCTGCGGTGAAGAGAGATTTTGAGAAGTGGGTGGGTGAGCAGGTGGCAGACTTTGGTTTTAAGGAAACGGCACTGCTGTTTGAGCTGGGTTTGGATAAAAGTTGCTATAAGTCTCTATTGGTTACAGCAGAGGAGTGTATAAGGATGAAGCGGGTGATGGATAGAGATGGGAAAACCTACCGAGAAGTGGAGAAAATAATGCAAAAGCAAATGCCCGAGAAGGAAAAAATAGAGCGAGCGGACTTGATTATATACAATAACGGAAACCTCGAGACACTTGAAAAAGAAGTAGAAAATACTCTAAAAAAACTAAATTAAAAAAGCCTTAGGAAAAACCTAAGGCTTTAAAAGGATGTGAAATACAATTATTTCTTGGATTCTTCAACAGAAACTTTTCTGAATTCTTTGAAAAGTTTGCTAAGTTCTAGAGCGGCTTTTCTTGCTCTGGTACCTGCTGCTTTGTTTCCTTTTTCTGCTTGTGCATTCGCTTCTGTGGAGAATGCTTCAAATTCTGCATTAATTTTTTCGATTAAGTCTTTCATCTGTAAAAAATTTATAAAATTGAAATATGTAGATGCAAATATAAATAAATCTAGCTATGAAACAGCATAGGGGTGAGAAAATCTTTCTCTTGGGAGCCTCTTGCTGGGGAATATTCGCGACCGTAGAGGATGATTTGGATGTGTAGCTTGTTCCATTTCTCCTTAGGGAAGAGCTTTTTAGCGTCTTGCTCGGTTTGGATGACATTTTTGCCATCGGAGAGTTTCCACTGCTTCATCAGCCTGTGAATGTGGGTATCTACAGGGAAAGCGGGATGCCCAAAGCCCTGACTCATCACGACGGAAGCGGTTTTGTGCCCTACACCTGGTAGCTCTTCGAGCTCTTCGAAAGATGCTGGAACCTTGCCATTGTACTTTTGTACAAGGATTTCGGACATTTTTTTGAGGTTTTTGGCTTTTTGGTTAGATAAACCGATTTGCTTGATGAGCTCCTTAATCTCTGGGACTTCTAATTTTGACATTTTTTCTGGGGTATCGGCTATGGCAAAGAGGTGGGGAGTGATTTCATTTACTTTTTTATCAGTCGTTTGAGCCGAGAGTGCAACCGCTACAAGCAAAGTAAAAACATCGGTATGGTCTAAGGGGATTTCAATCTCTGGGTAGAGCTTTTCAAGCTCAGTCATTACGATTTCGGCTCTTTGTTTTTTGGTCATATTTTTCTTTTATTTGAGGCAAAATTAGAATTTATGATAGAAACAGGAAACTCATTGCCAACTTTTGAAGGCACAAACCAAGATGGAAAAACGATAAAATCATCAGACTTTAAAGGGAAAAAACTCGTGGTATTTTTCTACCCAAAAGCAAGCACACCTGGCTGTACTGCAGAAGCCTGTAACCTGAATGAGAACTATGAAAGGCTTACCGAGCAAGGATTTCAGGTATTGGGAATCAGTGCAGATTCTGTGGAAAGACAGAAGAAATTTCACACGAAAAACAATCTACAATATGACCTCATTGCGGATGAAAAGAGGGAAATCATCACGCAATTTGGAGTGTGGCAACTCAAAAAATTTATGGGCAAGGAGTTTATGGGAATTGTGCGGACGACCTTCCTGTTTGATGAGAAGGGCATCTGTACGGAGGTAATCACCAAAGTGAAAACCAAAGACCATAGCTCACAGATTATTCCATAACCTTGCGAAGATCGGAAATGTATTCGTAGGCGGTAAGGTCAAACTTTACAGGAACGATGGAGATATACCCTTCGGATAGTGCGATTTCATCTGCATCTTGGCTATTGTCCATATTATTAAAATAGCCTGTAAGCCAGTAATATTTTTTACCGTGTGGGTTTATTCTTTCATCAAAGCTCTCTTCCCATTTGGCTTGTGCTTGTTTGCAGACTTTTATCCCTTTGATTTCCTTTTCTGGGAGTTTGGGGATATTTACATTGAGGACGATACCTTTGGGAATTGGGTTTTCTAAAACATTTCTTACGATCTGCTGAATGTATTTTTTCGCCTGAGAGAAGTCAGCATCCCAGCTAAAATCCAACAACGAAAATCCAATCGCTTGAAGCCCTTCTACTCCTGCCTCCACAGCAGCAGACATCGTCCCTGAATAGATGACATTAATAGAGGAATTGGCTCCGTGATTAATGCCCGAAACCACCAAATCTGGCTTTCGGGTAAGGATTTTATCTAATGCAAACTTTACACAATCTACGGGAGTACCGCTTAGAGAGTAGTTTTTCTGGTTTTCATCAAGATGGATTTCTTCATAGGTAAGGGTAGAATTAATGGTGATTGCATGCCCTTTTCCACTTTGAGGAGAATTGGGTGCAACGACTACAACCTCTCCTATCTCGCCCATAAACTCTGCTAATTTTCTAATACCTGGCGCAGTAATACCATCATCATTAGTTACCAAAATCAAAGGTTTCTTCATCTGAAAAAAATTTGAGCAAAAATATCAAAAAAATACTTGCTATATGAGAATAAATCTTACTTTTGGTAATTCATTTTTTAAAATTAACTTACAAACGAAATACATTTAGGATTTATGAATTTTATAAAGAAACTGAGATTAAACAAACTCCTCTTATTCTTACCTCTTACTACTCTTATTTTCTGCTTTAACTCACCTAAAAATGACGATGATAAAATGCGAACCATTATGGTGAGTGTAATGAACACCCTGCAATACTGGCATTATAGCCCCAAACCGATTAATGACGCTTACTCCCGAGAAGTCTATAATAAATACCTTGAAATGATAGACCCAGGGAAAAGATTCTTTATGAAAGAGGATATTAGTGAGTTTAACCAACATAAAGATAAGCTGGATGACTACTTCAAAACGGGAAATCTGGCATTCTATAAACTCAGTACCGATAGGCTCTATCAGCGAGTAGATGAGGTGGATAAAATAACCCAAGAAATTCTCAAAAATCCTATTAATCTCAATGAAAACGATGTATATATATTAGATTCCAAGAAGAAAAACTACCCTGCCAACAAGCAGGAACTCTATAACGAATGGAAGAAATACATCAAGTTTAATATCCTCCAAGAAATGGAAACCCTCACTGCCAAAGAGGAAGCCCAGCAAAAGAAGAAAGATTCCGTGATTGCCAACAAACTATTGGATACCATCAATGTGAAAAAACTCTCACCACAAGAGAAACTCACAAAAGCTACAGATGAAGTGAAAGACTACATCTCCCAATACTTTATCAGGTTTAAGAAAAGAAAGAGAATGAACTGGTTTACGGTCTATATGAATGCCCATACAGAGGTGTTTGACCCACATACAAGCTACTTCTCCCCGACCAATAAAGAAGATTTTGATGCCTCTTTCAAGGGAGAAATCATCGGTATTGGCGCTATTATTCAAGAGAAAAAAGGCAACCTCTTCCTCGGAGAGCTTACCATAGGCGCCCCTGCGTGGAAGTCTAAACAGCTGACCGCAGGAGACAAAATCCTGAAAGTAAAATCTAAACCCTCTGCCGAAGCGGTAAATGTCTCTGGAATGCTCGTAGATGAAGCCGTAAGACTCATCCGTGGAGAGCTGGGAACAAAAGTAACCCTCACCGTAGAGAAGAAAGACAAATCCATAAAAGAAGTAACCCTCATCAGAGAAAAAGTATCCATAGAAGACACCTTTGCAAGAAGCATCATCGTCAATGCGCCCAATGGTAAGAAATACGGGCTCATCAACCTACCGAGTTTTAACGCAGATTTTGAAAATAAGAAAGGAAGAAATGCCTCTGATGACATTAAAGCAGAGATTTTAAAGCTCAAAAAGCAGAACATAGAAGGCATCATCCTTGACCTTAGAAACAACGGCGGAGGCTCCCTCACCGAGGTGGGCGATATTATGGGGCTGTTTATGAAGTCTGGCGCTTTTGTACAGGTAAAAGATGGAGAAGGCAAAACCGAAACCTATAAAAGCAAGTCCATAGACCCTATCTGGACGGGTGACCTCATCATTATGCAAAATGAATTCTCAGCATCTGCATCTGAGATTCTTGCAGGACAAATGCAGGACTATGGCAGAGCCATCATCTTAGGCTCCCCACAATCCTTCGGAAAAGGTACAGTACAAACCTTCGTAGATCTCAACAGATTCCTAAACTCCTCTGATGATTTCGGTTCATTAAAACTCACCATACAGAAATTCTACCGCGTAACGGGGGAATCCACCCAAAGAAAAGGCATAGAGGCTGATATTAAAATGAAAGACTTCTTCAGCTACGCAGAAATCGGTGAGCGGTTTGATGACTATGCCCTCGCTTGGGACAAAATCTCCCCAACCCCTTTCAAGAAAGTGAATGAAATAGACCTAGAAACGCTCTCAAAAGCAAGCTCTAAAAGAATAGATGCCAATAAAACCTATCAGCTTCTGATGGAATCCTCCAAATGGAAAGAGGCGATGGATAAAGAAGAGAGCATTACGCTCAATCAAAAGAAATTTGATCAGCTGATGAAAACCCGAAAAGCTCAAATAGAGAAGTTCAATAGTTTGGATAAATTCAGAAACGGCCTCACCTTCTCCATCTTCCCCGAAGAAATAGAGCGAGAGAAAAAAGACGAGGCCTTTAAGAAAAAGACCGAAAACTGGATTAAAAACCTGCAAAAAGACCTCTTCGTAGAAGAAGCCATACACATCATCACCGATATGCAGAAAGCCAAATAAACTCAAAGCCACTTTCCTAATAAGTGGCTTTTTTATTTTAATATAGCTTCCATTTCCCTTAAAAAACACCTCTCTTTAAGTAGAATTAAGGTTAAAGGATTTCCTCTCTCCGTTTTTAGAAAATGATGGGAGGCTTTACAAGGTTTTGGAGCTTTCAGGCGAGCTGAAAGCTTCCCGACATAAAGGTTAGCGCTTTCACACGAATTATTCGCAATAAAACAATGAAAACATTACATTTTTAATAATTTAACACTGCCCAAAAAGCCTTATTTCCCCCAAAAAAGCAATAAAAAAGCGGGTTAATGAATATTAACCCGCTTTCAAATGATTAAGCTATGAAAAACTTACCTTACTGAACGATGAGTTTAGCCGTTTGCTTCTCACCTTTGCTATTGGTAAGGTGCAATAGATATGCGCCTTTCGGATAGTGGGTAAGGTCGAGATCAGCTCTGCTACCGCTATAATCCTTCTTGAAGAGTAGCTTACCTGAAAGGTCATAAACCTGTGCTTGAACTGAAGAAGTTCCACTACCAAGCTCGATAGTAAATCTACCATTGGATGGGTTTGGATAGATTTTCAGACCACCTTTCACTACCTCTGAAGCAGAAAGGTTATCTACAACAATCGTTACACTTGCCTTATCAGACTTCTTACCATCAGAGTACACAGCGTATACATCGTAGGTATAAGTACCAGTCTGTGTAAGATTATCTGTGTGTTTCAATGTGTTATAGTCATTGATATCGGTGAGTTTTACATTGTTTCTCACAATCTCATACTTCTCAAGTTTAGGAAGGTCTGTAGCTCCAAACTCTACTGGCACTTGCTCTCGTGCTTCTGCTTTGTATGGATCTTCAAAATCACCAGATTTCAGAATCTTAGTACCTTCTCTTACTACTTGCTTCAAGTCAACAGATGCTTCATCAGATGGTTTTGCAGCTACTGTCTTATCAGAGCTTACATTATCTTTATATCCTATCTGGATATCATCTAATGCAAGGAGAAGAGCGTCATCATCTTTTGTAGTTCTGTGGTGGAACACTACGAAGAAGTCATCCTTAGAGTGTTCTTTGATATCAACTTCTCTTTCAACAAATGTACCTTTAGTTTTTTCAGTTCCATCAAACTTGTAAACAATTTCACCTGTTGCTTTGATTTCATCTATCGTTGGTGCTTTACCAGAAGCTGGTGCTTTCACTACATACACATCATATCTTTCTACATAGTCGTGTTTCACAAAATATTTAAGCACTTCTGCTCCTCCTTTTATTTTAGGAGTTACGATCCAGTCATCTACATCCATACTTCTGAAGTACCAACCATAATTGAGTAGTCCATAATTTCCACTTGCTTTATTAAAAGCAGAAATCATCCAGCTCATTTTATCTGCATTATTGTCATAGACTGTCATCTCGGTAGGTATTTTTCCAGATTCAAATCCTTCGGTATAGGAAGGGTTCATATTAGGCCTTACCCACTTGAGATTTACCTTGTTATTCTCTTGAGTAGCTGAAAGATCTTTCACGGAATTATGTACTCCTGCTACTTTTATATCTACCTCAGCAGTGGTTTCGTTTTGTGGAGAAGTTGCTTTTAGAGAAACTTTATAGTCTCCGGATTTATTAAACTTAACTACTGGGTTATTAGATGTAGAAGTAGTACCACTTACAAATTCTGTATTATCGCTTGGCGTTACCGTCCATTCAAATGATGTAGGAAGCGGATCACCAGTAGATTTATTAGTAAATGCTACCGTTTCAGTTTCAAAGATTGAATTTCCTGAAGTGATAAATTTAGCTTGAGATGGCGTATTCTTAACAGTGATAAAGTCTTTTTTCTCCTTAACATCATTACCTGAAGAATTCGTTGCCTTCAATGTTACTGAATACTGTTTCTCTTCTGTAAATCTTACTTTCGGATCTTTAGATGTGCTTGTTGTACCGTCTTTATACTCTACTGTATTCGGGCTGAATGACCATTCATAAGTCGCTGGCTGAGTAGAGGCAGTTGTTGTATTATTATTAAGCTGAACTGTCTCATAAGAATTAACTCTTGGTTTAGCCACTGTAAAGTCTGCTGATGGTTTCCCTTCTGCAAATCTTACCAATACATCATCTACTGCTACAGCATAAGAGGCCTTATCGGCGTCCATCTTATTGTGGAAGCCTAAATAAATGACGCCATCTTTTGTAGGAGTAAATTCTCTATTTACTTTATTATAACTTGGAGCAAGGGTTAATTTATCTCCTAACTTATTGGTCATTGCTGATACTTCCGGGCTATCACCATAGAAGAATTCAAGATTTTCTTCATCATTCTGGAATCTACCTGCGTAGAGCTCCAGCATATAGAGCTTACCTGCTTTCACCTTGATAGGGTTGGAGAATAACCAATCGTCTGTACCTTTTGCTCTATTAGGGAAGTTCACCGCAAAGCTCTTTCCTGTATTTGCTAAGTCTGCATCTGTATATTTCATCCAGGTTCTTCCATTTCCATCTACATCCTTAGATACCCAGCCGCTCTTCTCGAAGTCTTCCTCAAAACCGAAGAAATGAGACTCGCCCGGATTCTCTACTGATGCAACTACCCCATACGCACTTACTGATGCAGTATTGTTCATCGTTACCTCATCTCCCACAAATACTACTTCTACCTCTACATTGTAATTCACAAATGATTTGGATAAATCTACATTAAACGACTTGCTAAGCGTCTTTCCTTGTGCTACTTCTTCTAATGCTACTTCTCCTGTATGCTCTACGGCATTACCATTGTCTACATTTACGAGTTTGTATTTAAGTTTAGCTCCTGTTGCAGATGCACTTCCTAAGTTCTCTACCTCTACCGTTACTGGCGTTTGGTTTGTATACTCCTTAGCTGGTGGTAAGGATACGGATTTTAATGCCAAGTCTTTTGATACACCATTGTTAATTCCCGTTGCAATAAGAGAGAAGTCTTGAGAAGCTGCAGGAACTAATTTACCCTGGTCATCGTTCTTTTTCAGGTCACCCTTATGGCTTACGGTGATGGTGTATTCCTTGCCTGCTACCGGGTTTTCTATCACTACCTGCTCTACATTGTCTTTGGTATTATCGCCTTTGGTAGCAGCGTTCGCTGGATTATTTACATCTAATTTCCAAGGGAAGAAAGTGGTTGCTCCATCGGATACTCGTAAATCCAAGTCATTTACCAATACGGATTCTCTGTTGTTAAGCGTAGCATCTGGAAGTTTCTCTACTACGGCATCATCCCAAACAATGGTTACAACTAATGGTGCACTTCCCGTTGCCGTGAGTTTTAGGGTATAAGTGCCATTATTATTTAAGGTAACCTCTTCTACTTTTGAGTATTTATTTTTGGTGGATAATACTTCTGCAGCTTTAAAAGTATTGAGAAGTCCCCAACCGAACTGATAATCTGGTCCCGGATGTTCGCCAGCTTCATTTGCTGTATGAATCGCCAATGCTTTTAGCGTAGCAGATTTCATAAACGAGCTGTAGAGTTTATTGTGATGCTCTTGTAATAAAGCGAGTGAACCGGTTACATTCGGAGACGCCATTGAGGTACCGCTCAAAGAGGTATATTGGCTATCGCCGGTGGAGGTGGTAGAATAAACTCCTACGCCTATCCCCGCTAAATCCGGCTTGATACGACCATCATCGGTAGGACCGAAAGCTGAGAAACTCGCTGCTTTTACATCACTTGGCTGTTTGTAGCCACCTGGGATTTTATGAGCCGCTCCGATAATAAGCCCATTTTTACCTGTTGCACCGTGGTTAATACAATCAAAACCATTGGCTCCCCCATTCTTTTGGCGAACTTTTGTAGATTTTGCCCATACTAATTTACCATTCTCTAATTTTCTTACATAGTGTGCTCCACCAGGTTCAGGACCATCTCCTCTTGGGTTACCTGCTGCTTTTACCGCCAAGTAATAAGG
Organism: Bergeyella cardium; assembly: GCF_009914665.1. Lineage (NCBI taxonomy): Bacteria > Pseudomonadati > Bacteroidota > Flavobacteriia > Flavobacteriales > Weeksellaceae > Bergeyella > Bergeyella cardium. The sequence goes on along the minus strand of NZ_CP029149.1, from coordinate 967,316 downwards.
AGCATTTTTTGAGATTAAATCCCATTGAGCATCCGTTTCTCCATAATGTCCATAGCCTACATATTCTGTATCATCATCAGTTCCTAACCAGTGCCAACCTGTAGCTCCTGACCAGTTACCATACTCAAAACCTCCTAAATAACCATAAGAGTGATTTGAAAGAAGTGCCCCGTTAGTTGCAGCTGTTGTCATTTCATCCTCATCATCATTCCAGTCATAGGCGATAAGCTCTGCTTTTGGTGCCATTCCTTTCGCTTTCTTATCTACTCCACTGGCAACCATTGTCCCCGCCACATGGGTAGAGTGGCTATTAAGCCGTGTAGAGGTATCACCCATTTTGGCTCTTCCTCCAAATTCCTGGTGGGTAAGCCTTACAGCTCCTCCATCCCACTCACGGAGAACAATACCTTCTCCTTGAAGTTCCAATCCTGGGCTCGTCTGAAGCCTTGAAACTCCCGTACCTTCTGCTGCTCCAGCATTGCTCGTTACATAGTACAAAGGGAAGCCCTTAGCGTTAAAACCTTGCAACTGGTAAAACTTACCTCCAAACTCGGTGGTGAACGGAATGTTCATCTCCTTTGCTCTGGACTCCAGCTGCGCTCTGCTTAGCGTTCCTTTGCGGAATTGCTTGCCTAATAAATTCAATCCTTTTAGGTTCGTCTTGCTTTGAAGAACCTTTACCTCTTGGGCATTCTGTGCAAACACTGCCGTAGCAAATAAGTAACATAATGCTACTGGCAATTTTCGGGTAAATGACCCGAACTCTAATGTAGACTTTCTCATTATTAATTCATTTAAAATTAACTGGACAATACTACACAATATTTTTAATACTACAAAATTTTATTTATTTTAATAAATTTTTAATATTAAAAAACATAAAATAATTATTATTTTATTATATATTAGCAATATTTACAATATTAGCATATATACAAAAAGCAATAATAAATATTCTCAATCTTATGCTACATTCTATGAAAAACATAATAATTTATTATTTAAACCTATATTAAATTATTACATCACTAACAAAAACCACATTTACTTTATCATTATATTCTGAAAATACAATAAAATAATTGATGAAAAATTTATTTAAGATTTTTAGTTAAAATACCCTATTTTTAGTTAAATTTAAGTGTTTAGAGCTCCCAAAATCTCACACAAGTTTCCCATTTTCGTCATTTAGAAAGAAAAATTAATCAACAGTTTCAAAAAACAAACTGCTTTTTGAAAGAAAATTTTAGATTTTATACTGAACTTTTATACTTTTTATTGAAGAACAATCACCCATCAATACCACTTATAGATATTAGTAAAAAAATATGTATGTTTGACCACATAAAACATCACACAATGGCAACCTACTACCATAAATTTGAGGTGAGATGGAGCGATATAGATGCCAACCGATGCCTCGCAAACGCTGCCTATGCAGATTACTGTACGCAGACCCGTATGGGCTTTATGAACAAGCACAAAATGGGGCTTTCACAGCTGAACCGATGGGGCATCGCGCCCGTTATCCTCCACGAGGAGGTGTTTTTCTTTCAGGAGATTTATACCGACCAGGAGGTCTATGTCTCCCTCGAGCTGGCAGGGCTTTCCGAAGATGCGGGCATCTATAAATTCATCCACAGATTCTATCTCGCCGATGGCTCCCACTGCGCTACCGTTGCCGTACTCGGTGTTTGGATAGATTCTATGATTAGGAAGATGACCTCACCACCAAACGATGTGCTCGCTGCCTTTTCTGATTACAAGACCCAGAGCACCGAAATGCTCTCCCGAGACACCCTTAAAAACAGTCCTACACGCCCAGAGAATATAGACCCTTCGGTATTCCTACCCAAGAAATGGACGAAGATTCAGCTGCGCTCTTAGGAGTTAGAGAAGCCTTCTTCTATAATAAAACGATCCCCTGCTTTTTATGAAGTAGGGGGCTGTATTTTGATTTTTTTTGGTTTATGGGATAAGTAAAAAAAGAAATTCTATCTCCCCTCCTCCACAAGCATTAGAGAAAAATTCTGTATGTTTGGCGCCTTAAAACAGAAGAAATGCTCGAAGATAAATCACCACAACTTACCCCCGTTTCCGAGCTCGGAGAGTTTGGGCTCATTAAGCACCTGACCAAGAGGTTTAGCCTCCAGCAGCCTTCCTCCATCTTAGGCATAGGCGATGATGCCGCACTGCTCTCGGCAGAAGGCAGAGAGATTGCCATCACAACCGATATCCTTGCCGAAGGCGTGCACTTTAACCTTGGCTATGCCCCACTGAAGCACTTGGGATACAAAGCGGTAGTTGCCAACCTGAGCGATATTGCTGCGATGAATGCCGTGCCTGCGCAGATTCTCGTAGGGATTGCGGCGTCTAACAGGTTCCCCGTAGAGGCTTTCGAGGAGCTGTACGAAGGAATCGAGCACGCCTGCAAGCATTACGGAGTAGATGTTGTAGGAGGCGATACGACGAGTTCTCATTCTGGGCTGGTGATCAGCATTACCGCAATAGGCTATGGAGAAAAGGAAAGCCTCACGAAACGAAGCGGTGCACAACCGAACGACTTGCTCGTACTGACGGGAGACCTCGGAGGGGCGTATATGGGTCTGCAAGTGCTGGAGCGGGAGCATTCGGTATTCCTCGTAAATCCGAATATGCAGCCCGAGATGGAGGGCTATGACTACATCCTCCAAAGGCAACTAAAACCCGAAGCGAGGACGGATATCCGCGCTAAGCTCCAAGAGCTCGGCATACAGCCCACAGCGATGATTGATGTATCCGATGGGCTCGCCTCCGAAATCCTTCACCTCGCCGACCAGAGCAAGATAGGTTTCCGCCTCTACGAGGAGAAAATACCGATGGATGAGCTCACGATAATGACGGCAGATGAGTTTAACCTCAACCCAAGCATCGCAGCACTCTCTGGGGGTGAGGATTATGAGCTGCTGATGACGATTGCCCCTTCAGACTACGATAAAATAAAGAACCACCCCGACTTTACGATTATAGGGCACGCTACGGAAGCCTCCGAAGGCTGCTACCTTGTGCTAAGAGGGAGTAACGAGCTCTCCAAACTCACGGCACAGGGCTGGGATGCGTTTCTTAATAAAAAGGGGAAGGAGGATTAAAACGAAAGCAAACCCTAGGGGCATTCTCTCGGGTTAGTTATTGAGGATATAGTGGGTACTGCGACCTCCTGACTCGGATTTTTTTAAAACACCCTTTTGGAGCAAATCATTAATATCCCTGAGGGCGGTATCGGGAGAGGTTTTGGTAATTTTAGCGTACTTGGAGGTGGTAAGGTTTCCCACTGATGAATATAAAGCGCCATTGTTTCAATTTTGCGGTAAATATACGGCTTATTCTCCGAAGGTTTTGCGGAGAATAGATATAAGACAAATCCCAAAAACTAGGTTTTTGGGATTTGCACGATATGAAAAAATTTAAACTAGAAAAGTTCTTACTTCAAGATAAGCTTTTTGGTTTGTGAAGCTCCTCCGTAGCTTACTTTGAGGATATAGTTTCCTGCTGGTAGGTGCTGGAAGTTGAGCTCCTGCTTATAGAGACCGCTTTGATTGCTTAGAGAGACTTCATATACCTTCTTACCGGAGAGGTCGTAGAGCTCGGCAGTACCTTTATTACTGTCTTTTTCTTTTACATCGAAGAGGAGGGTAGCTCTTTTATCCACAGTTGGGTTCGGATATACCCCGAAAGATGCTTTAGTGTTAAGATCTTGTACGCCTAAATCATCGGTAATGTCTTTATACTTAAAGTGCATATTACCAGTAGATGCACCGCCATTGATAATAAAGTACATTCTATAGAATTTCTTTGTGCTGTTATTCTTAATATAGTATACTACATTATTATGTACAGTACTTATACCTTTCCAAGAATGCCCAATAGTGGTAATACCTTTTGAGTATTTAGAAGCTACAGGTGCGGTGAAAGTTGGAGTATCTTGGGTCTCATTTGTCTGTGCTACTACGATATTAGGGCTTTGGATAATACCAGACATACGATACATTGCTACATTATTATACAAAGTCCAATAACGGGTAAACATTAGATCCCAATCTTTTTTCGGTGGCTCGAGGTTAGGGACTTTTGCATTAGTATCAAAGGAGAAGTAGTTGAAGAAAGCGTCATCTGTTCCATCTGGGATAATTGCTGTTTTAGTATCCTCCCAAGTACCATCACTTTTTAGTTTTGCATACTTAATTTTATAATTCTTAAATCTATTCTCAATCATAAATTTATAATAAACAGCACCGCCATAGTGCAAGATATAAATCACTTTTCCTTCTATCTGGTGGGTAGTTGGGTTATAATCTCCCCAACCTAAAGATCTCGGGCCTTGTTCAAATGCTCCTACTTCAATTTTTTCTGTTTTATCAGGATTGTAAAGAGGAGTACCTGTGGAAACGATACTTGTATTAACGCTATCCCACTGGGTAGGGTCTTCACTGGCTACATAAACTAGGATATTCTTAGCATCATTTATCCTTGTACCTGTTTCAAACATACTGTTTCTATAAAAAGCAATATCCCAAGTCTCGGCAGGCTGAGAGATGAGATTGTTCTTCCCGAAGCTGTAAAACACCCTGTTCTGATAATTCTGCCCCATAGTAGCCTCTACGGTAGTGTAACCATTCGCATCTTTTACCTGAGCAGATAGATGCGTACTCATATTAGCTGAAAGAGCTAATGCCATTGATAGAAATAAACCTTTTTTCATAATTAAATCACTTTAAAAATTTTCGCAAATATAGTGATTTAGTAATATCAATTCTAAATAAATATTATCTTTGCCTAAAATTAATTTTTATGAATAAAGTTAAATATACTCTCGGAGCACTGTGCATAAGTATGGCAGCAGCAGTACAGGCACAGAAAACAGATTCCTTGCAGACAAGAGATATAAAAGAAGTGGTGATTACTGGTCAGTTTTCACCACAGTCTATAAACAAATCGGTTTATAAAGTAGAAGTAATAGACGGAGCACAAATCAAGAATATGGCGGCAAATAATGTAGCTGAAGTGCTTAACCAAAACCTGAATATGCTTATCGTTCCCGACAGGTCTAATGGTAATTCGTATGCTAATATATTGGGATTAGGAGGCGAATATACCAAAGTATTAATAGATAACATCCCCGTTATTAATGATGAATCTCTCGGTAACTTAATCGATTTAACTAAAATAAGCGTAGATAATATCGAGAAAATAGAAGTAGTGCGCGGCTCTATGGGTGTAGAGTATGGAAGTAATGCCGTAACAGGGGTAATCAACATCATTACGAAAAAGAAATACAACAAAAAATTTACAGGCAGCATCAACCTGCAAGAAGAAACCGTAAATACAGGCTACGACCTCTACAAAAAAGGTAAAGGGAGGCACATACAAAATGTAAATCTCAACTATAACATAAACCCTAACTGGTCGGTGAGCTTGGATTTTAATCATAACGATTTCAAAGGCTATGAAGGCTCAAGGAATGGCTATAAGTTTTTTAGCGAAACCGTTAATGGAAAACGAGGTTATGACTGGCAACCCAAGGATTTATACAACATCAACGGGACGATAAGATACCATAAAAACGCTACTACCCTCTTCTACAAAGCTAACCTAATGAAAGAGGAAATCAATTACAGAAGCCCCATTACCGAATCTCTACTCTTTGCTGGTGGCAAACGAACCCTAATCTCAAGAGATAACGACTACTATACCCAAAGATGGGTTCACCAGCTTAATATCGTTAGCAAGCTCGGGCATATTAATTATATGGGAGATTTTTCTTATCAAAAACAAGAAAAGCAAACCCAGAGCTATATATACGATGTGCCCAACCGAAGCGAGCTATCCAGAAATGAGAAGCTCACTTACTACGATATCAATACGATATATTCCAGAGGTATGTTTAGTAACTTTACTAACAGTGATGTATTTAATTTCCAACTGGGGTATGAGCTCGACAGAACCCAGGGGTTCGCCGACTCAAGCACAGGACTTTTCGGGGTAAATAATATTGAAAGAACAGTGTTCAATTATGCTCACTTCCTCTCCGCAGAATGGAGACTATTCCCTAAGTTTCATATACGGCCAGGTGCGAGATATAGCCTCAATAATAAGTCTGATGACCAGCTTAATTACTCACTTGCCTTAAAGTATAATCTATCTGACAAATCAGAAATAAGACTTTCGGGAGGTTCTGCAGGTCGTTTCCCAACTTATACGGAGCTTTACACTTACTTAGTAAATGCTAACCACGACATTCGCGGAAATGAAAATCTCTCTGCCGAAAAAGGCCTTACCGCAGCAATCTTTGCCGATTATAAAATCTCAAAAGAGAATAAAAAATATAATTTTAGCATCTCTGGAATGTACCTCCAAGTAAAAGACAGAATAGATTTATCCATCGTGAATCTGCAGCCATTAAAGTATCAATACATTAATATTAATGATTATAGGTCTTTATTATTCAACTTAAACTTTGATGGTAGAATCAACAACTTTAATTTCAATACCAGTGCCTCACTAACGGGAGTTTCTCAATCCTTAAAATCAAAAGTAGTAGATACTGTCTCTCCAGAGGAGTATTTCTTTACACCAGAAATCAGCGTATCTGCTGGTTACAAACTGAATAAAACCCAAACGCTGTTCTCTGTATACTATAAATACAATGGAAAAAGCAAGAAATACATACTCTCTGGCTTAGACCCTGCGAACAATAAAGGAGTCTATGAGCTCGGAACACTGGAAGACTTCAATAGAATGGATGCTACGATAAGCCAGCCTTTCTTTAAGAATCATTTAAACCTAAGCGCAGGTGTAAAAAACATTTTTGATGTAACAGAAATTAAAAACACTACACAAGGAGGTAGCGGGCACAGTATCTCAACCACCACACATCTATTCTACGGAAGGAGCTATTTTGCAAGTTTAACTTATAAATTCTAACTTATTAAAAAACATACGAAAATGAAAAATATATTTCTATACCTCAGCCTTTGTATCTTTACTTTTCAATCCTGTTTGAGGGATAACGAAGACCCCGTACCTATTGCTCCTTTTGAAGGAGCGGTTATCAGTCCAGAAATAGGAGGTCCGGCAGTACCTAATCAAGTTTGGCTAAATCTAAGCACAGGAGAGCAGACCGTTAATAAGAGACCTTCCTGGGATTTGGCATTTCACTCTGGAAAAGAGTTTAAGGTAACCCTCAACTTCTCGATTCAAATGGCAGCAGGAGTAATTGAAGGAGCAACGGATATAAACGCCGTAACCTCCGCATCTGTAAAAGATTTGCAAAAGAAAATAAAAGTAGGAACCTTTAAAGCAGAAAATGAAAACTATGTAGATAATGTTGAAGGTAATTATGCTTCTGGGCGTACTGCTATAGCAGAAATCAGTGCCGATGATGCCCAAAATGCCATCTATCTCGTTAATCTCGGAAAAGAAATCTACACTGAAGATATCACTTTAGGTCAGGCGATAACAGGAGGGGCTGACAGAGGCTGGAAAAAAATCCAGATTACCCGCAATGGCAATGGATACAAACTAAAATATGCCGACTTGGATGCCACCACCTACAAAGAGGTTATCATCAATAAAAACCCCGCCTACCACTTTACATTTTTCAATATGAAAGAGGATAAGGAAGTTTCCGTTCAGCCTGAAAAGAATAAATGGGACTTATGCTTTACCGTATTCGTTAATGTAATTGCTGGAAGTGGTACTTATACTTATTCCGATTTCGTGCTTCATAACACAATGGGAGGCGTAGGTGCATATATGGTAGAAGTACCTAGTAGCCAAAACGCCGCCGATGTATATAAATCATTCTCCACCACTGATGTGGATAATTCCAAATTTGTATACAACGACCATAGAGCCATAGGTAGCAACTGGCGAGATGTACTTAACCGTATTGTGTATAACAATGTGTTCTTTATCATTAAAGACAGCAATGGTGTTATCTACAAGCTAAAATTCAATAGATTGACGAACATTAATGGCGAAAGAGGCTACCCAGAATTTGAATACAAACCGCTTTAAGTTTATTCTTATTATTGTTTATTTTATAAAAAAGCCTCTTGTAAGTACTTACAAGAGGCTTTTTCTTATTTACAATTAGCCCTCACTTTAATTCTTTACATAGACTCTCTTTACCCTTCGGGAGATGGAGGTCAGTACTTCATAAGGAATAGTCTGGCACTTTTCGGAGAAATACAACAGCTCCTCCAGCGAATCAAAAATACTCACTACATCGCCTTCCTTTGCAGGGATATTACCGAGATTTACCATCATCATATCCATACACACATTCCCTACAATTGGTGCATAGCTACCATTAATCTTCACTCTGCCCACTCCATTTCCCAAAAGTCTTGGGAGACCATCTGCATAGCCTACGGGGATTGTCGCTATATAACAATCTTCCTCTGCCATAAACTTTCTGCTATAACCGATGGTTTCTCCCTTTCTCACTATAGAAATTTGAGAAATCACCGTTTTAAAGCTCACTGCGTTTTGCAATTGTTTCTGAATTTCCTCATTAGCAGAAAAACCTATCATACCAATTCCTATACGCACCATATCAAACTGATATTCGCTAAAGTTGGCTATACCTGGTGAGTTCAGAATATGCCTCAATGGCTTATAAGCTAACCCCCTTACCAATTTTGACGAATTTTCATCAAAGATTTTTATTTGCTCGAGGGCATAATCCCTTTCTTCTGGCATATCGGCAGTTGCCAAATGTGTGAAAACGGATTGCACTTTTACAGGAAGACTATTCAATCGCTCTATAAGGTAATCAATTTCATCTCCTTTAAAACCAAGCCTGTGCATACCTGTTTCCAATTTTATGTGAATAGGGTATTTCCCGTTATAACCTTTTATTTTCAGCTGTTCGCAGAACATATCCAGCACTCGGAAACTATAAATCTCCGGCTCAAGGTTATATTCTATAATGGCATTATGGCTGTGCTGCTCGGGGTTCATTACCATAATCGGCGTACTAATACCGTGCTTCCTGAGGTCTGCTCCCTCATCTGCATAGGCAACGGTCAGGTAATCTATATGATGATGTTGCAAAAATTCCGCAATCTCATAGCCTCCCAAGCCATAAGAAAACGCCTTTACCATAGCCATCATTTTGGTTTCGGGTTTTAGGACTGCCTTATGTACATTGATGTTGTGGAGAATGCTATTAAGATTTATCTCCAAAACCGTATCGTGCTTTTGAAGTTCAAGGCTGAGCTTTAGTTTATCAATCCTAAATTTCCTCGCTCCTTTTAGCAGGATTAAGGAATTTTCTATCGTATGAAGTTGTTGATTACTAACAATCTGCTCTGTACTATCAAAACTAAGCGTTTCAGCAGAAAACAGATGTTTATAATTTGAAATTTCCTTCCCGATAAGAAATATTTTATCAAACTTCTGTTCATTCGTTAGCCTAGCCACTTGTTCATAGAATTTGTCATCATTTTTTGTCTCGGCAAAGCTGGTCAAGATAAGAACCTTATGTGCCTTGTTATACTCATTAATAAACTGATAAGCAATATTCAAAGAATCAAGGTCAAGATTATAGGAATCATTTATAATCAAATTATTTCTAAGCCCCTCTACGCTCTCCAACCGCATTTCCACACTTTTGAGGCCTTCCACTTTTTTCAAGATTTTAGAATTTTCTATTCCCAATTCTTTCATTAGGGCTACTACGCAGAGTACATTACTAAGTGTAGCTTCATCTCTTTGGTGCACGGGCAGATTTATATGCTCACCAAAGTAGCTCATCTTCACCTCCTTATTTCTATTTTTCCAATCGCTTATAATTTTTACATCATTGGTGCTTTTTAATCCGTAAGAGATAAGTTTTTTATCTGAATAGAGCGCTTTTATCTTCGCCAATACCCGCTCATTATCCCCATTAAATAAGATAATCTCCGAGTTTTTAAATAGAGCTATTTTCTCATCTATTAAATGGTTTTCATCTCTGAAGTTAATCAAATGTGCTGTACCTATATTCGTCAGAATCCCTATTTTAGGTGAGAACACCTCTTCCAAGACTTTCATTTCTTCGGGTTGAGAAATTCCTACTTCAAAGATGCCTAAATTATGTCTATCATCAATCTGCAACAATGAAATCGGAAGACCTATTTGCGAATTAAAACTCTTCGGGCTTTTCACTATATTAAATTCATCGTTCAGGCATTGGTAGAGCCATTCTTTCACCATAGTTTTGCCGTTGCTTCCTGTAATTCCTATTGTCTTTAAACCTCCAAACTGCGAGAGATGATATCTCGCCAGCTTTTGTAAAAACGCTATTGAATTTTCGGTTATAATATAAGTTGCGCCAAGTGTTTCCTCAGGTTTTTTCTGGCAAATCACTACTTCTACACCTTTTTCTATGGCGGATTTTATATACTTCTCCCCTGAATTTTTCTGCGTACGGATGGCGATAAACGCCATCTCCTTGCTCGAAAATATATTTCTGCTATCAAAAGCTATATTTTTTACCGGCAGGTTTGGGTTTCCTATGAGTTCAGATTGGGTAATTTCGGCAAGTTGTCTTGTGGTATAAGTCATTTACAAAATCTTAAATCGTAGCAAAGATAAGACGACTTTCATAAAATAGGGCTATGCTTTTTGCTCTTTTCCCTTCTCTCCTTTTTTACCCAACAAACCTGATATCCTAAAAAAATCTTCCCACTTTAATCCCTTTTTATACTTCTCTGATTTCCCTTCGCCAAACTTTTCCCCCTTCTCCTATACCTTAAAATATTTTTAGAATACAAATCTTTATTTTTGCACCAAAAGAAAAGGAATTCCTTCTCGTTTCTTTAAAAAACAACAAGATGAAAAACAAAATCCTGCTTATATTCATCCTTTTGAGCTTTGGGCTGTACGAATCACAGGTAAAAAAATCACCTATAGCACAAAAGCCGCCCAAAATAGGGCTCGCCCTCTCTGGTGGTGGAGCCAAAGGCTTTGCACATATTGGAGTTTTAAAGGTAATAGATTCGCTCGGAATAAAAATAGATTATATCTCAGGAACCAGTATGGGAGCAATCGTCGGTGGGCTCTATGCTGCAGGATATGAGGCAAAGGATATAGAAAAAATAATGAAAGAAACCGATTTCTATACCCTACTCGCCAATGAAAAACCCCGACAAGAAACTCCTTTCTTCTCAAAGACGAATGACAAATACCTCATCACAGTACCCATACACAAAGGGAAAATCAATGTACTACCGAAGGCAATATCCACAGGACAAAAGAACCTCTACTTGCTTAAAGAACTCTTGAGCAATGTTTCTAATATCAACAACTTCTCCGAACTCCAAATACCATTTCTCTGTGTAGCTACAAACCTCGAAAGTGGCAAAATGGAAATCTTTGAAAAAGGCGATATCGTAAGCTCGATTATGGCAAGCTCAGCATATCCATCATTAATGGACCCCGTAAAGGTAGGCGACAGCCTCTATGTAGATGGTGCTATGACAGTAAACTTCCCTGCCAAGCCGCTTAAAGATAAAGGAATGGATATTATCATTGGTGTGAATCTCAGCCAGCCTCTTGCTGACAGGGAAGAATTAAACTCCGCTGTAAAAATCCTCAACCAAGTCATTGATTTCAATACCAAAAGAGAAAATATCTCTCAAGAAAAATATGCAGATATTCTCATCAATCCAAATCTGAGTGGCTACTCTACCACAAGTTTTGACGAGAAAGAAAAAATCCTCAACATAGGCTACAAAACTGCTAAGCAATTTACCGAAGTTCTCAACCAACTCCCTAAAAGAGAGCACCGCATCAGCCGAGCACCCATTAACCCTATTTACTCCAATATCTACAAAGTAGATAGCCTTGCTGTGGAGAACAACCGCATCTTCAACAGAGATTATATACAGGGAAAAATGGCACTTAAAACCCCTTCTCTGCAAACCTATAAGGGAATTAATAAAATGATTGACAAGCTCTATGCAACCAATAATTATAACCTCATCAACTACGAACTCCTGCTCCTTGGTAATAAAAATGTACTGAAACTCGAGGTAGATGAGATAGAATCAAGATACTTTTTAAAGTTTGGACTACACTACGATGAGGTTTTTAAAACAGGTCTGCTAATGAACCTTACCATAAAACGCCTACTACTAAGAAACTCTGTGCTCTCTGCAGATGTTATCGTAGGAGGAACCCACCCGCGCTACTATTTTAATTACTTTGTAGATAACGGATATATTCCTGGTCTTGGAATCTATGCCTCAGGAATGAGTCTTGAACTTCGCGACAGCCATAGAAACCTCATCGGAAAATGGAAATGGTTCCGAAACGAGGCATATATACAATCCATCTGGAGAGATAAATATGCCATCGGTGGGGGCATTAGTCACGATTATTTCGAGTCCAAATCGGGGGTAGCAAGATATGACAACGAGCGAAACTTTATCAATCCCTATGTTTTTATAAAGACCGATACTCGAGACGATAAGGATTTCCCCACCAAAGGCTTTTCCCTTGATGCAAGGGGAAAACTCTTGGACTTGTTTGATAAGAAAATTGAGAACCAAATCTTTCAGATTAAAGGAGATCTTGAAACCAATTTTGCTTTTAGCAACCGATTTACTTACAGGCTCCACCTATTTGCAGGTTTTAGCTTTGGTGAGCCACTCACGCCTTACTATCAATTTTACCCAGGCGGAATTTTTGAGCAGAACTTAGCGAATTTCGTGAGTTTCCCAGGTTATCAGTTTGGGAGTTTCAGTGCAAATAATCTCGTAATTGCTCGTAATGATTTTCAGTTTAAAATCAAAAAGAATTACTTTATCACTGGGCATTTTAATATTCTCAATACCTTTAATGAACACAATGCAAAGTCGGTTTTCAAATTTGGAGATGTCTCTGGAGGTATTACACTGGGCTATAAATCTCCTTTCGGGCAGGTGAAGCTTAATTTCAGTAAAGCAGCTGATCGCAGTAAGGGAGTTTTCAGTGTCATACTTGGGCATTGGTTTTAATGCTTTATCTTCGCAAAAATTTTCCCTAAAATGATCAACTTTTTCTTTGAAAATACTGCACCCATCACCCTACCTGCTCGCCTCTCTGAGTGGATAGAAGTCCTTATTTCCCAGGAAGGAAAGAAATTGGGCGAAATCAGCTATATTTTCTGTGATGATACCTACCTCCTGAAAGTAAATCAAGACTATCTAAATCACGATTATTATACCGATATTATTACATTTGATTATGTAAAAGGGAATACGGTAAGCGGTGATATTTTCATCTCATTAGAGCGGGTTTCTGATAACGCCGCTGGGCTCTCTACTCCTTTTGAGCATGAACTTATTCGAGTTTTAGCACACGGCATACTCCACCTCTGCGGCTACAAAGACAAGTCTGATGAAGACCAAAAAACAATGCGCTCTAAAGAAGATTTCTATATCAAAACTTATTATAACAAATAAAAGAAACTCCCAAATTTGGGAGTTTCTTTTATTTACAAGGGTTTCTATTCAGAAAAAATGTAGATTATTTCTTCACAAATTTCTCACCATTCCAGCGGTAGCGAGGGCTTTTCTTGTCTTTGTTCTCAGTACTCAGAGAGATGATCTCTATCTCATCATTCTTTGCTCCAAACCTCACGGCATAGTTTGAGTTTTCGTAAGGGGAGGATGAAATCTTCAGCATACCAGGGAGGATATCCTCTGGGAGAGGGAACTCGAGGGTATGCTCGGTAGGATTGTATCGGAAGAAGGTGAGGCTGCTGGTATTCACCATATCAGACAAGGTGAGGCTGGTGATACCGACCAAATAATCGGGAGAATTCTTGTATTTCCAGATTTTGCATTCTACATCGGTGGTAAAAGGCTCGCCGCTGTGTTTATAATCGAGCTGAGGGTTTTTGTTAGCCCCCTCCTTTGCTTTATAACTGATGTAGAGGTTTTTTTGGTCGGTTGTAATGCCCTCTACCCATTGATCTGGCGGAAGAGGGGTGCCCCACTTCAGAAGGCGAAACATTTCCTTAACATCTGAATTACCTATAAAGGGAGTGAGCTGTAGGATGAACTCCTTTATATTGATTTTCCTTGCTGGGTAGTAGAATGTTAGGGGTTTATCTTTGCAGAAGAAGGTATAGCTCTTCCCGCGATCCATCAGACTAGGCAAGTTGGCGGAGGGTTTTAAATGGAGCTTGCCATCATTATCGATATTGGCTGAGAATGTTCCCTTGTGGGGTATTTTGTCGTCATTAAGGGTGAGGTCTATTCCATATCGGATTTCGCCGTCTTTGTTCCCAGGGGTGCAAAATCCCGTATAGACGGAGAGGTTTCCCTCTGAGAAGGCATTAGCTTCTAATTTTGCTTGCGCATTCTTTCGGAACTCAACGGTTATTTCCATCTCGTCTTTTTGGTCGTAATGGTACCATTTGCCTATAAATGGAGTAGGAAGAGGGCTCAGCTTCTTCTGGGTCTGTACGGTTTTCTTCGCCTGAGTTTTCTTCTGTGCGAAGGTGGAAGGGCTGGCTGCCAAGAGCAAGCCCATTGCGGATAGGATTAAAAATCTTGTATTCATCGTTATATTATTTAAAAGTTGCTCCATTCCATTTGAGTTTGTAGTGCTTTGTAACTCGGTTTTCATTTTTTTCATTTCCGTAGAATAAGAGCTCGAGCCCATCGTTTGGAGAGGACTTGCTGTCCATTTTAGGAAATCTGAGGAAGATGGGTATTTCTTCATCTTTACTGTGATGTCTTTTTTTGAGGACAGGCATTACGGTTTCTTCATCTAAATGGATGAGGCGTTTTTTCTGTGCATCGTAGCGGTAAAAATAGATGGTATATGTGCGGAAGATATCTGGATCTATCCAAATACTAGGGTTACTGATGCAGATGAGCTTGTCGTCAGATTTAGGATAGCTCCACACGCGGAGGTCAATCTTCGCGTTGATGTATTCATCTTCGTTCACTGCGGTGTAAGAGATCTGATATTTATTGATAGCATAAGTAACCTTGGTGGTTTTTGATGTTTTTTTACCGAACATATTATCATAGGATTCACAAAAGTCTCGCTCAAAAATGTAAGGATAAATCGCTTTGTAGAAATTCTCCACAGATGGTGTTTCTTTAAAAGGGATGTCGGTATTTTCTTGGTGGAAGGTAAGGGTATTCCCAGCGGAGAAACTCATTGCTTCAAATTTTTGGGGAAATTTCACCTTCATCTGCCCCTCTTTAGTGAAGGAAATACTTAGGGTACCTTTCTTCTTTTGGTTTAGATCTGTGTTGCTCAGCGTATAGTTCAGCTTGCCATCGGAATAGGTGTAGGTGCCAGAATAGGAGGAAGCAACATCAAAGAAGCCTATTTCTTCGAGAGTTATAGACTTGTCTTTTTGAATATCTAAGATGAGCCCGTATGCTTCTTTACAATTGTAGTCGTACCACTTTCCTGTGATGGTAGGCGGGTTGTTTTGCTCTGCTTTCGGAGCATTGGAGCGGAGATGAGGATTCATCTGCTCGGTGGTGTAATGAGAATTTTTCGTTTCTCTATCCCCTCCAAAGCAAAGGAATACGAAGGAGGAGAGCACTAATGTGATGATTTTAGAATACATAATAATTTAATTTTACAAGTTATTCGGTTGAGTGTGTTTGTGGTTTTTGGGGGTTGGGGGTTATTCGGTGAAGGACTTGGGTTTTGTGTAATCCATTTCATCTTCATAGAAATAGATTTCTACCCTATCGGAGGGAGGAGAATCGGCGCTGATTGTAGGGAATTTAATGAGGTGGCCAATCATCTCTTCATCGTCTTTGTATCGTTTTTTCAGTTGGGGGATAATTTTTTCTTCATCGAGGGGTATAAGGATTTTGTTTTGAGCATCGTATCGGTAGAAGAGGATTGTCCCCGAGCGGCAGCTATTCTCATTTTCTGCACAGTAAGGATGATTAAAGCCGATGAGCTTGTCGTTAGATTTTGGGTAATCCCAAATTCGGAGGTCAAATTTTATGATAAAATTTTCTTCGTTTCTGCTGGTGTAGGTGAGCTGTTTTTTGTCGGCAGAATATTTTATGTTGGCTGGTGGATTTGGCTTTTCGGCGACGATATTGTTATACGCATCGCAGACTTCTCTCTCAAAAATGCGGGGATAAATCGCTTTATAGATGCTAATGAGCGTAGGCTGAGGGTCATTAAAAGGGATGGGGGTATTCTTTTGGTGGAAGGTAAGCGGTTTATTCTCATCGAAGCCTAAGTAAATAATTTTTTTATCAAATTTAATCTGCATCTGCCCTTCTTTGGTAAAGGAGAGCTGAAAGTTCCCCGATGCCTCATCGTACATCTCGAGATTGGCGAGGAGGTAGCTTCCTTTGCCGTTGGAATATTCGTAGGAGCCAGAATACTCGTTGGGGAGGTCGATGAAAGTATATTCTTGGAAATACATTATGCCGTCATCGTTAAACTTTATTGAGAGCGCCTGCTGCCCTTCGCAATCATAGTGGAACCATTCTCCGAGGATGGAAGATGGGTCTCTCAGATTGCGGGTGTAAGGATTTTTCTGCTCGGTTGGGTTGGATTGCTCGGCTTTGTTTTGGGTAGAATTTTGGGGTTTATTGTCTCCACAGCTGAGCAATAGAAATGTGGAGAACAGGGATATGATAGCAATGTATTTCATCTTGTTTTTGTTTTAGAGAGGATTAAAAATCTGGTTTTCGGAGGCTCTGCAGAGGGAAAATAAAGCCGTGAAGAAGGCAAAGAAAATGATTTTAGGATACATTGTATTAAAGTTTTGGTGGTGGATTAAAGATGTTTATTCTTCTGAGAAGGTTTTACCATTCCACTTAAGTTTGTAGTAGTTCTTCACTGGGGCAACTACCTCTCCGACTTCAGTTTCTTCGTAGATGTAGAGCCCTATTTTGTCCTTGGAAACAGATTCTGAGGAGCGTAAAGGGAAATCTAAGAGATAGTCTCTTTTGAAATTTTCATCTATATATACTTTTTTGAGATGGGGCACGATAGCTTTCTCATCTAATGGGAAGAGGAGGTGTTTTTTTGCATCGTAGCGGTAGAAACGGATGAGCCCAGAGCGGATGACATTGTCTAATATATAAGGTAGATTAATTCCTACGAGAAGGTCTTCAGATTTGGGATAGTTCCAGATTTTCAGGTCAAATTTAGCTGTATAATTTTCTTCATCATCAAAAGCCTCATAGCAGAGATGTTTTTTATCGGAGGAGTAGGTTAGTTTTGCCCCAGAAGAGCGCTCTCCAGAGACGATGAAGTTATAAGACTCGCAGAATCCAACCTCAAAAATGTACGGGTAAATTGCTTTGTAGAAATTGAGTGCAGTAAGATTTTTTTCTTTAAAGGCGATGGGCGTTTTCTCTTGATGGAAGGCGAGGGTATTATTCGTAGCAATATTAAATTCTTTAAAATTTTCATTGAATTTAATCTTCATCAGTCCTTCGGGAGTAAATGAAATGCTAAAAGAATTGTTTCGTACATCATTATCCTCTAAAGCATTAGTGAGTTTATATTTTCCTTTGCCATCGGAATAGGTGTAGGTGCCAGAGTATTGAGAGTGGATTTCGTAGAAGCTGCCCTCTCGTATGGTGAAGGACTTATCAGCCCCAATATCTAATATAATAGCGTCTTGCAGCTCGCAATTATAGTGAATCCATTTACAATACATCCTATTGAGATTTATCGGTTAATAATTTTTATTTAAATCTACCATTACCATCCCACTTAAGGACTGATTTTCCTTTCTTATGATATGGGTTTTTGAATAGCTCAAACTTGATATCCTTCCCGCTTCTTGGGAAATCTACTCGGTAATCTACAGGCTGTTTGGGGTTCATTACCTTTTGGAGTGCTGGGGCTACATTAGCAGGGTCGAGCTCCTGCGCCATATCCGTATCTTTATTATAGACGATAAAAATGACTTCCGAGCTGAGGTAGGCAGCCTCTTCCGACTGTTCATTAGAATGATTAATACCCAAAAGTATACGGCGCTTATCATTATAATTCCAATAGCAGAACTATATGACCGCTCCAGGCGCAGAGGGAGTCTCATAGCGGATGTATCCATTCTTCACATCATAAGTGTTATACTTACTATTCCTCGCTCCACTGCTCATAAAATCGTCATAGAACCATTTGTAGTCCTCATAACGAGGGATAATGGCACTACAAAGGTCAATAATGCTCGGTTTATTCGTTTTGAGGTTGAGTTTAAAAGGAGCACCCTTCACCGAAGGCTCATCATAAGTTTCTTCATTCTCATCGGCTGTAGCTTCTTCTTCGGTAGTAGCTATTTCCTCTTCTGCTTCTTCGGCTGAGGTATCATCGGTTATCGCTTCTGTACTGGTCTTAGCAAGGGGGAGGGTTTCATTTTGCGCAGTTTTAGGGGTCTTATCACAACCCGTAAGTAAAGCAAAAATAAATGCGTAATTAAGAATATAAAATCTAATCATAATAGTAATTATTTAAATATTGATAATGTTTTGAGTTTCTCTTACAAATTTAGTAATTTTTATTATTTATCAATGATTTACATCTATTTTAATTTAAAAATATGATTTTTACCTATTAGACTATTATTAACTCAGCAGAACTTATCATTTTAGAAAATTTTTTCTGAAATTTGTAGTAGACAAGATGATATAAAATCAAAAAGTCTTAAAAAATATATTTTAAATATCGTATGAAAAAAATCTTGATTTCAGCCCTTTTATTTGTGAGTACAAATACCTTCTGGGCACAGGAAAATGCAGTTTTAATGATATGGAGGAAGCACTCTGCCAGTGGTTCCTCAGCCCTGAAAAAGGAATCAACAAACTGCTACCCGCAAAGTCTGTAAGCACGAAGAAAAATGATTTCTCTGCAGTTCTGATGGAAAATCCTAAGCTCTACTTGGGCAGTATAGGAGAAAACCACAAAAGGTTGTTCGTAGAGTTTAGCTCGGCAAGGAAGGATAAAAACAAACCCGAAGTCTATCATATAGAAGGTAGCACTAAAGTAGGGAAAAACCTTCGCAAATTTCGTGGAACAATAAGCATAACTAAGCTAATGGAAGCCGACCCTCGTATGAATGACGACTCCGAAAAAGCACAAGGCGTGCTCATAGGAGATTTCAGCTTTGATGAATACGAAAAACTCCCAGCTACAGGTGTTTTTACAGGGCAGATGGGCATTACTTGGCTTATTGATAAGAAAGGAAAACTTCGTTATAATGACTCTTATGATGAGGCTGATGTAATCATCAATGCAGTCTATCTGGGGAAATGGACAAGCAAGCAAACAGGCAAAAGCCAAACCTCGAGATGGAGTAGATATCTCGTCCCTTGCAGTGGAGACTTGGATATAGGCGATGGCGAATTTATACCCAACCCTAAGTACTATAAATACGGCTGGAAAGGCTATAAAGCGGGGTCATACAAGTAAAAAATCAATTAATTATTAACATATAAATTTTAAAACTATGAGAAATACATTCTTCTTATTCATCCTATCAGTGGCATTGTGCAGTGCGCAGCGTAGGCAAACCCATTCGGCTAAAGCTATACACCCAACATCAACCAACGAAAGCCCCGCACTCAACGATTTAAAATTTGAAATACGAAAAATATCTTTTAAATCTAAAAAACGAAGAAAAAGTGTCTCGGCTACCTATGCTTGGTGCACCAGCAAAGGTAAATTTGCCCAAGCTTTCAATGATTCTGCTCGGGTTAGGATACTCCAAACTTTTGAGATCAATAACAAGAATCTAAAAATAGAAGATATACTTAAAGAATTAAAAAAAGCCGATAAAAAACCACTCACCCCAGAGGAGCGAGCAGAGCTTCCTGATATAGCAGATTTATACGACATAACGGTAGATAGCATCAGCTACCGCTCGAATAAAATCATCTCTCTGCGCACTTATTACGAAGCGCATTATGGCGGTATTCACGGTATCCATAGTTATAGTTACATCAATTTTAAGCCAGACGGCACTTCTTATACAAACGAAGAGCTCATAAAAAATCCTAAAAAACTAAATGCCTTAATCGAAAAAAAATTAAGAGCAGGAGCAGACCCAGAGACCTACCCCGAGAAAGTCTATGAACCTTCTATTGTCTTTGGTTTTGAAGGAGAATATTTAGTTGCTCGCTATATGCCCTACGAAATCAGTAGCTATGCTGCAGGAGATATAGAAGTAAAAATCCCAATAAAAGATATCAATAATCTGATTATTGATGTTCAGTAAAGGCTTTTACACAGCACTTGTTCTTTTAGAATACCAGAGCAGCTACATTAACGATACCTGAGGGTAATTGGTATTATTATGACTACTCATAATAAAAAATTTCTATGGGATTATTCCCTACTTCCTCTTTGATACGATAGTTATACTAAAACCATTATCGGAAGAATTGATTTGTATATATTGTAAAATTAATGGCAAAACACCTACTTTTGCTTCCTCAAATAGGGGATATATCATTAATTAATAAAATGAAACATCATTTTATACTTACTTAAAGTTATATAATAAATAAATTTATTAATTCATTATTTTTCAATAGATATATCATAAAATAAAAAAAAGAAAATATACAAATGTTTCCCGTGAAACATTAAAGAATAAGCAGATATTATGATAAACGAAATATACGATGTAATAGTAGTAGGCGGAGGGCACGCGGGTTGTGAAGCGGCAGCGGCGGCAGCAAATCTTGGTTCTAAAACAATGCTGGTAACAATGAATATGCAGACGATTGGCCAGATGAGCTGTAATCCCGCTATGGGCGGGATAGCGAAAGGACAAATCGTAAGAGAAATAGATGCCCTCGGGGGTTATTCGGGTATTATAGCCGATAAATCTGCTATCCAGTTTAAAATGCTAAACCTGTCCAAAGGCCCTGCAATGTGGTCGCCACGAACTCAAAATGACCGAATGCTGTTTGTAGAGGAATGGAGGCTGGCATTAGAACAAACAAAAAATCTGGACTTCTTCCAAGATATGGTGAGAAATATCATCGTAGAATACGGAAAAGTAGTAGGCGTACGAACGGCTATCGGTGTAGAAATCCGAGCAAAAGCAGTAGTACTGACCAATGGAACCTTCCTAAATGGACTTATCCACATCGGTGAAAAACAATTCGGAGGTGGAAGGATGGGTGAGCCCAAAGCATTTGGAATAACCGAACAATTGGTAGAGCTGGGCTTCGAGGCAGGGAGAATGAAAACAGGTACGCCCGTACGGGTAGATGGCAGAAGCCTTGATTATTCCAAAATGGAGGAACAAAAAGGAGACGAAAATCCACAAAAATTCTCCTATTTAGATACTCCAAAACTCAAAGAGCAGAGAAGTTGCTACATTACTTATACCAACGAAAAAGTACATGAAATACTCCACGAGGGTTTTGACCGCAGCCCGATGTTTAATGGAACTATCCAGAGTATTGGTCCAAGATATTGCCCAAGCATTGAGGATAAAATCAACCGATTTGCAGAGAGAAACAGGCACCAGCTTTTTGTAGAGCCTGAAGGCTGGAAAACCGTAGAAATCTATGTAAATGGTTTCAGCTCCTCACTACCAGAAGATATACAAATAAAGGCTCTACATCAAATCCCTGGCTTTGAAAAAGCAAAAGTTTTCCGCCCTGGCTATGCAATTGAATATGACTACTTCCCCCCTACTCAGCTAAAGCATACATTGGAAACAAAGCTGGTAGAAAATCTATTCTTCGCAGGGCAAATCAATGGAACTACAGGCTACGAAGAAGCTGCTGGACAGGGATTAATTGCAGGTATCAATGCACACAATAAAGTACACGGAAGAGATGAATTTACCCTGAGTAGAGACGAAGCCTATATAGGGGTTTTAATAGATGATTTGATTACAAAAGGTACAGAAGAGCCGTATCGTATGTTTACTTCCCGCGCGGAATATAGACTCCTTTTGAGGCAGGATAATGCAGATATTCGCCTTACAGAAAAGTCGCATAATATAGGTCTCGCCTCTGAAGAAAGATTGAGAAAAGTAGAAGAGAAAATTAAAAAATCTGGTGAATTAGAAGATTTTCTCAAAGAATTGTCTTTAAAGCCTGGAATTATTAATCCTATACTTGAGGAGAATGGTAGTAATCCCGTAGATCAGGCATACAGAGCCGCACAAATCCTTACCCGACCGAATATTAATTTAAAAAAGCTCTCACAGATAGAAACCATAGGAAACAAAGCAAAAGAATATACTGAAGAAGTACAGGAACAGGCAGAAATCAATATAAAATACAAAGGTTATATAGATAAAGAAAAGGAAAATGTAGCCAAACTAAGGCGGATGGAAAACATTAAAATACCAGTGGATTTTGACTTTAATAAAGTACCTTCCCTATCCTCCGAAGCTTTACAAAAAATGAATAATATCCGCCCAAAAAGCATTGCACAGGCATCGAGAATATCAGGAGTATCTCCAGCGGATATCAATGTTTTGCTGATTTATTTAGGAAAGTAATCTATGAAAAATTTGTTTATGTTCCACGTGAAACTTTTATTATAATTAAACCTAAAATTAGCTTAAGTGATGAAGAAAAATAATATAATATTAGTTGCATTTAATCTTGTATTTCTATGGAATTGCAGTACTCAAAACTTTTATAAGAAAGCTCAAAATGGAGATATAGTCTTTGTAGAAGCAAAAAAAGAAAACCTCTCTGGAGCTATTAGCAGAGTTACGAAAACAAATGAAAATACAACTTCCTATGACCACACAGCACTCATAGAAGTAAGAGGAAAGGAAAAAAATATTCTCCATTCATCTGGAGAAAACGGTTCCGAAAGGATAAGTCTTAAAACTTTTATAAAAAAGAATAGAAAAGAAAAAAGAAGAATTGACCTGTACAGGCTAAAAGATACCTATAAAAACTGTACAGATAAAGCCATACAAAAAGCCAATACAATGCTGGGAAAACCATATAACTGGCTGTATATATTAAATGAAAACGCTTATTACTGTTCAGATTTTGTAGAGCGGGCTTACAGAGATTGCCATATTTTTGAGCTAAAACCTATGACTTTCATTAACCCCAATACAAAAACAACAGATGAGTATTGGATAGAATTTTACCAGTCTAAAAACACAGAAGTCCCAGAAGGAAAATTAGGCTGCAACCCTAACGGCATATCAAAATCTGATAAAATTTATAAAGTATTCTCACTTAAATAATCATCATAGCACAAAGATGAAGATAAAAGACCATTTTCTAAGCAAGAAAGAATTTAGTATTATAGAAACCGATATTGAGGGAATCTTCAAGACCTCTCCCCTACCCCAAAATCTGAATAAATACTACGAAAGCAGAGATTATATCTCTCATCATCAGGATTCTGGAAGTATAAAAGAAAAAATTTATAAATTTCTACAGAGATTTAATCTCAATTATAAAAGAAATATACTCGCTGCAGAGGCAGGTATTCATCTTAAGGTGTTAGATTATGGCTGTGGAGCTGGGGAGTTTGTAAAATTTATAGAAAACGAATACACCACATTCGGATTTGAACCTAATGAACACGCCAGAAATTTTGCTCAGAAAAAATCCAATAAAACTACCTTTCTTACAAAACCAGATCTCTCAGAAATAGAAGATGGAAGCTTGGATATCATCACCCTATGGCATGTATTCGAGCATATAGAAGATAGGGATTTCTACCTCAACTTGTTTTATAAAAAACTAAAACCGGAGGGAGTCCTCATCATTGCAGTTCCCAACTACACCTCATACGATGGACAAAAATATAAAGAGTTTTGGGCTGCTTACGATGTGCCAAGACATATATGGCACTACTCACGAAACGGAATGCAAAGGCTCATCAATACCACTCAATGGAAAATAAAAAAAATTAAACCCCTTTTGCTCGATGCATATTATATCTCAATGCTCAGTGAAAAGTATAAGAAAAACCCGCTTTTTTGGCTAAAAGGATTCATCGTAGGAGCAATTTCTAATTATAAGGCGGTAAAAAACGGTGAATTTTCCAGTTTGGTATATATCATCGGAAAATCTTAGAAAGTCGATTTTTAATACATTTCTGAAAGTCGATTTTCACTCATCTTCATTAAAAAATAAAATTTAGAGCCACCAATTAAAAAAGAGCAGGCTCAAAATGAACCTACCCTTTCCTACTTAACTTCTAAAAAGTTTATTGAAATTACACTCAATCTATCCTATTTTTAATTCTTATTTATTAATAGCCGCTACGCCTGGCAATTCCAAACCTTCGAGGCTTTCAAGCATTGCACCGCCACCCGTAGAAACATAGGAAACTTTATCTGCATACCCGTGCTGTTTAACGAATGCCACCGAATCTCCACCCCCTACAAGTGAGAATGCACCCAACCGAGTTGCCTCAGCAATGCTATCTCCAAGGGCTTTAGTACCTCCAGCGAAATTTGATAACTCAAAAACCCCAACAGGACCGTTCCAAAGAATGGTTTTAGAATTCATCACCACATCGTTAAAAATTTCCTCCGAACGCTTGCCCACATCAAGCCCCTGCCAACCTTCTGGAATCTCATTTATATCCACCTCATCTCGATTTGCATCATTACTGAATGAATCTGCAATCACCGCATCTACGGGCAAATAAATCTTTACCTGCTGCTCTTTCGCTTTTTCTAAAATTTCAAGAGCGAGCGGCATTTTATCATCCTCCACTATTGAATTTCCTATTTTTCCACCTTGAGCTTTGATAAATGTAAATGCCATACCTCCACCGATAATGAGATTATCCACCTTCGGGAGGATGTTTTCTATAATCGTGATTTTAGAAGACACTTTCGAGCCTCCAAGTATTGCCGTTACAGGTCTTACGGACTTATTCAATACTTTATCAATCGCCTCAAGCTCCCTTGCCATTAGCAGCCCGAAGAATTTAGCTGATGGGAAGAAATCAGCAATCACAGCCGTAGATGCGTGTGCGCGATGTGCCGTACCAAAAGCATCATTCACATAGGCATCTCCAAGTTTGGAGAGCTTTTCCGCGAAAGCTCTATCGCCTTTTTCTTCCTCAGTATAGAATCTAAGGTTTTCGAGGAGGAGAACTTCCCCCTGCTGGAGATGGGAAGAGAGCCTTTGTGCTTCCTCACCTATGCAATCAGGAGCGAACTGCACCTTTCTGCCGAGGACTTTTTCAATCTCTGGGAGGATGTGTTTTAGGGAGAGCTCATCACTTACCTTGCCTTTCGGTCTCCCCAAGTGTGTCATTAGGATAACGGAGCCGCCATCGGAGAGGATTTTATCCAGCGTAGGCTTTGCTGCGAGGATTCTCGTATTATCCGTTACGCTTAGGTTTTCGTCTTGCGGTACATTAAAATCTACGCGGACGAGGGCCTTTTTGCCCGCAAAATTGAAGTCTCTTACTGTTTTCATCAGTACTTTTTTTAGTTAATTTTTTTGATACACAAATCTAAGATTTTGGGCTGAAATCTCTGCCATTTAGCCTCAGAAAATTTTCCACCGATTGGGCTACAACAATAGCAATATTTCTTTTTTATTTTAAAATTTTTAAGTGAATAATCGCTGTATACTGTTGAGTGATGTGGAAATTGTGGATAAATTTTTCTCCTCTTTTTTGCCACACCTCTCCCCTATTCTTTCCATAGGTTATCCACAGAATAAATACCTGTTTATCATATTTAATTATGGATTATCCACCTTTATGGAAAACTAAATTTTTCTCACAATGTGGGCTACTTCAGTATGGAAAAATCTGGGATAAATCATTAAAATATTTCGGAAAACCGAGACCAAATTTTTCTTATTAATTCATTTTTTTTGGACTGGCAAGGAAAAGTTTTTAGGACTTATTCACATCCGAAATTGGGTTTTCTCTATCGTTTTTCACATTCTGTTAATATTGTTTAGGAGGTATCAGTCCATTTTATATTTAGTAAGCTACAGTAGTATTCTAATATTCACAATATTAATTAATAAGGTTGATAATTTTTAATTTCTATAGTTGTGAATGTTGTTATAAATTTATTGAAAATAGCTTAAATATTCCTAAAAAAATTTCTTTGAGCCTCCCCTTACAAAGGGATTGGGCTTGGTTTAAAGTCCCGCTGGAGAATCGAGAGCTTGAGGAGGTTTTCCGTCTCCCTGCGGCTGATACTTACAGGGATTTTTAGCTGGTTGAGCTTCTCGAGCGATTGTATTTGGTTGAAATATTCATAAAACCCAAAGGCGGTGATTTTCCCCTGCTCGAGGATGATGAATGCCTTCTCGCTGCGGTTTCGTCCCTTTATTGTCCAGATTTCAGTCCTTCGGCTGAGGTCAAATTCTGCTCTGAGCTGCTCTGCGCTGTACTGCGTTTTATTTTCTTGGATAAAGCTCAGAGCCTTTCTGCCTTGCGTGAAGGAGGAGAATTTGATAAGGGGCTGGATTCCTTTGTTAAGTGCAGTTTTTTCTGCACTGAGGTGCTCATTGTGGGGGTAAAGCCCGTAGGGAAAGCTCTGTCTCTTCTGGATTCCTTTTACTTTCATTTGGAGCCTGGCGATAATCGGATGCCCAGAGAGCTCATAATGTATCTGCTCGCAGGTGTTCTGAACCTTTTCCCAGCGCTTTGATTTGGCATTGAAGACCTTCTTTGCAGCTTTGCTGATATCCCATACGAAATCGGTGTGGAGGATTTCTCCTTCCTTGTTCTGGAAATAGATGATACCCCTCTCGTGAGGGAGGTCTTGGGTAAGGGTTTTTACCCTGTTGGTATAGGTTTTTGCGTTGGTTTCTTCGAATTGTTTTTGGATGATTTGGTTATCAGTGTCTTTATCGATAAGGATTTTGAAGAGCTCGAGGGTAGCTCTGGCATCTCCAGAGGCTCTGTGCTGGTCGGTAATCCCTATTCCGATGGCTTTTGCTAGCTTACCCAATGAATAACTTTCTTGGTTGGGGAGTAATTTCTTCGCGAGAGGGATGGTGTCTAATGTATTTATCTTAAAATCGTAGCCGAGTTTTCTAAAAGATTGACGAAGCATACGGTAATCAAAGTCGATATTATGCCCGACGAGTGTACTTCCTTCGGTAATTTCTATAATTCGTTTAGCGATTTCGTGAAACTTGGGAGCGGTTTTTACCATCTTCGGGCGGATGCTTGTGAGCTTCTGAACATAAGGCGTAATGGTGCTCTGTGGATTCACCAGAGACATAAACTGATCTATGATGCGGTGGCCGTCGTATCTCAATATAGCGATATCTATGATTTTCTCCTCACCGTAGCCTGCACCATTGCTCTCAATATCTATTATAGTATACATCGTTTATTTTATTCTGAGGAATTCTTTTGCAAGCTCTATCATTTTCGGGTCTCCAGTGTATTTGTTTTTCTCATCGGAGAGTTTTACCGTATCTACCCATTCTTTATTTAGCGTTTGTATGCTTATTAGTTTCATTACGATATTCATTGGTTTGAGGCCTACATCATTGGTAAGATTGGTGCCTATACCGAAGGCAATACCTATTTTCCCAGTACAGTATTTGGTGATTTCTTCTACTTTTTCGAGGTTGAGCCCATCGGAGAAGATGATGTATTTGTAGAGGGGATTGATTCCGTTTTCTTCGTAATGTTTGATGGTTTTATCGGCAAATTCCAATGGATCTCCGCTGTCGTGCCTTACGCCGTCAAATAGTTTTGAGAATTTTTTATCAAACTGATGAAAGAATACATCTGTAGTATAGGTATCTGAAAGCGCTACACCGAGGTCTCCCCTATATACATCTACCCAGTGCTCTAATGCGATAGGATTTGCCATTTTGAAGCCGTATTCCGCACCGTGGAACATAAACCATTCGTGGGCGTGAGTACCGATGGGTTTTATGTTGTACTTCATAGCAAAATGTATATTAGACGAGCCAATGAAGAAGGTATTCTCTATTTTATTCAGGGCATTTACTACGATGTCGTGTACTCGGTAGGAGTGCCTCCTCCTTGTGCCAAACTCTGCATATACCACCCCGAGTTTATTCAGTTGTTCAGCTTTATCTAATGTTTTTTGAATGATAATTTCATTACTGTCTCTCTCCAAATGGTTCATCTCATAATGAAGTTCAGAAATCAGGGAAAGCAGGGGTACTTCCCAAAGGATGGTTCTATACCAGAGCCCTTCTACGCTTACTTCCAAATCATTTCCATTTTGGCTGATGTGTACTTCGGAAGGGTCATACCTGTAGCCTTCTAAAAAATCAAGGTAAGGAAGGTCAAGATAAGGACAGGTTTTTTGAAGGAATTTCTTTTCTTCTTTGCTGAGCTTGAGTTCTGCCATAGCATTGACCAATTCCCTCAGTGCATCTCCAAACCCTTCTGGAAAGATATGCTGTCCTCGGTTTATAAACTGATACCTCACGATGGAAGATGGGAAGAGCTTTACCACAGCATTTTGCATTGTTATCTTATAGAAATCATTATCTAAAATGGATTTCGGCTTCATATTCTGCATTGTTATTTTTTGAAATAAGGTCAAAAGTAATAAAAATTGAGGAATAAAACTTATTTACCTTAGAACTTGCTATAGTTATAATGGCATTATATTATTTTTTATGGTAAATAATTACCTTTGTGTCATTAAAATATAGACATTTTAATGGTAGATATTGTAATTCCTGTTTATAAAGAAACTCCCGATGAAGAAGATATAATTTCCCTTCGTCAACTTTTTAATACGCTTGGTGGTAAGTATCCTGTAAGTTTCATTTACCCAAAAACTATGAATATTGAGCATTATAAATCCTTTGGAAAATCTGATTTTATAGACTTTGATGATTATTTTTTTAAAGGAATACAGGGCTATAATCAATTGATGCTCAATCTAAAATTTTATAAAACTTTTTGTAGGAAATACTTGTTGATTTATCAGACAGATGCGCTTGTTTTCAGTGATGAGCTCTCTTATTGGTGTACTAAAAATTACGATTATATAGGTGCACCTTGGCTTAGGAGCAGAGAGAATATCCCACTGATTAAAAAGATTTTTGATAAAGCTGTTTATTTTATAAAAAAAACTGTGAATTATAGAAATAATGGTAAATGGCAAAAAGATAAATCTTTGCTCTATAATAATGTAGGTAATGGTGGTTTTTCACTTCGTAAGAGAGAAAAATTTATTGAAGTTTTGGAGCGTTTGGATAAAGTTGTAAAAATTTATTCAGAGCCCATAAATCAATCTGAATTTTATGCTGAAGATGTATTTTTCAGTGTGGAGCCAGAGCGTAATGGCATTCCTTTTTCCAAACCTGATTTCAAGGAAGCCTGTGCATTCTCAATTGAAAATAAACCCGAAAAAGCAATGGAGTATAACCGAGGGAAACTTCCTTTTGGCTGTCACCGTTGGAATAAAGAAAACAAAACTTTTTGGAA
The DNA here is from genome assembly GCF_009914665.1 of Bergeyella cardium. Taxonomy (NCBI): domain Bacteria; kingdom Pseudomonadati; phylum Bacteroidota; class Flavobacteriia; order Flavobacteriales; family Weeksellaceae; genus Bergeyella; species Bergeyella cardium. The sequence continues at coordinate 937,931 of NZ_CP029149.1, read as the reverse complement.
AAAATACCTTTAATTATGCCTCAAACTTTTCAGGGAAAGAAAATACTTATTGCAGTTCCGAATCACTTTGGTCTTCCAGATATTTTTAAGAAAAATCTGGAGTTTTTAGGCTTTGAGGTTTTTATATTATCAGGGGCAGAAGGTAAACAGAAAATCTCTAAAAAAGATACTCTCATTCACGGGATAAGGAAGTTTATTTTTAAGGATAAAACCTATAAGCAGAAGATAAAAAATAGCATTAATGAGAAAATTCAGCTGGATTATTTATCTACCCTTCCCATTATGGATTATGCCCTTTTTATTCGCCCAGATTTATACAGTACTAGTATAGTAAATAGGGTAAAAAGTATCTCACAAAAGGTTGTGGCCTATCAGTGGGATGGGATTAGCCGCTACCCTCTCGTAAAGGAATACATTCATTTGTTTGATGCATTTTTTGTCTTTGATGAGAATGATTCTTTAAATTATCCCTCTACGATAAAGACGAATAATTTCTACTTTGATTTTTTACCAGATACCATTCAGAAGTTGCAGGATGTATTTTTCATAGGTACTTATATGGAAGACAGAATAGCCGAAATCGTAAATCTGACTAAGCTACTCACAGATTTTGGACTTAAAACAAATATTAATATTGTTTGTAAAAACAAAAAGAAGGTACTTAAGTATAAAGACTCACCCGTTCATTTTATCTCTCAGGGGATAAGTTTTGAGCAGAGTATCAGAAATTCGAAGTCTTCCGATATTATTTTAGATGTTGAGAATTCCATACATCGAGGTATATCTTTCAGACCATTTGAAGCTATTGGCTATGGTAAGAAGCTCATTACAAATAATTCTCTTGTGAAGAACTATGATTTCTATCATCCGAATAATATTTATGTTATAGAAAACCGCAGTTACGAGGGTTTGGAAGATTTTCTCCATAAATCGTTTGAAACCCTCCCTTCTGAAATTCGAGAGAAGTACAGCTTTACTTCCTGGCTTCAAAATATATTATCCACCTCTCCTTTTTAAGCATTCTTTGTGCTGTAGGCATTATAGTTGCCCCTCAAGTTGTAGGTGATTATCTTTGCGGATTATTTTAAAAAATGAATTTTGCAGAATGCTACAAGAAAAGAAATATATAGATGAAACCCGCCAAGGCGAAGCCTATGCTGGGAAAGAAATAAAAGGAAATACCAAAAAACTCTTCTTGGAGAGCTACGGCTGCCAGATGAATTTCTCAGACTCCGAAATCGTAGCCTCTATTCTCAGCGATATTGGCTATAATACCACAACCAAAGTAGAAGAGGCAGACCTCATCCTCCTCAACACCTGCTCCGTGCGAGAAAAAGCAGAGCAAACCGTAAGGATGCGCCTCTCCCAGTTTAAAAAACAAAAGGAATATAACCCCAGCCTCACCGTCGGCGTGCTCGGATGTATGGCAGAGCGCCTCAAAACAAAACTCCTAGAAGAAGAGCAGCTCGTAGACCTCGTCGTAGGCCCAGACGCCTACCGAGACCTGCCCAACCTCCTCCGAGAAACTCAGGAAGGCAGAGACGCCATCAATGTAATGCTCTCCAAAGAGGAGACCTATGCAGACATCAGCCCCGTGAGGCTCAGCGGGAGTGGCGTTACCGCTTTTGTAACCATTACACGGGGGTGCGACAATATGTGCACCTTCTGCATCGTGCCCTTCACCCGCGGTAGGGAGCGCAGCAGAGACCCACACTCCATCATCAAAGAATGCCAAGAGCTCTGGAATAATGGCTACAAGGAAGTAACCCTCCTCGGACAGAATGTAGACTCCTACCTCTGGTACGGGGGCGGCGCAAAGAAGGATTTCACCAAAGCCTCCCCTATGCAGCAGGCTACCGCCCTCCACTTCGCTCACCTTTTAGAGATGGTTGCCCAAGCCGTTCCCCAGATGAGAATCCGCTTCGCTACCTCCAATCCGCAAGATATGAGCATCGATGTATTTAAAATGATGGCAAAATATCCCAATATCTGCCGATATGTACACCTCCCGATACAGTCAGGGAGCGATGCAATGCTCCGAGCAATGAACCGACAGCACACCCGCCAGCAGTATTTGGATCTGATTAAAGAGGCAAAGCTCATCGTCCCCGATATCGCTTTCTCACAAGATATAATGGTAGGATTTTCTGGCGAGACGGAGGCCGACCACCAGGATACCCTCAGCCTGATGAAAGAAGTGGAGTACGATTATGGCTATATGTTTGCCTACTCCGAACGGCCAGGCACCCCAGCCCACAAAAAAATGCCAGACAACATCCCCGATGAGGTGAAAAAACGAAGACTCCAAGAAGTAATCGACCTCCAAGGCGAGCTCTCCTCCGCACGGATGAAAACCTATGTAGGCAAGTACCACGAAGTACTGATAGACGGCGAGAGCAAGAAAAATAAAAACCAATGGAAAGGGCGAAACTCCCAGAATGTGGTCGTAGTCTTCGATAAAAAACAAGGCGAGAAGCTCGGCGATTTCGTTACCGTCTTCGCTTATGATTCTACGCGTGGCACGCTCCTCGCTCGCCATGAGGCCTAACCTTTCCACACAAAAAAGAATACCCTCTCTTCAAAACAAAATTTTTTCCCTACTTTTGGCTCACGGCTTCCAGTTGGAGATTGAGTTCTTTTTCAAAAAAATATTCGTCTTTGGAGGCTTCCTATTTTGGGAAAAGGGTAAGCAAACCATTTTATAGTCACTATTGGCAGTAAAAAATTGAGTAGGGAGATAATGAATATCACTCATTAATGGAGAAGCAAAGTGTAAAAACTTTATGGATTCTAAAACTAAGAGAAAAGAGAACACTTATAATTTTTAATTAATTGCTTGGGGTGGGTATACTACCCACTCCTTTATTTGAAAACCAAAAAAGATGGCAGATTTACAAATGATAAAAAACCGATTTGGGATTATTGGCAACTACCCCGCACTGAACCGCGCATTAGAAAAAGCGGTACAGGTAGCGCCTACGGATATCTCCGTTCTCGTCATTGGTGAGAGTGGTACGGGTAAGGAGTTTATCCCGAAAATCATACATTCCGAATCTCGCAGGAAGCATCAGCCCTATATTGTGGTGAATTGTGGTGCCATCCCCGAAGGTACGATAGATTCTGAGCTTTTTGGGCACGAGAAAGGCGCTTTTACAGGGGCTACCAGCACGAGAAAGGGCTACTTTGAGGTGGCAGACGGCGGTACGATTTTCCTCGATGAAGTCGGTGAGCTCCCCCTACAAACCCAAGTGAGACTCCTCCGAGTACTCGAGAGCGGTGAGTTTATGAAAGTGGGCTCCTCACAAATCCAAAAGACCAATGTGAGAATCGTAGCGGCAACCAATGTGAATATGATGAATGCCATACAGGAGGGTAGGTTCCGCGAAGACCTCTATTACCGCCTCAATACGGTGCAGGTAGATATGCCTCCACTAAGGGACAGGAAAGGCGATATTCATCTTCTGTTCAGGAAATTTGCAATAGACTTTGCCGAGAAATATAGAATGCCAGAGCTGGAGCTTTCGGAAGATGCCGTGCAATACCTCGAGAGCTACCCCTTCCCTGGAAATGTACGCCAGCTGAGAAACCTCGTGGAGCAGATGACGGTAGTGGAGCAGTCCAGAACCATCTCTGCCACTAAGATCGCAGAATACATCCCTGCACAACCGAACCTGCCCGCTGTGGTAGGCAATCGCCAGAATCTGGGCAGTAGTACGACGGATTTCAGCACCGAGCGAGAGATTATGTATAAAATCCTCTTTGATATGAGGAATGATATTAATGATTTAAAATCCCTCACCTCCGAGCTTATCAAAAACCGAGGAGCGGTAGATTTCTCTACCCAAGAGCAGAACCTTATCAATAGGATTTATGCGGCAGACGGCGGTTCGGGCGCCAGCCCTCGCCTCTACTTTGAGCAAGGAATAGGGGGTAGCCCTCTCGGAGAGAATGCTCAGCCTGCGGCGTTTTATCCATCGCCCATCAGCCATCATCCCGTAGATATCAATGAGGAGTATCACAATATAGAAGATATAGAACTGGAAGAAGCAAAAACCGATAGCCTCTCGCTACAAAACAACGAGAGAGAGCTTATCATAAAGGCATTAGAAAAACATAAAGGGCGAAGAAACCGTGCGGCAGACGAGCTCGGAATATCCCAAAGAACCCTCTACAGAAAACTGAAACAATACAACTTAGAATCATAATATCCCCCGAATCTTATGGCTACGCTGAACATCAACCCCGTAAATTTTAAATTCTCCCAATACCTTAGCCAAGGTTGGGAGCTTTACAAGAATAATTTTGGCAATATACTGCTGGCAAGCCTCCTCACCTTTGTGATGGCATTCATCCCCTTCTGTGCAATGCTTGCCGTGGGTAATCTCTATAAATACCTGCGAAAACTCCACAAAGGGCAAAACGCCGAGGTCTCTGAAATCTTCAACTTTGATGATTTTCTGCCTTACTTCTTCCTCCAGCTGATATTGTTTGGGATATTCTTCATATTATACATCCCTGGAATCGTGTTTTGGGTATGGGCAATTACTTCATTAGGCAAAACAGATGTGCCAAGCCTCCCCTATACCCTATTTTATTATGCGTATGTTTTTCTTATAGCAATTATCATTATGCTCATAAGTGTTAAGATTTTCTACAGCCCTATGCTGATCTCCTTCCTTCAAGTGAAGGACATAAAGACTGCCTTGAAAGCATCTTTTATAATGACTCGTGGAGCATTCTTCCAGATACTGGGCTTTAGTTTAGTGGTAGGTCTTTTGGCATCGGTAGGATACTTTGCTTGTCTTGTGGGATTAATTTTTACACTGCCGTTCACTTATGCGTGTAATTATTTCGCCTTTGAAGATGCAGTAGAACAGATTTCTTATGACGAAATTTCAGAAATAGGAAGCTATGATGATGCGCATTAGACAGATTTTGGTTTTAGGTGCCTCCCTCCTACTCTACTCCTGCTATACCTTTACGGGCTCGTCTCTGCACAAAGATGTGAAGACGATTAAGATTAATGAGTTTGTGGATAATTCTGCGCTTAAAAATCCTACCCTCGCACAGCAGTTCTCCATAGATATGCAGAATAGATTCCTCCAAAGAACCACCCTGAAAGGCGCTACCGAAAGCCCCGATATTTTTATAGAAGGAGAAATCGTGGATTATAACCCGAGTAGCCCGGCAGCAGTCTCATCCAATACGGTGGAAAATGTTTCAGGAGGCTTTACCCAAACTTCACAGAATAAAATGACCATCACCGTAAAAGTACATTACGAGAATAAATATGAGCCCCAAAAAAACTTTGATAGAACCTATACCGATGAAGCCGTGTTTAGCAGCGATTTAGATATTAACCAAATCGAGGCTCAGCAAACCAAAATCGTTATAGAAAGGCTCATCAATAAAATATTTAATGATATAATTGCAGATTGGTAAAAGATGATACAAGAACGAACCTTAGAGCTCCTCAAAAACCCCCAAGCCCTAACGGCAGAAGACCTCCCAGCTCTTGAGAGCGAGCTCTCGGCTTATCCCTTTATGCAAAGCCTAAGGGCAGTGCTCCTCTACGGGGTTCATAAGTATAACCCTACAGCATACAAAGACCTCCTAAGCCTTACCGCTGCCTATACCACAGATAAAAAAATCCTCTATAAACTCATCAACCCACCAGTGGAGGTTCCACTTCCACTTATTGATGATAAAATAGAAGAGGCAGTGCCTCCGCTTCCACTTATTGATGAGGTAAAAAAAGAGGTAGAGCCTCCGATTATTGAAGAAAAAATCAATGATGAATTACTTGTTGCTGTTGAAGAAGAAATCAATGATAAAACACCTGTGGCTGTTAATGATGAAGAAATAAAAGCAGTGGAGCCTCCACTTCCGCTTATTGATGATGAAATGGAAGAGGCAAAGCCTCCAATTGTTGAGAAAGTAAAAAAAGAGGTAGTGCCTCTAAAAATGGAAGTAGGGGAGACAGAAGTTTATATTCCAAAGGCTGAGCCTAAGAATAAGTATGAAGAGGAAAGGCTGAGCCTTATAGCAGAGGTGGAAGCAAAGATGGCGAGGAAAAAGAATGCAGCACCAGTAGTTCGCCAAGAAGAAGACGAAGTATCTAATACGGATATTAATTTCAGTGAAGCAGAAAGGGCATTGCAGGAGGAAACCCCTGTTTCGGAGCCATTAAAAACCGAAGAAAAGCCAAAAGACGCCCTCCCAGAGGGAGAAATTCAGGAGGAGTATTCGGTGCCATCACCCTCAGCTTGGAAGCCATTGAGCTTTTTACAAAACACACCCGATGCGCTTATTTCAGAAAAAAAATCGGAAGAGGCAATAGCCTCTCCAATAGAAACTAAGAAAGTAAGCGATGTGCCAGAGGTGGAGATCTCTTCATCAGAAGAAAAAGCACCTTCCCCATCGGATGAGCACAAAAGCCCAGTGATAAGCATCTCATTCATTTCAGAAAATGAGGAAATTTTTCAGGAAGAGGAGCATTCCTCCGAGATTGAAGCTGTCCCATCTTCGGAAGAAGATAAGCCTCAGAGCAATGTACCTGAATTTATCAATACTTGGCAGAGCTGGCTGAAATTGGATAAAATAGCTGCGGTAGAGGAGCAGGAAATCAAGGCAGCTCAAAGTATAGAGGAAATCAAGAGCAAGGCAATAGATACCTTTATAGAGAATAACCCAAAAATCAGCAAACTGAAAGAGGAGAACGATTTTATTTTAAAAGAAAAGAGCGATGATATCTCCCACCTGATGACAGAAACTCTTGCCAATCTCTACCTTGACCAGAGGCTCTATGCAAAAGCGATAAATGCTTTTGAATTATTATCAGAGAAGCACCCTGAAAAAAAGGACTACTTCCAGCAGCGAATAAAAGAAGTAAAAGAAATCAGGCAGGGGAAAGCCTAATGATGATGTTTTTTGATTTTCACCATCACGCAAAAGACAAGCAGGGGATTTATAATCTCAATTTTTTAGAAAACCCTGTAGAGACGGCTTTTTCTGTGGGGTTTCACCCTAAGGACTTAGATTTTATTACAGAAAAATCTTGGGAATGGTTTAAGAAAAGCAGTTTGAGTGCTCATTGCCTTGCCATAGGAGAATGCGGCTTAGATGCTTTTGTCCCCACAAGTGAAAAGGAGCAGGAAGAGGTTTTTAGTCGGCAGATTCTTTGGGCAAATGAAATCCAGAAGCCCGTGATTATTCACTGTGTAAGGAGGTTTTCTGAGCTGCTAAGATTTAGTAAAATCGCGAGAGTTCCTTTAATCATTCACGGATTCAATAAAAAGGAAACAATTGCCAAAGGGCTTTTGGATAAGGGTTTTTATCTTTCTTTTGGCAGAGCGGTGCTCCACAATCTCTCTTTGCAGGAGATTGTAAAGAATACACCGATAGACCGATTTTTTTTAGAAACAGATAATACAGATTTCAATATTGAGGATTTGTACCGTAAAGTTGCAGCTTTAAAAGGCATCAGCTTGGAAGATTTGCAGGAAAAAATCTTACAAAACAGGCTGAGAATGGGCTTTTAAAGTCTTTTAAATAAATTATTTATCTATCCATTATTAAAAAATTAACAAAAATAAGGGGAATTATTCCTCTTTTTTATATTTTTGTGCTGTCTCAAAGGGGTGCTGTAAAAGGCTGAGATTATACCCATAGAACTTGGGCTGGTAATGCAGTCTAAGGAAAAGAAGCTAAATGAGTGGCTTGTTTTTGCTGTTGGGTTGCAAAGACAGGCTTTATTTTTTAATTCCATAAAATAATTACCTCTTTTATTTTACAAAAACTTTCATTTTGTAATGAAAAAATTATTTTTTATGGCACAGGCACTTGCGAGTATTACAGCAGCTGCCCAAGAATCTAAAGCAGATTCTACTAAGGTGATAGATGAGGTGCTCATCACAGCAGTAAGAGCAAAAGAAACACTGCCAGTTACCTTTTCTAATCTATCCAAAAAGGAAATCAAACAGCGAAATGTAGGCAAGCAGATTCCTGTTCTTGTAGACAGGCTGCCGAGTGTGGTTTCCTATTCTGAAGATGGTACGGGCTTTGGCTCTACGGCGCTTTTCATTCGTGGTAATGATTTGCAGAGAACCAATGTAACCATCAATGGTATTCCGTATAATGATTCCGAATCTCTTGGGGTGTATTGGTATAACCTTTCGGATTTTGCAGGCTCTGCCGAGAGTATTCAAGTGCAGAGAGGTGTGGGCACTTCTACCAATGGAGCGGGGGCTTTTGGAGCGAGCCTTAATGTACTTACAGATGCCATTTCCCAAAATCCTTATGGAGAGATTGCCAATTATTACGGAAGCTATAACTCCCACAAGCATTCACTTAAATTCTCCACAGGTAAGTTGAATGACAGGTTTGAAATCTCAGGAAGACTCTCAAAAATCAATTCAGATGGTTATGTAGACAGGGCTTTCTCAGACCTTACATCTTATTTTTTACAAGCAGCATATTCGCACAAGAATACGCTGATAAAAGCCCTTGTTTTTGGAGGTAAAGAGAAAACTTACCTCGCATATAAGGGGATTGATGCCAAAACGCTGGAGGAAAACCGAAGGTATAATCCATCAGGGAAATACACCGATAAAAAGGGAAATATACTTTTCTACGATAATGAAACCGATAACTATCAGCAAGACCACGCACAGCTGCATTGGTCTGAAAAATGGTCGGGCAGTTGGACAACCAATCTCGCCTTTCACTATACCAAAGGCAGGGGCTATTGGGAGCAAATGGACAATTGGGGAGATGCCAATGGAAATTTCGTTATCCAATATAAAATGGATAATGACTTCTACGGTACTACCTTCTCCGCAAATTATAAAAAGGAGGCGATAGACCTTATCTTCGGAGGGGCTGCGAATACCTACGACGGTCGCCATTTTGATGAATATATCTGGACGGAAAACGCAACCAAAGCCTACAAAGAAAGACTCGGTAAAAAAATCTATGGCAAGAAAAATGAGGCATCGGCTTTTGCTAAAATCACTTATTCGCTCACCGATAAATGGAGCCTTTTTGCAGATGTTCAGTACAGGTATGTAGGTTTCAAATCTCTCCTTTTTGAAACGATGATTGATGAGCCTCTTCACCTTTTTAATCCAAAAGCGGGCGTTACTTTCAAGGTAAATGATTCTAGCAGCCTCTACCTCTCCTATGCCCACGCAACTAAGGAAGCCAACCGCTCCGATTATAAAGACTATGCAGAGAATATCTCCAAAGGCAACCTGCTCCCAAAAGCTGAAAAAGTAAATGATTTTGAGCTCGGCTGGCGCCTCATCACCGATAGGCTAAGGCTCAATACCAATCTTTATTATATGGGCTATACCGACCAGCTCGTCCTCACAGGGGATATCAGCAAAACGGGCTATCCTCTTAGGAAAAACAGCGGGAATAGCTACAGATTCGGTCTCGAGGCAGATGCCCTTGTAAAAATCTCCGATACATTCTTCTGGCAGCCCAATTTTGCCCTTAGCCGAAACCGAAATAGAGACTATCATACGAAGGATAAATCGGGGAAAATTATCAATCTCGGCTCTACTGAGATTTCCTTCTCTCCATCTTTTGTCGCCAGCAATGCCCTTACTTATGTACCGCTTAAAAATCTGCAAATCACCTGGCAGGCGAAGTTCGTAGGCGAGCGATATCTTACCAATGAACAAGAGGAGAATGCCAAACTTCCAGATTTCTTCGTCAATAATCTCAGCCTTTCGTATGAGCTCGTTCCTCGAGGTTTTTGTAAGTCCGTCATCTTTACTTTTGATGTGAATAACTTCCTCAATCGCGAATATGTGGCCCACGGAAGATACAAAAAAGGCAAGCCCTACTATTATCCTCAGGCTACTGCCAACTTCCTTGCAGGAATGGTTGTAACATTCTAATTCAAGATTTTGACAGGTAAAAAAATAAACCCTACCGATAGCGGTAGGGTTTATTTTGATGCTTCCTCGAAGGTACAGGGCTTATCTTAAAAATTTTTCCTTTAATCAGTTCTAATCTTTCCTGAAGCTTCCACGCTGAAAATCTCCACTAAAAAATCTTATCTTTGCGCCTCCTAAGCTCCGTTTTTCAGGGGTTTTTGCACAATATGAAGCATCAGTATATCAAGATTACGCTTATCCTCCTGCTTATTGCCTCCATTTTTATTGCGAGGCTTGCGTATTTACAGCTTTTCACCGATAGATATGCTCTCAATGCCCTCAATACCTCTATAAAAACCGAGTATGTTATCCCACAAAGGGGTGCCGTTTTTGATCGCAATGGTAAAATCCTCGTGAGCAACCAGCCTTCTTATGAGATTTCCTACACAGAGGCGCTTATGAAGCCTGATTTTGATACTATCGCTTTCTGCAATCTTGTTGGGATTGATGAAAACAGCTTTGTAGAGCGCATCAATACGGCACGAAAGGAGAAATACTTTTCCCCTCTTACCTCTGTTACTTTCCTTAAAAACCTTACCCGCAAAGATGTTGCCAGAATCCAAGAAATCATCTTCAAATATCCTGCTTTTAGTATTGTTTCTCGTCCTCAGCGCCGTTATGAAGTCTCTACTTCTGGGAATCTGCTCGGCTATACCAACGAGGTAAATGAGCGAGACATAAAAAAAGATTCTCTCTATTATCGTCCAGGGGATAATATCGGTAAATCAGGTGTGGAAAAAGCCTATGAAACTACTTTGCGCGGAGAGAAAGGAATTAACTATATCCAAAAAGACATCAGGCTAAGGAATATCGGTTCTTATAAAGGAGGTAGCCTTGATAAAGAGGTGGTAACGGGTAAAGACATCACACTTACGATAGATTATGACCTTCAAAAACTCGCCGAAGAGATTTTAGTGAATAAGCAAGGCGCCATCGTTGCCCTTGACCCCAATAATGGCGAAATTCTCGCTATGGCAACAGGCCCAGACATTGACCCCAATCTCTTTACAGGTCCAGAAAAGTCCAAAAACCTCTACAAATTGCAGGTAGATACGCTCTATAACCAGCGCCCAACTTTTGATAGGTCTGTACAGGCGGCTTATCCCCCTGGTTCTACCTTTAAGATGCTTACTGCACTTGCGGGAATGCAAATGGGAGTGATGACGGATAAGACCATCTTCCCCTGTGGAGGAGGTTTTAATTATAGAGGGCTTAGGATTAAAGGACACGGTGGAGCCACTCCCCTCATCCCTTCTTTACAAGTCTCGAGCAACTGCTATTTTTCCCACGCTTTCCTTGCCATTGTAAATAAATATCCAAATAACCCTTCCAAGGGCGTTGATGAATGGAAGGAAATAATGGCGAGCTTTGGTCTCGGTGTCTTTCTCAATAATGACCTTGCCGTTGGCTCAAAAGGGAGAATCCCCAGTGGAGAATATTATGAAAACAGACAGAAAAAACTCAATATGCACAGCTCAAAGAAGGAGGGTAATTATAAAAACTGGGATGCACTCTCCACAGGAGCTGTTTTCAATGGTATGGGGCAGGGAGATGTACTCCTCACCCCCATCCAAATGGCAAATGCTATGGCTGCCATTGCTAATAAAGGCTGGTATTATACCCCCCACATCGTAAAATCGATAGATGGAAAGCCAAACCCCGACCCAAGATTTAAGGTAAAGCACAAAACCCTTGTAGAGCCAAAATATTTTGAGCCCGTTCTCAAAGGAATGGAAGCCGTAGTACAAAGAGGTACTGCCCGTTCGCTTAAAACTTCGGAATTTACACAGCTTGCTAAAACAGGTACTGCTCAGGTTCCTCAGGGTAAGGATAATTCTATCTTCGTACTCATCGCACCAGCGGAGAGTCCTAAAATTGTTGTTGCCGCTGTTATGGAGCACGCAGGTTTTGGAGCTACTTGGGCGGGTCCTGCCGCTACTCTCATCGCAGAGAAGCATATTACAGGGAATATCAAAAGAGAACATCTCTATAAGAAGATGATTAATGCCTCCTTTATGCCTGAGTATAAAAGACAATGGGTGGCAGATATGAAACGCAAAGGCTGGTACAAACCCACAAAGGAAGACTCCCTTGAACGGAAAAGAAAAGATAGTTTGAAAAAGGTAGAGCTCCAAAATCAGCTTAAAAAAGAGCAGGAAGCTCGATTGAATAATAATAATTCTCCTAATTAACCCCTCTCAATTTCAAACCCAATGGAAGGTATAGATAAATTCGGTATTACAATGTATATCCTGCTCTGTGGCTTTGCTATCGCTAATATTTATAGTGTAGATGAGGCTCTAGGTACTAAGCAGTTTATATTTTTCTGTATTTCCTTTGTGGTGGGGATTGTTATTTTCTTCACCAGGAGTAAATTCTTTGAGAATATGGCTGGGATTTTTTATATCGCAGGTGTACTTCTCCTCATTGGGCTTTTCCCTTTTGGAAAGGAGATTCTTGGGCAGAAAAACTGGTATAAATTCGGGAGCTTTACAATGCAGCCTGTGGAGTTTGCAAAAATCAGTACCGCACTGATGCTTGCCAATTATGTCTCAGGAGCAGATTTTAATCTGAACAATAGAAACTCGCTTATTTCAGCTCTTGCTATTATTGGAGTTCCTGCCGTTGTTGTGCTTATGATTCCCGATGTGGGTTCTTTGCTTGTCTTCTTTGCTTTTGCTATTGCGCTCTACAGAGAGGGGCTTAGCGGGTGGCTATTTATTTTCATATTTGTTTTTGCAGCGGTATTTTTAGTGGCTCTTGCCATTAATCCGCTTTATGTAATAGGAGGGATTATCGCTCTTGCATTTCTTTTTGTTCTCTTTAATTATTCCCGCATCCATTGGAATGTCATCAGCGTAGCTGCTCTGGTGGGGATTGTTGCATTTCTCTCTGCATTTGCTATGGTTACTCCTAAGGTTTTGGAAAAGCTCCCAAGACACCAAAAGGAGCGTATAGAAGTTCTTTACAAAGGTGAAAAAGCCTTCCGTGATACTTCTGGATATAATCTATTGTATTCTAAAACCGCAATAGGCTCTGGCGGATTAAAGGGTAAGGGATACAGAGAAGGCTCCGTTACGAGGGGGAAGTTCGTGCCCGAGCAGGAAACCGATTATATCTTTTGCACCGTAGGTGAGGAGTGGGGTTTTGTGGGCAGCACGGCACTGATTCTCCTTTATACTTTGTTTATCGGGCGTATTTATTACCTGTCCGAAAGGCAGAAATCTACTTTTAACCGAGTCTTTGGGTATAGCTTTGCTTCTATCCTCTTAATGCACTTTGGGATTAATATAGGTATGGTTATGGGGCTTTTCCCTACGGTTGGGATCCCTCTCCCCTATTTCAGTTATGGAGGGAGCTCTCTTCTTGCCTTTTCTATTATGACAGCGATTTTCTTTAAACTGAATTATACCGATAAAAATAGCCTCGTCTGATGCAGTACTGCCTTTAAGATTGTACAGGAGCAGAGGTTTTTTATATCTTTGCTCGCCCTAGGAAAATTAGAGTCTATCCACTTGAAAAGTGGTGAGGATTAAAAAGATAATATTAAAATAAAAATATCGTTAGATTACATTAAAAAATACTTTTATGCAAGATAGTTTAGCCACAGGAACCGTACAGTTACAATCCGAAAAGCATATTTTTTCCCTTTGGGAGATTCTTTTCAGTGGAGGTATTTTAGGAAATACGATTATGATTGCTATTTTCCTTCTCGGAGTGCTTTCTCTTTATATCTTTTTTGAGCGGTATTTCTTCATCCGAAGGGCTGCAAAGGAAGTCCCTAATTTCTTAGAAAATATTAAGGATTTTGTACAAGATGGCAAGATAGAAACAGCTATTGACTATTGTAAAACGATAGATTCTCCAGAGGCGAGAATGATAGAGAAAGGGCTATCCCGAATCGGGCGCCCCATTTCTGATATTTCTAATGCAATGGAAGCTCAGGGGCAGGTAGAAGTATCAAAGCTGGAAAAGAACCTTAATATTCTGGCTTCGGCTTCGGGAGCAGCTCCTATGCTTGGCTTCCTCGGTACGGTGGTTGGGATGATTATGGCGTTCTTTGAAATCTCTAATGTAACGGGTGCCGTTAGCCCAAAGCTGTTGGCTACGGGTATTTATACCGCTATGGCAACTACGGCTGTGGGGCTTTTCGTGGGTATCCCCGCTTATTTCTTTTATAACATCCTCGTTACAAATGTAGACCGATTGGTTCTCAAAATTCAGACGCACACAGGAGAATTCCTCGATACACTAAACAAACCCCTCTAAACCTATGAACCTACGAAGAAGAAACAGGGTAAGTGCAGAGTTCAGTATGGCATCGATGACGGATATCATCTTCCTCCTCCTTATCTTTTTTATGATTACCAGCTCTGCCATTAGCCAGAGTGCCATAGATGTAAAACTCCCCAAAGCATCAGCTGGAGATCCAAGTATCCAAGACCCTACAGCAATTACCGTAAAAGAAGATGGCTCATATTTCATTAATGATAAAGAAATGAAAGCCGAAGAGATAGAAAACTACCTTGTCAACCTCCTTAAAGATGAGCAAAACCCCGCTTTTACAATTCGAGCAGATGAAAATACAAAGCATAAAGACATCGTATTTTTAATGAATATCGCAGAGACTCATCATTTCAATATCGCTATTGCAACGCTGCAAGTAGATTAATACATCATCTCAATATTTACTATCAAAAAAACGCGGGATGGATTACGCTGAGCTACATAGAAACAACCAAACGAAGGACAAAAGGAGAAGTGCCGTTATAACCGCTCTCCTCACCCTCCTGTTCTTTCTCCTTATCTATTTTTATCAGTTCACGAGAACGCTTCCTAAGGAGGAAGTGATCACTACTATGCTCATCAACTTTGGCGATAATCAAAACGGTACAGGTGAAGAAGAGCCCGCTCCTCAGATACCTCCAAACACAGTAGAAAATATCCAACCTCAGCCTACGCCTGTTTCCCCGCCTCAGCCAGAAACAAAACCTCAGCCTCAGGAAACCGTGAAAGATAAAATCCTAACAGGCAAGAATGAAAAACTCATAGCCGAAAAGCCAAAAGAAACAAAAAAAGAGGTAAAGTCAAAAGAAAAAACCACAACTCAAAATACCGATAAAGCCACTTCTTCTCAATCAAAAACAAAGCAAGCCTCATCTGCCAATACGAATAGCCAGCCACAGCCGAATGAAGCGGTTGCAAACCTCTTGAGGGGTAGAGGAACTAAGGCTGGCTCTCAGGGTACGGCAGGTACTTCCGGTAATGAGGGAGACCCTCTCGGTGGCGAGGGCAGTGGCAATAGCAAGATTGGAGTAGATAGAAAGCTCGTTGCATTTATCCCTGGCACTATGGGGCGTGGAGGCGCTCAGCCTGCGCACGACTGCACCGCTTCTGGCACTATTACGATTTCCTATACGGTGGATAAGGCGGGTAATGTAACTTCTGCCCACCGCCTTTCGGGGAGCTCAGACCCGTGTATTGTAAGTATCACCATCTCGTGGATTAAGAGATATGTAAAGGCAGAAAAAGCCCAAACCTCTTCCACAGGTACTTATAGCATTAGTTTTTAAGTAGAATCACATTTTATTCGATAAAACAAAGGCAAAGCCTTTTAGTTAAAATTGCCAGAGAATATTAAGTATAGACAAAGTTGTGTAGTCTTTTAATTTTAAACTAAATGGTAAGGATTATTTTTCAGATAAAGGATTACTTTATACCTCTTGTGGATAGACCTTGCTGAGGATTTTTTGGATATTGATTTCGTGGAGGCACGCCCAGTCGCCCCTGTAGCATTCCTTATCTCCGAATACGGAGCAAGGGCGGCAGGTGAGGTCTTGGATATGCACGGCGTCTTCTAACCGCTGCCCATAGCCGAGGAAGCCCGCATAGGGGTGGGTTTGCCCCCAGATGGAGATGCATCGGGTGCCCATAAGGCTTGCGAAGTGCATATTGGCAGAGTCCATAGAAATCATCAGTTTTAGCTCACCGATCTGCTGTAGCTCTTCTTTTAGTTTGAGCTTACCTGCGAGGCTGTGGGTATTGGGGATTTCTTTTTCCCATTGGGAGAGGATTTCGGTTTCTTCCTTCCCCCCTCCGAAGAGGTATACTTTTTCTTTTTTGGCGATGATTTTAATGAGCTCGTAGGTTTTTTCTATGGGCAGAACTTTGCCTTTGTGCTGAGCAAAAGGAGCGATGCCGATGCCGTGCTTTGCCTCAGAAGTGGGGCGGAGCTTGTCTGAGAGCGTTACGGGAAACCCCATCTCTCGGAAGACATCTGCGTAGCGCTCGGTGGTTCGTTTAATGGGGTGTTTTTCTATATTCCAGACATCGGTGAGGAGTTTTTTTTCTTCCTTTCCTTTATTTATTTTGAAGACTTTATAGCCTTTTATTTTGAAGATTTTATTGAGCATTTTGCTGCGGATAACATCGTGGAGGTCGGCAATAAAATCGGGTTTTATCTCGTGATGAATCTCAAGCGCGAGCTTTCTCATCCCCATCAGCCCTTTGTATTTTTTCAGATTTACCCCTTTAAAGTTCAGGCGAGGGATACCTTCAAATATATCTCTGAAAGAATCTCGGGAAACAATGGTGATTTCCAGATTGGGGTTCTGTTCGAGTATCTCTCGGAAGACGGGGGCGGTCATCGCTACATCTCCCAGAGCGGAAAAGCGATATGCAACTACTTTTATCAAGATTTCAACTGATATGCTACGGCGTAGAATTTTATTTGTTTAGTCATTGCAGCCAGTCCATTGGCTCGGGAGGGGGAGAGGAACTCTCTGAGCCCTATTTCTTCTATAAATTTAAAGTCAGAGGATAGGATTTCCTCCACAGGATGCCCGCTATATACGCTGGCAAGTAGAGCGACGATGCCTTTTGGGAGTATCCCGTCTGAATCTACATCAAAGTAGAGCTTGCCTTCTCGGAAATCAGGTGAAATCCATACTTGGGACTGGCAACCTTTGATGAGGTTTTCCTCCGTTTTCTTATCCTCAGCCATAGGTTTTAAGCCCTTACCGAGATCTATAATGTATTCGTATTTCTGTTCCCAGTCTTCGAGGAATTCAAAATCATTGATGATTTCCTGCTGTTTCTCCTGTATCGTCATCTTATGAATTTGAGGGTTTGTTTTTGCTCTCTTTTATCAAAAAGAATATTTGGACTACAGAGAGTATTGCATTGGGAATGATGACAGGGTAAAAAGGTTTGTCGCCACTGTAAAAACCATAAACTACAAAGCACATACAACCAATCATATTGATAATTCTAATGGTGGTTATATTCTTAAATACAAAACTTAATACGATGAAAATAGAGGCTGTATAACCGATATACTCGGCAATTTGGCTGTTCATAGAAATTTATTTTTGAGAGGGCAAATGTAACAAATCATTTTTATTTGGCTTCTGCCATAAAGTCAGAAACTCCATATTGGTAAAATATTTGTAATTTTGGTCGGCCTAAGGACAAAACCCCTTATTTTGTGAGAAAAGATTATGGATTACAAGTTATCAGAAGACTTTAAAAAAGTGCTTAGTCAAAGCACAAATGAAGCAAGAAGACTCAACAGTGAGTTTGTCAATACAGAACATCTCTTACTTGGGATTGTGAAGACAGAGAATACAGCGAGAGATTTATTACAATCTCTTAATGCAGACCTTACCCAAATCAGGCGAAAAATAGAAAACCTAAGCGAGGCAGTAGCTCCAAGCCCTCTGTCTGAACCTAAGCAGAGTATTCCGCTTACTAAAATGGCGAATTCGGCTATTCTTCGTGCTCAGCTGGAGTGTAGGCTGTATCAAAGTGAAGAGGTAAGCGCTATACACCTTTTGCTCGGAATTCTTCATAAACAAGAAGATCCAGCAGCTCATATCTTAGCAGCTTACGATATAGATTACAATAGAGTAGAGGAGGAGCTTAAATCTACCTTGAAAGATTCAGATGCTACCCAGCCCAAAATGGGCGCTTATGAAGATGAAGACGATAGAGAAGAATACAACCAGATGAAGCATCTTACAGGAAGTATCAGTTCTGGAAAGACTAAAACCCCTACGCTTGATAATTTCGGGCGAGACCTTACAGCTCTAGCAAGAGATGGAAAACTTGACCCCGTTATCGGTAGAGAAAAAGAAATAGAAAGAGTTTCGCAGATACTCTCCCGAAGGAAAAAGAATAATCCATTACTTATAGGTGAGCCTGGTGTTGGTAAATCTGCCATTGCAGAAGGTCTGGCACTTAGGATTCATCAGAAAAAAGTCTCTCGAGTGCTTTATAATAAAAGAGTAATTACCCTTGACTTGGCAAGTTTGGTTGCAGGGACAAAGTATCGTGGTCAGTTTGAAGAGCGAATGAAAGCCATTATGACCGAATTAGAGAAAAACAGAGATGTTATACTCTTCATTGATGAGCTTCATACCATCGTAGGGGCAGGAGGTGCAGCGGGCAGTTTGGATGCTTCCAATATGTTTAAACCTGCATTAGCAAGGGGAGAGATTCAGTGCATCGGAGCTACCACCCTTGATGAGTACAGGCAGTATATAGAAAAAGATGGTGCTCTGGAAAGGCGCTTCCAAAAGGTAATGGTAGAGCCAACTTCTGTGGAGGAGACCATTCAGATTTTAAATCAAATCAAGGATAAATACGAGGAACACCATAATGTAACCTATACATCGGAGGCTATTATGGCGTGTGTTAATCTCACTTCAAGATATATTACCGATAGATTTCTTCCAGACAAGGCTATTGATGCAATGGACGAAGCAGGCTCCAGAGTTTATATTAAGAATATAAAAGTCCCTACCAAAATCATTGAACTTGAACAAAAGATAGAAGAGGTAAAAAGCCTAAAACAGAAGGCTGCAAAAGCACAAGACTACCTTGAAGCAAGGACATATAAAGAAGAGGAAGAACATCTCCTTCGCGAACTGCAGGTAGTACAGGACGAGTGGGATAAGAATACAAAAGAAGCCAAAGAACTCGTAACCGAAGAAAATGTAGCTGAAGTAGTTTCTATGATGAGCGGAATCCCTGTAACCAAAGTAGGCAAAAACGAGCTGGATAAACTCGCACAGATGAATGAGCTTATCAATGGTAAGGTAATAGGTCAGACAGATGCGGTGAATAAAGTAGTAAAAGCCATACAGAGAAACCGCGCAGGGCTCAAAGACCCCAACCGACCGATAGGTACTTTTATCTTTCTCGGCTCTACTGGGGTGGGTAAAACTGAGCTTGCCAAAGTAATGGCTCGTGAGCTTTTTGACTCAGATGAAGCCCTCATTCGTATAGATATGAGTGAGTATATGGAGAAATTTGCTGTTTCTCGATTGGTAGGAGCTCCTCCAGGCTATGTGGGTTATGAAGAGGGTGGTCAGCTCACCGAAGCTGTACGCAGAAAACCCTATGCAGTGGTTCTACTGGATGAGATAGAAAAAGCACATCCTGATGTATTCAATCTGCTTCTTCAAATCTTGGATGAAGGCTATGTAACCGACTCTCTTGGTAGGAAAATAGATTTCCGAAATACCATCATTATCCTTACCTCAAATATTGGTACGAGGGATTTGAAGGACTTTGGAGATGGCGTAGGTTTTGGCACTGCAGCAAGACAATCTACCAGTGATGCCCGTGCTCGCGCAACTATAGAAAGTGCACTTAAAAAGGCATTTGCACCAGAGTTTCTTAACAGGATAGATGATATTATTATCTTCAACTCTCTGCAAAAAGAAGATATAAGAAAAATCATAGACCTTGAGCTTACTAAACTCTATACAAGACTGAATAAGCTCGGCTATAAACTTCAGCTTACTGATGAAGCTAAAGACTTCATTGCTGAAAAAGGCTGGGATAAAGACTTTGGGGCAAGACCTCTGAAACGAGTTGTTCAAAAATATATAGAAGACTTGCTGGCAGAGATGCTCGTCAATAAGCAGATTGATGAAGGTGAAGAACTCCTTCTCTCATTAAACGAGACCAAAGATGCGCTTGTGAAGGCATAGATAATATTTGACCTTTTAAAGGAGTAATAAACCAGGGCTATACAATTTGTATAGCCCTGGTTTAACATTAGTTTTTCCTCTCTTGTGAAGATTGTTCTAGAAAGGCAAGTCATCATCTTCATCCTCTTCAAAAACATTGGTAGAAGAAGATGTGTCTTGTACTTCCTGCTCTGGTGCTGGAGTAGCTTGAGTTGGCTCTGAATAGCCTCCATTGTCAGCTACTTTTTCTAGCCTCCAGGCTGTAATACTATTAAAGTATTTCGTTTCTCCCTGAGGATTTACCCACTCTCTTCCTCTTATATTAATACCTACTTTTACATTATCTCCTTCTGAAACATTGTCTAATAAATTCATTTTTTCAGATAGAAATTCGATGCTGACAGGCTGAGGATATTGCTCCTGGGTAAGTAAAATCATTTCTCTTTTTTGAAATCCTGAAGGAAAAGATTGGATTTCAAATATTTTTTTAATTGTTCCTTGTAATTCCATTTTCTTAAAAATTAATTATTGGCGTAAAAGTATAAAAAAATATCTGCCCGATAAAATCTGAGATTATTTTCTCCAAAAATTTGGAGAATAGAAAATTTATTCTATCTTTGCACCCACAAACAGCGAAGAGGTCTTTTATTTTAAGCGGATGTGGTGTAATTGGTAGCCACGCCAGACTTAGGATCTGGTGCCGTGAGGCGTGGGGGTTCGAGTCCCTTCATCCGCACATAATGCGAAAATAGCTCAGTTGGTAGAGCACAACCTTGCCAAGGTTGGGGTCGCGGGTTCGAGTCCCGTTTTTCGCTCAAAGAAAAGTAGAAGTTTCGGCTTCTATTTTTTTTGGCTGCCCTGGTGGTGGAATTGGTAGACACGCAGGACTTAAAATCCTGTGTCCGCAAGGACGTACGGGTTCAAGTCCCGTCTGGGGTACGATTAAAAAGAGTATATACTTTATACTCTTTTTTCTTTTTTCAAAAGATATAATCTACATTCTTAATCCTGAATATTTTCCAACTTTGATATAAAATAGTCTTTATCTCCCTAAGGAGGATAAGAGTTAAAGACCTGGTCAAAACAGAGTAGAGAAAAAGGAAAATCCCCTCTTTAAGCAATGCTTTAAAAAGGGAATTTAATAATCAAAAAGTACTAATATGATTTCTTAATTTATTACTTCACTGCGTGCCAAACTTGTGTTCTTACTGCTATTCCAAGAAGTAGAGCTTTCACTTTTAGGGTGTTTCCATCTTTTATAATGATGGTTTTGTAGTCTCTTCCATCGGCTGGGTTGGTTATTGTTCCGCCACTGTATTCATCGCCGTCTTTTTTCAGTCCGCGAATGATTTCCAGTCCAATCAAAGGCTTATCCTTACGGTCGTCTTTGCATTTCACACAGTTTTCATTTTTTGGAGGTTTCATCAGCTGGAGAATCTTTCCGTAGTATTTCCCATCGGATTTTTTAAAGATTTCTACAACGGATTTTGCTTTCCCTGTTTCGTCGTCTATGGTTTTCCATTTTCCCTCGATTTGAGCACTGGCAAGGCTTCCTAATACAAGTGCTGTAGCGAATATTAACTTCTTCATAAGTGATAAATATTAGTTTATGCCCGCTAAGATAGGCTTTTTCTATTTACTGCATAAAATAAGAAAGAATAATTTATATACCTTTGTTTTCCGATTGAAAGAAGGCAAGGCGAACTTTAAAATCAATTTTTGAAATGGCAAAAAAAAGAAAATACAGATCGAAGAAAAATGATAATAAACTGAAAGAAATAGGAAGGCAGATTATGCGTTTCCTCAATCAGAACACATCAAAAACCTATAATTATAAACAAATTTCCGATGCGATAGAGCATAAGAACCCTCGCCAGAGAGAGCAAGTGATACAGGCACTGCACCTATTGAGGGCTCAGGAGAAAATCAAGGAAACAGAAAAAGGAAGATATGCTGCAAATATTCTGATAGAAGCTACTGTAGAGGGTATTATTGATTTTAATCAGTCGGGAAATGCTTATGTAAATGCAGAGGGGATAGATGAGGATATATTCATCCACTCTAAAAATGTAAAAGATGCCTTGCAGGGAGACAAAGTCTTGGTTGTAACTTATCATTACAAAGGCAAGAGGTTAGAAGGCTCTGTTTTGCAGGTATTAGAACGGAAAAAAGACTCATTCGTCGGTACTTTTGAGTTTATTAAACATAAGGAATTTGGCTTTGTAGTAGGGGATAAGAAGACCATTAATACTGATATTTTTATTGCAAAGTCTCATTTTAATGGTGCTCAGAATGGTGATAAAGTCGTTGTAAGAATCCTAAAATGGGAGCCGCAATCCAAAAACCCCGAAGGTGAAATCATCCGTATTCTCGGTAAGCCAGGCGAGCACGAAACCGAGATACATTCCATACTTGCAGATTATGGTTTGCCACACGATTTTCCAGAAGAAGTAGAGCAGGAAGCTGCGCATATAGACCGCTCCATAAAGGAAGAAGAGGTACAAAAGCGCAGAGATATGCGAGAGGTGCTCACCTTTACCATAGACCCCAAAGATGCTAAGGACTTTGATGATGCCCTCTCCCTTCAAAAGTTGGAGAACGGTAACTGGGAGGTAGGCGTACACATCGCGGATGTTTCTCACTATGTGGTTCCCGATTCGCTGTTGGACGAGGAGGCTTACCACCGCGCTACCTCCGTCTATCTTGTGGATAGAGTTGTTCCAATGCTTCCCGAAATCCTTAGCAATGACCTCTGCTCCCTTCGCCCAAATGAAGATAAATACACCTTCTCGGCGGTATTTGAGTTGAATGATAATGCTGAAATCCAGAAACAATGGTTCGGCAGGACGCTTATACATTCCCGCAGAAGATTTACCTACGAAGAGGCTCAGGAGAGGATAGAAACCCAGGAAGGAGACCTCGCTGAGGAGATTCTTACCCTTGACCGATTGGCAAAAATCCTTCGTGAGAAGAGAATAAAAGATGGAGCCATCACCTTTGACCGCTCAGAAGTTCGTTTCAACCTTGATGAGAATAACGAGCCTATCGGAGTATATTTTAAGATGAGTAAAGATGCCAATCACCTCATAGAAGAGTTTATGCTCCTCGCCAATAAAAAGGTATCGGAGTTCATCTCCCTTAATCAGAGAAAAGAGCCTACGCACAAGACTTTCATCTATCGTATTCACGATAATCCCGACCCTACTAAGCTCGAAGCCCTCAGAGATTTTGTCTCTACTTTTGGTTATAAAATGGATATTTCAAATCCTAAAAATATAGCCCAGAGTATGAATCATCTGCTCAAAGAAGTAAAAGGCAAAGGCGAGGAGAATATGATAGAAACCCTCGCTATGCGCTCTATGAGCAAGGCCAAATACTCCACCGAGCCCATTGGGCACTACGGTTTGGGCTTTGATTATTATACCCACTTCACATCGCCCATCCGCCGATATCCAGACATTATCGCCCATCGGCTTTTGCAGTATTACCTTGATAAAGGCAAAAGCGTAGATGCCTCCGAGCTGGAAAGCCAGTGCAAACACTGCTCAGATATGGAGATGCTTGCCTCTAATGCCGAGAGAGAAAGCATAAAATTTATGCAGGTAAAGTTTATGGAAAAGCATATCGGAGAGGTTTTCACAGGGATTGTTTCTGGTGTAGCAGAGTTTGGCTTCTGGGTAGAAATCCCAGAGAATGGCGCCGAAGGACTGATAAAACTTCGTGATTTAATGGATGATTCCTATACCTACGACCCACAAACCCACTCCGTAATAGGCTCCCGAACAGGAAATGAGTACCGGCTCGGAGACCCCGTACAAATCAAAGTAATGAAAGCAAATCTCCTCCAAAAACAGCTTGACTTTAAAATCATTTCTTAGCCCTACACACCTTGCAGGTGTGTGCACTTAGCCCTAGCACGGCAGTCACACCGTAGCCAGTGATGCACTTAAAAACAATTCCTCTCCACGCACCTTGCAGGTGGAGCACTTAAAAAATAATTGCTCCCCACGCCAGTGGGCTGTCGGGAACAAAAATGAACTTGTCGGGAATAAAAATGGGCCTGTCGGAAAGGAAAATGAAATAATTGCTCCCCACGCTAGTGGGTTATTAGCCAATAGCAAATAGCAAAAAAAAATACAGCCCTTTAAAGGCTGTATTTTTTTTATTGCCAAAAGCTAGAAGCTAAAAGCCAAAAGCTACTTAACGAGGTCTATAATTTCGTTTACAATTTGTAGCTCTTCATTGGTTGGGATAATGAAGATTTTTACCCTTGCACCGTCTTTCTGTACTTCTACAGGGTGTTTTGGGTGGTTGAGCTGTTCATTCTTTTCTTCATCAAGCTCTATTCCGAGGAAGCTGAGGTCTTGGCATACCAGCTTACGAACGAGGGCATCGTTTTCTCCCAGACCTGCGGTAAAGATAATGGAGTCTAAACCATTGAGTGCTGCAGTATAGGCACCGATGAATTTCTTGATTCGGTAGGCATACATCTCGTAGCAGAGAATAGCATTGGCATCACCTGTGTGGTATTTATCCGAAACATCTCGAGCATCGGAGTATCCAGATACGCCGAGCATCCCTGATTTTTTATTGAGAATGGTATTAATTTCATCATTGCTAAGCCCCAGCTGAGAGCCCATATAGAAGATAACGCCTGGGTCTATCTGTCCGCATCTCGTACCCATTACCAAACCATCAAGAGGGGTGAAGCCCATAGAGGTATCTACGCATTTTCCTTCAGCATTTACGGCAGACATACTCGCTCCATTACCGATGTGTATTGTAATATTTTTAGCATTAGGTTTATTGAGGAGTTTTCTCGCTTCTCCATCTACAAATTTATGGCTGATACCGTGGAAGCCATACGCCCGTACTCCATTTTTCTCATAAAATTCAGCCGGGATAGCATATCTGTACGCTTTCGCAGGCATTGTCTGGTGGAAGGCAGTATCCAATACGGCACAGTGGGTAGCCTTTGCAAAGAGTTTTCTCGCTACGCGGATACCGCTGAGGTTGCCAGGGTTGTGAAGCGGAGCAAGGGGAATGAGCTCTTCTATGATTTTTTCTATTTCATCGGTGATGATGGTGGGCTGTACCAGTCTTTCACCTCCGTGGACTACTCTATGCCCTACGCCTTTTATATCATCAGGGTTGGAGATTACGCCCACTTCTGCATCGCACAAAAGCTCTGTTACAAGGTTGAGCCCCTCTTCGTGGTTGGCAATTGGGAGCTGTTTTTTCACCTCTATCTCTTTGCCGTTTTTTAGTGCTACATACTTTATGGTGCTACCATCTATTCCGATTCTGTCAACCAAACCTCTTGCTTTGGATTCTCCTGTTTGGGAGTCTATCAACTGATATTTTAGGGAAGAACTCCCAGAGTTTATAATAAGTATTTCCATTGAATAATCTATTTTAATGTTAATAATGAATGTTTTTTTTAGTGAGTTTAATCCTCCATTACTGCCTGTATAGCTGTGATGAGTACTGTGTTATAAATATCGGGGATTGTAGCGCCTCGGCTAAGGTCATTCACAGGCTTTTTAAGCCCTTGAAGCATTGGACCGATGGCAAGAGCTCCTGTTTCTCTCTGTACTGCTTTGTAGGTATTATTCCCCGTATTCAAATCTGGGAAGATGAGCACATTTGCTTGCCCAGCTACTGGAGAATTAGGAATTTTCTGTGAGCCCACCTTTGGATCTACCGCAGCATCGTACTGAATAGGACCTTCTACGAGGAGATCTGGTCTCTGCTCTTTCACAATGGCAGTTGCAGAGCGTACTTTATCTACATCGGCACCACTTCCAGAGTTTCCAGAGGAGTAGGAGAGAAGGGCTACTTTTGGCTCTATACCGAATGCTTTAGCAGAATCTGCAGAGGTAATGGCAATCTCTGCAAGCTGCTCTGCCGTAGGGTTTGGCACTATGGCACAGTCGCCATATACCAGCACTCTGTCTGGGAGGAGCATAAAGAATACGGAGGATACGGTATTCACTCCCGCTTTTGTTTTTACGAACTGTAGCGATGGGAGAATGGTGTGTGCCGTAGTATTTACAGCACCAGATACCATACCGTCGGCATCGCCTAAGAAGACCATCATTGTTCCGAAGTAGGAAACATCAAGCATTAGGTCTTTTGCTTGGGAGAGCTCCAAACCTTTTGCTTTTCTCAGTTCGTAGAGTTTCTCGTAATAGTCTTTATATTTCGGGCTTTCAATAGGGTTAATGATGGATATTCTGTCATTATTCCACTTCAATCCGAGTTCATTTACTCTTCTCAATATGCCGTCTCGCTCTCCTAAGATGGTGAGTGTTGCCAGCTCATCACTTGCGAGTTGAGAGGCAGCGGTAAGGATTCTGTCGTCTGTACCTTCTGGGAGTACAATATGTTTCTGTGCTTTTTTAGCAGCTTTTACCATATTGTATTGGAACATCCTTGGTGTAAGGGTGTCAGATTTAAAGGAGGAAATCCTTGTGTTGAGGTCAGAAATATCGGTGTGCTTATCGAAGAGCTGTAGGCAGAGTTTGATTTTCTCTTCACTTTCTGGATAGATTCTCGACCGTATATTCCCAATGATATTTGCCGTTTCGTAGGTTCCCGTCTGAGCGTGGATAATAGGAACACCAATGCTGGTTCCCTCGATGATTTTACTAATCGCCTCTTCTGGCTCAAAGCCACCATAGAGCACAATACCCGCTACTCTTGGGTAGTTGGTAGAGAAGCTCGCTGCAAGTGTCCCCACGATAAGGTCTGAGCGGTCTGCTGGTATTACTGCAATACAATTTTCGGTAAGGCGAGGCAGGAAATTGTGCAATCTCATCCCTCCAACGATGGTCTTTTGAGCGATTACATTTACATTTTTGTCTTCGTAGAGGAAGTCGGCATTAAGGGCATTGGCTATTTCCTTTAATGTTGGTTTTTCCAGAATTTCTTCCTGTGGAATGATGGTGAAATGTATGTTTTTAAATTCTCTTTCGAGGGTTTGTTTGGTTTCAGAAGTATGATTTTCGGCTTTGTTAATGAAAAGTCCGAGTACTTTTATCTCATTTTCCAGTAGGGTATTCAGCTCCACTCTGGTATGGCTAAGGAGGGCTTCTTCTGTGGTGAAGCTGTCTTTTACTACAGCTAAGGCAGGGGTGTTGAGCGAGCGAATGATGGAAATATCAAAATTAAAGTCAAAAGTGCTGGACTCCTTCGCAAGGTCTACCCCTTCTACAAGAACGAAGTCAAACCGCTCTTCCAAAGCCTTATATTTATTAATAATCGTATCATAGACCTCAGAGATTTTACCCTGATTTTTCAGTGTAATTGCCTGGTCTCGCGTAAAGGCAAATGCCTCTTCGTATTTCATATTCAGGTTAAACTGAGAAATCATCGTAGAGATATGATTGTCATCTGCTCGTTCCAGAATAGGTTTAAAGTAAGCCACATTAGGCGTATTTCTGATAATGGTTTGCATTATTCCAAGACTCACGAGAATCTTGCCGCTGTAGCTATCAGGAGTGATGATATAGATGGACTTATTCATTTTGATATGAGGTTATTATAGGGTTAATAATTAAAATAATGGCGTAAAAGTAAACATTTTTATGAGAATAATAAAGACTGATGCGTATTTTATTATAATAATTGTATTTTTCTATTAAATAGGGTGTATTTAAAATTTGATAATGGGATAGATAATTGGTGATTTCAGTAGGTCTGTACTATTTTTTTAGATATGATTAAATTTTTTTGTGGGGGACAATCCAGTTTTTATTGAATGTAGATTTCTATGATTAGAAAAAGCGGGCTAATAATTCATTAACCCGCTTTCAAATGATTAAGCTATGAAAAACTTACCTTACTGAACGATGAGCTTAGCCGTTTGCTTCTCGCCTTTGTTGTTGGTGAGGTGCAATAGATATACTCCTTTCGGATACTGAGTAAGGTTGAGATCTGCTCTGCTACCGCTATACTCCTTCTTGAAGATCAGCTTGCCTGAGAGGTCATACACTTGCGCTTCAAGGGAAGAAGTACCGCTACCCAGCTCGATGATAAATCTACCATCAGATGGGTTTGGATAGATTTTCAGACCGCCTTTCACCACTTCGGAAGAAGAGAGATCGGAGATGGTAATGCTTACGCTCACCTTATCAGACTTCTTACCATCGGAGTACACCGCATATACATCGTAGGTATAAGAACCTGTTTGGGTAAGAGTATCGGTATGCTTCAAGGTATTGATATCAGTGATATCGGTGAGTTTTACATTATTTCTCACGATTTCGTAGCCTTTAAGGGTGGGGAGATTGAGAACGCCCATCTCGGTAGGCAGCCCTTGAGAATTGACAGTAAGCAGCTCATCAGGCTTAGTATCGAGGATAAGAATATCTTCATTGGCATTGTTCTTCAAATCTGAGATAGGCACTGATGCCGACTGCTTTTTATTGGCCAGAGGAGTTTTGTCGGCGCTTACTCTGTCTCTATACCCCACTTGGATGTCGTCTAAAGCAAAGTAGAAACCTTTATCCTCTTTTTGGGTTCTGTGGTGGAATGCCACAAAGAAGTCCTGAGCGGTGTGTTGCTTAATGTCCACCGTGTTCTGCTTGAAGTCGCCACTTGTATAGCCTGCATCAAACTTATAGACGATGCTTCCAGTGTTTTTGATTTCATCAATGGTTGGGGCATTACCAGAAGTAGGAGCAGGGACTACATAGACATCATACCTCTCTTTGAAGAAGTGCTTCTCGTAGTATTTGAGGACTTCTGCACCGCTCTTGATTTTTGGAGTAATGAGCCAGTCATCCACAGTAATGTCACCAGTTTTACCAGAGGAGAAGTTTGCCACACCTTTCTGCCCAGAGTTAGGGTATTTAGTTGTTATTTCCCAGCTATTGCCATCTCTATTGGCATCTATCACTGTGATATCAGCAGGCATATCCAGCTCAAAACCTTCGGTATAAATGGGAGCAATGAGCGGTCTTACCCATTTCAAATCAACCGTATTATTTCGCTGGGTAGCGGTAAGGTGAGTAACCTTATTCAGCACTTTGGAGATGCTTATTTTCTGCTTCACTGTATTTGCATTATGAGGGGAGGTTGCCTTTAATGATATTGTATAATCTCCTTCTTTATTGAATTTGAGTATAGGGCTGGAGGAGGTGGTAGAAGTTCCGTTGATAAACTCAGCGTCTTCGCTTGGGCTTACAGTCCATTCAAACTCGGTAGGAAGAGGGTCTCCTGTGGATTGATTGATGAGTACAATGCCCTCACCTGCGTATGCCCTCGAATTAGAAGGGGTAAATACGGCTTTCGTAGGGGTATTCTTAATGGTAATAAGTGCTGTTTTTTGTATAGAATCTTCACCTGAAGTATTTTTGGCTTTTAAGGTTACAGAGTACGCTTTCTCTTCTATAAATCTCACTTTCGGGTGCTCGGAAGTACTAGCAGTACCGTCTTTATACTCTATTGTATTCGGGCTGAATGACCATTCATAAGTGGCAGGCTGCGAAGGAGCATTTGCTGTTTGGTTTAGTAGCTCTATAGTTTCGTAGGAATTGGCTTTCGTTTTACTCGGTTTGAAGTCTGCATCTGGCTTGCCTTCGGAGCGCCTTACAAGGATGTCATCTATACCAATAGCATAGGAGGATTTATCGGCATCTACCTTATTGTGGAAACCGAAATAGATAATCCCGTCTTGAGTTGGAGTAAATTCTCTAATGACTTGTTGGTACTCCAAATCTTCGGAGGCGATGAGCTTCTCACCGAGCTGATTTGTCATAGAAGTCTTATCTGGCTGTGCTCCATAGAATACTTTGAGGGATTCTTCTGCATCTTTATTGAGCTTTCGGAGGTAGAATCTCAGTCGGTAGGGCTTGCCACCTTTTACTTTTATTGGGTTGGAGAATAGCCAGTCGTCCGCTCCTTTAGTACTGTTAGGGAAATTCACTCCAAAGCTCTTGCCTGTTCTTGCTAATTTAATATCTGGATATACTCGCCAGGTTCTTCCGTTTCCATCTGTATCTTCTACTGTCCAACCGCTCTTTTCTAATTCTTCCTCAAAGCCGTAGGAATAGGATTCTCCTACATTCTCTACCGTTGCAATAATACCGTAGGCTTTTGCAGATACAGCGTTGTTTATAGCGACTTCATCACCTGTAAATTCTACTTCTGCCTCTATGCTATAGTTCACAAATGATTTGGATAAATCTACATTAAACGATTTGCTAAGCGTTACTCCTTTAGCAATTTCTTCCAATGCTACTTCTCCTGTGTGCTCTACTGTATCAGTATCTGCATTTACGAGTTTGTATTTAAGTTTAGCTCCTGTTGCAGATGTACTTCCTAAGTTCTCTACCTCTACCGTTACTGGTGTTTGGTCAGTATAGTCCTTCGCTTGTGGCAAGGATACAGATTTTAAGGCTAAGTCATTTGCAACACCTGTATTAATTCCCGTTGCAATCAGTGAGAAGTCTTGAGAAGTTGCTGGGACGAGTTTTCCATCATTATCATTCTTTCTTAGGCTTCCTTTATGGCTTACGGTAATAGTGTATTCCTGACCAGCAACTGGGTTTTCTATTACCACTTGCTCTACATTGTCTTTTACATTATTTCCTTTTGTAGCAGCGTTGGCTGGATTTTCCACATCCAATACCCAAGGGAAGAAAGTGGTTGCTCCATCAGAGATACGGAGGTCTAAGTCATTTACCAAGACAGATTCTCTGTTGTTTAATACATAATCTGGAAGTTTTTCTACTACGGCATCATCCCAAA
Source organism: Bergeyella cardium (assembly GCF_009914665.1). Classification (NCBI taxonomy): domain Bacteria; kingdom Pseudomonadati; phylum Bacteroidota; class Flavobacteriia; order Flavobacteriales; family Weeksellaceae; genus Bergeyella; species Bergeyella cardium. Next base: position 907,255 of record NZ_CP029149.1, on the reverse strand, counting down.
CAATGGTTACAATAAGTGGAGTATTCCCCAGAGCAGTGAGCTTGACTGTGTAAGGAGTATTGTTATTTAAAGTAGCTTCCTCTACTTTTGAGTACTTGTCTTTTGTTGATAATACCTTTGCGGCTTTATATGCATTGAGAAGCCCCCAACCGAATTGATAATCTGGACCAGGGTGCTTACCTGCCTCGTTCGCTGTATGAATTGCCAATGCTTTTAGGGTAGCAGATTTCATAAACGAACGGTACAATTTATTATGATGCTCTTGTAATAAGGCAAGAGAGCCCGTTACATTTGGAGACGCCATTGAGGTACCATTTAAAGAGGTGTATTGGTCATCGCCTGTGGAGTTGGTAGAATATACACCTACACCTATACCTGCTAAATCTGGCTTGATACGACCATCATCGGTAGGACCGAAAGCTGAGAAACTCGCTACTTTTACATCGCTTGGCTGTTTGTAACCTCCAGGGATTTTATGTGCTGCTGCGATAATGAGTCCATTTTTACTCGTTCCTCCGTTGGCAATACAATCAAAGCCACTTGCACCTCCGTTCTTTTGTCGGGTTTTGGTAGAGCGAACCCAAACGATGCGCTGATTTTCTTTCCTTCTTACATAATGAACTCCGCCAGGCTCTGGCCCGCCTCCTCTTGGGTTACCTGCTGCTTTTAGGAAGAGGTAGTACGGAGCGTTTCTCGAAATCAAGTCCCATTTTGCGTCTTTTTCTCCATAATGACCATAGCCTATGAATTCGGTTTCATCTTCCTCACCGAACCAGTGCCAGCCTGTAAATCCTGACCAGTTGCCTTGCTGATAGCCCGCTGTAGTACCATAGGAATGGTTAGAGAGAAGGGCTCCATTAGTTGCAGCGTCTGACATTTCTTTAGAATCATCCGTCCAATCATAGGCAATAAGCTCTGCTTTTGGTGCCATTCCTTTGGCTTGCTTATCTATACCGCTGGCGATCATCGTACCCGCCACATGGGTAGAGTGGCTATTAGGGAATTTAGAGGAATCTCCCATTTTAGCTCTTCCACCAAACTCTTGATGGGAAATTCTCACCGCTCCCGCATCCCACTCGCGAAGGGTAATACCATCTCCTTGGAGGTTAAACGCAGGGCTGTTTTGCAGGATGCTGGTGTAGACAGATTCGGCAGCCCCTACATTATCTGTTATATAATAGAAGGGCAGTCCATTATGATTGAAGCCTTGTAGCTGATACAGCTTGCCATCCACTTCCCCTGTGAAAGGGATATTGAGCTCTTTTGCTTTGGATTGAAGCCTTGCCGTGCTCATCTCTTCTTTTTGAATACGGCTACTGAGCTGGCTGAGGGCTTTTAGATCGGTTTTGCCTTGAATGGCTCTTATTTCCTCTGCATTCTGAGCGAATACTGCTGAAGCAAATAAGTAGCAGAGTGCTATGGGTAAGTTTCGTGCAAGCACTCCTACTTTAAATATAGATTTAGTCATTATTATTTTGATTTAAAATAAACTGAGCAATACTACGGATTTTTTAATTAAATACCAAAACCTAATGTTGGGGATTGATGTTGAATATTACTGTGCTTCCTAAACCTGAAAAAGAGTATTTCTATCTCCTAATTTGCAAACAAGGTATTTACAATTAAGACAATAAATCTTCTCAGTGGCAAGATCCGCAAGCGATAATAAATAAAGCAGTACAGAAATTCTATACTGCTTTTTATGCTTTTATGGAGCTTAATGGTCTTTCAATTGTGCGATGGTGTCTAGTCCACCCTTAGTAGTATCACCTATCTTACAGAGAATTTGAGTATCAAGGGGGAGGAATACATCCATTCGGGAACCGAATTTAATGAATCCGAACTCGTGCCCTGCTTTGGCATCATCACCTACATTCGTATAGAAGACGATTCTTCTGGCTATATAGCCCGCAATCTGGCGAAAAACTATTTTGTGATGAGTCTGAGTCTCTACCGCCACAGTAGTTCTCTCATTATCGGTGGAGGACTTTTCATTCCAAGCCATCAGGTATTTGCCTTTGTGGTATTTCTTGTAAATCACCTTACCTGTAACGGGATATCGGCAGATATGAACATTAAGCGGAGACATAAAAATGGAAACCTGTATGCATTTTTCTTTAAGAAATTCTGTTTCCTCCACTTCTTTTATCATTACCACCTTACCATCTACAGGGGCTATTACTTCTGTTTTGTACTCACCAATTTGTCTATTGGGTACTCGAAAGAACCACAAAACAAGAGCATAAAGCACCAAAAAGGGTAAAGTGATAAGCCAAGCCCAAGCACTTAAAAATAGAGTGCTGAGGATATACACCGCTAATACAATCACCGTAGCCAATACAATACTACCTTTTCCTTCTCTATGTAATTTCATAATTAATTATAAAAGTTTATCTAAAATAAAGTACAAATATAGAACAGGAGCACAAATCATAAAACTGTCGAGCCTGTCGAGTATCCCACCGTGCCCGGGAATAATGTTTCCACTATCTTTCACATTAAAGGTTCGCTTGAGCTGGCTTTCTACTAAATCACCCATCGGAGCGAATACAGCGACGAGGAAGCCTACAACCATCCAATTCCCCCGAAGATAGCCAAACTTCTGCTCAATAAAGTAAGAGAAGATCAGTGTAAGCAATACCCCTCCTGCAAAGCCTTCCCAAGTTTTTTTAGGGGAGATGGTGGGTGCCATTTTGTGCTTGCCGAATAGCCTTCCAGAGAGGTAGGCAAAGGAATCACTACTCCAAATCAATATGAAAAGAAATAAAGGTTCGAGACTGAAAGTGTTCTCACTATTATAATAAGGCAAAGCTAAGGCATAACCGAAAGTAAGAGGAACATAGATTAGGGTAAAAATGAGCTTCCCGCTTTCAAAGTCCAGTTCGCTTTTAAACCTGAACAGTGTAATGACAGCAATGAGAATAAGGGAAAGTCCTAAGATTTCAGATAGATTAAACTCAAATGAAAACCCGTGGTAGAAGTATTTCTTGGAAAATCTATACAAGATAAGTATTGCAATGGGGAAAACGGCAAGCCTCTCCCAGCCTTTCCTAAACTCCATTATTCTAACACACTCCCATAAACCCACGAGGATAAAGAAAACAATAAGCCCGTAATACAGCTGATACTGCTGTACAGGAAAAATATTTTGTAGTAATTCTGAACCCATAGGATGAGTGCAAAACACCACAACTAAACAATAAAGCAATCCGAAAACAATCCTCTGAAAAAAGTTTTTATCCAAAATACTAAGTTTTAATCTTCAAGTAATAATAGGAAGAGTTTGGTATGATTCGCCTCTGTACCTCCTAACTTAGACTGGCTACCACTGATGGAAGTAAGGTTTTTTAGCATAGTTTTTCGGCGTTTTATCTTCATCATTGCCATATTAAGATCAGGAACAATCTGAGAGACATTTGCCATAATAATCACCTTCTTTGGTAACCGAGAGGAATGATAATGTAAAATATTATTATACGAAAGCATTATACTTCCATTATGTGCTATAAGATATTCGCAAGTGATGAGTGCAGCATCGTTATTTAGCGTTAGCTCAGTTGATTGTGGTACATTAAGTACAGATAGAAAATTCTTTAAGTCTTCATCGCAGCAGAATACAGATTTCAAGTCTTCGTTCTTTATAATTTGATTGAGGATGCCGAGTGCTTCTGCTTCATCTACACAATAAGAAAATATACCGCCAGAATGACTAAAAAGCTGGGCAAACTTGTAGTCCATATCAGCATGTTTTAGCTCATCCCCCAATCTTACAAGATTAAGCTCATCATCTTCTTCCTGCTTTGGAGTAAATAGTTTTAGTATATTTCTAATTAATCTCAAGGTTAGCTAACTGATTTTGTAGACAAAAGTATAAAAATTATATAACTAAATGAAAAATGTAAGAATAATTTTTAAAAACAGACGAATTTCTCTAATAAAAAATGAGTTTGAAGATTATCTCCAAACTCGTTTAGTAATATTAAACCTTTAATTTTCCAATTTTATTTCTTCTGCTTCTTGCGTGCTGTCTTGTTCTTTATTGAGCTCCTCTTGGAGGGGTTGCTCTGTAAGTTCGGGGTCCCAAGCACGCTTTCCAAAAATCTCTTCGAGGTCTTCGCGGAAGATCACTTCTTTCTCCAAGAGCTTATTGGCAAGGATATCAAGTTTGTCCTTATTATCAGTCAAGATACTTATCGCTCGCTGATATTGGTTTTCTATAATGAACTTAATCTCTGCATCTATCTTGGTAGCTGTTTCTTCAGAATAAGGTCTATTGAAGCTATAATCTGACTGACCAGAGCTGTCGTAATAAGATATATTACCAATATTCTCGCTAAGTCCGTAGATGGTTACCATAGCTTGCGCCTGCTTGGTTACCCTTTCCAAATCTGATAGGGCTCCTGTAGATATATTATTAAATATCACTTGCTCTGCTGCTCTACCACCGAGGGTAGCACACATTTCATCGAGCATTTGTTCGGTAGTGGTAAGCTGTCGCTCTTCTGGTAGATACCAAGCAGCACCTAACGAGCGTCCTCTTGGCACAATAGTCACTTTAAGAAGTGGAGCAGCGTGCTCAAGAAGCCAAGATACAGTAGCGTGCCCTGCTTCGTGGTAAGCAACTCTTTTCTTTTCGGAGAGTTTAATTGCTTTATTTTTTTTCTCCAATCCTCCGATAATTCTATCCACAGCATCTAAGAAATCTTGTTTAGTAACGGACTCTCTTCCGTTTCTGGCAGCGATGAGAGCAGCTTCATTACATACATTTGCGATATCAGCACCGCTGAAGCCAGGGGTTTGTTTTGCTAGGAATTCTCTATCTACGGAGTCATCGATTTTTATGTTTTTAAGGTGTACCTCAAAGATTTCTCTTCTCTCGTGAAGTTCAGGAAGATCCACATAGATAGAGCGGTCGAATCTTCCAGCTCGGAGCAAGGCTTTATCCAATATATCTGCTCTATTGGTTGCTGCCATTACAATCACATTGGTATCTGTGCCAAAGCCATCCATTTCGGTGAGGAGTTGGTTGAGGGTATTTTCTCTCTCGTCATTACCTCCAGTAAAGTTTTTTCCACCTCTGGCTCTACCGATAGCATCTATTTCATCTATGAAAATAATCGCTGGAGATTTGGCTTTTGCCTGTGCAAATAAATCCCTCACCCGAGATGCTCCTACACCGACGAACATCTCCACAAAATCGGAACCTGAGAGGGAGAAGAAAGGTACTTGCGCCTCTCCTGCTACGGCTTTTGCCAATAGGGTTTTACCTGTACCTGGAGGGCCTACGAGGAGCATTCCTTTTGGGATTTTACCTCCAAGTTTGGTATATTTATCTGCATTTTTTAGGAAATCTACTACCTCTTGTACCTCTTCCTTAGCGCCTTCCAAACCTGCTACATCTTTAAAGGTAATTTGCATTTTATCTTTTTCATCAAAGAGCTTAGCTCTTGATTTTCCGATGGAGAACATTCCACCTCCAGAACCGCCATTCATTCTCCTAAATATAAAGTAATAGAATATACCCAATAGACCTACCCACATAAGTATGGGGAGGAGGATTTCCACCAATGGATTTCTCTCTTTGCTAAAATCCATTTTTGTTTGTACTTCGGGGTTTGATGCTTTTACTTTTTTAAACTCGTCTTGGAAGGACTTTATATCACCAAAAGTAAAGTCATAATCAGGAACAACTCTAGTCGTAAGACCATCTAATGGATTCATAGATGGTTTGTTGTTTATATGCTCGGTTTTAGCTTCTTTGGTTAAGAATACTTCAGCTTTATCGGTATCTTTATAAACTACAACTTTGCTTACTTTGCCTTCTTTTAATTTCTGAAAAAAGGTATCTTCATCTATCCTCTTAGCATCAGCTCCTCCAAACGAAGGCTGGAAAAAAATATACAATATACCTATAATGACAATTGGAAAAAACCAATTAAATCCTTTGCTATTCATTATCTTTTATTTCAATGATTATTGCTTAGTCTAAATTCTGTATTTCTGTAATTTTGGCATCTCCCCAAAGCTCTTCTATCTCGTAATAATCGCGTATATGCTTCTGGAAAATATGTACGACAACAGACACATAATCTACCAAAATCCAAAGTGCATTATCTGCCCCCTCCACATGCCAAGGTCTATCTTTTAACTCATTACGAACTTTTTTTTCTATACTCCCGGCTATGGCAGATACTTGAGTATTAGAGTTTCCACTGCATATAATGAAAGTCTCAGTTACTGAGTTTTCAATAGTAGAAAGGTCAAAGATCTTAATATCTTCACCTTTTGTATCTTGTATTGCCTCTACAATCTTGTCTATTAATAATTGTTTTTCTGTTAGTTTATTCATCTAAAATTAGGGTATAATCGTGCAAATTTATTGTTTTTTTCTGTATTAATGTTTAGGTTTGGCATCTCAATATTATAAATATTTCTTAAATGTATCCTCTCTTCTATCTATCAGAAAGCTTAGAATCTACCAATGAAGCCATCCTGAATTATCATACTCCCAGCCGACCAAATATCGCAATTTATACATTTAATCAGATAAATGGAAAAGGGCAGTATGGCAATACTTGGAAGATGCCCAAAGACCAAAATATAGCCTACTCTCTACTAATAGATGCGAGCTTAATCCCAATAGGGGGCAATTTTGTCAATTTTTATACCGCTGTTATTATTCGGGATTTTCTTGACAATTTGTCAGATGAGGAAGTCTTTATCAAGTGGCCTAATGATATTATTATCAATAGAAAAAAAGTAGTAGGGATTCTTATAGAGCAAATAAAAATTGATGGTAAGAGTTTTTATATTATCGGTATAGGGATTAATGTTCTACAGCGGGATTTTTCAGAGCTAACCAAAGCAGGCTCAATACTTACACAAACCCATCAAAGGTTTAATCTCACCTCATTATCTGAAAATTTTCATTTCTATTTTACAAAACATATCACTCATCAGCCTTCATACAACATCTTGGAAAGATATAATCACCACCTCTTCTGCCGAAATTCTGTAGCTCTTTTTTCTAAAAGTAATATCAGACAAAATGGCATTATTCAATATGCTGATGAGAAAGGTTTTCTTCATATTCTCCTCGAAAAAGATGGGCTCCAAAAATTTTTTCATAAAGAAATAGAAATGCTTTATTAATAATAGCTCAAGTCTGTTTTTGGTAATTTCAAAACTGTGTTTATACTGAAAAAAGAGCTTTTCTAAGCAGAAAATACAAATAAATTTTTATAATTTATAATGGCGATATTTTTATAATATCATAAAGATTGATAATGTGATTGAGGTATAAATATCACAATTTAACACTTATTTGAATGAATATTTATTGTTATATGGCTAATATAATGTATATAATTAAAAAATATCATCTATGAATTTTGTATATAATTAAAATGTATGTGTTTTGTGGTATAATTAATTTTATTGCATAAAATAATCGTTAATTATATTAAAAATTTATTAAAATAAATAAAATTTTGTAGTATTAAAAATATTGTGTAGTATTGTCCAGTTAATTTTAAATGAATTAATAATGAGAAAGTCTACATTAGAGTTCGGGTCATTTACCCGAAAATTGCCAGTAGCATTATGTTACTTATTTGCTACGGCAGTGTTTGCACAGAATGCCCAAGAGGTAAAGGTTCTTCAAAGCAAGACGAACCTAAAAGGATTGAATTTATTAGGCAAGCAATTCCGCAAAGGAACGCTAAGCAGAGCGCAGCTGGAGTCCAGAGCAAAGGAGATGAACATTCCGTTCACCACCGAGTTTGGAGGTAAGTTTTACCAGTTGCAAGGTTTTAACGCTAAGGGCTTCCCTTTGTACTATGTAACGAGCAATGCTGGAGCAGCAGAAGGTACGGGAGTTTCAAGGCTTCAGACGAGCCCAGGATTGGAACTTCAAGGAGAAGGTATTGTTCTCCGTGAGTGGGATGGAGGAGCTGTAAGGCTTACCCACCAGGAATTTGGAGGAAGAGCCAAAATGGGTGATACCTCTACACGGCTTAATAGCCACTCTACCCATGTGGCGGGGACAATGGTTGCCAGTGGAGTAGATAAGAAAGCGAAAGGAATGGCACCAAAAGCAGAGCTTATCGCCTATGACTGGAATGATGATGAGGATGAAATGACAACAGCTGCAACTAACGGGGCACTTCTTTCAAATCACTCTTATGGTTATTTAGGAGGTTTTGAGTATGGTAACTGGTCAGGAGCTACAGGTTGGCACTGGTTAGGAACTGATGATGATACAGAATATGTAGGCTATGGACATTATGGAGAAACGGATGCTCAATGGGATTTAATCTCAAAAAATGCTCCTTATTACTTGGCGGTAAAAGCAGCAGGTAACCCAAGAGGAGATGGTCCTGAACCTGGTGGAGCACACTATGTAAGAAAATTAGAGAATGGTAAATTAGTATGGGCAAAATCTACAAAAGTTCGCCAAAAGAATGGGGGAGCCAATGGTTTTGATTGTATTAACCACGGTGCAACAGGTAAAAATGGGCTTATTATCGGAGCGGCTCATAAAATCCCAGGTGGCTACAAACAGCCAAGTGATGTAAAAGCAGCGAGTTTCTCAGCTTTCGGTCCTACCGATGATGGTCGTATCAAGCCGGATTTAGCGGGGATAGGCGTAGGAGTTTATTCTACCACCTCCACCGGCGATAGCCAATATACCTCTTTGAGCGGTACCTCAATGGCGTCTCCGAATGTAACCGGTTCACTCGCTTTATTACAAGAGCATCACAATAAACTCTACAGCTCGTTTATGAAATCTGCTACGCTAAAAGCATTGGCGATTCATACAGCAAATGAAGCTGGCGAACATCCGGGACCAGATTATCAGTTCGGTTGGGGACTTCTCAATACTTTTAAAGCTGCAGAAGTATTATCCACCAAAAATAAATACTCAAAAGTAGAAGAGGTTACCTTAAATAATAATGGCACTTATACCCTAAAACTCACGGCAACGGGAAGTGCACCATTAGTTGTAACCATTGTTTGGGATGATGCCGTAGTAGAGAAACTTCCAGATGCTACGCTTAACAACAGAGAATCCGTATTGGTAAATGACTTGGATTTACGAGTATCCGATGGAGCAACCACTTTCTTCCCTTGGAAATTAGATGTAAATAATCCAGCGAACGCTGCTACCAAAGGCGATAATACCAAAGACAATGTAGAGCAGGTAGTGATAGAAAACCCGGTAGCAGGCAAGGAATACACCATCACCGTAAGCCATAAGGGTGACCTGAAAAAGAACGATGACCAGGGTAAATTAGTTCCTGCAGCTTCTCAAGACTTCTCTCTTATTGCAACGGGAATTAACAATGGTGTATCAAAAGACTTGGCATTAAAATCCGTATCCTTACCACCAGCTAAGGAGTATACAAACCAAACGCCAGTAACGGTAGAGGTAGAGAACTTAGGAAGTGCATCTGCAACAGGAGCTAAACTTAAATACAAACTCGTAAATGTAGACAATGGTAATGCCGTAGAGCATACAGGAGAAGTAGCATTAGAAGAAGTAGCACAAGGAAAGACGCTTAGCAAGTCGTTTAATGTAGATTTATCCAAATCATTTGTGAATTACAATGTAGAGGTAGAAGTAGTATTTGTGGGAGATGAGGTAACGATGAACAATACTGCATCAGTAAGTGCGTATGGGGTAGTTGCATCAGTAGAGAATCCGGGCGAGTCTCATTTCTTCGGTTTTGAGGAAGACTTCGAGAAGAGCGGCTGGGTATCTAAGGATGTAGATGGAAATGGAAGAACCTGGATGAAATATACAGATGCAGACTTAGCAAATACAGGAAAGAGCTTTGCGGTGAACTTCCCTAATAGAGCAAAAGGTACAGACGATTGGTTATTCTCCAACCCTATCAAGGTGAAAGCAGGTAAGCTCTATATGCTGGAGCTCTACGCAGGTAGATTCCAGAATGATGAAGAAAATCTTGAATTCTTCTATGGTGATAGCCCGGAAGTATCAGCAATGACCAATAAGTTAGGAGATAAATTAACCCTTGCTCCAAGTTATAATAAAGTAAATAGAGAATTTACTCCTACAAAAGATGGCGTCATTTATTTAGGCTTCCACAATAAGATGGACGCCGATAAGGCCTCTTATGCTGTAGCAGTAGATGATGTATTGGTAAGATTTGCAGAAGGGAAACCATCAGCAGACTTTACAGTGGCTAAACCAAGAGTTAATTCTTATGAGACAGTTCAGCTTAATAATAATACAACAACTGCCTCTACTCAGCCAGCGACTTATGAATGGTCATTCAGCCCGAATACAGTAGAGTATAAAGACGGTACAACAAGCACATCTAAAGATCCGAAAGTAAGATTTACAGAAGAGAAACAGTATTCAGTAACATTGAAGGCAACGAATTCTTCAGGTAATGATGTTAAGGAGAAAAAAGACTTTATCACTGTTAAGAATACGCCATCTCAAGCTAAATTTATCACTTCAGGAAATTCAATCTTTGAAACTGAAACGGTAGCATTTACTAATAAATCTACTGGTGATCCGCTTCCTACATCATTTGAATGGACGGTAACGCCAAGCGATAATACAGAATTTGTAAGTGGTACTACTTCTACATCTAATAACCCAGTAGTTAAGTTTAATAAATCCGGAGACTATAAAGTTTCTCTAAAAGCAACTTCTCCACAAAACGAAACCACTGCTGAGGTAGATATAAAAGTAGCAGGAGTACATAATTCCGTGAAAGATCTTTCAGCTACTCAAGAGAATAACAAGGTAAATCTCAAGTGGGTAAGGCCTAATATGAACCCTTCCTATACCGAAGGATTTGAATCTGGAAAAATACCTACCGAGATGACAGTCTATGACAATAATGCAGATAAAATGAGCTGGATGATTTCTGCTTTTAATAAAGCAAGTGGAAATTATGGACTACTCAATTATGGTTGGTACTTCAGAAGTATGGATGTAGATGACTGGATCGTAACTCCTAAAATAAAAGGAGGAGCAGAAGTGCTTAAATATTTTGTGAAACACGACTATGTAGAAAGATATGATGTGTATGTAGTGAAAGCACCAGCTTCTGGTAAAGCACCAACGATAGATGAAATCAAAGCAACAGGTGAAATTGTTTACAAGTTTGATGGAACTGAAAAAACTAAAGGTACATTTGTTGAAAGAGAAGTTGATATCAAAGAACACTCTAAGGATGACTTCTTCGTAGTGTTCCACCACAGAACTACAAAAGATGATGACGCTCTTCTCCTTGCATTAGATGATATCCAGATAGGATATAAAGATAATGTAAGCTCTGATAAGACAGTAGCTGCAAAACCATCTGATGAAGCATCTGTTGACTTGAAGCAAGTAGTAAGAGAAGGTACTAAGATTCTGAAATCTGGTGATTTTGAAGATCCATACAAAGCAGAAGCACGAGAGCAAGTGCCAGTAGAGTTTGGAGCTACAGACCTTCCTAAACTTGAGAAGTATGAGATTGTGAGAAACAATGTAAAACTCACCGATATCAATGACTATAACACATTGAAACACACAGATAATCTTACACAGACTGGTACTTATACCTACGATGTATACGCTGTGTACTCTGATGGTAAGAAGTCTGATAAGGCAAGTGTAACGATTGTTGTAGATAACCTTTCTGCTTCAGAGGTAGTGAAAGGTGGTCTGAAAATCTATCCAAACCCATCCAATGGTAGATTTACTATCGAGCTTGGTAGTGGAACTTCTTCAGTTCAAGCACAGGTTTATGACCTTTCAGGTAAGCTACTCTTCAAGAAGGATTATAGCGGTAGCAGAGCTGATCTCGACCTTACCCACTATCCGAAAGGCGCATATCTATTGCACCTTACCAATAGCAAAGGTGAGAAGCAAACGGCTAAACTCATCGTTCAGTAAGGTAAGTTTTTCATAGCTTAATCATTTGAAAGCGGGTTAATGAATATTAGCCCGCTTTTTTATTCAATAGTAAATCTATCTATCAATCCATTGATAAAAGGAGAAGTATCTGAAAGCAATTTATTTTTTTACTCTATATTTGCATCTTGATTTCATAAAAGAACTTATGTCGGGAAATAATTCCACTCAGCATCTTGATACAAGTAAGCTCACGCTCATTGGTCTTTTGGTATCTATGGGCATCGTTTTCGGAGATATTGGTACTTCTCCGCTCTATGTAATGAAGGCGATTATTAATGCCCGTTTGGAGACGGCAACTATGCCTTTGGACGAGTATATAGAGGGTGCACTCTCGTGTATTATCTGGACGCTTACCTTGCAGACAACCATAAAGTATGTAGCGATTGCCCTGAGGGCAGATAACAAAGGCGAGGGCGGGATACTCTCCCTCTACTCCCTTGTGAAGCGGATGAAGCGCAAGCATCTTTATCTCTTTGCGATTATTGGGGCATCTACTTTGGTTGCGGATAGTGTGATTACGCCATCGCTTACGGTAATATCGGCTATTGAGGGGCTTAAAATCTATAACCCCGATACTCCTGTGGTGCTTTATACCTGTTTTATACTCTTTATCGTATTCTTTGTGCAGCAGTTTGGCACGAGCAAAATAGGGAAGTTCTTCGGCCCAGTGATGATTATTTGGTTTCTGGCATTGGGGATTTTCGGGGCTAATCATATTATGGGCAACTTATCCATTCTTAAATCCTTTAACCCCATCTATGCGTATAATCTCATCTCCCATTCTCCGAGTGCCATTGTGGTGATGGGGGCGGTATTCCTTTGTACTACGGGTGCAGAGGCGATGTATTCGGATCTGGGGCATTGTGGGAAGCAGAACATCCGTGTGAGCTGGATTTTTGTGAAGGCAATGCTTATCCTGAACTATCTGGGGCAAGGTGCGTGGCTGCTCGATAATCATTTAAAGGTGCGTGAGGGAATTAATCCATTCTTTGGGATAATGCCAGATTATATGGTATTCCCAGGTGTGCTGCTCGCTACGATGGCAGCGATTATTGCCAGCCAGGCAGTAATCACGGGGGCATTCACGATGTTTTCTGAGGCAATGTCGGTTGCCTTTTGGCCTAATCAGCAGATTGAATACCCGAGTGGGGTAAAAGGGCAAATGTATATTCCGAGAATCAATTGGGGGCTAATGGCGCTTTGCTTCATCATCGTGCTCTACTTTCAGGAGTCTCACAAGATGGAGTCTGCCTACGGGCTTACCATTACCATTACGATGCTGATGACTTCTACGCTGCTCATCTTTTGGCTTAAAAAGAAACGGGTAAAGAAATGGCTCATCATCGTCTTTGCCATTACTTATCTCTCGATAGAGCTGGGCTTTTTCTATGCAAATATCATCAAGTTCTTAGATGGAGGCTGGATTACGATTGCCCTTAGCGGGTTTATGATGGTGTGTATGTATGCATGGTTTAATGGGAGAAAGATTAAGGCAAAATTCCTGAAATATGTGAAGTTTGAGAAGTATGTCTCCGTCATAAAAGATATGAAACTGGATGAGACCATCCCTAAATATGCTACTAATTTGGCTTTTCTTAGCCGTGCTAAAAGGGAGGACGAGATAGAGGCAAAAATCATCTATTCCATTATAAGGAAGCAACCGAAAAGGGCAGACCATTACTTTATTTTAAATATCATTAACCAAGAAGACCCTTATACATTTAAGTATTATGTAGATGAAATAATGCCGAGTACGATATATAAAATTAACTTCCTCCTCGGGTTTAAGGTAGATAGGAGGATTAATGACTATTTTGACCAAGTGCTGAAAGACTTGATGGAGGCCGAAGAAATCCCATCGAGGAGCGGTTTCCCATCATTGAGGCAGCATAATGTACCCCCAGATCTGAAGTATGTGATTATAGATAATACTTATATTAATGACAATCTCCTCACCCTGAAAGAGAAGATTATTCTCAATATCTATAGTTTTGTACGGTATATCGGCAGTGATGATTTCAAGGCGTGGGGGGTATCTCCTCACAATGTAGTGGTAGAATCTGCTCCTCTGCTCGACCAAGAGATTGTAACAAAAAAACTCGAGCAAATCGAGTTTAGAAGGTATCATGCGTAAAGGCTAATTGCTAATAGCCAGTTGCTAGAAACCGATTAGAGTTCTTTTCTAAGCCTTGCTACAGGTATATTGAGCTGCTCACGATACTTGGCAATTGTTCTTCTGGCGATATTATAACCTTTTTCTTTCAAGATGATTACAAGAGCATCGTCTGTATAAGGTTTTTTCTTGTCCTCTTTTGCAATAGCTTCGAGCAGGTGTGTTTTTATTTCTTTTGTAGAGACTTCTTCTCCATCGTCATTTATAAGGCTGTCTGAGAAGAGGTCTTTAAGAAAAACAATTCCATTGGGTGTATCCGCATATTTACTCCTCACCACTCTTGAAATCGTAGAGATGTCAAACCCTGTTTTATCGGCTACATCTTTTAGAATCATTGGTTTTAATGATTTATCATCTCCTGTAATAAAGAATTCTTTTTGTAGCTCTGTAATGGCTTTGATGGTTTGTAATAGTGTGTTTTGTCGCTGATTCACCGCATCTATATACCACTTAGCAGCATCGAGTTTTTGCTTGATGAAAAGCGCTGCTTGTCTATGCTCGGCAGAGTCTTTATTATGCGAGTAGGTAGAGAGGATATCTTTATACTCATCAGATACACGGAGGGTGGGTGCGTTTTTACTGTTGAGAAGAGGAACTACCTGTACATTTCCCTCGTTATCTTCATCGAGTTGGATAGTAAAATCGGGGATAATCTCCTGATTGATGGTGATGGTCTGGGTATCAAAATTTCCTGCAACTCTCGGTGAGAGTTTTGAAATCTCATCAAGGGCATCTTTCAGTTCTTCTTCAGAGATGCCGTATTTGTTCATTATTTTGGAGTAATGCCTATTGGTAAGGGCATCAAATTGATTTCTCAGGATATCTGCTGCAAGGGAAACTGCTTTATTACTGCTGATTTTTTTCTCTATTTGCAGTAGCAAGCATTCTTGGAGATTTCTGGCTGCTACACCTGGTGGGTCGAGTTTCTGTACATAGTTCTCCAGTATATTTTCTACCTTTTCTTGGGTAGTGTATATCCCTTGCGAGAAGGCAAGATCATCTACCAAGGACTTTACTTCCCGTCTTAGATAGCCATCCTCAGGGTTTAGATTTCCTATGATATAGTGTGCGATGTTGAGGTCTTCTTCAGAGAGGTCTGCCATACCTATTTGCTCCATCAGATAGTCGTAGAGGGTTTGTCCTTCAGTGAGGAGGCTTTGGTTATCAAATTCTTCGTCATCTGGGGAGTAGTTGCTGGCTGCTGTTTTATAGCTTGGCTCATCATCAAAGAGGTATTCATCTACATCAAAGTCGGTTTCTATGGATTCACTTCCTTCACTTTCAAGTTCTTCATCGGCTGCTTCGTATTCATCTTCATTATCATCGTCAGAGACTTTTTCAAGGGCAGGATTTTCTTCCAGCTCTCGTTCTAAGTCCTGTTCAAAGTCAAGGGTATGAAGCTGGATGAGCTTCATTAGTTGAATTTGCTGAGGAGCAAGTCTTTGACCTAATTTTAATTGAAGATTTTGTTTCAGCATAATTTGTTTTATTTATTTTGGCAAGGCTGATGAATTCCACATATTTAAAACTTAAAACTCTGCATTTTTTGGCGTTCTTGGGAAAGGGATTACATCTCGGATATTCGTCATTCCCGTGATGAAGAGCACAAGCCTTTCAAGTCCCAAGCCGAAACCTGCGTGTGGTACAGAGCCAAATTTTCGGGTATCAAGGTACCACCAAAGTTCTTTTTCATCTACATTCATCTCCTTCATTTTTTGGATGAGTACATCATATCTCGCTTCTCTTTCGGAGCCACCGATAATCTCCCCGATTCCTGGGAAAAGTACATCCATTGCTCCTACGGTTTTACCATCTTCATTGAGTTTCATATAAAACGCCTTGATTTCCTTAGGATAATCAAAGAGTACCACAGGGCATTCAAAGTGTTTCTCTACGAGATAGCGCTCGTGTTCAGACTGGAGATCTGCCCCCCAAGCCTCAATAGGGAATTGAAACTTGCCTTTCTTGTTTTCCTTAGACGCGAGTAAAATCTCAATAGCCTCAGTATAGGAAACCCGTTTAAATCGTTTGGAAACCACATTTTGAAGTTTCTCTATAAGTCCTTCTTTGGCTCTCTCTCTTTCGGGTTTTTGTTTTTGCTCTTCTGCAAATCGTTTGTCAAGGAATTCTAAATCATCTTTGCAGTTGTCTAATACATAATTGATAACGAATTTCAGGAAGTCTTCTGCAAGGTCTATATTATCCTCTAAGTTGTTAAAGGCTACTTCTGGCTCTATCATCCAAAACTCGGCAAGATGTCTTGTGGTGTTGGAATTTTCAGCTCTAAAAGTTGGCCCAAAAGTATAAATCCTTCCCAGTCCCATAGCTGCTGTTTCGCCTTCGAGCTGTCCAGAAACGGTTAGGTTGGTTTTCCTTCCGAAGAAATCTTGGGTATAATCAATCTCGCCATTCTCATCTTTTGGGAGGTTGTTCAGATCAAAATTTGTAACGGAGAACATCTCTCCAGCACCTTCTGCATCAGCTCCCGTGATGATGGGTGTATTAATATAGAAGAATTGGTTTTGATTAAAGAACTGATGAATAGCAAACGAAATAGCACTCCTCAATCTAAATACAGCACCGAAAAGATTGGTTCTGAAACGGAGGTGTGCCTGCTCTCTGAGTACTTCCAGAGAGTGTTTTTTAGGTTGAAGAACGGTTTTTTCCAGTTCCTCACTGAAATTGTCCCCTAAAACGGTGATTTTTTTTGCTAAGATCTCTATGCTCTGCCCCGCTCCTTGGCTTTCTATAACTTCACCTTCTATTTTGAGGGAAGAAGCGGTCTTGATGTTTTTAATAAGCTCTTCATCAAACTGTTCAAAATCTACTACTATTTGAAGATTAAGTATAGTAGAACCGTCATTAAGCGCGATAAATCTATTGGAGCGAAAAGCTCTTACCCATCCTTGAACAGTGATATTGTGATGAAGAAATCTCTTATAATCCGATAAAATATCTTTAATCGTGTGTTTTTTCATTGTCTAAAAATATGCTGCAAATGTAATAAAATACCCTTTATTCATCAGGAAGTAGTATGGGCTTTATTTCTTTTTCCTGTTGTAGAGGACTTCTGTGATTTTACCTCCTACCCAAGAGAAAGGGAAGAAGGTGAGGAAGATACATATCTTGTAAAAAGTAGGATGATGGGGAAAGATTATAATATCCAGCATTGCGAAAAACAGCAGAATAAAGCCTATCAGTAAAGCATAAGCTACTTTGGCATATTTCACGATGATGGCAGTAGCTACGCCTCCCACTATGGCAGAGATACCTGATAAAAAAAGCAGGTAGGCAAAGAAGCCTGTATCTCCTTTCCTCGTTTCCAGGAAGTTTTCCCAGTTCTGAAAGGGGGAGAAATGCTCGTAAGTAACCCATTCAGAGTTGAGCCTAATCCCCAAGCTGATAACGATACCCGAAACTAAAAGTCCAACAAATACTCCTAATGTATTCCTAAGAAAGTTCATTTCCAAAAATTTATTCAATAGCTCAATTGAGCACTATTGATGTGCAATCATAGAGATTTCCACCTCTACATTTTTAGGGAGGTAAGACACTTGAACCGTTTCCCTTGCAGGATAGAACCCCTCTTCCAAATATGAAGCATAAACCCCATTCATTACGGAAAAGTCCTCCATATTTTTAAGGTATATCGTAGTTTTTACTACATTTTTAAAAGTCATTCCTGCTTCTTTTAAGATGGCTTCAAGATTTCTCATTACTTGATGTGTTGCCTTCTCTATCCCTTCTATAATTCTCCCTGTTTCTGGGTCTGCGGGCATTTGTCCAGAGATATATAATATCCCGTTTGCCATATTTGCTTGTGCATAAGGTCCAATTGCCGCTGGGGCTTTTTCTGTAGAAATAATAGTCTTCATATACTTAAAATATGATGTATAAAATCTCACAAATATAATATTAACTCACAAACTGGCAAAACCGATAGCATTGGTTAAACAAGTATATCACTAAAAAATAATACATTTTTTTAAAAAAAAATTTGGAGGTTTCGAAAAAAGATATATCTTTGCACCCACAATTGAGACAGAGATATGGCAAATCATAAATCAGCATTAAAAAGAATCAGACAAAACGCAGTAAAAAGAATGCGTAACAGATACTATCATAAGACTGCAAGAACAGCTATGAAAGTATTAAGAAATGAAGAGGATAAAGCAGTGGCTCAAGAACAATTACCTAAGGTGATTTCTTTATTAGACAAGTTGGCTAAGAAGAATATTATTCATAAGAATAAAGCAGCTAACTTAAAAAGCAAGCTTACAAAGCATGTAAATAAATTAGCTTAATTATAAAGCTGGCCCGTTCGTCTATCGGTTAGGACTCAAGATTTTCATTCTTGCAAGAGGGGTTCGATTCCCCTACGGGCTACAAAAGGAGAAACTTATTTAAGTTTCTCCTTTTTGTTTTGGGTGGTTGCTCGCTATTGGTCAAATCCAGTACTTTGAGTAATATTACCATTATCCTCTATGATAAGATATTGATAGCTGGGAAATTTTTTAAGGAGGCGGAGCCCTTTTTCTTTGCCCAAAACCATTACGGAGGTGCTGAGCCCATTGGCAGTTTCTGCATTTTCTCCTGTGATGGTTACACTGGTGAGCCCTGTGGAGGGATAACCTGTTTTAGGATTGATGATATGGGAATAGCGTTTGCCACCAAATTCTACAAATTTTTGGTAATCCCCAGAGGTTACGATAGCTGTGTTTCGGAGTTTTAGAACTTTGAGGACTTCACCAGACTGGAAAGGGTCAGCAATACCTACCGTCCAAGCACTACCATCGGGTTGAGTTCCCCAGAGGGCAATATCCCCAGAGGCATTAATGATGCCAGCCTGTACGCCAAGTTGCTGCATTAGAGCTTTGGTCTTATCGGCAGAGTAGCTCTTTCCTGTAGCTCCAAAACCTATTTTCATCCCTTTGTTTTTTAGGAAAATGGTAGATTTTTTTCGGTTGATAATAATATTTTTATAGCCCACATTTCTTATTGAGGCTTTCACCTGTTGAGGAGTGGGTGGAGTATCCATAGAATCATCAAACCGCCAGATTTTATCCATTGCAGCGATACTAATATCAAATGCTCCATCTGTAATTTTGGAGAACCAAAGTGCCCTTTCAGTAAGTTTGATAACTTCTGGGCTCACTTTTACTGGGCGAATTCCTGCATTTTTATTCACCTCTGAAATCTCTGTGGAGGCTCGCCATTCCGAGATGAGGTTTTCTATTCGAGAGATTTCGGCAATGGCAATATTTATTTTCTCCTCTGCAGCGGTAGAGTCTTTATCTACGATGGTAATATCAAACCTGCTGCCCATTAGCATTATGGTTCTGTGCCTTGCGGTTTGGGCATAGGTGATTTGCAGGGAGAGTAAAAAGATAGCGAGGGTCTTCATTATTTAATAGCAATCACTTAGAATTCTGGAATTGTGTTTATATCTTTCAAGGCTTGGGAGCTGATGCCTTTCGCAGACTTCAGTGAGGTAGGCTTCTACATCGGCGAGCATAGAAAGCGCTCCACAAATCATAATAACACCATCGGATTTCAGGATTTGAACCAAAAATTCTTCATCTTCACGGATGAGGTCGGTTACCCGCTGAGGCTTTTCACCTCGAGAATATCCAACGGTGAAGCTATGCAAGTTTCCTTTTTGGATGAGGCTTTTTGCCGTTTCTTCTATCTGTTGAGTATTTGCATTTCTAAATCTAAAGCCGCAGTAGAGATGTTTCTTTACACCTGGATGTTGCTCACTCATCATTCCGAGGAAAGGTGCAGTACCTGTACCATTAGCAATCATCACTACATCGCTTGTGTCTTCTGGGAAGTGGAAGGCAAGGTTCTCTACCACTTTTGCTTTTATGGTTTGCCCCAGTGGTAATCTATACAAATACTGAGAGCCGAGCCCATTTTCGTGTAGCTTTACGAAGAGCTGAATGCTATTGCCCTTTTTTCCGATGGAGTAGAGCCTTTCTCTGCTGTCGTTTGCAGGATATACAGTGAGAATATCTCCAGATTGGAATGCTCTCTTGCGGAATTGAGGCTTAAGGGAGATGGAGAAGGTTTGATTATCTTCATCAAGAGGGGTTTTCTCCACTACTTTGAATTTTTTAAGTCCAGAAATCTTAGCATTATAGAATGAAGGAGAGGTCATCAGTGGGGTAGAGGTCTTTTCATTCCAGAGCTTCACCCATTCTACGAGTTCATCGGCAGATTTATCATTCACCAAATGTAGGGGGATACTTCTTTCTGCCCATTCTTGTGAGGAGAGGAGAGCATCTATCTTTTTAGCAAATCCACAGAAGTTGGAGTATGTTCTCGAACCGAAGCCCACAACAGAAAACAGGGTATTGGGGTTTTGCTTAATGTCGTTAGCGAGTAAAGTCTCAAATTTTTCAGCATTGGCAGGGGCATCTCCATCACCATAAGTGGAGGTGAAGATAAGGATGTGCTCCGCTTTTGGGAAATACTGATAGTTATTAAGATACGAGAGAAAGACTTTTTTGCCACTTGTGAGGAGCTGTTGCTGTACCTTATTAGCAAAACCTAATGTAGTTCCGTTTTCTGAACCTACGAGGATAATGCAGTCTGCATCTTGGGCTTTGAACTTATTCTTCACCTTGGACGCGGTTCTTTTTAGGGTGATAGCAAAGCCTGTGTAGATAAATACAAGAATGTTAAGCGTAGCAATTGCCAACACGATTGCCCACCAGAGACTGGTTCGTCCCGTATGTAAGTTCAGGCTGAGATTGGCTAAGAGTACAGCGGAAGGGTAGAGGGTTTCCTTAGTGATTTCACCAGAAAAAGCATTTACTTCTAATTCCTTGGACTTTAATTTTAATATAAAGACCTC
Organism: Bergeyella cardium; assembly: GCF_009914665.1. Classification (NCBI taxonomy): domain Bacteria; kingdom Pseudomonadati; phylum Bacteroidota; class Flavobacteriia; order Flavobacteriales; family Weeksellaceae; genus Bergeyella; species Bergeyella cardium. The sequence continues at coordinate 886,282 of NZ_CP029149.1, read as the reverse complement.
GTCTGGGTCGTCATCTGAGAAGGGAAATTCTATTTTTTGTACCTCGCTGAGCTTGGTCTGCCTGAAAACTTCAAAATCGGCGATGTTTTTTTGTGTATCGGTGTGTTTTGCTTCATAGGTTTGGGTGATTTCTTTTTGTTCGGGGATGATTTTAAACCTTTTCAGAAATAAATAAGTCCCCGTAAGCGATACTACGAAGATGGGAACTAAGAACCACCTCCCCGCTGAGGTGTGTAGGAATTGCGAGAGCGAGTCTTTGTGTATTTTAGCAAAGAAACCGAAGAATCCTTTTTGTCTTTTGATAATCATTATGGTGCCTGTAAGGCTAATCATCAGGAGGAGAGCTGCCATTATCCCTACTATAAATCGTCCTTTTTCGTGGAGAAGAAGCGAGCGGTGAATCCCTTTTACTTCCTGTATAAATGGGCTTTTTTTAAGGGGCTTGCCAAGTATTTTCCCATTGTTTGGGTTGATGATGGCTTTTACTGCATTGCCGTCTTCATCAAAACCATCGATGCTTACGAAATGGTTAGGATCTATGCTCATCTCTGTAATCTCAGGGTAGTTTTTTTTGAGTACAGGCAGCGTTTTGGCAAGGCTAAGCTCTTCAAAATTCTCTACTTTATAAGGGTATTGGGTTTTATTGATAATGATATTCCCCGCTAAAATAACGCCTGTAATTGAGATCACGAGTAAGAATACCGACGAAATAATCGCAAGGATAAGGTGTGCTTTTCTCCAGATGGATGATGTCATTTTATTTTTTTAATAGATAATAATGCGTGTATAAATAGAAAAATCAGGGAGAAGACTTTTTTGGATGATTTCATCGCTGGTGCAATCTCCCCGATTGGTAGGCGGGTGCCTTTTGTATGGTGGTTAGAGTTTGTTCAGTTTTACGGTGCGCACATAGCCTTTGCCGCTTACTTTTTTAGAAAAATCAGCTTGAGTAAGGGGGATTACAGCGTCTTCCGTATGGTATTTTGCGTGTTCTACGGCAGATTCTATTCTGAGTTTGTAGCCTTTATCAAATACGGAATCATCTATATTGAGAACGGTAGTGCTTCTATCGCCTGCACCTACCGAAGCTCCCGTAATCGCACTGAGCTGCTCGGGTTTTTGGTTCTGAGCTTTAAACCACTCTTTGAGCCCTTTGTACCATTTCTTATTATCTCCCATTACGGCGAGGGTTTTTTCGTATTCCCCATTAGGATTGATGAGAGAGACTACAAGGTAAGCATTTTCTCCATCGTAATTGGTCATTTGGAGCATTAGTTTGTACTTGCTGCTCTGTGCCTGTGCTTGAGTGCTAAACAAGAGCGCAAAAAATCCGAATAAAAAACTTTGTTTTAAAAATCTCATAAAAATTTAATTTATAATTATTGATTCAATTTATTTTAAAAAGCTGAGGTCTATATTCTGATGAGCGAGGGCTTCATTATCCTTAGCGATGTCATAAGCCGTTTCGTCTAGGTCTGTTTTAATTTTTTTATCAGCCCCAAGCGAGATGAGGTATTTCAGAATCTGATCATCCTTTGCCACTAATGCTGCCTTGTGCAGCGCGGTGAGCCCATCATTATTCTTCGCATTAATATCTGCTTTTATAGGCGAAAGGCTTCGGATGAACTCCAAGTTATTCTTAGTCGCTGCGATATGATAAACCGTGCTCCCATCTCTGAAGGGCTGGGCAAAATTAATCCCTTTTTCTTGTAGGAGGAGGAGCTTCGGGAGGAAATCTTTATCGGCTTGCCTACCTTTTTTTGGTACTCGGAACGAATCCACGAGCACAAAAGCAAGGCTATTCCCCTTCGCATCGGTAGTGCGGAGGCTTGCACCCTTTTGGAGGAGGAAATTTACGATTTCTGTGCTCCCCGTTTTTACGGCATTCAGTAGGGCGGTCTCTCCATTCGCATTTTTAGCATTGATGTCTCGGCAATAAGGGAAAAGCTGTTTCACGATGCTAAGACTTTTACCACCGCAGACCAGCATAAAGGCGGTGTTTCCGTTTTTATCTTTTCGTGAGGCATCTGCTCCGCTTGATAAAAGGTAGTTGATCACTTCCTCCTGCTTAGGCTTCCTCGCTACGATGTGGAGCAAGGTCTCTCCTTGTACATTCGTGATTTTGGGGTCTAATTTCAGCTCACCGATAAGGTAGAGGTAGGGCTGCACACCATTCGTTACCTTATGTGCCCCTTCGGCTACGGCGAGCAGGGCAGAGGAGTCGTATTTTACCCCTCGTTTTACGAGCGTTCTCAGGTTTTCTACATTATCACCGACCAATGCCGCGTAGTAGAATGCACCTCGCCCCTTTTTGTCCTCTACTTGGAGGCTAAGCCCTTTGGAGATGAGCTCATCGGTTATTTTGAGCCCCTTATCCTGTCCAATGCAGAGCAGAAGCAGATCGGCATCCTCAAGCTGCGGGTATTTTTGGCGGATATCAAACCTATTTTTAATATAAAGTTCTAATATTTCTGGGGTAATATTCCCACCTCTACAAGCATAAACTAAGGGATTTGCCCCTTTATCATCTAAGGCATTCAGGTTGGCTCCTTTTTTTATCAGGTGCTTTACTACCTCGTAGAGTTTAGCATTGGTTGCCCAGTGCAGGTAAGTTCTCTCGTGGAAGATTTTTTTTTCTATATCCACCCCTTTTTGGTCTATGAGGTATTTGATGACCTCTGGGCTTGCTTTCGCCATTATGGCTGCGAAAATAGGGTCGCTCGCGCCTTCGGTATTTTTAAAGTCAAAGCCTTTGCGCACCTCTTTCTTTACTTCTTTTAGGCTTGGTGCGCCTTCCCAGAATTTAGCCTCCGAAAGAGGAGATTTTTGCTGGGCAGAAATCAGCATCCCAGCGCAAAAGAATGATGAAATGATGAACTTTTTCATAAAGCGGTATTTTATATTTTGCTTGCAAATATAGAGAACAAAAACCTGATAAGTGCCATTTATTTATAGATGGTCTTAATTAAAATTTCTGAATAATGAATTGAATAGATTGGAATGTCCTCTTTGCAAAACAATCCTTTGGATAAGGAGAAGAGAGAATAGTTAAAATGCTACAGCTTCGAGCTATTGAATGTGTCTAATTATCCATAGAATGCATATCATTAATAAGTGGGGTAGATCAACTAAGTAGTGGGATTGGTATAAAAATACTACCTTTGGTCACAAATTTTGATGAGATGCAGGGTATTCTTTATTTCGTACCTACACCTGTTGGGAATTTAGAAGATATGACTTTCAGAGCGATAAAAATACTGAAAGAAGCAGATTATATCCTCTGCGAAGATACCCGCACTTCGGGAGTTCTCTTGAAGCATTTTGAGATTTCAAAACCGCTGAAATCTTATCATTTGCATAATGAGCATCAATCCACCCAAAAAATTATAGACGATTTAATGAATGGGCAGCGCATCGCGATGATAACCGATGCGGGTACTCCTGGGATTTCAGACCCAGGCTACCTCCTTGCAAAAGCCTGTGCAGATAACGATATCCAGATGATATGCCTGCCCGGAGCTACGGCTTTTGTTCCCGCTTTGGTGGTATCGGGCTTGCCCAACCACGATTTTTATTTCGCGGGCTTCCTCCCTCAGAAAAAAGGGAGGCAAACCAAACTGAAACAGCTCGCAGAGGAGAAAAAAACCATCGTTCTCTATGAAAGTCCCCATAAAATCAACACAACTTTGGAGCAAATACAGGAATTTTTCGGCGAAAATACGAGGATAAGCCTTAGCCGAGAGATTTCTAAGAAGTTTGAAGAGACAAAAAGAGGTACAATCGCCGAACTGATCGCATTTTCCAAGTCTAAAACCCTCAAAGGAGAAATCGTTCTGGTGATTAATAACAGTATTTGATTTGAAATTTATAAACTATAACATAAAATGAAACAATTAGAAGGAAAAGTTGCCATTATTACAGGAGCAACACGAGGCATCGGAAGAGGTATAGCCGAAGTTTTTGCGAAAGAAGGAGCTAAAATAGCTTTTACCTACGCTGGCTCGGTAGATAAAGCTCAATCCCTCGAAAAAGAGCTTTCTGCGCTTACCAAGATTAAAGGTTATCAGTCTGACGCCTCCGATTTTGATGCCGCACAAAAGCTCGTAGATGAGGTTCTCACAGAATTTGGCCAGATCGATATCGTGGTGAATAATGCAGGGATTACTCGGGATAATCTCCTTCTCAGAATGGGGAAAGAAGATTGGGATACGATTATAAAAGTAAACCTTGACTCTGTATTTAATCTCACAAAAGCGGTTATAAAACCAATGATGAAGGCTAAATCTGGTGCTATTATCAATATGACTTCCGTAGTGGGCGTGAAAGGAAATGCGGGGCAAGCAAATTATGCGGCATCAAAGGCGGGAGTTATTGGCTTTACAAAATCTGTGGCATTAGAGCTCGGCTCGAGGAATATCCGCTGTAATGCTATCGCACCAGGTTTCATAGAAACAGAAATGACTGCCGTTCTTGATGAAAAAGTAGTGCAGGGCTGGAGAGATGCCATCCCTCTAAAACGAGGAGGTCAGCCAGAAGATATTGCGAATGCTTGTGTATTCCTCGCAAGCGATAAATCTTCTTATATTACAGGGCAAGTGCTTAATGTAGATGGAGGTATGCTTACCTAAATAAGAAAAAAAATAATGAGACTTTAAGGCAATTGGTTTTACCAGTTGCTTTTTATTTTATGCTTGTAATTCGTTGATTTTTAGATTTTGAAAATCTATATTATATGATGATTAAAATTTTTAGCCGGATATTCGTCTTTAAAAAGCTGTTGATTTTCAAAATATTTTACTGCTAAAATTTGGAGATAAGAAAATATTTTATACATTTGCGCACTCATTTTAGGGGTGTAGTGTGCTCATTTGAGAGCGAAGCCCTTAAAATACTGGAGAATAAAAAGATAATTTTTATATATATTTTTATAAACAATGTCAGGTATTATTGGAAAAAAAATCGGGATGACTTCCCTTTTTGACGAGAACGGAAAAAATATTCCGTGTACCGTTATTCAGGCGGGTCCTTGCTCGGTTTTACAAGTCAGAACCTTAGAAAAAGACGGCTATAAAGCTGTTCAGTTAGGTTTCGATGACAAGAGTGAGAAGAATGTCGGTAAGGCATTGGCTGGTCATTTTAAAAAGGCTGGTTCTACACCTAAGGCAAAGTTGGCAGAATTCTATCACGAATTCGTAGATACTTTGAATGTAGGTGATGAAGTGAAAGTGAATCTTTTTGCTGAAGGAGAGTATGTAGATGTTACAGGTACTTCTAAAGGTAAAGGATTTCAGGGGGTAGTGAAAAGACACGGCTTTGGTGGTGTTATGCAAGCAACTCACGGTCAGCATAACAGGCTAAGAGCTCCTGGTTCTATCGGTGCGGGTTCAGACCCATCAAGAGTATTCAAGGGGATGAGAATGGCTGGAAGAATGGGAGGTAAGCAAGTGACTGTTCAAAACCTTCAAGTGTTAAAAGTAGATGAAGAACAAAATCTTTTAGTTGTAAAAGGTGCTGTTCCGGGAGCTAAAAATTCTTATGTAATTATCAGAAAATGGAACTAGTAGTATTAAATACACAAGGAAAGGAAACCGGAAGAAAAGTAACTCTTGATGAATCAATTTTCGGAATTGAGCCTAATCAGCACGCGGTTTACCTAGAAGTGAAACAATACCTTGCAGCACAAAGACAAGGTACTCATAAGTCTAAAGAAAGAAGTGAAATAACCGCTTCTACTAAAAAGCTTAAAAAACAAAAAGGATCTGGTTCTGCAAGATATGGTGATATTAAATCTCCAGTATTTAAAGGTGGAGGTAGAGTATTCGGGCCTAAGCCAAGAGATTACAGATTTAAATTAAATAAAGCTGTTAAAAGATTAGCTAAAAAATCTGTTCTTTCTCAGAAATTGAGAGATAACAGCATTAAAGTTTTGGAAGATGTGCAGTTTGCTGCTCCTAAAACAAAGGATTTCATCAATGTATTAAATGCATTAGAGCTTAATGGTAAGAAATCTTTGTTTATCCTTCCAGAGGCTAATAAGAATGTATATTTATCTTCAAGAAACTTGCCAAAAACTAAGGTGTTAAATTATAATGAGATTTCTTCTTATGATTTAATCAATGCAGGTGAGATTGTTTTCTTAGAAGGTGCAGTAGATAAATTTCAAGAAAACTTAAAGAAATAAATCGTATGTCAGTAATTATCAAACCAGTTATTTCAGAAAAAGCTAACTATCTTACAGATCTTAGAGGGGCTTATTCTTTCTTGGTAGATACTAAGGCGAATAAGATCGAAATTAAGAGAGCGATAGAAGAGGCTTATGGAGTGAAAGTAGCAGATGTAAGGACGATGATTTATGCACCGAAAGTTTCTGCTAAGTATACAAAAAAAGGACTTCAAATCGGTAAGACAAATAAGCTGAAAAAGGCTGTTGTTACTCTTGCAGAGGGAGAAGTTATCGATATTTTTTCAGTATAAAATAAGTTTTAAGCAGTAAGTGAAATCGCTTATTGCTTAATCTATTAAGTGTAAATAAATAATTTAATAATTAATAAATAGTAATGTCTGTTAGAAAATTAAAACCTATCACCCCGGGACAGAGATTCAGAATTGTAAACAATTTTGAGGAAATTACTACTAACAAACCAGAGAAATCTTTGGTTGTAGGTATTAAAAAGTCAGGTGGGCGTAACAACACGGGTAAAATGACGATGCGTTACACCGGAGGTGGACACAAAAGGAAATACAGAATTATTGACTTCAAGAGAAACAAATTCAATGTTGAAGCTGAAGTTAAATCTGTAGAGTACGATCCAAACAGAACTGCTTTTATTGCTCTTCTTGAGTATGCAGATGGAGAAAAGAGATACATCATCGCTCCAAATGGTATTAAGGTAGGTCAGAAAGTGGTTTCAGGAGAAAATGTAGAGCCTAATGTAGGTAATGCAATGAAGTTGAAAAACATTCCATTAGGGACTGTTATTTCTTGTGTAGAAATGAGACCTGGTCAAGGAGCAATCCTTGCAAGAAGTGCAGGCTCTTCTGCTCAATTAACTTCAAGAGATGGTAAATATGCTATCATAAAGCTGCCTTCTGGAGAATCAAGAATGATTTTAGTAGAATGTGTAGCTATGATTGGTTCTGTATCTAATGGTGACCACCAGCTTACAGTATCTGGTAAAGCAGGTAGAAGCAGATGGTTAGGCAGAAGACCAAGAACAAGAGCAGTAGTAATGAACCCTGTGGATCACCCAATGGGTGGTGGTGAAGGTAGAGCTTCCGGAGGTCACCCAAGATCTAGAAACGGTAAACCAGCTAAAGGTTATAAAACCAGAAAGAAAAATAAAGTGTCTAACCGTTATATCGTATCTAAAAGAAAATAATTATGGCAAGATCACTTAAAAAAGGTCCTTTCATTCATTATAAATTAGAGAAAAAGGTTCAGGCAAATATAGAGTCTGGTAAAAAAACGGTAATTAAAACTTGGTCTAGAGCATCTATGATTTCTCCAGACTTTGTAGGACAAACCATCGCTGTACACAATGGGAAAACTTTCGTTCCTGTTTATATTACAGAAAATATGGTGGGTCATAAGTTAGGTGAATTTTCTCCGACAAGGTCTTTTAGAGGACACGCGGGTAATAAAAATAAAGGAAGCAGATAATGGGATCAAGAAAACAAGATAGTGCAATCGCAAGAAAAGAAGCAAACAAAGATGTTGTAAAGGCTTCATTGAACAATTGTCCATCTTCTCCGAGAAAAATGAGACTTGTTGCTGATATTATTAGAGGAGAAAAAGTAGATAAAGCACTTTATATCCTGAAATATTCTAAGAAAGAGGCTTCTAATAAATTAGAAAAACTCCTTCTTTCTGCTATTGCCAACTGGCAAGTGAAAAATGAGGGTGCTGATATTGAAGAAGCAAACCTTATTGTAAAAGAAATATATGTGGATAGTGCAAGACAATTGAAGAGACTAAGACCAGCTCCGCAAGGAAGAGGTTATAGAATCAGAAAAAGATCAAACCACGTAACAATAATCTTAGGTAATAAAGAAAATTAATTCAAGGTATGGGACAGAAGACAAATCCAATTGGTAATAGATTAGGTATCATCAGAGGATGGGATTCTAACTGGTTTGGAGGTAATGACTATGGAGATAAAATAGCAGAAGACTACAAAATCAGAAGATACCTTGAAGCGAGATTATCTAAAGGTGGTATTTCAAGAATCTTTATAGAAAGAACTCTTAAATTAGTTACAGTAACTATTACTACAGCAAGACCAGGGCTTATCATCGGTAAGGGCGGTCAAGAGGTTGATAAATTAAAAGAAGAATTGAAGAAACTTACTGAAAAAGAAGTTCAAATCAATATCTTCGAAATTAAGAGACCTGAACTTGATGCTGTATTAGTAGCTGATAGTATTGCTAAGCAAATTGAAAACAGAATTTCTTATAGAAGAGCTGTTAAAATGGCGATAGCAAGCACAATGAGAGTAGGAGCAGAAGGAATAAAAGTTATGATTTCTGGTCGTTTAAATGGTGCTGAAATGGCAAGAAGCGAATCTTTCAAAGAAGGAAGAATCCCATTGTCTACTTTCAGAGCAGATATAGACTATCACTGGGCAGAAGCTCACACTACTTATGGTAGATTAGGTGTAAAAGTTTGGATTATGAAAGGAGAAGTTTATGGTAAAAGAGAATTATCTCCACTCGTAGGACAACAAAAGAAATCTGCATCAAGAGGTGGTGATAGAGATAACAGAAGACCAAGAAGAAATAATAAATAATTAAAAATTTTAGATTAGACATTTTTAATTTTAAATTACCGTTACTTTTTTAAAATAGAAAATCTAAAATCTAAAATAGGAAATCTAAAATTTAGAAATTATGTTACAACCAAAAAGAACCAAGTTCCGACGAGTTCATAAAATGAAGATGAAAGGTAATGCTAATAGAGGTGCTCAATTAGCTTACGGAACATTCGGAATTAAAGCCATTGAAGGAGCTTGGATTACTGCAAGACAAATCGAGGCAGCTCGTATCGCGGCTACCAGATATATGAAAAGGGAAGGACAGCTATGGATTAAAATATTCCCAGATAAACCGATTACTAAAAAACCAGCCGAAGTAAGGATGGGTAAAGGTAAAGGTGCTGTGGAATACTGGGTAGCTGTAGTAAAACCAGGAAGAATAATGTTTGAAGTAGGTGGAGTGCCTTACGAAGTAGCAAAAGAAGCTCTTAGACTTGCTGCTCAAAAGCTTCCAGTGGTAACCAAGTTTGTAGTAGCTAATGATTTTGTTAAACCTCAATAATCTTTGAATAATGAAAAGTACTGAAATTAAAAATTTAAGTGTAGAGGATCTTCAAAATAAATTGGCAGAAGTTCAAGCTCAGTATCAGAAACTGACTTTGGCTCATAGAATTAGCCCAATTGAAAATCCTATTCAAATCAGAGATTTGAGAAGAACAATTGCAAGAATAAAAACGGAGTTAACTAACAAACAATAATTTCATTTTACAATGGAAAGAAATTTAAGAAAAGAAAGAATTGGAGTTGTTTCCAGCAATAAAATGGAAAAGACCATTGTTGTTAGTGAGACAACGAGAGTGAAACATCCGCTGTACGGTAAATTCGTTTTGAAAACGAAAAAATATACTGCACATGATGAGAATAATGAGTGCAACGAAGGAGATACTGTTCTTATCCAAGAAACAAGACCTTTGAGCAAAAATAAAAGATGGAGATTAGTAAGAATCATTGAAAAAGCTAAGTAATGTTACAAACAGAATCAAGATTAAAAGTTGCTGATAATACAGGTGCAAAAGAGGTACTTGTAATCAGAGTTCTCGGAGGTACGAGAAGAAGATATGCTTCAGTTGGTGATAAAATCGTAGTGACTATCAAAGATGCAACACCATCAGGAAATGCTAAAAAAGGTCAGGTTTCTAAAGCTGTTGTAGTGAGAACTAAAAAAGCGGTTAGAAGAAAAGATGGTTCTTACATCTCTTTTGATGACAATGCTTGTGTTCTTTTAAATGCAGCTGGAGAAATGAGAGGAACTCGTGTTTTCGGACCGGTTGCTCGTGAGTTGAGAGATAAAGAGTATATGAAAATCATTTCATTAGCTCCTGAAGTACTTTAATTTTTAAAATCTAAAAGAAATGGCAAAAGTTAAAATTAAAAGAGGAGATAATGTAATCGTTACTACTGGTAAAAATAAAGGTAGTAAAGGTGAAGTTATTGAAGTGATAAGAAAAGAAGGTCAAGATCCAAGAGTGATCGTAGCAGGTGTAAATATCGTGAAAAAACACGTAAAACCATCCGCTCAAAATCCTCAAGGTGGTATTATAGAGAGAGAGGCTTCTCTACATATTTCTAATGTAGCTTTGGTCGACAAAGACGGTAAAATCGTTAAAGTTGGCTTTAAGAGAGTAGAAGTAGAGAGAAATGGTAAGAAGAAAACGAGAAGCGTTAGAATCTCTAAGGCTACAGGTGAAACCTTATAAAGTAGAAAACAATGACGTATATAGCAAGACCAAAGAAAGCGTATAAAGAGAAAATTGTTCCAGCAATGATGGAAGAATTTGGCTACAAGTCTATTATGCAGGTTCCTAAATTAGAGAAAATCGTTGTTTCTCAAGGTTTGGGTGCTGCTACAGCAGATAAGAAAATTGTAGATTATGCTGTAGAAGAGCTTACTGCAATTACAGGTCAGAAAGCCGTTGGAACCGTTTCTAAGAAAGATGAGGCTTCTTTTAAATTGAGAAAAGGAATGCCAATCGGAGCAAGAGTTACCCTAAGAGCTGACAGAATGTATGAGTTCTTGGATAGATTAACTTCTTCTGCTCTTCCAAGAATTAGAGATTTTAACGGTATCAAAGCAGATGGATTCGATGGAAGAGGAAATTATAACCTCGGTATTACTGAGCAAATCATTTTCCCTGAAATCGTAATCGATAAAGTGAAAAAAATCCAAGGGATGGACATCACTTTTGTAACATCAGCAAAGACTGATAAAGAAGCAAAAGCATTATTAACTCACTTCGGTTTACCATTTAAAAAGAACTAAGAAATGGCAAAAGAATCAATGAAAGCGCGTGAGCGCAAAAGAGAAGCATTAGTTGCTAAATATGCTGCAAAAAGACAGGCTCTTAAAGAAGCTGGCGATTATGAAGCATTACAAAAACTTCCTAAAAATGCGTCTCCAGTGAGACTACACAATAGATGTAAACTTACAGGTAGACCAAGAGGTTATATGAGAACTTTTGGTATTTCCAGAGTAACTTTTAGAGAAATGGCTAACCAAGGTCTTATACCGGGAGTTAAAAAAGCAAGTTGGTAATAATTAAAATTTAATAACGATAATTAAGTTTAAAGGCAAATGGATGATGATATCATCTCTGCTTAGATTGATAAAATTGTCTTTTTGCCTTTGAAAACTGATTATTTTTGACCAATAATTAATAAATAAAGAATGTTAACAGATCCAATTTCAGATTTCCTGACTAGAGTAAGGAACGCACAAAGCGCAGGCCACAAAGTGGTGGAAATTCCTGCATCAAAAATTAAAAAGGAGATTACGAAAATCCTGTTTGATCAAGGTTATATCTTAAACTACAAGTTTGAAGATAACAATGTTCAAGGGACTATCAAAATCGCTTTGAAGTATGATAAAAAAACTGGAAAACCTGTGATTAAGAAGATTCAAAGGGCTTCTAGACCAGGTCTAAGACAATACGCTGGAGCTACTGAGCTGCCAAGAGTATTAAACGGTTTGGGTATCGCTATCATCTCTACATCTAAAGGTGTAATGACTGATAAAAAAGCGAGAGAAGAGAAAGTAGGAGGTGAAGTAATCTGCTATGTATATTAACCATTAATTAAAGGAAAATGTCAAGAATTGGTAAAGCAATTATAACAATTCCTGCTGGTGTTACTATTACAGAAAATCAAAGTGTAGTAACAGTAAAAGGTCCAAAAGGAGAATTATCTCAGGAGCTTACAGGAGGGATTACGATTGAGCAAAAAGATGGAGTACTTACAGTAAACAGACCATCTGATTCTAAACAGCATAAAGCACTTCACGGTCTTTATAGAGCTTTGATAAACAATATGATTGTTGGAACTCATCAAGGCTTCGAGAAAAAATTAGAACTTGTGGGTGTAGGGTATAGAGCATCTCATTCAGGTCAGAAACTTGAATTAGCTCTTGGTTTCTCTCACGGTATCGTGGTAGAACTACCAAAAGAGATTGCTGTAAATACAGAAACTGAGAAAGGTAAAAATCCAATCATTACTTTAACATCGCATGATAAACAGCTTCTAGGAATGGTGGCTGCGAAGATCCGTTCATTTAGAAAACCAGAGCCATATAAAGGTAAAGGTGTGAGATTCGTAGGTGAAGTTATTAGAAGAAAAGCTGGTAAATCTGCATAATAAATTTTAAGACAATGGCACTAAATAAGTTAGAAAAAAGAAATAGAATTAAAAGAAGAGTGAGAGGGAAAATCTCTGGCTCTGCAGAATTGCCAAGATTATCTGTATACAAAAGTAATAAAGAGATTTATGCTCAGTTAATCGATGATCAAAGCGGTAAGACTTTGGTATCTGCATCTTCAAGAGAGAAGGGAGTAGATGCTAAAGGTACTAAGACTGAAGTTTCTGCTACTGTAGGTAAAGCTATTGCTCAGAAAGCAAAAGCTGCGGGCATTGAGAAAGTGGTATTCGATAGAAATGGTTTCGTATATCACGGAAGAATCAAAGCTCTAGCTGATGGTGCAAGAGAAGGTGGTCTTCAATTCTAATCAAAAAATTTCGGAAAATTATGTTAGGACTAGATAATATAGAAAAAGTAAAACCGGGAGGATTAGAGTTAAAAGATCGTCTCGTAGCTGTAAATAGAGTAACGAAAGTAACCAAAGGTGGTAGAGCATTCGGATTTTCTGCTATCGTAGTAGTAGGAGATGAAAATGGGGTAATTGGTTTTGGTTTAGGTAAATCTAAAGAAGTTGCATCTGCAATTGCAAAAGCAGTAGAAGATGCTAAGAAAAACTTGGTTAGAGTGCCAGTAATGAACCATACTATACCTCACCAGACTTCTGCAAGATACGGTGGTGCGGATATATTCCTTAGACCAGCTTCCCACGGTACTGGGCTTATTGCTGGTGGTGCTGTAAGGGCTGTATTAGAATCCGCAGGTATCCACGATATTCTTTCAAAATCTAAAGGTTCATCTAACCCGCATAATGTGGTTAAAGCTACATTCAAAGCGTTATTAGATATTAGAAGACCTGAAGAGATTGCAAGATTGAGAGGTATTTCTTTAAGCAAAGTATTTAACGGTTAAAAAATTCACAACAATGGCAACTATTAAAGTAAAACAAGTTAAGAGCGCTATTGGGAGAACAAAAACCCAAAAAAGAACGCTTGAAGCATTAGGATTTAGAAAACTTCACCAGGTTGTAGAGCACGAAGCTACACCCGCTATACTCGGGATGATAGCAACTGTAGCACACTTAGTAGAAGTTCAAAAATAAATTACAGGTAGAGATTAGTATAATCCATTATTCTAATCTCTCCTTAATCATATTAATTAAATAAATAATGAATTTAAATAATATACAGCCAGCAAAAGGCTCTACTCATAACTCTAAAAGAGTAGGTAGAGGACAAGGAAGTGGAAAAGGTGGTACTTCTACAAAAGGGCACAAAGGTCAGAAATCAAGATCTGGTTATTCTGAAAAAATCGGATTTGAGGGTGGTCAAATGCCTTTGCAGAGAAGATTGCCTAAATTCGGCTTCAAAAATGTAAATAGAAAAGAATATAGAGGTGTAAACTTAGATACTATCCAGACCCTGATCGATACTAAAAATATCTCTGGAGATATTACAAAAGAAGTTTTAGTAGAAAATGGATTAGCATCTAAAAATGAACTTGTGAAAATTTTAGGTAGAGGAGAGCTTAAATCTTCAGTATCTATTACTGCTGACAAGTTTACTAAATCTGCTGAGGAATTAATTTCCAAAGCAGGAGGTAAAGCAATTACTCTATAAAAATAAAAACTGAATATGAAAGTAGGATTTATACAAACCTTAAAAAACATTTGGAGCCTCAAAGAACTGAGAGATAAGATACTCTTTACTTTGGGTATTATATTGGTGTATAGATTTGCTTCATATATTTCACTTCCTGCTATTAATATGGCAGAGGTGGGTAGTTTGTTGGAACAATACAGAAGCCAAGGAGGCGGCGGACAAGGTGCTGGCCTTCTTGGTTTGCTTTCATCTTTTACTGGTGGGGCTTTTAGCCGTGCATCCATTATGGCATTAGGAATTATGCCTTATATTTCGGCATCGATTATAGTGCAGCTGATGGGAATGGCGATCCCTTATCTTCAAAAACTACAGAAAGATGGAGAGAGCGGTAGAAATACTTTGAATCAGATTACAAGATGGCTTACAATTGCCGTGTGCTTAGTACAGGCACCATCTTATCTTACTTCAATTACACAGTATTTCTTACCATATAACCAGTTTGCACAAGCATATTATGTTGACCCAAATACATTTATGTTTTGGTTTCCAAGCATAGTAATCTTAGTTGCAGGCTCACTCTTCGCTATGTGGTTAGGCGAGAAGATAACAGATAAAGGCATTGGAAATGGTATTTCTATCCTCATTATGGTTGGTATTTTAGCAGATTTCCCTGCAGCATTCTTGCAGGAATTCTCTACTCAAACAGGTAAAGGAGGATTAGGAAATGTAATGATTCTTGTTGAAGTTCTATTCTGGATGTTGGTAGTTTTACTTGCAATTGTACTTTCAGTTGTGGTTAGAAAAATCCCTATCCAGTATGTGAGCAGAGCACACGCAAGAGGTGGAGCTACTCGTAACTTAACACAAGGAGCAAGACAGTGGATACCATTAAAAGTAAATGCAGCAGGGGTAATGCCAATTATCTTTGCACAGGCATTGATGTTTGTTCCAGGGCTATTGACGAATATTGATGAAACGAATCAGTTTTTCGCAGGATTCAAAAATGTATTCAGTTGGCAGTATAATGTGCTGTTTGCCATACTTATTATTATCTTTACATTCTTCTACACAGCAATTACGATTCCAGTAAATCAAATGGCTGATGACCTTAAGAAAAATGGAGGATTAATACCAAAAGTAAGACCTGGTAAAGACACAGCAGATTATCTTGATGATATTTTATCAAAAATTACTTTGCCGGGATCAATATTTTTGGCTATATTTGCCGTCCTTCCCGCATTAGTGTATGGATCTCTTGTACAGACAGACAGATTTGCGCTGTTTTTTGGAGGAACATCACTACTGATTATGGTAGGGGTAATTATGGATACCGTTCAGCAGATTAATACTTATTTGTTGAATCATCATTATGATGGCTTAACGCAATCAAAATTATCAAGAACAACCGGGCTATAATTATGGCAAAACAGAAACATATTGAACAGGATGGCGTAATAGTAGAAGCTCTTTCTAATGCTATGTTCCGCGTAGAATTAGAAAATGGGCATATACTTATAGCTCATATCTCTGGTAAGATGAGAATGCACTATATTAAATTGCTACCTGGAGATAAAGTAAGACTTGAAATGTCCCCTTATGACTTGACTAAGGGTAGAATTACATTTAGATATTAACGCTTATAAAGCAAAAAGAAATGAAAGTTAGAGCATCTATTAAAAAAAGAAGTGCTGATTGCAAAATTGTACGAAGAAAAGGAGTACTGTTTGTAATCAACAAGAAAAACCCAAAATTTAAACAAAGACAAGGTTAAGAATTAAATTATGGCGAGAATTGCAGGTATTGATTTACCAAAAAACAAAAGAGGTGTTATCGGTTTAACTTATATTTTCGGAATCGGAAGAAGTACCGCTTCTGAAATTCTTAAGGCTACCGGTATCAGCGAGGACAAGAAAGTCAATGAATGGAATGACGATGACTTGGCAGCAATTAGAACGTATATCTCCGAAAATGTGAAAGTAGAAGGAGAGCTTCGTTCAGAAATTCAACTAAACATTAAGCGATTAATGGATATTGGTTGCCAACGAGGAATACGTCACAGACTAGGATTACCTTTAAGAGGCCAAAGAACGAAAAACAATTCTAGAACCCGTAAAGGAAGAAGAAAAACTGTTGCTAATAAGAAAAAAGCAAGTAAATAATCGTTAAGAATTATGGCAAAACAAACAAAAACAGTTAAAAAAAGAAAAGTAAAAGTAGAGGCTATTGGAGAAGCACATATCCAGGCATCTTTTAATAATATTATTATTTCTTTGACAAATAAAAATGGAGAGGTAATCTCTTGGGCTTCCGCTGGTAAAATGGGGTTCAGAGGTTCTAAAAAGAATACTCCTTTTGCAGCTCAAATGGCAGCTGAAAATTGTGCAGCAGTAGCTCACGAAGCTGGTCTTAGAAGAGTAAAAGTATTTGTGAAAGGTCCAGGTGCAGGTAGAGAATCTGCTATCCGTTCTATTCACAATTCTGGAATTGAAGTGAGTGAAATCATTGATGTGACTCCTATGCCACACAATGGATGTAGACCACCAAAAAGAAGAAGAGTTTAATTTTTAGAATTTACCATTATGGCTAGATATATTGGACCTAAAACTAAGATTGCTAGAAAATTTGGTGCAGCAATCTATGGCGATGATAAAAACTTCGAAAGAAGAAGAAACCAACCACCAGGACAACACGGACCTAACAAAAGAAGAGGTGCAAAACGCTCCGAATACGCAGTGCAGTTAGCAGAAAAACAAAAAGCTAAATACACTTATGGTATCCTCGAGAGACAATTCGCAAACCTCTTTACTAAGGCTGATAGAAGTAAAGGAGTAACAGGTGAAGTTCTTTTACAATTATGCGAATCAAGATTGGATAATGTAGTGTATAGATTCGGTTTTGCTAAAACCAGAGCCGCTGCAAGACAATTGGTTTCCCATAGACACATCACTGTAAACGGAGAAGTTGTAAATATCCCTTCTTACTTGCTAAAAGCTGGTGATGTGGTTGCTGTAAGAGAGAAATCTAAATCACTCGATGTAGTAGCTGATGCCTTGGCTTCAAGAGTAAACTACGAGTGGTTACAATTTAATGACGAGAAAAAAGAAGGTACTTTTGTATCCGTCCCTGAGAGAATTCAAATCCCAGAAGATATAAAAGAACAACTTATCGTCGAACTTTACTCTAAATAATTTTATAATTAAATTTTTGCTCAACCAACAATATGGCAATTTTACAATTCATCAAACCCGATAAAGTAATCCTCCTTAATTCAGATAATTTTAAAGGTCAGTTTGAGTTCAGACCTTTAGAACCTGGTTTCGGCCTTACTATCGGTAATGCATTGAGAAGAGTGCTTCTTTCTTCTCTGGAAGGATATGCTATTTCATCTATCAAAATTGAAGGTGTAGAGCACGAATTTTCAACAATTCCAGGAGTTATTGAAGATGTAACTGAAATTATCCTAAACTTGAAACAAGTAAGGTTTAAAGCAAAAGCTGAAAACCAAGCTAATGAACAAGTTTCTGTGAAAGTCTCAGGTAAGAATACGGTAACAGCTGGCGATTTAGCTAAGTCAATAAGCGGTTTCGAGGTTTTAAACTCAGACCATATTATCTGCAACTTAGATAAGAATGTATCATTTGAGATAACTTTCAATATTGAAAAAGGTAGAGGATATGTACCATCAGAGCAGAATAAATCTAATAATGCTCCTATCGGAACTATCGCTATTGACTCTATCTTTACACCGATAAAGAAAGTGAAATATACAGTTGAAAACTATCGTGTAGAGCAAAAAACAGACTACGAAAAACTCGTACTGGATATAGAAACCGATGGTTCTATTTCTCCTCAAAAAGCACTTACAGAGGCTTCCAAGATATTGATATATCACTTTATGCTATTCTCAGACGAGAGAATTACATTAGAGACAGAAGCCGTGAAAGCATCCATCCAGTATGATGAAGAAACTCTACATACAAGACAACTACTCAAGTCTAAACTTTCAGATATGGATCTCTCAGTGAGAGCCCTAAACTGCCTGAAAGCAGCAGAAGTAGAAACTCTTGGTGAGCTGGTTTCTTATAGTAAGTCTGATCTTATGAAATTTAGAAATTTCGGTAAGAAATCTTTAACAGAATTGGAAGAGTTAGTACACTCTAAAGGTCTTAACTTCGGTTTTGACGTAGCAAAATATAAATTAGACGCTGATAATTAATAAAAAATGAGACACGGTAAAAAATTCAATCACTTAGGAAGAACTGCTTCTCACAGAAGCGCACTCCTTTCTAATCTCGCTTGTTCTCTTATCGAGCATAAAAGAATCAACACTACTGTTGCTAAAGCTAAAGCTTTAAGAGTATTCGTTGAACCCATTCTTACTAAAGCTAAAGAAGATACTACACATAACAGAAGAACAGTATTCTCTTACCTGCAAAATAAATATGCAGTAAGCGAGCTCTTCAGAACTATCGCTCCAAAAATTGCAGAAAGAAACGGAGGCTATACCCGAATCATCAAAACAGGATTTAGACCTGGCGATGCCGCAGATACTGCAATTATCGAGCTTGTAGACTTTAACGAGCTTTACAACCCTAAAGCTGAAGAGAAAAAAGCAACAAGAAGAAGTAGAAGATCTACTAAAAAAGCTATAGATGCACCCGCTGCAGAAGAAGCAAAAGTAGAAGCTACTGAAGAAAAGACTGAAGAATAATTTTTTCAGTATATAACCTAAAAAAGCCATTCAATCGAATGGCTTTTTTTATTTGGTGAGCTTGTTTAGTTCCTTATAAATCAGGTGGGTTGGTAGCCCCATAATGGTATAGTAGCTCCCCGAGATTTTATTTATTTTCGCCATCCCTATCCAGTCCTGTATCCCGTAGCTCCCTGCCTTATCCAGCGGTTTAAACTCATTGATATAGAAATCGATTTCCTCACTGCTGATAGGCATAAATTCTACTTCGGCTTTATCCGTAAGGGTGGTGGTTTTTGTGCTGGTTTTTAAGGTAATTCCCGTATAGACTTCGTGGGTGTTCCCAGAGAGTTTTTTTAGCATCTGGGCGGCTTCTTGTTTATCTCTGGGTTTTCCTAATATTTGGCCGCTACAGCTCACAATAGTATCTGCGGTGAGGAGGATTTCGCCCGAGCGCAGGTGAGTGTAGCTGTTGGCTTTTTTTAATGAAAGGTAAGCGGCTACTTCACAAATGGGGAGCTGGGAGGGGTAAGACTCATCGCAATGGATTGAGACGACCTCGAAGGGGAATCCCAAGCATTGGAGGAGTTCTTTCCTTCGGGGGGATTGGGATGCGAGCAGGAGTTTCATTTATATGGATGGGGTTTCATCGGTTACATCCCAGTGGCCCTGGGCTTTCAGTACTTGTTCTATCACATCGCGCACGGCGCCCGAACCTCCTTTTATGGGACTGATATAATCCGCTATTTTTTTTATTTCGGGTACGGCGTTCGGTGGGCAGGCAGCGATGTGGCTCTGCTTGAGCATTTCTCTATCAGGGATGTCATCACCCATTGAGAGTATTTCTTCGTCTTTCAGATTATAAATTGCTTTGAAATGCTCTAAATCTTTTATCTTGTCCTTAGACTTTGGGTAGTAATCCACCACTCCCAAGTATGAGAATCGGTACTTTACCATCGGGTCGCTCCCTCCTGTGATGATTCCTACTTTGTATCCTTGCTTCAGGGCTTTTATTACGGCGTAGCCATCTAAGGAGCTCATTGCTCTGCACATATTTTCGCCTGGGAGGAGGTATACCGTACCGTCGGTGAATACTCCATCTACATCAAAAACGAATGCCTTGATGTCTTTTAGTTTTTCTTTATAGTTCATTTATTATTATTTTTTGTTTGTGTAGTGTCCATTGTATTTTGGAGGGGAGAGTTAAGCGCTGACCATTTCTTTTATCAGGTTGAGTTTCATCAGTGCTTCGATGGGGGTGAGGGCATTGATATTGATTTTGTTGAGCTCATCGCGGATGCTTTCCAGCGTAGGGTCGTCCAATTGGAAGAAGGAAAGCTGGAGGTTCTTTTCGGTGGTTTGTTTAATCTTTTTAGACGCCTTTTGGCTACGGCTGCTCTCCAAGGTTTCCAATATTTCATTGGCGCGGTTAATCACTTTGGAAGGCATACCCGCCAGCTTCGCCACGTGGATACCGAAGCTGTGCTCGCTACCGCCTGCGATGAGCTTTCGGAGGAAGATAATGTTCCCTTTATTCTCTTGGATGGAGATGTGGAAATTTTTAATCCTCTCAAAAGATGCTGCCATTTCATTGAGCTCGTGGTAGTGGGTGGCGAAGAGGGTTTTGGGCTTTGTGGGGTGCTGGTGCAGATACTCGGCAATCGCCCAAGCGATAGATACCCCGTCGTAGGTGGAAGTTCCCCTCCCGATTTCGTCGAGGAGGATGAGGCTGCGCTCGGAGATGTTGTTTAAGATATTCGCGGCCTCGTTCATCTCCACCATAAAGGTAGATTCTCCAGCGGAGATATTGTCGGAGGCACCTACTCGGGTGAAGATTTTATCGAGCACTCCAATTTCGGCAGATTTTGCGGGCACGAAGCTGCCTGTTTGTGCCATCAGTGCGATGATTGCCGTCTGCCTTAGGATGGCGGATTTACCTGCCATATTCGGGCCTGTAACCATTAGGATTTGCTGGCTATCTCTATCCAAATAAATATCATTGGGGATGTATTTCTCGCCTAAGGGGAGGGTGTTTTCAATAATCGGGTGCCTTGCTTCTTTCAGGTTGATGGCGTATCCATCGTTTAATGAAGGTTTGGTATAGCCTTCGACAGTGGCGAGGTCGGAGAATGCCGTTGCGATATCGAGCTGGGCAGTGATTTGGCTGTTTTCCTGTATGAGGTCTATATATTTCATCGCTTCGTAGCAGGTTTCTTTGTAGAGCTGCTGCTCGAGTATGGAAATTTTTTCTTCTGCCCCCAAGATTTGCTCTTCGTAGTCTTTGAGCTCTTCGGTGATGTAGCGCTCTGCATTTACGAGGGTTTGCTTACGAATCCAGTCTGCGGGTACTTTGTCCTTATGGGTATTTCTCACTTCTATATAGTAGCCGAAGACATTATTAAAGCTGATTTTAAGGCTTGAAATCCCTGTTCGTTCTATCTCTCGGTTGCACATTTCTTCCAGATAGTCCTTTCCTTTGTTTTGAAGGCTTCTGAGGGCATCCAGCTCGGTATTTACTCCAGATTTTATTACATTTCCTTTGGCGATGCTTATGGGGAGCTCTTCATTAAGGTGGCTTTCTAAATAGGAGATGAGCTCGGAGAGTTCGTTAAGGGGTTTTATCCAAGCGAGGAGGTCGTGCTTAGGGCTGAGGAGCTCTTTTATCTTTCTAATATTGATAAGGCTCTGCCTCAAGTGCCCGAATTCTTTTGGACTAATGCGTTCGGAGGCGAGTTTTCCCATCAGCCTATCAAGGTCCGAGAGGCTTTTTAGAAGCTCTAAGATTTCAAACTTTAATGCGTCTTCTTTATTAAAAAAGTCTACGAGATGTAGCCTCCGTTCTATATCATTTACGGTTTTAAGGGGGAGGATGAGCCTCCTTCTGAGGAGCCGTGCCCCCATAGGAGTTGCTGTACGGTCTATGATGTCCAGCAGGCTTTTCCCTTCTTTGGAGGTTGGGTAGATGATTTCCAGATTTCTTAGTGTAAAGCCATCCATCAGCAGGTATTCGTCATCTGGAATTTTTTTTATGTTGATGATGTGTGCCAGCAGGTTGTGGTGTGTATCTTCTATCAGATAGGCGAGGATAGCTCCTGCGGCGGTTATTGCCAGTGGCATATCTTCTATACCGAAACCTTTTAAGGATTGGGTTTTGAACTGCTGGGTGAGTTTTTCCTTGGCATAGTTGTACTGAAATGCCCAGTCTTCCAGTTTAAAGGTTGCCCTGTTTTTCAGTTGTTCGGGTAGAGCTTGTGTTCGTTGGTAGATGATTTCGCTTGGGTCAAAGCTGTGGACAATATGGATGAGCTTCTCAAGATTGCCTTCGCTTACCAAGAATTCACCTGTGGAGACATCTATCAGTGCGATGCCAAATTTTTCCTTTTCCCTGTGCAAGGATAGCAGGAAGTTGTTTTTCTTTGAGCTAAGGACTTGGTCATTAAAGGTTACTCCAGGGGTTACAAGTTCTGTTACCCCTCGTTTTACGATACCTTTTACCATTTTGGGGTCTTCTAATTGGTCGCATACGGCTACCCTCAGCCCTGCTCTTACGAGTTTTGGCAAATAAGAATCTAAGGAATGATGTGGAAAACCTGCCAGTTCTGTATGTGAACTGCCATTATTCCTTTTGGTGAGGACAATGCCCAGTACCTCTGCCGTTCGCACTGCATCACTTCCAAAGGTTTCATAAAAGTCTCCCACTCTAAACAGTAGTATTGCGTCTGGGTATTTTGCTTTTATCGTATTGTACTGCTGCATTAGTGGGGTTTCTTTGCTCTTTTTTGCCATAATTTTTTATTGATGAGCAAAAATAAGGAATAATCTCATAGCCTTACGCTTTGTATGATGACAGGGTATTGTTTTATAACTATTTTACCTATAATTTACCCCCTTGGAAGGGGTGAAGAATAAGATTATTCTACCTTTAAAAATGGCTTTTCTTCCTTAAAGCAAAAGAAAAATATTTTTCTATCAAGAAGGAGGATATGCAGGAGTATTTTTAAGTTTCAGGGGAGTTTGTTATATGGTTTCTAATTAATTAGAGACCTCTTTGTCTTAATTAAAAAAAACTTATATTTGCTGATAAATATCATATCTATGTCAGTAGAGAAATATAATCATATCGAAGCAAGCCTCCATAAGGCACTTGATACAGAAGGACTGAGAGACAGATTGCCGAAAGAGTATTTTGATAGACTACTACGCTCACGGAAGTTTATAACTTTCCGAAAGGGAGATACGATGTTTGATGATGGAGATAATGCTAAGGGAGTTTATATTATAGAAAAAGGTATTGCTAAACTCTCCAAGTCTGGAGTTTATGGCAAAGACCAAATCCTCAGGTTTATAAAGGAAGGAGATCTTGTAGGCTATCGCTCACTTCTTTGCCATGAGGCGTTCCAGGCAAAAGCAGAGGCTATGACCAGTGTAGAGACTTACTTTATCCCTGCTGAGACCTTTCTCCTTATACTGGAACACGATTCTAAACTTGCCTATGCAATGCTTCAAAAAATAGCTTATGAGCTGGGAGAATCTTCCAATACCATTACACTACTGGCACAGAAAACCGTAAGAGAGCGACTTGCAGAAATCCTCCTCCTCCTCGAAGACCGTCTTGGCACAGACCCTGAAGGATACATAAAAATAGCCCTCACCCGAGAGGAAATAGCGAACCTTATCGGTACAGCAACAGAGAGTGCCATTAGACTCATCTCCGAATTTAAAGCCGATAGATTGATAGAGGTAGAAGGGAGGAATATTAAGGTTTTAGATCGCTCAAAGCTGATGAAACTTGGGCATTGTAACTAAAAGAAAAAAGGAAGCTAAATGTCAACCTACTCAGAAATAAAAAAAGTAACCACAGAGACTCTAAGAAAGATGAAGTTTGAAGGTGAGAAAATCACAATGCTCACCTCGTATGACTTTACCACTGCTAAAATGGTAGATGCAGGAGGGGTAGATGCTATTCTTGTAGGAGACTCTGCCTCTAATGTAATGGCAGGGCACGAAACTACACTCCCAATTACCTTGGATCAGATGATTTATCACACTCAATCCGTAGTGAGAGGCGTAAGTAGAGCATTAGTAGTGGCAGATTTACCTTTTGGGACTTATCAATCCAATGCCGAGAAAGCTCTCGAGTCTGCCGTGAGGATGATGAAAGAAGGCGGAGCACACGCCATAAAAATCGAAGGAGGTAAGGAGATAGAAGACTCCATACAAAAGATTGTAAATGCAGGAATCCCCGTAATGGGGCACCTGGGGCTTACTCCACAGTCCATCTACCAGTTCGGTACCTATAAAGTAAGAGCAAAAGAAGAGCAGGAAGCAGAGAAACTCATCTCCGATGCAAAACTCCTCGAGAAGCTCGGATGCTTTGCTATTGTATTAGAGAAAATCCCGGCAGAACTGGCAAAAAAAGTCTCCAAAAGTCTTACGATACCTACTATCGGCATTGGTGCTGGGGCAGATTGCGATGGTCAGGTGCTCGTCTATCACGATATGGTGGGGATGAATCAAGGCTTCTCACCTAAATTCTTAAGACGCTACCTTAATCTCTACTCCGAAATTACAGGAGCCGTTTCCCAATATGTAAAAGATGTAAAGGGAAAAGATTTTCCCAACTCAAACGAAAGCTACTAACCGATGCAAGACCAGATTCTGTATGAGGATAACCACCTTTTGATTATCAACAAACGGGCTGGGCAGCTCGTGCAAGGAGATAAAACAGGTGATGAATCTCTCTTGGAAACCCTAAAGCATTTTATCAAAGAGCGAGACCATAAACCAGGGAATGTATTCCTCGGCTTGGTTCATCGTATAGACAGACCTACTTCGGGCTTGGTGATTTATGCTAAAACCTCAAAGGCACTCTCTCGCCTTACTCAGATGATAAAAAACAGAGAGATAAAGAAAACCTATTGGGCTATTGTGCCTAAGGAAATCGTCCCTAAAAGCCAGAGGCTGGTGCATTACCTCAAAAAAAATGAGAAAAATAATAAGGCTATTGTCTTTACAAAGCCTACGGATGGGGCTAAGGAAGCCATACTTACCTATACCATTATAAAAGTATTGGATAATTACCAGCTCTTGGAGGTAGATTTAGAGACGGGCAGGCATCATCAGATTCGGGCACAGCTCTCAAAGATAGGCTTGCCGATTAAAGGAGATTTAAAGTATGGTGCACCGCGCTCAAACCAAGATGGAGGAATCTCTCTACACGCCAGAAAACTGGAGTTTATTCACCCCGTAACCCGAGAGCGTATAGAAATCACGGCTCCTGTACCTCAGCAAGATACCGTTTGGAGTGCGTGTGAGGAGGGGAAATAAAAAAAAGAGGCAATTCATTTGCCTCTTAAATAGTATTACCTGAATTAGAATGAGTATCAGAGAGATTTGCTGCCTGCTTTTCCAGTTTTTCTTTTTCCTTTTGCAGTGCTTTAAATTCCTTTTCTTTCTGAGCGGTTTTTATCGCTACACCTTTGGAAACATAGCCTACTACACCTCCAATGATAAGCCCAATACCAATTCCACAAATAATCCCCATTAGGATAGCGGATTCAAAAAGGTCTCGTACTTTAAAGTCGGCAATATAAAAAAATCCAGTAGCCACAGCTAAAAGGATTACTCCAATGATTAATAAACTTCGCATAGATTTAAATTTTAGGCGTCAAATGTATTAAAATATTTATTTACCTCCTGCTTGTTTGTAATAATTCAATGCTCGAGGCAAGTGCCTTGTGATATCTGCTCTTCGGCTTTCGGGGTGGGGGTGGGTAGAGAGAAACTCTGGATTTCTCTGTCCGCTGGATTGTGCCTCCATTCTCTCCCAGAAGGGGAGGGCTTGCCTTGGGTCATAGCCTGCCATTGCCATTAGGTAAAGCCCTATTTCATCGGCTTCTAATTCCTGACTACGGCCGTACTTTAGAAGCACCATCTGCGAGCCCAGAGGATAGGCCTCTTGGAATACCCTTGCCCATTGAGCATCTGAGATAGCACTACCGAGAATCGCTCCACCATACTGAGCTACCATCGCTTGAGATATTCTCTCATTACCGTGCCCTGCAAGTGCGTGGGCAATTTCGTGCCCCATTACTACTGCCATTCCTGTTTCATTTTTTGTTACAGGGAGTATCCCGGTATATACCGCTACTTTGCCGCCAGGCATACACCAGGCATTTACCTGTTTATCCTCTATGAGGTTAAATTCCCAGGCATAAGATGCCAAATCTCGCTCCCTTCCTATACTTCTGTAATAGGCGTGGGCAGCATTCCTTATCCTTTGTCCTACAGCTTTTACCTGCCTTGCTGCAGAGGTATTATTAATCACTTTGCTCTTGTTGAGTGTAGCTCTGTATTGGCTAAAAGAGCTCGCTTGTATCTCTGGGTTGAGAGAAGTTAGCTGAAAGGATTTTCTACCTGTAATAGGATTAGTAGTACAGCCGAGTAAAGATAGGGACACTAGCCCTGCTGAAATATATGCTGAAATTTTCATAATGATGCTATTAAATGCCGTGTAGATTTGCAATTAGTATTCCAAATGTGCCGTGATTTGCATAGATTTTGATGATAAGCTCCCTGTTTAATAATAAAAACTTCTCCCAATGAAAAAGTTCGTTTTGGTTTACTTTGGATTTTTAGTGGTTTTAAGCTCTTGTGCTTCTAAACGCTATGTAGAATCAGGGGTTTTATCTCAGATGATTGCAGAAGACCGTTTCTCTTTTGTGGCAGAGAAGGCTACGCCTATGGATTATTCGGCGGTAAATAATGCCTCTGCATCTATCCCTGGAGCAGTCCCTATGAGGATTTTAGATTTATCAGGGCAGGGCTATACATTAGAGGTGCAGAAAGACGCCCTCTTCGTACATCTCCCCTATTTCGGGAGGGCGTATAACCTCTCCTATGGTGGTAGAGATGCCGGTTTTAATTTTGAATCCAAGGATTTTTATATGACGAAAACCGATAGAGGCAAGCGCGGTATGCTCTATACCTTTGATGTAAAGGATCAGCCTTCGGTAAAAAGGATGAGCCTTGAAATTTTCTCTAATGGCAGGGCATATCTTTCTATAAGTTCATCTGATCGCCAACCGATTTCCTACGACGGTTTTGTAACCAAAGTAGAAGAGAAATAGCCCTCACTAAAACAATTCCCCTGGGTGAGAAGGCTTGGAAAGGTTGAGGTGCTTATACGCTTTCTCGGTAACCTCCCTACCTCGAGGGGTGCGGATGATAAACCCCTCCTGAATCAGGTAAGGCTCATAAACCTCCTCTAAGGTCTCGGGGTTCTCCCCAATCGAAGTCGCCAATGCGGAGATGCCCACAGGCTTACCTTTAAAGTTCTCTATCATCACCCGCATAATTTTATTATCCATATCGTCCAGTCCGTATTCATCTACATTGAGTGAGTTGAGTGCGTACTTGGCGATTTCTATTTCTATCTTGCCATTCCCCTTTATCTCGGCAAAGTCCCTCACTCTTCGCAGCAGGGCATTGGCTATTCTTGGCGTTCCTCGGCTTCGTCTGGCGATTTCTATGGCTGCATTTTCATCAATCGGAACCCCTAAAACCCTTGCTGTTCGCTGTATAATGCTACTCAGGAGCTCTATGTTGTAATACTCCAACCTGCTTTGGATACCGAATCTTGCGAGCATCGGTTTGGTAAGCATTCCGCTTCTGGTCGTAGCTCCGATAAGGGTAAAGGGATTGAGCCCTATTTGTACCGAGCGGGCATTAGGACCTGTCTCGAGCATTATATCGATTTTATAATCTTCCATTGCCGAGTACAGATATTCTTCCACGATGGGCGAGAGCCGATGTATCTCGTCGATGAAAAGCACATCATTTTCTTCTAAATTGGTCAATATCCCTGCGAGGCTACCGGGTTTATCCAGCACGGGACCTGAGGTTACCTTACAATTTACCCCCAGTTCATTAGCGATAATGTGCGAGAGGGTAGTCTTCCCCAGCCCTGGCGGGCCGTGAAGCAGGGTATGGTCAAGGGCGCTCCCTCTTTTCTTTGCAGCGGCAACGAATACTTCCAAGTTCTCAAGCGTCTTCCTCTGCCCCGCAAAATCGCTGAACGATTGCGGACGAATCCTCTCCTCCATATCCAAGTCCTGAGGCGAAAAATTCTCCTTATCTGGATGTAAAAAATCTGGCATTTTCTCTAATTTTTCCCGACAAATATACTAAAAAGGCAGTAGGCTTTAGGCAGTAAGCAGTAGGCGATGTGTGGTTAGGCTTACTGCCTAAAGCCTAAAGCAAAAAAGTACAGCCTCTTTAAAGGCTGTATTTTTTATTTATAGGTCTATCACCTGAGAGAGCGAGCCACCCTCGCCTGAGAGAGCGAGTCACCCTCGCCCGAGAGAGCGAGTCACCCTCGCCCGAGAGAGCGAGCCCGTCTCGCTTTTCTAATTACCCCAAGAGGATAGTAATATACAGCTTTAATAGCTCTATCATAGCCCCTCGTGCTAATGAGAGCGCCACCTGCGATATGCTGCGGCGTGGGAGGCGAGGGCAGTAAAGGAAACTACAGTAATGGAGCTTATCGGCATTAGAATGGCAGCAATAAGAGGAGAGAGATTGCCAGAAACAGCAAAGCCAAGCCCTATAATATTATAGAGAAAACTGATGACGAACATTGCTTTGATGATGTTCATCGCGTCTTTGGTCAGGGTGATGTAGTTTCTTAGGTGTGGGAGAACCTGCCCGCTCATAATAACATCGGAGGAGGGGGTAAAGGCATTGGTATCATCGGCTATAGCGATTCCTACGCTGCTTTGTTTTAGGGCTCCTGCATCGTTTAGTCCATCGCCCAGCATTGCAACTTTGCGCCCTTGCTCTTGCAGCCGTTGGATGAAGTTGAGCTTATCCTCAGGGCTTTGATTAAAGGATAATCCAGAGATATTCGGTGCTTTCTCGCGAAGGGTTTGCTCTTCGGAGGCATTATCACCGCTGAGGATATAGATTTTGTAGTCTTTTAGGTCTGAAAACATCTGTGAAATCCCCTTTCTGTATTCGTTTTTAAAGAGGTATTTGCCGAGAAATTCATTATCTCTTCGGATATAGACGGCGGTTTCTATTTCGGAGGAGGTCTCTCCTATGAATTGAGCAGAGCCGATGAGGTATTGATGGCTTCGTATGGTGGCAGAATAGCCTTTTCCAGAGGTTTCCTGGTAGTTCTCCACAGGGAAATATTCATCGGGGATATTCAGAAACTCATAGAGTGATTTGGAAAGCGGATGGTTGGAGTTCTTTAATAGGGTTTTGATATTTTGAGCATCAAATTCCGAGAGGGCTTTGCCTTTGTACTCTATCTGAGATTTCTTAGTCTGGGTAATGGTTCCTGTTTTATCAAAAACGAGGGTATCTATCTTTGAGAGTTTTTCTATGGTCAATGTATCTTTTACATAGAATTTATGCCGCCCGAGTATTCTCATTATATGCCCCAAAGTAAAGGGTGCCGACAGGGCTAAGGCACACGGACAGGCGATGATGAGAATGGCGGAAACGACTTGGAACATCTTCTCGAAATCTACTTGGCTCCAATAGACTCCTGCAATGAGTGTAATGGCGAGGATAACGAAGGTGAAGTACTTGCTTACGCGGTTGGTGAGGTTATCTAATCCCGTTTCTGCTTTCTTGAAAGCCTCTTTGTTCCAAAGCTGAGTCAGGTAGCTCTGATCTACGCTTTTTATCACTTCAAGTTCGAGGATGGAGCCGATTTGTTTTCCTCCGGCAAAGATTTTATCTCCTGCCTTTTTAGGAATGGTGGCGCTCTCTCCCGTGATGAAGGAGTTGTCTATATTCCCTTCGCCCTGTATCAGTATAGAATCTACTGGGATAATCTCTTGGTTTCTCACCATAATTCTGTCGCCTATTTTCAGTTGAGAGAGGAGGATGTTTTCCTGCTTGCCCCCAGCCTCTATTTTGGTAACAGCAATGGGGTAGAAGGATTTATAATCCCTGTCGTAGGAGAGGGAAGAGTAGGTGCGCTTCTGGAAAATCTTTCCAAGGAGCATAAAGAACAGCAGTCCGCACAGGGTATCGAAGTAGCCGGGACCAAAGTCGGTAAGCATCTCATAGATACTCCTGCCGTAGAGCACCAGAATGCCGAGTACGATAGGTACATCAATATTGACGATTTTGTTTTTTAGCCCAAAGTAGGCAGATTTAAAGTAATCCGAGGCAGAATAAAACACTACGGGAGTGGAGAGCAGGAAGACCATCCATCGGAACAGGTGTTTGTAGCTGTCCATCCAAAGGTCATTGGTACCTAAAATCTCCTGTGCGTATTCTGGAAAACTGAAAAACATTCCATTCCCGAAAGCAAAGCCTGCTATGGCAAATTTTATCAGTAGGGATTTATCTAAGGGTTCTTCCTTTTTGTCGGCTGTTTCCAGGTTGATGGCAGGCTTATACCCAAGGTTGGTAAGGAACTTTGCGAGCTCGCTTAGTTTGAGTTCATTGTGATTAAAAGATACTTGAAGGTTCTTCCTCGTGAAATTAACTTGCGAGTACTTGATATGAGGGTTCAGGCTGCTCAAGCTCTCTAAAAGCCAGATACAGGAGGAGCAGTGGATAACGGGAATCTTAAAGGTTACGAGTGTGGTCTCTCCTTCAGAGAAATCGGTTACTTTGCTGAATATTTCTGGGGTATCGAGGTAGTCAAACTGCGAGAGATTGTCATCTGGTCGTATTCCCGATTGTTTGTTCAGGGTATAGAAATTCTCTAAATGGTTTAGGTTTAGGATTTCGTAGACGGATTTGCAACCGTTGCAACAAAAGGCTTTCTCATCGAAGAAGATTTTTTCTTTATCAATCTCCTGTCCGCAGTGGTAGCAGTGCTGTTGTGAGGTCTTGCCCATAGGTTATCGGTTCATTTCAAGGAGGGGTTCTATGTATTCTCTTTCATTGCTGAGGCGTGGTACTTTGTTTTGCCCACCGAGCTTGTTTCGGGAAGACATCCACTCGAAGAAGAGGTTGGGCTTGGCTTTATGAATAATGGGTTCCCTTAGGGTCATATTATTGTATCGCTTCGCCTCGTAGTCGGAGTTGAGGTCTTTTAATGCAGAATCAAATTCTCGCTTAAAGGCATTGAAATCAGCAGGCTCATCATTAAACTCAAAAATCCATTCGTGGGCACCTTTGGAATTTCCTTCCATAAAGACGGGAGCACCTGTATAGTCCTTCACACTGGAATGAGTCTTCTTGCAGGCGATTTCTATGGCGGTTTCTACATTATCAATCATCAGCTCCTCACCGAATACATTGATGTGATGCTTAGTCCTGCCAGAGATTTTTATTCGGTAAGGCTCGGTAGAGGTGAAATAAACCGTATCTCCGATGAGGTATCTCCACAGCCCACCATTGGTAGTGATGAGCATTGCGTAATTTATTCCTTTTTCTACTTCTCCTATGGTATAGGTTCTTGGGTTTGCTTTCCCGAAGTCTTCCATTTTTATAAATTCATAGAAGATTCCATAGTCTAGCATAAGGAGGAGCTCATCTGAGCCGTGCCTGTCCTGTATCCCAAAGAAGCCTTCGGAGGCATTGTATATCTCGTAGTAGTTAATCTCTCTCCCGATAATCTGCTTATATTGTTCTCGGTAGGGCTTGAAGCTAATCCCCCCGTGGAAGAATACTTCAAGGTTTTGCCATAGCTCCCCGATATTTTCTTTGCCAGATTCCTCCAGTACTTTTTGCAGGAGAACCATCATCCAGCTCGGTACGCCAGAGAGACTACCTACATCAGCGGTGAGTACTTCGGAGACTATGGCTTTCATCTTGGTTTCCCATTCGGACATTAGTGAGACTTTTTTGCTCGGTACAGTGGTGATTTCTACCCAAAATGGGAGGTTGTCTATCAGGATGGCAGAGAGGTCTCCGTACTTGGTATCAAAGTTTTCATACATCTCGGAGCTACCGCCGAGTCTCAGGTTTTTGTTGGAGAATAATTGATTATCTGGGTGGTTATTAGCGTAGATAGATACGAGGTCTTTCCCCGCTTTATAGTGGCAGTCGTTAAGGCTTTCTTCCGTAATGGGGATGAATTTGCTCTTAGCATTTGTAGTGCCAGACGATTTTGCAAACCAGCGGATGCTACCTTGCCAGATAACATCTTTCTCTCCCTGCCTTGCCCGCTCTATATAGGGCTCAAAGTCTTCGTAGCTTACGATAGGCACTTGCCTCTGGAAGTCACTGATGGAATTAATATCCTTAAACCCGAATTCCCTGCCATAAACTGTGTCTTTGGCTTTTAGTAATTGCAGGAATAATACAGCTTCCTGAGTCTGTACGGGCTCTTTGATAAACTGCTCAATCTGGTCTATTCTCTTTTTGATAAACCAGTTTACTACTGAATTAAAAAGTGTTTTGGCTGGCATAGGACAAAGGTAATAATTTTTTGTAGAAAGCCTCTTTTTGTGTGGGATAATGGTCAATCTGTCATTATCTGTCATCTCAATTGCGAATAAAGTCTTAAATATGCCATTAGCCTTGTTAAACTTTGGTTAAAGTGGTAACATTTTTCAATGATGCTTTACTTATTTAGCATTAAATTTGTGGGGTAATTAAATGAATAAAGTAGATTAAAGTATAATATTAAAAACAGATGAATATGAATAAAACAGTAAAATCAATTCTATCCTACGCAGTGGTAGGAGTAGTTTCAGGAGCTACTACTTTTGGAGCTATTAAGGCTTTTGATAATGGGAATTCAGACAATGATTACTCTTACTTCGCACCAAAGGATAACAGCGGAGCACAGTTTGTGGGTATGAATAGTGCTGCAGTGGCAGATGACTTTGTAAAGGCAGCCAAAACTACCGTACCAGCAGTTGTAACCATTAAGAATTATAAGAGCAGAGTTTCTGGCAGAGTACAGAATCAGGATTTGTTTGATTTCTTCTTTGGAGACCCGTTTGGGAATAATAACAGTAGGCAGAGACAGCAGCAGCAAGCACCAGACAATATGCCTTCGGGTATGGGCTCTGGGGTTATTATCTCTCCTGATGGATACATCATCTCAAATAACCATGTGGTAGCAGGAGCTAATAAACTGGAAGTAGTCCTTAGTAATAAGAAATCCTATATCGCAACCCTTGTGGGCACAGACCCAAATACAGACATCTCCCTCTTGAAGATTGAAGAGAAAGGTCTTCCGTACCTGAATTTTGCCAATTCAGATGCTGTGGAAGTTGGGCAGTGGGTGCTTGCTGTGGGGAATCCATTAGGGCTAAACTCTACCGTTACCGCGGGTATTATCTCTGCAAAGGGTAGAGGTATCGGTCTCTTAGGTTCTAAGGGAGAGGCGTCCAATCCTATTGAAAACTTCCTGCAGACCGATGCTGCTATTAACCCAGGCAACTCGGGAGGTGCGCTGGTAAATGCCAATGGTGACCTTATCGGGATTAATTCAGCGATTTCTTCAACCAACGGATACTATCAAGGTTATGGCTTTGCAGTACCTTCTAACCTTGCAAGGAAGATTGTGGAAGATATCAAGAAGTTTGGAATTGTTCAGAGAGGCTTCCTCGGTGTCGGTGTTATAGACCTTTCTGATGAGCAGCAAATCGCTGCATATAACAGACAGGAGAAGACCAATATAAAATCAGGTTCTGGTGTGTATATACGAAGCGTTTCCTCTAAGAGTGGAGCAGAAGATGCAGGCTTAAAAATTGGCGATGTCATCAAAAAGATTGATAATTCCAATATCCTTGGCTACTCAGACCTTTCTGGAGCTGTTGGTAGCAAGAGACCAGGTGATAAAGTTCAAGTAACTTTTGTAAGAAATGGTAAGGAAACTACCGTAACCGTAACTCTGAAAGACCAGAAAGGAGGGACTTCCACAAGGAGAAAGGCAGACCTCAGCGTAACTGAGAAAATTGGTGCCGAGTTTGAGCCCCTTAGCGAGAGATTCAAAACTGCGTATGGGCTCAACTCAGGAGTAGTTGCCAAGAATGTAACCCAAGGTGGAGAGATGGCAAAGATAGGTGTGGTAGATGACTATATCATTATAGAGATTAATGGCAAGCCCGTAAGTTCTCAGAAAGATGTAGAGAAAATCCTCGATAAGCATACGGGTAATGTACAGGTGAAGTTCGTAGATGACTACGGGCGTATCTACACCAAAGGCTTTAAAATGCCAAACTAAAACAAGAGTATCATAAACCAAACAAACTGTTTCAGCATCTTTAGAGAGAAAGATAAGCTGAAACAGTTTGTTATTAGCTTCAAAAACCATAGAAATGAATATAGAAGAATTCCGAGATTTCTGTCTTTCTCTACCCCTCGCAACCGAAGATATGCCTTTTGGAGATGGGGTTCTTACCTTCCGCATACACAAGAAAATCTTTGCACTGGTCTCGCTTGCAGGGGCACCTACAAAAGTAAATCTCAAATGCGACCCTCAAAGAGCTCTTGAGCTCCGAGAAACCTACCCTGAAATAACGCCAGGCTACCATATGAATAAAAAACACTGGAATACCCTTCTTATAGAAAGCCTCTCCCAAGACCTTGTAAAAGAATTAATCCTACATTCTTATCACCTTGTAGGTGGCACCCACTGCGTGGGGAGCACTTAGCCCGTAGCCAGTCGGGCACTTACCACAAACTAACCACCCATAGCTAGTAGCTAAAAGCCAATAGCCAGAAGCTAATTGCCGCCTACTGCCTACTGCCTAAAGCTTACGGCTAAATGATTATCTTTGCTCAACTATTTTTCTATGCAGCACCTGAGTTTTAAAATTCCGATTCTAAGAATCCCTTATTCTAGCAGGGTAGAGCTTTATATCAAGCGAGAGGACCTTACGCACCCAGAGATTTCAGGTAATAAATACTGGAAACTTTTTTATAATATCCGAAAGTATAGGGAGAGGCAGGTTGCAGAGCCTTTGCTCGTAACCTTTGGTGGGGCTTTTTCCAATCATATTGCGGCTACGGCGGCTGTGGGGCGAGAGATGGGTATGAAGACTTTGGGGATTATTCGTGGCGATGAGCTTATAAATAAATGGCAGACGAACCCCACCCTTGCCAAAGCCTTTGAGGATGGGATGCGCTTTGAGTTCGTAACCCGAGAGGCGTACCGAGACAAGCAGAAGCTCTCGGAAGTCTTCCAGAAGAAGTTCCCCGATGCCCTCATCATCCCTGAAGGGGGCTCTAGCAGCCTTGCCGTAGAGGGAGTGCAGTTTATGCTCGATGAGCGCACAAAAGAATTTGATTATCTTTGCACGGCTGTGGGAACGGGGGGCACGCTCGCAGGGCTTTCCAAATTTGCAGAGGCACATCAGACAGCACTAGGCTTTAAAGCTGTGAACGATGATACCGAGCCCCGTATTGCAAACTGGTCGGGCAGGAATAATTTTCAAGTATTTGATGCCTCAGGCAGAGGATATGGAAAGGTTACTGATGAGCTTATCTCTTTCATTAATGATTTTTCGCAGAGGTTTGGCGTACAGCTTGACCCTTGCTATACAGGCAAAATGATGAAGATGCTCACCGAGAAGATAGATGAGGGCTTCTTCCCCGAAGGGGCGAAGATATTGGCATTTCATACTGGTGGCTTGCAAGGAATAGATGGGATGAATGAGCAACGAGCCCAAAAAGGAAAACCCATTATTATAAAAATATAAATTATGAAAAGACTCTTTCTTTTAGTATCATTTTTTGTTTTATCTAAAACCTTTGGGCAGACTTGGACTACCGAAGAGCAGTACATACAGCAGTTTGCCAAATATGCCGTAGAGGAAATGGAGAAGTACAAAATCCCCGCATCTATTACCCTCGCTCAAGGGTTGCTGGAAACAGGCGGAGGGCAGAGCCGGCTGGCAAGAGAAGGGAACAATCACTTTGGGATAAAATGCAAAGCCGAATGGACAGGCAGAAGTATGAAACATACAGATGATGCACCTAATGAATGCTTCAGAGTCTATGATAGCCCGCGGGATTCATACGAAGACCACTCGAAATTTCTCGCATTTAGGAAGCATTATCAGAATCTCTTTAAGCTCGATCCAAAGGACTATAAAGCTTGGGCTCACGGTCTGAAAAGAGCAGGCTATGCTACCAACCCGAGATATGCCTACATCCTCATCAGTAAAATTGAAAAGCATAAGCTTTACGAGTTTGATAATATCGCTGCAAAAGAAGTGAAATATACCCTTCAAAAGCTTTATCCAAATGTTGATTATAAGGAAGAAACTATTGCAGAGGCTACCCCAAAAACCAATACGCCACCAAAGAAAGAAATCAATCCGTTTAATTCTTCGCCTATTGCAGCTTCTCAGCCGTCTATAAAGAAAGAGAAAACCATAGATAGAGATCTTCTTGCTACGATTTCAGTAAAGAATCATCCTAATGGTGACAGGAAATACATCATCATCCCTGAAGATACAACGCTGGATTTTATCTCTGAGAAGTTTGGACTAAGAAAAGCAAGGCTTATTAAATATAATGACCTCGGTACAGACCTCCTTAGAAAGAATGATATTATCTTCCTTGAGAGTAAAGCAGGCTCGGGGAATATTAAAACCTATAAATCCAAGGGGGAAACAATGCATCAGATAGCGCAGAAGTTTGCCATTAAACTGAAAAAACTTTACAGAAAGAATGATATGGAGTACGGTTCTCAGCCCAAATACGGTCAGATTATCAAACTGAAATAAACTTATAGATTTTTAAATTCATCATTATGTTATACCAAAGAAGTAGTGCTTTGTTTAGCGAAGCTCAGCAATATATACCAGGGGGAGTCAATTCCCCTGTTCGTGCTTTTAAGTCCGTAGGTGGCGTTCCGCTATTTATGAAAGAGGCAAAAGGGGCTTACCTCACCGATGCGGATGGCAGGCAATATATTGATTATATCAACTCTTGGGGGCCAGCCATTGTAGGGCATACCCACCCTACAGTGCTCGAAGCAGTACAAAAACAGGCAGAAAAAGGGTTTTCCTTTGGGACGCCTACCGAGCTGGAAACCGAAATTGCCAAACTCATTATAGAGAATGTCCCGAATATCGACCAGATAAGAATGGTATCTTCAGGTACAGAAGCGTGTATGAGTGCAGTACGCCTTGCACGAGGCTTTACAGGGAGAGATAAAATTATCAAGTTTGAAGGTTGCTATCACGGGCATTCAGATGCATTTCTTATAAAAGCGGGGAGTGGTGCGGCTACCTTTGGAAACCCAAACTCACCAGGAGTAACGCAAGGGACAGCCAAAGATACTTTGCTCGCCAGATATAATGATATAGCGCAAGTAAAGGATATTTTTAGCAAGTTCGGAGCTGAGATTGCTGCCGTAATTGTAGAGCCCATAGCTGGGAATATGGGGTGTGTGCTTCCAGAGAACGACTTCCTTAAAGAACTTAGAAAGATTTGTGATGAGTATTCATCTCTACTCATCTTCGATGAGGTAATGACAGGTTTCAGACTTTCATTCGGTGGAGCTCAGGAGGCATTAGGGATAGAGGCAGATTTGGTTACCTATGGTAAAGTTATTGGCGGAGGAATGCCCGTAGGAGCCTTTGCTGGGCGACAGGAAATTATGAACTGCCTCGCTCCAAAAGGTGCGGTATATCAGGCGGGAACCCTCAGTGGGAACCCTCTGGCAATGCGTGCCGGGCTTACTACGCTTCAGCTTATTAGAGGGGATGATTCGTTCTATAACAGAATAAATCAAACAACTGAGACTCTGGATATAGAAGTTTCCAAACTATTAGCGACCAAAGGTATAGAGCATACGATCAACAGAAAAGGCTCTATGATGTCCATTTTCTTTGGGATAAACAAGGTTTCCAACTTTGATGATGCCGCGAGGGCAGATCACACGGCATTCAATCATTTCTTTCATTACCTCTTAGAAAGGGGAATTTACCTGCCCCCAAGTGGCTTTGAGACTTGGTTTATCTCCGATGCGGTAAAGGGAGAGGAAGTCAGCAAAACCCTTGAAGCAATAGAAAAATGGGAATATAAAAAGGATTAAACCCCACGGGGTTTAATCCACTTCATACTCGAGTTTTATGGTGATGGTCGCTTCTTTCTCCTTAGAAGAAGTGTTGAAAGTACCACCATAAGAGTATTCTTCATCAGAATAAGGCGCAGTAATCTGGATTACACCCATATTTGCTTTTTTCAAATTTCCGAGGCTACTGCCTGCATTTTCAGCAATTTTTTCGGCTCTTTGCTTTGCATCTTTGGTAGCATCTGCTATCATTTCCTGCTTTACATCGGCGAGTTTTGTGTAGAAATAGCTCGGCGCTGAGGAGGTGAATTCTATACCGAGGTTGATGATTTCGGTAATGTTTCTGGAAAGTTTCTCCACCTTGCTTACATCTTTACTTTTAATAGATACTGATTGAGAGAGTTGGTAGCCTGCAAATGTCTGTCTGCTATATCCGCTCGCATCTGTATTGTAGTTATAAAGCCGCTCCATATTCACAGCGGAGAACACAAGCTCTTCTTTTTTTATTCCCTGCGAAGTCAGGTATTTTTCTATAACTTTTCTGTCATTTACCAGTGCGTCATAGGCTTCTTTTAGTTCGTAGCTGTTTCGGCTAAAGTTGCCTGACCAGGTAATCAGGTCAGAGGTAAATTTCTTTGAGCCCAGCCCTGTTACAGAGATAGTGTTTTCAGCCTTGTTTCTGTTCTTTACAGCACTTCCGAGCACTGCCAGCCCACTCACAAAACCTATGGAGGCAATGGCAATTGCGATAATGTTTTTGTTCATAATGATAATAATTTTTTATTTAAAACAAGCTGATGCTTTTCAAAAATCATACCGATATTTAAGAAAAATTTAACATTTGTTAAAAATTCTCTAAAAGTCATCTTTTAATAAGAATATCAGGGTGATAAAAATTAATCCTTATTGAAATATAATAAACTGTATTATAGTATGATATAAAGTGTCTTGTTGTTTTAAGAAATATAAAAACAGGAAATTCTTATTTCGTACAGATGAAAATATAATTTCATACTGATAAAAAAGAAATTTCGTAGTGATGAAAATATAATTTCATAGTGATGAAATAGAAATTTCGTAGTGATGAAATAAAAATTTCGTAGTGATGAAAATATAATTTCATACTGATGAAAAAATATATCAGGAGTATGCGCTTGGCTACTTGGGTAGATATTTGTAACTTTACTACCGATAAATCAATAAAAAATTACAGATATGATTAGTATTATTTTGCCAGTAGATTTTTCTGAGGCAACCGACAAATTAGTGGCAGGAGCTATAAAATTTGCAAAGGAAGTGGGTGGTCAGCTGTGTGTTATCCATATTGCCCCTGCAGATTTAGGCTTCGCGATGAGTGATATAGGCGTGCAGTACTATCCAGAGGTAGAGAAATCTGAGACCCAAGAGAGCCAGAGACTACTCCAAAGAATAGAGGAAACTATCAGTCAGCAAGGGATAGCCTGTGAAACTGAGCTGAGGCAGGGAGTAGCTAAAGACCTTATTCTGGACTATGCTGAAGAGAAAAATGCTTCTTATATTGTGATGGGCTCGCACGGAAGAAGCGGTATTTACGATGTTTTTGTGGGTAGCCTTACTAAGGAGCTCACCAAGAACTGCCCACTCCCTGTTCTCGTAATCCCCATACACAGCAAAGGGAGATAGCAGGGTGGGCTAATCATTCAGGTAGATGATTTCCACTGTGGAGACCTTTCTACCCATAGATCTTAGCAGATGCTCGTAATGTTTTATCTGGCTCAGGTGTTCCTTTTTGGGGGCACCTGTTTTGAAATCTATTATTGCCCAGCCATCGCTTAGCTTTACCAACCTATCGGGGCGGTAGGTTTCTGCTTTTCCATTACCTCTATAGATGATGTCTCTTTCGGAAAGAGTGTTGAGCCCTTCAGCAAAATATTTGCTGTATCTGCTATCGGATACAATAGCATTTATCTTATTTTCAATCTGGTTTTTCTCAGTTTTTGTAATGCTCCCACTCAGGAGGTAGCTTTGGAGAACTTTGGAGATATCCGCCTTTGAATTGATTTTTGATAATATTTCGTGCGTAAGTATACCTTCTCTTACTTTGGCTTTCGTCTGCTGATAGTTTTTAGAAGGGGTGGCTATTTTTATGCTCTCTGCTTTTTTCTCCTTGTGGCTCAGGTCTTTTATTTGGAGAGAGAGGTGGGTGTTTTCTTTCTCTTTACCTGTTTTTCGGATGAGGGAGCTATCGGTAGGGTAGAGGTCTATGCTGTCTTCATTAGGTTCTATTGGGAAATGAGACTCTATGAAGCGCAAGATTTCTGTGGGTTCTCCTGTTTTTGAAGGTTTTTGAAGATAGAGATAAAGATGCTCTACGGCTCGGGTAGTGGCTACATAGAGTACGCAAAGCCTGTCGATTCTGTTTTTGTAGGCATTTTCTTCATTAAAATCTCGGATTTCTTTGTCGTATGAGTTGAGTTTTTTATCAAAATTATTTAGGTTGATGGACTTTAGCTCCTGCTCATCTCCTAAGCTGAACCACTGCTGGAAGTCGTTATCTTTATTGCCACTCTGCATTGGGAGGAGCACTACGGGAAACTCCAAACCCTTTGCTGCGTGTATAGTCATCAGCTTGATGGCATCAGTGTTATCGCTCGCCTGTATGGAGATGTTCTGTGCTTCTTCGTTCCAATACTTGATGAAGTCTTTTAAGGTTGCCCCTGAATTTTGGCTAAAAGCATAGAGATTTTCGAGGAAGTTGAGGATAAATTCCGTTTCCTTTCCCACTACCGAAAACTCTTGAGCGAAGTACTCTATATAGTTATACAGGTTGAGATTAAGCTCTATTTGCAAATTGAGGTGATATCTTTTCTGTAGCTCGTTTTCTATACTGTGGGGTGGCAAGCTGAGGATTTGAGACATTTCTAATGTGAAATCATCAATTTTAATTCTGTTCAGTTTGTTCAGATAATACAGCATTTTTACCAGGTACTGCCTGTTTTCTGGCTCTAGTTTCCAGTTGAGGAAAT
This sequence comes from Bergeyella cardium, assembly GCF_009914665.1. Taxonomy (NCBI): domain Bacteria; kingdom Pseudomonadati; phylum Bacteroidota; class Flavobacteriia; order Flavobacteriales; family Weeksellaceae; genus Bergeyella; species Bergeyella cardium. The sequence goes on along the minus strand of NZ_CP029149.1, from coordinate 845,596 downwards.
CGGCAAGAGCCTTTAGAGTATAGGAAATCCCCAGAGTAAGCCCTTTTTCGGAAATGGTTTTTATGTTTTGCTCTGCTCCGTTGTAGGAGATTTTCTGCTGTCCTAAAAGCGAAGAGTATTCCCTGATTTCTTTACCTGTACGGCAAATAATGGTGATGTCTGAGAGTTTAAATCCTAAATCTATGCAGTTTTGTATATCCTTTTTCATCTGCAGAGCCGAGTTTTCAAAGAAGACTTCAGAGCGTTTCTCGTAGTCGGTCAGGCTTGCTTTTACCCTGCCTGGGAAGTCTTTTATGGCATTTTGCTTGCCATCTATGGCAAAGAGCTTCTGGTGCTCTTCTCTCAATTCATTACCGATGAATTCATATAAGTCATTATTAAACTGTACGATATTCTTTGCCGAGCGCCAGTTATTCTCCAGATTTTCAATGCTTACAGGAGTGTTCGTGTATTCTTTTTGGTTGAGGATATTGAGCATTATTTCACTCTCTCCACCACGGAAACGGTAGATGCTCTGCTTAGGGTCTCCCACGATAGTGAAAGAATTACCACTTTCGGAGATATTATTATCCCTTAATGGCAGCAGGTTTTCCCATTGCATAAGGGAGGTATCTTGAAATTCATCAATAAAAAAATGATGGAATTTGGTGCCGATTTTTTCATAGAGAAAGTTGGAAGGCTCGTTTTTAAGGTTTTCATTTATAATGATATTAAATTTGGAGAGCAGTACCAGGTCGTTTTCAGTTTCTATAATATTCAGCTGGTCTTGTATTTCTTTGTTGAACTTAAAAGGGAGGAGCTCCTTGAGGATTTTTTCATTTTTTATCCTATATATATACAGGTGTATGATTTGCTCACGCTTGCTGATGAGCTCTTCTATAATGCTGAGTACGGTAGATTTTATGAGTTCGTTCTTGGAAGCACTTCCTTTTCTAAAGTTCTCAAGGGCTTTGTCTTCATCATCTGGGAAAGGGAAGTCTCTTTGTCCATCACAGAAATTCAGGATTTTTTTGAAGAAAACAGCAATTCCTCTACTACTCCCTCCTTGGAAGTCTTTTTCATCTAAATCCTTATCTGCAATGAGTTTTAAGGCAGATTTTGCTATTTCTTCCATCTTCTCTTTACTGATAGCTATTCTCTTCCTGATGTTTTCCTTTGTGTTTTTATAGGCTTCCCAATCGAAGTTTTTATTTTTTTTCAACTCAGAGTAGTGTACATCGTTTATATAAGTTTTTGCTTTGTTGTATAGTGTTTTGTTGATATTAACCCTTTCGTCGTTCTCAAAATTGTAATCTATCAAATCCATAAATGCAGATGAAATTTGCTCATCACTGCCGATTTCATCCAATAGCCTGTCAACGGCTTCTATTAGATAAGGCTCGTTTTGTATTTCAAGATTAAACTGATGAGGTAGCCCCAGCTCGTATGAAAAAGAACGCACCAGCTTGGAATTAAACTTATCAATTGTGCTGATATTAAGTGTAGAATAATGGTGGAGGATATAATCCAGCACCTCTTTCGCTCTGTGATGCAGTTCCTCTATACTTACTTTTATTCCGAGTTTTTCTAATTTTTCTTTTATTCCTTGAAGGTCTTTGTTCTGTGCATAATCTTCATCTGTAAAGCCTTTTAGCCAGTCTATGAGGCGTTTTTTCATTTCATTAGCTGCTTTATTCGTAAAAGTAAGTGCTAATATGTTTTTTATAGTGTCGTACCTTTTGGGATGGCTAAGGCAAATGATGAGTATCTTCTGAACCAGTGCATAAGTCTTCCCAGAGCCAGCAGAGGCATTAATCGCAGTATAAGGATGAAAAATCATAAGAAGAAAATTAGAGGCACAATTTATATATTTTTTTGAAATATTTACTGAAAAAATGGGTAGTGTTTTGCGTGTTAAAAATAAACCTATATATTTGCACCCGAAAATGAGATGTAAACTATGCTAATAATTCCAGTAAAAGATGGAGAGTCTATCGATAGAGCTCTTAAAAAGTACAAAAGAAAATTTGACAAAACAGGTGTTGTTAAGAAACTTAGAGCAAGACAGCAATTTATTAAGCCATCTGTAATTTTAAGACAAGGAAAACTAAGAGCAGCTCATAAGCAAAGAGCATTAAGCAAAGAAGAACAGGCTTAATATTTAAGTTGTAATAATTAATTTTTTATAGTGATCACTTTCTGAATATCAATTTAGGAAGTGATTTTTTTATATATTTGGTCTATGATAGATCGATTTTTAGATTACATAAAAGTTGAAAAACGCTACTCAGACAATACCATCGTTAGTTATAAAAGAGATTTGAAAGATTTCATTTCTTTTCTAAACGAAACAGAAAGCACTGATGATACTTTGAGTGTGGATAAGAGGACTATCCGCAATTTTATGGTGCGCCTCAATAAACATAAACTCGCAGAAAACAGCATCAATAGAAAGCTAACCACCCTGAGGGGGTATTATAATTTTTTATTAAAGATTGGAGAGATTAAAGTTTCTCCTTTAGAGAGTATTAAGTCTTTAAAATTCAACCCTAAGAAACAAATTCCATTATCGGTAGAAGAAATGGAAAGACTTTCAAAATTAGAATTTCAGGGAGAGCATTCTCTTTTAGAGATACTGATTATTGAAACGCTTTACCAAACAGGAATGCGAAGGTTTGAGCTCTGTAATATGGAGTTGCAAAATGTAGATTTGTCTAAAAATGAAATTAAAATATCGGGGAAAGGAAATAAAACAAGGGTGGTTCCCATTGCGGAAGACCTGTCTCGGTTAATGAGAGATTATATAGAAAAAGAGCGTAACCCCCTTGAAGCCTGCGAAAAGTATTTTTTTGTAAGCACAAAAGGTAAAAAAATTACTGAAAACTTTGTCTATGTAACTGTAAACTCATATCTTAGTGCCGTTACTTGTAAGGAGAAAAAAAGCCCTCATATATTGAGGCATACATTTGCTACACATATCTTAAATAATGGAGCAGAGATATCAAAGGTGAAAGCGATATTGGGGCATTCGAGTCTTGCGAGTACTCAAGTGTATACCAATGCAGATATTGAGCAAATGAAAAGGATTTTTAATACCTCTCATCCAAGGGCAAAGAAGAAAAATTAATGTTTAATATAAAAAAGTTGTCGTATGAAAATTTCCGTTCAGGCAATAGGTCTTACACCTCATCAGCCATTAGAAGAGTTTATTGATAAGAAATTAAGCAAATTGGATACATTCTATGATAAGATTATAGAATGTAAAGTAACTTTAAGATTAGAAAACAGCCACGATAAAGAAAATAAAACCGCAGAAGTTAGAGTAGTTATCCCTGGTGATGATATTGTAGTAAAGAAGACTTCCACAAGTTTTGAAGAAAGTTTGGATTTATGTTCAGAAGCTGCTAAAAAATTACTAATCAAAAGGAAAGAGAAATTATAATTGATAAGAAATAAAATTTTAATAGAAATATTTGTAGATTTCAGAAAAAACTCCATATATTTGCAACCGCAAAACGGAAAAGAGTTCCGTTTTTGAGATAAGAGTTCTTTTTGAAATCTAATGCCTCCATAGCTCAGTTGGCCAGAGCACGTGATTTGTAATCTCGGGGTCGTGGGTTCGAATCCCTCTGGAGGCTCTTTAAAAAGTTTGGGGAGATTCCAGAGTGGCTAAATGGGACTGACTGTAACTCAGTTGCTTCGGCTTCGTAGGTTCGAATCCTGCTCTCCCCACTTTTTTTACTAAAAGGCTTGCGGTATTAAAAAGTTTTATTAATTTTGCAGCCAATTATACCAGCTATCCTTTCTAAGGATAATAAAAAATGCGGAAGTAGCTCAGTTGGTAGAGCGTCAGCCTTCCAAGCTGAATGTCGCGGGTTCGAACCCCGTCTTCCGCTCTAAAGTCACACTGGTTGGTGTGGCTTTTTTTAGAGATTGCCGTTATAGCTCAGCGGTAGAGCGCTTCCTTGGTAAGGAAGAGGTCTCGGGTTCAAGTCCCGATAATGGCTCAAAGCAAATTCCCGAAGTTCTCTCGGGATTTTTTAGTAATAGGAAACTGGTGTTTGCTTGGTGTGATGATGAAAAGTCGGATTTGCCAGGTAGATCCTCAAATCAGAATATTAAACTTTTTTTAATAAAATAGTTTTGGTATTCAAAAAAATATTATATTTGCAGACCGAAAATAGAAATAAATAATTTAAAATAACTTAGAAATCATGGCAAAGGAAACGTTTAATCGTAACAAACCGCACTTGAACATTGGTACTATTGGTCACGTAGACCATGGTAAAACTACTTTAACTGCAGCGATCAGTAAAGTATTATCTGATAAAGGTCTTGCTGAGAAAAAAGACTTCTCTGCTATTGACTCTGCTCCAGAGGAGAAAGAAAGAGGTATTACTATTAATACTGCTCACATTGAATATGAAACTGAAAATAGACACTATGCTCACGTAGACTGTCCAGGTCACGCCGACTATGTAAAGAACATGGTAACTGGTGCTGCTCAAATGGATGGAGCTATCTTAGTATGTGCTGCAACTGATGGTCCGATGCCTCAAACAAGAGAGCACATCCTTCTTTGCCGTCAGGTAAATGTACCAAGAATTGTGGTGTTTATGAATAAAGTAGATATGGTAGATGATGCTGAGCTTCTTGAGCTTGTTGAGCTTGAGCTTAGAGATCTCCTTTCTTCTTATGAGTATGATGGTGATAACTCTCCAGTGATTCAAGGTTCTGCTCTTGGTGCACTTAATGGTGAACCAAAATGGGTAGAGACTGTAGAAAAATTAATGGAAGCAGTAGATAACTGGATCGAGCAACCAGTAAGAGATCAAGATAAACCATTCTTGATGCCGATCGAAGATGTATTCTCTATTACAGGTAGAGGTACTGTAGCAACTGGTAGAATCGAGTCTGGTGTTATCAATACTGGTGATCCAGTAGATATCGTAGGTATGGGTGAAGAGAAACTTACTTCAACTGTAACTGGGGTAGAGATGTTTAGAAAAATCCTTGACAGAGGTGAGGCTGGTGATAATGTAGGTCTACTTCTTAGAGGTATTGAGAAAACCGATATCAGAAGAGGTATGGTTATCGCTAAACAAGGTTCTGTAACTCCACACAAAAAATTCAAAGCAGAGGTATATATCCTTTCTAAAGAAGAAGGTGGTCGTCACACTCCATTCCACAACAAATATCGTCCTCAGTTCTATGTAAGAACTACTGATGTAACAGGTGAAATCTTCTTACCAGATGGTGTAGAGATGGTAATGCCTGGTGATAACTTGACTATTACAGTAGAATTGCTTCAACCAATCGCTCTTAATGTAGGTCTTAGATTTGCGATTAGAGAAGGTGGTAGAACAGTAGGTGCTGGTCAGGTAACTGAAATCTTAGACTAATTATTTAGTATAATAATAAAAGTTTCCGTAAGGAAATTACGGAAACTTTTTAATTTACGGGCATCGTCCAATGGTAGGATACCGGTCTCCAAAACCGTTGATCTGGGTTCGAATCCTAGTGCCCGTGCAAATTAAAATTTATGAGTTCATTAGTAGAATTTATAAAAGGCTCTTACAGTGAATTTAGAAATAAAGTAGAATGGCCTAAATGGGCAGACCTGCAATCTTCCACTATTGTGGTTACTGTGGGTACTGTTGTTTTAGCTTTATTTACTTTTGGTGTAGATTCTCTTTTTAGCAAAGCTATATCTAATATTCTTACTGGGCTGATTAACCTTTTCAACTAATAGTATTAATTAATCAATGAGCGAACTGAAGTGGTATGTGCTGAAAGCCATCAGCGGGCAGGAAAATAAAGTCAAAAATTATATTGAGAATGAAATTAAAAGATTAAATCTTGACGCTTTCGTTACTCAAGTAATTATTCCTATGGAAAAAGTTATCCAGATGAAAAATGGTAAGAAAGTTCCAAAGGAGAGACCTTATTATCCAGGCTATCTAATGGTAGAAGCTAATCTGGTAGGAGAAGTTCCTCATATTATAAAGAATATTCCAGGTGTAATTTCATTTCTGAGTCTTACAAAAGGAGGAGATCCAGTACCAATGAGAAAATCAGAGGTCAATAGAATGCTCGGGAAAATGGATGAGCTTGCAGAATTTGCTACCGATGTAGAGATTCCATTCATAGTAGGGGAGAATGTAAAAGTAATAGACGGACCATTCAATGGATTTACAGGTACAATAGAAAAAATCCTTGAAGACAAGAAGAAAGTGGAAGTTTCAGTTCTTATTTTTGGTAGAAAAACCCCTATGGAGCTAAGTTTTATGCAAGTAGAAAAAATTGTATAGGTAATAATTTATTAGATCTCAATATCCTCACTCTTATTCGGAGTGAGGTTTTTTATGCCAGCGCATTACGAACTTTATTAGTCTTTCAAAAAAGCTGTACATTTGGGCTTCAATTCATAAATGATAAGATATGCTTAATATAAATGATATACGAGCTCAGTTTCCTATACTTAGCCAAAAGGTAAATTCCAAGCCCTTGATTTATTTGGATAATGCAGCATCGTCTCAGAAGCCCGCCTCTGTGCTTGAAACTTTACAGAGATACTATACCGAGTATAATGCTAATGTCCACCGTGGAATACATACCCTAAGCCAGATGGCTACTGAGGAAATGGAGCTTGCAAGAAAGAAAATCCAGAAGTTTATTAATGCAAAGCACGATTATGAGGTGATTTTCACAAAGGGAACTACTGAGGGGCTGAATTTATTGGCGTATTCCCTCACTCAGCAGATTCAGAAGGGGGATGAGATTATTATTTCTCACCTTGAGCATCATTCTAATATCGTCCCTTGGCAGCTACTCTGCGAGCGTACAGGAGCGGTACTGAAAGTCATTCCCATTGATGAAAACGGTATCCTTCAGCTGGATTTTTTGGATAAAAATCTGAGTGAAAAGACCAAAATAGTTTCCGTAAATCAGGTTTCTAATGCCTTAGGCGTTATCAACCCTATTCAAGAAATCATCTCCAAAGTCAGAAAGAATACGAATGCGTATATTATTATTGACGGAGCACAATCGGCACCGCATTTTAAGATTGATGTACAGGCGATGGACTGTGATTTCTTTGTGTTTTCTGGGCATAAAATGTACGCTCCTATGGGTACAGGTATCCTCTATGGAAAGGAGGAAGCGCTTAGGGCTATTCAGCCGTTTCACGGAGGTGGAGAGATGATTGCCACTTGCTCTTTCGATAAGACCACTTATGCCGACTTGCCCTTTAAGTTTGAGGCAGGCACGCCCAATGTAGGGGGGAATATCGCTCTTGGTGCAGCAGTAGATTTTATGGAGAATATCGGGCAGGAAGCCTTGCAGACCTATGAACATCAGCTACTGGAATACGCTCAGAAAAAGCTATTGGAGATAGATGGGCTTACAATCTACGCCCTTAAAGCACCGCGTGCAGGCGCTATCTCTTTCAACCTTGAAGGCGCAGGGATTTCCTCTGATGTAGGGATGATTCTCGATAAGCTCGGGATTGCCGTACGCACAGGGCACCACTGCACCCAGCCGATTATGAACTTCTTTAATATTGTAGGTACCGTAAGAGCCAGCTTTGCAATCTATAACACCTTTGAAGAAATAGACACCCTTGCCGAAGGAGTGAAAAAAGCCAAAAAAATGCTCTCTCACTAACCCCACCTTGCAGGTGACGCACTTAGCCTCACCGGCTACGGTGAGGCGATTATTTTTAAGTACCTCCTCACGCTAGTGGGCTAATAGCCAGAAGCCAATAAATTAAGGAGACTAATTCCTAAAAAAGGGGCAGTGCCCCCTCCAATTAGGGATAATGAAAGAGATGAATCCCTAAAAAAAGGGGCAATGCCTCTAAAATTGACCCAACAGGATGTAAAGTTGACCCCATAGAGGAGGATGTAGTAGGTAGTGGAGATTAGTTTGTGGGCTAAAAGCCAATAGCCAGTCGCTAGTAGCTAAATTATGATTTATATCATAGTCTTATCAAGGGGTAAAACCTCTATTTATCGTAGCTTTGTAGGGCTTAAACAAAAAAATTAATTATATCATTGTTATGAAAAATCCGAACATTATTCAAGCATTGCAGAAGTTAGGGATTAAAGGTAATCCAGAGGTAGTGTATAATCCGAGCTTTGAGGAGCTTTATCAGGCAGAGGTTTCTCCGGAGAATAAAGGTTACGAGGTAGGAGAGGAAACCAACCTCGGTGCTGTGTCTGTAAAAACAGGAATCTTTACAGGGCGCTCTCCTAAGGACAGGTTCATTGTTTTAGATGATACTACCAAAGATACTATCCACTGGGGCAAAGTAAACCTGCCTACTTCTCCTGAGGTGTTCAACCACTGTAAAGACCTTGTACTAAAACAGCTCTCTACATCTAATAAACTCTATGTGGTAGATGCCTACTGCGGTACCAACCCAGATACCAGACTTAAAGTAAGGTTTATAATGGAGGTAGCTTGGCAGGCACACTTCGTTACGAATATGTTTATCCGCCCTTCTAGCTATGAGCTAGAAAACTTTGGAGAGCCAGATTTCATCATTATGAATGGCTCCAAGACAACCAACCCTAATTGGAAAGAGCAAGGCTTAAACTCCGAAAACTTTGTGATGTTTAACCTTACCGATAGAGTACAAATCATCGGGGGTACTTGGTATGGCGGTGAGATGAAGAAAGGAATGTTCTCCATAATGAACTACTACCTTCCACTCAAAGGTATGGCATCTATGCACTGCTCTGCCAATGTAGGTGAGAAAGGAGATGTAGCTCTTTTCTTCGGACTTTCTGGAACGGGGAAAACTACCCTTTCTGCCGACCCTAAACGATACCTCATCGGTGATGATGAGCACGGCTGGGACGATAGCGGAGTCTTCAACTTTGAGGGAGGATGCTATGCGAAAGTAATAGACCTCTCCGCAGAGAAAGAGCCAGACATCTACGGTGCTATCAGAAGAGATGCACTGCTTGAAAATGTAGTTGTAAATAAAGATGGAGAGCCAGATTTCACCGATAAGTCCATTACCGAAAATACAAGGGTTTCCTACCCAATCTATCACATCAATAAAATCGTTCTCCCTTCAAAAGCAGGGCACGCTAAGAAAGTTATCTACCTCTCTGCTGATGCTTTCGGAGTATTGCCTCCTGTTTCTGTACTCAATGAAGACCAGGCTCAGTACTACTTCCTCAGTGGTTATACTTCTAAATTAGCAGGTACCGAGAGGGGCATCACCGAGCCTCAGCCGTCATTCTCTCCAGCTTTTGGTGAGGCATTCCTTACCCTGCATCCAACGGCTTACTCCAAAACCCTTATCGGGAAAATGAAAGAGCACGGTGCAAAAGCATACCTCGTAAATACAGGATGGAACGGTACAGGTAAGAGAATCTCCCTGAAAGACACCCGCGCGATTATTGATGCAATTATAGATGGCTCAATAGAATCTGCACCTAAGCAGACTATTCCTGTCCTTAATCTTGAAATTCCTACGGCATTGCCAAATGTTTCCGAAGGTATCCTTGACCCAAGAAATACTTATGCTTCTGCTTCTGAATGGGAGGCTAAAGCAAAAGACCTTGCTGCGAAATACATTGCTAACTTCGAGAAATATACCGACAACGAAGAAGGTAAGAGACTTGTACCAGCAGGTCCTCAGTTGTAATTACTTATTACTTCATAAATTCAAAAGCCACTACAAAATTTTTGCAGTGGCTTTATTTTCTTGGGAGATTATAGGGCTATTCTTTTTTTGTAAGAGGAGAGTTTCTTCTGTTTCCTTTTTAGAGACAGACAATAATCTCTTAGCTCTTCTGTATTCATTTTATTATAAGATAATTTTTTAATAGGTAAGAGTATTTAGGGGTATAATATCTATCTCTTTTTCTTTAATCCCAGCATACCGAAAATTACTTTTGCCCCCTCTCTCATTAGAGTGTTGGTAAAGGTCTTCCCGGCACTGCTCTTCATTATTTGCTCAAAGATGCTTGGTTCTTCTTTTGTTTTAGGAGAATTTGTCTTTGTCTTTTCGGCAGGAGAGGCTGTCTGGTTTTCCATCCTTTTTGAAAGGAGCTCGTAGGCAGATTCTTTATTTATCGCTACTTCATATTTTTTCACCAGAGAGGAACTTTGCGTAAGCTGTAATACTTCGGTTTCTGTGAGTACGTCCATTCGAGATTCTGGGGAGATGAGGTAGGTATGTACCAATGGTGTAGGTATTCCCTTTTCATCTAATGCCGTTGTGAATGCCTCGCCAATTCCAAGGTTCTGTATAAGGTTAGATGCATTATAAAACTCGGTTATAGGATAGTTTTCTACTGCTTTGGAGATTTCCTTTCTGTCTTTTGCAGTAAAGCCTCTTAGTGCGTGCTGTATTTTCAGCCCTAATTGTGCCAGTACATTTTCTGGTACATCACCAGGGATTTGAGTAATGAAGTATATGCCCACACCTTTGGAGCGAATGAGTTTTACCATTGTCTCTATCTGAGAGAGTAGTGCCTTGGAGGCTTCATTAAAGATAAGGTGAGCTTCGTCTATAAACAATGCAAGTTTTGGTTTTCCAGAATCTCCTTCTTCTGGAAAGGTAAGGTAGATTTCTGCAAAGAGAGAAAGCATAAATGTGGAGAATAGCTGTGGTTTTGTTTGTATATTGGCAACCCTTAGAATATTGATGACACCTTTGCCATTTCTTGTTTTTAGCAAATCTTCCACATCAAAGCTGGGCTCTCCGAAGAAGTTCGCCCCTCCCTGTTGTTCCAATGCTACAATAGCCCGAAGAATAGCTCCGAGAGATGAGGAAGCTATTGAGCCATAACCATTGAGGAGTTCCTCTTTACCGTTTTTATCGCTGGTTACATATTGCAGTACTTTTTTCAGGTCTTCGAGGTCTATCAGTGGTAAGCCTTTATCATCACAATATTTGAAGATAATAGACATTATACTGCTTTGGGTATCGTTTAGTTCCAATATTTTGCTTAGCAATACAGGTCCAAACTCCGTTACCGTAGCTCTAAGTTTTACGCCTGCTTCTCCCGAGATGCTCATTAGCTCTACTGGGAAGCCCTGAGGGTCATACGTCAGCCCTGTTTTGGAGTATCTCTCATCTATTATCGTATTTCGGCTTCCTGCCATTGCAATACCTGAGAAGTCGCCCTTTATATCTAATACCAATGAAGGAACTCCTGCATGTGAGAGCTGCTCTACAAATACTTGAAGGGTTTTTGTTTTTCCTGTACCTGTAGCCCCCGCAATAAGCCCGTGCCTATTAATCGTCTTCAAAGGGATATTTACATCTACTTCCCTAACTACCTCACCATTGAGCATTCCCTTTCCTAATGTGATGAACTCCCCCTTAGGGCTGTATTTAGCATTAAGCTCCTGTATAAATTTTTCTCTATCTGCCATATCCATAATTTTAAGTGGTAAAGATAAAATATTTTCAGTGACTGGTTGGAAAGCTGTAGGCAGCAAGCTTAATTAGCGACTGGCTATTGGCTTTTAGCTGGTAGCCGTTAGTTTGTGCTAAGTGCGCCACCTGCAAGGTATACCTGTCATGCTGTGGCTAAGTGCCCGACCAGCTACGGTCAGAATTTTTGGGTTCTGCCGGTGTTGAAGCTTCGGTCTTTGTATTTTATGGCGTCTTGGAGGATGTTTGCTTTTATCCCGATATAGAAATCGTAGGTTTTATAGGCTCCGAAGGGTACCCAGTTAAAGTTTATGATAAAGCTCCGCTGGTCTCGGGAGAAGCCGAGAGTGGTGTAGGCGAGTTGTTTATTGACGATATCGTAATTGGTAGAACCTTGTATATTCCAGAAAGGGGTGAGTTTTATGTTTCCACTGATGCCGAGGGAGGCTACTTTGGTACCGAAACGGCTGAGGGTATTTCGTGTGTAGGCATAGTTGGCATTGAGGTTGAGCGTCCAGGGTTGTTCAAAATGTGAGTAGTGGTCATCATCAAAGTAATAGTTTTCATTCATTATATCGCCTTTGATGTGGTATTTCTTCTCGTCTTTTTTCTCATCTTTTTTTGTAAAGAGCTCGTTGCTTAGCGGGATGCTCATTTGTACATTGAAGCCTTGTATGCCGAAGCCTCCGATTTTCTCGTGCCTTGTACCTATGCCTTGGTGGTCAAAGGTTACTTTGTAGGGGTCGAGGGTAAGGCTGGTGTTGAGGCTTACTTTATCGTTGAAGAAGCTGGTTTGCCCAGAGATATTGATGATGGAGAGTTTGAATTTTTCTGCTGCAAAGTTGTAGTTCCCAGAGAGGTTTAAGCTTTCGAAGATTTTGACTTTTTTTACGCCTGTGGAGTCCGTCTTCGAGCGAACTTTCATCTGTATATTGTTATTAATACTTATCCCCAGAGCTTGTGTAAGCCCAGTGGAAGGTGTACCATAGGTACTCCCCTCAAAGATGGAGTAGGGAGTCATAGCTCCTGTGGCGTCTGTGTAGGTTTTATAGTACCCCCACTTTGGGTCTCCGAAATCAGGTGAGTAGGTAAAGCTCAGGCTGGGCATCATTATATGTCTGATGGCTTTAATGAGGAATTTATCACCGAAGTTTTTATCACCGTAGAGAGTCGTCTGCAAGCTGGCACTCGTGCTGAAAGTAGAGAAGCCGGCGATATTATTATGGCGGGTAGTTTCTACTTTATTGGTAGCGGTATTGTAGCTTTTGCTTACGGTTTTGTTGGTAAGTACATTATTTGCTGTAGCGGATAGGGTAAATGTGAAGTACTTCATCACATTAGTGTTTGTGGAGAGCGATAGAGGGATTTGCATACCTGTTTGCATATTGTTCCACATCTCCTTTTGGAAGAGCTCTCCCTGTTTTGTATTTACATAATTGGAGAAGTTGAGCCCTGTATTTACATTGATATTTTCTAATAATCCTTCGCGGATGGCACCATTCTTTGGTTTGAGGAGATAGAATTGATTGATAGCTACATTGAGCTGAGGCAATCGGAGATTGACCAGTCCTGTATTCAGATTTTGAGAATAGGATGCAGAGCCCGTTATGGTAAAGGGGAGTTTCAGAAATCTTTTTGTAAAGCTGATACTGGAGTTTTGCTGTGTGTTTAGTACATTTTTATTAAAGATATAATTGTTGTTGAGCGACTGGTTATAGAATGTAGAGCTGCTCACCATATCTACAGATGCAGAGAAGTTAAAGTACGGATTTGCTTTGGAATCCTGAGTGTGCCTCCACGATATACGGTAGTTATTGGTCTTGGAGTAGTCGCTTAATCCTTTTATCCCCTGCACTACGGTACCTATATCAGCACTGAAAGTCCCAGAATATCGGTAGTTTTTTTTGTAATTTACCTCTGGTCGGAAGTTCCAGCTCCCCTTGGTATAGATATCGGTGAGAATCTTCAAATCAAAATGCTCTCCAAGAGGTTGGTAATAGCCCAGCCCGTTTAGGTAGAAACCTACGGCTTCCCTCTCCCCAAAACTTGGAATCAAGATTCCCGCAGAGCGCTTATCCGAAAAGGGAAGTATGGCAAATGGCAGTACAAAAGGTGTAGGTACCTTCTCAATATACATCTGTATAGGTCCTGTGATGATTGAGGAGTTTTTCTTCCCTTTTAGTAGTTTGATATGAGGAGCCAAAAGGTAATAGTCGGCAATAGTATCTTTTTTCTGGATGAAGTATTCGTCTGTGGTATATCTCCCCCTCCGAAAGTAGAAAACCGTGTCGCTTACTTTCTTTGTTTTATCAGCTACGATTACTCCGCCAGATTCCTCTGTACGGGTGTTATAGGCTATTGCTTTTTTATCTTTAAAGTTAAAATTAAAGCTATCGGTTTCGTAGGTTTTACCGCCTTGGGTAGTCTTTACAGTTTCTGTGAGTTTGCCGTTTTCATCCAGTTTCCCTCGTGCGAAGATATTTCCTGTATCCCAATCCACAGAGATATAATCTGCCTCTATGGTCATATCCTGATAGTTGATTTTTGCATTATGATTCAGGTAACTCATTCTCTTAGGGATATCTGAGCGGATATTGTCTGCAGAATATCTTACGATAGCCTCTAATGCTTCTTTCTTGTTAGGTAGGCTGTCAGTCTTTGGAATAGTGTCATTAATAACCTCATTTTTAGTAGTCTCTTGTGCAAAGCAAATTGCTAAAAAACTGTTAAAAATTAGGAATATTAAAATATGTAATCTATTTTTGGACACTATTTTTGGCTTGAATGAGTTAAAGATTAACGGCGTCAAAAATAATATATTTTTAAATTCTGATAATGGATATTAAAACAAATTCTTTTAAAAAATATTTTTCAGTTGTTTTATTATTAGTCTTTTTGCTGGCAGGAGCCCAGAAAAAATTTGTTTTAGTCTTAGATGCTGGTCACGGTGGTACAGACACAGGTGCTAAGAGAAGTTATTCAGACTTAGGAATGGTGATGGAGAAAGAGATCACCCTTGCCGTAACCTTGAAAGTAGGGAGAATGCTCGAGAAGAGTAAAGATTTTAAGGTAATCTATACCCGAAAGATAGATACTTATCCATCTCTTACCGAGCGTACCAACCTCGCCAATAAGAGCAATGCAGATTTGTTTGTATCCATACATGTGAACGCTTCCAAAGGGAGTACTGCTAATGGTACGGAAATCTTTGTGCAAGGTCCTAATCAAAATAAAGAAAATCTCGAAGTAGCAAAAGCAGAGAATGATGTAATCTTCTTGGATGAGCAGGACAGGCAGACCTTTGCTTCCTATGACCCCAACTCCCCAGAATCTCTCATCGCTCTGAGGATACAGCAGAGTAAATACTTGGAAAAGAGTTTAATCTTAGGAGGTTTGGTAGAAGAGAACTTCGTAAAGAAAGATAATCGCTACTCTCGTGGGGTAAAACAGCATAACCTCCATGTCCTTCGCAGGAATGCAATGCCATCTATCCTTATAGAGATGGGTTTCCTCAGCAATTATGAGGATGCAGCGTATATGACTTCCGAAAAGGGGCAGAAAGAAATAGCAGAGAGCATTTATAATGCAATTATCAGCTATAAAAAAATTATTGACAGGAAAGGAAACATAGCACAGCAAGATAAGCAACCAGAAAAGCCAGCAGAAGTTCCATTAAAGAATGATTTCAGGATTTTATTGATGACCTCTCCTTATCGTTATCAGAGCAATGACCCTGCATTGAAAGGGCTCAACTATATCCTCACAATAAAAGAAGGGAATATATACAAGTATTATTATGCTACTACCAATCTGGCCTCTGTGAGGGATAGCAACTTGAAAACCGCTAAAGATGCAGGCTTCCGAAATGCAATTGCTGTAGGTTTTATCCCTGGGCAGAAGATGGCTACGGGCTATTATACTATTGAACTTGCTGTAACTAAGGAAAAGCTGAGCTCTAATTCGCCTCTCCTTCAAATCCTTGGTAAAGAAGTACAACGAAAAAAGGAGAGCGGGACATTCTATTATACCTATGGTAAATTTTCCTCTTTGGAAGAAGTTGTCACTGCTATTAAAGAGTTAGAAAATAAGGGTATAAAAGATGTAGTGATTCAAAAAGTATATAAATAATATAGCTGTCTATTGCAGGAATAAAAAAAAGATTTATTTTTGCACTCGCAAAATAAAGCTGGCCTATTCGTCTAGTGGTTAGGACTCAAGATTTTCATTCTTGCAACAGGGGTTCGATTCCCCTATAGGCTACCACAAGCCCCTAAAAAGGCATTAAAAGAAATAAGCAATCTATTGAACTGATATAATGAGGTTTTAATAGGTTGTTTTTTTATTATATAAATTTTGAAAACCTCCTTTACTTTTAGTACTTTATTTCTTAGTGAAGAGAAAGAATTAGATATAATTAATGAGATTTCTCTTGATGTTCTTTCCACTCTTTTGGTATATTGAGGGGAAATTTATTTTCTCTTTTTAGAATAACGATATCTTCAAATAGAGATTTTTTAAATCTGGACTCATATTTTGTTAAATCAATAGATTTACCATTAGAGATTAAATCAAGACTATTAGACCACTGATCCGGTGGGAAATATACAAATACCTTTGTGCCGTTTTCTTGGGCTAATTCTATTGCTGGAATCATATCACTATCAGCCGAGACTATAATAGCAATATCACATTTCTTTTTATAAGAGTCAGCAACAATTTGAGTAGCAATTCTTACATCAGTCTCCTTTTCTTCATAAGTATATCGCTTATCATTACAATTAAAGCAGCGTATTTCTTTCTTTATATATTTTCCAAGTATTAGTTGAAATTTAGGATTTTCTTTATTCGCTTGAAAAAATGCATTTTGACGAAGTCCTTGTTTGCTATCTGTAGATCTTGCAGAAAAATATTTTATACAAACCAATTCTTGATTATCTCTAATAAATTGCTCAAATAGTTTTACAATATTTAGCCAATAATACCTTTTCCAGCCTTTCCTCCTAAGACCATAGTAGAAATTAAACCCATCAATATAGATAATAACCTTTTGCTTTTCCATTGGCTAAAAAAATAAGCCCATTATAGTAATGGGCGGGCCTTAGTATTTTCCAACTAAGGGGGATTGTATAGTGCAAATCTACCAATAATAATTTATATATACAAATTTTTAATAATGAGTGAATAGAGCATACAGTACTCAAAATTCATTACTTTTGCGGGAAATTTAAAAACGATGGCAAAACAGGAAGATGTTTTCAAAAAAGTGGTTTCCCACGCTAAAGAATATGGTTTTATTTTCCCGTCAAGTGAAGTGTATGACGGGCTTTCGGCGGTCTATGATTATGGGCAGAACGGCGCCGAGCTTAAAAATAACATAAAACAATACTGGTGGAAGGCTATGGTGCAGCTTAATGAGAATATTGTGGGCATAGACTCCGCAATTCTGATGCACCCCACCGTCTGGAAAGCATCAGGGCATGTGGATGCTTTTAATGACCCTTTGATTGATAATAAAGACTCAAAAAAAAGGTTCAGAGCAGATGTTTTAATAGAAGATTACTGTGCAAAACTCGAAGATAAAGCACAAAAAGAGATAGAAAAAGCCGCGAAAAGATTCGGTGAAGCGTTTGATAAAGCCCAGTTTGAGGCAACCAATCCAAGGGTTATCGAATACAGGGAAAAGCAGCAGAAAATCCTTTCCAGAATGGCAAAATCTCTTGATGATAACAACCTCGCCGATGTAAAATCCCTAATAGAAGAGCTCGGTATAGCAGACCCTGATACAGGTTCTAAAAATTGGACGGATGTACGCCAGTTTAACCTGATGTTCGGTACAAAACTCGGTGCATCTGCCGAAAATGCAATGGAAATCTACCTAAGACCAGAAACTGCACAAGGGATTTTCGTGAATTTCCTCAATGTACAAAAAACCTCAAGGCATAAACTCCCGTTTGGGATTGCACAAATCGGAAAAGCATTCAGAAATGAGATTGTCGCAAGGCAGTTCATCTTCCGTATGCGAGAGTTTGAGCAAATGGAGATGCAGTTCTTCGTGCCACCAGGTACGGAGCTGGATTTCTACAAACAGTGGAAGGAAAAACGGATGAACTGGCACCTTGCCCTTGGTCTTGGTGAGGAGAATTATAAGTTTCACGACCACGAAAAGCTCGCGCACTACGCCAATGCTGCTACTGATATCGAGTTTAAGTTTCCTTTCGGGTTTAAGGAGCTCGAAGGCATACATTCAAGAACGAATTTTGACCTCTCTGCTCACGAAAAGCACTCGGGAAGAAAGCTCCAGTTCTTCGATCCAGAGAGAAACGAAAGCTATGTGCCGTATGTTGTAGAAACTTCCATCGGTTTAGACCGAATGTTCCTCGCGCTCTTCTCCCATTGCCTTAAAGATGAGGTGCTTGAGGACGGCTCCGAGCGTACCGTACTCTCCCTCCCACCGGCATTGGCACCGGTGAAGGCTGCCATCCTTCCGCTTGTGAAAAAGGACGGACTTCCAGACTTTGCTGAGAAGATTTTTAATGACTTGAAGTTTGATTTTAATGTGATTTCTGAGGAGAAAGACAGCATTGGTAAGCGATACAGAAGGCAGGATGCCATCGGTACGCCGTTCTGCATCACAGTGGATCACGATTCGCTGGCAGACAATACCGTTACCCTCCGCGAGAGAGATTCTATGGCTCAGGAGCGCGTAAAAGTAGAAGACCTCAGAAGAATCATCGATGAAAAAGTGAATTTCCGAACCCTATTAGCCAAGTTGTAGATGAGATAGAGCACTGTAATAATATCTTTGTATAGGGCATTATGGTGATAAAAGGTTAATAAACTGATAAAAGGAGCTAACTTGGCTCCTTTTTTATTTTATAGATGAAATGGGATTTAAATATAATATAAAAAAACCTCTCCGTACAGAGAGAGGTTTGGAAAATATACCATTTAAAGTTTATTTATTCTCGTAGAGTAGGTTGACGGTTTTAGAGACCACGGCTTTAATTTCGGTTCGCCTTACGATGAAATCTACGAAACCTTTTTCGAGTAAAAATTCGGAGGTTTGGAAGCCTTCTGGAAGGTCTTTACCGATGGTTTCGCGGATAACTCTTGGCCCCGCAAAGCCTATCAGCGCACCAGGCTCTGCCATTATGATGTCTGCCGTCATCGCAAATGATGCGGTAATCCCACCAAAGGTAGGGTCGCTAAGGTAGGAGATGTATGGGAGCCCTGCACAGGAGAGCTGCGCGAGTTTTGCCTGTACTTTTGCCATTTGCATTAGTGAGAAGGCGGCTTCTTGCATTCTTGCACCGCCTGACTGGCTGATAATCATAAACGGGAGGCGGTTTTGTATCGCGTGGTCTATAGCTCTGGCGATTTTCTCGCCCATTACGGAGCCGAGAGACCCGCCGATAAAGGCGAAGTCCATACACGAAATCACCATTTCTGTACCTCCGACTTTACCCACTGCACAGCGCACGGAATCGTTTAGTTTGGTTTTGGCTTTTACCTCTTTTAGCCTGTCGGAATAGGCTTTTGTGTCTTTAAATTTCAGGAAGTCGATGCTCTGTACTTTGGCATCGAGCTCTGTATATTTTTCGTCATCAAATAAGAGGGAGAAGTACTCATTACTCCCGATTCTTACATGGAAACCATCCTCTGGAGATACATAGTTATTGGCTTTGAGTTCATCATATTCTATAATCTTTCCCGTAGGGGTCTGGTGCCATAAACCTTTTGGTACATCCTTCTTCTCGGTAGTGGAAGTGGTGATGTTTTTATTCTTTCGTTTAAACCATTCGAATGCCATATTCTCTAAATTTAATTTTTGAAAATCGCCGATAATAAAGAGTTTCGGCTCTAAATAGGGGACAAAAGTAGAGTATTTATTTTAAATGAAAAAATGCCGTTGCACTCGTTTTTTTCAGGGGGTTGGGTCGGCGTCTATTTCTTTCAGCTGTTCGAGGTTTCTTTTGAGCCTGCCGATGATGAATCCATAGACGATTTTGTAGTAGAGCCACGCGATAAATGTCCCGATGCAGAGCATAGCGAGGAAAAATAGCCCTATGGCGAGTATCTCGGTGCGGTGCCCTTGTGAGCCGCTCTGCAAGACGATACTCAGCACGAAAAAGAAGATGAGAATAATGACGAGGACAAACCACGCGATGTTGAAGATAATGAAGGTATTGACCGTCCGTTTAAAGCTGATGATTTGTAAGATGAAATTTTTGAGGTTTTCTTCTATATTAATCCTCTTGTAGCTCTTGTAAAACTTGAAAATGAAGTAGAAGGTTGTAATCACCATACCGATTTTCATCAGCCAGTAAAAGCTATTGAAGTAGAGGTCTAAGGTTTCATTATGTGCTATATTGATGGTATTAACGATTTGGATGATATTATCGTTCCCGTTATCATAGATGATATCGTAGGCATTGAGGAGGAAAACCAAGATGGACTCTACAATACTGATGTAGAGGATGTATTTAATGTAGTTTCTGGATTTTCGGTTGAGCATAGAGCGGATGTCCTCCGATGCGTATTGGGAGGTGGCATTCTGCTGTTGCCATTGTTTTTTTAGGTTGTCAATATCAAAATCAGCCATACTTTTCCATTAGTTCTTTTAGGGTTTTCTTTAGTCGGTTCATTTTCACTCTGGCATTTCCTTCGGTTATCCCGAGGTTTGCTGCGATTTCCTTGTAAGGTAGGTCGTCCAGATACATCATTACGATAGCCCTCTCGGTATCTGGTAGCATTTTTATGACGCTGTACAGCGTAGAAATCTGGTGTTCTTGCTCGCTATTATCCTCCTCTTCTCTCTCCTTTTTATAGTGGAAATCTTGCAGTTCATCGGTTTTTATGGTTCTGGATTTTTTTCGGAAGAGGGTTATTGCCGTGTTGAGGGCTATTCTGTACATCCAAGTGGTGATTTTGGAGTTTCCCTTAAAGCTACCATAGCTCCTCCACAGCTGGAGGACAATCTCCTGAAAGAGGTCCTTCTCATCCTCCTGAGAGTGGGTATACATACGGGAGATTTTAATAATCAAACCTTGATTATCCTTTATTAAATCTGAAAACTCCCTTTCTTTCGTCATCTATTATTTTGTCTAATCTCCCACTTTTTTACACAGGCGAAGATAAGATTTTTAAAGAAATCCTCCACCCCCACCCACTGGCGTAGCACTTAGCTAATAGCGTGGCAGGTGATTATTCACAAACTAATCACGCACTGCCCATCGCCTACTGCCTGAAGCGTATAGCGCGAAGCTAGTTGCTATTTGCCACTCTCCAGAAGTCAATTGCTGCTTATAGCACAAACCACTGCTTTCTCTACATTCATTTTTTCGTAGCAGGTCTTTAGCCATTGTTGCCCTTCATCTGCGTAGAAGGAGCTGAAGTTGATAACCCTCTCTTGCCAGTTTTGCATTGGGTGGACTTCCAAGAAGAGGCGCTCCAGCTGTTCTAAGCGCTCGCTTTGTTTTATTTTTTCGGCTTTTAGAAGTCGTTTTTGCATTCGGAGAAAGGACTTTGTTTGCCTTTTTTCCTCCGCCTCTAATAGGTTTCTAAAGCTGATATCGGTGAGAGATGCCTTTGTTTTTAGCTCACCAAAGAGTTTTTTTAGTGTATTTTCTTTTTCCTTTAAGAGGGCTTCTAAGGGTTGGTTTTTCAGGAGCTGTTCGCTGATGACTTGTGCAAAATTTCGGAAAAAATCATTAATACTAAGCCCGAGTTTATGGATTTTTTTTAGGGTTTTTTCTGTGAGGAAAAGCATTGAGTTGCGGGGGATGAGGATAGGGTAGGGCAGGTTTAGGTACTGGAAATAGTCTTTGAGCTCGAGCCAGTACATTATCTCTGCATTCCCCCCGATATAGGCGAGGTTGGGCAGTACCGTCTCCTGGTATATCGGGCGCATTAGAGCATTGGGGCTGATGCGTTCTGGATGGCTCAGCTCTGCCAGCATTTCTTTTTTTGTAAAGCTCAATTCTGTATCTACAACCTTAAAATTTTCATTCTGTAGCTCAATTCTGTTTCGTGTATTGGTAAGGTAGAAGAGGTTGATGTCGCGAGGATTTACCTGTACTTTTTTGTAATCTTGGGAGAGGAAATCTACCAGTCTTTGGCTCTCTCTCTTTAAGGATTGATGGAGGAGTTCATCTCGGAAGATGTTGGTCATTTGCTGCTTCAGTTGTGGATGGTCGCCATCTATACAGAGCAGTCCATAGCTGGCAAAAAGCCGCTGGGCAATGCTTCTCGTTGCCTGGCTCAGGGTATTGCCTTTGGCATAGGCTTCCTTCATCCAGAGGATAAGTTCTGTTCCAAAGACAGTATCCTTAAATTCCTTTTCAAATTCTGAAATAAAGGACTGGTCTTCCACCTTTATCCTCCCTACAGCTCCGCCAGAGTGGGCTTTAAATTCGTAATAATGAGACGGAGTTTTGAAGTGGTTAATCTCCTCAAAGTCGTGGTCTTCGCTTGCCATCCAGAATACAGGTACAACCTTTTCTCCGAGCTTTTGGTTGAGGTATTCCGCTGTTTTTATAGTTTGGAGAATCTTGTAAATAAAGAAACTCGGACCTGTAAATAAATTCAGCTGATGTCCCGTAGTAATGCTAAAAGTATCCGATTCTTTTAGTGCTTCTAAGTTCTGCGTTTGGGCTTGGGTCAGTTCAAAATCTTGGTATTGCTCGGCTAAGACCTGACTAAGTATCTGTCTTTTTTCTGTGCTAAATGCCTCCTTTTTCTCTTTTATTCTCTCTTTTATATTCTCTAAGCTGAAGGTATAGTTGCTGAAGTCGGATAGCTTATGATTAAGAAAATCTTTAATTAAGAGGGGGATGCTATCTATATCTTGAAAGGGAATTTCTATGGATTGAGCTTGCATAGTTTGTAGGTTTAATGAGTAGACTAGTGGAAGAGATACCAAATAATCCCGATATTTAATCTAAAATCATAGAGCGGATAATACGGTGCTGTAAAAGCCTTGTTTTTTGCAAAAGTAGTACTGATATTCTGCCCTTCCAGGTAGATTTGCATTCGTTTTACTTTCATATTAAAGTAGGCTTCTACTATGGGCTGTCCACCGATATTATATCCATTAGCGGGTAGGATAAATTCGTTTAATATCGGTGCGTATTCCCTTGAGGCAAACTTTGTAAAGTAGTACAGTTTTATGCCTCCCATAATCTCTGCTGCCTTTTTAAATGCTGAAGTTTTGTAGTACAGATTTGCCCTACCGATGAATTTGGGGCTGGGGAATAATGCGTTCTCCGATAGGTTATGCTGGAAGTGCAACCGCATATTCAGGTGAAATTTATTATAGCTTAGTGTAGCTTCGCCCCCTATTTGGGAAATGTTGAGAGGGGAACTGCTCTGGGCAGACTGCCCCTCAGAGGTGAAATACGCAAAATTCTCTATCCTAAAATATCGAGCAAAAAATTCTGCATCAAACCATTTAATCCCCGCTCTACCGCCTATTTCTAATATATTTTCATTCTTAAAATCTCTAAAACCATAGTTAAAACCATTCACTGGTGAGAGATTTACCAAATAATTAAAGCTCGGTGCTGAGCTCTGGAACAGCAGTTTCCCATCTACAAAGAAATCTTTTACGGGCTCAAATTTCAGTTGGTTATCGGTTCTTAGGAAGTTCCCAAAAGATTTTCCATTGGAGTATTCCAAAGAAGAATGCAGTCCTACTTTATCCCAGAGATTGATTTTTAGGTTTCCTATAATCCCCAGCCTGTTTTCTTTTTTCTCTTCATTGTAAGGCGTATCTGCTGTATAGCTCTCCGCTCCCAAAATAATATTCTGGTGCCTCAACCCTGCATCCAAATAAAATGCAGGTCTGTCAAACACAAGACTAAAAGTATTGCTTAGCTGGTTGTAGTATTTCTTCGTATTTCCGTTTTTATTGGTGTCATAGTTATTAAAGGCAGCTATATCTGTACTTCCTATATTGAAATAGTATTTATTGATTTGATAATATAGCTTATGCGTTAGTTTAAAGGGCAGTTTCTCCTTATTAAAAGGTAAAAAGCTGTGGCTAAGGTAGTATCTTCTGTAAGAGAATTGTGAGTGAGTGTCCGTCAGTTTTACAGGGATTGTCTGCCTGTTGGTATAGTTATCATCATTCAGGAGTAGAGGGTTTTTCATTCCGCCATTTTCCTCATTGTCCATATTCTGATGTATAAAATGACCATAAAGCTGATACTTTTCGTCTTTGGACAAGTACCTTCCAGATAGGGTGATATTGTTATTAGATGCCAGGCTGTTGGTATAAAATCCCTGAGACCTCAGCCCTGTATATTCTATTGCGAGGTTCAGCCTTTTTCCGAAGTTTTGAGTGTAAAGGGTTTGTAATGCTCCACCGTTTTTCATAGAATTATGGTAGAGAAAAGCTGTTGTAGGAGTCTTTACATCGTAGTATTTTATATCGTCAATGCCTTGTATTGCGTAGCTCTTGTTCGTCGGTAGCAGGCTGAGGTTTTGTTCCTTATTTAGTCTGAATACCAAGCTATGAAATCCAGCTCCAATGTTATTAAACTGTATTTTCCCAAAATTATCTCTGTTGTTATATTGGGTATAGCTATAGCTTTTGCTTGCTGTAAATGTAGTATCTATACTTTGGAAATCCGCCGTTTCGGTTCTGAATTTATAGTCCTCAATCGTCGGTCGGAATATCGTTATTGAGTCCTTCCCACCGTTGTCTATCACTATTGAGTCCTTTCCTGTTGGTAGGCTTCTTTCTTCTTGTGCTTTTGCTGTAGCTCCCAGTATGATAAGTATAAAAAATAGGTACTTCATCTATTAAAAATAGTACGCAAATGTAAGCAAAAACTTTTTTCAGTTTTGATAATGAATTGCCCTTCTGAAAGCTGAAAATTTATTTAATAAATAAAGGAAAATACGGATGAATTTTTGAGATAATCCAATATCCAAAAGAGAAATGAGCAAAGAGAAAATAGAAATAGAGGTTTAGCACTAAGAAAAGTAATAAAAGGGTCTCTGACCCCTCAGACCCCTAGATAATATTTAGAATAGATTATATTTGCAGTTCATTAAATCATCAGTTTTGGAAAAGAATACAGACACTAAAATGAGCACATTTCCCCTTAACCAAGACGGTATTATCACTGGGTATGATAATGACTCCCTGCAAATGCCCTCAAAAATTATAGAAATGGGACTCTTGCCCAATACCGCATTTCGGATTCTTTATCAGGCACCTTTTGGCGGACCGCTGTATATAGAGTTTGGGCAGGAAAAGAGCCGAATCGCTCTTAGAAAAACCGAAGCCGAGTTCATCATCGTTCAAGAAAAACGATAAGCCTTCCAAAACGACGATAAATAAAAGATAATGCAACCAAATACCACCTCAAATACCAAAAAATTTCTCCTCGTAGGTAATCCAAATGTGGGTAAATCTACCCTCTTTAATGCCCTCTGCAACCGAAAACAAAAAACAGGGAACTATGCGGGGGTTACCGTATCCAGCCTTACGGGGGACTATATTTATAAGGAAGAGAAAGTCATCATTACAGACCTCCCAGGTTCGTACAGTGTCTATCCGACTTCTAAAGATGAAGCGGTTTTTAGCGAAAAGCTCCTCTCTTCCCAAAACGAATACAATGGCATTATCTACCTCCTCGAAGCACTCAGCATCAAGCGAGGTTTGCTCCTCTTTCGCCAGATTCAGGACTTGGGCATTCCCCTTATCCTCGTCATTAATCAAATAGACCAAGCGAAAAAACGAGGTATAGACATAAATATCGATATGCTGGAGCAAAAGCTCGGCGTAAAGGTCATTACCACCAATGCTAAAGATAATATCGGAGTAGATGAGCTTAGAGAATCCCTCTTCAATGCAGAATATACATCTACCGATACTCCTTCTTTCCATATTCCTTTGGAGCAAAAGCGTTTCATCTCAGAATCTGTATTAGACACTTCGAATGAATACCGTGCGTGGGTAGATTATGCCTCCTCGCTATCAAAAGATAGGGGTGTTAATATCAAAAGGCTTCAGGTACAGGAGACCGTAAGGCGCTATCAGAATATAGATGAAATCCTCACGGGGATTATTACCAAAAAGGCAGGGTTTAAAGAGCTCCTCACCGAGAAGCTCGACAAAGTTCTCGTGCATAAGTTCTGGGGTTATATCATCCTTACTATGCTCCTTCTGCTCATCTTCCAGCTGGTGTTCTCCATTGCTCAATATCCTATGGAATGGATTGAAGATGGCTTTGGAGCTATACAGGAGCTTACAGAAAGTCTCCTCCCCGAAGGTCCTATCAATAGCCTTATCACCAGCGGCATCATACCAGGTATAGGGGCTATTGTGGTCTTTGCACCTCAGATTTTCATCCTCCTTTATCTCCTCTATGTGCTCGAAGATTCTGGTTATATGGCAAGGGTTGTCTTCTTGATGGATAGACTCCTCCGTCCCTTTGGGCTCAATGGCAAGAGTATTGTGCCCCTTGTCTCTGGAACCGCCTGTGCCGTGCCTGCGATTATGGCAGCAAGGAATATCGAGAATGTAAAAGAAAGGCTCATCACGATTTTAGTAACGCCTTTTATGGCGTGCTCTGCTCGTCTCCCGATTTATAGCATCATCATCAGCCTTATTATCCCAGATGAAAGTTTCCTCGGTATTAGTTACAAAGCATTAATGCTCCTGCTGATGTATTTCCTCGGGTTTGCAATGGCGCTCATCTCCGCATTCGTACTGAAAAAAGTCATTAAGTCTAACCAACCCTCTTTCCTCGTGATGGATTTGCCAACCTATAAAATGCCCCTCTGGTGGGAGGATTTGAAGCTCACACTGAGCAAAGTCTGGGCATTTATCACTGGGGCGGGTAAGGTTATCTTCACCGTAAGCGTTATCCTCTGGGTGCTGAGCTATTTCGGGGAGAGTAAAAACCAAGATGAATGGGTTGCCACCGATGTAGAGCTTAAAGATTCTTATCTTTCACAGGTCGGAGCCGTGATACAGCCCGCAATAGAACCTCTCGGCTACGATTGGAAGATGGGTATAGGTATTCTGACCAGCTTTGCAGCAAGGGAAACTTTCGTGGCAACGATCTCCACCCTCTACAGCTTAGATGAAGACGCCCCCGAAGGTAAGATTATAGAAAAAATGCAAGCCGACCTCAAACCCGATGGTACAAAGGTCTTCAGTTTCGCTACAGGGCTCTCCATCCTGATGTTTTATGCCTTTGCAATGCAGTGTATTTCTACCATTGCCATCGTCTATAAGGAAACGAAGAGCATAAAGCTCACCCTCCTTCAGCTGGTCGGGATGACGGGGATTGCCTACATCGCCTCTCTCTTCGTCTATCAGATTTTTAAATAACAAAAAACCCTAAACAAGATGGAAATTTCATTAGTTTTTCAGTACATATTGCTCGCATTGGTCGTTATTTTCGCGTGCTACTCCATTTACAGGAAGATTAAAAACACCTTTTCCTCAAAAAATAATAAAGGTTGCGACAAAGGCTGCGGATGCTCATAAAACTTTGCCCTAAACTCTCACCCCTAAAC
This sequence comes from Bergeyella cardium, assembly GCF_009914665.1. Taxonomy (NCBI): domain Bacteria; kingdom Pseudomonadati; phylum Bacteroidota; class Flavobacteriia; order Flavobacteriales; family Weeksellaceae; genus Bergeyella; species Bergeyella cardium. The sequence goes on along the minus strand of NZ_CP029149.1, from coordinate 818,679 downwards.
CCTCTCCCACCCACTGGCGTGGGGCGCACTTAAAAATAATCGCCCCATCCACCCACTGCATAGAGCATACTTAGAAATAATCGCTTGCCACACCGTGGCTAAGTGCCTGCCACGCTGTAGCTGCCTCACCGGCTACGGTGCGGAGGAAAATTCGCGTGAATCTTGTCAATATTTTTCTCATTGGAGGAAAATTCGCGTGAATCTTGTCAATATTTTTCTCATCGGAAGAAAATTCGCGTGAATCTTGTCAATATTTTTCTCATCGGAAGAAAATTCGCGTGAATCTTGTTAATATTTTTTTCATTGGAAGAAAATTCGCGTGAATCTTGTCAATATTTTTTTCATTGGAAGAAAATTCGCGTGAATCTTGCCAATATTTTTCTCATTGGAGGAAAATTCGCGTGAATCTTGTCAATATTTTTCTCATCGGAAGAAAATTCGCGTGAATCTTGCCAATATTTTTTTCATTGGAGGAAAATTCGCGTGAATCTTGTCAATATTTTTTTCATTGGAGGAAAATTCGCGTGAATCTTGTCAATATTTTTTTCATTGGAGGAAAATTCGCGTGAATCTTGCTAATATTTTTCTCATCGGAGGAAAATTCGCGTGAATCTTGTTGCTTTTAAGTTTCGGATAATCAATATTCACTTGAAAACAGGTTGTTTTATTTATATAACTTATAAATATCAAAAGTTTTTATACCTTTGTACTGTGAGTTAATGGAAATACTCAAAGAAAATTCTCATATCTAACTTTTTTTAAATGATACTATTATGAAAGACATCAATGACATCAGTTTAGTAAGACTAAACAACGGAGCGCATTTCATGTTTATTAAGAATGTGAATGATAGGGTGCAAAGCAATAACACCCTCAAAACAAAATTGGGCGCGCTGGCAACTAACCTGAACGATGCCCTGAACAAAGAAGACGAGGCAATGCTCCTCTCCCAGAAATCCCTCATTACAGACGATATCGCCGCCGCTGATGAGCTGAGAGATAGCATCTACTCGGGCTATAAAAAAGTGGTGGATGGCTATAGAAAACTCCCCGTAGCCTCCATAGAAGTCGCTGCAAAGGAACTGTGGCAGCACATTAAGGACTACTCCATAAACCCTCAAGACCAGTTGGATAAAGAGACAGGAATGCTCCTCAACTTTATTGATGATTTGGAGACGAAATACGCCCCGCAAATCACTACCCTCTCGCTTACAGCATTCGTGGCCGAACTGAAAATAGCAAACGAGAAAGTCCGCAGGCTGACCAGCAAACGAACCGACGAACGCTCAACCCAAGCAGTAGGCGCACTGAAACAAGCCAGAAAAAACTCTGACAACGCCTACCGAGAACTCGTAAAAATGGTCAATGCCCTTGCCCTGATAGAAGGAATTGCCCCTTACGAGGACTTTATCGACTACCTAAACACCGAGATAGCCCACTTTAAACGAGAGGTAATCCCCAGCAAAAAGAAAGACCCAAAACCCTAAGGGGATTGCGAACAAATGAAACTCAGCCTCCCTCTTTACCATAAAAAAAGGGAGGTTTTTTTTCTCAGACAACCCAAAAACTACGAACAACACCTACTATTAATCAATAAATAATGAAACGGCTCTTAGAAATAGCAGGCGAGCGCAAAGGGCTCCTCATCGGCTCCTGTATTTTAGCGGGAGTATTCGTCCTCCTCAGCTTGGTTCCTTATATATTAGTGCTCTATATTTTGCGCGAGATTACCCACAGCAGTCCAGACTTTAGCACAATAGACCGCTATCTATGGTGGGCAGCATTTGCGGTGCTCATCAGTATGCTTGCCTTTTTGCTCTCGGGTATGCTCTCGCATATTGCAGCATTTAATATCCTCTTCGGTTTGCGAAAACGAATCACTGAAAAAGTGGGCAAATTGCCGATGGGATACTTGACCCACCGCAACTCGGGCGTGTTTAAGAAAATCCTTTCCGATGATGTAGAGCGCATCGAGACCTTCATCGCTCATCAAATTCCTGATTTTGTAAAGGCTATCGTACTGCCACTTGTAACGATTGCCTATCTTTTTAGTGAGGACTGGCGGTTGGCGCTCGCAAGCCTCTTCCCCTTAGTCCTGCTGGGGATACTGCTACCGCTCTTCGCCTCCAAGAAAGAGCGACAGCTCGTGGATCAATACAACGCCTCGCTCGAGGAGATGAATGCGGGCATTGTGGAGTATGTACGCGCTATCCCCGTGATGAAGATCTTCCAGCAGTCCGCCGAAAGTTTTGAAAAATACGGCGTAAAGGTGAAGAATTTCCACTATTTCGTCAGCGAATGGATTCGCACGAGCTCCACACCTTTTGCTGTCTTTATGAGCTTTGCAAGCAATGCCATACTTCCTGTATTAGCGGTGGGGCTCTACCTCTACTTCCACAATGGGCTTAGCCTCGCTACCCTGATGCTCTTCCTTATCTTGGGTACGGGCTATATCCGCCCTGTGCTGGTGATGAGCAATATGGTGATGCAGTTAGAGCTCATCAAGCGGGGAGTACAGCAGATCGATGGTATTCTCAATGAGCCAGAGCTCAGCTATTCTAATGAGAGCCATCCGCCTGCAGAGGGCTATAATATCCGTTTTGAGAATGTAAGTTTTGCCTACGATGGTGAGCATAAAGTACTCCACAACCTCAGTTTTGAGTGCAAAGAAGGCACGCTTACCGCTTTGGTAGGCCCATCAGGTGCAGGGAAGAGCACAGTAGCACAGCTCCTGCTACGGTTTTGGGACATACAAGAGGGCAGGATTTGTATTGGAGGAGTGGATATACGCTCGCTCCCCCCTGAGCAACTGATGCAGCAGGTTTCTTTTGTTTTTCAGGACAGCTTTATGTTTCAGCAGACGATGTATGAGAACATCCGTATGGGAATGGATAAAAGCCGCGAAGAGATAGAGAATGCTGCCCGCTCGGCACAAATTCACGACCTGATACTCAGCCTCCCTCAGGGCTATGATACGCCTTTCGGGGCAGATGGAGTGCACCTGAGCGGAGGTGAGCAGCAACGCTTCCAGCTTGCACGAGCTATGCTCAAAGATGCTCCTATTCTTATCTTGGATGAAGCCACTGCCTTTGCCGACCCAGAGAATGAGCACAAGATACGGCAGGTCATTAGAAAGCTGATTCATCATAAGACGGTAATGATTATTGCGCATCGCCTCAGTACGATTACAGATGCAGATCAGATTATCGTTTTTGATAAAGGGGAAATAAACAGCACAGGTACGCACACCGAGCTTTTAGAAAATTCAGCGCTGTACCGCAGAATGTGGGAGGCACATCAAAGGGCATCGAGCTGGCAAATGGGACAATAGAAATCACTCAAAGAAAAAAGAAAATTATGTATAAAAACATTAAATATATTACTTCGTTAGACCCTAAGGGTACGCGCAAAACGATACTTTTACAGATTATCCACAGCTGGTTTGTGGCAGCGCCTTCAGGATTTTTACTCGTAGTACTCTGGGAGCTCTTTTCTCCTCAACCCCGAATGTGGGTGATGTATTCTGTACTCCTCTCAATGCTCGTTTTGCTTATCGTGCAGCTTTTCGTAGCCGCTCGTGCTATGATAAGCTCTAACCTTTGGGTATATGGCATAGGTAAAACGGTACGCATACTTCTGGGGAATAAGTTACAAGGCTTTTCACTCGGATTTTTCAAGAAACGAGACCCAGGTGAGATTGGAGCCGTTATTTTACAAGATGTAGCTACTTTTGAGCATATCTTTAGCCATAGTTTTGGGAATCTCTGTGCAGCCATCTTCGGTACTGTAATGCTCTCGGGCTTCCTTTTCTTTTGCAATTGGCAACTGACGCTCTGCCTACTGGCAGCCCTACCGCTGCTCTACCCATTCATCAAAGGCGGTGCTTATATCGTAGATAAGCTACAGCTGAGTAAAGGGCAAGTGCAGGCACGAAATAAATCTGCCGCACAATTTTTAGAGTATGTACAGGGCATACGCCACCTGAAATCTTATGGATACACAGGAGAGAATTATAAACATCTTATAGCGATGTATGCCGACCTTAAGCGTAAGAGCATTCGATTGGAAACCATACCAGGACCGAGCGTTACCCTCTCGTTTATCCTATTGGAATTTGCTTTTTTGGTGATGATTGCACTCGGAATCTATTATCTTACCCATCATCAGATTACGGTACCCGTACTGCTCACTTTCCTTATCTTAGGTTATACGCTTTATAGCCCAATCAAAGTACTGCTGGTAGATTACCTGATGATTCGCTATATGAACGAGAGTATGACACGGGTGATTAGCGTACTGAACGAACCAACAATGCAGACCGCTAAAGATGATTTCCCAACAAGCTATGACATTAGTTTTGAGGATGTAGATTTTGGTTATTTAGAAGATAAACTAATGGTGAAAGGGCTTAGTTTTAGCGTACCTGAGCACTCAATGACGGCACTTGTAGGGCATTCAGGTTCGGGAAAGACGACCATCGCTTCCCTCATCGCACGCTTCTGGGATGTGAATAGCGGAACGATACGCATTGGAGGCATTGATGTGCGAAACATACGCCAAGAGAAGTTCTATGGGCTTATCAGCGAAGTATTCCAAGAGGTCTATCTCTTTGATGATACTATTTATAATAATATTAAGGTCGGCAAACCCACTGCTACCGAAGCTGAAATACACTCAGCCGCTGAGCGAGCACAAGTCCTCTCCTTTGCAGATGAGCTACCACAGGGGCTACATACCCCCGTAGGCGAAGGAGGAAGTAAGCTGTCAGGTGGACAAAAACAACGCATCAGCATCGCAAGAGCACTCCTAAAAGATGCTCCTATCGTACTCTTAGATGAAGCTACCGCAAGCCTTGACCCAGAAAATGAAGTCTATATACAGCAGGCAATAGAAGAACTCGTAAAGGAAAAGACCGTAGTAGTCATCGCACATAAGCTATCTACCATCAGTAAAGCCCAACAAATACTCGTACTTGAAGAAGGAAGTATTGCCGAACGAGGCACTCACCAAGAACTCCTTGCCCAGCAGGGCATCTACCATCGCCTCTGGACACTGCAGCAATCCCCCACTGCGTGGGGAGCACTTACACCGTAGCCGGTGGGGCGATTATTCCTAAGTGCTCCCTACGCGAGTGGGTGCGACACCTGCAAGGTGTGGAGTTTTTTAAGTACTTTTGCATACATTTTTAAAAGCAATATTTTTATGTCTTTAATAAAATCTATTTCAGGAATACGAGGTACGATTGGTGGGAGAGTAGATGAGAACCTTACCCCTCTCGATGTGGTGAAGTTCAGCTCTGCGTTTGGTACTTGGCTCCAAAACAAAAAAGGAAAGAAAGCGCTGAGCCTCGTTATTGGGCGAGATGCAAGAATCTCAGGGCAAATGGTCTCTGCATTGGTTTCCTCTACTTTGCAAGGGTTAGGGATTAATGTGATTGACCTTGGGCTATCCACCACACCAACAGTAGAAGTGATGGTTCCAGAGCTAAAAGCCGATGGGGGGATTATCCTCACCGCTTCCCATAACCCAAAACAATGGAATGCACTGAAACTCCTCAACGAGAAAGGTGAGTTTATCAATGCTGAAAACGGCGCTGAGGTATTAGCCCTCGCCGAAAGCGAAGATTTTAATTATGCCAAAGTAGATGCTCTCGGTAAGTACGAAAATAGAGAAGATGGCTTTGATATTCATATTCAGAAAATCCTTGCCCTGCCGATGGTAGATACAGTGGCTGTGAAGCAAAAGAGATTCAAGGTAGTCCTTGATGCCGTTAATTCCACTGGTGGGCTGGCGCTCCCTCCGCTGCTTGAAAAGCTCGGCTGCGAAGTGGTGAAACTCTACTGCGAGCCCAATGGAGACTTCCCACACAATCCAGAGCCGCTAAAAGAGCACCTGACAGACATCTGCGAACGGGTGAAGAAGGAGAAAGCCGACCTCGGCATCGTGGTAGACCCCGATGTGGATAGATTAGCACTGATAGACGAGACGGGCGAGATGTTTGGTGAGGAATATACGCTGGTAGCCGTAGCCGATTATCTATTGAGGCATAAAAAAGGTGTGGCGGTATCTAATCTCTCCTCGAGCCGAGCGCTGAGAGATGTGGCGAGTGGTCTCGGGTCTGGTTATTTTGCCAGTGCCGTTGGCGAGGTAAATGTAGTCCATCTAATGAAAGAGAAAAACGCCGTTATCGGTGGTGAAGGCAATGGCGGGATTATCTATCCAGATTTGCATTATGGAAGGGATTCGCTCGTAGGGGTGGCATTATTCCTCACCCACTTGGCAAAGGAGAATAAAACGGTATCGGCGCTTAGGGCGACTTATCCCGCTTATTTTATGGGCAAGAAGAAAATAGAACTCACCCCAGAAATCAATGTAGATAAGGTATTAGAACGACTGAAAACAAAGTACAGCAATGAGGAAATCTCCACAATAGACGGCGTGAAGATAGACTTTGCTGACGGTTGGGTGCATCTCCGAAAGTCCAACACAGAGCCGATTATCCGCATCTACACCGAAGCGAAAACCCAAAAAGAAGCCGATGAGCTGGCGGATCGCTTTATTAATGAAATCAAACTTATCATAGCGTAGGCATCGCGAGATTTTTCTTAATATATTAATTGAGCTATCACTGTTTAGGGATAGTTCAATTAATTTTTAAATATTCATTTAAGAGAGTATTAATTTTAATCTGCTTACATTTGCAGCATTGATAAAGAAATTTTACATCTCTTATCATTGATTTAAAACAAATAATTTGGAAGAAGAATTTTTAGAAAATGGGCTCGTTCAACGTTTTGAGGAAATGCTGGGGAATAATGACGAGTATTATTTTGATACGGATGAGCTGGAAGATATTATCATCTATTACCTTGAAATAGGAGATATAAACTATGCTGAGCTTGCTGTGCGGTATGCCTCCAGGCTACACCCAAACTCTATTGAAATCAAAACAAAACGCCTGGAAGTACTGCTGGAATTGGAGCAATATTCTGAGGCAAAAAAATTAATCAACGAATTGCAGGAAATCTCTATGGACAGTATGGATTTCTTGGTTTGCTGTGCAAAATATTATTCCAGCCTTGGAAACCCAAAACGCTCGATAGATTATTGCAAAAAAGCATTGGAATATGGTGAGGAAGAAAATTTCCTCTACAACTTCATCGCTGATGAGTATATAAATTTAGATGAACCTTTTCTTGCATTAAACTACTATAAAAACGCTTTGGAAGCAGACCCAAATGATGCCTACCCACTCGAAAACATAATGTCTTGCTATGCAAAATTGAAAAGACCCAAAGAGGCAATAGAATTTTTAAATTCCTATCTCGATAAATACCCTTATTCCGAGACTGCTTGGTTTGAGTATGGGCAGTTCTACTTCAACAGGAAGAATTACAGAGAAGCGATCAAAGGGTTTAATTATATTTTAGCCATCAACAGTGAAGCAGTAGGTATCTACTCTAATAAAGCAGCTTGCTACGAAGCGATGAAAGATTGGGAGAAAGCAATAGAAACCTATCAGGAAATGCTACTCCAAGAATACACAAAAGCGTATACCTTCTACCGAATAGGGCTCTGCTATAAAGAGATGAAAAGCATTCTCAACGCCATACACACCTTTAAGGAATCTCTAAAAGAAGACCCTCAGTTTTATCTTTCTATGGTAGAGCTTTCGTTTTTGTATGAACAAATAGGGAGTGTGGCAGAAGCGATTTATTATACAGAAGAAGCGATTTCCCTCAATGAAAATAATATTGAGTATTACAAGAGGCTGGCTTTTCTCTATATCGATTCTAACCGTTTTGAAGACAGTTTGAAATGCCTTAAAAAAATCACTGAAACCGAACCCGAAGGCTTCTATAACTGGTATGCCTACGCAGAAGTATTAATGCTTATAGAGGAATATGAAGAAGCAGTAACAGTAATTAATAGGGCGCTTAACCTGCATCAGCGGGCGGAGCTCTACTATCAACTGAGCAATGCTTATTACAACTTGAATAATAAGTCTGAGGGTAAACAATCTTTAGAAAAAGCATTAAAACTGGATGATAACCTCTTTGAAGATATGCTTAGGAAATATCCTAACATTAGCAGAGAGGATAAAAAAGGAAAGAAAAACCTAAAAGATGATATAAAATAAGGACTATGATTTAAATCATAGTCTTTGATTTACTATGCACTCAACCCCGTTGATTACCGTGTATTCATACATTCATAACCCATTACGTCCAAATAATTAGACTAATGTAAGATTATTATGTACATTTGTACCCATTATTAAAAAAAATTAAAAGACAATGAAATTAAACTTATTTTATTCTATTGCTCTTGTAGCAAGTACTTCTATTAGCGCATTTGCACAAAATACAGACGAGAATGGCTACTCTACTGTAAATCTTTCTCTTAAACAGAATTACTATGAAAGAGCATACTTTAATTTTGATAATGGAGCTATTGAAAATAGAAGAGCAAAAAACTGGGATATTGCTTTCTATAGAGGTAAGGAAGTGGGTACAAGGCTTAATGATATGAATGGAATGTCTGCCTATCTGGTAAGTAATGATATAAGCGATTGGGATAAAATAGGAAATGCAGAAGATATAGTTGCTGGTAAGGAAAAGGAGGCGCTATATAACCCAAATGAAACCGATAAAGTCTATAACGGAGCTCTACAGCAAGTAAAATGGTGGGAAGAAAAGGAGAATACAATAAAAGGAAATAAGATTTTCATCATTAAGCATAATTACAGCCAATACCCAGAATACAGAAAGTTTATGATTGAAGAGAGAAGTGAAAAAGGAGACTATCTTATTAAATATGCTTTTTGGACTGGTGCTGGGATAAATGAATGGGGAGCAACAAGAACATTTACTATTCCGAAAGGAGAGGGAAAAGCATTGTTTGATTATTACCAGTTTTATAAACATAGTACTAGGGAAAGAGACCTCATTATTAATAATGCAGAGCCTAATGATACCACTTGGGACTTAATGTTTGAAAGATACCATTTGAATGACATAGGATTATATGCTGTAGGAGCTGTGCAAAATCTTAACCTTAGAGTTGCCAAACATACAGATGAAACTCAAGCAACCGTTAAATTTGATGAGCCTAAGGAATCTGAATTTTCTGATATGATTACCACAATCGGGCATGACTGGAAAAATTTTGATAGTAATTCTTTTCAATTCATATTAAAAGATCGCTATGTCTATTATGTAAAAAAAGGTGCTAATTACTATAGAATGTACTTTACCAGAATGAGTGGTTCAGTTACGGGTAACCTATCCTTTAAATATAAAAACATCACTGAAGAGCTCGGTGTACAAGACTTAAATAAAAAAGCTGATTTTGGTATCTATCCAAATCCTACTGTAGATAAAAAAGCTACCCTACTTTTTGATGTAAAAGAAAAGGATAACAATAAAGGTACAGCAGAACTCTACGACTTCAGTGGTAAAAAAGTATATGAAACTACTCTTTCTAACCAAACAGGGCTTTATAAAAAGGAAATCAACCTCCAATCTCTATCCACAGGGACTTATATTTTAAAAGTATCTTACGGTGGAGCCTCTCAAACCAGAAAGATTATCGTTAAATAGATGAGTATTTAGAACTCAAGTTTTAGAAATCCCTTTTTCTTTGCTGAAAAAGGGATTTTTATAATATATTTGCATTTACTTTCTTAAAAAGAGGGAGATAAAAAATAATCAATTATGTTCCGAACACATACTAATGGAGAGCTGTCTCTAAAAAATCTAAATCAGACCGTTAGCCTTGCTGGTTGGGTGCAGACCATCAGAGACAAAGGCTTTATGATTTGGGTAGATTTGAGAGACCGATATGGCATCACTCAGCTTGTTTTAGATGAAGAAAGGTCGTCCAAAGACTTACTCGAAAAAGCAAAAAAACTTGGGCGCGAGTTTGTTATTCAAGTAGAAGGTAAAGTAATAGAAAGAACTTCTAAAAACCCTAAAATCCCAACGGGGGAAATTGAAATATTAGTTGAAAATCTACATATTCTTAATGAATCTCAGCTTCCACCTTTTACCATAGAAGACGAAACCGATGGCGGTGAGGAGCTCCGAATGAAATACAGATATCTGGACATCAGGAGAAATCCCGTAAAGGATAAATTAATTTTCAGACATCAAATCGCTCAAAAAGTTAGAAATTACCTTTCAGAGCAGGGTTTCATAGAAGTTGAAACTCCCGTATTAATTAAATCTACTCCCGAAGGAGCAAGGGATTTTATCGTACCGAGTAGGATGAATCAGGGGCAGTTCTACGCCTTGCCACAGTCTCCGCAGACCTTTAAGCAGCTGCTTATGGTAGGAGGGATGGATAAGTATTTTCAGATTGTGAAATGCTTCCGAGATGAGGATTTGCGTGCCGATCGCCAGCCCGAATTTACACAGATAGACTGCGAAATGGCATTTGTGGAGCAGGAAGATATTATGAAAGTCTTTGAAGGTTTGGCTAAAAAACTTTTAGAAGAAATTACAGGCAACACCATTGGTGACTTTCCAAGAATGACCTTTGATGAGGCAATGAAAAGATATGGTAATGACAAACCAGACATTCGTTTTGGAATGGAATTCATTGAGCTCAATGAAGTTGTAAAAGGTAAAGATTTCAAAATATTTGATGAAGCAGAACTCGTAGTAGGTATCAATGTAGAAGGAAAAGCGGACTACACAAGGAAGCAAATAGATGAGCTTATCGACTGGGTAAAGCGCCCACAAATCGGCGCAAGCGGAATGGTTTGGGTTAAGTATCAAGAAGATGGAACCCTCACTTCCTCTGTGAATAAATTCTATAACGAGGAGGATTTAAAGGGTATAGCGGATAAGTTTAATGCTAAAAAAGGAGATTTAATTCTCGTAATGAGTGGAGAAACCAATAAGGTTCGTGCTCAGCTTTCGGCTCTTAGAATGGAGCTCGGCAATAGATTAGGCTTAAGAAAGGGCAATGAGTTTGCTCCGCTATGGGTAGTAGACTTCCCTCTTCTCGAATGGGATGAAGAAACTGGAAGATACCACGCTATGCACCATCCATTCACCTCACCAAAAGAGGAGGATATCCCTCTTTTAGAAACAGAGCCTGGGAAAGTTAGAGCTAATGCTTATGATTTGGTTCTCAACGGAAATGAAATCGGTGGTGGCTCAATCAGAATCTTTAATCAAGAGCTTCAATCCAAAATGTTTGATTTATTAGGCTTTACCAAAGAAGATGCTGAAGCTCAGTTTGGTTTCCTGATGAATGCCTTCAAATACGGAGCGCCTCCACACGGCGGCTTGGCCTTTGGTTTTGATAGATTGGTTGCTATTTTAGATGGGAATGAAGTGATTCGTGATTATATCGCTTTCCCTAAAAACAATTCAGGAAGAGATGTGATGATAGACGCTCCGTCTCCTGTACATCAAGAGCAATTGGATGAATTGAGTATTCAAGTAAAATAAAAATATTATTATAGAGTTCTTAAAGAAAATAATTAAAAAGCAAATGATATGAAACAGTTATTATTAATTTTAGGTATATTCTCTTTTGTATTTGTGGGTGCTCAGAGCCAAAAGAAAAACTATCGTAATATTATGAAGAGTTATAATATTTACGAACTTGATGCCTTTCTAAGAGATGCAGCACCTAACGACCAAAGGAGAGCTGTATTAAAACCAAGACTTATGCAACTCCTTGAGGAGTACATACAGAATGCTTTTCCTTTTGACCAAAGGGTATCGCAAATGCAGGATATGCTTGCTACACTAAAAAAGCATCCATCTACCAAGATGACTTTTCAGGAGTTTAGTGCAAAAATCCGTGAAAGACAAGTTGCCAAGATTAAAGAAGATCTCATTAACAGCAGTAATATGACGGAAGATGATGCTAAAAATATCTATAAGCAATATCAGCACGGAAACTCTGGCTCTGCAGTAGCTATGGCTGCAGGTACAGCAAATTATGTAAATCCAGAAGAAGCAGAATTTAATAAGCTTATATCCATATCTCCTGCAGAGCAGAAGAAAAAATCTGTGAATCTACTTAACTCTTTATTTGATAATGACCCGTCTTCTAAAGAGGCGGTTGTTATGATAGAAAACACTTCCGACTGTAATATTATCGTGCGTATGGAGGGAGCTGGTGGTAAGAAATACAGTCTCCCTGTTCCTACTAAAAAAGAAAACTCTATAGTAGTAGAGAAAGGAAGCTATTTGTTCACAAGTCTAGTATGTGGTGCTCAATATGCCTCACAGAAGAAAATAGACAAAGCTTTAATGCTCTCATTAGGTAATCCTGAACCTGTAAAATAAAGATATAAAGACTTAAATATCTTTTATTTATGTAGAGTATAGCATAATAAAAAATGATGATATTTAGCATATCACTTCCCTCTAAGAGAGAAGTGATATGCTTTTTTTATGAAGCTGTATTTTCATTCGATTTTTCCTTTATTATAATATAATTAGCAGTATATCATTATTTTAAATTTATCGATTTCATTAATCATAAAATAGACTAAAAATAATTAACAATCAACATAGATTATCCCTATTTTCGTTATAGTTTATATCAATTAATCAGGGTTTTATTGCCTTTAATAAAATCAATTCTTTCATTAATTTTGCCTCGAAATACTCTGAAACAGATGGATATTCTATACTTAATGATATTGTGTAGCGTGTCATTGGCTTTAATCTTCCTTATTGTATTTATTATAAATGTAAAAAAGGGGCAGTTTGAAGATGATGAGTCTCCTGCTGTGAGAATTTTATTTGATGATGAAGCAAAACAAAATGAAAACCACGAATTAAACAACGAGAAAAAATAAAATAGATTTATATGGAAGTACAAAAGTTTAGTTACGACAACAGCATTGTGCGAGCTTTCCTCTATGCTACAATCATTTTTGGGGTTGTAGGCTTCTTGTTAGGACTCACGGCTGCACTTATGCTTTTCTATCCTGAATTACCAGAGTTTATTTTTGGTACTGATGACCCTACGATTAAGAGTTTAAGGGAAATAGGTTCAGGAGGGCTTCAAGGATTAATTGACACTCACGGTGCATTTGGCTTTGGGAGAATCCGAATGCTGCATACTTCGGCAGTGATTTTTGCATTCGTTGGGAACTGCATTTTTGCAGGGGCTTATTACTCAATGCAAAGGTTGCTCAAAACAAGAATGTTTAGTGATACGCTTTCTTGGATACATTTCTGGAGCTGGCAAATTATGATTGTTGCTGTGGTGATTACTTTCTTAATGGGGATTAATACCTCTAAGGAATATGCTGAGCACGAATGGCCTATCGATATTCTCATCACTATATCCTGGGTTATTTTCGGTATCAATATGTTTGGAACCATTGCCAAGAGGAGGGTTCGCCACTTGTATGTTGCTATCTGGTTCTACATAGGTACTTGGATTGCAGTAGCAATGCTTCATATTTTTAATAATTTGGAAGTCCCATTATCCTTTACTGGCTGGAAATCCTATTCTGCATATGCAGGGGTAAAAGATGCCTTGGTACAATGGTGGTATGGGCATAATGCTGTGGCATTCTTTCTTACAACGCCTATTTTGGGTCTTATGTACTACTTTGTTCCAAAGGCAGCCAATAGACCTGTATTCTCTTATAAATTATCTATCATCCACTTCTGGTCATTAATATTCGTATATATCTGGGCGGGGCCTCACCACCTTCAGTATACGGCTTTACCAGGCTGGGCTCAAGCATTGGGAACAGGTTTTTCAGTAATGCTTATCGCTCCTTCTTGGGGAGGTATGCTTAATGGTCTCCTTACCCTGAGAGGCGCTTGGGATAAGGTGAGGGATAATCCTATCCTTAAATTCTTTGTAGTGGCGATTACCTGCTATGGTATGGCTACATTTGAAGGACCTATTCTGGCAACTAAAACTTTAAATAAGATTGGGCACTATACGGACTGGGTTATCGGGCATGTGCATCTTGGTGCGCTCGGCTGGAATGGCTTTATAGCATTCGGTATGATTTACTACCTCATTCCTATTATGTGGAGAACCAAACTCTGGTCTACTAAACTGGCAAACTGGCATTTCTGGTTAGGTACATTGGGGATTATATTCTATGCTATCCCGCTTTATATCGCTGGATTTACTCAGGGCTTGATGTGGAAAGAGTTTAATGACGATGGTACCCTTGTATGGAAAAACTGGTTAGATACAGTCTCTGCAATTCTCCCTTATTATAAGATGAGATTCTTAGGTGGAGTACTTTATCTCTCAGGGTCTATTCTAATGGTAGTTAATGTCATTGCTACTGTAAGAGCGGGCTCTTTCCAGAAAGAAGTTCCTGCGGAAGCTCCTGCATTGGCTCGAATCAGTAAAAACAGAAAACAAAGCGAAGGCTATCACCTTTGGTTAGAGAGAACGCCTTTTCTTTTCAGTATTCTTTCATTTGTTGCATTGGCTATTGGTGGTTTCTTAGAGATTGTTCCTACTTTGCTCGTAAAGGAAAATGTGCCTACCATCACAGCGGTGAAGCCTTATACTCCTCTCGAGCTGGAAGGCAGAGACCTCTACATCCGTGAGGGTTGTAATTCTTGCCACTCTCAGATGATTCGTCCATTCCGTGATGAAGTGGTAAGATTTAATGGTAAAAACGGACAATATTCCAAAGCAGGTGAATTCGTCTATGACCGACCATTCCTTTGGGGCTCTAAAAGAACAGGGCCAGACTTACACAGACAAGGAGGTAAGAACCCAAGTTCTTGGCACTTCAAGCATATGTATAACCCAAGATTAACATCTCCTCGTTCTATTATGCCGAGATACCCTTGGCTGATAGCTCACAAGCTGGACAGGTCGCTTACCCAAGATAAAATCCAGTTTATGAAAGATGTTTATGATATACCTTATACTCAAGCCGAGATAGACTCTGCAAACACTTGGGCTAATAATCAAGCAGCAGGTATTGTAAGAGATATTTACAAAGAAGCGCCAGATATCAAGGAAGCAATAGAGAAAGAAAAGGCTAAAAAGGGTGCTGACTTTATCCCGTTAGAGGAAAGAGAAATCACCGCTCTTATTGCTTACCTCCAAAGGCTTGGTACAGATATTAAAACCACTGAAATAAAAACAGCAAGTAATAACTAATCATAAGGCAAAGGGCTGTGGCAGTACTTCCCTCAGCTCTTGCCTTTCACTTAATCAATATATAGAATGATTCCTCAAAGTTTTAAAGATATCGTCGCTGGTGGTGAGTATTCAGGTCTGTTTCAGACTTTGGCAATGATACTTTTCATCCTTGTGTTTATGGCGCTGGTGTGGTATGTTATCAGCCGACCGAAGAAATACTACCAAGAGGAGCAGAATATCCCTTTGGAAGACGAAAAACAGGAAGAGAATACAGATATTGGTTTAACTAAATTATAACGAAAATGAAACAAAGAACACCCCTTATCATCAATATTTTAGTAGTGCTTTCATTGCTATTTATGTTGTTCTATATGATTATTCAGAACTTATCGTTTCTACTCTCGCCTTACTTTATCGGTACTGCGGTATTCGGTATCTTGATGGCGCTTATCAGCCACTCTATTGGCAATAAAATGGAAAAAGAGAGGCTAAGCAGACTCTCCGATGCAGAAAAGCAGGCTTACCTCACAGAGAAAAAGATTCCTTACTTCGTAAGAATGTACAGAAGTGCATTTAAACAGCAATCTGCTGCAGAGGAAAAAGATATCCTTATAGACCACGGCTTCGACGGCATTATGGAGCTCGACAACCAGCTCCCAAAATGGTGGCTCGGGCTATTCTGGATAGGAGTGGTATACTGCGTAGTCTATATTATATTCTACTTTGGAGGTGTAGGAGATTTTGCCAATGCAGATAAAGAATATGAGCAAGAATACAAGCATCAGCTCGCAAGTATCGCTGCGTATGAAGCCGACCCTAAAAACATCATTACCATAGATAATGCTACCTATTCTCAGGACAACATTAGCGCTGGTGAAGAATTATTTAAAGCCAACTGTGTATCCTGCCACTTAGAGGGCGGTAAAGGAGGTATAGGACCCAACCTTACCGATAACTACTGGATAAACCAACCAGAGAAAACCCTCTTTAAGAATATCTTTAATGTGGTAGAGAATGGCTCGCCCAACAACCCTTCTATGCAGGCTTTTGGTAAGAATGGCGTACTCACTGGCAAAGACATTCAGAATGTAGCTGCCTATGTCTATCACATCAACCAAGAGCAGCCTCCCGTTACTCAGGATAAAGGCGGTGCTGCACCACAAGGCGACGAAGCTCACTGGCAGTAGTAGCTCATCCGCGTACTGCCGCTCTCAGCAGAGCGCATAACTTATGCAATGGGCTTAAAGCGTAGAGCATTAAGCCCGTTTGCTTTCACAATAAATCAAATCTAATTTCTTAGCCTCAAACAGAGGTTTCAGGCTAATGATTAACAAGATTAACAATGGAAGAATCAGAAATAAAAGGCGGACAAGGGCAAGTACTCAACCCCGAAACTTTCAGAGATTCCGTAGGTACTATGGAGCAATCTGGAAAGAGGAAATGGGTATACCCAAGGAAACCGAAAGGGAAGTATACCGATTACAGAACTATAGTCGCAATAGGATTGCTTACGGTGTTTTTCGTTACTCCATTTATTCGGATTAGCGGCAACCCTTTCCTGATGATTAACATACTCGACAGGCAGTTTTACATCTTCGGTCAGCCTTTCTATCCGCAGGACTTTTTCATCTTAGCATTAGGAGCTATCGCTTCTCTGGTATTCATTATCTTATTTACGGTAGCGTACGGAAGGATATTCTGTGGCTGGATTTGTCCTCAAACCATATTTATGGAAATGGTATTCCGCAAGATAGAATACTGGATAGAGGGCGACAGAAACAAGCAAATAAAGCTCGATAAACAGAAGTGGGACTGGGAGAAAATCCGTAAGCGAGGGCTTAAATGGAGCATCTATATCACCATCTCTCTTATCATCACCCACTTTATGTTTATGTATGTAGTGGGCTACGCGGAAGTCTTCCGAATAATGAAAGAAGGTCCTTTCGTACGCACGACCAACTTTGTGGTAATGGTTCTATTCACTGCTACTTTCTACTTCGTTTTTGCGTGGTTCAGAGAGCAGGCGTGCACCCTCGTTTGCCCTTACGGAAGATTGCAGGGAGTGCTCATTGATAAAGAAACCATCAATGTATATTACGATTTCAAGAGAGGGGAAGGTACCGCTGGGCGCGCTAAGTGGAAAAAGAATGAAGACCGCCAAGCACTCGGTAAAGGAGACTGTATAGACTGCAACCAGTGTGTAGTGGTATGCCCTACGGGGATAGACATTCGCAATGGTCAGCAGCTCGAGTGTGTGAATTGCACTGCTTGTATCGATGCCTGCGATGAGGTGATGGAGAAAGTCGGTTTCCCCAAAGGGCTCATCCGTTATGCTACAGAGGCAGAGATAGAATCCGAAACCAAATTCCATTTTACCCTTAGGATGAAACTCTATGCCCTCGTCCTTGTGGGGCTTATCGCTTTCCTCGGCTATCTTCTTTATGACAGAGGCATTATGGAGGCGAAGTTCATCAAACCTGCGGGCAGCACCTATGTCATCAGAGACGGTAAGGTAAATAATACTTATGATTATACCTTGCTGAATAAATCCAACCGAGATATTACCGTATCATTCAAGGTGCTCTCGCCAGCTAATGGCACAGTGCTCTACAGCGGTAGCGATAAAATCACCGTAAAACGAGACGCCATATTAAAAGGAACTATCAATATTCAGTTCCCAGAGGAAGAGATTAGCCTCGCCAAGCAAAGCATTCTAATTGGGGTATTTGATGCTAATGGCGAGATGATAGATTCTTACGAAACCTATTACGAAGGGCCGTTTAAGATGCAGTTCTAGCTGCCCATAGAGTACAAAACAAAATCATTAATAGAAATTATAAGTATGAAATTCAATTGGGGGCACGGCATATTGGTAGCATTGGTTTCGTTCATCATCTTCATCGTGGGGCTTGTGGTCTATTTCACCCAAACGATGCAAAATTCAGAGCTTATCACGGATAACTACTATCAGGAAGAGCTAATGTACCAGCAAGTAATCGATGCTAAAAACCGTGCAGCAGCATTGGAAGAGATTCCTTCCGTACAGCTCCAGAGCAGCGGTATAGAAATCTCCTTTCCAGAGGATATTAATAATGATAACGCCCATTTTAGCTTCTATCTGTACAGAACCGATGACAAAAACCTTGATGTACAGCAGCATTTTAAGCTCAATGCCCATCGCTACACCATACCCTCTGCCGTATTGAAGAGGGGGAGCTATACCTTAAAGCTCAGCTGGAATAAAGACGGAGAAAGTTATCAAGTAGATTACGATATACAATGGAAATAGGGCTTATCATATCAGCATTAGGGCTCGGCTTTGCGTCGGGCTTTCACTGCATTGGTATGTGTGGCCCCATAGCGCTTTCGCTCGGTCTTACGGGTAGGCGAGCGCTCGGTTTCTACCTGCAAAACCTCAGTTATCAGCTTGGGCGTATCACGACCTATGCCCTACTCGGAGCGGTCTTCGGTATCCTCGGCGAGGGGCTGAGCATCGTAGGGCTTCAGCAGTACCTCAGCCTCTTTGCTGGCGTAGCGCTTATCCTTATGGCGATTTTCTCCTTCGGCAGTGCCGATTTCTCAGCCAAAATACCGCTTCTGCATCGCCTTCTTCTAAGGATTAAAATCAATTTAGGTAAAATGATGCAGCGCTCGGGCTACTCCTCTCGATACCTCACAGGGGTGCTCAACGGTCTCCTGCCCTGCGGAATGGTCTATATGGCGCTTACCGCATCGCTTGCCTACGGCGGAGTGAAGGAGGGTGCCGTCTTTATGGCGCTCTTTGGTCTTGGCACCTTACCTTTTATGTTTGTCATCGTGTTCCTCGGCAATCTAATGACACAAGCATTGAGGATTAAAATCCTCAAGCTCATCCCTATCCTAATGCTCATTATGGGAGCGTTATTCATCCTTCGGGGCTTGCAGCTTGGCATTCCCTACCTTTCCCCAAAATCCGAAGTGCTACACATCCACCAGCCTAATGCCTCCCCCCATACCCAACCCACCTGCCACTAGCCCACTGTGTGGGGATCACATCTTGCAGGTGAGGCAATTGTTTTTAATTGCCCCACCGGCTACGGTGTAAGTATTCCCCACGCAGTGGGTTGGATGAAGCTAGAAATGCTGTATTCTTCCTCCGATGAAATAATAAAAGAGGCAATGCCTCTAATCAATGCCTCCGATGAGAAAAAAAGTAATAAACCTCCTTCAATGAGTAGAATATCCTCCTTCAAAAAGGATATGTATATGCCTAAAAGTTACTGTCCATTATTAGAACTATCGGGTATGAGCCAAAAGCCAGTAGCCA
Organism: Bergeyella cardium; assembly: GCF_009914665.1. NCBI lineage: Bacteria > Pseudomonadati > Bacteroidota > Flavobacteriia > Flavobacteriales > Weeksellaceae > Bergeyella > Bergeyella cardium. The sequence continues at coordinate 799,262 of NZ_CP029149.1, read as the reverse complement.
CAGGATAATTGTCTCACCAGCTATGATGCTCTATATTTGCACCTGTTTTAATAAGTTGAAACAATGAAAGCAATACACTTTAATGGAGCAGGTGGTGCAGAGGTTATAGCGCTTGTAGAGGTACCTATACCTACTCCTCAGCACGATGAGCTCCTTATCAAGGTGCATACGGCGGGGATTAATGGTCCAGATGTAATGCAAAGAAAAGGGCTTTATGCCCCTCCGAAGGGGGTAACCGAAATCCCAGGGCTTGAGGTTTCGGGTACGGTGGTGCAGTCCGATAGTGCTGGGACTTTTGCTGTAGGGCAGGAGGTTTGCGCCCTTATACAAGGCGGAGGCTATGCCGAATATGCCGTTGCCAAAGCAGAAAATACGGTTCCCATTCCTACGGGCTTGTCTCTCACGGAAGCTGGAGGTTTCTTAGAAACTTTTATGACGGTCTGGGCACACCTCTTTCAATTTGCGGGCTTTACGGAGGGTAAATCTATCCTTATCCACGGGGGTGCATCGGGGATTGGCACTACGGCTACGATGCTTGCAAAGGCTTTTGGTGCTAGTCAGATTTTTACTACTGTATCGAATAAAGAAAACCAAATCCGTAGCATTGAATTAGGAGCCGATATAGCCATTAATTACCGAGAAGAGGATTTTGTGCAGGTAGTGAAACAGCATACCGAAGGTAGAGGGGTAGATTATGTGCTCGACTTGATAGCGGGCACTTATGTACAGCGAAATTATGATGTAGCGGCAATGTACGGAACCATCGTGCAAATAGGCGTGATGCAAGGCAAAGCTCCAGAAGTAGATCTCTTCCCAATGCTCGACAAAGGTGGGCACTTCGGTAAGTTTGTACTTAATATATAAGTGAGCCCTAGGTCAAGGAAAATGAACCTTAGGTCAAGGAAAATGAATAAGTGCCCCACCGGCTACCGTGTTGGGTCAATGAAAATTAAGACTGTATAGCTTTTACGATGACTTTCAATATTGTTCTAAAATATTAAATTTGTATCTTAAATAACCAAAAAATGTTTTACAATCACCAAGAGATAGAGAAAAAATGGCAGAAGTATTGGCAGGAGCACCAGACCTTTAATGCCAGCCAACCCACCAACAGCAAGAAACCCAAGTACTATGTACTGGATATGTTCCCCTATCCATCGGGTGCGGGGCTGCATGTAGGGCATCCACTGGGGTATATTGCGAGTGATATTTATGCGAGATTTAAAAGGCATCAGGGGTATAATGTGCTGCATCCTGTGGGGTACGACAGCTTTGGTCTCCCTGCCGAGCAGTATGCGATACAGACGGGGCAGCACCCAGCCATTACCACTAAAGAGAATATCAACCGATACGAGCAGCAGCTCCGTAAGATAGGCTTTTCCTTTGATTGGAGTAGGGAGCTCCGCACATCAGATGCTTCGTATTATAAATGGACGCAGTGGATATTTATTCAGCTCTTCCACTCTTGGTACAATAAGGCGAATGATAGGGCGGAGTGCATCAGCACGCTCGTTCAGCACTTGGAGAAGCACGGTACTGAGGGGCTTTTCGCAGCACAATCTGAGGCACTTGATTTCTCTGCCGAGCAGTGGAAAGCCTACACCGAAACCACAAAGCAGGAAATCCTACTCAATTATCGTATGGCGTATCGTGCCGAGACTACTGTTAATTGGTGCCCTGCGCTCGGTACTGTACTCGCAAATGATGAGGTGAAAGATGGTAAGTCCGAACGAGGAGGCTATCCCGTATTCCAAAAGAAAATGATGCAGTGGTCTATGCGCATCACAGCCTATTCCGATAGATTATTAAAAGGTCTTGAGGGCTTGGATTGGTCAGAAGCCGTGAAAGAAAGCCAGAGGAACTGGATTGGGAAATCCGAAGGAGCATCTGTAAAATTCAAGGTGCAAGGTACGGAGGAGTATATAGAAGTCTTCACCACTCGACCAGATACGATTTTCGGGGTGTCATTCATTACCCTCGCTCCCGAGCACCAGCTTGTAAAATTCATTACCTCTCCCGAGCAGAAGCAGGCGGTGGAGGAATATATTGAAGCTACCTCCAAACGCTCCGAGCGCGAAAGAATGGCAGATGTGAAGAACATCTCTGGGGTCTTTACTGGGGCGTATGCCGAGCATCCGATTACCCAAGAGCCTATTCCTATTTGGCTTGGAGATTATGTGCTTGCAGGCTATGGTACAGGTGCCGTAATGGCTGTCCCTTGCGGTGATGATAGAGACTATGCCTTTGCTCAACACTTTAATATCAGTATTAAAAATATATTTGATAAAGACCTTTCTGACGGGGCTTATACGAATAAGGAGGGGATGATTTATCAGAACTCCGACTTCCTCAATGGAGAAACCGATTTTAATAAAGCTACCGATACCGTGCTTAAGTATTTGGAGAGCCATAATGCAGGGAAACGACAAACCAATTACCGACAAAGAGATGCGATATTCTCCCGCCAAAGGTATTGGGGAGAGCCCGTGCCTGTCTATTACGAAGATGGTGTGCCTTATACTCTGCCTGTTTCAGCCCTCCCTCTCGAGCTTCCAGAGGTGGAGAAATACCTTCCAACAGAAGATGGAGACCCGCCACTCGGCAATGCAAAAGCGTGGTATTGGGATGAGATTAATCAATGTGTAGTTCCCGCTCCACAAGACCCATCAAAGGCAGGGGATAGGGCTTTCCCATTAGAACTCTCCACGATGCCAGGCTGGGCAGGGAGCTCTTGGTACTTCCTCCGATATATGGACGCTCATAATGAAGATTCATTTTGTGATAAGGCGATTTCCGACTATTGGGGGCAGGTAGATCTCTACATTGGCGGAAGCGAGCACGCTACAGGGCATCTTTTATACTCCAGATTCTGGACAATGTTCCTCTACGATAGAGGCTTTATCTCCCATTCCGAGCCATTCCAAAAGATGATTAACCAAGGGATGATTTTGGGGATGAGTGCTTTTGTGTATAGAATAGAGGGAACAAATCAGTTCGTATCAAAAGGGCTTTCCAAAGATTATAGCACCCAAAGGATACATATTGATATATCATTACTAAAAGGTACGAGTGATGAACTGGATATTGAGAAATTCAAACAGTGGAGAAAGGAGTTTAATGATGCAGAATTTATACTTGAAGACGGTAAATACATTACCGAGAGAGAGGTAGAAAAGATGTCTAAATCCAAGTATAATGTAGTAAATCCCGATGATATTTGCGAAGAATATGGAGCTGACTGCTTGCGGCTGTATGAGATGTTCCTCGGGCCACTCGAGCAGTCAAAACCTTGGAATACTCAGGGGCTAAGCGGGGTATATGGCTTCCTTAAAAAGTTCTATAACCTCTATTTTGATGGGGATGCGTTCTCTGTTTCCGACGAAGCGCCTACCAAACCCGAACTGAAAGTCCTCCACACGCTCATCAAGAAAGTGGTGTATGATATAGAGCATTTCTCCTTTAATACCTCAGTATCGCAGTTTATGATTGCGGTTAACGAACTTCAAAAGATGAAATGCAACAAACGAGAGATATTAGAGCCCTTGGCTGTACTTATATCGCCGTATGCACCGCATCTTTGCGAGGAGCTTTGGAGCCTTTTGGGGCATAGCGAAAGCGTGGATTTTGTGCCTTTCCCTGTACTTAACGAAAGCTACCTTGTGGAAGATGAGATAGAATATCCTGTGAGTTTTAATGGTAAGATGAGGTTTAAACTGCCTTTCTCTGCTGCGCTTTCCAAAGAGGAAATAGAGGCATTGGTAGTGAAAGACGAGCGGGTTATTCAGCAATTAAACGGTAATCAACCCAAGAAAATTATCGTAGTTCCTAAGAAGATTATCAATATTGTGGTATAAGAATGCAGGGGTTTTGGTGATTGCTTAATCAATAAAAATAAGCCGTAATATTTTTAATTTTATACTGATTATTGTCTAATTGACAAAAGTTAGAAAAAAAAGAGGATTAAATTGTAGATATAATAATGGGTTTTTAAGTATTTGTTAGGTAAAATTATCTGAATATTGCTTTAAATATTTGGAGTATAAGTTTTTTTTTACTTTACTTTACGCCCTCAAAAAAAGATAAAAATAATAATTATAATTTTAGTTTAACTATGGAAATGAATGTTTCAAACGAGCTTGTAGAAGTGGCTCAAAAGAAAAAAGGAGGTCTTAACCCCGCGATTATTTTACCAATACTTTATGTAATTGCATTATCTATTTATGTTTTCGTATTAGGTAATCCAGGAAACTTTAAAGCTGATCCAAGACTTACAGGTGCTTCTGTAGCTTTGGCTGATGTGGAATCTAAGGAATTAACACCAGAAGGCTTTATGGGGATTATCTATATGGGGGGACCTGTTGTACACATCCTTATTCTCTTTATGATTACCGTAATTGTATTCTCTTTCGAAAGATTTTTCGTTTTAAATAGAGCACAAGGTAAAGGTAGTCTTGATGCTTTCGTAATAAAAGTAAGGTCTTTACTTAATCAAAACAAAGTTGATGAAGCTCTTGAAGAATGCGACAGACAGCAAGGTACTGTGGGAAATGTGGTGAGAGAAGGGCTTACAACTTATAAGGCATTAGCTAAAGACACAACCCTAAATAAAGAACAAAAAATGGCTGCACTTAATAAGTCTATTGAGGAAGCTACAACCCTTGAAATGCCAATGCTTGAAAAGAATATGATGATTCTTTCCACTCTTGGTACAGTGGCTACGCTTGTGGCGCTACTCGGTACCGTAATCGGTATGATTAAGGCGTTTCACGCATTAGGTTCAGGTGGTGGTACGCCAGATGCAGCAGCTCTTTCTATCGGTATCTCAGAAGCATTGATTAATACTGCATTAGGTATTGGTACTTCTGCGATTGCGATTATCCTTTATAACTTCTTTACTTCTAAAATTGATGGAATGACTTATAAAATTGATGAAATATCAATGTCTATCCAGCAATCTTTTGCAGAATTCAACTAAGAATCTGCCTACTTGAAGTTTATAAGTTAAATAAAAATCCAAAAGAATAATGGCGAGAATAAAACCAAAAAGACACGGTGTAGTAACAGATATGACGGCGATGTGTGATGTTGCCTTCCTGTTACTGACCTTCTTTATCCTCACCACACAGTTTAAAAAACCTGATGTGGAGCAGATAAAACCGCCATCTTCTATTTCAGAAAAGCTACTCCCAGATGCGAGTTTGATGACCATTAATATAACCCCGGAAGGAAAATTCTACTTCCAGCCTGTGGAAAATGGTTCAGAAAGAATAAAACTCCTCGAAGCTATGGGAGAGAAATATAAAGTGAATTTTACAGATGAAAATAAAGTAGCATTCACTAAGGTTACAGCTATTGGAGTACCAATGTCTAAACTAAAAGGCTTTTTAGAGCTTTCAGAAGATGAGCAGAAAAATGTGAAAGCGGACGGAATTCCGCTCGATAGTACAAAGAGAGAATTAATCGACTGGGTACAGCAAAGCCTTAATGTAAATGGTAGCTATAAAATGGCAGTAAAAGGCGATGTGAATACCAAATACCCTAAGGTAAAAGACCTCTTTGAAGGTTTGAGAGAGATTAATTTCCTCCAGTTTTGGTTGATTACAACTCAGGAATCTAACTAAATAAAGAATTGAGAAATGGCAGAAGTACAAGTAAAAGAAGATAGCGGAAAGGGCGGTAAAGTCCGCTCCAAGAAGCAGAGCACGAGGGTAGATATGACCCCGATGGTAGACTTGGGGTTCCTATTGATTACATTCTTTATGTTTACCACTACATTTAGCAAGCCTAATGTAATGGACTTAGGATTACCTGCAAAACCAAAAGATGAAACTCAACAATTGGAAAAGAAAGAAATTGATTTATCAAATTCCATATCTCTGATTTTGGGTAAAGACGATAGAATTTTCTACCACCAGCAAGACAAAGAAAGTCTAAATGAGCAAAACCTTATGGAGACCAACTTTGACCGTGAGGGGGTAAGAAAAGTAATTGAGCAAGCTAAGGCTAAGGCTAAAGATAAAAGTATATTTACAGTTATCATTAAGCCTACAGATGATGCGGTATATAAAAACTTTGTAGATCTTTTAGATGAAATGGCGATTACAGGTAATGAAAGATACGGTGTAACCGAAATCAAGACTTGGGAAAAGCCAATTTATGATAAAAAAGCAGGAAATCCTGCATCTGCAAACTAATCTTAATTATAGACGATTATGGCTAATGATATACAATACAATGAACAAAATCTGTCTTTAGATGAAATTGTATTTGAAAACAGAAATAAAGACTATGGTGCATACGACCTTAGATTTAATTATGCTAAGATATTGACCAAGTCATTTATTATCGGTACGGTTCTTTTCCTCGTATTGGCGCTTACTCCTCTTATCTATGTAACGATTGAGAGACTTACAGCTCCAGCAGCAAAGGAGGTAGATTCTGTATTAATCAATATAGAAGATGACCTGCCAGAAGAGGAGGAAATTATAGAAGAACCGGAAGATACTCCGCCACCGCCACCACCTCAGCAGGAAGAACCTCCTCAGCAGGAGATTATTCAAAACTTGGTTCCAGAGCCTACAAAAGATCCTAAGGTAGAAACTCCACCGCCACCAATCAGTGTGCAAACACAAACCACTACTGGAGCGGTGAATCAAGAGGGGGTAAAAGCGCCATCAAGCTATACACCACCGCCACCACCGCCATCCGGTACAGGAAAAGGCACTACAGTGGAAGTAAAACCACAAGTTTCTACTACTGAAGTTTATCAAACCGTAGATCAGGAGGCGGAATTTACAGGTGGAGGGCTCAATGGCTTCCGTAGAAAGTTCCAAGAGAATTTTGATAATGAATCTATGGAAGGTGAGGGTACTGTAAAAACAGAAATCACCTTCGTGGTAGAGAGAGATGGAACCATTTCCAGCGTAAAGGCTACGGGTTCAAATACAGCATTTAATAAAGAAGCAGAAAGAACCATTAAGTCCATTAAGCAGAAGTGGAATCCAGGTAAAGTAAATGGGCAAGCGGTAAGATCGCGATACAGATTCCCAATTACAATGCAGTTTGAATAATTTTTATAATTATTTATAGAGAGAGAAGTCTTAGGGCTTCTCTTTTTTTATTATTTTTGTGGCTATGATGTTTAACTGGTTATCATTGGTAACGGGCTTTTTCTATATCGTAATGGGAGTCGTCGTTATCACATACAAATTTTTTATCAATCGTTTGGAAACCACCACTGCTTATGCTTTGGGGGCACTGCTCATCGCCTATGGTATTTTCAGAATACTCAGAGCTATTTATAAAATTAGGAAAAACAAAAATGAAAAAAATTCTTCCCGTTTTTAGTCTCATCTTCCTCCTCATCATTTCCTGTTCAAAAAAAGAAGAGAAAATGATAGATTTCAATAAAGGTAAAATCACCATACTTACAGATGACTCCTTTAAAAGCTTAGTAGAGGCGTTGGCAGATGCCTATATGATACGCTACCCACAAACAGAAGTAAGTGTAGAGGTAATGAAAGAAGACTTAGCTCTTTCAAGGCTAATGAAAAATGAAGCCAAGCTCATCGCTATTTCAAAACCATTGACTGAGAAAGAAAAATCGGAGTATGAACAGATTATGGAGACGAAGTTTCAACCTGATTATTTCGCTGCCGATGCAGTGCTTTTCATTACCCATAAAAACTCAGCCCGAGAAAGTATTTCGGTTGAAGAAATAAAGGCAGAACTGCTTTCAGATAAGAAGAATTTTGTATTTGATGGGAATAATTCCAGCAATCTGAATTTTATTTCGGATAAAATTGGGCATAAACCTTCGGAATTGAAGTATTATGTGATGAATGGTAATGAAAATGTAATCCAAACTTTGGAAAAGCACCCCGATAAGATTGGAGTTATAAGCCTGAATACCATCAGCAGACAATATAATAAGCAAATGCAAGAGCTCAGAAACTCAGTGAAAATCTTACCTGTGCAGTCTGAGGGGCAGCGTATCTTCCCAGAGGGGAAAAACCTTACCGAGATGAAGTACCCTTTTACAAGGCTTATCTATTTCCTCTATAATGAAGGAGGCTTTGGTATAGCAAAAGGTATTGTTCGTTTTTCTTGTACTCAAAAGGGACAGTTGGTAGTAGAGAAAGAGGGGCTTCAGCCCTACAACCTCTATAAGAGAGAGGTGAGAATGAATTAGCAGAGGCTTTTCCTCGCTTAAAAAACAAATGATAGATTTAGTAAAGAAAATAAAAGCACAGGAGCTTTGGGGAGAGGAGGCGCATCGGTTGTATTCGCCACCGTACCGCCCCGTCTATACCTATGATGAGATTCTGCAAAGAAATCCGAAGCAGGCAGCCGTCAATATCTTATTTTATTTAAAGGATGGTGAGTGGTACTTTCCGCTAATGCTCCGCTCAAAGAATATACATGATACCCACAGCGGGCAGGTATCTCTCCCTGGTGGGCAGTATGAGGAGGGAGACCTTAGCTTTGAGGAGACCGCCATCCGAGAGACAAATGAGGAGATGGGAATAGACAGGCACTACATCCGCATTATTAGGCGTCTTTCGCCTATTTATGTGCAGCCGAGCAACTTCTATGTGCATACTTTTATTTCTTATACCAAGCGAAACCCTATTTTCAAACTCCAAAAATCCGAAGCCGTAGAGCTGATAGAATTTCCCGTTTCTGAGCTGCTCATACAGCCAGAACCTCCAACATTAATGGCGCTTCCTTCTGCGGGAAATACCGAAGTACCCGCTATTCAATTTAAAAATCATATCATCTGGGGAGCGACTTCTATGATACTCTCCGAGCTTAGGCACTTGCTTAAAAATTTGTAAATTTGGCACTCTAATTATTCTAATGGCTAAGAAAAATATCTTTTTTGATGCATTTGGTACGCCTTATTTCTTGAAAAGGTTAATCATTTTCATCTTTGGGCTTATTTCCTATCGTAGGTTCAATGGTTTTAATAAACTGAAAATATCAGGAAGCGAAAATTTGGTGGATTTACCTGATACCAATGTACTCTTCGTTTCTAATCATCAAACCTATTTTGCCGATGTGGCAGCTATGTATCATGCGTTTTGTGCAGTGAATAATGGCTATCTCAATACCATAAAAAATCCAATCTACCTTCTTAATCCAAAGGTTGATTTTTATTATGTAGCAGCAAAGGAAACGATGAATAACGGCCTGCTGGCGCGGATTTTTAAGGTCGCAGGAGCCGTTACTGTAAAGAGAACCTGGCGCTCCGAAGGTAAAAATGTAAATCGTATGGTAGATATGAGCGAGGTGGAGAATATTATGAAAGCCCTTGATAATGGCTGGGTGATTACCTTCCCACAGGGGACTACTTCTGCTTTTGCACAGGGTAGAAAGGGAACAGCCAAGCTCGTAAAAAGCCAGAAACCCATCGTAGTGCCGATTAAAATTAATGGCTTCAGAAGGGCGTTTGATAAAAAAGGCCTCAAACTGAAAGTTACAGGCGTAAAACCGACAATGGAGTTTAAAAAACCTTTAGAACTAGACTATGAAAACGAATCTACGCAGGATATTTTAGATAAAATAATGATTGCCATAGAGCAAACCGAAGACTTCAATCTACTGCACCAGTACGATAAGGAGCAAGAACTAAAAAAACAACAGGAAACTCAAATACAACCTTAATAAAAGTGGATTATAAACAACTCTCAGCGCTTTCGGAAGGCAAAACCCGAGTGATACTTTTCGGCTTGCATCCCAAAATCTCACAGCTTATACGCTATGTTTTGGACTATCACGAAAAAGAATATGATTATGTGAGTTCGGGAGAGGCTATCCTCAATGGAAAAGATTTTTTCATCTTGGAAACCGATGATGCTAATGCTCCTCAGCATTTCCCACCTACGATTATCTTTATAGGGAGCCAATCGCAGACAGAGAACTATTCGGATATGCTTGTCAGCATCACCCAAGGGGGAATATTGGTTTATCCAGACTTTGTAATGCCTTTGGAGCACGCCGTATATCAGTCCCTCAACTATTTCAGGAAGATGGGCTACAAAGCTCCAGATGCTCAAATTTCAGATTCTTCCTCCGTATTGAATACCGACTTTGGTAAGGTTAAAATCGCATTATCAGATAAAGAGATTTTAAAAGACATAGATGGTGCAAAGTATTTCTGCCAGCAATTGGGTATTATGGAAGATGAATTTTATGATGCCGTTTCGGTATGGGAGTGAGTTAATATATAAGGATTTGGCTTATTGGGATAAATTTGTATATTTATCCCAATAATTTTTTACGCATTATGATAAATTATTCAACCATTGAAGAAGCTGTCTCCGAAATTAGGAGCGGAGAGAGGGTATTCCTCCACGGATCAGCTTGTACGCCTACCGTTATCATAGATGAAATGGCAAGACAGGCACCGCGTTTGAAAGATGTAGAAGTAGTCTCCATTACCTTGCAAGGGGACATAGAGATTGCTAAGCCTCAGTATGAGGATAGTTTTATAATGAATTCTTTTTTTGTTTCCTCACCCCTTCGCGAGGGTGTTAATCAAGGTAAGGGCAATTTTATCCCCGCATTCCTTAGCGAGATACCGCTTATTTTCCAGAATGTAATGCCTCTGGATGTGGCGGTAGTTACCGTTTCCCCGCCAGATAAGCACGGCTATTGTACTTTGGGAACTTCGGTAGATGTTACCAGAAGTGCAGTAGATCTTGCCAAAAAGATTATCGCAGTGGTGAATCCTAAAATGCCGAAGACCCACGGTCAGGGCTTGATTCATTATACAAAATTTACTAAGGCTGTCCTCCACGAATCCGAGCTTCTCACCATAGACTATCGCTCAAAAATCACCGATATAGAAATGAAAATTGGGCAAAATATTGCGGGGCTTATAGACGACAGGGCTACCCTACAAATGGGTATCGGTACTATTCCAGACGCTACTTTGCTCTATTTAAACAACCATAAAGACCTCGGGATACATACAGAGATGCTCAGCAATGGGGTGATAGACCTCATTAAAAACGATATCGTAAATAATAAGTATAAGGGGCTTCATAATAACCGTACGGTAACCTCATTCTGCTTTGGTGAGAGGGAGCTCTACGATTATGTGGATGATAACCCAGCCGTAGTATTTATGGATGTAAGGCATACCAATGACCCTATCCAAATTATGAAAAATAAGAAGCTCCACGCCATTAATTCTGCGATAGAGATAGATATTACGGGGCAGGTATGTGCAGATTCTATTGGGACTTATCAGTACAGCGGTATCGGGGGTCAGGTAGATTTTATGCGCGGTGCAGCACTGAGCGAGGGCGGTAAGCCGATTATGGCAATCACCTCCCGAACCAAAAAAGGCCTCCCAAGAATTGTCCCAACCCTCAAAGAAGGTGCAGGGGTAGTTACCACCCGAGGGCATATCCACTATGTAGTTACTGAGTATGGCGTAGCCTACCTCTATGGTAAGAATTTCAGGCAAAGGGCAAAGGCGCTTATAGACATCGCTCACCCAGACGACAGGGAATACCTTACCGAGCAAGCCTTCAAACGATACAGAACACTTTAAGCTATCATTGGTAGCACCTTTACTTCTTGATAAAAGCCCTCATAGAGGGCTTTTTTTTCGGTACACCTTGCAGGTGATGCACTCGTTAGCACGAGGGGCAATTATTTTACACCTTATATATATAAGGTATAGAAATTTGAAAATTCATTACAAGGTGAATCAACATTGTCGGAGACCTCCGATGATGTTAGCAAGGTGAATCAAGATGTTCGCAGGTCTGTGAATTACACACGCAATATGGGCAAGATTAAAAATATAAATTATTACGCTGTTTCAGCTTGTTTTATTATTAATTTCGCAAAAAATTGATGAAAAACTTGATGATTTGAGCAGTTGAAAACACGCATTTTTTTAGCCAAAAGCTAAAAGCTATTAGCCAGAAGCCCATTAAAAACCTCTTTTGCAAAGGTTTCTAAGCTTGGGTCTCTGGCACCCATTAGGAGGAGGATGTCGCCACTGTGTAGGTGTTGCGAAAGGTAAGGGATAATCTCTGCTCTGTGCTCTATAAAGCATGCTTTTTTTCCTTTTTCTTTAATGCCTAAGACGAGGTCATTAGCAGAAATATCTTTTACGGCAGTACCGCCAGCGTAGAATATTTCACTCATCAGGATTTCATCTTGTGGGCGGAGGGCTGCGGATATTTCATCTATAAAATCCTGTTTTAGGAATCGGGTAGGTTTGTAGCCGTGTGGCTGAAACCAAGTGATAAGCCTGCCCTCACCAGCAACGAGCTGGCAAGCCTTAATGCTGGAAGCGCATTTTGCAGGATTATGGGCATAGTCATCAATTACCCAAACGCCATTCTTCTGCCCCAGAATCTGATGCCTGCGGTAGATACCCTCGTACTGGGCAAGGCTTTGGGCACAGACCTCCAAACTCACACCTACGCTGTGGGCAACGGCTATGGCTGCAGCAGCATTTTCCGCCGAGTGCCTACCGATAGCATTCATTTCAAAGACTTGGTTTTGGATTCTAAAGCTGAGATGAAAACCCTCTTGATGAAAATCGGTGATGCAATAGCCCGCTTCTGGAGTTTCAAAACCGAAATCAGAGGATTTATCCGAAGACAAGTCCTTAGCTAATAAATTGGACTGATTTACAATAAAACGATGATGGGTATTCCCTTTAAAAATCGTGAAAAGCTGGATGAGCTCATCAATCTCTTGGTGGTCTTTATCAATATTCAGGAGGAGCCCAATCTCTGGTTTGTACTGCACTACGGAGCCATCGCTTTCATCAGCTTCTATAATGAGCCATTCGCCTTTTCCTACGGCAGCATTGCCTATTTTTCCTTGCTTGATAAGACTCGTAAGCCCTGCACCAGAGATAATACTCGGTGATAAACCTGCATCGTTCAAAATCTGATAGAGCATAGCAGAAGTGGTACTCTTACCCGAAGTGCCTGCTACGGCAATTGTTTTCTTGCTTTGTGCAATGATGGCGAGGAGCTCACTCCGCTTGATAATAGGAATGCTGAGTGCTTTTGCTTTCTGAACTTCAAAGACGGTATCTTCTATCGCGGTGGAAACTACGACTAAGTCCGTATCCTCGGAGATGCCACTGCCATCTTGCAGGAAGCACTGGATACCTTCAGCTTCCAGTAGGTTTTTGGTAGGGTTAAACTCATCGGGGTGGAAATATCGGTCACTCCCCGAAACATCCTTACCAATACCTTTTAGGTACTGGGCTATGGCGCTCATACCGACACCTGCAATCCCAATAAAAAACACATTCTGGAAGTTGGAAATATCCTTTATCATCTCGATTTATTCGTTCTAAGGTTACATAAATTTATCTTCTACAAGATACCAAAGTCTTTGTGCTATTTCATCTACTTTATCCCAGTTTTTTTCGTAGTACATATCGCTGAGAAACTCTTTTGCACTGTCTATATCGTCAAAGGAATTGAGTTTTTTTACCACTTCATTCAGCTCTACTTGGCTACCATCGAAGAGGTGTTTAGAAAAGGCAATCCTGTCATTTAGGTCTAAGGCAAATTCTCTCCTTGCTTTTTTATTTTGATGCTGTTCTGCTTTTTGCTCGGTGATTTCTTCTAATGTCTCTTCATTAAAGAGAGGCTCAATATGGCTTAGGGGTTTTATTTTCGCGAGTTTTATTTTCTTCTCGGTAGGATACTCGCTTTCATTTTCCTCTATGTTTTCTTCAGTCGACTCTTCTATATTTTCTATTGCTTCCTCTATTTCTTCTTGGAGCGTCTCTTCATTTTTGTGTTGAGGCTCTGAGGTCTCTTCTGCTGTATGCGTCATAGGCTTTTCATCCTCCAGCTGAGGGGTTACTTCCTCTATTTCTTGGGGAGTTTCTGTCTCAATTAATACTTCTTCCTCTACATTCTGAGTTTCTTCAGGGTTGAGGAATTGAATATCGATAGAGGGTGTCTCTTCAATGCTGATTTCGTTGAGTTCATTATTAAAAATAACCTCTTCTTCCAGTTCGGGTTTGTTGTCTGGTTCTTCGGGGTATTCTTCAGGGGAAGGGAGGTGGGTGTTTAGGATTTCATTGCTTTCTACATTGGGAGTGAGGTCGGCTTCATTCTTCTCAATGAATTTTAATACGGTGATTCTATTGGTGAGTTCCAGAAATAAATCGTGCTTTATCAGGAGCTCTTCTTTTGTTGAAATTTTGGAGATACTGTCTAATATATTCTTACATTCGAAGAAGAGTTTGTCCTGTAAATCCTGTATCTTTTGCATATAAAATTGAAAATTAAATTTAGTATTTTTGAGGCTCAAAAATCACGGCTAAAATAAAAAATGTTTTTAGAAAATACAATTAATCATGCCAAACAAAGTGGGTGGATGGAAGTCATCTGTGGGTCTATGTTTTCTGGGAAAACGGAGGAGCTCATCCGTAGGCTCCGCAGGGCAGAAATGGCAGGGCAAAGCGTGGAAATCTTTAAACCCAAAATAGACACCCGATATTCTGAGGAAGATGTGGTTTCTCATAACCAAAACAAAATCCGAAGTACTGCGGTAGAAAGCCCAAGTGAAATACTCCTGCTGGGCTCTGGCTGTGATGTAATCGCCATAGATGAAGCTCAGTTTTTTGATGACAGCATCGTAGAAATTGCCAATCAGCTTGCCAATAATGGCGTGCGTGTCGTGATTGCAGGACTGGATATGGACTTCCTCGGTAGGCCCTTTGGACCTATGCCCGCACTGATGGCCACTGCTGAATATGTGACCAAAGTACACGCCATCTGTAAGCGGACGGGCAACCTTGCCAACTACTCTATGCGTACCAGCCAAAGCAAAGATTTGGTAGAGCTGGGCGAGACCGAAAGCTACGAAGCCGTAAGCCGTAGGGTTTTTGTAGATGAGGTATTAAACCGTAAATTTTAAGCTATTAAAGCAAAAATCTCCCCTTATTTTCTAATAATATCAGGATTTTCTTCAAAATGGAGAACATTTTCTGGGAAGTCGGCAAGAGTAAGTTTCTTTATCTGATGAAAGGCTCCAGCATTAGGGTCTAATTGCAAGCCCTTTTCATCGGTCTGTTTTATGGAAATTACCTTTGAGTAGAGGAAATCGCCTTTGGCATTCAGCTTAATATCCAATAGCGGCGCGATACCATTAACTCCTTTCAGATTAAATCTCCCATAGGTATTGAAGTTCCCAAGGCTGTATGCGATAAATTTATTTTTATACAGCTCCACAGCGCGGGTTATATGTGGACCGTGCCCAAGTACAATATCCGCTCCTGCATCGATGACCGAGTGGGCAAATTCATAGACATTGCCTCGGTTTTCTCCGAAGAAAATCTCATTTCTACGGGGCACACGGGTATGCGTAGCGCCTTCGGCACCCCCGTGGAAGGATACGATAACGATGTCGGACTTAGATTTCAGCTCTCGGACGATTTGCTGAGCTTCCTTGATGTTTAAAATAGATACCATATTTCGGTTCGGAGCAAAGGCACAGAAGCCGTACTTTACGCCGTTTTTCTCAAAGGTGATGTAGGGCTTTTCTATCTGCCCTGCGTAGAGGATGCCGTTTTCGTCCAGCACCTCTGCGGTTCGTTTTCTGCCTGCTTCTCCGAAATCTCCAGCGTGGTTATTAGCAATACTCATCAGCATAAAACCTGCATCTTTTATAATCTTGCCGTAGCGCTCGGGCATTTGGAAGGCATAGCAGTTGGAGGCGTTTTTCCCACATTTTTGGGTATAGCCATTGTCTATAAGCGTACCTTCGAGGTTTCCGAAGACGATGTCTCCTTTTAAATAGTCTTTTACAGCATTAAAACTCCCTACGGCATCATCTTTTGGCAGGTAGCTGATGGAGGGATATTTACTTCCAATCATTATATCTCCTACAGCAACGATGCTTATCGTGTCTTTGAGAGGAGTTTGAGGAGAATCTGCCACCGCTTTCTCGGTTTGAGAAGCATTATGAGTAGAAGCATAGCTTTCTTCCTTTTTGGATTGGCAGAAAACGAGCATTGATGCAGCTAAAAAAGTCAATAGTTTATTCATCTTTATAATTTTTAGTTAATATTATCCGGCATTTTTATCACCTTTAATCATCAGGATAAGGGTTTTTAGAATGATGATAAGGTCTAAGCTGAAACTCCAATTTTTTACATAGAAAGAATCGGCAATTATCCTTTTTCTCATCTGAATATTTCGGTCTCCTTTATCGCCTCGGAGCCCATTTACCTGTGCGAGCCCCGTAATTCCTGGTTTTACCAAACTGCGAACTGAGTATCTTCCGATTTTGGGTTTAAATTCCTCATCTACGGCGAGCATATGTGGGCGAGGACCTACAACGGACATCTCCCCAAGCAGTACATTGATGAACTGAGGGAGCTCATCAAGGCTGGTTTTCCTGAGAAATCTACCGATAGGCGTTATTCTGCTGTCGTTCTCCTCCGTTATCTTAGAAGTGGAGCTTCCATCCTCTTTCATCGTTCGGAATTTATAGCAATTAAATACCTCCTCTCGGTAACCATATCTTTTTTGTTTGAAGATGATACCTCCCTTACCGCTGAGCCTGATCAGCAGAGCGATGATGGGAAAGAGCCACGAGCATACTCCTATTAGGATAATGAGGGAGAAGAGGATATCAAATGTGCGTTTAATGGTATAGTTGGCAAAATAATTTAATGGAAATTTTGCTGGGTATAATACGGGGAGAGACTCTATATATCTCAGTTCGTAGGCGAAAAATCGGGTTTGGATAATGTTGGGCAGGAGGATGATTTCCACTTTATCTTTTTCTGCTTCTATGAAAATTTGTTTTTCCAGTTCGGTGGGCAGTGCTTTCTGAGACGGTATATAGATACTGTGGATGCCGTGTGTTTTCCAGAAGTTTTTTAAGTCTTGAATCTTTATTTCTCCCTTTGGGAAGTTGAAAATTTGATAGCCGTAGTCCTTCCTTTTAATAAAAATTTCTCTTAAAATTTCGGTAGTGGGTGTCTCTATGATAAACATTACATTCCTATGGTTGATACCTTTGGAGCGAATATATTTCAGGAAGAGAAAAATGCCCGATTTCTGTACAAAAAAGATAAGCAGCAAGCTCAGACAGAGGTAGAGTCTCTCGCTTTTGAAGATACTGCTGTCGGATATATTGGTAAGGAGTACTACCCCTCCAGAGAAGAACAAAATATGTATGGCAAGCCTTTCCAAATAGTTGGTATAGGTAAGGCTTCGGGAGATGGAGTAGAGCTTGGTACGCCCACTGATGAGAAACCAGAAAATAAGTAGCAAACATACAGTAGTAATATTCTTTTCGGTGAAGATATCACTGATGCTCATCTCCCTCTTCCACCAATAAAAAAACAGGAATGTGCAGGTGATAATAAGAGCATCTATTCCTATGATAATAACCTTTGTATATTTAGAGTACCGCAGCCTTTGCATTCCTTTTTCTCAATTTGTATTCACGAAAATACTACTTTTTTATAAATTAAGTCTTCAGAAAGCCCTTCACAAATCTATTTCTTACCTTTGCGACCATAGTTTTTTTAACAGTACCTAATGCTTCATTATAATATTTCAGGAAGTGGGAAGGAGGTTTTGGTGCTCCTGCACGGTTTTATGGAGAACAGCAGTATCTGGGCAGATATGGAAGGCTTTCTCTCTAAAGATTTCAAATTGATAAAGGTAGATTTGCCTGGGCACGGGCTTTCGGAGGTAAAGTCCTCTCCACAAACAATGGAAATGATGGCCGATGAGGTAAAAGCTACACTCGATTCCCTTAATCTTAGAGCGGTTCATCTCCTTGGGCATTCTATGGGGGGCTATGTTTCTCTTGCTTTTGCAGAGAAATATCCGGAAATGCTGCGTTCGCTTACGCTTTTCTTCTCCACAGCATTGGAAGATGATGAGGAGAAGAAAAAAATCCGTACCCGAAGCATTGAAATCATAGACAAATATTTCTCAATGTTCGTCAATAACAGTATTCCCAACCTCTTTAACCCTAATGAGAAGGATAGGCTGGAAACAAAAATCAACCTTGCGAGGGAAATTGCACACTCAACAGATGTAGAGGGTGTAAAAGCTGCTCAGCTCGGTATGGTAGAACGCCCCAACCGTCTTTCTGCGCTTAAAGATTTAGAGGCAAAGGTGCTCATCATCACTGGGAGGTATGATAGTGCAGTGAAGAATGAATTATTCATCTCCTCACTTCCAGAGCGAAGCAATATTAAGGTCTATACCCTCGATTGCGGGCATTGTGGGCATTGGGAAAAGCCCGAAGTATGCTCGGCAATTATCAATCAAGAACTTTTAAACCCCTAACTCCCATTAATCATCATTTTAACTATCATTACTATGAGCTATTTTGAAGAATTGCATTCGGAGATGGACAGGTATTTGGAATCTCACGCATCCCAAGAGCCTGCTATCCTTAGGCGATTGAGGAGGGAGACTAATCAGAAGACTACTCAGCCTCATATGATTTCGGGTTATCAGCAGGGGAGGCTGCTTTCTCTTATCTCTCAACTCATCCAGCCGAAAAATGTCCTTGAAATCGGTACTTTTACGGGCTATGCTAGCCTTTGCCTCGCTGAAGGGCTTGCGAAAGACGGCACACTTACGACGATTGATATTAATGAAGATCTTGCCTACCTTCCTAAGAAATATTTTGAGGAGAGTGCTTATGCTCATCAGATTAATTTTCTGCTTCAAGATGCGAAAGATTATCTAAAAAACACTTCGGAGCGATATGATTTGGTCTTTATTGATGCTGATAAGGAGAATTACCCAGAGTATTTTCGATTGATTAAGCCAAAATTGGAAGCTGGGGCAGTTCTGATGTTTGATAATGTACTTTGGTATGGTAAAGTTCTTGAGGAAAACCCAACACAGAGAGCTACGCAAAGCATCAAGGCATTGAATGACTTAGCGGCTCAAGACCCGGACTTTGAAAATCTAATCCTACCTTTGCGCGACGGTCTTAACCTGATGCGAAGGAAATAAACACTACCCTCATTTATGGAAAAAACAAGTTGCAAACTTCCCCTAATCTGCATTCGTAGGCATCCTAATGAAACATCTGAGCTTATTTCGCAGATGCTCTATGGAGAAAGCTGTACGGTTTTAGAAACAGAGAAAGATTATTCTAAAATCTCAATGGATTTTGATGCTACAGAAGGCTGGGTAGTTTCTTCCTCACTTAAAAAGGAGGGAAATAGCGTTCGTAGTGTTATACAAACTCCCTTTTCTTTTGTGCAGACGAAGGAGGGGCGGTATCTGCTCTCGATGGGTGCAGAAATTGGTGCGGGAAGTCCTGTGCCGCCTCTGCCAGCCACACCAGAAAGCGTAGTAGAGACAGCGCAGAGCTTCCTTAATGCTCCTTACCTCTATGGTGGGAGGAGTTTTTTTGGGCTTGATGCCCCTGCGCTCGTTCAATTGGTATATAAAATACACGGAATTGCCCTTCCGAGGTTTGCAGAGGGGCAGTCGGAGTGTGGAGAGGCTCTCAATTTCCTTGAAGAATGTGTTGGCGGCGAAGTAGCCTTCTTTGAAAACGAGAATGGCGATATTATCCACGCGGGAATAATGCTTGGAGGGCAGAAAATCATTCATTCTTTTGGGAAAGTTCGGATTGATGATATTGATACGATAGGTATTTTTAATGGCGAGCTGAATAAACACACGCACAGGCTTAGATTTATCAAATCAATTCTATTGTAGAGGAGCTTTGGGGGTGAGATGGGAGGTGATTTGGGACAAAAAAACCTGCTTTAGGGATTTCTAAGGCAGGTTTTTTCAATATTTAAAATAACTGTAAGTCTATTTTGCTTGCTCGGGCTGTTGCGAAGGGGCTTTTTCGGTTGGGAGAGGGGAGATTTCAGCTGGCGGAGCTTGTGAAGGGGCTTTTATGCCAGTGAGTTTCTCTAATTGGTTAGTGAAATTCTCATCTATGCCGAAGTAAGGCCTTCCTGAGAGCTTACCATCTTTATCTATCAGGATAATGCTCGGTATTTTGAAGGCGTAGAGACCGAATTTTTTAGCTTCGGGGGAGTTTATGCCGTCTTTAATGTAGAAATGTGCGCCTGAGAGCCCTTTCAGGAGGGAGGAGCTGGTCTTTTTGAACTGGTCTTGGGTATCATCGAGGTTGATGTAGGCGAAATTGAGCTTGGATTTGTAGGTATCGTCGAGCTCTTTGAGCTGCGGAACGAGGGTGAAGGCTATATTTGGGTTGTAGGAGGCATAAAATACGACGAGGGTAGGCTTTCCTTTGAGGTCTTTGAGGTTTGTATTGCTACCGTCTTCGTTTTGAAGGGCGAGGTCTGGCGCTGTGCCTTCTTTGAAGCCCATCAGTACCTTTTGGAGCTCTTTCAGATTGTCTTTTATGGTATTATCTTTTATGTTTTCGTCTATCAGCTTGGTGATTTTGTCGTATTTTTTGATGTTTTCGTAGTTAATATCATTGGCGATGATGAACGCAAAGAGGTAATCTTTGGTTGTTTGGGAGAAATCCTTTTTCTGTTTCATAAAATCGGTGAAAAGCTCGGAGGTGAGGGGTGTTTGTTGGCTGCTGAGCATTTTCGGTTGGGCGAATTTTTGGAAATCATTATTGAGGGTGCCGAGCAGGAACTGGCGATAGGCAGGAATTTCTTTGACCATCTTTTCCTCATCGTTTATGAGGGATTTTTTTAGCTCGGTGAACTTCGCCGCAGGCTTGTAGCTTTTGTTTTTTGTGGTGAGGGCGTGAGATTTTTCGTATAAATCCATCAGCCCGATGAGTTTGGCGTTGGTATCCATCTTTTTGTAGGTGATAACCTCGCTGTCGGCCTTGTATTTTGCGCCGAAATCATCGATTTGCTTGGTGAGATCGGTTAGAATTTTATTGAAATCCTTGATAAATTTGGGTTCATCGGTTTCTATGAGCTTTTGGACATCGATTTTATTGGCGTAGCTGAGGAAACTTTCGTCGGCTTTCTTAAGAAAATCGTTGTTGGCCTTTGTTTCGCCCTTGATTTGGTTTGTTTCTGGGAAGGAAGAGGCGTCTCCAGAGAGCTCGAGGCTTTGTCCTTTCTTCAGATAGAGCATTGTGGCTTTACCGGCGTATGCAAAGAGGTACATTCCGTTCTTCGGGGCGTCAAAAGAGGCGTTGAAGTGTCCCTTTTCATCTACGGGGATGTTGATGAGGGGTAAAGTGGCTACGCCAGAGGCTTCGATGACCTCAATTCTGTCTAATGGGTTAGCATTCTTTATATTTCCTTTTACTTCTATTTTTTTATTGCAAGAAATGAGTAGGAAAAAGGCTACAATTAATGATAAATAGGATTTCATTGTATGTATATAAATTTAGATTTTTTGGTTTAATGAGGGCAAAAATAAGTAATTTTTGTACTTTTGGGAAACATTTTTTTGATATGTATAAGCGTTTTATAAGACCTTTTCTCTTTAAATTAGACCCAGAGAGGGCTCACAATCTCACATTTTCATTACTTAAAGTTTTTGGCAAGTGCCCGTTTATGTTTAGGGCATTTCTTCGTCCGATTTTTGATAAAAAACTTGAGCGCGAGGTATTCGGGCTGAAGTTTAGGAACCCTATTGGTCTTGCAGCCGGTCTTGATAAGGATGCGAAGCTGTATAAAGAGCTGTGGGCGCTTGGTTTTGGCTTTATCGAGATAGGAACAGTAACGCCAAAGGCACAACCAGGGAATGAGAAGAAGCGTTTGTTTAGGTTGATTGAGGATTCTGGGATTGTAAACCGTATGGGATTTAATAATGAGGGGGTTCGGGCGACTGTAAAGCGGCTAAAAAAGAACACAAATGTGCTGATTGGCGGGAATATCGGGAAGAATAAACTGACACTGAATGAAAATGCTGTGGATGATTATAAAATTTGTTTTGAAGCGCTGTTTCCGTATGTGGATTACTTTGTTGTAAATGTGAGCTCACCCAACACGCCGAATCTGAGGGCTCTCCAAGACAAGGAACCGCTGAAATACTTACTGACGACGCTACAAAAAATGAATGAATCGATGCCTAAATCTAAGCCAATCCTCCTAAAAATAGCTCCAGACCTGAGCGATGAGCAACTTTTGGATATTATTGAAATTGTGAAGGATACTCAAATAGCGGGGGTGATTGCTACGAATACGACGCTGTCTCGCGAAGGGCTACAATCGCCCAACCGAGTGGAGGCAGGAGGCTTATCTGGCAAGCCATTGGCTGCCAGATCAACGGAAGTGATTCGTTTTCTGCATCAGAGGAGTGGCGGAGCGTTTCCGATTATCGGTGTAGGAGGGATACATTCTGCTCAAGATGCGATAGAGAAGTTTGAGGCAGGGGCATCGCTTATCCAACTTTATACGGGGTTTATTTATGAAGGCGCAGGGCTTATAAAGGAGATTAACAAGGCGCTTTTAAGAGAGCAGGTGTAATTATTAAGAAAACAAGGGTATTATTAATCCGAACCGATGATGTATTGGTTTGGATTTTTTTTGTTTATGGATGGCAAGTGGGTGTTGGAATGGCGCAAGTGGGTGTCGGGATTGTGCGGATGTTTGTCGGAATGATACAGACGCTATTCCTTTTAATGCGATTGTATGTTTTTTGATTGCAATAAGGTGTAAATAGAATGCTTATTGTTGTTTTACTAATGAAATGGTATTTTGTTTATGATTTATTGATTTTTTTACTCAATCAAACTTTAACATTTGGAAGGGGTAGTTTGGTTTTTGGTATGAAGGGGATTGAATTGTATTTGCAGGAAAGAAAAACCCTCCTGAAATAAGGAGGGCAAGAAGATTAAATGTATGCTAAAAAATTAATCTTTCTTTTTTGTGGCTTTCTTTGCAGTTTTTTTGGTTTCCTTAAAGGCGGTTTTGTCCTCCGCTTGTATCCATTTTTTCACCTCATCAAAGGAAATGGTGGAAAGTTCTTCCGCAGTGTATTTCTCGCCATTGGATTTTTTAGGAATCTTGATGTTTGCCTTTTTGTATCTGATGAAAGCACCCCAGCGACCGTTTTCTATGGAGACCTTTTCGCTTTCCCATTGCTGAATGTATCGGTTGGCTTCTTTCTCGAGTTTGGCTTCTATCAGCTCATTGATGTCGGAAGGAGAAAGGTTGTCGAAATCGTACTTCTTAGGGACATTGATGAAGAGCGACTGGTACTTGATAAACGGCCCGAACCTGCCCACATCCTTAGTAACGGGTTCGCCTTTATACAGGGCGATGGGAGCATCAGCCTTTTGTTTTTCGCGGATGATTTCTTCGGCTCTTTCTTGATCCACAGAGAAAGGATCTTCGCCCTTTGGAAGGGATATGAATGAGTCGCCAAACTTTACATAAGGACCAAAGCGCCCTACGCCTACCGAGACGGATTTACCTTCATAATCTTGAAGGTTAAACGGTATCTTGAAGAGCTCGAGCGCCTCCTCTAAGCTGATAGTAGCGATATTTTGGGTTTGTAGAAGCGACGCATAGGCAGGTTTCTCTGTATCACTGCTCTCGCCGATTTGAATCATTGCTCCAAAGCGACCGATTCGGGCATAAACATTCTTACCCGTCTTGGGATCTTTACCCAGAAGGCGCTCGCCATTGGCACGGTCGGCATTTTCTTCTACATCTTCTATCTTTGGATGAAACTGGGTGTAGAAATGGGTCATCATTTCTTTCCATTCTTCATTTCCTTCGGCAATTTTGTCGAAATCGGCTTCAACTTTTGCGGTAAAGCCATAGTCTAAAATCTCCCCAAAGTTGTTGATAAGAAACTCATTGACCACTTCGCCAATATCTGTTGGTACGAATTTGTTTTTATCTCCTCCGAATTTTTCAGTGAGGATTTCTTTTTTAACAGAGGTTTTTCCCAGCGTCATTTTCAGGATTTCCCTTTCTTGCGGGAGGATTTCTCTTTTATCTACATAGTCTCTGTTTTGGATGGTCTGTATCGTAGGCGCGTAGGTGGATGGGCGACCGATGCCGAGCTCTTCGAGTTTTCTTACAAGGGCAGCTTCGGTATAGCGAGGCGCAGGTTTTGTGAATCTTTCTACGGCTATTATTTTTTTATATGAGAGTTTTTCGCCGATCTCTACTTTTGGCAGGCTACGCTCATTGTTTTCATCGTCTTCATTTCTGGTTGTTTCATATACCTTTAAGAAACCATCAAAGATGATGACCTCTCCTTGTGCTTCAAAGTGGGTCGGGAGGTTAGAATTACCGATTTCAATAATGGTTTTTTCGATTTTGGCATTTGCCATCTGGGAAGCAAGCGTTCTCTTATAAATTAGCTGATATAATTTATTGAGCTGAGCATCTCCAATGGTTTTTACTGAGAAATCGGTTGGGCGAATTGCCTCGTGCGCCTCCTGTGCGGAAGAGGATTTTGTGGTATAATTCCTCGGTTTGGAATATTCCTCTCCGAACTCGTGTATGATGTGGCTTTTCGCTGAATTAATCGCCTCTTGAGAGAGGTTTACAGAGTCGGTTCTCATATAAGTGATGAAACCTTCTTCGTATAGCCTTTGAGCAACTCTCATTGTGGTGGTTACACCATAGCCCAGCTTATTTGATGCCTCCTGCTGAAGCGTAGAAGTGGTAAATGGTGCAGATGCAGAGCGAGTACCAGGTTTTACTTCTACATTTAAAACGCTGAAGTCTGTATTTTTTGCTTGTTCTAAGAATTTCTCGGCTTCGGCTTCTTCGGTGAAATCTCTTTTCAGCTTGGTAGGAATCTCCTGCTGAGCAGAATTTTGGAACACACCCTCTATCTTATAGCTGGAGGTAGGTTTGAAATCTCGGATTTCTTGTTCTCTTTCTACGATAAGCCTTACTGCTACCGACTGTACCCTGCCTGCGGAGAGCCCCGTCTTTACTTTTTTCCACAGGATAGGAGACATCTCAAAGCCCACGATTCTGTCTAAAACTCTCCTTGCCTGCTGTGCAT
Source organism: Bergeyella cardium (assembly GCF_009914665.1). Classification (NCBI taxonomy): domain Bacteria; kingdom Pseudomonadati; phylum Bacteroidota; class Flavobacteriia; order Flavobacteriales; family Weeksellaceae; genus Bergeyella; species Bergeyella cardium. Next base: position 774,333 of record NZ_CP029149.1, on the reverse strand, counting down.
TTACCAGGTTTTTGTCTATCTTCCTCGGGTTTTCTACCGCTTTTAGTATGGCGTTTTTTGTAATCTCGTGGAAAACGATTCGTTTTGTATTCTCGTCTTTAAGGTTTAGTTCCTGAGCGAGGTGCCAAGCGATAGCCTCCCCTTCGCGGTCTTCATCGGAAGCCAGCCATACAGTGTCGGCTTTTTTCACGGCTTCTTTTAGCTCGCTTACAAGTTTCTTTTTATCGGAGGAAACTTGGTAGTCAGGTGTAAAAGTCTGCAAATCTATCCCCATTCCCTTTTTGGGTAAATCGCGTATATGCCCGAAACTGGATTTTACCTCGAAATCTTTTCCCAAATACTTCTGAATGGTTTTAGCCTTTGCTGGAGACTCTACAATAACTAAGTTTTTAGACATTGAATTCAATTTTGTGCAAAAGTATAATTATTTCTAATATAAGAAAGACTAATGCCACAATATCTTATTTTTGTAAAATGATATTGAGCATTCAGCAGAAGTTTGAGCGGATGGACAGCTTCTCCACTCGAGGAGAGCCGTTCTTTTTTATGGTAGATTTCCTTCTGGAGAATTTGGAAATCTATACTGTGGAAGAATTACAGAAGTCTGATATTCTCATAGAATTTCAGGGATTTAAAAACTTTAAACCAAAGGAATTTCAAGCCAATATAGAATGGAAAACCTTTCCAGAAGTAAAAGAAATCTATAAAAAGGGATTTGATATTGTTAAGAAAAACCTAAGGCTTGGAAATTCATATCTTATCAACTATACACAGCGGAGTCTTGTGGAAACCAATAGGAGTTTGGAGGAGATTTTCTACCTCTCCAAGGCACAGTATAAGGTTTGTGTCCCTAGTCGCTTTGTATTCTTCTCGCCTGAAACTTTTATTAAAATTACAGATGGAAAAATCTCTACTTATCCGATGAAAGGGACGATTGATGCTTCAATCCCTGAGGCAGAGGAACAACTTAGAAATGATGAAAAGGAAAAAGCAGAGCACTATACCGTAGTAGATTTGCTTAGAAATGACCTTAGTATGGTTGCTGATCATGTGAGAGTGGAAGATTTTCAGCGTATAGATTTCATCAGGACAAGACAGAAAAATCTCTTTGCAATGAGCTCTGAAATCTCGGGAGAGCTAAAACCTCGCTTTCAAAATAAAGTGGGAAGTATTATTAATACGCTATTGCCTGCGGGCTCTATCTTAGGTGCTCCTAAACCTAAAACCCTTGAAGTTACTTTACAGGCAGAAAAGAACCCTCGAGGTTGGTATACGGGGGTCTGTGGCTGGTTTGATGGTAAAAACCTCGACAGCTGTGTGATGATACGAATGATACAGAAAGAAGGAGATAAGCTCTACTTCCATAGTGGTGGAGGCATTACCCATAAAAGTCGTTTGGATGATGAATATGAGGAAATGAAAAATAAAATCTATGTACCTATTTATTGAGAGTATTAAGATAGAGCACTTCCGCCCTTGTCTTTTGGATTACCATCAAAAGAGGGTAAATGAAACTTTTCATCATTGGAAAGGCAAGGGGAGGATTCCCAATTTAATGGAGATTGCTTCTTCAATAAAAATTCCCAGCAGGGAGGTATATAAGCTCCGAATCCTATATAATTTAGATGGAAATTTCAAAACAGAAATTATTAAGTATTCTTACCCTGAAATTAAAACTTTTGAGCTTGTGGAGGCACCTGAGCTGGATTATCGTTTTAAATATGCCGATAGAGTAGCTATTACCCAACTGAAAAAGGAATCCTCTGCCGATGAAATTATCATTACCCAAAACGGTAAGATTACAGATACTTCATTCTCCAATCTTGTATTTTTTGATTCTGATAAAGGTTGGGCTACCCCTAAGACCTATCTTCTCAATGGAGTACAGAGGCGGTTTCTCCTGCAGCAAAAACTCATCTATGAAGCTGATATTACCGTAGAGAATCTTAAAGATTACTCTGCTTTTAAACTTATTAATGCCTTTCTACCCATCAGTATGAAAGAAACTTACAGTATGAGCACAGTAGGCTTTAGGCAGTAAGCCTCAGATGATGTACGATTGGATTAAGGTTATAGCTAACCACTCCCCGCTCTGTGGCTTAGAATTGGTAGGCGATACTCCAAGAGAAGCCCATATTGAAGTTGGAGGAGGCTCTTCCGAAGCCTGAGATTATCATTGGCTTTATGCCTTCCTGTTTTGTAGAGTAAAGGAGGTATCGAGGTTGTACTTGTACATCTATCAGAAATCTGGAATTGAAAAGCTGTACTCTGCCTCCTGCCACAGCTTCCAGCCAGTAGGAAGACTGACTACTTTGTGGGTAGGTGACGAAGGAATCACCACTGTTTAGCCCTTGTATAGGGATTTTTCTGTATTCCTGTTGGTAGAATGATGCAGAGGCTTTTCCACCGATATAGAAGCCATTGAATGGATTTTCGTAATCTTTAATCAGCATATACTGGGCACCTGCTTTTATGAAAAAACCGTTGGTAGAGGCATCATAGCCATTCTTTTCGTAGGTATTTTGAGCATATCCGAGGTCAGCAACTATATCGGTATGTTTTTTTAGCTGGGTAGAGATATAACCTTGGTATAATTTATTATCTGAGAAAACAGATATGCTGGCATTCATCACATCAAAGCCGAGGATAAAAGCTCTTTTACTGGCTGATGAATCGGGCTTGATACTCTGCGCAAGGAGGCAGTTAGTCATTAGCATCAAAAATAAAGTGATAATGGGTAAGGTTCTCATCGTTGATTTCTGTTTGCTGATTTTGTATTGATTTTATAAGGTTTCCGCTCTCTATTTTACCGCTGAGGTTATTATAGAGGAGTTTCATGCCACAGGCTGGTGATACATATTGGGTACTTGTGCCATAATAAAATTGGAGTACGCTCCCTATGGTATCCTTATCTGTACGAACCCTTATTAGGGTGCTCTCACTTCTGTCTACACGGAGGGGGATGAGGACAGAATCTACATTACTCGTATTGATAACATTTTTGAGCCCGTTTCCATAATCTACATCTACGAAGATTTTAGGGATTTTATAGGCGTTATTCTCTGTGTTGAGGAATTTTATTTTCATTCTGGGGGTGCCTTCTCCACTGAGGCAGATATCATCGTCGCTTCCGCAGGAAGCGAGAATCAACCCGAAGATTATACCGAATACATACTTTTTCATAGGACAAAAATACACATTAGTGTGGATTAAAATAATTGCTTGCCATACTATGGCTGAGGCATTTATTTTTTTGCAGAAGATTACTTACTTTTGCACTCCTTAAATTAAAAGATAATGAAAAAACTTGCCTTTATACTATTAGCTCTTCAATGGGGTATCGGTTTTTCGCAAGCAAAGAAAACAAAAAAGGTAGAAATACTAAAAATTACTAAAAAAGATAGCATTGATAAAAAAGATGCACTATCTACTTATTCCGACCTGCTGAAAGGGGCTCAAACTAAGAAAGGGCTCTTCACCATTCATAAGGTAAAGGAGAAAATCTATTTTGAAATTCCTAATGAAGTTTTGAGTAAGGACTTGCTCCTTGTGAATAAAATCTCGTCTGTACCTGCACAAATTAATAATGCAGGAGTAAATAAGGGAATTAATTATGAAAATAAGCTCATTAGGCTTTATAAAGACACTAAGAATAAAAAGATTTGGGCAAAGACTTTTGACCCAGAAATCAGCGTAAATGAAAAGGATAATATTGCTAAATCTGTAAGAGATAATTATAGTGAATCTATTATAGAAGGCTTTGAGATAAAGGCTTTTGGGAAAGATTCTACAGCAGTGATTCAGGTGAATGATGTCTTTAATGGCACTTCCAAAAGTTTTAATAACCTTTTTGATAATATAGGAATGGGGGGCTCTGTGCGCACCAAAGATTCTTTTATCAGTGAGGTGAAGAGCTTTCCACAGAATATTATTATTAAAGCCAACCTTACTACTCAGGTAAGTGAGGGAAAGACTACCGCTGAGAAGGCAGACCTCACTGTGGGGACTACTACAAATATTGTCTTACTTCCAGAGCCTATGGTTGCCCGCTTTTCAGATGACCGAATTGGGTATTTTACTACACCTAAAACTTATTTCTCAGACAAGCAGCAAAAGGTAGAGAAGAAAGAGCTCATTACCCGATGGCGTCTTGAACCGAAAGATGAAGATATTAATAAATATCTCGCAGGTGAGCTCGTAGAGCCTAAGAAGCCTATTTTATACTATATAGACCCTGCTACTCCTAAGCAGTGGCAGCAGGCGATTATAGACGGAGTTTCGGATTGGAATGAGGCCTTTAAAGAAGCCGGGTTTAAAAATGTAATCTCTGCAAAGCTCCCAGACCCAGATGATAAAGACTTTGATGTAGATGATGTACGCTATTCCGTAATTACTTATGCCGCTTCTTCTATGGCAAATGCCCTTGGACCTTCTGTGGTAGACCCTCGTACAGGTGAAATACTGGAAGCTGATATTATCTGGTGGCACAATGTAATGACTCTACTCCAATCTTGGATGAGGGTTCAGACGGGTATTATCGATCCTCAGGTTAGGAATAACACTTTTCCAGATGCTAAAATGGCAAATGCTATTCGCTTTGTTTCCTCTCACGAGGTAGGGCATACTTTCGGCTTGAAGCACAATATGGGTGCTTCCTTTGCCTATTCCGTGGAGGCTCTTCGTTCACCTGGGTTTACAGAGAGAATGGGAGGTACTGCACCCTCTATTATGGATTATGCACGGTTTAATTATGTAGCTCAGGAGGGAGATGGTGTAAAGCAAATCACCCCTAAAATCGGTGCGTATGATAAATTTGCTATCGGCTGGGGGTATAGATGGACGGGGAAGGCCTCTCCACAAGAGGAGCTCACCATTACCCGCTCTTGGTTAGATGCACATCAGGGAGACCCTCTCTATTTCTACGGCGAGCAGCAGTCCGAAACTATAGACCCTCGCTCCCAAGCCGAAGATTTAGGAGACAATGCAATGAAAGCAGGGGCATATGGCATTATCAACCTTAAAAAGACCATCCCTCACATCATAGAATGGAGCACCAAAAAAGGCGAAGATTATGAGCAAGCAAAGGCTTTTTATAATCAAGTAATCAACCAATGGTATGTTTATAACAATCATACCCTTGCCAATATTGGGGGCATTTATCTCACTCCAAGCGTAAAGGGTGATATTTGACCAAGTAAATGACCTCCGTTTTGCTAAATATTTTGTGAAAAATGGGGCAAACTGGCAAACGACCAAGTATAATAGCAACAACAGCTTGAAATGCTCTTTCCGAGTAGGGGAAATCGTATTAATAAAAGCAGAAGCACAAGCGAAATTAGGAGATGAAGCAGCTTCAAAAGCTACACTTTTAGATTTGGCAACGAAGCGATATAATAGTACTGGGCTTTCCAACTTTACCGCAAGGATAAATGCCCTCTCGGGAGCAAATTATTATACCGAACTCCTCAATGAAAGAGCAAGAGAAACCTCTTTTGAGGGGCTTAGGTGGTTTGATTTAAGGCGTACTACCCAACCTGAGATTATCCATACATTTGATGGTAAAGAGTATAAGCTCAATTCAAAAGACCCTCGCTATACCCTGCCTTTCCCACAGGATGCGAGACTAAAAAATCCAGCGCTTTAAGTATACCAATTGCTTTGTTAGAAAACCAAAATCAGGAGTTTATACTCCTGATTTTGGTTTTCTATTTCACAATAGCTGACAGCTTCTGGCTTTTAGCTTTAGGCAGTAGGCAGTAAGCAGTGCGTGGTTAGCTTGTCCTATGTGCTCCCCACGCAGTGGGTGCCTGCCGTGCTACGGCTGCCTCATCGGTTATGGTGTTGAGGATGATTTCACAGCCGTGTTTTATTTCATCATCGGTGATGTTGAGTGGTGGGGAGATTCTGAGGAATTCGTTTCGGTAGAGCTGCCAGAAGACGATAAGCCCTTGCTCCATACAGCGTTTGGCTACGGAGAGGGTATATTCTGGGCTACCGAGATTTACAGCGAGCATTAGTCCTTTTCCATTTATGGACTTTATTTTAGGGTGTACGAGGAGCTCGCGGAAGAGCTTTTCTTTTCTGTCGATTTCGCTCATTAGGTTGCTTTCTAAGAGCTCTTTAAGTGTGGCGTAGCAAGCTGCAGCGATAAGCGGATTACCTCCAAAAGTGGTGATATGCCCCAGCTTTGGAGAGTGGGAGAGGCTCTGCATTATCTCCCGAGAAGCCATAAAAGCCCCTACGGGTACGCCTCCGCCCATACCTTTGCCTATCACAAGGATATCGGGCACGATGCCATAATGCTCGAAGGCGAAGAGCTTGCCTGTACGCCCGAAGCCAGGCTGTATTTCGTCTAAGATGAGGAGTGCGCCTACCTCTTCGCATCTTTGTTTTAGCTTTTTGAAATAATCGGGGTCGGGTACCAGGAAACCTGCGGCTCCCTGTATGGTTTCAGCAATAACGCAGGCGATTTTTTCAGTGATTTTATCAAAGTCTTCAGGATTATTAAATTCAATGAAATTAATCATAGGAAGGAGAGGTCTGAACTCGCGCTTATGCACTTCATTGCCCGCTACGGAGAGGGCACCGTGAGTATTTCCGTGGTAGGCATTCTTCATCGAGATAATCTCCTCTCTGCCTGTGTATCTCTTAGCGAGTTTTAGGGCACCGTCTATACCCTCTGCACCAGAATTAACGAGGTAGGTTACTTCCAGAGGCTCTGGTGTAGCTTCTGCCAGTAGCTTGCAGAGTGCTACGGGTTTCTCTTGGGCATATTCGCCATAGACCATTGTGTGTAGGTATTTATCTGCCTGCTCCTTTATGGCATTGATGATTTTCGGGTGAGAATGCCCGAGTGTATTGGCAGAAACCCCCGCCACGAAGTCTAAATATTTCCGTCCATCTTTACCGTAGATATAGCTGCCCTCTGCTCGTTCTACTTCAAAGCCCGAAGCGAAAGGAGTAGTCTGTGCCTGGTAGGTGAAAAAATCTTTGCTAAGCATTGTTCATAAATTTTAGGGGTCAAATTTCAGAAAATATAAATAAAAAAACCGCTCTTGCGAACGGTTTTTTGTTATGATGAATGAGAATTATTTTAATTCTACTTCAGCACCAGCTTCTTCAAGTTGTTTTTTAAGAGCTTCTGCTTCATCTTTTGGAACTCCTTGCTTGATTGGAGCAGGAGCGCCATCTACGATGTCTTTAGCTTCTTTAAGACCAGCACCTGTTAAATCTTTAACTAATTTAACGATAGCTAATTTAGAAGCACCTGCTGATTTAAGGATTACATCGAATTCTGATTTTTCTTCAGCAGCGTCTCCACCTGCTGCACCACCTGCAACTACAACAGCAGCAGCAGCTGGTTCGATTCCGTACTCATCCTTAAGGATAGCAGCTAATTCATTTACTTCTTTTACTGATAGGTTTACAAGCGTTTCCGCTAAATTTTTTAAATCTGACATTTTTGTAATGTTTTTTGTTGTTGAACGATTATATTATTTTTTGAGTATCTATTATTCTGCATCGGTTGCAGGAGTTTCTTCTGCTGGAGCACTTTCTTCTGTTGGGGCAGCTTCTTCAGCTTTAGCTTCTGGAGCGGCAGCATCGGCTTTATTTTCCAAAGCGGAAAGTAATCTCTTGATAGGAGATTGAAGTAATCCGATGATTTCTCCAAGCATTTCTTCTTTAGATTTAATGTTGGATAGAGCGTCGAGGTTTTCATCTCCAATGTAGAATGTCTCTTGCAAGTATGCGGATTTCAAAGCCGGTCTCTCAGCAGCTTTTCTGAATCCTTTGATGAGCTTTGCTGGCGCATTAGCTGTTTCAGAAATCATTAAAGCGGAGTTTCCTTTGAAAGTAGGGAACATTTCGGAGTAGTCTACTCCTTCGATTTGCTCCATTGCTTTTTGAAGGAGCGTGTTTTTAACTACTTTTACTTTGATGTTGTTTTTGAAAGCCTGTCTTCTAAAGTCTGAAGTCTGAGAAGCGTTCAATCCTTCAAGGTCTGCTACATATACTACTTTAGCATCTTGTAACAAATCTTTTATTTCCTGTATTACTACTACTTTTTCTTCTTTTGTCATTGTCTTTCAGATTTTAGTTTACAGATTTAGTATCAATTGCAATACCTGGACTCATAGTAGAAGATAGGTAGATGCTTTTTACATAAGTTCCTTTTGCAGCAGTTGGTTTCAACTTGATAAGCGTTTGGATAAGCTCCTGAGCATTTTCTTTAAGTTTGTCTGCCTCAAAAGATACTTTACCGATAGCAGCGTGTACGATACCGTATTTATCAACTTTGAAGTCAATTTTACCAGATTTTACTTCTGCTACGGCTTTACCAACTTCCATAGTTACAGTACCTGATTTAGGGTTTGGCATTAAGCCTCTTGGTCCGAGTACTCTACCGAGTGGCCCAAGTTTACCCATTACTGCTGGCATAGTAACGATAACATCTACATCTGTCCAGCCGTTTTTAATTTTATCAAGGTATTCATCAAGACCTACATAATCAGCACCTGCTTCTTTTGCTTCTGCTTCTTTATCAGGAGTTACAAGAGCGAGTACTTTTACATCTTTACCGGTACCGTGAGGTAGAGATACTACACCTCTCACCATTTGGTTGGCTTTTCTTGGGTCTACCCCTAATCTTACAGCGATATCTACAGAAGCGTCGAATTTTGCGATATTAACTTCTTTTACAAGAGCAGAACCTTCTTGAAGATTGTATAATCTTCCTTTTTCTACTTTGCTTAAAGCTTCTTTTTGTTTCTTAGTCAATTTTGCCATTTCTCAATAAGTTTTAAGCGTTAGTTTCTGGTTTAGTTCCTGTTACTTTTAATCCCATAGAACGAGCTGTTCCTGCTACCATAGACAAAGCAGAATCGAGGGTAAAGCAGTTAAGGTCTGACATTTTATCCTCAGCGATTTTTTGTACTTGTTCCCAAGTTACAGAACCTACTTTGTTTCTGTTTGGTTCACCAGATCCACTCTTGACTTTAGCCGCTTCCATAAGCTGAATAGCTGCAGGGGGAGTTTTGATAACAAATTCAAAAGATTTGTCTTCATACACAGTAATTACTACTGGTAGTACTTGTCCCGGCTTATCTTGAGTTCTTCCGTTAAATTGCTTACAAAACTCCATAATGTTCACACCCGCAGAACCCAAAGCTGGACCTACTGGTGGGGAAGGGTTAGCAGCACCTCCTTTCACCTGAAGTTTTACCATTTTAAAGACTTTCTTAGCCATTTCTTTTGTTTAAAAATTAATTAAATAATGAATGTGGAAGCATTTATTATTCAAATAATTATACTCTACTCACAAATCGTATAATTACTTTTCGGTCTGCAAAAGTATAAATTATTTTTGAATACACAAGTAAACCTGTTGATTTTTAGTTTTATTATTTTGATTTTCTTTTCTACTTTTGCCGAAAATCGTTTAAAAACTATGCAGACAACAGATACTGTACTGATGGTAGAGCCCATTGCATTTGGCTATAATGCTGAGACCGCTAAAAACAATTACTTTCAGGTAAATTCCGAAAATGATAAAACCCAAGAAAAAGCATTGGTTGAATTTCAAAATTTTGTTTCCAAACTCAGGAGTAGGGGAGTAAATGTAGTGGTGATAAAGGATACCCTAAAACCTCATACGCCAGACTCCATCTTCCCGAATAATTGGGTGAGCTTTAATAAAGAGGGTAAAGTATTCCTCTACCCAATGTATGCTCAAAACAGGAGAGATGAGAGGCGAAACGATATCTTTGAACTCTTGAAAAATGAGGGCTTTCAGATTAATTCTATAGAAGACTGGTCTACCTACGAAGCAGAAAATATATTTCTGGAAGGCACGGGAAGTATGATTTTTGACCACGATTATAAAATCGCTTACGGTTCTGTCTCCCTCAGGCTTGATGAGGCTTTATTCAGAAAATACTGCGAGAGTATCGGGTATAAGCCCATAGTTTTCCATTCTTTTCAAACGGCAAATAACGAGAGGCTCCCTATCTATCATACCAATGTAATGATGTGCGTGGCGGATAAATATGTAGTGATTTGCTTAGACTGCATAGATGATGAAGCAGAAAGAAAGCAAGTGGCAGACACCATTCTCTCCACCCATAAAGAGATTATTGAGATAACGGAAGCTCAATTGCAGCAGTTTGCTGGGAATATGCTCCAAGTGCAGAATACTGCAGGAGAAAAGTTTTTGGTGATGAGCCAGTCTGCTTATCGGTCTCTCTCGCAAGAGCAAATTCAGAATATTGAAAAGTATAACGAGATTATCTACTCCGACCTTAATACCATAGAAACTAATGGCGGAGGGAGTGCAAGGTGTATGCTCGCAGAAGTCTTTTTACCTAAATCATTATAACGATGTCTAAATCTATTCAGGTAGGGATAGACCATATCCTATCAAGGGCGTTTTATTATTGGAGGAAAACCTTGCTGTATCAGTTTCTTTCATCGGTTATTTATTTTTCTATACTTTTAATTGTCATTCTTTTCTTTGCCGAGAAGTATGGCATCCTCGATGAGTACATCAGGATTATTAATACCTATAATAATGACAGGGTGCAGTTGCAGGAAGATTTAATAAAACTCTCTCAAACTTCCGAATATCTCCATCTTGCACTTATTATATTGGGGGTAAAGGCTTTCCTCTTTCCGTTGCAGATAGGGCTGCTCCATATTTACAGGAAGATAGACTTGAAAGAGAAATATACCGCCTCTGATTTATTTATCGGCTATTCGGGGGTTAATTTCTTTATATTCGCGGGCTATTATTTATTCTGGTATATGCTCTTCTCTTATGGCGCTCCGTTTGTGTTTTTATCGGTGCTTTGGGTATTGCTTACGCTGTTTTCTGCGCCACTTATCTTCTTTATGAAGCAGCCTTTATTTAGAACCATAGGAATAAATCTTAAAGTGATGAGGGTATATTTCATTCCTGTAATCGTATGCCTCTTGTTTTCGTTGGTGTTCAGGTATTCTGGAGCGCTGGTATTCGGTGTGGGGATATTGCTCACTTATTTCTTTTCCACGGCTGTCGTCTATAGCTTGTACCAAACCTTATTTAAGGAAGTGAGAGAATAAAAAAAATAAAAGACAATTGCTACGATTGTCTTTTTTAATGGATGTCTATTTCTATAACAAAACCTTCGTGATTGCGGATATTGATAACTCCTCCACCTTCAAAAATGAGATATTGGCCTTTTATTCCTTTTAAAATGCCACCGAACTCCCCTTGTTTCTCGAGGCTGATGGTCGTAACTTTCTCTACAGGCTGATGCGGGAAATGAATGCTTAGCACCTCGCTATTGGCTAAATAGAACTTTTGAGAATCCTTCGGGAGCAGGTCTTTTATCTTCTCTCGCACGGCGTATAGGTCGGTTTCGTCATTGTTTCCCTCGGCGAGCATTTTTCGGTAATTGGTTTTGTCGCTCAGGTGTTTTTTTAGTTCTACTTCTATTATTCCTGCTTCGTAGCGGTTGTTTGTGCGGGCTATGGGCAGGGCGAGTGTAGCGCCTTGGTCTATCCATCGGGTGGGGGTTTGGCTTTCTCGGGTTACGCCTACTTTTACTCCCCCCGTGTGGGCGAGATATACGATGTGTGGCTGCAGCTGTATCTCTTTTTCTACTGCTAAATCTCTGTCCTCAATCCCCAAATGTGCGGTAGATAGCTCTGGGCGAATGATGCTCTCGCCTGCATAAGGGCTCTCGAAAAAGCACTGCTTGCAGAACCCCATACTGAATATTTCTTTGCTCTCCCCACAGTTTAGGCATTGGTAGCCTGTATGTTTTATTAGGATTTCTCTCTCGAGGAGCTGATTGATGCAGAGGAGATTTCCGGATAGGTTGAGGTAATACTGCACAGGCTCTGCGAGTACCGTGCTCATTTTCTTGACTTGTCCCGATAGTTTCATTTTCTTCTATTGAAAAGCAAAGATAAGTGAAATGGTGAAAATTTTTTAGTTGCAAGTATCTATTAAGGTACTATGTTGTGGATTGAAAAACCAGTAGAAATTAATTATTTATTGTTCATTGCCAGAATAGATTGCGAGAGGGTTTCGTAGAGGAGGAGATGGCTGGGAAGGGAAGCGAGGAGCTGCTTTTGGAGGCTAAGGGTAGGAATATCATTTCTAATCGCTGGGCCTGTCTGTGCTTGTTTGGGTTCTAAGATGTGGATTTTCTGCACCGTCTCGTCTATAAGCGGCAGGAAGTATGAAAAGGGTATGCTTTGGCTGTCCGAAATCTCTTTGGCTTTGGTAAAAAGATGATTGGTAAAGTTGCAGGCAAAAACCGCTGTAAGGTGGATGTATTTCCTCTTTTGGTAATCGGCAACAGCTACTTTATCCGAGATTTTAAGGGCGAGGCTTTTGAGTATTTCTTCATCGCTTTTATGCTCGGCTTCGATGAAAAAAGGAATCTGAGAATAGTCTAAAGCTCGGCTTTTGGAGAAGGTTTGGAGGGGGTAGAATACACCTTTCCTGTAATTGCCTTGTAGGCTCTCAAGAGGGAGCGAGCCCGCAGTATGGACGACAAGCGCATTGGGATTCTTGGGAAGTTTTGAGACCTCAGTTACTGAACTGTCGGAAACCGAAATAATATACAGATCTGCATCCGCAAGGGTGGTAGTACTGGTTGGGATATCGAGCTCGGAGGAGATTTGCGCCAAGCGCTCAGCATTTCTCCCAAAGATTTGGATGATATCAGTGCTGGACTGCTTTAATGCTTTTGCCAAGTGATAGGCTACATTTCCCGAGCCTAAAATAACGATTTTCATAAGAGTATTTATTTTAAATGATGCGAAAAAACTCCCCTTCTATGAGAGGAGTTTTCTTAGGTTGGCTTATTATCTTTTCTTAACTGCTTTAGCAATATTTACGATGACTTTTACCGCTTTCTCCATACTTTCTAATGGAATATATTCATAAGGTCCGTGGAAGTTTAGCCCTCCAGCAAAGATATTTGGGCAAGGGAGCCCCATATAGGAGAGGGTAGCTCCGTCGGTTCCACCTCTTATGGCTTTTATCTTAGGTTCTATGTTGGCGTCTTTCATCGCTTGCTCGGCGATGTCTATAATGTGCATTTTGCCCTCAAACTGTTGCTTCATATTTCGGTACTGGTCTTTTATTTCGAGCTCTGCAGTGCCTTCACCGTATTTTTTATTAAAGTCTTCTACCTTCTGTGTGAGGAATTGTTTCCTTTGTTCAAACTTCTCAGCATCGTGGTCGCGGATGATGTATTGCAGCTTGGCTACCGAAGTCTCGGAGGTAAGTCCCGTAAGGTGGTAGAAGCCCTCGTAGCCTTTTGTGGTGGCAGGAGTTTCATTCGCTGGGAGAAGCTGGATAAACTCTGCTGCGAGTAGGGAAGCATTTAGCATTTTACCGAAAGCATAACCTGGGTGCACGCTCAGCCCGTTGATTTTTACCACAGCACCTGCGGCATTAAAGTTTTCGTATTCGAGCTCGCCTACTTCGCCTCCATCCATAGTATACGCCCATTCGGCACCGAATTTCTCAACATTGAAAAGATGCGCTCCTCTGCCGATTTCCTCATCGGGATTAAAGCCTACGGCAATTCTTCCGTGCTTGATTTCGGGGTGGGCAAGGAGATATTCTGCTGCAGTTACAATCTCTGCTATCCCTGCTTTATCATCTGCGGAGAGCAGGGAAGTGCCATCTGTGGTGATGAGCGTTTGCCCCACATAGTCTTTAAGGCTTTCAAACTTTGAAGGAGAGAGGGTAAAGCTCGTTTCTTTATTAAGGAGGAGGTCTTGTCCATTATAATCGTTCCAGATGAGAGGGTTTACTCCTTTTCCATTGAAGTCTGGTGAGCTGTCATAATGCGCAATAAAGCCCACCACAGGCTCATCATCATTCTCTAAATTAGAAGGTATGAAGCCAAAGACATAGCCGTGCTCATCAATAGATACATCGGACAGCCCGAGCTGTTTCAATTCCTCGTGGAGGAGGTGAGCCATATCCCACTGCTGAGGGGTAGATGGGCAGGCTTCATTCTCTGGGTCTGAGGTAGAATATACTTTTACATAAGTGAGGAAGCGGTTCAGGAGCTTCATTTTCCATTCGTGATTGAATTCTATTGTCTGCATATTGTTAATTTTTGAAATTATTTATCGTTGATAACTGGATTGAGGTAACAAAATTAATGTTTTTAAGCCATTATTAGGGTATTGGCAAAAAAGTTTTATATTTAGACGGCTAAAATTAGAGGAGATGCTACTAGCGGAATGCCCGAGAGATGCTATGCAAGGCTGGAGAGAGTTTATCCCCACCCAGCAGAAAATAGACTACCTGAATGCGCTGATGCAGGTAGGCTTTGATGTATTGGACTGTGGCAGCTTCGTCTCCCCAAAGCTCATTCCTCAAATGGCGGATACCTCTACCGTTTTGGAGAATATAGATAAGTCTGCAGCTAAGACCAAAGTATCGGTTATCATTGCCAATCTTAAAGGTGCAGAGCGGGCATTAGAACACTCAAAAGTAGATGTCTTGGGTTTTCCTTTTTCCATTTCAGAAACCTTCCAGTTTAGAAATACAAACAAGAGGCAGGAGGAGGCATTTAGCCAGATTATACAAATACTCCAAGATACTCAGAGGGCAGGGAAGGGGCTGAGGGTTTATCTCTCTATGGCATTTGGAAACCCCTATGGAGAGCTGTGGAAGTCAGAAGATATTTATTTTTGGGTAGAGCGGTTGAGCGAGATTGGAGTTCAGGAAATCCTCCTCTCTGATACCATAGGGGTAGCAACGAATGAGAGTATTAGATTGGTATTCTCAAGGATTATCAATGCTTTCCCTTCTATAGTCTTTGGGGCGCATTTTCATACCAAATACGAAGAATCTTATACTAAGCTCAAAGCAGCCTATAACCAAGGTTGCCGAAGTTTTGATACGGCGATTAAAGGCTTTGGAGGTTGCCCAATGGCAAAAGACCAGCTGGTAGGCAATATGCCCACAGAGCAAATGATTAACTTCCTGATGCGCGAAAAGATAGAGCATAAGCTCAATCTCCTCAACTTTGAAGCTGCTTATAACAAAGCAAAAGATATTTTTCACTTTTAAATATATCCGAGATTTAATAGCAATGCAGATGACATTTACAGATAAGCAAATAAAAATATTGGAAGCCGCCGAAGAGCTTATTGCAGAGAAAGGCTTTGAAGAAACCACCGTTAGAAACATTTGCCAGAAAGCGAACATCAATGTAGCAATGATTTCCTATTACTTCGGTTCTAAGGAGAAGATGCTCACCTACCTCTACCAGTACAGGGTTCAGAGAGCTAAAGAAACCTTTGCGGAATTTGCTCATACCATTAAAGAAGGTACGCCCCAAATGCAAGTAAAGGAAGTGATAAAGTTTATTATCGGGCAGATGTTTAAATACAAATACTTCCACGGTTTTGTAAAGCAGGAATTCCGAAATACAGAGCTGATGGATGAGGAGCTGCAGGACTTTTATACGATAGTAGTAGAGAAATTAAACCAAATCATAAAGCAAGGTATAAGCACTGGTGTTTTCCTCTACGCGCCAAATGCAGAAGACCTCCTCACGATACTTATAGGCAGTGTGCTTTTTGTCATTAGGAATAAAAGGTTTTATGAGCAATACATCCCACAAGCCACCGAAGAGAATTTCCTCTCCGAAGCAGAAATCAAAATACGACAGAGCCTCTACCAAACCATCTTCTTGCAGTTGGGGTATAAGCAGTAGGTAATAAGCCTTAGGCAGTAGGCTTTAAGTTGTATGCGTTATAAACAGTCTATAGCTAGAGATGTAATCACAGCGCGGCAGGTACTTACTACGAACTATCGCACACTGCTAATAGCTAATAGCCAGCCACTGCTTACCCCCTAAAGCCTATGGCTATATAATAAAAAAATCATATTTTTGCATCTTATTAAAACAATTTTGTATTACTGATATATGAAGAAGTTCAGTATAATACTTCTCGTAGCCTTAGGGCTTTCGTCTTGTAATAACAGGATGAACCAAGCAATGAAAAGCGCTGATAAGGATTTTATTCTTGAAACGGCGAATGAGTATTTTGCTAAGAAGAAATGGGGCAAGGCGCTCTCGCTCTACGATAGATTGCCAAATTTAGTAGCAGGTACAGATGATGCGCCTAATGTGGTGTATAATTCTGCGTATGCGAATTATTATCAAAAGAATTACAGGTTAGCAGGGCATCAGTTTAAGAATTTTTCAGCCTCTTATCCAGATGATGCAAGGCGTGAGGAAGCCTCTTATATGGCAGCACTCTGCTATTATGAAGGCTCTTTGGATTATAATTTAGACCAGACGAATACAGATTTGGCGATTAATGAGCTTCAAGACTTTATTAATAAATATCCTAATTCTGAGCGCTCAAAAAATATCAATCAGCTAATAGAAGAGCTAATGTATAAGCAGGAGTTTAAAGCCTATGAAAATGCAAAGCAGTATTTTAAAATGGGGCTTTATAAATCTTCTGATATCGCTTTTGAGAATATATTGGAGGATTTCCCCGCTACGAAACTCCGCCCTAAGATTTATGACTATATCTTAAAGTCTAAATATGAACTGGCAGTAAATTCTAAATTTGATTTAAAGAAAGAAAGATTAAATAATGCAGAGGCCTATACCAAGTTTATTGAAAAAGAACTCCCAAATACTGAATATTCAAAAACGGCAGTGGCTTTAAGAGAGAAGTTAGAAAGAGAAAAAGAAAAGTTTATAAAACTCGAAGCAGAGGTAGAAGCTCATAAAGCAACGGTTTTAGAAAAACAAAAAGCCGAACAGAAGAAGCAGGAAGAGAAAAAAGCCGAGAAAGAGCAGAAGAATCTAAGCACTAAAGAAGAAGTGAGTACGGAGACTAAAAGCTCAACAACTTTCAAGATTAGAAGATAATATCTATCTTTGCAAAACTTTTTTATTTAAAACTTAAATAATACACTTACAATGAGTGCGAAAGATTATAAAGCAGAAATTACAACCATTACTTACGACAAGAATAAAATTGAGGAAAAGGTAGGCTCTATTTACGAGGCTATCGTGATTATGGGGAAAAGAGCAGAGCAGATTAATGCTAATATGAGAGAAGACCTTCGTAAGAAACTCGAAGAATTTGCAGACCATAATGGCTCTTTGGAAGAGGTTTTTGAAAATAGAGAGCAGATTGAGATTTCAAGACATTATGAGAAGCTCCCTAAGCCTACTTCCTTTGCTATTGAAGAGTGGCTTAATGATAAAATCTATTTCAGAAAGAGAGATGATAAGCAATCATAAGCGAATAGAATAAAAAGATAAAAAGCTGGGATATAATGTATCTCAGCTTTTTTTTGTGGAGGAAATCATTTATCAATAAAAAAAAGAAGCCTTAAAATTTAGGGCTTCTTTTTTTGGGTGACTGATCGGGATCGAACCGACGACCTTCAGGACCACAATCTGACGCTCTAACCAACTGAGCTACAATCACCGTTTTGCGAGTGCAAATATAATATTTTTTGTATAACTACAAAATTATTCCATCAAAATTTTTTAATGCTAAGGTTTTTTCTACGGTAAAACCTTCGGCATAAGTTACACCCGATAGTCGCCCTAAATCCTGAGCTCTGTAAGTAAGACTTTCTAAAAAGTCTTTTGTAGCGATGGGTGTCATTGGTTCGTTTGAAGATGGGTCGTAGAACTGCGTTTTGTAGGCAAGGCAGGCTTCTATTTTTTTATCTATGAAGTCCGAGATGTCTATTACAAAGTCAGGAGTTATGTTTTTCCATTGGATGTAATGAAAAACCTGTTTTGGTCGCCAGAAGGTTTGTAGGTTTCCTCCGTCGTCTAAGGTTTTAATTTTAATCAATCCTGAAAGGAAGCAGGCGTCGGAAGCTAATTTTGCTGCTTTGGCGTGGTCTGGGTGCCTGTCGTCTATCGCATTTGCAAAGACAATTTCGGGTTGGTATTTCCTTATCATTTTAATGATGCGAAGCTGATATTCTTCAGAATTTTGAAGAAAGCCATCTTTCATCTTGAGGTTTTCCCTTGCAGATACCTCTAATATTTTCGCAGCATTAGCAGCTTCTTCTTTTCGGGTCTCGGCGGTACCACGAGTTCCTAATTCTCCCTCAGTAAGGTCTATAATTGCAACTTTTTTACCTTCGGAGATGAGCTTTGCAAGTGTGCCTCCACAGCCTAATTCTACATCGTCTGGATGGGCACCTATGGCTAAAATATCTACTTTCATAAGGGTTGTTTTTTAATGAATGGATAAAAAAACTTCCTCACAGGGAGAAAGTTTTTTACAGTGTTTAATCTATTTATTTAATTGCTTATTCGAACTATTCAATTGTTGATTCAGGTTTATAGCATCTTGATAAGTACGGTTGAGCTCAAGAGATTTATCAACATAGGCTTTTGCCTTTTGCTGATCGGAGTCTTTTACCATATATGCTACTGCAAAATAAGCGTAGGAAAGAGGCTCTTTGTTGGCAGCTACTTCCGCAGGAGTTATTTTTGAGATATAATTCTCATAGGAGAGTTTTGCCATTTCATTGTTTTTCGCTTGCTGATAAGCATAGCCCTGGCTGTAATAAGCAGGAGCCCAGTCTGGGAGCAGATTAATCATCTTCTGCCAAGTAAATGCGGCACCATTCCAGTTTTTTACATTTTGGTAAGCATTGGCAAGTTTAAATAACGCATCTGTATCCTGAGGATTGGCAGCTACTTTTTTCTTTAAGTCCTCAATCTCTGGTGAGGAAGGTCCAGCGTTGGCAGCAGCTTCATTAGCAGCAGAAGAGCCAGAGAGTTTTATGAGCTCTTCATCCCATTTGAGGGTGGTGTCTTTTGCATTTTTAGCAATGGCAATTTTTGCTTTTGACTCGGTTAAGAGTTGCTGTTTTTTAGCTTCGTCTTTCTCGTCTTTTGCCAAGCCTGCATCTATCAGCCCTAAAAGCCCTTGGTCGCTGGGTTGTATTCTCTCTTTCTCTGCTTTGGAAATGAAGTTCTCCATATTTTGCTTTGCAGAGGCATACTCTCCATCTGCGTAGTCTAAGTAGGCTTTGAGTTTGAATTTGATTACATCATCTACTTTGTCAAACACCTTATTGAGTGTAGCTTTGGAGTTCGTATAATCTTCATTAGTAAAGAAAAGTTTAGCGATTTCAAGTTGGGTATAAGGGTCTTCATCTGCGTATTTAGCATAGTTGATGAGGTCTTGAGTCGCCAATTGGTTCTGCTGGTATCTGATGTCATAAGCCGCTTTTACTTTGTATACAGGAGCGTAAGACGGGTCGGCAGAAATCGCTTTATCGATGTTCTGCTTTGCTTGTTGCCACTGCTGAGCTGCCATCCACAGGGAAGCCATACGGGTAAATACAGAGGCTTTGTTCCTAGCTACTGAAGCAGCATTATCATAGGCAGTCATTGCTTTTCCTGCATCTTTTTTAAGCCTGTAAGCATCACCGAGAGTGTAGTAGAAGTGAGCAGGTATGCCGTTTTTCTGAGCCTTCTCAATTGCCTTGTTGAGGTAGTCTATCGCTAAGTCAGGCGCATTGTTTTTCTCATACATTGTAAGGGCTTCGGCAGCTCTGTAGAGCACTTCGGTGTCTTTTTCGCGAGAGTCTTTTACGATGTTTTGTATTTCTGTAATGGCAGATTTATCTCCTTTCCCGAGTTTGATGCTCGCAAGACCGATTTTATTCAGATAGTTTTTGGAGTTGATTTCCAGACCTTTTTTGAAGTATTCTTCGGCTTTAGAAAAATTGGGTTCAAACTGTGTGATGTAGGTATTACCAAGGTAGAAATAGTTATCTGCATCTTTTGGGGAAGAGGAAATCATTGTATTATAAATTTCTCTTGCTTTCCCGAATTTGTGGCTATCCACATTTTGAATTCCTTCTTGTACGCTCTGAGCAAAACCGAGGTGGAATAAGAATCCTGCGGCTGCTGTAAGGGCAATTTTCTTTGGTAATTTCATTGTGAAGTTTTTTATTTAACGAGCGCGAATATATGAAAATATCATTCCAAGATAAAAAATGACCATTAATAATTGTGAATTGGCCACCAAAATAAAAAGTGAGCCAATTAATAGTTGTGAATTGGTCGCCAAAATAAAAAGTCGAGCAATTAATAGTTGTGAATTGGTCGCCAAAATAAAAAAGCGAGCAATTAATAGTTGTGAATTGGTCGCCAAAATAAAAAATCGAGTAATTAATAAAAAATCATATACGAATAAAAAAGTTACTGACAGCTCGGTAAGGGAGTTTATTAAAAAATGATATCTTTGCCGGCATTAAAAAAGTTCTTTGAATGTTAGGAAGAAGACAAATTAGGGAAAAAGTAGTGATGGCAGTCTATGCCTATTTCCAAAATCCAATACAGTTTAGTACACTGGAAAAGAATATGTTTACAGAGATTGAAAAAATTTTTAATCTCTACATTTATGAGCTGAATTTTTTGGTGGGCTTAAAGCAACTGGCAGAACAGCAATTGGAGATCGGCAGGAATAAATTCCTGAAATCTGAAACCGAGCTCAACCCCAACCGAAAATTTATAGACAACCGAGTGCTGGAACAGCTGGAAGCTAATACCGAACGCCTTGTATTTACAGGCTCTCACCAGGATTTGAAATGGGATTTGCACGACGATCTCCTCGTAAAAACTTTCCAAAAGATAGTGGCAGGCAAACGATATAACGACTATATGAAGTCTGCAGAAAACTCTTTTGAAGAGGACCAGAAATTTATCGGGAAGCTCTTCCTAAAATATGTGGCAGAGAATAGCGATTTCCATACTTATGTAGAGGACCGGGAGCTCTCTTGGGCAGATGATATACATATCGCAAACTCTATGGTGCAGAAAACCCTTGGCTTTATGAAAGAAGATGAGGCTTCTCATACGCTGATCAAAATGGTAAAAGACGACGAAGACCGCTCATTTGCATCAAAAATGCTGAGAGATACCCTCAACAACTTGGAAAATACGGAGAAAAAATTAGAAGAACGACTCCTCAACTGGGAGCTGGAAAGAATCTCCACAATGGATAAAGTGATACTCAGTGTAGCGATTTCGGAGATAGATTCCTTCCCGCTTACGCCGAGTAGAGTGATTATCAACGAATATATTGAAATATCAAAAGTCTTCTCCACAGACCGTTCCAATATATTTATTAATGGAATATTGGATAAATACATAAAAGATATCAATAGAATAGTTTAATTATTATATAAAATGAAAAAATTAATTTTAACGATACTTTGTTTAGGATTGCTCAGTGCTTCCGCCTGCAAAAAGGAAGAAAAAGTAGAAATGGACAGCTCCGAACTTATAGAGCAAATGGTGCAGGAAGAAGCTGAGGTTAATGATATGGAGCAACCTTCCGAGCTTACTTCTCTTGCGCTGTCTGAAAACAGCCACGATTTCGGTGATGTGAAAAAAGGCGAGAGCGTAGAGCATACTTATGAGGTTACCAATATTGGAAATAACCCACTTGTGATTTCTAAAGTAGTGCCAGGCTGTGGTTGTACAGCGCCAGCTTATACCCAAGAGCCCATACTCCCTGGAAAGAAAGGGCAGATTACCCTAAAATTTAATTCCTCCAATTTTGAAGGAGCACAGCAAAAACAGGCGCAGATTTTTGCCAATGTAGAGCGCTCGCCTATTATGATTAGTTTTACAGCGAATGTAATTAAACCTTAAATATTAAATAAAAATGTTATCTATATTACAAGCACAGCCAGCGGGAGGCGGAGCACAGATGATTTTCCTTTTTGTAGCGTTTATCGCTTTTATGTATTTTGTGATGATTCGCCCACAGATGAAAAAGCAGAAGCAGGAGAAAACCTTCCAAGAGTCATTAAAAGTAGGGAGTAGAGTGGTTACCACCTCAGGGCTCCACGGGAGAATAGCCCAGATACAGGAAGATGGTGTAGTGATAGAAACCCTTTCTGGAAAGCTGAAATTTGAAAAGGCTGCCATATCCAGAGAATATACACTCGCGAGATTCCCAGAAGCAGATCCAAAAGCTGAAAAGAAAAAATAAAAAATAAACACCGCTTTAAATTTTAAAGCGGTGTTTTGATTTAATGTTAAAAGTAAAAAGTTATTTAAAAGCATATTTAAACCCTATGCTAAATCTTCCTGCAATGAAGTTAGATTCTTGCGAAAGGTTCCACAAAGGTTTCCAGTCAAAGTGCATTGCAAGAGGAGCACTTGGGATTTTAAATTCTAAGCCCACTTGCGGTCTAAGAGCGAATAATGCATTGCCTCCACCTTTTGGAAAAGAAATATTAGGTCCGATACCCACATACCAAGCCAGACCTCTTGCACCAGGTATAGGCTCGTTATAGGTATAGTTTACTCCAATAGATGCAGAGATACCCTTACCGAAGAGGAGCTGACCATCAAGAGCACTGTTTTTATTAAAGAAGTGTTTTACTTGTGGCCCTACATATGTACCTCCATCTCCCAAGTCTATATTAAGCCCCAAAGAAGTTCTGTAAGACTGTGCCTGTACATTAGAGATGCTTAGCATCCCGAATAGCGCGATAGCTACTGCAAAAATGTTTTTTTTCATAATTTATAATTTTTTAAAAATTTTCTATAAGTTAATGGAAACGCCTATGCTTCCGTTATTTCCTATTTCGGCAAAGGCTCCAAATTTCTCAGTGAAGTAATACCTCACGCCTAAATGTACACCTAAACCGAAAGAATTACCCAATACACCTATATCTGCACCAGGATAAATATCTAATTGGTCAGAAAGTTGGAGTGCATCTTGAAGGTGGAAATTTACTCTCCCGAAAATAAAAAAATCGTTATCTTTCTTATTATCAAAGTAGAGATTAAGACCTCCACCTACGGAAATAAGGTCGGACAAGCCATAATCATAAGTTCCCGTAATTCCTACTCCATTACCCCAGGCACTGAAACCTGCTTGTGCTTTTTGGTCTCCTGCGCCATTCCATGCTTGGCTATGAAATAATTGTGCCATAAAAAACATAGCAAGGCTTATCATTACCTTTTTCATTATATCTGAATTTATAAATCCATTAACAGAATTTGTATAAGTTTAGTATTTTATCTGAATAATTTTTTTGTTTAAAAATAGTATTCTTTATTATCTAATGCTAAAAATAATCTTTCCTAAATTTGCGAGTTGAGTATGATAAATTTTTTATCGAATAAATGAATTACTGGCATATACAGCTTCATCCCAATAAGATGAATTGGGGAGTAGAGGAAATCAGGAATATACTGTCTCAAAACCTTATTGGGTGCAGTGGAAAGCCCATTGCAGAATTTTATAAAATTCAAAAAGGAGATAGGGTACTCGTGCGCCATGGAGCTAAAGTGATCGCATTGGTAGAGGTAATAGGCAGTCCTAAAACTACTCCTGAAAGCATAAAAAATGAATGGATTTGGTTTACGGACTGCTGCGAGGTAGAGGTATTAGCCTATTGCGAAAACCTCTCTGTAAAGGGAAAAGGCTGGTATTTACCAACGACCCTTCAGCAGATTAAGAAGAGCAATGAAACGGCTCATAGTTTTATAGAAAATTTGTATAACGAAATATCTAAATAATGAAAATACTCATCGCAAATGGTGCAAACCTTAATCTTTTGGGTAAAAGAGAGCCCGAAATATATGGCAGTACGACTATGGAGGACTACCTCGCACAGCTGAAAGACGAGTTTCCACAGCACGAGATTCTCTATTTTCAGTCTAATGTAGAGGGGGAGCTAATCAACCGACTACAATCTGAGGATTTTGATGCTTTGGTGATTAATGCTGGAGCTTTTACTCATTATTCTTATGCGATTGCCGATTGCCTTAAAAATATCTCTAAACCCAAAGTAGAAGTGCATATCAGTAATATCTATCAGCGAGAGGAGTTTCGGCAGAAGTCTGTAACCGCAGCTTATACCGATGCTTTGCTCTCTGGATTTGGTCTTAGGGGGTATTCACTGGCTGTGGAGTATTTGGTAGCAGAGCGATAAATTTATTTTTCGTCTTAAGACTTACCATTAAATATAAAATCATTACTTTTGTCCCTAAAATTTTAAGAAAATTATGGCAGAATATACTTTCCGTGAAGTGATTGCTCAAGCAATGAGCGAGGAAATGCGTAAAGATGAATCCATTTACCTTATTGGAGAAGAAGTAGCAGAGTATAACGGAGCTTATAAGGCTTCCAAAGGTATGCTTGATGAGTTTGGACCTAAGAGAGTAATAGACTCTCCTATTGCTGAGCTCGGTTTTGCGGGTATCTCCGTAGGTGCAGCGATGAATGGTAACAGACCTATTGTAGAGTTTATGACTTTCAACTTCTCTCTTGTGGGGATAGACCAGATTATTAATAATGCTGCGAAAATCCGCCAGATGAGCGGTGGGCAGTGGAATTGTCCAATCGTATTTAGAGGGCCTACGGCATCTGCTGGTCAGCTCGGTGCTACGCACTCACAAGCACTTGAAAGCTGGTATGCCAACTGCCCAGGTCTGAAGGTTGTAGTACCTTCTAACCCGTACGATGCAAAAGGCTTGCTTAAATCTGCTATACAGGACAATGACCCAGTAATTTTTATGGAATCTGAGCAGATGTATGGCGATAAAATGGAAATCCCAGAAGAGGAATACTACCTGCCACTTGGTAAAGCAGATGTAAAGAGAGAGGGTACGGATGTAACCATCGTTTCTTTTGGTAAGATAATGAAACTCGCACTACAAGCAGCGGAAGATTTAGCGAAAGAAGGTATCTCTGTAGAGGTAGTAGATCTTAGAACTGTACGCCCATTGGATTATGATACTATCCTCAACTCTGTGAAGAAAACCAATAGATTGGTTGTATTGGAAGAGGCTTGGCCTTTCGGTTCTGTGGCTTCTGAGATTACTTATATGGTACAGCAAAAGGCATTTGACTACCTTGATGCACCTGTTAAGAGAATTACAACGCCAGATGCGCCTGCGCCTTATTCTGCAGCATTGTTCGCAGAGTGGTTCCCAAAATTGGAAACCGTGAAAGATGCCATAAAAAAGGTACTTTATGTAAAGGCATAATAAGGATTTTAAATATTAAACAAAGGAAAGTCTCAGCAATTTTTGTTGAGGCTTTTTTATGCTTTTAGCTTGGCTTAATGAAGCAAGCACTCTTTTTTATTTAACTGATAATTTATATTTATTCTACGATGTTTTTTTGTAACAATGGGGGTGTTTAATGTACCAATTAGCCAATAATACTATTAATTCAATTTTATTTTATAAACTTATTTATATGAAGAAAACTATTGTTATTTTATCATTGCTAAGCGCAGGAATATTTTATGGGCAGGAGAAGGATAGCCTGTCCTTACCATCTAAGGAGATACAGGAAGTTCTCCTAAAAGCACAGAGAAAGAAACAGTATGCTGATAAAGCAGTGTATTCGTTTGACCAAGACGCGATAAAAAGCGCTCGGCATTCCAAAGATTTACTCGTAACGCTTCCAGAGCTGAAGCACGACCCCGCTGTCTAACAAGATTGCCAGTATAAAAGGAGGTACCGTACTTTTTCTTATTAATGGGATAGAGGCGAGCGATGCACAGTTGCAGTCCGTACAGCCAGAGAATGTGGTAAAGGTAGAGTATTTTGATATCGTCCCTACCCGATGGGAAGGCAGAGCGGAGACCCTCGTAAATGTCATTACCCGAAATCCCGAGCAGGGGCTCAGCTATGGTGCAGATGTATTTGGGGCATTCAGTACGGGTTTCTTAAATGCAACAGCCTACTTTTCTCATACGCGTGGGAAGCACGATTTTGGGCTGGAATATGTTATTTCCCTTAGAGATTATAACAACCGAAGATATGATAATACCTATGAATATCTGCTGCACGGAGACCGATACAAATCTACCAAAGTACTGAGAGACCACTTCGGATATACCTACCAAGATGCAGCTTTCAGATATACCTTTGTGCCTTCGGATAAGCAGACTTTTCAGGCAAAACTCATCTTTAATAGAATGGATGCTTTCAGTAAAGGGAATGGTGACAATACTTTTGAGCAGGGGAGTATTTCTACGCAGGATAAAATCTATGATTACAGCTCTCAGCATAACCTAAAACCTACCTTAGACCTCTATTATAGCAATAAGCTAAGCAAGAAAGATGAGCTTATCTTTAACCTTGTAGGCTCTACCTATAATAATAAAACCTACCAGGACCAGAGAGAGTGGGTAGCTTCTACTGGGGTAGATATTTTTAATAACAGAATGTACCTTACCACGAATCAGTCCGCTTTTGTAGGGGAGGTAGTCCATCATCATTCCTTTCAGAAGATGAAGCTAAGCTCTGGCTATAAAGTTGCTAATAACCATATCTCTAATGACCTAAGCAATCTTGCAGGGGATAGTGAGTACAGTGTAAATTATTTCAGTCAGTATTTCCATACGGAGCTCAGTGGCTGGCTTGGGAAGAAATTCGCTTACCGATTAGGTGCGGGACTTATGCACATCCACAACCGAAGTGAGAAAGAAACTTTTAATGACTGGACTTTTACCCCAAGGCTCGTTCTCCACTATAAACTGAATGCACATAAGAGCCTAAGGTTTAATTCCTCCATCTTCCCTGGTTCGCCTTCCAGTGCGCAGCTCAGCTCTAATGTTATCAATGTAGTTCCCAATATCATAAAAACAGGGAATCCTTACCTTAAATCCAAAACCACTTGGAGAAATAGCCTTACCTATTCCTATAATTCCAAGTATCTTGATGTGAATGCCTCACTCTCTCATATTTTCATCAATAATGCAATTGAGCAGATGTATATATACGATGCTCGCTTTAATAGCTATGCGCTTACCTATCAGAATGCTGATTATCATCAAATCTTGAGTGGAGAGATTTCGGGTGCTATCAAGCCTTTGGGCTCAAAGCTCCTTACCATCAAAACTGCTCTTAAGCCTACCTCCGAGAGCATACTGCTGGCAAATGGTAATAAAAAGACCAATGAGTTTATAGGAAACACCTTCACCCTTTCTTCTCAGTACAAGAACTTCTTTTTAAATTACGAGTTTAATATCCCTGTCTACTCCATCGGAGGAGCATTCCTCAATACCAATGAGAACCAGAACCACCTTATTCTTGGCTATTCTCATAGAAACTGGATGTTCAAAGCTGCCCTTCTCTTCATCGGCACCCCTTCTGAATATAAAACCAAAAGCCAAGAAGGTAGCCTTGTAGATTATATGGGACATACCCGTATTTTCAATAATAAAAATATGCTGAGCTTTGGTATAAGCTATAACTTCTCACGAGGGAAAAAGACAGATATTGATAAAAAAGTGGAAAATGAAACCCCAGAATCTGCAAACTTCTAAGAGGGAGGCATTGCCTCTTCCTTTACTGGGGTCTCTAACCCTAATAGCAGTGCTTTATTTAAGGCATTGCTTTTTTGTAGATAATTTAAGAGCGTAATCTTAATTAATAAAAGAGATAATGTCTCAAAATTTTAAGTAAAAAAGAAGGCTAAGCCCTCTAAAATGTTTAAATTTGTGAGCAGTAAAAATCAAATACTATGAGTTATATTTCATTTATTGAAGCAAGACAGATTTTAGATTCCAGAGGTAACCCTACTGTGGAAGTAGATGTGTTTACCGAAAGTGGTGCAATGGGTAGAGCTGCCGTACCATCAGGGGCGTCTACTGGCGAGCACGAAGCTGTAGAACTAAGAGATGGCGGTAACGAGTACCTCGGCAAAGGCGTACTGAAAGCCGTAGAAAATGTACGAGAGGTAATAGCCCCAGAAATTGTGGGGATTTCTGTTTTTGAGCAGAACCTTATCGACAGTATTATGATTGAATTAGATGCTACTCCAAACAAGGGAAACCTCGGAGCAAATGCTATTCTCGGAGTCTCTCTCGCAGTAGCAAAAGCAGCAGCAGCAGAGCTAAAACTCCCGCTCTATAAATACATCGGTGGGGTAAATGCTAAAACCCTCCCTGTACCGATGATGAATGTGATTAATGGAGGCTCACACTCCGATGCACCTATCGCTTTCCAGGAGTTTATGATTATGCCAGTGAAGGCAGATTCTTTCTCCCACGCATTGAGAAAAGGTACTGAGGTGTTCCATAGCCTGAAATCTATCCTGAAAGCTAGAGGTCTCTCCACTGCGGTGGGAGATGAAGGAGGCTTTGCTCCAACTTTTGACGGTACAGAAGATGCCCTCGATACCCTGCTAAAAGCAGTGGAAAAGGCAGGCTACAAACCTGGGGACGATTTTATGTTTGCCCTTGATTGCGCTTCCTCCGAGTTCTACAAAGACGGAATCTACGATTATAGAAAGTTTGAAGGCGATAAAGGTGCCCATAGAAGCCGTGAAGAGCAAGTGGATTACCTCGCTGAGCTTACCAATAAATACCCTATCATCTCAATAGAAGACGGTATGCACGAGGATGACTGGCAGGGCTGGAAGCTCCTCACCGATAAAATCGGTAGCAGAGTACAGCTCGTAGGAGATGACCTCTTTGTAACCAATGTAGAGCGACTTTCTAGAGGGATAAAAGAAGGTGTAGCCAATTCAATCCTTGTAAAAGTAAACCAAATCGGTTCGCTTACCGAGACCTTAGATGCGGTTCAGATGGCGCAGAACAATAGATATACTTCAGTAATGTCTCACCGCTCTGGTGAAACCGAAGATGCTACCATAGCAGACCTCGCTGTGGCGTGCAATTGTGGACAAATCAAAACAGGTTCGGCTTCTCGTTCAGACCGAATGGCGAAATACAACCAACTCCTAAGAATAGAAGAAGCACTCGGAGATACCGCTGTATTCCCAGGTCTTGATGCCTTTAAAGTGAAAAGATAGTTTCATTTTTTTAAATTTTTAAATTATTATTAGAAAGCCTCGCGTATGAGCGAGGCTTTTTTAGTTGGGTTTTATAAGGGAAAATAATTGTGATTTGTTAAATGTTCTATCAAATGCTTTTATAGTTCGTTTTCTGTTTTGTAGTTAATAAGCAGTGGTTTGTGAATGTTTTTTTGAAATGTTTTTTTAGGGAATTTTAAATGTTGGAAACTTGTTTTGTTAAATGTCTCATATCCTAAGTTCCTCCCCATACAAGATTAAATTTATTCAGTAAGCAATAAAAAAGTTTCCATTAAATCAATAATGGAAACTTTTTTGCTTAACGCCTAAAACTTATTGCCTGCTGCACAAAGCCTACTGCCTATCTATAAATAGGGGTAGGATAAGTACCAGGCACTAATATGCTACTATCTACATCTTGGATGTTTCTATGCCCTGCGAATGCCATAGTGGTATCCATTTCATCGTAGAGGATTTGCAGGGCACGAGTTACTCCCTCTTCGCCATACGCACCTAAGCCGTATACAGGTGCTCTACCGAGCATTATACCTCTTGCACCCATTGCCCAGGCTTTTAGCATATTTTGCCCAGAGTAGAAACCAGAGTCTATCCATACTTCTGTTTGGCTACCCACAGCGCTCACGATATCTGGGAGGGCTTTTATTGTGGAAACGGTATCGTCCATCTGGCGACCACCGTGGTTAGACACGATGATGGAGTCTGCTCCGTATTTCACGGCTTGCTCGGCATCTTCTGGGAGCATAATTCCTTTTAAGATAAGTGGTCCTCCCCAGAGCTCTTTTATCTCTGCGATGTCTTCCCAGCTGAGGGATGGGTCAAACTGCTCCTTAGTCCAAGAAGAGAGAGAGGAGAGGTCGCTTACATTCTCTGCGTGCCCAGCGATGTTTCTAAATGTCCATCTTCTGTTTTTAAGATAGCGAAGTCCCCAAGGGATTTTTGTAGAAAGGTTGATGAGGTTCGGGATGGTAAATTTAGGAGGTGCAGAGAGTCCGTTTTTAATATCTCTGTGTCTGTTGCCCAATACTTGTAAATCTACGGTAACCATCAGTGCGGAGCATTTTGCTTCTTTTGCTCTGCGGATGAGGTCTTTCATAAACTTTCGGTCTCTCATTACATACAGCTGAAACCAGAATGGCTCTATACCTGCCTCTGCAAGGTCTTCTATGGAGCATATAGACATTGTGGAGAGGGTAAAAGGGATGCCGAATTTCTGAGCGGCTCTTGCCATATGGATTTCTCCATCAGCCCACATCATTCCCATAAAACCTACGGGAGCAGTCATTGCAGGGAATTTTACCGTTTGCCCGAGGAGTTTCGTCTCTAAGGTACGGTTGTCCATATCCACTAAAATCTTTTGGCGGAATTTTATTGGATCAAAGTCAGTAACATTTTCTCGATAAGTAGATTGAGACCAGGAACCTGTATCTACATATTCATAGAACATTTTTGGGACATTGCTATAGCATTTTACTCGCAAGTCCTCGATATTTGTCATTTTAGATAAATCTCTCATTTGATTATAATTTAATTTTCTTTTACGGATATAAATATACTCACTTCCGAAGGCTTGTCTGTATAAACCTCAAAATCGTAAGTATAAGCACGGTGGAGGTCTTTGTCTCTCTGCCAAATCTCCTCCCAGGTATTAATAATAGCCGCAGGCATTTCTCCTTTGGCTATAAATTCAGTGAAATATTCTTCTGGAAAAGCTCTTCCCACAAGCCCCTCAGGGATATGATGTAAAGAGCTTACTTCCATTCCTATTATTGCGGTATATTTTCCTCTGAAATCATTTTCGTAATCGGTGTAGATAGCATAAATCTTATGATTTAGAGTACCGGGTATTTTTTCGGCTATCTTTTCTGTGTAGAATTTGTTCCAAAGAGCACTCAAATCCTGTGCAGATTTTCCATTTTCATTTGTGGTGGTAATGGATATTCCTATAATTTTAAGGCTTTTTTTCATTTGAAGTGATATTTTGAGAGAACAAATGTACTATTTTTTCTTATTCGGTTTTGTCTCTGGGAATGTTAATATACAAATAATATAGAGGCAACTAAAGAGAATGTAGAATGCCAGAGAGGTATCCCAACCGAAATGATCCAGTACTAAGCTCCAAACAAAATTAAGGAGGGTATATACCAGATAGCCCAATGCCCAGAAAGCTCCGAACATAATCGTAATCTTTTGTGGGTTCATATCTGGGAGCTCATACGGCAGATTGAGATATACAGAATATTGGGAAGCCATTACAAAACCCGCAAAACCAAAGAGGATATAAGACAGCAAAACAGAGCTTGGGAGAACGAGTATCCCAGAGAGTATAGCGCTAATCATCAGTACGCCGTGGATGATGAGGTAAGGCTTTCTCGGGAAGTTCTTTTTACCCATATACATACTGAAGAGCGTGCCCATAATCCCAGATGAAGGGATGATAAACAGCATTATGGACTTGGAGAAGTCAGGGTTAAAATTCAATGCCTCTAATTTTGAAGGGAGAGACGCAAGGGAGATGACATAGAGGAAGAGGAATCCTCCAAAACCGAGAGAGAAAAGATAAACAAATTTATCTTTCAGCGCATCGGAGTAGGTATATTCTTTTGCAATCGCTTCGGAAGAGCTGTTGCTGGCATTAGGCTCAAAGTCCTTACTGAATGCCAGCCAGAGGGCAAAACTGATTAAGCTTAGAAGGCTAAAACCGAGCATTATATACTGCCAGTGGTCATTATGAGTGAGGTAATCGGTAAGGAAGTAGAGTGAGCCACCCACAATTACCGCCCCCATATTATACGAGCCCGTTGTAAGAGCACTGGTGATGATTTTCTTATCAGCAGGGATAAACTTTGCGATCACCGTATTCATATATACCATTATCATAGAACCTCCGAGCGCCATTATCATTCTTGCAGCGATGTATATCCAGTAGTTTGGCGAGAAAATCGCAAGGAAAGAAAAGCTCAAAAAGAAAAGCGCCAGTATAGATGCTTTTTTGGGACTCAGTTTGATGAGAATATATGCAGCAAAGAAATTAGCAAAGATTCTCGCAATGGTTATTGAGTAATTTACCACTTCGGTTACTACGGAAGATACGGCTTTACCAGCGAAGAAGTGGTGGGTAATCTGCCCAGAGAGGCTGGAACCGATAAGCCAGTTAGAGGCAAATGAGATGTATGCCAATAGCAATATGATAAACATTATTACGCCCTGTGCTCTTGTAGGTTCTTTTATATTCTCGGTCATAAAAATTCTATTTTATTTTTTTGGGCGGTAAAAGTAGGTATTATTCACTATACAAAAGATGAAAAATTCTAAATATATTCTATTTATGAAATTAATCATAAAATATACTTTTGTATGCAGAAAACAGTTATTTGGAGAAGTTTTATTTCTTTTGCTATTTAGTGGAGATAGAGTTTTATATAAATTAGTAATTTTGTAAAGTGAAAATTAGTATAAAGTGTCAAGCCTAAGAATCTTATCTCAAATATTCTCGCCTCCTATATTTCAAAAAATAGTGAGACAGGATGATTTTATATTATTCCAAAAGCAAATAAAAAAATATCTTAATACAGGAAATTATGATACTAATTTAGATGTAATTAAATCATTATATAAAAATCTTCAGGAGAGGTATAGATGTGAATATATCTATAAAAATAACTTATTTTTAAAATTAATTAGTGAGTATGGCCTAAGAGTAACATCGGTACTTAATGAATTAAAAATTGGCTCTTCAAAGGCTGATTTAGTTCTGTTAAATGGGTCAGTACGAGTTTATGAAATCAAAACGGAACTAGATGATTTTTCTAAACTATCAAAACAAATAAATGATTACCAAAAATTTGCAGATGAAGTCAGTGTTGTAACTGATGAAAATAGTGCTAAGAAATTAGAAATTGAATATGCAGATTCAAGTATTGGTATCATTATACTTGATGCAAAACATAAGATACAAATAATTAAAGAAGCAGAGAGTAATACTTCCTACTTTAATTTTGATACTATTTTTAAAATTTTAAGAAAGCAAGAATATATTGATTTAGTTACTGAGAACTTTGGATTTGTACCTGATGTTCCAAATACTCAGATTTTTAGAACTTGTTATAATTTATTAGCGGATATAAACATAGTAGATTTTCAAAAGCAAGTTTTAAATAAACTTAAAGAAAGAAAGTTATCAAAACCTAGCTTACTTAGATCTTCAAAAACACCAAGAGAATTGAAGTATATCTGTAACTCTTTGGATTTTAATGAACAAGAATATTATAAATTGTATGATTTTTTAAAAAATAAAAGTGTATGTACTTACCATATATAAGAGGCAAAAAGTTTGAACTAATTGGGATTAGAAATTTGATAACAGGAAAAGTGCTTAATTCAAATAAAGTATCACCTATAATAGAACCTGTAAAAAATTCATCAACATTAGGAGTTACTCTAAGAGAACTGATTGAAAATAATATTAATTTTACAGTTGTTGTAAATCCACAAGTTGGACAATTTACAGATACGGATACTATTTTTAATACTATTAAAGAGTTTATGAGTGGAGGTAAAAATTATCAAATAGGAATAATTTTTAATAATAAAAACAAACAAGGGCATCATGAACTGATAGCTCTTTTACAAAAATACAAAGATTATATTCCTGAATTAACTATTATACATAATGCAATTCTTGATGGGATTTCAGATATTCTTGCTCTGTATGAAGAACATTTTAAAGTTAGATATAATGTTATAAATTTATCAGCAACAAGTAAAAGATATCACCAAAATTTTAAAGAAAATACTAGGGTAGAACTTAATGATTATTTTAATGCTCAGCCTAGAAATTCTGATTATTTACAGATAGATGAAAGTGACTTTTCTGAAGAGTATCGCTATTATAAGGAAGATGGATTTATTGGTTTCTCTGATTATCTTTCTATTGGTGAAGAATACTCTGAAGCAGGTTTTCTCCCCTATGCTGTAGCAATCCATTTATCTTATGAAGATAAAAATAAAAAGAAAATAAAAATAAAACATTTTGTTTCTGATTCTAATGATGACCCCTCTGATATTGCTGGTAAATTTGCTGAAGCATTAAAAAAGTTAATTGATTGGTGTAAGAAAACAAAATATGAATCTATTGCTATCCCAATATTTAAAGAATATTATGAAACAA
This sequence comes from Bergeyella cardium, assembly GCF_009914665.1. Lineage (NCBI taxonomy): Bacteria > Pseudomonadati > Bacteroidota > Flavobacteriia > Flavobacteriales > Weeksellaceae > Bergeyella > Bergeyella cardium. The sequence goes on along the minus strand of NZ_CP029149.1, from coordinate 740,312 downwards.
AGCATTTTCCTGGATTAGGAACATTAAAGAAACTCTCCCTAATGAATCATATTGATTTGGTTTTAAAATTAATTTAATATGAATTGCTGTATAAATTGTTTTGAAAACCAATATATAAAAACTATTATTAGAGGTAAAAATAATATAGGAAATTGTGATTTTTGTGGAGCACAGAATATTAATATTTATAAGGCTTCCAAGTTAGATTTTTATTTTACAGACATTTTAGACTTGTTTGTTACTGATGAAAATGGTGATAGATCAATAGGGAAACAAATAACTTCGGATTATTTTGATCATAAAATTTTTGCACAAGAATTAATTGCTAAGAATAAAGTTGAACTACTTATTTCTGAAATTATTAAATATTATACTTGCGATTATCAACATTTACTAGATAATCCTGTAAAATTAAAATTTCAAGATGAGGAAGAAGAGAAGCAATCACTTACTCTTTCTTGGGATAAATTTTCAGAGGAAATTAAAAGTAAAAATAGATTTCATCTAGAAAATGAATTAGATTTGGATAGATTACGCGAATTATTTCAATTTTTCCAAAAGAAAATAGATAAAAAAGAAATATATTATCGTGCTAGAATTAGTGATAAAAAAGGATATGATAAGAAAGAAATGTGGAATCCTCCTAATGAATTAGCAAAGAGTGGTAGAGCAAATCCTAATGGTATTTCATATTTATATTTAGCAAAAGATTTAGAAACAACTTTGTATGAAGTAAGAGCGAGTTTGTTTGACTATGTTTCTGTAAGTAAATTTGAACTCAAACAAGATATAAAAGTAATAAACTTGAGCCATTCAACTTATGATATCTTTGAGCTTATAGGAGCAGAAAAAATACAGGCTTTAGAAGATGTAATAAAATATGATACTTTTATTAATAAGTTGGAGCAAGAACTGTCAAAACCGAGAAGGAGAAGTGATAGCGAGTTAGATTATTTGCCAACACAATATCTATCAGAGCTAATTAAATCAATGGGGTTCGATGGTATAGAATTTAAAAGCTCATTACATCAAAATGGCGTTAATCTTGTAATTTTTGATAAACCTAAGAATAAGTTTGAAATTTTAGATGTTAGTGTTTATGATATTACAGAGATTATGCTTGATTGTGAGAGAATAGAGAATAAGTAGCTTAATTTCCCTAAACTTTCAAGAAGTATATAATAGTCTCTAAAAAATAAACAATGCAAGATTTTATTCCAAAACCGCTCATACCTTTTCTTCGCAAAGACCTTAATCCAAATTATATTTCAGAAGAGAGGGGGATCCTTAAATACCTTAATCCTGATTTTCTGCAAGGAGACAATGATAAGTATATGAAGTTCTACAACCGCCTTGCGCCTTTCTATGACTTTGGAGAGCGGTGGATTGGCTGGCTGAAATACGGCAATTCCGTTGCTGAAATGAGGCGTAAAATGATGCAACTTTTGGAGTGGAAAGATAATGCTTCGGTGCTCTATGTCTCTATTGGAACGGGGAAAGATTTCAAGTATATGCCCCAAAATATCAATATCAAAACATTATCGCTTGTAGGTATAGACATCTCCGAGGCTATGCTCCGCCGAGCGCAAAAGGTATGGAAAGATAAGCTCAACCTCTCTTTGGTAAACTGCCCAGCTGAGGATTTACCTTTCGATGATAATAGCTTTGATATTGTTTTCCATGTGGGAGGGATTAATTTCTTCTCCGATAAACAAAGGGCGATTGATGAGATGCTCCGCGTTGCTAAGCCCAATACATTACTGATGATTGCCGATGAAACCCAAGATTTCATTCGCGACCAATATCAAAAGAATGTCTTCTCAAAAGAGGCGTATAAAGATGCACATTTTGACCTTACCGAAATCCAAAACAGCATCCCTAACAGCGTAACCGACAGGCAAACGCATTTCTTGTGGGACAATCGCTTCTACGCAATTACTTTCAGGAAAACGGCAGATTGAGGCTTTGCTTGAAATGATATTAATAAGATTTAATGATGCTTATACAATAGTCTCAAAGTTTTTGTTCGGCAGCTTCAGAGTTTGTGGGCGAAGAGGGGGTTCTGTATTTTTATGATTTTAATCAATATAAAGTAAGAAATATGTACTGATAAAAATATAATTTAGTAACTTTGAAAGAGTTATAGGACGAAGCCGAAAATCCTTATAAAAAGAGTAGGTCTCAATTTAATTCTAATTTATAATGAAAAAGTATTTTTTATTAGCAGTTTCAGCCGTAGTGCTGGCTGTAACAGCAGTGAATTGTTCAAGGAATGATGACCAAGATTCTGGCTCTGGATAACAACAAGAACGGTATGAACATCTAACGGGTGTATGGGAAGCAAATGCTATCGGTCAAATACCTATACCTACCGATGGAGATGGGTATTCTTATACCTATAAAAGACTAGATGACCCGAGCGAAACAGGAAAAGGAGAGGTAACCCAAACGGGACAACATACAGAGTATATAGAACTAGGTATGAAAAATGCAAATAAGCGGTTTGTTATCTCTATTATCCCTAAGAAGGAAAAATTTGCTTTCTTCTATGGCATTGATGGTCTTGTTGCTGAGGAAAAAGCTCAGTTCAAAGTACTCAAGCATTGGGGAAAAAGAAAATGGGTAGGGAATTTAGCTGGTATGTTTATGGGCTGCTCAAGCCTTAAGATAGAAGCACAAGATGTCCCAAATTTCTCTAATGTAACTTCGGTAAGTAGTATGTTTAACGGATGCACTTCTCTAGAGTCTGTGCCCAATATCCAAAAATGGAACCTAATCAATACTCATTATATAGGTTCGTTGTTTGATGGAGCAACGAAATTTAACCAAAGTTTAGAAGGCTTGGTAATAAAGAAGGAAGGAGCAGATATGAGAGATATTTTCAGAAATACAGCAATGTCTAGCGAGAACTATGGCAAAACCCTTAAAGGTTGGGCTGAGAATAAAGAGACCGCTAAGAATGTTACACTCTCCTCAGACCGTAAATATAAAGCCTCAGCTAAACAATACAGACAGTCCCTTATAGATAATAAAGGTTGGACGATTACAGATGGAGGTCAAGAATAAGATACCCATTAGCTATTGGCTTCTGGCTTTTAGCTTACAAATTAATCGTCCTACTCCCTAATAGGCGACTCTTAGCTATTAGCTTCTGGCTTTTAGCCTCCAAACTAACATTATCCCTAATTGGAAGGGGGAACATCCCCCCCTGTGGGGGCAACTTTAGACCTTGTGGGGTCAACTTTAGACCCTGTAGGGTCAATTTTAGGGGGTATTGCCTTAAAAAAAGGGGCAATGCCCCTACTTAATTGGAGGGGGAAACTTCCCTATAGAAGAGGGTAAGAAAATCGGCATAGGATTTTTCTAAGGAGATGAGGTCTCCTGATTTTATAATAAGCCCTCCCGAGATATTGGAATTATCAGCGCGAATACCCGCTGGAAGCACTTGGTAATAGAGTGCGGGCTGCTCCTTTTTGTAGTGGAGATTCAGCCTGCTGCCCAAGAATTTTTTGGTAGAGATATAGTTGTCTTCTTCGGGTTTTATCTCTCGGCAGAGGTAGGTTCTGGGGCTAAGTGCTACTTTCTTTCCATTGATAATGATATTGACCGCTCGAGATGAATTAAATACCGAAAACTGATTGTAGCTTATCACAGGATGAGCTTGGTAATAGAGCTTTATTTCTTTGTGAAGGGAGGGGACTGGGTTGCCGTCCAAATCTAAATTAGGAGTATAGGTATAGGCATTGGCTCCTACGAGTTTTGCCTTTTTATAAAACTTCTCAAAGGCGAGGGTTTCGTCTTCTAAAATGCCATTTATCTCAATTGTAGCAAGAGCCGTGGCAGAAGAATCTACCGCTAAGATACGGTAGAGACGAGTGTCATTATTCTCATTGGTTTTTGAGGCATTGCTTAGATGGATTTCCTGTGCATAAATAACGCAGGAGATAAGCGAAAATATAAACCCAAAACAGATTTTCATAGAGCGAGGTTTAGTTTTTAGTAAGGGTTTCTATGCATTCTTCCAAGCTGTTTTCCCAGTGCTTGAGGTCTATTTTGTAGGTCTGTTCTATCTTGTCCAGAGCCATTGTACTTCTTACGGGGCGCTGGGCTGGGGTAGGGTATTCGCTTGTGCTTATTGCATTGAGCTTGATATGAGATTTTGAAAGCTCTGCAATTTTCTTAGCGAAAAGAAACCAGGTAGTCTCTGGATAATTAGAAAAATGGAAGATTCCAAAGCTAAGGGCAGGCGTTTCTATTATCTTCATAATGGCTTCCGCGAGGTCATTGGCATTGGTCGGCTGCCCATACTGGTCGCCTACGATATTGAGCTCATCTTTTGTCTCAAAGAGGGAGAGCATTGTTTTTACAAAGTTTTTATTAAACTCTGAATACAACCAGGATGTTCTGATGATAATGGTCTTTGGGTTTTCTTCTAATGCAGCTTCTTCGCCTGCTCTTTTGGAGAGTCCATATACCCCGATGGGAGCGGTAAAGTTGTCCTCGGAATAGGAGATATCGGTATCCCCACTAAACACATAATCGGTAGAGATATGGATGAGCACGGTATTGTTTTTCTTAGCAGATTTTGCGAGGTTGCGCACCCCTTCGGCATTTATGGCAAAGGCTTTTTCTTCTTCGGACTCGGCTAAATCTACTGCGGTATATGCTGCTGCATTAATACAAAAGTCTGGCTTTGTATTATTAAAATATTCCTCTACGGCGGTTTCATCTGTGATGTCTAATTCCTCAGAGGAGAGAAACTCAAATTGATAATCTGTCTCGTAGCGTTCGGTGAGTTTTTTTATGCAGTTGGCAAGCTGTCCATTACCACCCGTTACGAGTATTTTTTTTCGGAGGTCCTGTATCATTTTATTGTGCTTTGTTTTCTTTTCTTAGTGCTTCTGCTCTTTCATCAAAGCTCATATTCCCGAGGTCTAAGAAACTATTGTGGAAGAGGTGTTTTAAATCCTCTGGTTGTTCTTCCGTTTTCCTTGTTTTCAGATTGAAATAGATAGCGGTAATCCACAGTACAGCGTGGGTTGTTTTTCTATCCTCGCTGGTCATTAGTATTTCTACTACTGTGGTTTTCTCGTCTATATTTACCGTGTGGCTGGTGATTCTTACTTTGGTATTTGCTTTTACTTCTTTCAGGTAGGCAATTTGGTTTTTAATGGTAATCCACGCACAGCCCGTTCTTTTTATATACTCATCATAAGAAAACCCGAAGAACTCCTCTATATGGTCTTCTCTTGCATCTTGCATATATTTTAGGTATTTCACATTGTTGAGATGCCCAATAGGGTCACAGTCTGTAAATCGTATTTTTACAATTGAGAACATTTCTTTTTCCATATTGCAAATGTAAAGAATTAGACTTGAATTCACCCACAGCGTGGGGAGCACCTACATCAAACTAACTACACACAGCTAGAGGCCAATAGCCATAAGCTACTTGCCTTGTTCTTTTCTTTCATTAAATTTGTCGTCTTATTTTAGAGGGATTATGTCGGATATTATTCAGCTTTTACCAGATTTTGTTGCCAATCAGATCGCTGCTGGGGAGGTGGTGCAGAGGCCTGCATCTATTGTAAAGGAGCTCCTCGAGAACTCAATAGATGCTCAGGCTACCAAGATAGAGCTCATCATTCGAGAGGCAGGGAAAAACCTTATCCAAGTGGTGGATAATGGTCTGGGGATGTCTGAAACAGATGCTCGAATGGCTTTTGAGAGGCATGCTACTTCAAAAATCCGAACCACAGAAGATATTTTTAAAATTGCTACAAAGGGTTTCCGAGGAGAGGCACTTGCGTCTATTGCTGCTGTAGCACAGGTAGAGCTCAAAACAAAGCAGAAAGAGGCTCCCGTAGGTACGAATATCTATATAGAAGGAGGGAAGTTGGAGTTTCAGGAGCCGATACAAACAGCGGAAGGCTCTAATTTTTTAGTGAAAAATCTGTTCTACAATGTTCCTGCCCGTAGGAAATTTTTAAAAAGCAATACTATAGAGTTCAGGCATATTATAGATGAATTCCAAAGGGTGGCATTGGCACATCCTGAGATAGAATTTGACCTTTTTCATAATGATGAACCCGTTTTCAGGCTTAGAAAAGGGAGCCAAATGCAGAGGATTGTGGAGATTTTTGGTCGTAAGCTACAGCCGCTTTTGGTTCCGATAAAAGAGTCGCTCGGATGGGTAGATTTCTATGGATATGTAGCCAAACCCGAAGGTGCTAAGAAGACCAGAGGCGAACAGTTTTTCTTTGCTAATCATCGTTTTTTTAAATCGCCCTATTTCAATAAAGCCGTTCAAGAGGCTTTTGATGGTTTGCTTCAGCAGGGATATGCCCCATCGTTCTTTTTGTTTCTGGATATAGACCCAGAGAAGCTCGATGTGAATATTCACCCTCAGAAAACTGAGATTAAATTTGAAGATGAGCACCTTATTTTTGCGTTGATTCGTTCCACGATAAAGAAATCACTCGGTATTTATAATATTGCTCCGAGCCTTGATTTTGATAAGGATATTCAGCGCTTTGATGAAATGTTTGGTACACCCTCAAAGGCAAATACCGAGATGCTGCAAACAAAGAGCACGAGCAGCAGGCAAAACAGTACTGGTATAAGTGTGCCGAGAGATTTCAATCCGTTTGCAGAAGACGCCCGCCCTGCAAAGGGAGAAATTGCCAACCTTACCGAGTTCTACACCTCAGATACCGCTCCCGCACCTTCTAAAATCAACCTCTTTGAGGATGAAGATGATGATTTCAGCGATGATATTATGAGATTGCCCAATGGCTATTGGCTGATGAACCGAGACGGCAAAACCCTGATGATAGACCCAGGCAGGATGCACAGCATTATCATTGCTGAGCAGTCAAAAACAAAGAAAAGGAATACGAATAGCCAGCCACTGCTGTATTCATTAGAATATCATCTCAATGAAATAGAGAAAACTAAATTCCGTTCAATAAAGAAATATCTTCCAGACCTTGGCTTTGATATGGTGATTACTCAGGAAAATGTTTTGAGGATAAATGCCGTACCCGAAGGTTTAAAAGAATCTCAAACGCTGAGCTTCATTGAGAATCTTTTTGAAATTTTGGAATATAAAACAGAGGAGCAGTTTATGGATTTCTACAACGAGCAGTGGAATAAGCTCGGTTCAAAGTCCAGATTTGACTTCCTGTATAAATATGAAATAGAAACCGTTTTGAAGGACTTCATCGCACTTGGCTTTCCACAATATACCCCTTCTGGGAAGCCCTGCTTCGTAGAAGTTCCTTTGGAGGAACTCAAAAATAAGTTTTAAAACCTATAAAAAAACCTTTGATATTATGTTTGGAGCGCTCACCCCGATTACAAAAAATCTGATTATCCTCAATGTGGTGGTCTTTGTCCTCTCATTTTTTGTGCCTTATTTGTATCTTATTTTGCCTGCCTATTTCCCTTATTCGCCTAATTTCAGATCTTGGCAAGTGGTTACGCATATGTTTATGCACGGAGGTATTGCTCATATCGTTTTCAATATGCTTACTCTTTGGAGTTTTGGTCCTGTGCTCGAGCAAGTACTGCGAGGTAAGCGGTTTGTGATTCTCTATTTTCTGAGTGGGCTGGGAGGTTTTTTGCTTTATAACTTATGTTATGGCTTTGAGGTTTTTCAGATTACTTCGCAGATGAGTATAGAGCAGGTGCAGGAAGTCTCTGCTAATGCAGATTTGTACGCTCCTGATGGTACATTTTCGGGCTATCCCAAAGGGTCTAATGAGTATTACTTGCTGAATAGTTTAGTCAGTAGGATGCTCGGTGCTTCTGGGGCTATATTTGGTGTAGTTGCTGCTTTTTCCGCTTTATTTCCCAATTCAAAACTGATATTTATGTTTATCCCTTTCCCAATAAAAGCAAAATATCTTTTCCCGCTGATTATTTTAGGCTCAGTCTATTTGGGGATTAATGACACGGAGTCTAATATCGCTCATTTTGCACATATAGGAGGAGCCTTTGTTGGTTTCCTGCTTGCAAAGATTTGGGGCAAGCATCTCAACAGGTTTTATCAGTAAAAACATTTTTGCTTATGCGAAGGCTCTTGTTGGTGGGGCATATCTCTACTGCTCTTGTTTTATCAGCTACGGTGCTCAATGCCTATATTTCGCCAGTAGTAAATGCTTGGCTCAACTTTTTTTCATTGGTGTTTCCTGTGGTTTTGGTCGTTTATTTCGTTTTGTGTGCGCTCTGGATTTTCATCAGGTGGAGGTATGCTGTGTTCTTTTTGTGTCTGAGCTTTGTCTTTATCAATCCCATCAAAAGATGGGTAAATTTTAGCTCGAAATCTCACCAATCGTCGGATATAAAAGTAATGTCTTTCAATGTGCATAATGGTTTTTATGGTGAGAAAGAAATTGCGGAATACATTAATACCGAAAACCCTGATTTGATCTTCCTCCAAGAGGCGAGTTTTTTAGGTGAGAAGGAATATCATTTTTCAGATTTAAAATTTAAATACCAGGCGGATTATTGCGTTATCCTCTCCAAATTTCCCATACAGTCCGAGGGGCTTCTCAATATTTCTCGGCACGGGTATATTGGCAAGGCGATCTATGCAGATGTAGATTGCCACGGGCAGAGGCTCAGGCTGGTGAATTACTACCTTGAACCCTTTCAGTTGAGCGATTCTGAGCGCCAGGCAGAAAACATTAGTGGCAGCTACCTCGAAAAATTTCTATTTACTTTTAAGGAGCACGCGGGGCAGGCAGATGCCCTCCAAAGCAGTATAAAGGCTTCGCCCTATCCGCTCCTCGTGGCGGGGGATATGAATGCCGTGCCCAATTCCTACGAATATTATACGATTTCTCGTGGGCTTACCGATGCGTTTCAGTCCGCAGGGCGAGGGATAGGCGTTTCATTCCGAGAGGTGATAATGCCCATAAAAATCGATTATATTTTCAGTTCTGAGGGGATAGAACCGCTGTCTTGTCATATTGCGAAGACGAGAAATTTATCCGACCACCAGCCGATTATTGCTGAATTTTCCCTCCGATAGTTTCTGCAAATTAAAAGAGAGAATTCCACTTGTCTGGTTTAATTGTATAATATTATTATTAAAGGCTGATTTAAAATTTATTAAATCACTGCATATAGCTGTAAAATAGATTGTGGCAATGCTTAAATAATATTTACTTTTGCCTCTCCTAAAACCCAGTAGATTATGGAAACTTTAATACAAGAAAAACTCAATAAAGCACAAACGGCCTTTAACCAATGGCGGTTTCTAGCCTTTGAAGATAAGCAGAAACTCATTGCTCGGGCATCTGAAATTTTAAAAAATAGAGCCGAAGATTTAGGGAAAATCATTACCAAGGAGATGAATAAACCCATCTCCCAAGCCATAGCAGAAGTGCAGAAATGCGCCCTGATGATGGACTACTACGCCATAGCAGAAAACAGTCTGAAACCAGAGAAAATAGCCTCTGAGTATAGTCTTTCGGAGGTGCATTTCGTTCCCAAAGGGGTTATTTTAGGCGTGATGCCTTGGAACTTCCCTTTCTGGCAGGTGCTTCGCTTCGCTACCCCCACGCTCCTCTCGGGGAATACCGCCGTACTGAAACACGCCTCCATTTGCTTTGAAAGTGGTAGAGCCATAGAAAACATCCTCCTCGAAGCAGGCTTCCCAGAGGGCGTATTTCAAAACCTTGAAATCGGGCATAATGAAGTGAGGCAAATCCTTGAAAGCCCCATTATAAAAGGGGTGAGCCTTACGGGTAGCGAAAAAGCAGGCGCCGAAGTAGCAGCCCTCGCAGGGAGGAATATCAAGAAATCTCTTTTGGAATTAGGTGGCAGCGATGCTTTTATTATTTTAGATGATGCTGATTTAAACAAAGCGAGCCAAACGGGAGCTTGGGCACGGCTGCAGAATTGTGGCCAGACTTGCGTGGCAGCTAAAAGATTCATCATTCAAGAGAATGTATATGCCGGGTTTTTAGACCTTCTTGTATCTGAATTTAAAAAATATCAGCCAGGAAATCCTTTAAATAAGGATACCCTTTTCAGCGGAATGGCGAGAGCTGACCTCGCCGATGAGCTGGAAAACCAATACAAAAAAGCCTTAGAGCACGGTGCAGAGGTTATCCTCCCCCTTGAAAGAATATCAGATACTGCTTTTAAGCCTTCTCTCATCGCTGTGGAAAGAGCCAATCCTATCTTGCAGGAAGAGCTCTTTGGTCCTGTGGGAATCGTCCTCCGAGCAAAAGACGATAATGAAGCCCTCGATTTGGCAAATGATATCCCATACGGACTGTCTAACTCGGTCTGGACAGCAAACCTCGAGCGGGCAGATTTTTACATCAAAAACCTTGAATCGGGTACTGTAAATATCAACCGAATGACCAGCTCAGACCCGCGCTTTCCGTTTGGGGGAACGAAACTCTCGGGCTACGGTACGGAGCTTTCACTGCTGGCATTAAAGGAGTTTGTAACGGCAAAGACGGTCATCATTCAGTAGAGGACCCAACGCATTAAAAAACCTGCTTCATTTATCCGAAGCAGGTTTTTCTTTTGGTATTTAGCTTGAATTTTTTCGGAGCTCGTCCAGATGTTTCCAAATATCATCTTCTGCCTTATGGGGCATTTCTAAAAAATCTTCTGGGTGTTTTTGGATGTATTCCTGCCAAAGCCTGTCGTCCTTCTCGCTATAATAATTCGGAAATTCCCAAATAAATTTCTTTTTCTTTTCGCCTTTGTTTTTGTAAAAGAAAGCGAGGGAGCTCCCCACCAAAGCTCCTGCAGCGTGAGACTGCCAAGAGATTTGCCTTGCATCTTCCGCATTGGAAAACCACTCCTGAGGGAGTATGCCCCAAATCATACTTCCATAATAGAGAACTACCAGTAGAGAGATGGTAAGTAGCCTCGCATCTCGGCGAAATACCCCACCGAAAAAGAGGAAGAATGCCAGCATATATACAATACCACTCGCCCCGATGATGCAGACCAGCTCCTCTCCGAAAATGATGGGAGGCATCAGCCATACCAGACCGCCCGTAATGAGCCCACCTGAGAAAAACACCCGAGAGGCAACCTCTGAATAAAACTGAAAGAGGAGGAAAAGCAGTGCAGCTATCGGGATTGAATTGCCCAGCAGATGCTCCCAACCACTATGCAAAAAAGGGCTGGTGAATATCCCCAGCAATCCATCTAAAGCCTGAGGAATAAGCGCTCCACTGCAATACGAGAATACCCCTATAGATTGAAGAATAAACCCTGCACCCATCAGGAATACCATTCCCAAAGGGTAGAGCAAAGCTTTATATCGTATTTCTTTTTTCCACATTTGAATTAAAATTTCTGCTTCATTGCACAAATAGATTGCCACAGAAAAAGGGCAAGCCTGCTGAGCGGTTTAAAGAAGTACAATACTGATGTTTAAGGAAAGCCGAATGGGAATGACAGAATGTCAGTTGACTGTCTAAAAACGCCCTCTTTGCCTTAGAAATTCATAGCAGGATATGGCTACGGCATTGCTCAAATTAAGAGAATCAATAGTCCCTGCCATTGGGATGAGGGTATTTTTGCCTTTGCCCAGCCAGAATTCACTCAGCCCCGAATGCTCCGTACCGAATAGCAATGCTGACCTCCCGCTCAGCTCCAAAGAAGGGAGCGGTAGCGCTGTTTCATCCATAAAAGTAGTGTAGATATTGTACTGATGCTTGAGAAGAAAATGGTGCAACTCCTCATTTGAGGTTTGATAAATATTCATACCGAAAAGGCAGCCTACACTCGAGCGAATCACATTGGGGTTATAGAAATCTGCCCGTGTATCTGCCAGAATAAGGGCATCTATACCGAAAGCCTCGCAACTTCTGAGAACAGCACCGAGGTTCCCTGGTTTTTCTATTCGTTCGATGATGATAACCGATGAATTTTCCTTCGGTTGAAAGTGGTGTAATGAATGCTCAGGCGTTTTATAAATCCCGATAATCCCCTCCGAGCTGCCTCTGTACGCTATTTTATCATAGAGCTTGTCCGATACGAAGAAAACCTTCCCTTGGGGAACTTCCTTTTTGTAGATGGCTTCGCAGATAAAGAACTCCACTGCTTCGTAACCGAAAGTCAGGGCTCTCTCGTTCTCCTGCTTGCCTTCTACTACGAAGACGCCTGCTGTTTTTCTAAATCGGTTATCGGTATTCAGCCGTGTGAGGCGTTTTATTTTATCGTTTTGACTGCTTTCAATTATCATTTATTCGTCGTTATAGTCTAATCTGAAAGATTTTCGGTGATACGGTGTTGCCCCATATTTTTTGAGTGCTTCTCTATGGGTTTTTGTGGGGTAGCCCATATTTTTATTCCAGCCATATTGGGGAAATTCCTCGTGCAGCTGAATCATCAGGTTGTCCCTGTAATTCTTGGCAAGGATAGATGCGCAGGCAATGCTCATCAATTTAGAATCTCCCTTCACGATGCACCGATGGGGAATGAAATGATAGGGGTGGAACCTATTGCCATCAACTAAAATAAGCTCGGGTCTGGTGTGGAGCTTGTCCAGAGAGCGGTGCATCGCCTCTATGCTGGCATTAAGGATGTTGTGCTTATCGATGTACTCGGCTGGGAGTTCGGTAATGGCGTAATCAAGGGCGTTTTCTCTGATGAAAAGGTCTAATTCTGCCCGTTGCTTAGCGCTGAGCTTCTTAGAATCATTGATGATATCGCTTTGGAAACCTTCTTTCAGGATAACGGCTGCAGCTACTACGGGACCGCAGAGACAGCCTCTGCCCACCTCGTCGCACCCCGCCTCTATATACGCCTCCGATAGCCTTGTGAGTAATGCCATAATCTTTATTTGAGCCTTGCAAAAGTAAGGAAATATTCGTCTTTTGCTCGGTTTGATATTATCCTTTTTGGAAAGGTTTAAAGTTTCAGATAGTTTTCTAAATCCGTCATTTCAGTTTCCCAATCTCTGATGATACCTTCTTTGAGCTTTATTGCTGGTATTCCACCCAATAGATTTTGCTCACCAAGGCTTGTATAGTCTTTATTTAATAAAGAATTTGAGGCAATGAGGGTGTGCTTAGCCGTCTTCGTGCCCATACGAATGGTAGTTCGGATTCCGATATAATTAAAACTTCCGATTTCAATGCTTCCGCTCATAGTGATAGACTGATGAGTAGCTACATTTTTTAGCGGATGGAAGTTGGTATCTACAAACATACAGTGAGAGCCGCACTGCACCCAATTGCCAAAGTGAATCTTATTAAAGCAGATAATCTGGCTTTCACTTCCAAAAGAATTGATATGCCCCAAAGTTAAATGCCCTCCTTTGTTTATATATAATTTGGTATCAACTCCAAACTGGGTACTTCCATTGATTTCCATTGTGCCGAGTATAGATGCTTCGCCGCTTTTGTTTGACCGACTGAAAATTTCATAGGGATGCCCGAAGGACAATATTCCAAATTTTATCGGGATATTGAGTTTAATTTCTCCGCTGAATTTTTTTATTTTAAAGCCATAGAATACTACAATGGGAAATTTTAAAGCATCTGAAAAACCGAATGCCTTAAAGTTAATTCGCAATGTTTGCCACCAGTTGATTTTCCCGATTAAGAAAACCAATCTCCTGAGTTTATTGTCTAATTTTCCCACGCTGAAAAATGATAGTAAGGCAAAAGTACTAAAATATTTAGGCTTCTGCTGAGGTTTGATATTATAGGTTTTGGGCTAATGAGCATTTTATAGAAATTATTCTACTTTCTTTTTTGGATGATTTGTAGGAAATTCCTTATCGACCAGATGCTGCAGGCTATAAAAATACAAGAGATACTGCTGATGCTCATTAAAGAATTAAAACTAAAATATAATGCTACACAACCCATAAGCATTAGTGAAGATAATACAAATACTCGGATGTTTTGCCTACTTATTTTTAGTCCGAAAGCCCTGTATGTAACCCAATAATTACCTATAAGATGACATAAATAATACAAACAGGAAGCTATAGCAACTCCCTTTATACCATAGAAATAAAACCCTAAAATATGAGAGACTACGAATAGAGAATTAAAAAATAAGGCATTATTTAAGATGAGATTTCGGCTACCTTTACCTATAATTACAAAGCCTGTAACCCAGGAAAATAGCTTAAAGAATACGCCCAGTAAAGCCAGCTGTACATATAATATCGTATCTGTAAAAGATTTTTCATAAAGTACAGCCACAATGGCAGGAGCCATCAGCAGGAGTAATATTAATACAGGGGAGAGTATAAGCGTACCGATATAGAGTTGGTTATTCACTTCGGAATTGAGTTCACAGGTATTTTCATTTGCTCTGGAAACCCGAGGAAAATAATCCAGACTCATTACCGTAAAAAAAATTGCTACATAAACATTTAGTATCGTAAAGCCAGAGATATAATAGCCCGTCTGCTCCAGCCCTCCAAACTTACGGATGAATATCTGAACAATATAAGCAGACAGGAGATTCAGTACATTACTGAGATTAAAATATAAGCCATTTCCTAAAATCTTTTTGGCATCTTTGGCTTTGTTAAAAGGGAGAGCTGTTTTATCATCTTTCAATTTTAACCTTCGGAAGACGATTCTAAATACTATAAATTCTACGATGCCTACTGCGATGAGGTTATAAACCACACCCCTCAGATGAAAATAATAATAGAGAGGTAGGGTAATCAAAATACCGATGATATTGGCAGTGAGGTTGGCATTAGCGAGCTTCTTCACTTCCATTCTACTTTGGAAGATGGAGGTATAAATCTCGGTGATCTGCTTCATTACAACCGAGAAGGAAATTAGCTGAAAAGCCCAGCGGTAATCAGCGGTATCAAAGGTAATCATCGAGAGCTGATGAGAAAATAAAAAGCAGAGAACCGCCCCTATTATCCCAATGATGATGGATAATTTTTGAATAAGTGAGATTCGCTCTACGGATTGGAGGTTTTCATTCTCGGATAGATATCTTACGGTGCTGGCTGGCAGTCCGCAATTCGTTAAGCTGATGATAAGATTAAATGTAGAGGTGAGTAATCCTAAAAAGCCCACCCCCTGAGCCCCCAGCCATAGCGTTGCGAGCTTTGAGCGGATGATGCTGATGAGCAAAGAGAAAATATGAACACTGCCGAAAGTCGTAATGTTCGTAATGATTTTTTTTAAGTTCTGTTGATTGCTCATTCGTAGTCGTTGATGGCTTTAATGATGTAATCTACCTCTTCTTCTTTCAACATTTGATGGCAGGGAATGCTGATGATTTCTCTGTGGATTTGCTCGGATATGGGTAAGCTGAGGTGGGAAAATTCTTTCATCGCTTCCTGCTTGTGGGGTGGGGTAGGATAGTGGATGAGCGTTTGTATGCCTTGCCTCAGCAGATAATCTTGGAAGCTCGCTCTGTCTGCCACTCGTACCCCGAAGATGTGGAAGATGTGATTTTTACTTCCGTTCCATTTCGGTAAAGAGATTTGGGGATTTTTTATTTCGGATAAGTACCGTTTTGCGATGCTTCTTCGCTTTTCATTATCGTTATCTAAATCTTTGAGCTTTAAGCTGAGAATACCTGCTTGCCATTCATCCAATCGGGAATTGAAACCTTTGTATTTATGCTGGTATTTCTTCTCAGAACCATAATTCCTGAGGGCTTTTATGCAGGTGGCAAGTGCTTCATCAGAAGTGGTAACCGCTCCACCATCTCCGAGTGCTCCGAGGTTCTTACCTGGGTAGAAGCTAAAGCCCGCAGCATCTCCTATATTCCCTGCTTTTAGCTGATTTTCTTCGGCACCGTGCGCCTGTGCGGCATCTTCTATCAGAAGTAGGTTTTGCTCTTTTGCCCATTGCCTGATGTTCTCCGCATCTGTAATCTGCCCGTAGAGATGAACCATTAGTATCCCTTTGGTAGCAGGGCTTATATTCTTTTGAAGGTTAATGAGCTCAAAGTTGTAATTATCCAGATTGGTGTCTATGAGTTTTGGGCTAAGGCCAGAATTGATAATACTTAAAATACTCGCAATATAGGTATTGGCAGGTACGAGGATTTCATCTTCTTTATTGAGCCTGCCCAGCTGTATATAAGCCTTAAAGATGAGTTCCAAAGCCTCTAATCCATTGCCTGTGCCTATGGCGAATAGGCTACCGCAGTATTGGGCAAACTGAGCCTCAAAGGCAGAGACTTCCTCACCCAGTATATACCAGCCAGACTGGAGCAAATCTTTGGTCTTTTGAAGGATGGCTTCTTCGTATGGGTGGTTGATTTTCTTTAAGTCAAGGTAAGGAATCATAGATAAATATTTTCTGTTGGGTGCGTATTTCTAAGGTCTAATTCATAGAAATCCTGTGCGTAGCTTCTTGCTCCGAAGCCTTCTTTCCAGAACAGGAGTCCGTCATTTATTTTGAGTTTGCCCTCGTGCAGTTCATTAGAAATACCGAAATCAAAATAGTCGTAATCCTTATATATATCGGTGATGAGCTCGGAGAAGAGCAAGTCCAACGCTCCTGTTTTTCTGTATTCTCTAAGCCCGCAGATGTATTGTGAATGCGCCGTTCTTTTATTGATGAAGAGCACCGTTCCTGCAATTAATTTTCCGTTGAGGAAGGCTCCATACATCTCAATATTCTTGGGAAACAGATTCGCCAGCTTGCTGATTTCTTCAGCGGAATGCACAGGCTGGGTATGATGATTTTGCATAAGCTCGGGGGAGAGGATTTCATTCCAAAAGGCGGTGTAGTTATTCATCTTTTGTATAGAGATGCCCTGTTTTTTTGCATCATTAATATGCCTTTTGATGATTTTAGAGGGTATAAAACCTTTCCTTAAATCTATTGTGGAGGTTAGGTATCTCCTTATCAGTTGAGCATTGAGGCGATACATCATAAATTTCCATTCATCATTCCCACAATCGCTGTAAAAATGGGGGATTTCTTTCCAGAAAAGCCTGTTAAAACCTTGAGCTTTTAAATATTGTAGCAAATGTGTGAATATATTGGTAAAAAGTTGCGTTCGGATATCTCGTTTTGTGAGTATTCCACCGTAGGTAAGCCCCCAGTGGGTATAAAAACCCTCTTGCTTTCTGTGTGCGGGGATTAGGGCTATTGGTTTTTTATCCTCAAAGACCATTAGCGAGCAGTCTTGGAATCTGTCTTTGTGATATTCCATAAAATCACGATGAAAGAGGAAGGTAGCATTCTTTGCCTCTGCTACGAAAGTATTCCAACAAAGGTAATCTTCTTCCTGATATTGCCTTATGCTAATAGATTTCATCATTATTATTTTATGGTGAAGCCTTTTTCAGGATTTTAATTCTTAGAGAAATCTACTTTATTCTCTCTTAGGTAGAGGTTGGTCTGTGTTATGGTGCTGAGAACTTCATCGCAACCTTCTTTCTTTTCTGCTGAGGTGGCGAAGATTTCGGGGAGCTCTTCCCAGCTTTCCAATAGTTTTTGCTTATAGATTTCTACATTTTTCAGGATTGCATTGGGCTTGAGCTTATCGGTCTTTGTAAAGATAATGGAGAATGGCACTCCGCTCTCTCCACACCATTCCATAAATTCAAGGTCTATCTTCTGAGGCGTATGACGAGAGTCTACTAATATGAATAGATTGACGAGGTTTCTTCGATTAAGGATATAGTTGGAGATGAGTTTTTCAAAATCTTTTCTCTGGGTTTTGGAGACTTTGGCGTATCCATAGCCAGGCAGGTCGGTCAGGTACCAGTCCTCATTGATAAGGAAGTGATTAATCAGCTGCGTTTTCCCAGGTGTCTGAGAGGTTTTTGCCAGGTCTTTCTTGTTCATCATTGCATTGATGAGGGAGGATTTCCCCACATTAGACCGCCCGATAAAGGCATATTCAGGGAGGGTAGGCTCTGGGCATTCCTGCCATTTGCTACTACTTTTTACAAACTCAGCAGACTTAATCATCATTTGGATAAAATTAATGGTTATACCTTTATTTAAAGCTACTAAGCAGATATTTTACTCAGCCAGCGGTAGAGTATTTCATTAAACTCATCGGGTTTTTCCATCATAGCGGCGTGCCCGCACTGGTCTATCCAGTATAGCTCAGAGTTGGGGATGTACTTGTGCATATCTTCTGCCACATCGGGAGGGGTTACATTATCCTGCTTGCCCCAGATGATGCAGGTAGGGCATTTTATATTAGGTAAGTCTTTCAGCATATTGTGTTTTATGGCGCTTCTTGCGAGCATTACGGTCTTTATGCCTTTCATTCTGTCATTTACTACGGCAAAAACTTCATCTACCAGCTCATCGGTAGCTACGGATGGATCATAAAAAACATCCTGAGTTTTTCGTTTGATGTATTCCTTATCTCCTTTTCTTGGGAAGCTGTCGCCAAAAGTCCTTTCGTAAAGCCCAGAGCTTCCTGTTAGTACAAGATTTTTTACTAATTCGGGTCTGTTTATGGTCAGTATAAGCCCGATATGCCCACCCATAGAGTTTCCTACAATGGTTACAGGTGTGCCGATATGCTCATCGATAAATTTCGCCACATACTTTGCTATGGCGCTAAGGTTGGTATTGAGAACGGGTAAGTCGTAAATCGGTAATTGAGGTACGAGGACTTTGTAGCCTCTTGCAGAAAAGAAATCCACCATTTTATCAAAATTGCTAAGCCCGCCCATCAGTCCGTGTAGCAATACTAAAGGATGTCCCTCGCCTTCCTCTATATAGTTGAATTTTTTTTCCTTTTTAGTTTTAAAAATCATAGACCTGTCTAACTGAGACGCAAAAGTACGAAATAAGATAGAAATATACCGTAGCCTGCATCTGCTTTTCTGTACGGATGGAGGAGAAACAAACCTACTCAATTTTTTTTTGGATTGAAGTCAATTTTTGGAGAGATGAAAGTCGCATTTTTTAAAAAGGCAGTCAGCCTCTAAAAAAACACAGTCAGTTTTTGAAAAAACGCAGTCAGTTTTTTGAAAAAGGCAGTCAGTTTTTGAAAAAGGCAGTCAGTTTTTTTACCTTCTCTGTGGGTTTTGGAAATCAATAACTTATAGAGGTGAATTTTCATCCTTTTGGAAGCTGTTCAAAATTCCGTATTGCTTAAGGCTTAGTACGCGAAAAATGCTACATTTGTACCCGAAAAAAAAGATAGAGATGTATCATAATCCTGTGCTACTCAAAAGGAGTGTAGATGAGCTGGTAACCGACCCAGATGGCGTGTATGTAGATTGTACTTTTGGGGGTGGTGGGCATTCTAGGGAGATTCTAGGGAGGCTTTCGACTAAGGGCAGGCTGTTTTCCTTTGACCAGGATTTGGATGCGCTCAATAATGCCATAGATGACGAGAGGTTTACCTTGATTAATCAAAACTTCAGGTTCTTGGAAAACTCACTTTTGATGTATGGCGTAAGGGAGGTCAGTGGTGTGCTGGCAGATTTAGGGGTATCTTCTCATCAGTTTGATGAAGCAGAAAGAGGCTTCTCTACGCGTTCCGATGCACCTTTGGATATGCGTATGAATATGCTTCAGGGGTTGGATGCACGAGCGGTTATCAACGAATATGAAGAGGAAAAGCTAGCCGATATTTTCTACTATTATGGAGAGCTTAGGGAGGCGAGAAAGCTCGCGAGAGAGGTGGTTCATCAGCGGAAAACCAAGCCGATACATAGCACGAAAGACTTAAAAGAACTCTTCGGTTTCATACCTCCGCATAAGCAGAATAAGTTCTTTGCACAGGTCTTCCAGGCGATACGGATAGAGGTGAATGAGGAACTGGAAGCACTAAAAGAAATGCTGGTACAGGCGCACAGAGTATTAAAACCTGAGGGGAGAATGGTCGTAATCTCTTATCATTCATTAGAAGATAGGCTGGTCAAGAGATTCCTGAAAAATGGTAAGTTTGAAGGCGAACCCGAAAGAGATATTTATGGAAATTATCAGAAGGCTTTTGAGCTTCTACAATCCAAAGCAATTGTCCCTACTGATGAGGAGATAGAACAAAACTCAAGAGCGAGAAGCGCAAAAATGCGGATAGGAATAAAGGTAGGAGCAGTTTAATCAACAATTAAAGTTTGAAATTTTGGCAAAGAGAAAAAAACATAGAGAGCGAAAGAAACTTACCTTTAAGGATATTATAAAGGGGAACTTCCTCCACCTTGAGGAGATTCGGGCAAACTATAAATACTTCTTGTTTCTATCTGTATTGGTCTTTATTACCATCTATCTCAGCCATATGGCGAGCAATAAAATAAAGCAGGTGAACCAGCTCAAAGAGCAGGTAGAAGAATATAAATCTCGCAACGCATATGCCCAAAGCCGTTTGATAAAAGTGAAAATGGAATCCGAACTCGGAAAAGAAATGGAGAAAGATTCGCTCTTCCCTCTGGAAAAACATCCCCATAAATTATTGATAAAAATAGACAGCACCAATGGCAAAAAGTAGTACGGAATTTGAACTCAAACGAAAGAGAACCCTATACTGGGCTTATGCTTTTGTAGCGGTGGTTGCTCTATTGTTTATCTTTTTTGTTGTCCGTATTTTATTTATTCAAACCACTAATGTAGAGGAGATACAGCAGGAAATTGTCCGAAAAAACTACCGCGAAGCTACCCTGAAAGCAGCGCGGGGGAATCTTTATGCTTCCGATGGTTCTATCTTGGCAACTACCGTAATGCGCTATGATATTTATATAGATTTTAAGACGATAAGAGATACGCTGTATCAGAACAATATATCCAGCCTTACCGATTCTCTCTCGGTGATGTTTAATAAACCGAAGAGCTACTTCCGTACTAAGCTCGATACACAGAAGAAGAAGGGAAATCAATACTACTCCCTCGTGCGGGGGTTGGATTATGACCAATATGATAGAATCCGAAAGTTCCCGATTTTTAAGAAAGGTAAAAATAAAGGAGGCTTTATTGTAGACAGACGATATACAAGGGAGCTCTCAACGGTGGAAATCGGTAGAGGAACCATCGGTATGGATGATGAGCGAGGGAAGTCTGGCTTGGAAGCAGCCTTTTCTAAACATCTTTCGGGTACGGATGGCAAACGTCTCGAGCAGAGAGTAAATTCAATACAATGGAAACCGATTGATTATTGGAAAATCAAAGAGCCCATAGATGGTAACGATGTTTATATTACCATAGACCTTAGGATACAGGATATCGTTAGCTCGGCGCTTCAAAAGCAGTTGGTGAAATACAATGCCGACCATGGTACTGTGATTCTTATGGAAGTAGAGACAGGGAAAGTCCGCGCAATGGTCAATCTCAAAAAGAACGAAAGAGGAGAATATGTAGATTCTTATAACTACGCTCTGAAAGATGGTATAGAGCCTGGCTCTACCTTTAAGACCATTTCCCTTTTGGCGGCTATGGATGATGGGTTTATTGATGAAAACACTACCGTAGATGTAGGAAATGGCGTTTGGGAATATGCCAAACAGAGAATCACCGATGGGCACGGTGGGGGTGTTTATGAAATCAGCGATGTACTCGCAAAATCGAGCAATGTAGGTACGGCAAAGCTCATTACAAAATTCTATGCAGATGAGCCGCAGGTATTCTTCAATCATCTTAAAAGATGGAAGATGTTTGATAAAATGGAACTGGAACTCCCAGGTGTAACCAAGCCTAAGATTATTACTCCAGACCATAAGCGCTGGAATAAAGCCACTCTGGCATCTATCTCTTATGGTTATTCAACGAACTTTAATATCCTCCAGCTGGCTACTTTTTATAACGGTATTGCCAATGGTGGGAAGATGCTAAAACCCCTCTTCATAGATAAAATAATGAAAGACGGTAAGGTAATCTATACCGCTGAGCCAGAAGTCTTGGTTAAAAGTATGGCTTCCGAAAAAGCGATTAAGATGATGACCGATGCCCTTACCAAAGCTGTGGAAAAAGGTACTGCAAAAAGTATCTTTACTCCCAACCTCAAAATGGCAGGTAAGACAGGAACAGCCCGATTTGAATACTGGATTGCAGGTTCTATGAAATACCGAGCTTCTTTTGCAGGCTTTTATCCTTCCGATAAACCGAAATATACCTGCTATGTGATGATTGACCAGCCAGACACCTCTATCGGGTATTATGGAGGGACGGTAGCAGCTCCTGTATTTAAGGAAATAGCAGGGAAAACCTTCCTGAAAACCCCTCAAAACATAGAGAAAGAACTGTTAAAGGAGAAGAAAGCAGATCTCAATAAGTTACTCTCAAAACCAGCAAAAGTTTCTGTGAAAAACGGTGTAATGCCTAATGTGCAAGGGCTCTCAGGGGTGGAGGTGATTCCCCAGCTTGAAAACCAAGGCTACAGAGTGCAGTATAAAGGCGTAGGGCGGATTAAGGAGCAATTCCCAAAAGCAGGTACAGTCATTAAAAAAGACCAGAGGATTTATTTAACCCTTGCTCAATAAGATAAAGGCTTTATACTATCAGACTTTAAAGGAAATCAATATTAATGAGAATAAAATCAAAATGGTCTGAGAATTAAGCCAGAAAGAATACTATATAACTTACTTAACTTAAAAGATAAACCGATGAATTTACAAGACTTAATACATAAACTCCCTATTCTGGAAGGTGTAGGTGAGCTCAATAGAGATATATCAAATCTAAATTTCGATAGCCGAAAGATTCAGCCAGGTGGCTTATACATTGCGGTAAAAGGAGTGGCTACTGATGGGCATCAGTTTGTAGATAAAGCACTCGATGCAGGAGCTGTAGCAGTAGTCTGCGAAACCCTTCCAGCCGATTTAAGAGATGAGGTAGCTTACATCAAGGTGAAGAATACTGTAAAAGCTCTTGGGGCGCTTGCTTCTAATTTCTACGGCAATCCATCGGAGAAGATTACACTTGTCGGTATTACGGGGACTAATGGCAAAACCTCTGCTACTACTCTCTTGTCAGAGACCTTTAATCTCTTAGGTTTCAAGACAGCTCTTATCTCTACTGTGGAATATAGGATTGGGAGCAAGGTCTATCCCTCCACCCATACCACACCCGATATTATCAGTATCAATAGAATAATGGCAGAGGCGGTAGATAGCGGCTGCGAATACGCATTTATGGAAGTAAGTTCTCACGGTATCCACCAGTCTAGGACGGAAGGATTAAATTTCAAGATAGCTGGCTTTACGAATATTACTCGTGACCATTTAGATTATCATAAAACCTTTGAAGACTATCTCTATACCAAGAAATCTTTCTTTGATAACCTCTCCCCTGAGGCAGTTGCCATTACCAATATAGATGATAAGAATGGGCTTGTAATGCTTCAAAATACAAAGGCAAAACGAAGGACATACGCTACGCGAACCCTTGCGGACTATTCTGCTCGTTGCCTTGAATACAGCTTTGAAGGGATGCTCCTTAATTTTAATGGACAAGAGTTCTGGACGGCTCTCACAGGCAAGTTTAATGTTAGCAATCTCCTCCTCGTATTTGCCGTAGCTTCTGAGCTGGGTTTCGAGCAGGTAGATATACTTCGTGCAATGTCTCAGCTACGAAGAGTAAATGGCAGGTTTGAAGTCATTACATCTGCTACAGGTATTATTTTCATCGTAGATTATGCCCATACGCCAGACGCTCTGGAAAACATTCTCGAGAGCATTAATGAAACCCGAACCAAGAACGAACGCCTTATCTGTGTCTTCGGATGCGGGGGCAATCGCGACCACGGTAAGAGACCCCAGATGGGAAGCATCGCTACCCAGAAGGCTACCCTCTCCATCCTCACTTCTGATAACCCGAGAGATGAGGAGCCCCTCCAAATCATTAAGGATATAGAGGCGGGCATTGCGCCTCAGCATTTCAGCAAGTATACTGTGATTGCCGACCGCAAGGAAGCAATTAAAATGGCGATTAAATTTGCCGAGCCTAAGGACATTATCCTCGTTGCCGGTAAGGGGCACGAGACCTACCAAGAGATCAAATGCGTAAGGCATCATTTTGATGATAGAGAAATCATCACTGAACTCCTTCAGCTAATGGGAAAGTAAATGCTTAAAACCAATAATCCCTTATCCTACTACGCCCTTCCTATAATGCTGATTGTCATAAAAGAAAAGAAGATTGTGCAAGACGGTCTCCTACTGATTCTACTCTCTCAGGTGCTGGATAGAAAGGTTTTCAGCTTTTAGAAGGCATAGCACTATATTCCTAATTCTCTGTACCCTATGGATGATAAAAAGATATATTCCGGCCAAGAGCTTATCCTCAATGGAAGCTCCCTGTTCTATCTAAAAAAGCTACTGAGACACCTTGCTAAGAGTTTTGGTTTGTTTTTTATCTGGGTTATCCTAATGTATCGACTCTATTGGTTTGCTATTTTTGTTATATGGTATTTATCTGCGTTTCTCGAAGGTCTTATTTTCCTCACCCTTCACCTGCCTTTTATTATTTACCTTATTTCCTCATTAAAAAAGATACTTGGCGAGCGCCAGCCGAGAAGACTCTCTCTTAATGAGCGAGGAATAATGAGCTCTGAATATGGTCTCATTCCTTGGGAGGAAGTTGTAAAAATCTCTGAGCTACCTTCCTTTTTCGGAGATAATGATAGGCTTATCGTAGAGGTAAAAAGCCCTAATATCTATATTGATAGGCAGAGAGATAAGTCAAGAGTTCTAAAAATGTGGCAGCATCTCTCTAATTATAATACACCCATCGTATTCCTTGTCCAAAATCAAGGTGTAAGCCTTGAATCTCTTAAAAATCTAATGCAGGATAAATTGAAAGAATATCACTCTTCCCTGATGAATACCCAATAAAGGTATGTTATCTGCGTTCTGCCCAGATAAGCTGGTTATGCTTTGTATTGCCCGATTGTTAGACTAAATTCAAATATACTTGGAATAGAAAAGTCTATCTTATTCTGTATGAGGGTTTAAAGTATATGTTTCAAATTGTCAATCAAAAAATGTGATGTGGATGAGGAAAAATATCCCTAAGGTGAAAGGAGAAATTAAAATTCTAATAAACTACGCGAAAAACTTTATTCTCGTCGCTATATGTCTTATTTTTGTAGCCACGGGCTGAGAAAGTCTTATGGGAAGCCTAAAAAATCAAGAATATAAAAGAATAAGCGACAATTAGAATAAGACAATACGCATTATGTTATATTATTTATATGAATACCTCACCGCAAATGGCGTGTATATACCAGGGCTTAATCTGTTTCGGTATATTTCTTTTCGTGCGGGCATGGCGGTACTGATGTCTCTATTTATAGGGCTGGTGTATGGGAAGAAAATCATCGTATATCTCAGGAGAAAACAGATGGGAGAGCTGGTGAGAGACTTGGGGCTCGATGGACAGAAGCAGAAAGAAGGTACGCCTACTATGGGAGGGCTTATCATTATTGTCTCTGCGCTTATCCCTGTCTTGCTTTTTACTAAATTCTTAAATATTTACATCCTGCTCTTAATCATCTCCGTTCTATGGATGGGGATTATTGGTTTTATAGATGACTATCTGAAAAAGGTAAAAAAGAATAAAGATGGGCTAAGTGGGAAATTTAAAATCGTAGGTCAGGTAGGTCTTGGGCTTATTGTTGGGGTAGTGATGTATTGTAGCCCAGAGGTTTTGGTAAAAAGACAATACACCGATGCAGCTCAATATCCAAATAAGGCAGTAGAGCAGAAGTTTGCCCCACCTGAAAAAGCAGTGGTTTCTACTGTGCCTTTTGTGAAGAACAATGAATTTGATTATAGCAAGATTCTTTTTTGGATGAGCGATGAGGATGCAGAGACATACTCTTGGGCGGTCTTTATCCCCATTGTGATTTTTATTGTAACCGCAGTGTCTAACGGTGCCAACATTACGGATGGAATTGATGGGCTTGCGGCAGGGACCAGCGCCATCATTCTCCTTGCTTTGGCATTCTTTGCTTACCTTTCGGGGAATATCATTTTTGCCGATTATCTCAATATAATGTTCCTGCCCAATATGGGAGAGACTACCATCTTCGCCATTGCAATGGTGGGCGCTGTTATTGGCTTTTTCTGGTACAATACCTATCCTGCGCAGGTCTTTATGGGAGATACGGGGAGCCTTATGCTCGGAGGAGTTATCGCGGTTCTTGCCATTATCCTCCGGAAAGAGCTGCTTATCCCCGTGCTTTGTGGGATTTTCCTTGTAGAGAACCTCTCGGTAGTGCTTCAAGTGCTTGTATTCAAATACAGGAAAAAGAAATACGGTCTGGAATATGCTCAGAACAATAGGCTTTTCAAGATGTCTCCCCTTCATCATCATTATCAGAAGGAGGGCTATCACGAAAGTAAAATCGTGAATAGAATGATTATTATAGGAATTCTATTGGCTATTATATGTTTGATAACTTTGAAGATTAGATAGGAGGAGAGGTATAAAACTTAAAAACAATGAAAGTAGTAATATTAGGTGGAGGAGAGAGTGGCTTTGGGGCAGCATATCTCGCAAAGAAAAAGGGATTTGAAGTCTTCCTTTCAGATAAAGGGATGATTCGTGAGGAATATAAAAATCGCCTTACGGAGCATAATATACCCTTTGAGGAAGGTTGCCATACAGAGGAGCGAGTTCTCTCGGCAGACTGGGTAATAAAATCACCAGGGATTCCTAAAAAATCAGAAATCGTTCAGAAAGTAAAACAGAAAGGGATTCGTTTGTCATCAGAGATAGAATTTGCCTCAGCATTTACGGAGGCTAAAATTATTGCAATTACAGGGAGTAATGGGAAGACAACGACTACCTCGCTTATCTATCATATCCTTAAAAATGCAGGGCTCAATGCAGGGCTCGGTGGGAATATTGGGACGAGCTTTGCAAAACAAGTAGCCGATGAGAATTATGATTACTTCGTCCTTGAAGTAAGTTCCTTCCAGCTTGATGATGTTCAGAACTTCAGTCCGTATATTTCCTTGCTTCTCAATCTATCTCCCGATCATCTTGATCAATATAACTATCAGTACGAAGAATATGCTTTGGCAAAGTTTAAAATTGCCCAAAACCAAGAGCCACAAGACTTCTTTATCTATAATCAAGATGATGAAATGAGTACTCGTCTCTTAAAAGATTTACCTCTTCGTGCTCATAAGATTCCATTTTCCCTAAAAGAAAATCTTGATGAAGGAGCTTCTCTCCGAGATGGCCGATTAGAAATATCACTTGCCTCTCCTTTCTCGATAGAGGTAAAAGAGCTGAGCCTTGTAGGGATGCACAATGTGGCAAACAGCCTCGCGGCTTCATTAGTTGCTAAACTATTAAATATAAGTAATGAGAGCCTTAGGGAATCTCTGATGAGCTTCCAGCCTGTTGAGCACAGATTGGAGTTTGTTGCAGAAATCGATGGGGTAGATTATATAAACGACAGCAAAGCTACCAATGTAAATGCGGCATATTATGCATTAGAAAGTATGACCCGCCCTACCATTTGGATTGTTGGCGGTACCGATAAGGGAAATGACTATACAGAAGTACAAGATTTGGTGAAAGAAAAAGTAAAAGCCATCGTTTGTATGGGAGTAGATAACTCAAAGATTATAGATTTCTTTAAAGATAAAGTAGAACGAATTTACAGTACGGCAAGTATCTCAGAATGTGTGGAAACTTGTAAATCCCTCGCCCAATCTGGTGATACCGTACTCCTATCTCCCTGCTGTGCCAGCTATGATCTCTTCAAAAGCTATGAAGACCGAGGGAAGCAATTTAAAGATGAAATATTAAAAGCCAAATAAGGAATACAACCAATGAATGATTACACGCCTCTAAAAACAAAAAAAGAACTGCTAAAAGGAGATAAAATCCTTTGGGGGGTTGTTATCCTGATTTCTATACTCTCCATATTCCCTGTATATTCAGCAAGCTCAAACCTTGAGTATATCGTCAATAATGGTACTACACTTGGGCATATAGCCAAGCATATAGGCTTTATTATTTTTGGGCTTCTCACGATGAGAGTAATGTCCATTATAAAGTATCATTATATAGGAAAGCTGAGCGTTTTATTTCTCGTTGCTTCCATAGGGGCAATAGTTTGGGCTACCTTTAGTGGGCAAACCATTGATGGAGCTTCCGCAGCCCGTTGGGTGAAAATACCCATCATTTCAATATCTTTCCAGCCTTCTACATTTGCTTACTTAATGCTTATTATCTACCTCTGCCGTTTTCTTACAAAAGACATAGGGCGAGAGCGAAAACCTTGGGAAATATGGCTGGGGGTATTTGGTACTATTATGCTTGTTTTTCTTTTAGTAGCAAAAGACAATGGCTCTACGGCACTGATGATACTCCTCGTTTCGCTTGCGGTCTTAGTTGTAGGGCAAATGAAGTGGAGCTATATCGGAGGCTTTATGGCTTCAGCTCTTGTAGCAGGGACTTTATTCATTTTAGTAGCTCTTAATACGAATTGGCTCGGAGGTTCTCGTATTCATACTTGGATGAGCCGTATAGAAACCTTTACCTCTTCAAAAACTCAAAATAATGAGGTAGAAGATGAAGCGATGAAGACAAAAACCTACCAAGTAGATCAAGCAAAAGCAGCAATCGTTCACGGTGGGCTTACGGGTATGGGGCCAGGCAAAAGTGCCCTGAAACAAATGCTCCCACAATCGGCATCAGACTTTATATTCGCTATTATTGTTGAGGAGTACGGCCTCTTGGGGGCTATTTTTCTTATATTTCTTTACTTCATTATGCTTTTGAGAATCGTGATGATAGCAAACAAGATAGATCGCTTCTTTGGTACGCTGCTCGTCTTTTCAATCGGGATAATGATTTTCGTTCAAATTGCCGTTAATATAGCGGTTGCGGTAAATTTAATCCCAGTTACGGGTCAGCCGCTTCCACTTATAAGCTACGGGGGGTCTTCTATGCTGGTTACTTATATACAGTTGGGGCTGGTTCTCAGTGTGAGCGATCAGATTCAGGTAATGGATGAGGAAGGGCTCCGTAAGAAACAAGATATAGAAGAGATAAACGATATAGCGTAGTTTAAGGATTAATAATACAAACCCAATATGAAAATACTCATCAGTGGTGGAGGTACAGGAGGGCATATATTCCCTGCTATAGCCATAGCTCAGGAGCTCAAAAGGCGTTTCCCAGAGGCAGAATTCCTCTTCATCGGTGCAAATGGCAAAATGGAAATGGAAAAAGTCCCACAAGCGGGCTTTAAGATAGAAGGTCTTAGTATCGCGGGCTTTGATAGAGGCAATCTCCTCAAAAATATCTCTTTGCCGTTCAAGCTTATTTCCAGTTTATGGAAGGCGCGGAGGATTATCAAGCGTTTTAAGCCAGATTTCGCGGTCGGTACGGGTGGCTTTGCCTCTGCGCCGGCTTTATATATTGCTTCTACGCTTGGAGTGCCTATTTTCATTCAAGAGCAGAACTCTCTCCCTGGAAAGACCAATATTTTCCTCTCCAAAAGGGCTCGTGGGGTTTTCACTGCCTACCCAGATATGCAGCATTTTTTTCCACATACTCAAGTCTATTTCCTCGGTAATCCTATCCGTGAGAATGTCCTTTCTGGTTTAGAAAGCACGGCTTCTGCAAAGGAGAAATTGGGGTTAGATAAGAACAAGCTCACAATACTTTCGGTAGGAGGGTCTTTGGGGTCTCGCACGCTGAATAATGCTTGGGAAAAACTCATCCCTCAAATCAACGAGCAGGGAATCCAATTGATTTGGCAGACGGGCAAAACCGATTACCAGCACATCATTTCACAAAATCTGGCGACTGAAAACATACAAGTGCGTGAGTTTATCTCAGATATGGCGCTTGCATATTCCGCTGCGGATGTCATTGTCTCTCGAGCGGGGGCTATTGCCATCTCAGAGCTTGCCATAGCGGGCAAGCCTATCTTGCTGGTACCTTTTCCGTTTGCCGCAGAGGATCATCAGACCAAGAATGCAATGGCTCTTGTGGAAAAAAATGCCGCCCGAATGGTAAAAGATTCTCAAATGGAGGCTGTATTTTGGCAAACTTTATCCGAAATTTGCAACAATCAAAGCCTAAGGGAGCAGATGTCTCGCAATCTCTCCCTCTTTGCAAAGCCAAAAGCCACACAGGAGATTGTAGCGCAGCTACTGGAGGCCTTATCCCTCCGCCCGTAGCACAAAAGGCACCTCCCGCAACGCAAAAGGTACCTTCCGCAACACAAAAGGTACCTTCCGTAGCACGAAGGAAGCTAAATGCAACGCGAAGGAACCAACCCGTAGCACGGGAGGCACTTACCGCAATGCGAAGGAAGCCAAATGTAACGCGTAGCAAGCGAAATGTAATGCGTAGCAAGCAAAATGCAACGCAAAGAAAACAACAGTATTAAATACTATATATAAAAGGAATGCAAAACATAAATACATATCAGAATTTTTATTTCGTGGGCATTGGGGGTATAGGGATGTCTGCCCTCGCCAGATACTTTAAGTCCCTCGGTAAAAGGGTCTCTGGCTATGATAAAACCCCCACCAAGCTCACCGATGCACTCGTATCAGAGGGGGTGAGCATCTCCTTCCAAGATGAGGTAAGTGCAGACATAAAAGCCCTCCATCCAGAGGATACTCTGGTGATCTACACCCCTGCCATAAAGAAATTAAAGATTTTAGAACACTTTGAGCAGCAAAATTTCACCATCGTTAAGCGCGCCAAAGCACTCGGCATCGTTACCAAGCATACCGAGTGCCTCGCCATAGCAGGTACGCACGGCAAGACGACGACTTCCACCCTCGTTGCACATCTGTCCAATGTCGCAGGGCTACCGTTCTCCTGCTTCCTCGGAGGGATTTCCGAAAATTTTAAATCCAACTTCCTCTATAAAGGCAGCGAAATCTCCATCGTAGAAGCCGATGAGTACGACAGGAGCTTCCTCAGCCTCTCCCCAGATTGGGCGATTATTACTTCCATAGATGCAGACCACCTTGACATCTACGGAGATAAAAATCATATAGAAGACAGCTTCCGAGACTTTGCCGCTTTGGTCAAGGACGAGAAAAAGCTCTTCGTACGAAAAGGAGCAGACATCAAAGCCCCACATTTGACCTATGCCGTTAATGAGAAAGCAGATTTCTACTCCGATAATCTCAGAGTAGAAGGCGAGAAAACCCTCTTCACCTTTCATTCTAATGAAGATAAGGTAGAATTCTCTTGGGAAATCCCCGGCATCCATAATGTGGAGAATGCCACCGCTGCCATCGCCCTCCTCCATTCTTTGGGCGCCACCTACGAGCAGCTCCAGAGCGGTATCTCTTCCTTTAAAGGCATCAAAAGGCGATATACTAAGCACAAACTCGCCAATGGAAAGATTTATATTGATGATTATGCCCATCACCCCACCGAGCTCAGCGCCGTGATTAGCTCCGTAAGGGCTTTCTCACCCGATAAGAAGCTCCTCATCGTCTTTCAGCCTCACCTCTTTAGCCGAACGAGAGACTTCGCCGATGGCTTCGCTGAAGTGCTCGCCAAAGGAGATGATTTACTCCTTCTAGACATCTATCCCGCCAGAGAATTGCAGGAGGACTTCGAGGGAATCACCTCCCGATGGCTCCTCGATAAAATCAACACCGAGAATAAAGAGGTATGTACCCTCAATCAAACCCTCAGTAAGATAAAACAAAGAGACTTTGATGTGCTCCTCACCGTAGGCGCAGGAAATATAGACACCCTCTACGACCCTATTATCAAATGGGGCGGAGGTATAGACTAAAACATAAGCAAACCACGATATATAATGAAAAATAAGTATAGGATTCTCAAAATTTTGGTTACCGTTATCATCTTAGGCTTTCTGATGAACTTCTCTATCAAGAGGTTTAATAACCAGAAAATCACAGATGATAAAGTTTCTATTCATCTCAATAATACTTCTACTCCCGTTCACTTCATTGATGAGGCAGATATTAAAACCCTCGTTAATAAAGAAAATCCATCGAGTAGGGTAGGGGATGTAAATATCCCTGTCCTTGAAAAGAAGATTAAAGCCCTCCCTGCGGTAGATTCTGCTAATGTCTATCTCAACCTCAATGGCGAATTAAATCTCGACATTAAGCAGCGAATTCCCGTTTTCAGGCTTAGCAAAGGCGAGAGAGAGGTCTTTTATGTAGATGAAAAGGGAGTCGAATTCCCCATCTCTAAAAATTATTCCCATAAATGTATGCTCGTAAGTGGAGATGTGAAGCCAGAAGAATATCCCCAGCTGATGTACTTGGTAAAAAAGATAGAAAATGACGACTTTTGCAAAAAGTATTTTATTGGTATTTCCAAACGGAGGAATAATTATTTCCTCCTTACCAGCGATGGACATTATCGAGTAGAGATTGGTGATTTGGATAATATAGACTTTAAAATACAAGGCTTTAAAACCTTTGTGGAAAAGATTTTGGTTTATCAAGACCCAGAGAAATACAGGAAAATTTC
Organism: Bergeyella cardium; assembly: GCF_009914665.1. Classification (NCBI taxonomy): domain Bacteria; kingdom Pseudomonadati; phylum Bacteroidota; class Flavobacteriia; order Flavobacteriales; family Weeksellaceae; genus Bergeyella; species Bergeyella cardium. The sequence continues at coordinate 707,964 of NZ_CP029149.1, read as the reverse complement.
GGTGAAGTACAGCAATCAAATCGTTACTACGCTCAATCCTCACTTTAAAGAAAATGATAGTATCTTAGCTGCCGGTAGAAAGGAAATGAAGCACGCCTCTGAACCAGAAATGAAGTCTAATCCTTCGCAATCTGAAAGGAAACCAAAAGTTATTAATAGAGAGGAAGATAAGAAGAAAGAAAACCAGTCAGGGAAAAATAAAAAAGGGTAAAACATAAATAATATAAGGAGTATGCAAAATCAGGATAATTATTCGGTAGGTCTGGATATAGGCACCACAAAAATTGTAGCCATTGTAGGCAAAAGAAATGCACAGGGCAAAATAGAAGTTCTCGGTATGGGGCGTTCCAAGAGTCTTGGTGTTCATAAAGGGATTATCAATAATATTACGCAGACTATTGAGTCCATTAAAAAAGCTATAGAAGGAGCTGAGCAAAGCTCGGGTGTATCCATTCAGAAAGTTACAGTTGGTATTGCAGGCAAGCATATTCGCTCTCTTCAGCACTCGGATTATATTATGAGAGACAATCCAGAGGCCGTTATCACCGAAGAAGATATCGAAAGGCTCAAAGAGCAGGTAAAGAAGCTGGTGATGCTTCCTGGTGAGCAGATTATCCATGTTTTACCACAAGAATATAAAATAGATTCCGAAGGCGAGATTAAAGAACCTATCGGTATGCACGGCAAGAGGTTGGAGGCAAACTTCCATGTTGTCGTCGGGCAGATGGCAAGTATTAAAAACATCATTAGATGCGTTAGAGAAGCAGGCTTGGAAATGGAAGCCCTTACCCTTGAGCCCCTTGCATCCTCGGATTCCGTCCTTACCAAAGAAGAAAAAGAAGAAGGCGTTGCGATTGTAGATATTGGCGGTGGCACTACCGATATTGCTATTTTCAAAGATAATATCATCCGTCATACTTGTGTCATTCCCTACGGCGGAGGTATCATTACAGACGACATTCGAGAGGGCTGCTCCATCATTGAGAAGCACGCTGAGCAGCTTAAAGTAAAGTTTGGTTCTGCTCTTCCAGATACGGAGCCAGAAAACACCTTTGTGACTATTCCAGGTCTTCACGGCAGAGCAGATAAAGAAATCTCTCTTAAAACATTGGCAAAAATTATCAAGGCTCGTCTTGATGAGATTTTAGAAATGGTCAATACCGAGCTTAAAGCCTATGGTGCTACCGAGAGAAAGAAAAAGCTCATCGGAGGTATTGTGCTCACAGGTGGTGGTTCTAATTTGAAAAACCTTCGTCTCCTCACCAACTATATCACAGGCTTTGATAGCAGAATAGGTTATGCCAATGAATATGTGGTAAATGATAAAAACCAGATTCTTAAAAACCCTGAATTCGCTACCGCTATCGGATTGCTTATGGAGAGCTTGAAAATTCGTGAAAGAGAAGAGCTCCTCCAAAAAATTTCTCTGAATGATAAAGTAGAAAACAGCTCAGCTCAGGAAATAACCCCCGAAAATACGCCAGCCAGTAGTAATAGTGGAAAAAAAGATGAATCAAAAGAAGAAACACCTATTGTAAAACAGTCAAAAAAATTTATTTTTGGGGAAAATTTATTAAAAATAATAACGAAATTCTTTAACGAAGAAGAAAATTAAAATATGAAGGAACTGAGTTTTAATATGGAAAAAGGGAAATCCTCAATCATTAAAGTAATAGGCGTTGGTGGAGCAGGTAATAATGCCCTCAAACATATGTACGAAAGAGGTATCCACGGTGTAGATTTCGTTATTTGTAATACTGACCAGCAGGTACTGCATAAAAATCCCGTAGAAAATAAAATCCAGCTTGGGCTTACCACTACCGAAGGTCTTGGTGCTGGTGCCGATCCAGAAGAAGGAGAAAAAGCAGCTCTTGAGAGCATAGATGATATAAAAGCAATGCTTGGTCAGAATACTAAAATGGTATTCATTACAGCAGGCATGGGTGGTGGTACAGGTACAGGTGCTGCTCCAGTAATAGCTAAAGTAGCTAAAGATATGGGTATCCTTACCGTAGCTATTGTAACTATTCCTTTTTCCTTTGAAGGCGAAATAAGACTTACCCAAGCAGAGCAGGGGCTTGAAAAACTAAGAGAGAGCGTAGATTCCCTTATCGTTATTAATAATGAAAGGCTGCTACAGCTATTCCCTAAGCTCGGTTTCCTAAGTGGTTTTGCCCGTGCAGATGAAATCCTTAGTAATGCAGTTAAAGGTATGGCAGAAGTCATCACCGCTCCATTAGTTGTTAATATAGACTTTAGAGATGCTAAATCTGTATTGGAAAATTCAGGTACTGCGTTGATATCTACAGGTTCTGCTATTGGAGAAAACAGGGCAGAAGAAGCTATTAAAAAGGCTCTTGACTCCCCATTATTAAACGATAATAAGATTACAGGAGCTAAAGATGTACTCCTCCTTATCCTTAGTGGTAATGAAGAAAATCAAGAAGCTACTATGGAAGAAATTGGGTTTATCAATAGATATATTCAGGAAGAGGCAGGAGGAAATAATAAAGCTAATATTATTTTTGGAGTTGGCACAGACCAACAGTTGGGAGATGAAATTAAAGTTCTCGTCATCGCTACAGGATTTAATAAAGATAATCAAAAAAAAATTCAGATAGGAGAATCTGAAAAAGTTACATTTAAGTTAGACGATAACGCTCCTAAAAAAGAATCTCCATTTAAGACGAGAGAGCAGAGAACTCAGGAAGAATCTTTACCATCAGATAAAAATATATTTCGATTGGATGATGATGAAGGCCCTGTTTTTGAACCCACTCCTCAGTTTAGTGCAGCCTCCTCGCCAGCTATTTCTTCTCAGACATTAGTTATAGAAGAGGAAGTCCCTGTACAAGTAGGCTTCTTTGGTAATGATGATTCAGACTCAAAATCCGAAATCAACCTTTTCTCAGATTTTGATGAGTACGAAAGCTCAGCATTTTCATTCGAGGTAGAAAACCACAAAGAAACTTTCCCATCCCATGAGGAAAAACCCGTTGAGGTCAGCTTTACTCTTAATAAAGAAGAAATAGCACCGCAGTACGAGGTTAAAAAAAAAATAAGCACTGAGGTAGAGCAAGAGGTTAAGCCTTCCCATACTTTCAGTCCGCAGGAAGGTATTCAGGAAGTTCCTCAAAATAAAAGCGAAGAGGTAAAGGAAGGATTTATTTTCATTACTAAGGAATCTGAAGAGCATAAGCAAAAGAAGGTTCAGGAGAGGAGAAACCGCTTGCAACAGTTCAATTATTACCGAGCAGATTCTTCTGCAGAAGCAGAAAATGAATTTGAGACTGTCCCTGCTTTCAGAAGAAAGAATATCTCGATTGATGAAGCTCCATCTACTGAGGAGCAGAATTCTTTCTTCATCTCCGAAGATAATAAAGGAGAGGCTCAGATTCGTCAGAACAGCTTCCTGAATAAAGATGTAGATTAGTCTTTCACAAAAAATAGTACAAAAAGCCCAGATATTTTATCAGGGCTTTTTTGTGCCAATATGTCACGGCTTTCTTTTGGTATGTTTTTAATGGAGAGCTATCAGCCGTTGCTATATTTTGCTATAGAATATGTATTTTTGCACGCGAAAAAGATTAAGAAAAACTTTTAAATAAATAATATTATGTATCCACAAGACTTAGTATTGCCTATGAAGGCAGAGCTTACAGATAAAGGCTTTGAAGATTTAGTAACTGCCGAACAGGTAAATCAAGCACTTAAAAGAGAAGGAACTACGCTTCTCGTTATAAATTCCGTTTGCGGTTGTGCTGCTGGGGGAGCAAGACCAGGGGTTATCTACTCACTTACGGGAGATAAAAAACCAGACCACCTCATTACCGTTTTTGCTGGTGTAGATAATGAAGCCGTTGCAGAAGCCCGCAAATTCCTTGCACCATTCCCACCGAGCTCACCTTGTGTAGCAATTTTTAAAGATGGTGAATTAGTGCATATGCTCGAAAGACACCATATCGAAGGTAATGCTCCAGGTGCTCTTGCAGCAAATCTTCAAGCAGCTTATGAAGAGTTTTGTTAATAAAAATACTGTTTCATTATAGAAAAGGCTCAGCTTATTGAAAGCTGAGCCTTTGTTTTTTTTATTTAGTGGGCTGTTTGTTAGTTGCTATAGTTCACATATTCTGTACCTCCTACATAAACCAATGAGGTATATTCTACATTTACATCAGCACCGTTATACTTTTCATTTACAGTTTTGGAAGAGCTGAACCTTAGCATATACTTATCCTTATTCACAGGAGAGAAGCTGAAATTCCCCTTTTTATCTACACGAACAGACTTGGGCTCACCTCCATTAAGCTCTATCCTCACTTTAATTTTATCTGAAAGATGATCGCTTTTTAGCATTTGATAGTTGCGCTTTCCATCCTTTATTTTAGTTTGAAGTACCAATTGAAAATAATCTTTATCTCCCAGAGTTAATTTCTTATTTATTGAAGCATCTGTGCTCACAAATCCAACCGACTGATAGCGGATCTTCATTCCCTTAAAAGCGTCTTTTACAAGATGATTAAAGCTCACGGTATAAATACCCTTTTCTGTTGCCTCAAAATATCCAGCGCTGTACAGTCCCTTGTCCTCTGTTTCTAATTTTATCACTTTTCCAGAGGGTGTTTGTACTATTACTTCCACTTCCTTAAGGTCAGAGAACCATTGTGCTACGGGAGTTACTTCTTCCATATCACCAAAGTATAGCCGTACTTCGTGTTTGCTTCCCAGCTCTGCCACAGGCTTTGTTTCTAACCAAATATGGTGTGCATAACCCATCATACTCACCAATAAAGTCATTAAAAGATTGAGTTTCTGTTTCATTTTTATAAAATTTGATTTAAGGTTATTAATAAAGATTATAAAAGCTACAAAAGTACTCTCACCTGCTGAGATAGGCAAGGCATTTTCATCGATTTTATCTGTCAATTTGAAATTATTTTAAACATAAATTTATAACTTCCTCTCTGTTATTGGTTCAGAACATTTAATTTTGCCAGAAAATTTGAATTATGATTAGTAAAAAAGTATCAGATTTAATCAATGAGCAAATCGCTCATGAGCAATATGCTGCTCAATATTATTTGGCAATGTCTGCTTGGTTTCAGGTAAATGATTTGGATGGTATCGCGAATTATTTCCGAGTACAGAGTAAAGAAGAACTTACCCATGCTGATAAGATGTTCGATTATCTGGCAAATGTGAATGCAGAAGCTATTCAGATTAAAGCCATCCCTCAGCCTCCTCATGATTTTAAAGATGCTATCGATATCTTTGAAAGAGCTTTGGAACACGAAAAACTCGTAACTCAATGTATTTTCAACATCGTTAAAGCAGCAAATGAAGAGAATGATTACTCCACTGTGGCATTTCTTCAATGGTTTATCAATGAGCAGGTAGAAGAAGAGTCTAATGCTTCCCTTTTCCTTGCGAAAATGAAGCGAGTAAATGACAATCCGTCTGCACTTTATCTTTTTGATCAGGAGCTCGCTCAAAGAGTTCTCGAAGACGGCTCAAACGATTAGTAAATAAAGGCTAAGTCGCCTGTTAGCATGAGGTGTGCTTATTTACTTAATTCGCTACATAAATTTCATATTGCTCTATTTTTAAAAATAGAGCAATATTTTTTTAATAATTTGAATTCATAAATTAATTATTACTTTACTCATAACACAAAGATTAGTAAAGCAGTTTATTATATCTTCTCAGAATAAAAAAATAGCCTTGATATTTTCAAGGCTAAAAGTATTTTAGGGTATTAATCTATCATTTCAAATCTTGCATATTCAGCAATTTTTTTAGGAAGTTTAATTCCTTGCGGTGTCTGATTATTCTCCAGCAGTGCTGCCATAATCCTCGGTAGAGCCATTGCAGAGCCGTTTAGGGTATGTACAAGTTGTGTTTTACCATCACCTTTGTATCTGCATTTTAATCGATTCGCCTGGAAGGTCTCAAAATTAGATACCGAAGACACTTCGAGCCATTTCTCTTGCGCTGCACTCCATACCTCAAAGTCATAGGTCATCGCGGAGGTAAATCCAGTATCTCCACCACAGAGTCTGAGAATTCGGTAAGGCAGTTCGAGCTCTTCTAATAGGCTTTTTATATGCTCCACCATCTCTTCAAGGGCTGCGTAAGACTTTTCAGGATGCTCTATCCTCACGATTTCTACTTTCTCAAACTGATGAAGCCTGTTTAGTCCTCTTACATGGGCTCCATAGCTTCCTGCCTCCCTTCGGTAGCACTGTGAGAAGGCTGTATTTTTTATCGGGAGTTCTTTTTCATCTAAAATTACATCTCGATAGAGGTTTGTAACGGGTACTTCAGCTGTTGGGATAAGGTAAAGATTATCCTCATTAACGAAATACATCTGCCCTTCTTTGTCTGGGAGCTGACCAGTACCATAACCCGATGCTTCATTCACCACATGAGGAGGGTTTACTTCCATATACCCCGCTTCAGTATTTTTGTCGAGAAAGTATTGGACCAATGCTCTCTGTAACCGTGCTCCCTTACCGAGATAAACAGGGAATCCTGCTCCTGCGATTTTTACTCCGAGCTCAAAGTCTATCAGATTATATTTTTTTGCAAGTTCCCAGTGGGGGATAGCACCTCCACCTAAACCTTCTACAGCACAGGACTGATAAACCACCTCATTATCCTCCGCTGAAACACCCGCTTTTACCTTTTCATGTGGTATGTTGGGGATTAAGTACAGTTTTTCGAGGAGTTTATTCTCTACCTCAGGCCTTGCAGCTTCCAGTTCCTTAATTCTCCCTGCATAACTAGCTGTTTTTGCTTTCAGAGCTTCGGCTTCATCCCTTTTCCCTTCCTTCATCAGTGTTCCAATCTCTTTGGAAATTTTATTTCTCTCTGCATTGAGATTATCCAGCTCGAATTGTAGCTTTTTCCTCTCCTCATCTAATCCAATCACTTCGTCTATAAGCTCTATATTTTGGAAATTTCTCTTTTTTAAGCCTTCTATAACGCGTGTTTTGTTCTCTCGTAAAAAATTAACTTGTAACATAATCCGTATTCTTTAAAAATCAAATTCTCTCAGCTCCTTGCTGAGTAATAGCGACAAATTTAAGTATTTTTTATCAATACTCGGCCTTTCTATCATTCCTCATTACTACCTTTATTTTCCTTCTAAAAGTATTGATTGAATGGTTTTCTCTCTTCCTTTCTAATAGAAATTAAGTTATTATAAAGTAGGGTAAAACTAAAAGCCACTTATACCAACCGATAGAAGGAGGACTAAAAACAAAATGATGCTTACTGTATTACGGTCGTTTTGTTTTAAAAAAATCTTTTATGAGTTGAGAGCATTCGTTCTCAAGAACTCCACTGATGATTTCTGTTTTTGGATGAAGGGTCAGCTTCTTATTTATAAAACCTCTCTGAGGGTCTCGAGCACCGATAACCACTTTTGAGATTTGAGACCAGGCTAATGCCCCCGCACACATTACACAGGGCTCGAGGGTGATGTACATTATGCAGCCTGTGAGGTATTTCCCTCCGAGAAAATTTGCAGAGGAGGTGATTGCCTGCATTTCTGCGTGGGCGGTTACATCGTTTAGCGTTTCGGTTAGGTTATGGCTTTTGGCGATAATCCTGTTGCTATGCACTACGATGGCGCCTACGGGCACTTCATCTTGCTCATAGGCATTTTGTGCCTCTTTTAGTGCGAGACGCATAAAATATTCATCGCTAAATATTTCCATTCTTTTCTAAGGCTAATTCGAGTACCTCATTCATATTCTGAACAAAGTGGATTTTTAGTTTGCTCAAATAGTCTTTTTTTATTTCCTCTACATCTTTTCTGTTGGCTTCGCAGAGGATGACTTCCTTTATTCCTGCTCTTGTAGCAGCGAGGAGTTTTTCCTTAATTCCCCCTACTGGGAGTACTTTCCCTCTGAGTGTGATTTCACCCGTCATTGCAAGGTGAGGTTTTACTTTTTTATTTTTAAAGCTGGAAACCATAGAAGTGAGCATTGCTATCCCTGCTGATGGGCCATCTTTCGGTGTAGCGCCTTCGGGTACATGGATGTGGATGTTTTTCTTCTCCAGATCTTCAGCAGCAATGCCGAGCTCGGTGTGTTTCGCTTTGATATATTCCAATGCGATGGTCGCTGATTCCTTCATTACATTACCGAGGTTTCCCGTCATTGTTAAAGCTCCTTTTCCATTGCTGATGATGCTTTCAATGAAGAGGATATCACCACCTACGCTCGTCCACGCAAGTCCAGTTACTACCCCTGGTACAGAACTCATTTCCGACAGGGCTTTGGGTCTTGGTACTCCTAAGATTTCATCGATTTTATCAATGCTTAATTTGGCATTATATTCCTTCTCCATCGCTACCTGAAGGGCTACCCATCTCGCAATTGAAGAAATTCTTTTTTCCAGATTTCTTACCCCACTTTCCGAAGTGTGTGCCTCTATGATGTGCTTTAATTCTGCTGTTCCCAGTTTAAAAGATTGGGAACTTAGACCGTTTTCTTCTTGCTGTTTTTTTATCAGATGTCTTTTAGCAATTTCTACTTTTTCTTCGAGAGTGTATCCTGCGATTTGGATGAGCTCCATTCTGTCTAACAAAGGTGTTTGTATGGTTGAAAGTGAGTTTGCCGTAGCGATAAACAGTACTTTTGAGAGGTCGTATCCCCGCTCTAAATAATTATCATAGAAGGAATGGTTCTGCTCAGGGTCTAATACCTCAAGCAGTGCAGAACTTGGGTCTCCATTAAGCCCTTGCCCGAGTTTATCAATCTCATCTAAGACCACTACGGGATTTGATACACCAGCCTTCTTTATTCCTTGCAGAATACGACCAGCCATTGCTCCGATGTAGGTCTTTCTATGCCCTCGGATTTCGCTTTCATCGTGCAGCCCACCGAGAGAGATTCGTACATATTTCCTTCCCAGAGCGTCAGCTATAGACTTCCCGAGAGAAGTTTTACCTACTCCAGGAGGACCGGCCAAGAGGAGTATGGGAGATTTCATATCTTTCTTTAATTTGAGGACAGCCATATGCTCCAAGACTCTTTTCTTGATATCTTCTAATCCGAAATGAGCTTTGTCTAATACTTTTTGAGCTTGATTAAGGTTAAAATTGTCTTTTGTATAAGATTCCCAAGGCAGATCGGTAAAGAAATCAAGGTAATTTCTCTGAACATTATAATCTGGAGAGTTTGGATTTTGCCTTTGGAGCCGTTTTACCTCTTTCTGGAAGTGTTCTTCTATCTCATTATTCCATTTGAGCTTTTGGGCTTTTGCCTGTAGCTCATCTATATCGGAATCTATCCCTCCTCCAAGCTCTTCCTGTATGCTTCGCATCTGCTGGTTCAGGTAGTATTCCCTTTGGTTTTTATCTAATTCCTTTGTTGTTTTTTTATGAATCTGATTTCTCAGCTCTAGTCTTTTATATTCTTCTACAAGGAGTTCGTAGCATTTTTCTGCTCTCTTTTGTAGGTTTCTCTCTTCGAGCAGGCTTTGTTTTTCTTCGATGCTGAAATTGGCATTATTACAAACGAAATTTACCAAATGCCCACTATTTACCATATTGTTAATGGCAAAATTCGCTGCATTAGGAATGTTAGGGTCAAGGCGGATAATCTTTAATGCGAGATCTTTTATATTCTCTTGCAGAGCCTCATAGATATCTTTATCCTTGGGTTGTACTTCTCTTAATTTCTTTATTTCTGCTTGAATATAAGGTTCATCATAGACTATTCTGTCTATCTTAAACCTGCCTACACCTTTTGTTATTACAGTAGTATTTCCATCGGGGAGCTTTATACTTCTGATGATTCTTACAATCGTTCCTGTTTCGTATAAATCGCGGAGTTTAGGGTTTTCTATCCCTCCATTTTTCTGGCTTAGGATTCCTACTAGCTGCCCTTCTTTTTGGGCGTCTTCCAATAATTTTTTGCTATTATTTCTACCTGCTGTAATAGGTGCAATGATTTGTGGGAACATCACCATATTCCTCACAGGAAGAATAGGAAAAACGATCTGATTTTCCTCTCCCGCTTTGTTCACTTCCTTATCAGACAAGTTAATTTCTTCCGTTACAATACTGAAATTCCCTTCCAGTAACTCACTCAAATCTATCTCTTCAAAATCCATAATATTTATGACAATTTGTCATTTAGTTTATAAAATCAAATTTAAAATATCCGATGGCTTCCTTTTGTAGAACTATCTGGATAAAGCATGGCAGATTTTCCCAAGTCCTGTGCCAAGATAAAAAATGCGCCAAAATGACGATTAGCTATTCTTCTCAGTCGAGAAATGATTAAATAATTTTTTAAATAATTTCCTTACTATCCTTAAAATATGTATTTTCGCGGACTGATAAATTTTAGACTTAAACAAAATGGCAATTTTAAGTGAAATTAGAAAAAGACCAGTCTTATTGATGGGGATTATTGCCCTTGCCTTGCTTGCATTTGTGGTAAATCCTGATTCTATAGATAAAGTCTTTGGTAAAAATCCTGATGTATTAGGAAAAGTAAATGGAGAAAAAATTACAAGAGAAGAATTCAATGATCAACTAATGCTACTCCAAGACCAGGCGAAGCAGCAAGGTATGCCTACTTCTGGTCTCGAAGAGCAGGCTTGGCAGGTACTTATCCAGAGTAAGCTCGTAAAGCAGCAGTTTGATAAACTGGGTATGGAGCTCACCGATGATATGTTCTGGAATCAAATTCAGTACGATCCAATGGTTTCTCAAAATCAAAATCTTTTTGATGAAAAAGGAAACTTCAAAGTACAGGAGCTTAAAAAAGAAATTGAAAGTTATAAAGCCAATCCAGAGGCATATAATAACTGGCTCCGTGCCAGAAAAATGATAGAAACAAGGATAATGGCAAGACAGCTCGTAGCTAATTTTTCCGCAGGGATAACTGCCAGCAAGAAAGATGCAGAGGCTATGATGAAGCTCAGAGACCAGCTTGCAGATATCGATTATGTAAAGGTAGATTATGCGGAATTCTTGAAGAAAAACCCTATAAAAGTTAGTACTCAGGATTTGGCAGATTATATTAAAAAGCATCAGACGATTTTCAAGAGCCAGCCATCGAGAAATATCGGGGTGGTTTTCTTCCCTGCTAATCCAAGCCCGGCTGATGAAGGCAAAGTAAAAGAAGAAATAGAGTATCTCCTAAATAAAGGAAGTGAATCTGATCCAAATGAAAACTTCCGAAATACGGCGAATGATTCTATGTTCATTGCTTTAAATTCGGATGCACAATTTAATCCTGCGTATGTTCCTGCGGAGCAGCTTCCACAGGCGCTTCAATCTCAGATTGCAACGGCATCTACTGGTCAGATTTTTGGGCCATACAAAGAGCAGGGCTATTATGTAGTTTCTAAACTTTTGGATAAGAAACAGCAGCAAAATGCTTCTACATTAGCAAGGCATATCTTGATTTCCTATAAGGATAATCCAGCGGGAATTGAGGCTAATATGAGTGAGGCGAAAGCTAAGAAATTAGCAGATTCCATCAGTGCGATAGTAAAAACAGAACCTTCCAAGTTTGATGAATTCCTGAACCTCTCTGCTGATAAAGGCTCAGCAGCACAAGGAGGAAGTCTCGGTTGGGCAGATTCTTCACAACCTCAGTTTGTTCCAGAATTTCAAAATTTTGTAGATAAATCTCCGAAAGGTGAAACTGGAGTAGTAAAGACTGTATATGGTTATCATATTATCAATATTCAGGATAAAAAAGTTGAAAACGAACCGAAGATGACTTACAAAGTAGCCAATCTCGTACGAGCTATCAAACCATCTGAAGCTACTGAAAATGAGATTGACAAAAACTCTAAAAGATTTATTCAGCAGGTTCAGGGCAGGTCTTTCAACGAATTTTCTAATATTGCTAAAAAAGCGAAATATCAGTTCTCCAACCCTAAGGCGGTTAAAAGATTTGACGGGTTTATCCAAGGCTTAGGTACGGACAAAGACTCTGAAATCCTCGCTTGGGCATTCAATAAGAAAAGAGAGAAAGGAGATGTAGAACTCTTCAATGTAGATGGCACAGGAGATAAAATTGTGGTATATCTCAATGGTTTTTATGATGAAGAGTTGGCAGAGCCAGAGAGCGTAAGGGAGCAGATAGAACCTATTGTCCTCAACGAGCTCGCTGCTAAGAAAATCATAGAAAAACTTAATAAGTCTAAGGTTTCAAGCCTTGACCAAGTGGCAAAACTCTTCGGAACAACTAAGCAGAGTGGTCAGATTAATGCTCTTACACCATCGCTTGCAGGTTCTATGGAGCCAAAAGTTGCAGGAGCTTCTTTGGGTGTGGCTAAGGGCAAGCTCTCCAACCCGATTGAAGGAAAAACAGGAGTATATTTAGTGGTTAAAAAATCTGAATCTACGAACAAACAGCCTGGCAGCGAGAAAGAAACTGCAGCTATGCTTATGCAGCAAAATGCTCAAATGTTTGGTCAGTTTGTTATCCGAAGTCTCCAAAATGGTGCAGATATTAAAGATTACAGAATTGAGGTCTGGGATAAAGTAAGACAACAATAATCCTCAAAAAAAACCATCAGAAGCAGTAAGATTTTCTTACTGCTTTTTCTTTTTTTAAGGGGCTTTAATCTCGCTTTTAATGGCGTTTTATGGCACTTTATTTAATTTAAAATATACTATATTTGCCAAGTTTTTTTTAATGTTTATGAAAATATCAAATGAAATAAAAGCTGGTCTTATTGCAATCTTTGCCATCGTTGGTTTTGTATTGCTTTTCCAGTTTATGAAGGGGAGGAGCCTGTTTTCTACGGCCAATGTTTACTATGCTATATTTGATAATGTACAGGGACTCAATTCATCCAGCCCCGTATCCATTAATGGGCTAAAGGTAGGTAAAGTAGAAAAAATCTCTCCCATTATAGCGAAAGACGGAGCAGTTACCTTTCTCGTTCAGGTGAGGATAGATGACAAGTTCTCTTTCTCCAAAAAATCTACTCTGGAAATCTTTGAATCGGGATTAATGTCAGATACCGCAATCAGGCTTCGTATGGAAAATGGAAATCCTCTGGCTAAAGATGGAGATACCCTGCAAGCGGGATACGAACTTTCTTTGATGAAGAGCCTCGCTGCTGAAGCTATGCCTATCAAACAACAGGTGGAAGGTGTTTTGAAGCAGGTAGATTCTCTTACCACAAACGCAAATAAACTTCTTAATGAGCAGAATCAGCAGGAAATCAGAGCTCTTTTAATTAACCTCAATCGTACTGTTTCAGCGTTTGAGCAAACTTCAAGGCAGACCAATACCTTACTTGCGAAGGCTGATCCAAAGCTCCAAACCGTATTGGATAATACCTCTGCAATGACGGTAAGCGCAAAAAATACATTGGATAAATACGGCAAAGTAGCAGATAATATAGATGTACAAAAGCTCAATACTGCGGTTGCTAATCTAAGCGAGACTGCTCATCAGCTTAATGGACTTATTGCGGGCATACAAAAAGGTGAAGGAAGCCTTGGTAAAATAATGAAAGACGAGGCGTTTTATAACAACCTCACCCAGACTTCCGATAACCTCAATAAGCTCATAGAAGATTTGAAGAACAATCCAAAAAAGTACATCAACATCTCTGTCTTCGGAAAGAAGTAAGGATTTTCAGCATTTTCCTCCTACTTGGTTGGGAAGAAATATTTTCTCGTAAATTTTACCAATGGCTGAGGCATTTTAACCTCAGAAACAGGGTTAAAATTTACGGGGATTTCTATTTATCTTTTTTACAAATTTCTTTGGCTTCAAGGGCTTTTCCTCTCAAGTTTAGTATATTTCAGCACTTTTTTATCGGTGGAGGTTTTAGCAAAATTCCACAAACATAAAACCATTATGAGCTATATAGACAACATTATTTTTCTTCTCTGCATCTCGGTCGGTTTTGGGCTTTTTTTTAGGAGCCTCAGAATCATCTACCGAAATATTATGCTCGGAAAAACCATCCACCGAACTGATAATAAAGCAGAGCGCTGGAAAATAATGGCAAAGGTAGCTCTTGGGCAAAGTAAAATGACCAGAAGACCCGTCGCTGGAATCCTCCATATCCTTGTCTATGCGGGTTTTATCATCATCAATTTAGAGCTTGCGGAGATTCTTGTAGATGGACTTTTCGGTACGCACAGGGTACTTTCATCTCTGCTGAGTTCATCGTTTTACAATCTCTTTACCAGTACATTAGAGGTTTTTTCATTTTTAGTGCTTTTATCGGTAATTATATTTTTTATCAGGAGAAATATTCTAAAAGTAAGCCGCCTCAGTATGCAGGAATTAAAAGGCTGGGCAAAAGACGATGCCAACTATATCCTGCTCATTGAATGCTCTCTAATGCTCGCCTTCCTCTTAATGAATTCGGCTGACGCACTTCTCCAGCACAGAGGAAGCCCACATTATCCCATTCTCGGAGCTTTTCCAGTGAGCAAAATCACCTTCCTGCCTATTTTCAAAGCGCTCAACCTCTCCGAAACCACACTTATATTTATTGAGAGAATAGGCTGGTGGTACCACATCTTAGGGATTCTCTTTTTTATGAATTACCTCTACTATTCCAAGCACTTACATATTTTGCTCGCCTTTCCCAATGCGTGGTTTTCAAAGCTCCAGCCCAAAGCCGAGCTCAGTAACCTGCCGTCTGTAACCAAAGAAATAAAACTGATGATGAATCCCAATGCAGACCCCTATGCTGCAAGTTCAGATTCATCGGAAACCCCTGTGGAGCGCTTCGGTGCAAATGATATTTTTGACCTTAACCGAGTGCAGCTCCTCAATGCATATTCTTGCACAGAATGTGGCCGTTGTACTGCCGTTTGCCCAGCAAGTATGACAGGAAAATCCCTCTCTCCAAGAAAAATTATGATGAAAACAAGGGACAGGCTCGAAGAAGTCGGACAAAATATAAATAAAAATGGTCAGTTTCAAGATGATGGCAAACGACTGCTCTATGATTTTATTTCAAAAGAGGAAATCCTCGCTTGTACAACTTGTAACGCTTGTACCGAAGCCTGCCCAATCTTAATAGACCCACTTTCCATCATTATCGACCTCCGCCGTTATATGGTGATGGAAGAAGCATCGGCTCCCCAAGAATGGAACCTGATGATGACAAATATCGAGAACAATGCGGCGCCTTGGCAATACAATCAAGCCGATCGCCTCAATTGGGCAGACGAAGAAAATTAACTCATCAGTATAAAGATGAGTTTTTTAAAAAGATTTTTGAGATAATAAAAGGAACGATGTTCCTCCATTAAAATTATGAAAATAAAGACGATGGCGGAGTATGCCGCTGAAGGAAAAATGCCCGAAGTTTTGTTTTGGGTGGGCTGTGCCGGAAGTTTTGATGACAGGGCAAAGCGCATCACGAGAGCTTTTTGCAAAATATTAAATCATATTGGGGTGGAGTTTGCTGTGCTGGGAAAGGAAGAATCTTGCACGGGCGACCCCGCGAAGCGCGCAGGAAATGAGTTTATCTTCCAGATGATGGCGCTGAACAATATAGAAGTGCTGAACGCTTATGGCGTTACTCGGATTGTAACGGCTTGTCCGCACGGTTTCAATATATTAAAAAACGAATATCCGCAATTGGGAGGTAATTACGAAGTGCTGCACCACACACAGTTTTTAAAAAAATTAATGGAAGAAGGCCGGCTAAGGATAGAAGGTGGAAAGTTTGAAGGGAAGCGAATAACCTTCCACGACCCCTGCTATCTTGGGCGAGGCAATGGTGAGTATGAAGCGCCTCGACAGCTTCTTGAGAAGCTCGACGCCGAGCTGGTGGAGATGAAAAATAATCGGAGAAATGCAGTTTGCTGCGGTGCTGGGGGCTCTCAAATGTTTAAGGAATCTGAAAAAGGTACGCAGGAAATCAATGTAAAACGAACGGAAGAGGCTTTAGATGAGGCGCCAAACATCATCGCAACGGGTTGCCCATTTTGCAATACAATGCTGACCGACGGAATAAAACATTTTAATAAAAACGAGGCAGTTGTGGTAAAAGACATCGCTGAGCTGATTGCTGAGGCAGAAGATTTGTAAAAAGTTAATTACCTTTGCGCCCACAGCTTCGGAGGTAGAGGTTTGCAGAAAAAAATTGAATAGATTTATCTTAAAACGAAATAGAAAAAACAATGAAAATAGAAGAATCTTCATCGGTGGAAACCAATGATTTTCGTGTGATGATATACCCCTCTTCGCGCAAATTTACCGCAAAGGAATCTATGGACATTTCCCAGCGGTTGTATGATTTTTTATCTGGCTGGAAGTACCACGGGAAGCCTGTTTCATCTTCGTTTAAAATCGAAAAGAACCAGTTCATCGTCATTTGTATTGATGAAGAAGAGGTGAGCCCAGGCGGCTGTGCGCTGGATTCTTTAAGTGATTTTTTAAAGGAACTCGACCGCGAGTATGGTTTTGAACTTCTCAACAGGATGAAAGTGTCGTATGTAGAGCAAGGCGAAACGAAAACCGTTGGCCTCCTTGAGTTTAAAAGAGGACTAAAAGAGGGGAGCATACCGCACGATATCGAGGTATATGATTTTTCCAAAGATACTTACCTGGCGTATCTCTCGGACTTCCTCCTCCCGCTGAAAAGGAGCTGGGCACAGATTTATGTCTGATGAAAACCGATGTAGAGCCCTCAATGCCTTATTATTATAGAGAAAAATTTTTTAATATTAAATAGAATATAGATTATGTCCAGAATATTAACGGGAATACAAGCGACTGGAACTCCGCATCTTGGGAATTTGCTCGGAGCAATAATCCCAGCCATAGAGCTATCAAAAAAAGATGAAAATGATTCCTTCCTCTTTATCGCTAACCTGCACACACTTACGCAGATTAAAGATGCCGAGGAGCTTAGAACGCATACTTACGAGATAGCGGCGGCGTGGCTGGCGTTTGGTCTGGATACCCAAAAAACACACTTTTACAGGCAAAGTGATATTCCAGAAGTTTGCGAACTTATGTGGTATTTGGATTGTTTTTTCCCGTATCAGCGGCTGACTTTAGCCCATTCGTTTAAGGATAAAGCTGATCGTCTGCAAGATGTGAATGCAGGACTGTTTAATTATCCAATTTTAATGGCTGCCGATATCCTGCTCTACGATGCCGAAATAGTTCCCGTAGGCAAAGACCAGCTGCAGCACCTTGAAATCACTCGCGATTTAGCAGAAAAATTTAATAGGCAAATGGGCGAAACATTTGTGCTGCCAAGTGCTGAGCTACAAGCAGAAACGAAATATGTTCCCGGTACCGATGGGCAGAAAATGTCTAAATCCAGAGGGAATATTATTAATATTTTCTTGCCAGAGAAAGAGCTGAAAAAACAGGTGATGTCTATAGAAACCGATTCTACTCCCCTTGAAGAACCGAAAAATCCAGACGCGTGTAATGTGTTTGGCATCTATCAGCTTATCGCCTCCGAGGAAGAAACCGAAGCGCTGAGAAAAAAATATGTAGCAGGAGGCTTTGGCTATGGGCACGCAAAAACTGAGCTCCTCAACCTCATACTGAGTAAGTTTAAGGATGAACGAGAGCGGTTTGATTATTATATGAATAACCTCTCCGAACTCGATAAGAAATTGCAGGAAGGTGCGGAGAAGACCAGACGCATCGCGCAGCAAACCCTCGCAAGAGTACGAAAACAGTTAGGATACTAATGTAAAGAGAAATCCCCTCCACGAGAGGGGATTTTTATTTTGATGATTCTGGGTTATGAGAATGGTTCAACCCAAGTTCTTAGGAAATTCCGCTGAGAATCAAAGGCAAGAGATGAGAAATCGAGGTTAGATATTTTTACCCATATTCCATCGCTGACTTCCGACAGCTCGAGGGTTGGCAGGAATTTCTCCTTAACTTCATACTCGAAGAATATGTCCATCGTATTGTAATCAATTCCTTTAAAATGATATACATTGGGGCGAGTGCCGAGAATCCTTAGCCGAGATACATCGATTGGAAGCTGGAGCTCTTCCATTAGTTCTCGTTTGCAGGTCTCTTCTGCGGACTCATTAGGATCTACAAAACCTCCTGATAAATCCAGCATTCCGCTTTTGGGCTCTTGGCTTCTTTTGGTGAAGAAAATTTCATCTCTGCAACGAAGGATAACAGCTACGGCAGCTGCGCAATTATGGTAGAGAACGAAATCACAATCCGTACAGCTCAGCTTATTGATTTCATTGAATTGCAAAGTTTTGTTGCCACATTTTGGGCAGTATTGAAGCTCCTTCATACTTGAGAATTTTAAAGCAAAGATAAGTATAGTTTGGAAAGAATTTTTTATTCAGAAAAGCTGGTCTGCTTCTTATAGAAAATTTTGGGAGAGGGGATTTATTAGTGTTGTTTGTATTTATAATAATGCTTTTGAGACCGTGAGTAATGCTGTTTTTTTATTAAAAAATTAAAGAGGGTTTAAGAAATAAACCGATAAAAAAGAGAGCAGTACTTTTATCAGTACTGCTCTTTTTTATGGATTAAATGGTGGTTAGTCTTAGGGTATTGGTTTTGCCTCCTTCGTGGGCGGGCATTGCATTGAGGTTGATGACCATATCTCCCTGCTCTACGAATTTGTTTGAATAGGTAAGCGTATTTACTTGTACGATAGTTTCATCTGTGGATTTTTGCATATCATAGAAGAAAGCTCGTACGCCCCAAAGGAGATTTAGCTGGGTAATAACCCGCTTGTTTGAGCTATAAACGATAATATGAGAGTTGGGTCTCTGCGAAGAAATCTGGAAAGCGGTATATCCTGAGTAGGTGAGGGTAACGATTGCCTGTACCTCTATGGATTTTGCGATACGAACTGCTCCAAGACATATTCTGTTTGTGATGAAGCGCTCGTCTATACAGTTAAACTGCTTTTCAATAATGTTGTTCCTTTCTCTATAATAGTCGGTTGTTTCAATATTTTTGATGATTTTAGACATATTCTTAATCACTTCTACTGGGTATTTCCCTACGGAAGTCTCTCCAGAGAGCATTACGGCATCGGCGCCGTCTAATACGGAATTTGCCACATCATTTACTTCTGCTCGGGTAGGAGTGAGGCTGTTGATCATTGTTTCCATCATTTGGGTAGCGATGATGATAGGTTTTGCGTGCTCTCTGGATTTCTCTACCAATGCTTTTTGTATTGCGGGTACTTCCTCCATTGGGATTTCTACGCCAAGGTCTCCTCTTGCTACCATTAGGGCATTGCAGTGTTCGAGGATTTCATCGATGTTTTTCACCCCTTCTGGCTTTTCTATCTTCGCAATAATAGGTGTTGGGAAGTTGTTGGTAGGATGGTTGGCGATGATTTCTTTTAGGTCTATGATATCCTGCGCGTGTCTTACGAAAGAGAGCGCTATCCAGTCCAGTTGGAGGTCTAATATAAAGTTAGCATCTCTGATGTCTTTTTCTGTAAGTGCTGGTAGGGATACATTGGTATTGGGCAGGTTTACGCCTTTCTTGGAGCTTAGTGGCCCACCTTGTATAGTTTTTGCTTTTACAGTGTCTTTTTCATTGGTTTCTATGACTTCGAGGACGAGTTTTCCATCATCAATAAGGATGGTTTCTCCCACTTTTACATCTTTTGGAAACTGCTGATAGGTCATATAGACTTTTGTGGAATCACCCTCAATCTCCTCATTGGTAAAGGTGAGTATATCCCCAGGGTTGAGGAAAGCACCTTCCTTCACTACACCGATTCTCAGTTTGGGACCTTGTAAATCTCCGAGTATTCCTACCGAGTATCCGAAGTCTGCATTGATTTCTCGGATGAGTTCTACATTCTTCCTTACTAGGTCATAGTCTGCGTGTGAGAAGTTTATTCTGAATACGTCTACTCCGGCTTTAATCATTTCTATCATCGTTTCTTTGTTGGATGATGCTGGGCCGAGCGTTGCGATAATCTTAGTTTTTTTTAAGTCTTTGTTCATAATATTCGTATTGAATGAGTTTATAGAGCGGATGATTAGAATCGGTAATCAGCTCCTGAATGGAAAAATTGATATTTTGAGAGGGCAAAAGTACAGAAAAATCTGCAATATTATCTGAAGAGAACATAATGTAATCTACTTCCTCAGCCTTTGGAATCAGGTAATGAATTGGGTTTTCATCACTGAAGAGTTCATCGATTTCCTTTTTCTGATGGGAAAGGCAAGATTTGTTCTTGAACAAGCGAATGATATTCCTCGTCTGCCCATCGCAAGCCTGAAATACGCTGTGCTGGTAATTAAAATACTCACCACAGATTTCTAAATCTACAGTTCGCTCAAACTGTAATTTTCTGCTACTGTTAATTTTGAAGAAAAATTCGTGTGGGAGTATCTTATCAGAGAGTCTAAGCAACCCCAAAGACACTTCTTCTATTTCGTCTTCATCTTCCAGAATAAATGGATTTTGAGCTCTCATACTTCTCTATAAAATTTCCACAAAAGTAAGGATTTCTCCTTTTTAGGAGGGGGATTGAAGTCAATTTTTGGAGGGATGAAAGTCGTATTTTTTAAAAAGGCAGTCCGCCTCTAAGAAAAGGCAGTCAGTTTTTGAAAAAACTCAGTCAGTTTTTTGAAAAAGGCAGTCAGTTTTTGAAAAAACTCAGTCAGTTTTTTTACCTTCTCTGTGGGGTTTGGAATCAATAACTTATAGAGGTGGATTTTTACACTTTTGGAGGCTATTTTTTTACTGCTTTTGGGGGATTTTCGTAAGTATCCGTTGTTTTTTGTTGAGGGAGTAGAAGGCTCTTTGTGCGGCTTTTTCTTCTGCTTTTTTCTTGGAAGATTCGCTGGCGTTGGTTATTCTTTTGCCTTCGAGGATTACATAGGAGCGGAAGACGCTCGTTTTCTCGGAAGGGGAACTTTCTTCCACCGTTTCGTAGGCGAGAGATTTTTTCTCCTTTTGAGACCATTCGAGCAGGAGGCTTTTATAGCTGATGATTTTATTTTCCAGCTGATTGATTTTCTCAGGCGTTAAGAGCTTTCCGAGTACTATTTTTTTGCAAGATTCATAATCGGTATCAAGGAATATAGCCCCGATAAGCGCTTCAAATAGGTTTCCTGTAATATCCTCGCTTAGGATTGTACCTTTGGTGTTCTTTATAAGGCGGGAGAGTTTTAATTCCTCCCCGAGCTTATTTAGATTTTTCCGATTGACGATTTTAGACTTCAATTGCGTCATAAAACCCTCGTTGGACTTCGGATAATTGATGAACAGATACGAGGAAATAATAGACCCAAGCACGGCATCACCAAGGAATTCTAAGCGCTCGTAGTTCTTATAATTGTTTCTGGAAAGTTTTAGTGAGAAAGCCTCTTTGTAGAGGTCTATATTGCGTATTTCGTAGCCTACAATGGCTTTTATCTTTTCTTTAAAATTAAAATCTTCGTTGCTGAGGGGTGGTGTCTTCTCCTTAAACAGAAATTTACTGATGTATTTCTGAAGCCTCATCATAGACTGGAATTATATTTTTTTGAAAAGTACGCAAGCGTTATGTCCACCGAAGCCAAAAGTATTGCTCATTGCTACGCTGATATCCCTTTTTACCGCTTTGTTAAATGTGAAGTCTAATTTGTCATCAATCTTCTCATCGTCTGTAAAGTGGTTGATGGTTGGTGGAACTACTCCGTGAGTTAATGCCCCCACAGTAGCAATAGCTTCTATAACTCCCGCAGCACCGAGCAAATGCCCCGTCATAGACTTAGTGGAGTTGATTTGAATATTGTAAGCGTGCTCACCGAAGAGCCTTGCAATAGCACTGGATTCTGCAATATCTCCGAGTGGAGTAGAGGTTCCGTGCATATTGATATGATCTACCTGGTCAGGGGAAAGTCCCGCATCTTCTACGCAGCTTTTCATTACGAGATAAGCCCCGAGACCCTCTGGGTGAGGAGCCGTCATATGGTAAGCATCTGCGCTGAGACCACCTCCTGAAAGCTCTGCATAGATAGTTGCCCCTCTCTTTACCGCGTGTTCATATTCTTCGAGTACGATAGAGCCTGCACCTTCGCCTAAGACAAAACCATCGCGGTCTTTATCAAATGGGCGGGAAGCGGTTTTAGGGTCATCATTCCTTGTAGAGAGTGCCATTAAAGCATTAAAGCCACCTACGCCACTCGCAGTAACTGCTGCTTCGGAGCCACCGCATACAATAACATCTGCCTTGCCTAATTGGATGAGCATTTTAGAGTCTATAATAGCATTAGCAGAGGAAGCACAAGCGGAAACGGTAGTGTAATTAGGTCCGTGGAAACCGAACTCCATAGAGATATGTCCTGGGGTAATGTCGGCTATCATTTTAGGGATGAAGAAAGGGTTAAACCTCGGTACTCCATTCGAGTTTGCATAGCCTAAAACTTCGGTTTCAAAAGTTTCTAAACCTCCAATCCCAGAGCCCCAGATAACACCGATTCGGTTTTTATCTACATTATCTTCTATCAGTCTTGCGTGGGCTACAGCTTCTCTTGCTGCCACCATACCGAGCTGTGTGTTTCTGTCCATTTTCTTTGCCTCTTTTTTATCAAAGTGGTCAAGCGGGTTAAAGCCCTTCACTTCGCAGGCAAATTTGGTCTTGAAGTTTGTAGGATCGAAAAGAGTAATCGGAGCTGCTCCGCTCACACCTTTCACAAGGTTTTCCCAGTATTCATTTGCATTATTTCCTATTGGAGTTATGGCGCCAAATCCTGTTACAACTACTCTTTTCAATTCCATAAGTTTGTTTTTTTAGTTTTTTTGTTATTTGTTTACTACTTCTTCTATGTAAGCAATAGCGTGCCCCACAGTAGTAATTTTCTCAGCCTGATCGTCTGGAATTTGAATGTTGAATTCTTTTTCAAATTCCATAATAAGCTCAACTGTATCTAAAGAATCAGCTCCTAAATCGTTTGTGAAGCTTGCTTCAGGAGTTACTTCTGTTTCTTCTACATCTAGCTTATCAGCGATGATAGCTTTTACTCTTGATGAAATGTCTGACATAGTATATTATTTTAAAGTTATTTTAATCTGGGTGCAAATATATAAAATTCTTTAAGACTTACATCTTTTTTTAGTTTATCTGTAATCTTATTTAATATGAGAATTGCAGCCTGCTATTTGTTTTTAGTTATAGGGGAAATGAATAATGATGGGGTATTAAATTTGGGGATTTCGTAATAAGAGTCTAAAATAGGATAGCTTTCCCGTTCTTTAAGTACAGTATATATCTAAAAAGAGAGCCTACAAGCTCTCTTTTTAAATAATGGTTAGTAGTTATATCCTTTTATTTTATCTTTATGAGGAGCCCAATCTTGGTGGGTATGGTATGCATTAAGACTTGCTTGAGGGACATAGAAAGTACAATTTATATCGAATGTTTCAGTTAAGGAGGGAGGGGTTGTAGCTCGTATATAGACTTCTGCATTCTTGTTTAGTTGACGAAGATTTCCATCTTGAATTTCTTTAATAGTTTCTCCCAGAATAACCTTTTTTAAGTTAGGTAGGACATGTATAGCTTCTGATGTCAGAGTTATTATAGAATCTAGGGTGAGTGTTTCTAAACTTGTTAATCCATGGAAAGCACGTTCTTCTACTGTAGTAACTTTAGGAAGGTTAAGAGTGGTTAGCTTAGTATCGCCAAAGGCTCCCCAACCTATTGAAGTAGCATTAGGTAGGCTTATGCTTGTTAACCCACTGTTTTCGAAAGCATAACGATTTACTGTAGTAACTTTGGGGAGGTTAAGAGTGGTTAGTTTTGTTCTAGAGAAAGCGCTTTCACCTATTGAAGTGGCTTCGGGTAGATTTATGCTTGTTATATTTGTACTTTCGAAAGCACGTCCTCCAATTATTTGTGCTTTAGGGAGGTTAAGAGTGGTTAGTTTTGTTCTAGAGAAAGCGCTTTCACCTATTGAAGTGGCTTCGGGTAGATTTATGCTTGTTATATTTGTACTTTCGAAAGCATGTCCTCCAATTATTTGTGCTTTAGGGAGGTTAAGAGTGGTTAGTTTTGTTCCAGAGAATGCATACCAACCTATTGAAGTGACTTCAGGGAAGTTTATATCTGTTATTTTAGAGCCCCCAAAAGCCCTTTCTCCAATAGTAGTAACTTTTGGAGCCGAAATGTTTGTTAAATGAGTGTTATAAAAAGCCCAGCTCCCTATTAAGGTAGCTTCTGGTAAGCTGATATTAGAGAGATTGCTGTCTTCAAAAGCACTTTTGCCTACAGAGGTTACAGAAGGGAAATTGGCGGTAGTTAGTAGTTTGGTGTATGAGAATGCATTTTTCTTAATCGTAGTTAGTTGAGATAAGTCAATACTTTTTAAATTGCTTTTTTGGAATATACCATCTTCTGCAATTTTTAAATTAGGAAGATTGAGTTCAGTTACCCCTTTATTCTCTTCAAAAGCGTGCTCTTCTATTTCAGTTACAGATTGGGGGATGGTTACCTTTAAGTCTTTAGTATTTTGAAAGGCATAATTACCTATTTTAGTAACACCATCTTTTATAATAAATGTCTTAATACCACCAGAGTTTTGTAATAATCTTTCGCTTATAGTAGTTACATTTGCCATATCAGAATATTGATTCATATCTATATTCTGGGTGTATTTATTTAACCATTGCATTAGTACAGTACCATCTGCACTTATGATATAGTCAAGTTTGGGTGCTGTTTTTTGTAGCGGCTGCCAAGTAGTACCATCGTAGAAGTAGAAGCCTTTTGCATTTACATTTGCTACAAGAGCATCAGCTGTGGTATTTTGTCCTTCGGTATAATTATCTACATTGCTGATATATACTAATGTGGATTCTACAGGTTCTGTTATTTTAGCAATACTTACTTTGCTCAGGTTTGGGATAATGATACCCTGGTTAGCTGTTTCATCAGTGGTTTTAACCTCTATATCCAATGTAGCTCTTGGGGAAATAGAGTTGATACCTATTCTCCCAACATCCTCTTTTTGAGGAGCTGCAGGAGTGCTTTGTGCAAAGCTGTTAGCAGTAATTCCTAAGAAGCAGGCAACGGCTGCATTCAAAAATAGTTTTGTACTCATAAGTAATAATGTATAATTTATGTTGTTAATATTCTACTTAAAAAAGTGCGCAAAACTATAATATTCTTTTGGGATACTGGGAATGATAGTGATTTATATTTTCTATTGTGATATAAAAAAGAGAATAGATTATATAAGGTGAATAAATTAAATACTCATCTTCAAAATCTTATTTTAATCCTTATTTTTGCAACCGTATTAATCCTTATTATGATAGATAATTTTGATATTGATGATGACCTCTTTACAGGTAAGGAGCACACCCCTCTAAGGGAAGATGCTTTCCTGCTGAGCCCTGAAGAGAAAATTCAGAAGATAGAAAAACACTTTGCAGAGATAATGCACACGCTGGGGATGGATATGACAGACGACTCGCTGAGAGACTCCCCGAAACGAGTGGCAAAAATGTTCGTAAATGAAATATTCGGAGGCTTGCTGCCGGAGAATAAGCCCGGCATCTCTACCTTTACCAATAAGTATAAGTATCGCCAGATGCTGGTAGAGAAAGATATCACGGTTTATTCTTTTTGCGAGCATCATTTCCTACCGATTATCGGAAAGGCGCATATAGCGTATATTTCTAATGGGGAGGTGATTGGCCTGTCTAAAATCAATAGAATCGTAGATTATTACGCCAAGCGGCCGCAGGTGCAGGAGCGGCTCACAATGCAGATTGTAGATGCGATGAAAGAAGCCCTTGGAACCAAAGATGTAGCCTGTATAATAGATGCAAAACACCTCTGTGTAAATTGCCGGGGGATAAAGGATACGCAGAGCTCCACCATAACCGCAGAGTTGAGCGGAATCTTCCGTACCAACCCTATTACCCGTCAGGAGTTTCTGCATTATGTGGGGATGAGCTCACTTGTTTAATACATTTTTTTTAAATCAATTTTATGGAAAATCATCAACTGAAAATATACAATTCCCTTAGTGGAGAGAAGGAAATCTTTAAGCCCATTTTAGAAGGAAATGTCGGTATGTATGTCTGTGGGCCTACGGTCTATTCTAATGTGCATATGGGCAATGTGCGTACTTTTATGTCCTTTGATTTTATCTACCGTGCGCTTACTCACCTCGGGTATAAGGTTCGCTATGTAAGGAATATCACCGATGCTGGGCACTTAACCGATGATGGCGATGTGAATAATGACAGATTCGTAAAGCAATCCCGATTGGAAAAGCTCGAGCCAATGGAAATCGTCCAGAAATATACGGTGAACTTCCACGATGTGCTGAAGCTCTTTAATAACCTCCCTCCCAATATAGAGCCTACCGCTACTGGGCATATCATAGAGCAGCTGGAGCTTGCAAAAATTCTTATTGATAAAGGATTGGCATACGAGAGCAACGGTTCTGTCTACTTTGATGTGCTGGAATACAATAGGCGGGGCTTAAACTACGGCGAACTCTCCAAAAGGAATATTGAGGAGCTTTTTGCCAATACCCGAGATTTGGATGGGCAGGGCGAGAAGAAAAATCCGCAGGATTTTGCCCTCTGGAAAAAGGCTTCGCCAGAGCATATTATGAAGTGGCCTTCGCCTTGGGGCGAAGGCTTCCCAGGTTGGCATCTCGAATGTACAGCGATGAGTACCAAATATCTCGGTGATAAGTTTGACATACACGGTGGTGGTATGGATCTGAAATTCCCACATCACGAGTGCGAAATAGCACAGGGCAAGGGCTGCAATGGTACCTCACCAGTGAATTATTGGATGCACGCCAATATGCTCACAATGAATGGCCAGAAAATGTCTAAATCCACAGGGAATACCATTCTTCCAATGGAACTTATCACGGGAGAAAATACTTTCTTTGAGAAAGGCTTCCACCCGTCCGTTATCCGATTTTTCTTCCTTCAAGCGCATTATAGAAGTGTGGTAGATTTGTCCAACGAGGCATTACTAGCCAGTGAAAAAGGTTTTAACCGAATGATGGAAGCACTTAAAATCCTAAATGATTATGAAGGAGAGGGCGAAAACTCTTCATTCACACTTGCAGAATGGAAAGATAAGTGTTATGCAGCTCTTATGGATGATTTCAATTCACCTATCCTCATCGCTCACCTTTTTGATGTGGTTAAGCTCATATTCAGCATTAAAGATGGTAAATCTCACCTCTCTACATCTGATACAGACGAACTAAAACACTTGATGCACGCCTTTGTATATGATGTGCTTGGGCTACAGCAGATAGAAGAAAACGCTAATGAAAAGCTGGATTCTACCATTCAAGTGCTTATAGAGCTTAGGAACCAGGCTCGGAAGGCGAAAAACTTTGAGCTCTCCGATCAGATTAGAGATAAACTACTGGAAGCAGGCATTCAACTGAAAGACTCCCGAGAGGGCACTACTTATACTTATTAGTCATCCGTGGTATGGGAGGTTTTACCATAGATTTTAGGTGTCTTTTAAGTGATTGAATTATTAATAATAGATTCTCGCTAAAAAACTAAAAGTATATTTGTGAGAATAAAAAAAAACTTTATTTTTGCACACTCATTTTATGGACAAGATTAGAAACTACGACATAGCGTTTGTTGGTCTTAAAAATGGGAAGCACGAGTTTGATTTTGAAATCACTCAGGCGTTCTTTGAGCTTTTTGACACTGAAAAAGAATTTACAGCTCCAAAACTCAATATAAAGGTGTTTTTGGAGAAGCACAGTACTTTTTTAGAGTTTAATATTCAAACTCTGGGGACTATCAACCTTGAATGTGATATTACAGGGGAGGAGTTTAGCTATCCCATAGACGAGAATATAAACATCTTGGTAAAGTTTGGAGAAGACTATGATGACTCCAATGAAGAAGTGATCACGATTCCTCATCAGGATTATGCGTTTAATATTGCACAGCTTATTTATGAGTCTGTAATGCTCGCTGTCCCGATGAAGAAAATCTCACCCAACCTCTCCGATAAAGATTTTGAACTTTTGGAAAAGTTTAGTCCAACCGCTCAAAATGATAAAGAAGAACCCGAAGGGGAGATAGACCCGAGATGGGAAGCATTAAGAAAATTGAAAAATTAAAATATTATAGTAGTGGGATAGCCCCGCTCATCATCAAATAATAAAAAATATTAGAAATGGCACATCCAAAGAGAAGACAGTCTGCTACAAGAAGAGATAAGAGAAGAACCCACTACAAAGCGGTTGCTCCTCAGTTAGCAAAAGATTCAACTACTGGTGAGTTACACCTTTACCACAGAGCTCACTGGCACGAAGGAAAACTCTACTACAGAGGTAAAGTAGTATTAGAAAAAGAAGTAGCTACTTCCGAAGAGGCTTAATAGCACTACTAACAAAAATAATGTAATAACTCTGGTTTTTATAAGCTGGAGTTATTTCTGTATAGCTATTTAAGGTTAATGATAAATACTAATTGTACTTCATTTTACATCTTTCATAGAGTAAAGATTTAAAAATGATAACTTTTGGGCAGGGTTGCGTATTTAAGCGTGATATTTTTATTAAAAATTTGTTTTAAAAGTTAGTATATCTGTTGTATATGCTTTCCCTTTTGGGAAAGGAGAGAAGTAATAAATAGATTTGTGTTTTATATTAAGTGGTTTATAAAAAGGTTACGGGCGACCCTCTGGGTCGCCCGTAACCTTTTTATTGTTCTTAGATGTTAGCTTTTAGCCCTTAGTTTGTCCTAAGTGCTCCCCACGCCAGTGGGTAAGTGCCCGACCGGCTACGGTCTACCTCACCGGCTACGGTGCATTTCATAGAGAGCAAAGCCCATTTTATCGGCAGCTTCATTGATGATTTGCTCTGTGGAGCGCCCTGCACCGTGCCCTGCATTTACCTCTATACGGATGAGCACAGGATTTTTACAAGACTGCTTCGCTTGAAGCTCTGCAGCAAACTTAAAGGAGTGGGCAGGTACTACACGGTCATCGTGGTCGCCAGTAGTAATAAGAGTAGATGGGTAGCATACCCCTTTTTTTACATTGTGCAGAGGGGAGTAAGATTTCAGATACTCGAACATTTCTTTACTGTCTTCGGCGGTTCCGTAGTCATACGCCCAACCTGCTCCTGCGGTAAACTTATTATATCTGAGCATATCCAGTACGCCTACGGCTGGGAATGCTACACGAGCGAGGTCTGGTCTCATCGTCATAACGGCACCTACGAGTAGTCCGCCATTAGACCCTCCAGAAATCGCTAAGTATTTTTTAGAGGTATATCCATTCTTTTGGAGATATTCTCCCGCAGCGATGAAGTCATTAAACACATTCTTCTTCTGCATCTTGGTTCCTGCATTGTACCAGTCTTTTCCGTATTCACCGCCTCCACGGATGTTTGGAACGGCATAAACGCCACCATTTTCCATCCAAATCGCATTGATTACAGAGAAGTAAGGCGTCATAGAAGCATTAAAACCGCCATATCCGTAGAGGATGGTAGGGTTCTTACCATTGCGTTTCAAGCCTTTCTTATAGCTGATTATCATCGGTACTTTTGTTCCGTCTTTAGAGGTGTAGAAAATCTGCTCACTCACATAGTTTTCAGGGTTGAATTTTACTTTTGCCTTTTGATAAACTTCGGATACGCCCGTCTCTACATTAAACTTGAAAGAAGTGCTTGGAGTAATGTAGTTGGTAAAGGAATAATAAAGGTCTTTCTCCTCTTTCTTCCCATAGAAGCCTCCTGCTGAGCCTTTACCTGGAAGAGCAATTTCTCTGATGAACTTGCCATCGTAATCAAATTGTTTGATGGAAGAAACTGCATCTTTCATATAATTGGCAAAGATGTAGCCTCCACCAGTAGACACACCGAGTACATTTTGAGTTTCTGGGATTACATCTACCCAAGTCTGAGGAGTACTGATATTGAATTTTTGAAGTTTTCCATTAGGAGCATTTTTATCGGTTTGTACATAGATGAAATCGCCTTTGGAATCTACAACTCCCGTATTATAATCAAAACCTTTCTGAATTTCTATAAAGTCTGAATTTTTCTTGTTCTTAAGGTCTTTGATGTAAAGCTCATTTCCATTGGTAGCATTTGCCCCAGAGACGATGAGGAACCTTTCGTCATCGGTAAGGCTTGCAGAGAGATATCTCCACTTGCCTTCTTTTTTCACAATGAGTTGCTTGTCCTGAGACTGCTTGGTTCCCAACTTGTGGAAGTATATTTTGTGGTCATCGGTCTTTGCAGAAAGTACACTGCCGTCGGGTTTATCATAGCTTGAATAAAAGAAGCCCTCGTCTCCAAGCCAGGCAGCACCAGAGAATTTTACATCTACCAAAGTATCATCAATCTGCTTTTTTGTTTTTACATCGAGGATGATGATTTTATTCCAGTCGCTCCCCCCTTCAGAGATTCTATAGGCTACAAGTGTTCCTTTCTTATTAAAGGAAATTCCCGCGAGGGAGGTTGTTCCGTCTTTAGAGAAAGTATTTGGGTCGAGGAATACCTCAGTTTTTCCGTTTTTATCGGTTCTATAAAGTACAGATTGTGCTTGCAGACCATCATTTTTATAGAAGTAAGTGTATTCTCCTTCCTTAAAAGGAGTTCCGATTTTCTCATAGTTCCAGATATCTTTCAGCTGTTTTGCAAGCTCATTTCTGAAAGGGATTTTAGAGAGATAATCATTTGTGAAAGCAACTTCACGCTCTACCCAATCTTTTGTTTTGGCAGACATATCGTCTTCCAGCCAGCGATAAGGGTCTTGAACTTTTACACCGAAATACTCATCTGTATGGTCAATTTTTTCGGTTTGGGGGTATTGTTTTTGTGCATTCATAAAAGAAAATGCTGCTACCGAAGCAGCACAAATTAAAGTTTTCTTTATCATAATTAGAATATTTTGACCAAAGATAATTAATTTTCTAATTATAGAAATAGTTTTATGTGAAATCTTTATTTTTGCGACACAATTGATTATTTAAGAATAATAAGTATTATGGAGATAAAAAAAGACCGAATTTTTGGATTGGACATTATTAGAATGCTGGCTATTCTATTTGTAATGATTACCCACGCAGCGAAGTTTATTCCTGCAAAATATGCTAAATATTATTCCGCTTTATATTATGATGGTGTAGGTATTTTCTTTGTTTTGAGTGGATTTCTTATAGGGCATATTTTTATTAAACAAATGGAAAGTAAGGGTCTCTCGCTAGAAGAAATGAAAAATTTCTGGATAAAGCGATGGACAAGAACTTTACCTAATTATTATTTGATTTTAATTATTCTTTTTGTAATACAATACAATACAATACAATACAATACAATATCTTATTTAATTTTCTCCCAGAACCTGTTTAGTAATATGCAGCATAGTTTCTTTGAATGGTCTTGGAGTTTGAGTGTGGAAGAATGGTTTTATTTATTGCTTCCGTTGTTTGCTTTTATATTAAAGCTCCTTAGATTCTCTCTGAAAAATATTATGTTGATTATAATTTTGGGAGGGTTATTTATTATCCATTTCTTTCGTTTTACATATCTATTTTCTATTAATGATTTTAAATATGAAGATTTTGAGGTTATTAGATATTCAGTTTTTTATCGTTTAGATGGAATTATGTTTGGGGTTTTGGCGTCCTATATTTATTTCTATTACAGAGGTTTTTGGGATAAGAATAGAAAGGTAATGTTTTGGATGGGGATTATTGCTTTTATTTTGAGTAATTTTTTAGATAAAGTTATAGGAGTAAATAACTTTTTATACAGAACAATAGAATTAAGTATTACTTCTATTACCATATTATTGATTTTACCTTATATGAACTCTATAAAAACCAGCAATAGTAAATTATATAAACCGATTACTTTTTTGAGTATAACTTCATATTCATTATATCTTATTAATAGTATTGTGCAAATGGGGTTAGCAAAAATAGTAGAATATTATGATGTGAATGAATATTATAATATAGTACCTTGGTCGGCTATGTTTGTTATTTGTTATACTTCATTTTGGGGCGTGTCTATTCTTTTATCTTATTGGTTTTATAAATACTATGAGATAAGGGCTACTAATTATCTAAGAAAGAAGTTCCTTCCTAAGTAGTATTCTTTTTACAAAATAAAGTGCATAAAGTGAAAACTCATTTTTACTCGAAAAATCTGTTCAATTAACGATTGCTATTGAATAATTAACAAAGTTTAATAAAAAATAATCCTTTTAAGGAATGGTATTTGTATTTTGAGATTCCAAAATTTAATATCAATGGAGAAGTTGAGCAAAAATATAGTATTAGCAGGGGGTATAGGAATTTTTAGTATACTGGCATTTCTCTACACGATAAAAAAGTTGAAGAAACGCAAATCCAAAAAGAAGCAGGAAGATGAGTTCAGACTCTTTGAGACTGATATTCTGAATGCCGAAAGCCAACACGGCGTAGAATATTTCTCTGTGAGGTAAAAATATTATTATATCATATCATTAAACTGCGATAGGCATAGTCTGTTGCAGTTTTATTTTTGTTTTCTATATAGATATTAATCGAGAAGGCAATATTCGTTGTTTGAAAAGTTGAATTTAGAGAGGGAAGCCTGTCATTTATTAACTTTCCGTAGATTTGCGTCATTAAAAACCGAGCAGATGTTGCCTAAAATAAACCCTGTACATACACAAAGCTGGAGAGCATTGGACGCGCTCTTTCAGAATTATGATTTCGATTTGAGAACTTTATTCGCTGAAAACCCTAAGCGTTTCAGTGATTTTTCTATTAAAAGACAAGGCTATCTCTTTGATTATTCAAAGAACTTAATCAATGAAGAGGCGAGGGAGCTCCTCCTCCAACTGGCAGAAGAAGTACAGCTAAAAGAAGCTATTGAGAAGCTGTTTTCTGGGGATAAAATCAATGAGACAGAGGGTAGGGCAGTGCTTCATACAGCACTTCGGGATTTCTCTTGCCGAGAGATTTTAGTCGATGGGAAAAATATAAGAGAAGATATAAAAAGAGTGCTCCTGCAGATGAAAACTTTCTCCGAAAGGGTGATTTCTGGGGAGCACAAAGGCTTTTCAGGAAAGGAGATTACCGATGTAGTCAA
Source organism: Bergeyella cardium (assembly GCF_009914665.1). Taxonomy (NCBI): domain Bacteria; kingdom Pseudomonadati; phylum Bacteroidota; class Flavobacteriia; order Flavobacteriales; family Weeksellaceae; genus Bergeyella; species Bergeyella cardium. The sequence goes on along the minus strand of NZ_CP029149.1, from coordinate 674,936 downwards.
TATCGGAATTGGAGGCTCAGACCTCGGCCCAGTAATGGTTTGCTCAGCTCTTAAACATTTTAAAACGAGGCTCAATCTACATTTTATCTCCAATATAGATGGCAACCACTCCGCAGAGGTGCTTAAAAACTTAACCCCAGAAACTACGCTATTCATTATTGCCTCTAAAACCTTTACCACCCAAGAGACAATGACCAATGCCCATACCGCTAAAAAATGGTTTTTGAAGGTGGGCTCAGAAGCGGATATCGCTAAGCATTTCGTAGCTCTTTCTACCAATATAGAGGCAGTGAAGAGCTTTGGCATATTGGAAGAGAATACTTTTGAGTTTTGGGACTGGGTTGGTGGTCGCTATTCACTTTGGTCAGCCATTGGGCTTAGTATTGTTTTAGCGATAGGTTATCCTAATTTTGAGCAGCTTCTAATGGGGGCTAATGAAACAGATACCCACTTCCAAACTGCTGATTTCTCTGAAAATGTACCTGTGCTAATGGCGCTTCTCGGTGTGTGGTACAGAAACTTCTTTGGAGCGAGTTCTTATGCTGTACTCCCTTATTCACAATACCTCGACCGCTTCCCTGCCTATCTCCAGCAGGCAGATATGGAGAGTAATGGCAAGTGCGTAGATAGAAACGCCAACTTTATAGATTATGAAACGGGGGCGATTATTTGGGGAGAGCCAGGCACTAATGGTCAGCACGCTTTTTATCAATTAATCCACCAAGGTACAGAGCTCATTCCTTCTGATTTTATCGCTTTTGTAAGGCCTTGTAATAAGGTGTCTGACCATCAAGAAAAGCTCTTGGCAAATTTCTTCGCACAGACCGAAGCACTCGCTTTTGGTAAAACCGAAGAAGAAGCCTTAGATGAGCTTCAGCAAACAGGGAAGCCCATAACCGAGATCGAAAGGCTCTTAAATTATAAGGTCTTCCAAGGGAATACCCCTACCAATTCCATCCTTATAGATGAGCTTACACCGTTTTCACTAGGGCAGCTTATTGCCCTTTATGAGCATAAGATTTTTGTGCAGGGCGTCATCTGGAATGTCTTTAGCTTTGACCAGTTTGGTGTAGAGCTCGGGAAAGTTTTAGCAGGCAAGATTCTCCCAGAGTTAGAAAGTACAGCCAAAATCTCCTCCCACGATTCATCAACTAATGGACTTATCAATTATTATAAAGAAAACAGATAGCAGATTATGGAAAACTTTACACACTACATATTAGATGAGCTTAAGGCAAATCACAAGGTTGCCATTAAAGGTTTCGGAACTTTCTTCCTGAAAGATTCCACCGCAAAAGTTATTCGTAATAATGAGAATATCCTACCTCCAGCAAAGGAGATTTTCTTCCACGCTGATGTACATACTTCCGATGAAGGCTTCACCCTGTCCATCCTCGATAAGGAGTCTTTGGCATTTGATGAAGTCTATCAATTCATACAGCAGCAGGTAAGTCATTGGAATACCCTCTTGGAGCACAACGAAGACTTTACAATAGACTCCATTGGGCATTTTTCCTTTGATGACCACAAGCAGCTCTCTTTCTCTGGTGAGCGGCTTGATGATTTATCACCAGACTATTTCGGTTTAGAGATGATAAGCCTAAGCCCTCTACAAAAGCAGAGCGCCCATTCCTCTTCTACCGAGCGAGGTTCAGATGACAAGCTGAATAAAGCCATCCTTTGGATATTCCTTGTGCTCATTCCGCTCTGTGGGCTTATCGGTGCAGGACTACTCTTTGCAACCAAGTTTTCAGGAGATAAATCCCTCAATGATATCTCGGTGAAGAAAGGTACGCACTCCATCGAAGACAAAGAAGAAGCACCAGAAAAAGCCTCAGAAGAGGTTCCAAAACCGATAATAGATACGCTGATTGATGTTAATAAAGAACAAGCCCTACCCAGCTCTTATCCTAATTAATTAAATGTATTTTTTTTACGACATATTTATTTCTCTGCTCTCTTTCGGGATGAGGCTTGGCTCCCTTTTTAATGCTAAGATTAGAAAAGGCTGGCTCGGAAGAAAAGAATCTGAGCAAAAAATAAAACAAAAACTCTCCCCTCACGATAAGGTTATTTGGATGCACGCTGCCAGTTTAGGCGAGTATGAACAAGGGCTCCCTGTATTAGAAAGATTAAAACAAACCCACCCTCAGCATAAAATCCTCATTACTTTTTTTTCGCCTTCGGGTTATGAGAATGTCGCAAATAAGCCCAATATCGCAGATGTCGTCTGCTACCTGCCTCTTGATAAAAAGAAAAACCTAAAGCGCTTCCTTTCTCTATTCACTACGGATATTTTCTTTACCGTTAAATACGATTACTGGTACCATCTCTTCGATGAATTAAAAAAGCGCAATGCTAAGCTCTTCATCATCTCCGCCTATTTTTACCCTAAGCAGATTTTCTTTAAAAGAGGTTTGGGTAATGGGTTCGTATCAAACCTAAAACGAAATATCAATTGGATTTTTCATCAAAATCAAGACTCCGAGCACTTGGCTAAAAGCATCGGGCTCCTTCAGTCCTCCGTCTCTGGCGATACCCGCTTTGATCGGGTCAAGCAAATCCTCAGCAGAGACAACACCCTTCCTCTTATAGATGAATTTAAAGACGCTAAACCCCTCCTTATTTTCGGCAGTTCCTGGCAGGCGGAGGAAAAAATCGCCAAGGCAATATCCTCCCTTCATCCGAAGGTGAAAATCATCATCGCCCCTCATTCCCTTAAAAGGCTTGAGCCCTTGAAATCTCTTTTCCCGCAGGCTTTGCTCTACAGTAAAGCGCCTCAAAACCAGCAGAAGATTAGCGACTATTCCGTGCTTATCATAGACTCTATCGGCATCCTCTCAAAGCTCTATTCCTATGCCGACATTGCCCTCGTAGGCGGTGGTTTTCACTCTGCGGGGCTCCATAACATCCTCGAGGCGACCACTTTTGGTATGCCTGTCCTCTTCGGTAATCATTATCGTAAAAATCCAGAAGCCGATGCCCTTATTTCCATCGGTGGTGCCCAGTCTTTTAAAGATGAAAACCAAACAATTGCCTTCCTCTCTCATCTTATTCAAAATCCCCAACTTATCCGCCAGATGTCCGATAAATCCAGCGCTTTTATCGCCTCTCAGCCCAATGCTACCGAGCATATTAGCCATATCATTAGCCAAAATCCACTCCGCTAATAGCTAGCCGCTAAAAACCATCAGCCATCAGCTTTCTTTATTACGAAAAATTCAATAAAACGGACTAAAAAATATCGATGTAATGTATAAAAATACGAATGTAACGCTCAAAAATGCCAATGCAACGGGTAAAAACGCCTCTGCAATGGGTAAAAATGCCTCTGCAACTATCTAAATCAATAAATCAATGCTAAGATTAGCGCTGCAACTAGTAAAAATAAAAAATACGCTATAAAAAATCAATCATCAACTATAAAAATTGAAAAATGCTCAATCTATTTAATATCAGTTATTTAAATAAAAACTGCTCCTGCCCTTAATTAATAGTAAAAAAGTAATAAAAGGGTCTCTACCCCTCCTCCTTATTTAATAAAGAAAGGGTCTCTGACCCTTAGAGGGGGTTAAAGAATTTGGAGTATTTTATAAATCCATTAAGTGCCCAATGTGCTGTATAGTACAGCGATTTTAATACAGAGAAGCCCATAAAATCTCTATATACCAAGTATTGGTCTTTTATAATCTCCGATTTTTTTCGCGATACGCTTGTCGGTAGCATCCTATACTTTGCCATTGTCTTTGGCAGTGGTAGTCCTTTCGGGATTTTTTTCAGCAGATTGAGCCACATCGTATGGTCTTCCCTCTTATTCCCTTCTGGGAAATATTCCTTGCCCACCCTTTCAGAATCATACATAGAGCTCAGGAGTGAAAGCCTGCAAGTCTTCAAAAGATTACCAAATGTAACCACCTTATCCGCTTTAAAATCTCCCAATTTCGGGACTAATTTTTCATTGCACCTCGCATAATTAGAGTAGGCGAGCTCTGCATTTTCCCTTTTCATAAAGTTGAGCATTTCCTCTAAGAAGTTGGGCGTCCAAACATCATCAGCATCAAGGAAGGTAATGTACCTCCCCTTCGCTTCACTCAATGAAAGATTCCTCGCATAGCCTGCGCCGCCGTTTTTCTCTGCTTTAATGAGCTTTATCCTTGGGTCATTATGCCTCTCAATGATTTCAATTGACTTATCCTGCGAGCAATCATCGGTAATCACCCACTCCCAGTCTGTAAAACTTTGGTTAAGGACAGACTGTATCGTCTCCTCCAAGTATTTTGAAGAATTATAGCACGGTGTAATAATAGAAATTTCTGGCATCTCTCTATAAGGTATAAATAAAAAGCCGTTTCTACTCAGGATACGGCTTTCTATAATGTGTTATCAATTAATTAACCCTTAGTCTTCTTTTCTTTTATAGATTTTAGGATCATAGTACGGGAATTTACCTTCCGTAGGGGAGTAATACTCCTTGTCTTTATTCACTCCCAGCTTTACAACCAATACATAGCACCAGTTGATAAACAAGATACACGCCACCGAAAATAATATCCAGTTTAATACATTCCCTGCGTAATCATAAAACTGAAACGACCATACAAAAGACTTACTTAAGAATAACCAAAAACTCGTCATTGTTTTGTTTTTAATATTAAATTTGCACAAAAATATAAAAAAATGTTCAGATTACTTTCAAAGGAGAGCAATATTTTTTCTATACCCGTCTATTTATTTTTTTTGCTCACCATAGTAATAACATTTAATGCCTTTAATTTTAGTGTTTTAAATATTATATCCGCTGTCTTTACTTTTGCGGGTATCGCTCTCGGATATTTTCTTTTTAATAAAGTCAATCTTACTTACCAAACCCATATCCCCCTTTTTTTATATACTTTTTTAGCCTTTGCGCTTTACTCTGGCGGTCTGAATATTGGGGTTGCTATTTCCCTCTTTGTGAGCTCTTTTGTATTGCTCATTCTCACAAGCACAAATGACACCCTAAGGAAGAGTTCCTATATGCTCATAGGCTCTATACTGGCGGTGAATTTTATTTTCCTGCCAGCTACTTGGGCGCTGGTTCTGTTTGTTATAATACATATTATAGGAACTTCAGGGCGGATACTGCTCAATTTATTCAGGCTGTTTTTCGGAATGCTGCTGATAGCCTTGTTCTATTTCAGTATTGTATTTTTCCTGCACTATAATGCTTGGGATGATGCTTATTTCCCTTTTGGAGATTTTAAGATGGCTCAGAATATACAGCCATTGCTTTATCTCATTCCCATAGGTTTATTAATGATGTATGGCATTGCGCAACATTTTTTTTATTTTAATGAAAAAAGCCCCATCAGTAAGTTTAAATACACATTTATACTCCTCTTTACAGTGGCTCAATCGGTTTCTATTGTGCTTTATATGGGGAATTATTACGGCTATTTGCTTTTGATGGTATTCCCGTGTGCGGTGATTGTCAGTAGAGCCATTTATTTTATGCCAAAGTATTGGCAGAAGGAACTCTCCTTATGGATGGTGATTATATTTCTAATTTTATTTAAAATCGCAGTTTATATACATTAAAGAATGATACAAATAGAAGATAAATTAATCTCTGAGGAAATCTTTTCTGAAGAGTTTGTGTGCAACCTTTCCAAATGTAAAGGCATTTGTTGTGTAGAAGGAGATGCAGGAGCTCCCTTAGATAAGGAAGAAGCTCAAATCTTAGAAAATATTTATGATAAAATAAAACCCTACCTCACTCCACAAGGGATTGAAGCGATAGAAAAACAAGGCAAATGGGAAATAGACCCCACCGATGGTGAATATGTAACCCCCTTAATTAATAATGCCGAATGTGCCTATGTAACCTATGATGAGCGAGGCTATACCAAATGCGGTATAGAAAAAGCGTACGAAGATGGGGTTATAGACTGGCAAAAACCCATTTCCTGCCATCTTTATCCTATTCGTGTAACTGAATATTCCTCCTTTACGGCGCTCAACTATCACGAGTGGGAGGTGTGTAGTGATGCCTGCACTCTCGGAAAGGAGCTTCAGGTGCCCGTGTATAAATTTCTAAAAACACCTCTTATCCGTAAGTACGGGGAGAGCTTCTATTCCGAGCTCTCCGATGCCGCCGAAGAATGGCAAAAAGAATTTGGAAACTGATAAGCTAAATTTACCTTAGTATTTAATATTGTATATCATCATTTTTAATGAAAATTGATTTTTCATTTTAGTTAAATAAGGCTTAATACAGGATTTCTCACGATTTGAATAGATAAATTTTAAAATGAAATCCTACAATTGAATAAAAAATATTTGCCTATCTAAAAAAAACTTCTTTATTTTGCACACTCAAATATTGAATAAGTAAATAAAGAACATCGAGATATGTCAAGAATTTGCCAAATAACAGGAAAGCGTGCAATGGTAGGGAACCATGTTTCTCACGCGAATAACAAGACCAAAAGAAGATTTGAAATCAACTTATTGGAAAAGAAGTTTTACCTTCCAGAGCAAGATAAACACATTACTTTAAAAGTATCTGCTCACGGATTGAGAATTATCAATAAATTAGGTATTGAGGAAGCAGTAGAAAGAGCAACAAGAAACGGATTTATTAAATAATATAAGGAGAGATGGCAAAAAAAGGAAATAGAGTTCAGGTTATCCTTGAATGTACAGAGCATAAAGAAAGTGGTTTGCCAGGAATGAGCAGATACATCACCACAAAAAATAAAAAGAATACTACTGAAAGACTGGAACTGAAAAAATTCAATCCAGTTCTTAAAAAGTATACAGTACACAAAGAAATTAAGTAATCTTATAAAAGTATAACTTACTATGGCAAAGAAAGTAGTAGCGACCCTACAAAGCGGTCAGTCTAAGAAAATGACTAAAGTAGTAAAAATGGTAAAGTCTCCTAAAACTGGAGCTTATGTTTTTGAAGAGCAAGTAGTGAATGCTGACGAAGTAGATGCTTATTTAAAGAAATAAGATTTGCTCTACACACACAGCAAAAAAGATAAAAGCCTATTCATTTTTGAGTAGGCTTTCTGCTTTCCTAATATCTTAATGGAGACTGCTAAAACTTAGTTAATTTCATATATTTGCATACATTTTAATTCATAATTCTAAAAAATGAGTTGGTTCAAGAAAATATTTAAAAAAGAAGAAAAGGATACATTAGATAAAGGCTTGGAAAAATCCAGACAGGGTTTCTTTGAGAAGATGACAAAAGCCGTCATCGGTAAGTCAAAGGTAGATGATGAGGTGCTGGATAACCTCGAAGAAATCCTTATCGCATCTGATGTAGGTGCTGCTACCACCATTAAGATTATAGAAAAAATAGAAGACCGCGTAGCCAGAGACAAGTATGTAAATACTGCTGAGCTGGATGCCATCCTCAGAGAAGAAATATCGGCATTACTGTTAGAAAATCCTCATTCCAACACGGGAAATATAGACGAAAACAAGAAGCCATTTGTCATAATGGTCGTTGGCGTGAATGGTGTCGGCAAGACCACTACCATTGGCAAGCTCGCCCATCAGTTTAAATCTCAGGGAAAGAAAGTCGTATTAGGTGCCGCGGATACTTTCCGAGCAGCAGCGGTAGATCAATTGGTAATATGGAGCGAGCGAGTGGGCGTGCCTATCGTAAAACAGGGGATGGGATCAGACCCCGCATCTGTCGCCTTTGATACCCTGCAATCCGCCATAGCACAAGACGCAGATGTCGTACTCATAGACACTGCAGGGAGGCTTCACAACAAGGTCAATCTAATGAACGAGCTCTCCAAAATAAAACGAGTAATGCAAAAACTCATCCCCGATGCCCCCAATGAGGTTCTCCTCGTCTTGGATGGCTCTACTGGGCAGAATGCTTTTGAGCAAGCCAAGCAATTTACAGCTGCCACCGAAGTCAGTGCTCTTGCCATCACCAAGCTCGATGGTACCGCAAAAGGAGGAGTAGTTATCGGGATTTCGGATCAGTTTCAGATCCCTGTCAAGTATATCGGTGTGGGTGAGAAGATGGAGGACTTACAGCTCTTTAATGGTGAGGAATTCGTAGATTCATTCTTCAAGAAAAGGGGCTAATCTCCCTCAATCCATAAGATATTAAAACCGTTCAATCAATTTGAGCGGTTTTTTGTATTTATTTAAAATAATTTTTTAATTTAGTAACGAATTAAGGCAAAGATGATTAACAAAAAATTAAAAAGACTTCAGAAAAATGAATTTTTAATAAAACAGGAAATCGCCAAATTCGGGCTGGCTCCCCTTCAAGGTTGAGGATGTGAAAGCGAAAATCAACTTTAAACAAAAGAGTAGCTGAGTAAGCGAAAATCAAAAGAGTAGCGTAATTTTTTAAATATTTTTCAAAATGAAAGCTTTAAAATTTTTTATATTAGTATCCATAGGATTAGTGTTAAGCTCCTGTTCAATGGAAGATGAAATAAATGTACAGGAGATAACGAGTAAGAATGTAATTGCTGAAATTAAAGCAACAGGGGCAAAGGGAATTCCTTTTCCTGAAGGTAGTAAAGCAACAACTCTAGGTTCAAAAGACTTTGTGAAAATTACACTCCCAGAAGATGTATACTATGTTATAAAAGATGAAGAGGGCAATGTTTCTCGAGTTTCTACACTTGGTATTCGTTGTAAATGTTTAAAAGGGGCTGGATGTTCACCTGGAACCTATGATGGAAGATATTTTTGTACAGCAGAGTTAGGCGCTTGTAGTCTTTGTGAGGTACATGCAGGGCTTATAGAATCTTTATCAGCTAAAGGCGAGCAAAAAGAAGTTCAAATTGTAGGAGTAATGGATGAAAGGGAAGATAAATTTGGAGCCTATGCAAAAAGAGGTGGATTTGGACAAATTGAAAGAGAGAAAGAGCCTACTATACAGTATGGAATTACAGAGGACTTTTTTAAATGTAAAGAAGTACACGAAGCATTAATGGAACTTTATTCCGCAGTATATAGAACCCATTATGATGAAGAAATACCGGATTTTATAAAAAGTAATTCTGATACCATTCCATCAGACCATGTATATATAAGAGCAAGTCTCTTTGGTAATACAGTTTTTCTTCCAACTCCAAAAGAACTTGCTATAGAAGCAGGCTTAGAAATGGTAGATGATATTAGTAAGATTCACTGTACTTGCAGTCAGGGGACTGGATGTACAAAAGATAGAGTGTATGTAGTTGTCTTTTGCAATGCAGGTAATTGTTCAGATTGTACAATGTCAAAGTAAATAAAGTAGATGTTTAACAATAGCAATCACCCAAAGTCGCGGGTGATTTTTTTGTGCTGCTTAAAGCTATATTTCCAAAATTTTGGTTTTGCTTATGAAGTTAATGGGTTGATTAGTAGTTTGAAAGTATAGGAGTTGCCATAAAAATTGCTTGACAGCTATGGAGTTTTTAGGTTTAATGAGATTTTTATTTACATTTGCTCTCGCAAAAAATAAAAAAATAAGATGAATATTAGAAACATTTATTTGGGTATCGCCTTAGTTTTTGCATTGATTGTCAGTGCTTGCGGTGATAAGAATAATTCTCAACTCCAATCTGAAAACGCAGTGGAGCAGTCTTCTGGAGAGGAACAAACAACGGCCTCTACCGATGTTGGAAATGCGTATGACGCTATTTTAGATGAGTACGAGGTGCTGATAGAAAAAAATAATGAGCTGATTCGCAGGGTAGAAAAAGGCGATTCTTCGGCGGTGGCAGAACAAATGGAGCTCCAAAAAAAGAGAGAAGATCTGGAGGCGAGAGAGAAAAAACTCAACCGCCGAGATATGACGCAGGAGCAGCTGGACAGGCTTGCGAGCTTGCAGAAAAAACAGCGAGAGGAGACGACTTCCCGGTAGGGCGAGCGAAATGAAAATTAGAAACCGATAAATTGATTATCGGTTTTTTTTTATTCGCTATTCGCCAGAGGTGGGCTCTTTCGTAAGGCTTTCAATATCAAAAGGAAAATCTTCAAATAGCCCTGAGAGCGCGGTAGCCGAATAGATGCGGCGAGAGTATTTGTTGCCCAGCGCTATAATTGTGGTTTTGGACTCGGGGAGGTGCACAAAAACCGAATTAGAGCCGTGCCACCAGCCGTTATGATAAGTCAGCGCTTTTCCATTATCAAAAATTTTCATTCGTATCCCCAGCCCATAGTTTTTCATTCCTTTTTTCTCATTGCTATAAGGTTTAAACACCTTTTTTATCAGGTTTTTAGGAAGGAAATTTGAGGAAAACATTGCCTGAGAAAATCGCAGCAAATCCTGAGGTGTGGTGTAGATATTCTTATCTCCGTAGATCAAATCGAGCTTGTTGTAGGGGTGCATCTTCCCATTGCTAAAAAAAGATGGACTGGCAGTGGGGAGTTCTTTTTCGGTGAGAACGAAGGTGTGCTCCATCCCGAGCGGTTGGAATATCATTTCCCGTACGGCGATTGGGTAGGGCTTGCCTGCAACTTTTTCTATGACGAGGGCGAGGAGGGCATAGTTGGTATTACAATACTCAAAGCCGGTGTTGGGCTCCCTCTTGAGTGCAGGTTTGTGCTTGGAAATGAGGCTCAAAATATCTTGATTGCTGATAAATTCCTTTGAAAATTCGGAGGGTAGGGGCTTAAGTTCCTGTTCTAGAAGTTCGTATTTGGGGAGCCCACTCCTGTGGTTGAGTAGATTTTTGAGGGTGATTTTAGGGTAGGGGAAGGCTGGGAGAATGCTTGTGAGGCTTTGGTTGAGGCTGATTTTTCCTGATTCTACCAATTTTAGGATTGCCATAGCGGTAATCGGTTTGCTCACAGACGCGATGTGGAGTGGGGTGTTTTCGTTGATGGGGTTTTGTTTTTTCTCATCGGTAAATCCTCGATACTTTTCTAAGAGGATGTTCTCTCCTTTTGCGATGATGATTCCTCCCCAGAGGTTACTCCCTTCCCAAACTTGGAGGTAATAATCTCCCAAAATGTTTCGGATAGAATCTTCTCGGGAGAGCTTAGAATCTGCGGGTTTGAATATTTTTTTGAAATTTACACTGCTAAAGTTAGGGAGGGTGTTTTTGGCTTTGGGTGGGATTTTTTTCACTTCGTCCTTGCAGGAAATGAGGAACAAAATGAGGAGGGAGGCGAGGGTGGTTTTCAGGAGGTTCATAGGCTAAGCGAAGGCGTTTAGGATTTTATCTACGATGACTTGTGCGAGTTTTTCCTTGCTCTGCACCGTCCACCCCGCAATGTGCGGCGTGAGGATGACTTTTTCTGAGGTGAGGAGGTATTTGAAGTCCTCGTTGAGGTTCTCCAAGCTCTCGAACGAGGGTTTTTCAAACTCGGTTACATCCAATGCGGCGCCTTTTATTTTTCCTGATTTTAGGGCTTCTACCAATGCTTTTGTTTTGATATTCTTGCCCCTTGCCGTGTTGATAATGTAGAAGTTTTTATTCATTTCGGCGATGAATTTTTCGTCTATTATATGGTGTGTTTCTGGGGTGATGGGCAGGTGCAGGCTGATGATATCGGCTTCTGCTTTTAGCGTCTCGAGGGAAACTTGGGCAGCATATTCATCGGATAAATCAGGTAGGATATCATAAAAAACCACTCGGCAACCAAAGCCCGAAAACCTTTTGGCAGTGGCTTTCCCCATATTTCCATAGCCTATGAGCCCTACGGTTTTTCCTTTTATTTCATCGCCTCTATTTTCTTCCCTTCGCCATATGCCTTTTTTCACTTCTTCTGATGAAATGAAGAGGCGGTTCATTAGGCTGAGGAGCATCCCTAATGCGTGCTCTGCTACAGCATCTCGGTTTCCTTCGGGTGAATTGATGAGCAGAATGTTTTGTTTTTCCGCTTCGCGAGTGTCTATATTCTCCATACCGGCACCTACCCTCGCAATGAATTTTAAGTGATGAGCCTTTCGGAGAAATTCGCCATCTAAGGGTATCCTGCTCCGGATGATAATGCCGTCATAATCGTTTATTTTTTCTAAAACCTGCGTGTAGGTTGAGGTATGGTCTTCCGTAATCTGGAACCCATTCCTCTGAAGCTGCTCCGCGATGAGAGGGTGGTTTTTATCGAGCTGTAGGATTTTCATTTTTTTAGGGGGGGGATAAAGTTTTTGCAATAATAGATATTTTTTGTAGGCTAAAAGAAAAAAGTTGCCAATTTATTGGCAACTTTAATATTAATAATGATCAAATTTAATTAATTTGAATTATCATATCCTGGGTTTGGCTGTACCAATGAACCTGATACATTCGTTTCAGATTGAGGGATTGGCATTGCTATGAGCTGGTTTCCGATGTTATAGCTGTTGTTGGTTACAGCTCCAGAATCATCATAAACCCGAAGTGTAGCTCCCCATCTTAATAAATCCCAGTATCTGAATCCTTCACCTATAAGCTCTCTCGATCTTTCTTGCTTGATATCATCTAATGTTACAGAGCTGGCAGTAGCAAGATTTCTATTTTCACGAATCTTATTATAATACTTAAGAGCAGTAGCTAAATCGCCAGTTTTAATAGATGCTTCTGCACCACTAAGCAGGACTTCTTCATATCTTATAAGTTTGATATTATTAGAGCCATCTCTACTTGAAAATTTGTTACTCAGGAAGTCTCCGATTTTCTGACCCGATGCGGTTCTTGCTTCCTTTATTAAAGATAGCCTTATATCTCCAGCCGCGTAGAGGTTTATTGCTCCAGATAATACTGCGATTTGCTGATATCCACCCTCACCATTTAATAAATAATCATAAGAATTTACACTAAGTGCACCATTTTTTCCTACAGCCAATTCAAAAATACTATTTTCAGTATTTGGCTTAGAAAAAGAAGATACTAAATCACTAGAAGGGATTACTTTATATATATCAGAATCATAAATATCTTTTACCAATTCAGCAACCTTTGCATAATTTTCTTTATACAGATAGTATCTGGTCATTAATGCTTTTATAGCTAATGGAGATATATAGGTTTTATCTGCGTTATCAGTTTCAGAACCAATATTATTTAATGCCGCCTGGAAATCTGCTTCAATTCGTGCTTCTGTTTCTGCAATAGTTGCTCTTGCCTGCTTTCCTTTGGGATTAAAAGTAGTTGGTAGAACAACGCCTAATGTACCTCCTGAATACTTCTGACCATAAAGACGAAGTAAATCAAAGGTAGCCCAAGCTCTTGTAGCATAAGCCTGCCCTTTAATGTTTTTAATTTGAGCAGAAACTACATTTGGGTTAGAAGATTCTCCCCAAGTAAGATTATTAGAAGAATTTATAATAATGTTAGCATTTGCTATTACACTATATGCCGCCTCCCAAGTATTTTCTGCTTCAGTTGATGAAGAATATGTACTCTCAAAATAAGTGAAATTTTGTAGAGAAGGTCGGTTCCCTCTATGGTACATTTCATCTGAACGAACTTCTCCATAAGCTCTATAAAAAGAACCTAAATAGTAAGAACTTCTCATAGCTACATAAGTCCCATTCATAAATGATTGTAGCTGCTCTACTGATGTAATTGGTTTTGCTTGTTCAGACTGAAAGAATCTTGTTTCAGTAAAATCCTCGCTACAAGAGTTAAAAACGCTTCCCAATGTAGCTAATACCAATATTGAATATATTGTCTTTTTCATTATAATTCGTTTTTTAAATTAAAAATTAATATTTACACCTAAACTGTAAGTTTTCATTGGTGGAATTTGTAAGTTAACATATCCATTGATTTGTAAATCTGGGTCAAACTTATAGTTTTTATCAAAGTTATAGGTAAAGATATTATCTCCTAAGATATAAATCTGCATACCGTTGATTCCTGTTTGTTTTAAAGCATCAGACTTAATGTTATATGCAAGTTTTACAGTTCTTAATCTTAGATTAATCACCTTTGTACAAGTATCTTGAAGAGTGGCTGTTTGCATTTTTATTTCCTCTTCCTAAAATAGGTTTAGGATTGCTTGCATTAGGATTTTCTGGAGACCAGTAATCTAATTGAGATCTGTATCCTGGATATGTAAGAGTCATAGCACCATCACTTTGGCTAAGTCTTGCAAACTGGTCATATACTTTATTACCAAATCCAAAACTTAACTGAGCATCAAGGGAGAATCCTTTATAAGATAGTTTAGTATCCACACCACCGAATAATGTTGCAATTGCAGAGCCTTGTACTGCTTTTTGAGCTTCATTATAGTTTGATGTAGTTTCTCCATCAACACCGTTTTTATACCACAGAGGGTTACCATTAGTTGGGTCTACACCAGCCCATTTTCTCATATAGAAAGAGCTTGCAACTTCACCTTCCCTGTGTATTCTTAAGTCATTAATAACAATATCCTGCCCACCATATAGCTTGGTAATTGCATTGTTTAATGTACTTACATTACCTCCTAAGTTCCAGTTAAACCCATCACCAGCATTTTTGATGATTTTAGCATCTATGGTAAATTCAAAACCGGTATTTTTCATCTCTCCAATATTTTGGTATTGAGATGTAGCACCTTGTGAAGGAGATAATGGAAGTTCAAAGATTAAGTCTTTTGTTAGCTTATGGAAATAAGCAGCGCCAATGCTTAAGCGATTATTAAATAATCCTAAATCAAGACCTACATTGAAAGGAGAGAGTGTTTCCCATTTCAAATCTTGGTTATCTACTCCTGTTACTCTAGCTCCTGCCTGGTCATTGTAATTAAAAGTATATTGATACAATGAGTAAGGGCTAACATCTGCCAAGTTACCTACTTTACCATAGGAAGCAGAAAGTTTTAGCTGAGAGATAGTATTACTTGACTTAAGAGCTTCTAATCTTGCAAGGTCTAAACCTGCACCTGCTGACCAGAAATATCCTGTTTTTTTACCTGGCCAGAAGTTAGATAGTTTATCTTGTCTTCCAGAAACATCTAATAAAAATAACTTATCATAGTCATAGTGCAGGGTTGCAGCATATCCTCCTCTTGAAGATATACTTTTTATTCCGTATGCTTCGCGAGGTACCACAAAGTTATTCATCGTTTCCAAATAAGGAGAACCTACAACATTAGCACTACCACCTACTTTACGGACATCTGATTTATAGGCTTCTTGGATTAAACTAGCTGAGAAATTATTGCTTTCCCCTAATTTAAAGTTATAGGATAAAATG
Source organism: Bergeyella cardium (assembly GCF_009914665.1). Taxonomy (NCBI): domain Bacteria; kingdom Pseudomonadati; phylum Bacteroidota; class Flavobacteriia; order Flavobacteriales; family Weeksellaceae; genus Bergeyella; species Bergeyella cardium. Next base: position 659,808 of record NZ_CP029149.1, on the reverse strand, counting down.
TTCTGTACATTGAAATTAAAATATCTAGATGAATATGCAAGAACGCTTCCTCCATAATTGTATCCGTTACCGTGTAGGGGAGAACGATAGTTATCCTCTTCTATATTAATGAATTCAGGAGCAAAAACAAATTTATATGCTAAGTTCTTAGCCAATTTATAGTCTGCCTGGAAATTAGCAAAAACCCTTGCTGTTTTAGCAGTTTGATATTCTAATTCTTGTAAAGCAGCGACATTAAATAAGTTATTGGATAACTTTCCACCCTTTCCAAAATAGTAAGAACCATCTGCATTTCTTACAGGATCTGTTGGTTGCAGATAATACCAGCCTAAGAGAGGGTTGGAGAATGTAGCCCCATCACTCACAGTATTGATTTTACCATAAGAAAATTGCAGGTCAGTAGATAAATTTAATTTATCTGTAGCTTTATAAGATATTTTGTTAGTATTAGTTATACGGTTAAAGCTAGTACCTTTTACAACCCCATTTTGATTAAAATATCCTAATGAGGATAGGTAAGTTAATCTATCGCTACCGCCAGAAACAGAAAAATTAAACTTTTGGAAATATGCACCTCCTGTTTTTTCTGTTTCCTTTTGCCAGTTTGTATTTATATGTCTTTTTGCATAAACAGATCCTAATCTATTTGTAGGAGGTATTGTCCCATTTTGTAATGCAGCAAGTACATCTTCTTTTCTTGCATTTACAGTATTGGCATATCCTGCGATGAGCAAGTCTAACCATTCAGAAGTACTTAGTGGCTCTTCCCCTTTTACAGCTTTAAAAGCTACACCAGTTTCATTACTGAATGAAAATCTTGCATTACCTTTTTTACCGGATTTAGTTGTAATGATTATTACCCCTGTACCAGCATCAGCACCATATACAGCAGTAGAGACAGCATCTTTTAATACAGTTACGCTTTCTATATCTGCTTCGTTAAAGTTTGCTAATATATTAGCTGTTGTTGTGTTTCTAGTAAGGTCTCCTTGTGCTACTCTTACTCCATCTATAATATATATAGGGTTATTTCTACCATTAATAGAAGCAATACCTCTAATTCTTAAGTTAGCAGCACCACCGGGTTGTCCGGTATTCATACCTCCTTGTACACCTGCAACTTTACCAGATAGAGCTTTGTCTATCGATGCTGAAGAGGTGTTGGCAACATCTTGTCCTCCAATTTTCCCTACAGAACCCGTAAGTTCTTTTACAGCTCTTTTTTGACCAAAACCTACAATGACAAGGTCTTCAATCTTTTTTTCAACAAGAGAGTCTGTCTTCTTTTTCTGTGCGTCTATTGTCTGTATCCCCAAGAAGAAGAGGGCTCCAGCACTTAGCACTTTTAATTTTACACTCATATTAACTATCTTTTTTATTTTAAGTTGGCAAACTTATAAATTTATAGTTAATATATCCAAACTTTTTTTAAAAAATATAATATTTTTTTTGTTTCGTTGTCTAATTTTTGTTTTTTTTATATGTTTTGTTTGTGAATGTGTTATTATGGATGTTTTGTTGTTTTGGGTATAAATCTCTTATTATTAGTGGGATAATTAATCTTTGTTCAAAATCAAGCCTTTATTAAATTATTATTAAAAACCTTAAATTTTATTAATATGGCAATATTAAGAGGAATTGCACTATAAAGACTGCTGGTTTATAAGCTTTCTTACATACTTATATCTGTCTATATAATAAGATTATGCTCTGTAATTTGTGTGTTTGTGATAAAATAAATAATTTAGCCCACTTTTTACATTAACATTAAATTTCAGAATTATGGAAAAGTCAAGAGCAAGAGAAACTACAGAAGCGATAGAAAGATTATATGTCTCTATGAGACATTTGTTTTATAGAGGTTTTTTTAAACCGGCAGGGGTTTCCGGTGAGTCATTAAGAAAGTTACTGATGACCATAGCTCCCGAGATTTATGGCTCTATGGGAGTGCCGAATAAGGTAGAGCTCAATGGGCTGCTCTATGTGCTCGACAGGTTGCCGGAAAACATAGAAGAAACACCTTTTGTGCATCTTACTTCAGATGAGGGCTTTGAAAAAGGGAGCTTTGAGATTATCGTTCCTAAAAAGCGCAGAAGAAATTGCTACCGTATAGACAAATATCAGATGAATATAGAGGTCTTGCTCGGCCGTTCGGAGATATATGATATACTTACCCACCTTACCTTCCTTTATATAGAGGCAGATAAAATCCGAGAGCTGGGTTATATTGCAGATGAGAACTATCGCCCGTCCAGAACTTGGCAGATTATAGAATCTGTAGCCTTGGGTGAGAAGAAATTCAGCCGTAAGGAGAAGGAAGTAGCCCTTATTCATCTCTCATCTCTTTTGGGGAGAACTTTTGATGAAACCCTGAATGCCTACAATAATTTTGGAAGTGATGACAACCCCGACCGCCTCTTCAAGATTATTTATCATTTAGGTAAGGCGAGCTTGGAAGACCACTTGGATATCCGCAAGAGGGAGATTCATTTCAGTGCGATTCTTCGTGAGCGAGTGGGGCATCATTTCTTTGGTGAGAAGTGGGCGCAAAAGGTGAAGAATGTCCTCGTTCAGCACGGTTTAAATAACCGACCTCTACACATTATTTCTGCCAATATGCACTCGGTGAAGAATATGCTCTTTGCCAATACCGCCTTGGGCAAAAAAGCAGGTACAGAGGTAGATTATAGTCTTTATGAGGAAATCAGTAACCAGAAACCTCTTCAGGATAAGATTTTAGATTATGCCTTAAAACAAGGGCTTATCTATATAAAAGACGATAGCGGTAGCAATATCGATGTTCAGATTATAGACCTCAGCAAGGTAGATTTAAAGAATACTCCCTTTGCACATTTCCAGTTTAATGGAGATGATGTAGTCCTCGTCTTTGATTATGCTTTCGGAGAGCAGGCATTTGAGGTGATGGATGAGCTCCTTCGCCCGTATGAACTGGCTGGTGAGGAGCATATGATGAATATAAAATCTATCTCCATAATGGGTAAGGCGGGCATTTTGGAGGGCAAAAAAGGAGATATAATGATTCCTACTGCTCATATTTTTGAAGGTACAGCAGATAATTATCCATTTGAAAACAGCCTGAAGCTCTCAGATTTTGAAGATAAGGACCTTGAGTCTTTTGAAGGGACGATGATTACCGTACTCGGAACCTCTCTTCAGAATAAGGATATCCTTTCTTATTTTATGAATACCTCTTGGCGGGCCATTGGTCTTGAGATGGAGGGCGCTCACTATCAGAAAGCGATTCAAGTGGCATCAAAAATCAGGAAACACATCTCCGAAGACCTCTTCGTTTGCTATGCTTATTATGCGTCTGACAACCCATTGGAAACGGGCAGTACCCTCTCCTCTGGTGGTCTTGGGCTCACAGGCGTAAAACCTACCTACCTCATCACTCTTAAAATATTAGAGAAAATCCTTTTTAGGTAGCAGGCAATAGGCAATAAGCAGTAGGCAATACCTCTGTCATATGACGACACCTTAGTTAGGTAGAACGAACCTCCCGTGCTACGAGTGCTATTGGCTAAAAGCCAGAAGCTAATAGCTATATTAGTGCCTACTGCCAAAAACTCTATATTTGTCACGGAAAAATAAAACTATGCTAAGAGGAAAGAAAATACTGATGATAGTTACGGGAGGTATTGCGGCGTATAAGATACCTTTTGCGGTGAGGGATTTTATTAGAAAAGGGGCAGAGGTTAAGGTAGTGCTTACGCCATCGGCGGAGGCTTTTGTTACAAAACTCACGCTCTCTACGCTTTCTAAAAACGAGGTGGTCTCGGATTTTTATAATGCTGATGGAAGCTGGAATAACCATATAGAACTCGCCAAGTGGGCAGATGCTTTGCTCATAGCACCGTGTACCGCAAATACGCTGGCGAAGATGGTTTCTGGTACGTGTGATAATCTGGCTTTGGCGGTGTATATGTCGGCACATTGCCCTGTGTTTATCGCTCCAGCGATGGATTTGGATATGTATGCTCACCCTTCCACAAAGGCGAATATAGAAAAGGCAGAGGGCTTTGGGCATAGGATAATCCCCGCTCAGTATGGCGAGCTGGCAAGTGGCTTGGTGGGTATGGGCAGAATGGCAGAGCCAGAAACCCTTGTAAGCGCTGTAGAGGAGTTTTTCATTCATCAGAATGGGGAGCAGGCGTTTTTAAATAAGAAAATTCTCATCACGGCAGGTCCTACTTATGAGGCAATAGACCCTGTGCGCTTCATTGGGAATCATTCCTCTGGTAAGATGGGCTATGCCTTAGCCGAAGAAGCGGCGAGGAGAGGAGCCGAGGTTATCCTCATCTCTGGGGTAAGTGCAGAGAAAGTAAGCTACCCAAGCATTCAACTCATAAAAATCACTTCCGCAAAGGAGATGTATGATGAGGTTTTTAAGTATTATGATAAGGTAGATATCGCCATAGCCAGTGCTGCAGTGGCAGATTATACGCCTAAGGAGGTCTCACCAGAGAAGATTAAGAAAAATGATGACCGCCTTAGTATAGAATTGATAAAAACCCCCGATATTCTCAAAACAATGGGGGAGAAGAAAGAGCAACAGTTCCTCGTAGGCTTTGCCCTTGAAACCCATAACGAGGAGGAGCACGCTAAAGCCAAGCTCCAAAAGAAGAATTTGGATATGATCGTTCTCAATTCTTTAAAAGATAAGGGAGCAGGCTTTAAAGGGGATACCAATAAAATCCAAATCCTAACGCCTAATGAGAAGAAATCCTTTGACCTTAAAACAAAACAAGAGGTAGCGAGGGATATTTTGGATTTTATACAGCTCAAAATCCAATAAACTATCAAAAGCAGCGTTTGAGAATCTATAAAAAGCAAGAAAATTTATCCTAATGAAAAAAATCATCTTTCTATTTGTATTATTTGTGAGCTTCCCTTTGATGAATGCACAGGAGCTCTTGGCAGAGGTCAGCATCAACCATCAGCAAGTGCAGGGGAGTAATGTGCAGCTCTATAAAACGCTTGAAAAAAGCCTTAGAGACTTCATTAATAATACAAGCTGGACGGGGAAGCGCCTCCAAAATTTTGAGAAAGTTAAGTGCAATTTTGCGATTATCATCAACTCAAAAGAGGGGAATAATTTCAAGGCATCTCTCGTGGTTCAAGCCTCTCGCCCAGTCTATAATTCTACCTATAATACACCCCTTCTCAATATTAATGACAAAGATTTCCCCTTTGAATACACCGAAAATGAAAACCTCATCTTCAACGAGAGACAGTTTTCTGGTAAGAACCTCATCGATGTCATCAGCTTCTATGTCTATGTAATTCTCGGCTATGATGGCGATAGTTTCAAGATGAATGGCGGGCAGCAATGGTTTGAAAAGGCGATGAAAATCTCCCAGAACTCCCAAAACCAAAGGTTCGGTGGCTGGTCTGTAACCGAAGGACTAAAAACCCGTGCTCAGCTTATCGATAACCTCTTAAAGCAGGAGAATAACACCCTGAGAAGTGTCTGGTACAACTATCATCGCTTGGGCTTAGACAACCTTTGGAGAGACAATAAGAACCAAGCAAAGAAAAGCCTGTTTGATACCCTCCTAAGGCTTAAGGCTTATGATAATAACTTCGGAATGAACTATCCTTTTGCGATATTTATGCAGGCAAAAGCAGATGAGATTTACGAAATATTCGCTATCGGAACCAATACCAATATCAATATTAACGAGCTTAAAACAATGATGCAGAACTTCGAGCCTGCGAAATCTCAGAAGTGGAGCAAATGGAAGTAAAAACGATTGAGAAATTTGTAAAATCAACATTTAACCGATATTTTTGTGGAGCTTTAAGCCTTAATGCTTAGAGCTTTTTTACTATGCTAAAGAGAATCTTCATACAAAACTATGCGCTTATCGATACGCTGGATATAGACCTCAAAAAAGGGCTGCAAGTCATCACAGGGGAGACGGGCGCTGGTAAGTCCATCATTCTCGGAGCCCTTCGCCTGATAATGGGCGAGCGTGCAGATGCAAAATCTATCCAGAATACCGAGAGCAAAAGCATTATAGAAGCAGAATTTGATGTATCCGAAAACCTGAAAACCTTCTTTGAGGAGAATGATTTGGACTATGAGCCCATCACTATCATCCGTCGCGAGATTCTCCCCAGCGGTAAGTCCCGCGCTTTTGTAAATGATGTGCCCACTACCCTCGATGTCCTTCGGGAGCTCTCTGCACAGCTTATAGACATCCATTCCCAGTTTGAAACCTCTCGCCTTTTTAGTGAAGATTATCAGTTTAAAATCCTCGATGGGCTCAGCGAGAATAAAGAATTAATTACAACTTATCAAAAGGATTATCATTCATTCCGAGCATTGAAAAAGCAGCTTGCTGAGCTTGAAAACCAGTTGAACGAGGGGAATAAAGACTCCGACTATAAGCAGTATCTGCTAAACGAGTTAGAAGAAGCACAGCTCGATGACTTAGACCTCGATGCCGTACAGCAAGAGCTATACTCCCAAGAGAATGTAGAGCATATTTCCGAGAATCTCGCTCATATTTTTAGGCTGACCGACCAAGAAAGTATCGGGCTTTTAGACTCATTTACCGAGATGAGGTCTAAACTCTCCAAAGTTGCCGACCTCTCCCACCAGTTCACTGAGCTAAACGATAGGTTAGAGAGCCTATTCGTAGAGTTTAAGGATATCGTTTTTGAGCTACAATCCAAAGCAGAAGACTTGGAGATGAACCCCGAGCGCCTCGAAGAGCTCAAAGACAAAGTCAATAAAACCAACACCCTCCTGCTGAAACACAAGGTAGGAAGCGTCTCCGAATTAATAGAAATCCGAGACCAGTTGGCAACCGAGCAAACCAGCTTTTCAGATATAGAAGAGCGAATAGCCTATCTAAAGCAGGAGATTACCGATAAAGAAACCCAGTTGAGAATCCTCGCCGAGAAACTCTCCAAAAACCGAAACCTGTCGGCACCCGAATTTTCAGAAAAAATAGAAACCCTCCTCCGAAGGCTCGGTCTCGAAAAAGCAAAAATTGAGGTTCAGCTCACCCCAAATGAGGACTTCTCCGCATTCGGTTTAGACGGCATCGCTATAATGTTTCAGGCCAATACAGGCTTTCCCCTCAAGCCTATACAGTCGGCGATTTCTGGCGGTGAGCGCTCTCGAGTAATGCTCGCCATCAAGAAAATAATGGCAGAAAATGCAGAGCTCCCCACTCTTATCTTAGACGAGATAGATACCGGTGTTTCTGGAAAAGTGGCGGAGGAAATCGGGCTGCTGATGAAAGAAATGTCCGCCGACTTACAGCTCATCGTCATCACCCACCTCGCGCAGGTTGCATCAAAGGGGAGCGACAATTACAAGGTCATAAAACAGGACATCGACGGCAAGACCAAGTCCAGCATCATCCCCCTCTCTCCGGACGAAAAGCTCCAAGAAATCGCCCAGCTTCTCTCCGGCTCTACCATCACCGATGCCGCTATAGAGCAGGCTCGCGCCCTGATTCTCGGCACTTAGCCGTAGCACGGCAGTGGGCTGTCAGGAGTAAAAATGAACCTGTCGGAAAGGAAAATCAACCTTAGGTCAAGTAAAATAAAAAAAGTGCCTGCCACGCTGTGGCTGTTCCTTATGCTAGTGGGCTATGGTGTACACTGTAGTCCAAAGTAGAAATAGCGGGGGGAGAGGTTATAGGTATTATAGGAAATCAGTTGGTTAGTGATGGAGTTGGTATAGAGTTTCTGGCTGTTGAGGAGGTTATTTACTCCTATTTTAAGGGAGAAAAGGGGGAGTTTTTTCTCAAGGGCAAGGGAGATTTGCGGGGTATAGAGGTAGAATTTATCAAGGTGGCGAGCGTAGAGGCTAAGGCTTGGGCTCAGGTAGGTAGTAGGGGTTATTTTAAGCTCAGAGGAGGTCGTCAGCCTAAGGTTATAATCGGTTTTATTAGAGATAATAAAGCTGTGATGGGCTTCAGCTTTAATGTTTTGGTTCAGCACTTGGGTATTGATTAGGGAAACCAAATTAAGGCTGTTTTGACTAATGTATCTCAGGTTTTCATTTAGGATTATCGGAAAGTTCCAGTGCCGAAAAATAAGGATATGCATTTGCGAGAATTTCGGTTTAGAGCTTATGTAATTTCCCGATATATTCATCCGATGAGAGGGCGAATCAGCGATGATGATGCTTTGCACAGGCGCAGAAGCACCCATTGAGGTTTTGATGATGGCAGACTGTGGCAGATATTCATAATCTGCGGAGAGCTGCCGAGAGGCTAAGGCTGTTCGAATAAGAGAAAAAGGTACTTGTAGAAGCATCGTCTCCCTTTATAAATCTTTTCGAGTCAGAGGTGTCAAGTACTGGGAGCAGGTAGTCTCGTTCCTTGAAATTAATCTTATAGTTTGATGATAAACTAAGGCTCAAATCATCGGAAAAGCGGTAAGAAATCTTTGCTTTTGGGAAGATATTCCTGCTCCATTGTTGTGCTCTTGAGGCGTTGAATTTATTGCGTATGCCTACGGCATCCGCCCCGATGATGAGGTCTAATTTCCTCTTTTTATACCAGAGAAAAGCCTCCCAGCTGGCTATGCTGTGCTGTATTTCATACTGGCTGAGCACAGTTTTGTATTCATCTTCCCTGCTGATGGATGTATGCCGTATATCTATATTGAGCTGGGTTTCTATTCGGAGGTTTTTCAGGTTTTTGTAGAGGTTGTAGAAGAGGTAAATATTGTTGTTTTGTGCCGTTTGCTCTCTGTGGGTGCTTTGGGCAGTGGTAGAGCCTCCCGTACTAAACTGGTTGGTATAGTCTGCCACTGAATTTTCTCTCTCGCTTACGAAATCTATCCCCATTCTGAATATTTTGCTTTTCCAGAGAATTTTTGAGGAGAGGCTGTTGGTATTTTGGGAGCTGTTTTCTGTGTGCAGGCTTTTGTAGGCATTAGAATTCGCATTATTTATATACTCATTTTGGATGTTTTGAGTATTCCTGAGTGTCGTTTCATTTCGTTTGATGTCTAAAAGGACGGTAAGGCTGTTATCTAAATTTGAATAATTAAATTTCTGGGAGATAAGGTAGAGGGTGTTAATATCATTCCCCTCCTTGCGGGTATTTTCGTGTATTGTGTTTTCGTTGGCGTGCTGCCATCCTCGGTATTCCTGCTGGGTAAAGAGGTCTTTATGCTCATTAATTCCGAATACGGTATACTGGGCTTTGGTTTTCTTAATATTAAAACTAAAACCCGATTGCAGAAGTTTGGTATCCCCGATATGAGGATGGGAGAGCCTTAAATCGCCTGCATTAGCGTAGGAATAATGCAAGTTGGAGAGCAGATTTCCACTGCTGAAAAACTGTTCATTAAAGAAATTCCGATAAGCGATACTCTCTGGAAGAATGCTCTTGCTCAGGTTGTTTGCATTAATAAAAGAATTGAAGAGCATACTTTTACGAACCCTGTTAACCGAGCCTCTTACCAAGTATCTGTCATTTGCATTGCCCAGCATCTCTGTATTCAGATGGGTTTTCTGAGATTTTTTTGTATTCAGCCCAATGTTGAGTATGCTTGTTTCGTCTTTATTATTTGGATTGGTGATTTGCAGGTCTTTCACCCACTCGGCAGGGATTTGTTCGGAGGTTATTTTAGAATTTCCAGAGTACATTTCCTTACCGTCTATAAAGATTTTATTCAGCGACTTACCATTGTAGTACAGCTTGCCTTGGTTCCAGATTAGCCCAGGTATTTTATCCATCAGCCCTTTCAAGTTATCGCCTTTTTTTATGGTGAGTGTATCTATTTCTATGCGTAAGGTGTCTGTTTTTTTCTTGGAGCTGATAACCACCTCGGGAATGATTTTTATTTCCTGCCCAAATAAGAAAAAAGAGATGAAAATAAACAAAAAACCGAATAAAAATTTCTTCATAAAGAGGAAATATTAGAGATTTATAATAAACGATATCAAATTTAGAAATAATTTTATATTTGTAATCATAGAAAATAAAAAATGAGAAAAGTATTTTTAATGGCTTTTTTGGGAGGGACTTCGCTCGTGTTTTCCCAGAAAGTAGAAAGCGTTCTAAGTTTGGAGAAATCTTTTAGCTCGGTGGTATCAGGCGGTGATAGTGCAGCATTTTCAGGGATGCTCAGTGAGAAAGTTAGGCAAAGGGTCTATGTTTCTTCAACAAACCATAGCGGTGTTTCCAGCTACGAAATCAAACGAATTGTAGATGAAACCCCCCGTCTTTGGAGAAATCATTAAAACAGATACCGATGATAAATTCAGCGGAGGGGGCAACCCAAAACTAATGGAGATTTATGAGAAATCCCTCAATAAAAAGTGTGAATTGTTTAACGATAATAAAAACTGTGAGGGCTTCAGCCGATATTCGGGGTATATCCCCTTTATGAATGATAAAAGCCTTTACTTTGTTGATAAGGAAGATATCGATAAAGGTAAATATACCCTGAAAAAAGGAGGCATTACCTACGAAACCGAAATCATTAGCATAGATAAAACCAAGCCTCGCGAGTGGAAGGTCTATTTCTATGTAAATAAAATCATCCCAGAAGAAAAAAGAACCAAAGTTCAAAAGCTCCCTATTCCTGTAAAAGAGATTATCAAAAAGGAATACATCATCTCTCAGGTGTTCAGAGGCTATTACACCTTAAACCCAGAGAACAGCTTTATCTCTTATATGAAGTACGACTACAGCGTTCGCAATAGGGTTCAGACGAATGATGAACCTGCTACCGAAAGCGACAGAATCAGTACCATCGAGCTCAAAAACAAACTAAAATAGAAGAACACCCTCTCTACGAAAACAAAGCCTCCCTCCAATCAATTGGAGGGAGGTTCATTTTATCTTTCAGAAGAATGAGGATTAGTCTTTAAAATGCCCCATTGCGATGAATTTCTCTTGTCTCTGGGTAATGATTTCCTCTTGTGAGAATTTCTTAAATGCAGAGATATTTTGCAGGATAGATTTTTTGAGATTTTCGCAGGCTTGTTTTGGGTCATAGTGTGCGCCACCAAGGGGTTCTTCTATAATGCCATCTATGATTTTATTTTTTAGCATATCCTTTGGCGTAAGTTTTAGGGCATTGGCAGCGTCTTCTTTATGCTCCCAATTTCTCCAAAGGATGGATGAGCAGCTCTCTGGTGAGATTACGGAATACCAAGAATACTGCATCATATAGACCTTATTCCCCACACCTATACCGAGCGCACCGCCGCTGGCACCTTCACCGATAACATAGCAGAATACAGGTACCTTGAGCAATGCCATTTCATAGATATTCTTTGCAATGGCTTCTCCTTGCCCTCTTTCTTCTGCCTCCAAGCCTGGGTAGGCACCTGGGGTATCCATAAAGGTGATGATCGGGATGTTAAACTTCTCGGCGAGCTTCATCAGTCGGAGGGCTTTTCGGTAGCCTTCGGGGTTGGGCATTCCGAAGCGTCTCTTTTGTCGCTCTTTGGTGGTTCTTCCTTTTTGTGTGCCTATAAACATTACCCTTTGTCCTTTTATGGTTGCTAATCCGCCCACCATCGCTGGGTCGTCGGCAAAGTTTCTATCGCCGTGTAGTTCTACAAAGCTATCGGGGTCTGCTATACCGCTGATGTAGTCTAAGGCATAAGGTCTATCGGGATGTCTGGAGAGCTGTACAATCTGCCACGGACTAAGGTTTCCGTAGATTTCTTTCTTTTTTTCCAGAATCTTATCTTCTATTTGGCTACAGGCGAGTTTCATATCGATGCCTGCATCTTCGCCTACTATGGAGCAGGTTCCCAATTGGTCTACCAGCTCTTTAATGGGTTGTTCAAATTCTAAGTATTCCATTAGATTTAAAATTGCGGACAAATATACTTAAATAAATATTAAAAGGAATAGAGAGAGGTTTAAGGTCTAAAAGAAAGTAAAGCAAATAATTGTAAAGATAAATAGAATTTTTTCTGTGATTTTTTAGAAGATTTATATTTTGAACCAAAAATAATTGAAGAGAATTTAAAACAAATTACCTTTGTACTCTAAAATTTGAATGCTATGATAAGAAACTTATGCTTAGCTTTTGCACTTCTTTCGGGACTTTCAAAAGCACAGGATGTTATCTTCTCTGAGCGTTTTGACACCGATGATCCCAATCATTACAATGACTGGGTTATCTTGGATGACGACAGAGATGGAGAAACTTGGAAACTAAGTCTGGGGAGCGACTTTGCAGAGTCAGCAGGTTGGGATAATACCAACAGCTTTATGATGGTTGCTACTTCCTATATTTCTCGACCTATCCCTGGTCCTTTGGATGCCGATGATGTTCTCATCTCCCCAGAAATTACCATTCCCGCAACTGGAAAAACCGAGCTCTCCTATAAAATAGGGGTAGTTTTAGATGAGAGAAATGGCTTTAAGTTGAATGATATAGACTACTGGCTCTTTATCCTTGCTGATGGTCAGAAGTATTTCCCTACACTTACTCCGACCGACCATACCAACTTCTCAAGTGCAAATTCTGCACAAGAACGAAAGTTTGATATCAGTGCCTATAAGGGTAAGAAGATTAGGCTCTGCTTCAGGCACAGGGCTTTTGCTCAGTTTCAGCTGTTGCTCGATAATATTAAAATTACCCATCAGCCAGACCTCAGCGTAAGTGATACACCAAACAAGGAAGAAATTATCTATTCAGTATATCCTAATCCAGCTTACGATGTTCTCCATTTGCAAGGCTTTGACAGCTCATCATCCTACATTATTTACGATGCGTCTGGTAAAGCCGTAAATAAAGGTAATGGTGAAGAAGACATCAATTTAAGAGCATTGCCAGCAGGAGCATACATCATTAAAGTGAAAAATAATGAGGTAGAAAAAACATTTAAATTCATTAAGAAATAAGGAAATGAAAAAGATATTTATACTAATAACCGCTGCTTTGGGAGCTTTTGGATATTCCCAGAATTACTGGCAAAAGATTTCTACTAAGGCAGGTAAGAATAATGAAGTAGAGCAGTTCTATAAACTCAACCTCCATCAGCTGAGAAAAGATTTGAATACTCAGCTCTCCGCTAAAAATGCAGAGATGATTATAGAAATCCCAAATGTAGAAGGCAAGCTCGAAAAGTTTAAAGTAAGAAGTTTCCCTGTGGTAGATGAAGCTATGGCTGCTAAATATCAGTTGGGATCGTACCAGGGTGTGTCTTTGGAGAACTCTCGCCGTACTATAAGGTTTAGCGTCTCTCCTTATGATTTTCAGTCTATGCTTTCCACCGATGAGGGCTATTCCTTCATAGACCCTGAGCGAAAGCAGAAAGATGTCTATCGCGTTCACCCAAAATCTTTAAAAGCTAAAGGTCGTGCTTTTGAATGTACTACTTCTGAACCCAAATCTGATATACAAGGTTTAGACCACCTCTATAAAAATGCGGAGGCTTATAAAAAGAATACCTTATTTAATATAAGCTCTTCCGACAGGAAGTACAGAACCATTAGAATGGCTATATCTGTAACAGGAGAATATACACAGGTCTTTGGCAGTGTAGAGAAAGCATTGGCGCAAATTAATGCCACACTTACAAGGGTAAATCAAGTTTATGAGAGAGACCTTGCACTGCATCTTAATCTGGTAAATACTCCAGAGCTTATCTATACCGACCCAAATACTGACCCATACTCTGATGCTGACCTCGGTGTAGCAGGTGAGTGGAATGTAGAGCTCCAAAGAAATCTAACCAAAGTTTTAGGTAATGATGCTTATGACCTTGGGCATCTCTTTGGGGCGTCTGGTGGTGGCGGTAATGCTGGCTGTATCGGTTGTGTGTGCATAGACCCAGAGCCAGATCCTTTTGGGGATTCTATGGATACTCAGAAAGGTTCGGCTTTTACCTCCCCAAGTATAGATGATGAACCTTTTGGAGACGCCTTTGATATAGACTATGTAGCTCACGAAATAGGGCATCAGTTAGGGGCTAATCACACCTTTTCTCACGATATAGAGCGCTCAGATGTGCAGGTAGAGCCTGGTTCTGGTTCTACTATTATGGGCTATGCGGGTATTACCGAAGCCAATGTACAGCAGAGTACAGACCCTTATTTCAATTATGTGAGTTTGAATCAGATTCGTGAGGTATTGTCAAAAGCTACTTGTGCACAGAAGACAAGTATTCAGAATACCTTGCCCGTCATCTCTCCTCTTAAGTCTTATACTATCCCTAAGAAAACTCCTTTTGTACTTAGTGCTCAGGTTACCGATAAAGAGAACGACCCGCTTACTTATACTTGGGAACAGCAAAATTCAGCTGAGACAAAGCTTGTTAAAATCTCGGGAGACAGGAAAGATGGTGCAAACTTCCGCTCATTAAAGCCAGGTACAGAGCCTATAAGGTATTTTCCTAAACTGGAAAATGTAATTGCAGGTAAGCTCATTAGCGAGGATGATTGGGAGGCGGTATCCAATATCGTAAAAGAAATGAAGTTCGTACTTACTGTGAGGGATAATCATCCTACTCTCAACCAGCAGCAGGTAGCTTCAGCAGAGCAGAATATCAGTGTAGGCAAAGAAGGTCCTTTTGCTGTAACCTCTGGTATATTGCATTATGGAGTTTCCAAACCTATCCTTTGGGATACCGCCAATACCCAAAATGCACCATATAGCGTAGCCAATGTAAAGATAGATTATACACAGGATGAAGGTAAAAACTGGACGATTCTCTCAGAATCTACTCCGAATGATGGTAATGAGAAGCTCAACTTCCCAGCTTCATTAGCAGGCAAAAAAATTCAGATAAGAATTTCGGCGATAGACAATGTTTTCTATACCGTGAGCAAGCCCCTCCTTGTAACGAAGCTGGAGGGATGTAGCAGTCAAGCTCCCGATCATTTCACAGTAGAGAACGAAAGGAGAAAGGCATTGCTTTCGTGGGAAGGAGCAGAAAACGCTACTTATTCCATCAGATATAAAAAGAAAACCGATACCGGATGGAAATCCTTCACCTCAGAGAGCCCAAGCGCGGAAATCTCAGTAGGAGTTCATCATTTAGACTTTGGGGTAGATTATGAAGTGCAGGTAGCCAATATTTGTAGTGGAACAGTTGGGAATTATACCCAGTCGCAGACTCTTCATTTTCCAGCATTGGAGTATTGCGGTCTTAAAGCCAACAGCTCTGAGTTCGAGTATATTTCAAGGGTAAAAGTTACCGATGCTGGGGGCAAACTCATCCTCGATAATAAATCTGCAGGTGATGGCTATAAGGACTATGTAACCGACTCCTCAAAGGTCATCACCTTAAAACAAGGTTCCAAAGGCAATAAGCTCAGCATTACAGTTGTTTATCCATCAGATGAGGACTTCTATGAAACCCTAAGCGTATGGATAGACTTTAATGGCGATGCTAAAATGTCTGAAGCTGAAAGAGTAGTGAAGCACTTCATTCCAGACCCATCTAATGGTAATAAAGGTAGCATAGTCGCTCACTTTAATATAGATGTGCCGGATGATGCAATAATAGATACTCAAGAGTACTACAGAATGAGGATTGCCCTTAAAGTAGGTCCGAGTATCAACTCTGCTCCTGCAAGCTCTTGCAACGGAAGACTCACAGGCTCGCGAGTAGTGGTAGATAACTACGGCTATGGTGAAGTAGAAGACTACCGAATAAAGATTATTAAATAACTTCAAAAGCTCTCAAGAAATTGAAAGCTTTTTTAAGCAGTAGGCTTTAGGTAGTAAGTTAGTACACACCTTGCAGATGGCTTACTTATAAAAATGGTTACAGGTCGCCCCGCAGGGGCGACCTGTAACCTGTAGCTCATATAGCCATTAGCTATTTGAGGCTGCCGACCATATCTTCGGGTTTTACCCATTCATCAAACTGCTCGGCGGTGAGAAGCCCAAGGTTGATGGCTTCTTCTTTTAGTGTAGTGCCGTTTTTGTGAGCTGTTTTTGCAATTTTAGCTGCATTCTCGTAACCGATGTGCGTATTGAGGGCGGTAACGAGCATTAGAGACTTATCGAGGAGCTCTTTTATTCTCGTATGGTTAGGCTCTATGCCTACGGCGCAGTGGTCGTTAAAGGAGTGCATAGCATCGGCGAGGAGCTGTGCAGATTGCAGGAAGTTAAATGCCATCACGGGTTTAAAGACATTGAGCTCATAATTCCCTTGAGTTCCTGCAAAGGAAATCGTAGTATCATTGCCCAGCACCTGAGCGCAAACCATAGTGAGCGCCTCGTTTTGGGTAGGGTTTACTTTCCCTGGCATAATGGAAGAGCCTGGCTCATTCTCTGGAATAAAGATTTCCCCGATACCAGAGCGCGGCCCAGAAGCGAGGAGGCGGATGTCTTGAGCGATTTTATAAAGCGAAACTGCGAGCTGTTTTAGTGCGCCGTGGGTTTCCACAATACCGTCGTGCGCAGCAAGGGCTTCGAATTTATTAGGTGCAGTTACGAATGGGTGCCCACTGAATTTAGCGATATAATCTGCCACTTTTGTATCATAACCTTTGGGAGTATTGAGCCCCGTACCTACTGCCGTACCTCCGAGAGCCAGTTCTTTTAAGTGTTCTAATGTATTGATGATGGCTTTTCTCGCGTAATCCAACTGAGCTACATAGCCAGAAAACTCTTGCCCTAAGGTAAGAGGGGTAGCGTCCATCAGGTGGGTTCTTCCGATTTTTACTACATTCTGAAAGGCTTTAGCTTTCTCATCAAGGGTGTTTCTTAGCTTTTCCAATGCAGGAAGAGTGGTTTCTACCACTTTTTTATATGCCGCTATGTGCATTGCGGTAGGGTAGGTATCGTTGGAGGACTGAGATTTATTCACATCATCATTCGGGTGGATGAAGGATTTCTCGCCTAATTTCCCACCATTATTTACGAGGGCTCTGTTGGAGATTACCTCGTTGAGGTTCATATTAGACTGCGTACCAGAACCCGTTTGCCAGATAACGAGAGGGAATTGGTCATTGAGTTTTCCTGCTAAAATTTCATCGCATACGGTAGCTATGGCATCTCTCTTTTCGGTTGGGAGTACGCCGAGTTCATTGTTGGCAAAAGCGGCTGCCTTTTTCAAAATGGCAAATGCCTCAATGATTTCCTTAGGCATAGATCCTTCTTCACCGATTTTAAAATTATTTCGGGAGCGTTCTGTTTGTGCTCCCCAAAATTTGTCTGCTGGGACTTTTACTTCGCCCATTGTGTCGTGCTCTATTCTGTAATCCATTTTATAATGATTTTGAAAATTTATTATGCTCACAAATATAAGAAAAAATCACAGTCAGAGATGCTAAAAGTGAGTAATTCTTTATCCATAATCCCATAAGTAATAAAAAGTAACATCTATTTGAAATCCTCTTATTTAAAATAGAATTAAATTTTTTCTTATGAGACTGATTTATTTGGTTAATGAAATAAAAAGACTCTATATTTGCCCTCAAAAATAGAAAGACTTATGGTTTTATCAGCTTTTTGGCCTTTTTACCAGTATTTATGGACGGTGTATTTCTTTATAATGTTCATCATTGGTTTCTGGTGTATCTTTATGTTTGCTACGGTTGTAGTGCCATTTTGGCTTACAGCAGGTCTTAAAGAATATTTTGGTAAAGTAAAACCATTTGACCCAGAGCAGGTGAGAAGGAAGAGATTAAACGAGCAGGAAGGTGTTGAGGTAATCTATTCCCAACCGAAAGGAGATGGACCATTCATCCATCATGGGCATCATCATTAATTTAGGAGTTTGATTTGACAGATACTTTTTTGAGGCAGCTACTTCATTCTTTTTGAAGTAGCTGTTTCGGTTTTATTAATAAACTTAAGCATTCGTTTTATTCCCTTAAAAATAGTATTACCTTTGTGAAAAATTAAAATAATGTCTGAAATAATACTTAATACAATCCCAGAAGCCATTGAGGATTTAAAAAATGGCAAAGTAATCATTGTAGTAGATGATGAAGATAGAGAAAATGAAGGAGATTTTCTTTCTGCTGCCGAGCTGGTAAGCCCAGAGGTGATTAATTTTATGACGATACACGGCAGAGGGCTTATCTGTACTCCTCTCCCTGAAAAAAGATGCGATGAACTTGGGCTTGATATAATGGTATACCGAAGCAGCGACCCAAAGGAAACCGCATTTACGGTTTCTGTGGATTTGCTTGGCAAAGGCGTTTCTACTGGGATTTCTGCATCGGATAGAGCAAAAACCATAGCTGCACTTATGGATGAGAACAGCAAGCCTACCGATTTTATGCGACCAGGGCATATCTTCCCGCTTAGGGCAAAATCTGGTGGAGTATTAAAAAGAGCAGGGCATACCGAAGCTGCTATAGACCTTACCCGACTTGCAGGGCTTAAAGAGGGGGGCGTAATCTGTGAGATTATGAATGAAGATGGCACAATGGCAAGGCTTCCACAGCTCATAGAATTAGCAAAGAAATTAAACCTTAAAATCATATCCATAGAAGACCTTATAGACTATCAACTCAAAAAAGGAGACCTTGTAAACAAGATTGAGGAGCGCCCAGTAAAGACTTTCTACGGAGATTATGATTTCCATGTGTTTCAAGAGAAACATACCGATCAACTGCACTTTGCACTAACGAAAGGAAGCTGGGAGTTTGATGAGCCTGTCTTGGTTAGAGTTCAGAGCTCAAGTGTTTATTTTGATGTGCTCCACCAGCTTACCAATGGTGAAAAACCTCTCCTCGACAGGATTACAAAGCTCATCAATGATGAGGGAAAAGGTGCGCTTGTGTTCATCAACAATGTATCTAATGCTGAAAATACGCTGAGGAAACTTCAGCAGTTCAATAGTCAGCAAGACGGTCAGAAGCCCATCACAAACCCGAATTTTGCAGAGTAC
This sequence comes from Bergeyella cardium, assembly GCF_009914665.1. NCBI lineage: Bacteria > Pseudomonadati > Bacteroidota > Flavobacteriia > Flavobacteriales > Weeksellaceae > Bergeyella > Bergeyella cardium. The sequence continues at coordinate 640,985 of NZ_CP029149.1, read as the reverse complement.
GGTATCGGAACTCAGATTTTAAAGAAGCTCGGCATAAGCAAATTCAGAGTGATAAGCCAAAACCCAGAACACAAACCAATGATTTCTGGCTACGGTGTAGAAGTAACCGAAATGGTAAAATTAGGGGCATAGCCCCTTTAATTAGGATAAGAGGGAAAATATTTTCCCTCTTTTTTTGTGCTTTATTATCACGAAAAAATAGTCTTAAAAATGAATAATATCCCGTTGTTTTCTTAATTTTTTATAATACTAAATAGAGCACTCAATGCCTTATAATAAAAGGGGCCTTGCACCCTAACTCATTACATATCACAAAAATTTGTATAAAATCTAAATTATTTAGATGATTTTTATCATATAAAAGTCTTAATTTTGGGGGGACAATAAAAGTTTAATCCTATAAACTCATTTACGATATGATTTTTGACCTTGATATGATTAAAAAAGTGTATGAAAGGTATCCTGAACGAATTGCTGAAGCAAGAAAAGTCGTAGGCAGACCACTTACACTCTCAGAAAAGATTCTTTATGCCCACCTTTGGGAGGGAAATGCAACCACAGCACACCAAAGAGGGAGTTCTTATGTAGATTTCGCACCCGACAGAGTAGCAATGCAAGACGCTACAGCACAGATGGCGCTCTTACAGTTTATGCAGGCGGGTAAGGCTAAGGTAGCAGTACCTTCTACGGCACACGCAGACCACTTGATACAGGCAAAAGAAAACGCAGAAATAGACTTAAAAGTAGGAAAAAGCAAGAACGAAGAGGTGTTTAACTTCTTAGGTTCTGTTTGTGATAAATACGGCATCGGTTTCTGGAAGCCAGGAGCAGGAATTATTCACCAAGTAGTATTGGAGAATTATGCATTCCCTGGCGGGATGATGATCGGTACAGACTCTCACACCGTAAATGCAGGCGGGCTCGGTATGGTAGCGATAGGTGTAGGAGGTGCAGATGCGGTAGATGTAATGGCAGGAATGCCTTGGGAACTTAAAATGCCAAAGCTCATCGGAGTGAAACTCACAGGTAAAATGAGTGGATGGACGGCTCCAAAAGATATTATCCTGAAAGTAGCAGGCATTTTGACCGTAAAAGGAGGTACAGGTTGTATCGTAGAGTATTTCGGTGAAGGTGCAGAATCTCTCTCCGCTACGGGTAAAGGTACGATTTGTAATATGGGAGCAGAGATAGGTGCTACTACATCTACCTTTGCTTATGACGATTCTATGAGGAGATACCTTGCAGCTACGGGCAGGCAGGAAGTGGTAGATGCTGCTGATAAAGTAGCAGAGCACCTTAGATCTGATGCCGAAGTTTATGCTGAACCAGAGAAATATTATGACCAGTTAATAGAAATCAACCTCTCTGAGCTTACGCCACATCTCAATGGACCTTTTACCCCAGATTTGGCAACTCCTGTTTCTGAGTTTAGAGAGAAAGCAGAAGCAAACGGCTGGCCTTTGGATGTAGAATGGGCTTTGATAGGCTCTTGTACAAATTCATCTTATGAAGACCTTTCCCGTGCAGCTTCTATCGTAGAAGATGCCGTAGCAAAAGGGGTGAAGCCAAAAGCTATACTCGGTATTAATCCAGGTTCTGAGCAAGTGAAATTTACCGCTGAGAGAGATGGTTTCCTCAATTCTTTTAGAAAATTTGATAATGCAAGAATCTTTACCAATGCCTGCGGACCTTGTATCGGTCAGTGGGATAGAGAGGGAGCAGAAAAGCAAGAGAAAAACTCCATTATACACTCTTTCAACAGGAACTTTGCTAAAAGAGCCGATGGAAACCCAAATACCCACGCCTTTGTAGCTTCCCCAGAAATGGTGGCAGCGGTAGCTATTTCTGGTAGATTAGACTTTAACCCTATTACAGATACCCTAACCAATGAAGCAGGAGAGCAGGTAAAATTAGCCGAACCTAAGGGCTATGAGCTCCCAACAAAAGGCTTTGCAGTAGATGATAACGGCTACCAGGCACCATCCGAAGACGGTTCTAATGTACAGGTTATCGTAAGCCCTACTTCTGACAGGCTTCAGCTCCTCGAAGCATTCCCTGCTTGGGACGGCAAAAATATAGAAGGAGCTAAGGTGCTTATTAAGGCTTTCGGTAAGTGTACTACTGACCATATTTCTATGGCGGGACCTTGGCTTAAGTACAGAGGACACCTCGATAATATCTCCAATAATATGCTCATCGGTGCTGTGAATGCCTATAATATGGAGACAAATAATGTTAAAAACCAGCTGACAGGTGAGTATGGCGAAGTGCCAGCGGTACAGAGACAGTACAAAGCTGCAGGTATCCCAACCATAGTGGTAGGAGATGAAAACTACGGCGAAGGCTCCTCCCGTGAGCACGCAGCTATGGAGCCGAGACACCTTGGCGTAAGGGCTGTTCTTGTGAAATCATTTGCGAGAATCCACGAGACCAACCTTAAAAAACAAGGGATGCTCGGTCTAACATTTAATGATAAGGCAGACTATGATAAAATTCAAGAAGATGATACGGTAAACTTCCTCGACCTTGATCAGTTTGCCGTAGGTAAGCCGCTCACCCTTGAGTTTGTCCATAAAGATGGAAGCAAAGACATCATCATTGCCAACCATACTTATAACGAGCAACAGATTGACTGGTTTAAAGCAGGCTCTGCTCTTAACCTCATTAAGCAGCAAAATAATAAATAACTTCATAATTTAAATACATTTTGAAAGCCTCTCCTTACCAATACTAATGGAGAGGTTTTCTATTGCTTTGAAAAGGAAATTCAATTAAAAACAATATTTTTGCAACCTTAAATTTTAAGTATGGAAAAAGTGAGAGTTCGTTTTGCTCCAAGCCCTACGGGAGCCCTACACTTAGGAGGTGCCAGAACGGCGTTATATGATTATTTATTTGCTAAAAACCAAGGTGGGGACTTCGTCTTAAGAATAGAAGATACGGATACCGCCCGCTTTGTAGAAGGTGCGGAGGAATATATAATGGAAGCCCTTGAATGGTGCGGTATTATCCCAGATGAAAGCCCTAAACACGGAGGCCCTTATGCCCCTTATCGCCAGTCTGAAAGGAGGCATATCTACGATAAATACACCCAAGAGATTTTAAAGACAGATTATGCTTATATCGCCTTTGATACGGCTGAGGAATTAGATAAAATCCGAAAAGAATATGAGGAAAGAGGCGAGGTCTTCGCGTATAATTATCAGACCCGAGCAAGGCTTAGAAACTCGATTTCCCTTCCTGCGGATGAGGTAGAGCGTTTGCTCAATGAAAATACCCCTTATGTCGTGAGGTTTAAAATGCCATTTGATAGAGTCCTTAACCTTGAAGATATTATCCGCGGTAAGTTCTCCGTAAATACCAATACTCTGGATGATAAAGTCCTTGTAAAGAATGATGGGATGCCAACTTATCATTTCGCCAATATTATAGACGATCACGAGATGAAAATCTCCCATATAATCCGCGGTGAGGAGTGGTTGCCGTCTATGGGTTTGCACATTCTCCTCTATGAGGCTATGGGCTGGGAAGCTCCGCAGTTTGCGCACCTCTCGCTTATCTTAAAACCTGAGGGCAAGGGTAAGCTCAGCAAAAGAGATGGCGCCAAGTTTGGCTTTCCTGTTTTCCCATTAGATTTCTATGATAAGGCTTCGGGGGAGACTTTCAAAGGCTATAGAGAAGAGGGCTACTTCCCGGAGGCATTTGTGAATTTCCTCGCTTTACTCGGCTGGTCTCCTGCGGAGGATAGAGAAATCCTTAGCCTTGATGAAATGGCAAAGGAATTTGACCTCCACAAGGTGCATAAGGCTGGGGCGAGATTTAGCAAAGAAAAGGCAGAATGGTTTAATCACCAATACCTCCAAAAGAAATCGGTAGCAGAGCTGGTAAGCCTTCTAAAACAGATAGAAGGCGTGGCTGAGGCAAACCTCTCCGATGAAAAACTCGAGCGAATCGTCTGCCTGATGAAAGAGCGCGCCACCTTTGTAAAAGATATTTATAACGATGGCAAATTCTTCTTTGAACGCCCACAATCGTATGATGAAAAAGCAGTAAAAAAGGCTTGGAAAGAAGATACACCAGCGATAATGAGCGGGCTGGTAGCGGTTTTAGAGAATACCGATTTTAAGGCAGAAATACTAAAAGAAGCCATTCACCACTATGCAGAGGAGAAATCCCTCGGTATGGGCAGGGTGATGATGCCCCTCCGCCTCTGTCTCGTAGGCGAGCTTAAAGGCCCCGATGTACCCGATATATTAGAAATACTCGGCAAAGAAGAGTCTATAAAAAGACTTAGAGAGGTTAAGTTATAGATAGAAGGATTTTAATATTGAAAAAGCAGGATACTCCTGCTTTTTCATTTTTTAGAAATTATATCAGAAATAAGTCTAAGATATTATAGAAAATATACTATAAACCGTTTTTAGAAATTATTTTTCTTATGAATTATTTGTATAAATGAAAAACATCAGTATCTTTGCGCCGAAAAAGTGAGAATATAATTCCATTGAAAATCAGTGAGCAGTTTTAATAGTATTAAATTGCCTGTTTCTTTGGCGTTATATTATTAATATTAATTAAATAAGTAAACAATTTTATTATGAAACAAGTGATTTATAGAGCAAGCGTATTGTGTTTCATTGGCTTTGGGGCACTAGCCAGTGCGCAAGTAACAACTCCGTATGATGGAAATGTTGGGATTAATGTAGAAAATCCAGAGGCTACATTAACGGTGAAGTCTTTACAAGGTAGAAATAATGGCACAACAAGAAATCTTGAACTTAATAATGGCGATGGTAATAACTTAATGACAGTGCTTAATAATGGTTTTGTAGGTTTAGGTACTCGTCAGCCTTCTGTAAAACTCCATGTAGAAAAGGGGAGTGTGCTTGTAACAGAAGGTAATTTTACTTCAAGAGTAGATTCTAATGAAGGAGGGCGTCTTTATTTGGACAATCCTAAAAAAAGTACAGGGAAGGAAGTGAAAACTTGGGCAATATTTAATATGACCAATACAGCTACAGGTGCTAAGTATAATCCAGGGTTACACTTTTGGGCGTATGCTGCTGATGGAACTAATTTAAATACTCAAATGATTATTACCGATGGAGGTAATGTAGGTATTGGCAGTCTCTATTCTAATCAAAAATCTCCAGATGAAAAACTAACCGTAGATGGTAAGATTAAAACAACTTCTTTAGCAGGTACAGGAGATCGCCCTGTATATGCAGATGCTAATGGTGTTCTTAAAATAGGAACTGGTGGTGGAGGTGCTGCAACGCCAGAAGTAGGTTTTACAAGAAATATTAGAACAGATAGTAGATCTACTGTTGTAATGGATCAAAATGAGGATGGTACGGCAACTGTGGATTATTTTGTTAGAATGACAGGTATAGCAAATAATATTACATTTACTCCTGCATCAGCATCAAATAAAGGAAGAACAGTATGCTTTTATAATGAAAAGTCAGGAACAGGAACAATTACTCCACAGCCAATTGGTCCAGTACAGACTGTGCAACCTTCACAAGTAGCTTGTTTTATTTCTGATGGTACAGTTTGGTTAAATTCTAATGGTTATTAATAAAAAAATATAAAATGAAAAAAACATTATACATATTAGCTTTTGTTATTGGTGGGATTGCTTATTCTCAGATAAAAACAAATGATGTAGTAAGTTCAAATACAATAACAGAGCAAACGGCATTTTTAGACGCTTCTTCTTCTGTAGCTTGGAATAATAGTACAAATAAAGGTAAAGGTTTAGTTTTCCCAAGGACAGATTTAACTACATTGGCAGCTTTAGTAGCTTTTCCTAATGGTTTACCAACTTCTTATCCTACACGTTTAGACGGTATGATTGTATATAATACAGGTACTGGTGAAACTAAGACAGGAGCTCAGAAAGTAAAAGTAACTCCAGGTTTTTATTTTTATGAAAATAAATCAACAACTCTTAATGGAGGTACTTGGAAACCATTAGAAGGTTCTAAATGGACAAATGATTCTGCAAACAACCGCGTAAAACTTACTACACTTTCAGATGGTACTACTGCAAGAGAAGATGCTAAAAACCTCTTTGTAGGCGATGATGGTAATCTAACCGTAGGTGCTATGAAAGACGCAAGTGCTAAAGCAGATCGTATGGTGGTAGCAGATAAAGAAGGTAAGCTAAAAGCTACTGTTGTTCCTGTAAAAATGCAGGCAGCAACAGAATGTAAAGAAGAAACTATAGGTACTATTAACTATGGAGAGTTTAATAAAGATGGCAAACAAGTATCTGCTTTTGGTTTCTGTATGAAGAGAGATAATGTATTCCAATGGTTCTATATGTATGGAGGTGTAGGTGTAACCACTGGAAATGCTACTTTTGGAACTTTTTAATTTTATGAATTAAAGAATATCTAAAATGAGGTTAAAAGGGCTTTTTCTTTTAACCTCTCTTTTAATATAGACAAAGCAAAATACTAACAATTATAAATTCTAATGCAATGAAAAACAGATTATTATTTGCCGTTGCTGTATTAGGCTTCGGTGTTCAGATGAAGGCGCAGGCTACAGATGATTATAGAGGGAGGGTAGGAATCAATACAAAAAATCCAGGAGCTACTCTTCATATTGAGAGTGGAAACAGCGATATGAAAGGGATAATCATCCCTCGAGTAAGTGCTAATGAGATGAAAGTAATGACTGCCAAACCTGCTTTTGGAGAAGAGCAAAATGCTTTAACCATTTTCTTGACAGAGGAAATGCCCATAGGAGACCAGAATGGAAAACTAAAAAATGTAAAAGAAGCGGGATATTATTATTACTCACACCCAGCAGGTCTTTGGCAAGCACTGGGAGCAAGCACAAATGGTGGAGGAAATAGTGGAGGGACATTTTATGCTCAGGATGGCACATTGACTGATGATGCAGACCACATCAGAACGGTAACTTTACCTTCAGAAATGAAGCATGTATTATTCACAAGAGAAGCAGGAAATACAAGTACAGAGCCAGTAATATTAGTAGATGGTAAAGTAAAGACTACGGCAGTAAATCTTAATTCAGATCAGAGGCTGAAGAGAGATATACAGCCAATAGCTTTGGATAATAAACTCTCAAAGCTCCGCCCAGTTACCTATTATTGGAATGAAAAAGGAAAGCAAAAAGGAGGAGATAATACTCTACAGTATGGTTTTATCGCACAGGAAGTAGAGCGTCTTTATCCAGAGATGGTATCTACGGATAGTGAGGGGCTAAAATCAGTGAATTATATTCAGCTAATCCCTGTGCTTACGAGGGCATTGCAGGAAGAGCGCGCAAGAAATGATGCTCAGGAGAAGAAAATAGAAGAACTTACGAAGGCAGTACAAACCTTAAAGCGCAATAGATAATGAAGCGGTTGTTATTATTAATCTCATTTCTGTATTTATTTACAGGAGTGGGGAGTAGCTATCTAAAAGCACAACTTAAGGATAGCGATTGGTTTGTAGTGGTGTATGATACGACAATTGATCACCCATATACTAATAAATATAGTATTACATTTAAAATGGGTTTTCATAGTGGGAGCTTGAGTGGAGCACCTATAAAATTACAATATCAGCCAGAGGATATACCGGATAAATCAGTATGGGAATTTCTACATCCAATTCCTAATGCGGGAAATTTGACTTGTAGTTTTCCTAATCCAGGTAAATATAGAGTGAGATTCCCCCCCAATATTAAGTATTATTTATCGATGTTAGTTGGTGAAAATTATTATTCAAAAGCAATAAGAATAGAGCAGTGGGGTACAGCAAAGTGGGAAAGATTTAATATATCAGGTGCAGAGAAATTAGAGGTAACAGCTACTGATATGCCTCAATTTGCAAAGGATGCAGACTTAGCAAATATGTTTGAAAACTGTAAATCATTGGTAGGAAATTCTACTTTCCCACAGTGGGATACTTCTAATGTTAGAGTTATGTTTAAAATGTTTGCTGGTGCCAATTCTTTTAATCAGCCTATTGGTAACTGGAATACCTCTAATGTAAACGTAATGCATTATATGTTTGAAAATGCTACATCCTTTAATCAACCTATTGGTAACTGGGATACTTCTAATGTTACGGATATGAGAGATATGTTTAGGGGAGCTACATCCTTTAATCAACCTATTGGTAACTGGAATACTTCTAATGTTATGGATATGAGAAGTATGTTTAGAGAAGCTACTTCCTTTAACCAACCTATTGGGAATTGGGATACATCAAAAGTAAAAGATATCAGAAATATATTTTTTGGTGCTTCTTCTTTTAATCAAAATATTGGGAATTGGAATATTAGAAGTGTAACAAATTATGATCCTCATATACCTTCATATGATACAAAAGGAATGTTTGAAGGCTCTTATTTATCTGCTTACAATGTAGATAAGATTTTGGAAGGCTGGAGTAGATATGCTAATGTGAGAGATTGGCCATCAAATTCTAGGGACTTGGGGTTAAGTAATAAGCACTATTGTAATGATATAGCGAAATCACGAATGCAATCTATGGGTATTATAATAGCTGCTACTAAGAAATGTGGCTTACCAGGAGAGATGTATCTACAAGAGAGAGAGGGGAGAAATATTTTTTCAGGCGTAAAAGAAAATGGTGCTTACGAATGGTTAGAAGAATATCAGGATTATTCCTCTGTATCTGGTGCTCCGACTATTTTAGGAGAAATGCAATACGCATCAGCTGAAGGAGTGCTTGTTGCGTCTAAGGATAGAAGAGGTTCAGGAAATACAAAAGTCTATTCCTTGGTAAATGAACCTTATGGTTCGGCTAATATAGAAACTCTGCCAAAATCTAAAGTTATCAATGGTACTCCTCATGAGATAGGTACTTTGGTATATAATCCAGACACAGGAAACTTCTATGAAGGTACAGATAAAGGTTGGGAGAGGATAGATAATTAAAATTTACATTAATAAAGATTGTTAAAAGCCATCGTGTTTAACGGTGGCTTTTTTATTATGTTGCAGTAAGGTTTTAATTAGATAAAGTACTGGGAATATAAACAAGAGGAGTACCACTGAGTAGAGAGTTATTATTTTAGAAAGCAATATTTTCTGTCCTGTATCTGTGGTTTTACCTGTTTTACAAAATCTATCTTATTAATGGGTAAGCATTAACTTATGTGTGATTAATAAAAGAGTACGGCACCCCAAATTGGGGTGCCGTACAAAACAAAATACTAACAACTATAAAAACACACTGTACATAAGTACGAGGGGTTCTATATTCTTTTTAATACCTTACACCTCTATTAATCGTGGGTGAGGCGGTAGGTATATTGATAATTCTTAGTAAAAGAATAATAATCATAAAAATCCTTCCATCTCCCACATTGAATTGCCGGAGGCGCAGGACCAAAAACAGGACCATTATGGTAACAAGAAGAAGTAACAGTACATTCTCTACTCTCTCCATAGCTTTCGGTAAGACTATAACTTGATATATATTGGTCGTCTTTTATATCTACTCCATTTTGAGTAGAAATAATACCCAATTTAAATTTATTTCCCAAATTTCTCGTATCAACGGAATACTTTAAATAGTGCTGAGGTTCACTTTGACCATTTCTATAACATGTTACATAATCTGCATATCTATAATAATCTGTCGTTTCCGTCGTAGAAGAACTATTTGATATATGAGTTCCTAATAGATTTATTTTGTGATCTATACTATATTCTGTAAGATTGAAAAAGCTCTGACGATAATATTCTATTCTTCCATTTATAGGAAACCATACCATAGAACCTGTTTTATCATACAGATAAAAAGCATTACCATAACCATATTTTTGTTTAGAAAATACTTCTGAATCTAAGAGTACAGTATTAGAACTATTAATTGCCCAATTATTATACTTAGTATCTGCTGCTGGTATACGAGTAGGACTGTCATATGTATAGAGAAACGGCCTGTTCGGGATAAACCCTGCTATTTTTAGATCTTTCAGATCTTCCTCATCTGGAACTTTCCAGCCACTGCCTACACCTGCTTCCGTATATCCTGTAACCAAAGGATTATCATTCTTTAAGCCTGTCGTCCAAGTTCCTGCTTGTTCTTTATAATAAGATGAAGGAAGACTCTTATAGTGATCCAGTCGTTGATATACATAAGAGACATCCTTTGCATCTTCGGTAGCCCCTATATATTTTTTACTCCATCTTCTTCTTGCCTTGTGCTGCAGGTGAGATTGGGTTACGGCTGTATTATTAGAGTTCTTTAAGCCTACATCTTCCCAAGGCTCCCAGTCCCCATTTGCTTTTTGAAAAGAAATCTCTAAATCAATTTTTCGATCTGCATTGGTAAGGTTTTCTTTTAGCTGATATTCGTAGGCTATTATATCCCCTTTCCCATCATATTCATAATCATAATCTCCAAGTACAGGGTCAGGATGGGTATAGCTTCCTATAGGTCCTCCATTATACTTAATCCTCATTCTAAATTTGGTAGGTGAAGTTACCCAAGCAAAAAAACGCTCTGGACCAGGATTTACCTTACCTTTATATTCCTCTGGTACAGTTCCACTCTGCTCCTTACCATAGACATCTAATATATTTGAGTATAAATATTTTGGTTTATAGTTCTGTACTACCTTTACAGTTCTTGTTAAATTTAAATTTTCTCTTTTAAAATAGATGGTTCTATTTGAAATTCTATCTGTATTATTTTCAGGATAATTATAAGTAACGGGTGTATGACCATTTACACTTGATGAACTTGGAGTTAATGATTCTCCCGCTATACTCAATCCGCTACTTGTCCAAGATCCATTTGAATAAACATTAATAGTAGTACTTCCTGCGTTATAATCTAATGTAAGAACTTCGGGATACACCTCAAATATGATTGCATTATCCAATAAATGCCATTTATTTCCTTCTACTCCTTCCCAATAGTGATTTAAGTAATAGATAATCTTCCCTACCTTATGAGAATGGGGATTATTTGGAAAACCTAGAGGAGTAAAATTTCTATTCCTAAGAGGTCTATTTTGATTTTCCAAACGAATTACACTTCCATGGGTAGGAGTATATTTTATTTTTCCATTCTCAGTAGGAGCTTCGGCTACATTCTGCGCATGTTCATCTAAAGCTACATATTGCCCATTTGTACTGCTAGGATCCAATTGATTAGGAATACAGCCAAAAAGGTATGTTCCTCCCCAAGTCGCTACCTTTAATTGACCTGCTTTTAAAGTGATTTGTGGAGAACCGAACTTACAAGTTATAGATTGCTGTGGTGTAGACTGGGCAAAGGTTAAATACTGTAGCCCACTGACCAATAAGCCCAGTAGTATATATAATCTCTTCTTCATATCTTACTACTTTTTGCTTTTGTTTGCCTTTGAGCCTTTCCCTTCCAGTTTCTCTAATCTCCCTTCTAAGTCCTTTAGTTTTGCTTGTGATTCTTGCAACTCTTTTACAAGTAATGGTATTACCTGTATGTAGTTTACAGATTTATAACCATCGGAGCTTGTATTTACTAAGTGTGGATATACCTGCTCTATTTCCTGTGCAATAAAGCCGTACTGCAAATCTTTATTTCCTCCTCTTTTCTCACCCTCTACATTCCAGTAATAAGACACGGGACGAAGCGCAGATAAACTATTCGGTTGGGTGATGGGTTGTATCTCCCTCTTTAATCTTCTGTCCGAATTCATATCAATAGATGTTACTTTCAGCATTCCCTGAACATCTACTGCTTCATTATTATTCCCCGCTTCTCGTTTAAATACAAGACTTCCTGAGTTTTTCACTGTTACCGTTCTGGCTGCTGAGATTTCACCATCGTCTGTATAAAGGGTTTTTACAGATGAGGAGGCTCCTGCCCCTATTACGGCTGTCCATTCCGTACCATTATAAAAATAGAAACCTTTGCTTTTTACATTTTTTATTGTGGTTTCAGCTCCTGTATAGCTTACATCATTTACATAAACCAGTGTAGATTCTTGCAGATTGGTTGAAGCTACTTTTGCCAATCTTTCCTTGCTCAGTCTTGGGATAAGTAAGCCTTCATTACTCGCATTGGATTTTACCTTAGCATTTTCTGTAGAAGGATTTAAATCCAAAGTAGCCTTTGGTTCCGCTGTGTTTATTCCCACCTTCCCTTGATAATCTGTTTGTGCACTTGCTAATACTCCTGTTAGCAACATTGCAAAAAATAATTTTTGCTTCATACGATTTTATTTTAATGTTAATATTTAGTATTTTTTTGTTTTAATAGTATATTCAGCTTCTCGGTTAAAACCAGCTCTATCATATATTCAATACAAAATGCCCATTAGTCAGGTGCCTATGACACTCAACTAATGGGCATAAAACGCTAATAGCGTTATTTTCTTTGTGTTTAAAAGGAGATGTGTGTTTATAAATATTTTTCATCTATGCAAATTTTTGAGTGTTTTTTTACTTTATTTTATTTCCACAGTCGTGAATGACAAAGGTAGAAACTTTTTTATAACTACCAAATTTTCAATGAAAAATCCCCCCTTTTTAGGGAGGGATTTTAGGTACTTAAAAATGCTTTGTTGGTAAGTCGAAAAAAAGGATTGTCCCAAATAAAATATCCCTTTCTCTGTTTTTAGGAGAAAGGGATAAAAATGTATTTAAAAATGAAAATTTAATATACTTGGATAGTATTTTACTGAAACATTAAATAATAAACTTACTACTGATGGACTGGTAAGTATGTACACTTTTCATTACTTCAGCAAAGAGGGGAGCGCAGGAGAGCACTTTTATCTTGGGAGATTTTTCTGCTTGTACGGGGATAGAATCGGTTACGATGACCTCTACCATAGATGAGTTTTGTATATTATCATAAGCCTTTCCAGAGAGTACACCGTGGGTAGCGATTGCTCGTACGGACTTTGCACCGTTCTTTATCAGTATATCCGAAGCTTTGCAAAGCGTACCTGCGGTATCTATCATATCATCTATAAGGATTACATTTCTGTCTTTTACATCGCCTATCAGGAACATATCATCTACTACATTTGCTCTTTTGCGCTCTTTGTAGGCTATTACTACTTCTGCTCCTAAGTGGCTAGCGTAGTTCTTTGCCCTTTTGGCACCGCCCATATCGGGTGAAGCGATGGTCAAGTTATCCAAGCCTAATGACTGAATATAAGGCACAAATATCGTGGAGGCATAGAGGTGATCCACGGGGATTTCAAAGAAGCCTTGAATCTGGTCGGCATGCAAATCCATCGTCATAATACGGGTAGCACCTGCAGCGGTTAGTAGGTTTGCCACCAGCTTTGCTCCTATCGGAGCTCTCGGCTTGTCTTTTCTGTCCTGTCTTGCAAGTCCGTAGTAAGGAATCACTACGGTAATGTTCTTTGCAGAAGCCCTTTTGGCAGCGTCTATCATTAGTAGAAGTTCCATAAGGTTATCTGCTGGAGGGAATGTAGAGCCGATAAGAAAAACTCGTCCGCCTCTTACGGTTTGGTCGAGTACGGGCTCAAACTCTCCATCGCTAAACTCTTGGAAGTTGATTTTCCCGAGTTCCTGTCCATAATGTGCGGCAATTTTCTCCGCTAATGCTTTGCTTGTTCGTGTAGAAAATAAATAAGTTGCTTGCTCAGCCATTTTTACTTTGTTAGTTTAATTGCGGGCAAATTTAGGAAAATTTTGATACTTTTGAGGGCTCAAATAGTGAATTAATTTCTACTTCGGAAATCTAAAAAATAGCTGCTGTACAATAAAATTAAAATTCATTAGTTAATGAAATCATAATGAAGAAAATCATATTTCCTTTTTTCCTTTTAATGCTGCTGGTAGCCTGCAAAAGCACCAAAAAAGCACAAAACAAAAGTGTAGGTCTCAAAGGTTTTTATACCTATTATAATACCTTGTTTAATGGTAAGGAAGCCTATGAAGCCGAAATAAATAACCGGAAGAAAAATCATCAGGATAATTTCTATACCGATTATATCAGCTTGCTCCCAAATGAAGAGCCAGAGCTCAATTCTGAAAAATCAAATGAACTAGGTCCAGAGAACAGCGTTTTATTTACGAATAAAAATGCTATTGAACCTCCGCAAACGGGAGGGAGTTCCTTGCAGGTAACCGAAGCCAAAGCCCTAAAAGCCATCAGTAAATATTCGGTAATAAAAAATGGAGAGGAGAGGAATAAAAGCCTTTTTGATGCCTATATCCTCCTCGCTAAAGCAAGGCTGATGATGAATAAACCCGTAGAAGCCCTTGATGCGCTCAACACCCTTGTGAGCAATATGCCGAAGTATAAAAAGTTGTCATTAGCTAAAATTTATCAAGCAGAGGCTTATACTCGGCTTGGGGACTACTACAAAGCAGAAGAGGTATTCCAAGAAGCACAGAAAGACCCGAAAATAAAGAAGTCTTATGCCAAGCTCCTTTCCCTCTACTATGCTGAAATGCTCTTAAAAGCGGGCAAAAAAGAAAAGGCCGTAGAGGAGTTGGAAGAAGCATTCAGGCTTAATAAAAACCGACAGTTAAGAAGCCGTATCGCATACCTTAGGGGGCAAATTCTCAATCAGCTTGGGAAGAATGATGAAGCAAGAGCCAGCTTTACTACCGCTTATAAATATGCTAACAGCTTTGAGTTTGAAGTAAAGGCTCAAGTAGAAATCGCGAAGACTTTTACCTCTGGTGATAATTATGACGAAGCCAAGAAATATGTAGAAGACATCAGTAAGAAAGGCGTATATCTCTCTCGAAGAAATGAGTTTTACTATGCTTTGGGGCTTATGGCAGACAAGGCAGGCAAGAAAGACGAAGCCGATGCCTATTTCAGGAAGTCCTTAGAGGGAGAGGCTTCGGATAAGCAGATTCGTGGGCTCGCATTCTACCAAATCGGGAAAGCCTATTTTGATAAAGATGATTACATCCCCGCAGGGGCTTATTATGATTCTGCTATCGCTGTGATGACCTATGCGCCACAACGGGAAAAACTCGCCGAGCAAACCAAAAATATTAAGAAGATTACCCAGAATTATTACCTCATTAAAAAGAATGACAGCATCCTTGCCCTTACCAAAATGTCTGATGCCGAAAGAGAAGCCTACTTTGGTAAGATAATACAAGAGCTAAAAGAAAAAGAGGAAAAAGAAGAGCGAGAAAGACGCCGCGCCGAGCGCTCCGAAGGCTTTGATACGGGAGATTATAATGCCAACTCTGCATTTACCTCTGGCAGGCTCGAGGATTTTTCTTCCCCGAGAAACAAAGGTGGGTTCTACTTTGCCAATGCCAGCACCGTAAGTAAAGGAACCAACGACTTTAAACAAATCTGGGGCAATAGAACCTTAGCCGACAATTGGCGATACTCAAATAAAATGGGCTCGATAGAAGAGGAAAAACAAAAAGCAATGGGTGTAGAATCTCCAAAAGACCCAAGACGCTTTGAGGTAGCCTTCTATACAGAGAAAATCCCAACCGATGAGGAGCAAATAGCTCAACTGAAAAAGGACAGAGATACCGCCAGCTTAGGACTGGGCAGAATGTACGAGAGCTACCTCTCCAAAACGCCACTCGCAACCAAGACGCTCTACGATTTGGTAGATTCCAAGCCAGAAGATGAGGTGAAACTCCAAGCGCTATACACCATTTTCTCTATTAATTACGAGAAAACACCAGAGGCAGCAGAGCGGGCAAAGCAGCTCATTATACAGGATTTCCCTCATACCCCTTATGCGGAGTTTGTGAAGAATCCTAAAAATACCAACTTCTCTGCTACCTCAGACCCGGAAGTCCAGAAGCGCTATACCGAAGCCTATAATCTCTACTCTGAGGAGAAGTTTGAAGAATCAAAAAACATCATAGAAACTACAATAGAAAACTATCCGAAAGATGCTTTAATTCCGAAATTTGAACTCCTAAGGGCATTCAACACGGGGAAAACGGTAGGTAAAGAAGTGATGATTCTTCAGCTCGAGCAGCTCGCACTCGGCTATCCCAAAACAATGGAAGGCGAAAAAGCAAAGCAAATGCTCAAATACCTGAAGTCTGATGTAGAAGTGGAGCTTAGAGACGAGGCAGGCGAAAAAATAGACAAAGCTCCGGAAAAGAAACCCGCTCCCAAACAGCAGAAGCCCATTAGTGAAGAAGATTTAGAGTGAGATAGACTCCCCAAACCCTAAGGTTTGGGGTTTTTATTTCATCTCAGATGATTATTAAAATAAATCCTGCCGTGCTACGGCTCACTAATTAGTGAAAGCTCGTTTTTATTTATTTTCTATCTTTCACTAATTAGTGAAAGCCCATTTTTGTTCATTTTCTGCTATTCACTAATTAGTGGAAGCCCGTTTTTGTTCATTTTCTCCTTTTCACTAATTAGTGGAAGCTCGTTTTTGTTCATTTTCTACCTTTAACTAATTAGTGGAAGCAAAAAATTTTTTTTCCATTCACTAAATAGTGAAGGGAATTTTTTTTCATTACGAAATAATACTAAACCCAAGTTGAGATAAAATATCATTTATAAAAAAAAGCGAACAGCCATTCGCCAAAACTCCTATTTTTTTTACTTTTGCCGAAATAAAATTCAGCTATGAAACAGTTTTTTATCTTTTTAACGGCGATGCTCCTCCTCGTTTCCTGCAAGAAAGACAAGGTAGATGCAAGCAGTACAATGGCTTTCCAAGAGAGTATTAATGATATGGCGTCTGGGCTTTCTACTTTGGAGCAGATAAAATTCAATGAAGCGCTCTACATCCTTAAAACTTTTGGTGTAGAAGGAGAAACCGATTTAGAACGAATGAAAAACCTCGCACACCTCCTCGATGCTAAGAATGTAAATGAAATCTTGGCACTCGCCGATAGCATAGCGATAAAAAATGAAATAGAATGGAGCAGTACCGCCCCTCCATCATTAGGTGAGACGAGTATTTTTAATAATGATAAAGCCTCTGAATATGACCCGAATGATATAAAAGCAGCCGCTTTGGAACTGGCGGTTACCGAGATAAAAAGAGATTCAGTGTCAGGAGCTACGGGCGTAAAAGCCGTCCCAAGATTGGTAGATAATGACGGGCAACCTGTGGAATTTAGCAATGCCGCTTTGGAAGTTACCTTTGAAGTGTATAGCGGTGGCGAAAAGCTCTTCTCTACCAAAAATCTGATGCAGAATAATGATTTTGCGGGTTTTAATTTTAATTTCATTAAGCTATCAGCAGATAAAGTAGTAGATGATAAAGTAGATATCACCGTAACGGTGAAGACAACCCATAAGAAGTTCAAAAAATCCAAACGAGGGATTAAGGTAAATCCAAAATCGCTCAACATCCCTGCACCAGCAGTAGAAGAAGAGCCCGAAGAAACCGCTCCAAGCACAACCGATGAAACCCCAGCTGAGACTCCAGAAGGAGACCCGAAAGTTACAGTTTCCAAGTTTCTGAGCAATCTCAATGCACAGAATTTCCGAGGGGCGTATAGCTCTTCCGAGAACCCTAACTGGGGAAGCTACGATGATTTCTCTAATCCTGTTTCAGGCTTTGGAGGGGTGAAGAGCCTTTCTGTAAAAAAACTTTCTCCTGCTAAGGTAGAAGGTAGCTCGGCATCGGTTTCGGCAACTTATGAAGTAACCGATAAAGAGGGAAATTCTACTACGCTGAATGTAACCTTTAGCCTTAAAAATACCAATGGCGAGTGGAAAATTTCTAACTATAAAATCAACTAAAAAAATATAAAACCGCCAGATTATCGCGCGGATATGAATTTGAAAATAACAAATACCGAATGAAACTTATTGAAAAACTGAACGAAACCATTGTAAACATCCCAGATTTCCCAAAGGAGGGGATACAGTTTAAGGATATCACGCCCATTTTTCTTAACCCAGAATTATACGAAGAGATTATCGCCCGTTTCGTAGAAAATGCAAAAGGTAAAGTAGATGCTGTTTGCGGTATAGAGAGTCGCGGCTACCTCTTCGGAATAGCGATAGCTGTAGCACTGAAAGTACCATTTATACTCATTAGAAAAAAAGGAAAACTCCCCCCACCTTTCATCGGAGAGAAGTATGACTTGGAGTATGGAACTTCCGAAATAGAAATGAAAACTGGGCATATAAAAGCAGGGCAAAGAGTCTTGATACACGATGATTTATTGGCAACGGGAGGTACTGCTATTGCAGCCGCTAAGCTGGTAGAAAGGCAGGGAGCAAAGGCTACGCTTTTCAGCTTTCTGATAGAGCTGGAAGCACTCGGTGCGAGGGAGAAAATTGATAAAACAGGAGCAGAATTATTCAGTATTTTGAAGTATTAATCCATTATTATTCACTTTAAACCTTAGTTTCGGCTATTGGTTTATTAGACTAAAAAGATTACATTTGCAGACATTTTATTAGAATTATGGCTAAACATAAGAAACAAGTAGAAGGGAAAGAAACCGTAGAGTTTTTTCAGGAATTAGATAGAGAAACCCTAAAAACCGAGAAGTTTTTGGAGCGAAATTCAAAACTAATCATAGGGATTTTCATTTTTATACTCGGAGGGATACTCGGGTATTTCGCTTATCAGCAGTTCGTCATCACTCCTAAAAATGAGGAAGCATTAAAAGGCTACTTTGCAGCGCAAAAGAACCTTGAATTAGGAAAAGAAGCAGATGCTCTCGGTGGTAAATCTGCTGTAAATCCTGGCTTTTTGGGAACTTCCAAAGAGTTTGGAGATACTAAAATCGGGAAGCTCTCGGCTTATAATGCTGCGTCTATTAAGTTTAAAGACGGGAAATATCAGGAAGCGTATGACCTTTTTAATCAATTCTCTTCCAGCAATGATATTCTAATGGCACTAAAATATGGTGCAATGGCAGACTGCAAGGTGAATCTCAATAAGAATGATGAAGCGCTTTCACTTTTTGAAAAGGCAATTTCTTCATCAGATGATGACTATACTGCATACTATTTTACCAGAAAGGCAGGAGTGTTGGCAATTAGCATCAATAAAAAAGCAGAGGCAAAGAAATACTTCAGCACGATTGATGAGAAGTATCAGGATTACGACAATGGTATGTCTGACGCTTATATAGAAATGGTTAAATATTACTAATATGGCTACTGTAAACTTATCTGAATACAAGCCACTTGATATAACTAATGCCGATGAATTTTCAATCGGCATTGTTGTTTCGGAGTGGAATGATTTCGTAACCGAAAACCTGTTTAAAGGGTGTTTCGAGACCCTTATAAAGGAGGGTGTAAAGGAGGAAAACATCAGCGTTATTCGCGTGCCTGGAGCTTTTGAGCTTAGCTATGCATCTATGCAGATGTGCAAATCTGAGAACTATGATGCCGTAGTGGCTATTGGTTGTGTAATCCGTGGGGAGACTTCCCATTTTGAGTTCATCTGCTCTGGTGTAGCACACGGGATTACCCAATGCAACACCCAAACCAATACCCCCGCAATATTCTGCGTACTCACTGATGATAATAGCGTACAGTCCATCGCACGAAGCGGAGGACACCTCGGCAATAAAGGTGTAGAAGCCGCAGTTACCGCCATTAAAATGGCTTATCTTCGCCACCATCCGTAGCCCCTTAGCAGGGGAGGCGATTATTTTAAATAAAGTATCTCTATTCAGATACCTTTAAAAAACTCCCTATTCTTATAAAAGAAAGACAATTCAAATAGTGTGGAAAATTCCCTCTCTAAGGAGAGGGATAAAACTATGCACGGCTGGAGTAAAATCTCCTCGCGTCAGGAAGATTTGCTGTTGGCGTCAGGAAGATTTGCTGCTGGCGTTAAGAAATTTAGAGCTGTACGGGAGGTTGTTTATCAATGATTTACAAAGGTGGGTTTTTCTTCTATCAAGTAGAAAATAAAGCAAGGCGGTAAAAATACCGCCTCGCAATAGATAACCTAAAAACAAAATATAACTTTATGAAAAAATAATATTTCCTGAATTAATCAACATACGCAGAGAGGTATTCTCTGTTGAGTCTCGCGATGTTTTCAAGGGAGATACCTTTCGGGCATTCTACCTCACAAGCTCCTGTATTGGAGCAGTTACCGAAGCCTTCCTCATCCATAGCTTTTACCATATTGAGAACTCTTCGTTTGGCTTCCACTCTACCTTGTGGCAATAGGGCAAACTGAGAAACTTTCGCTCCTACGAACAGGGCTGCAGAACCGTTTTTACAAGTCGCCACACAGGCACCGCAACCGATGCAGGCAGCAGCGTCCATTGCTTTATCAGCATCTTCTTTTGGTACGGGGATGGCGTTTGCATCGAGGGTATTACCAGAGGTATTTACGGAGATGAAGCCTCCTGCTGCCATAATTCTATCAAATGCACTTCTATCTACCACCAAGTCTTTAATCACTGGGAAAGCAGCACTCCTCCAAGGCTCAATGTGGATGGTCTCTCCATCTTTAAACATACGCATATGGAGCTGGCAGGTGGTGATTCCTGTATCTGGACCGTGCGCTCTACCATTGATGTAGAGGGAGCACATACCGCAGATACCTTCGCGGCAGTCGTGGTCAAATGCTACAGGTTCTTTGCCTTCGTTTACTAAATTTTCGTTTAGCATATCAAGCATTTCCAAGAATGATGAGTCTGGTGAAACGCCTGAAATCTTATAGGTCTCGAACTGACCTTTTGATTTATTGTTTTTCTGTCTCCAAACTTTCAGAGTCAGGTTTAATCCTTTATGGGTACTCATTGGTTTATCAATTATTATATTGGAGATTATTTATAACTTCTTGTTTTTACTTCTATATTTTCGTAGATGAGCTCTTCTTTGTGCATCACTTCGCTATTGATATCCTTGCCTTTGTATTCCCAAACGGCAGCATATTTATAGTGTTCGTCATCTCTTTTTGCTTCACCTTCTTCTGTGGAGTATTCTTCACGGTAGTGTCCTCCGCAGGATTCGTTTCTGTTTAAGGCGTCGATTGCCATTAGCTGACCGAGCTCCAAGAAGTCTGCTACTCTAAGGGCTTTTTCAAGCTCTATATTCATCTCGTTAGCATCACCTGGAACTTTTACATCTTTCCAGAATTCGTTTCTTACTTCTTCTATCTCTTTTATTGCTTCTTCGAGGCCTTTGGCATTTCTCGCCATACCTACCTTATTCCACATAATATTTCCTAATTTCTTATGGAAATAATCTACGGAGTGGGTTCCTTTATTGGTCATAAAGAAGTTGATTCTGTCTTTTACTTCTTTCTCCGCTGCTTCAAATTCTGGTGTATCGGTAGGGATAACGCCTGTTCTAATATCCGCAGAAAGGTAGTCTGCAATAGTATAAGGCAGTACGAAGTATCCATCGGCGAGGCCTTGCATCAGTGCAGAGGCACCAAGCCTGTTAGCACCGTGGTCTGAGAAGTTTGCCTCACCAATTACGAAGCAGCCAGGGATGGTAGACATCAAGTTGTAATCTACCCACACACCACCCATAGTATAGTGTACCGCTGGGTAAATCTTCATTGGAGTTACATAAGGATTATCGGCCGTGATTTTTTCATACATAATGAAAAGGTTACCGTATTTTTCCTCTACCCAAGCCTTACCGAGGTCATAGATTTGCTGGTCGGTAGGGTTGTGAATATTTTTTTCTAAAGCTGCTTCCTTACCTTTTTTAAGGATTTCGGTAGAGAAATCAAGGAATACGCCTTCTTTTGTGTCGTTATTTTCAATACCAAAACCAGCATCGCATCTTTCCTTAGCTGCTCTGGACGCCACATCTCTCGGAACGAGGTTACCGAAAGCGGGGTACCTTCTCTCCAAGTAGTAGTCTCTGTCTTCTTCTTTTATATCTTGAGGTTTTAGTTTGCCTTCGCGAACGGCTACGGCATCTTCAATTTTCTTAGGAACCCAGATTCTTCCAGAGTTTCTTAGGGATTCAGACATCAGTGTGAGTTTAGATTGCTGAGTTCCGTGTACTGGGATACAAGTCGGGTGAATCTGTACGAAGCAAGGGTTTGCAAAGTATGCCCCTTTCTTGTGGATTTTCCAAGCTGCAGAACAGTTGGAGCCCATAGCATTGGTAGAGAGGAAATAGACATTACCATAGCCACCAGAAGCGATAACTACTGCGTGAGCAGAATGCCTTTCTATCTCGCCAGTTACGAGGTTTCTTGCGATAATACCTCTTGCTTTACCATCTACGATAACGAGATCAAGCATCTCATGGCGGTTATACATTTTGATTCTTCCTTTACCGATTTGTCGGCTCATAGCGGAGTAAGCACCGAGCAGAAGCTGCTGCCCAGTTTGTCCCTTAGCATAGAAAGTTCTCTTTACCTGAACCCCACCAAAGGAACGGTTATCGAGCTGTCCGCCATACTCACGACCGAAAGGTACGCCTTGAGCTACGCATTGGTCAATAATATTCACAGAAACCTCTGCGAGGCGGTATACATTTGCCTCTCTTGCACGGTAGTCACCACCTTTTATCGTATCGTAGAATAGTCTGTATATGGAGTCGCCATCACCTTGATAATTTTTCGCTGCATTGATACCCCCTTGTGCTGCGATAGAGTGCGCTCTTCTTGGGGAATCCTGATAGCAGAATGCTTTTACATTATACCCTTGTTCTGCCAGTGTAGCTGCTGCTGAACCTCCTGCAAGCCCCGTTCCTACAACGATAACATCAATCTTATCGCGGTTGTTCGGTGCTACGAGATTCATATGGTCTTTATGATTTTTCCATTTGTCTTTTAATGGACCTGCTGGAATCTTTGAATTTAGTACGCTCATTTTTTTAATTTAATAATTAATTTTACGCTAAATACTAATGATTTAAACGGTTTGAGAAATAAAGTGATATATAGCTACAATAGCAAATCCTACAGGGATAAGTATGGAGTACCATCTTCCGAGTGCCTTGATGAAAGGCGTATATTTAGGATGCCTTGCTCCAATAGACTGGAACGAAGACTGAAAACCGTGTGCAAGGTGAAGTCCTAATAATACAAAAGACACAAGATATAAGGCTACTCTCCATACAGCACTAAACTGCATTCTCAGGTGTTCGTAAGCAGTACCGTGTGCCTCAGCTCCTAAATAGTTTTTAGATATGGTAGGAAACCAAAAGTCTATAAGGTGAATAACGAGATAGATAAGAATAAACCCTCCCGAAATCATCATATTTCTGGACATCCAAGTAGAGTTTGCAGAAGCTCCACTTACAGCATATCTCACAGGTCTTGCCTTTTTATTTCTGATCTCCAAAACGAATCCCATTACGAAGTGGAAAATAACCGCAAACATCAAAATCGGTTGCATTAAGAACTGAATCAGAGGATTACTTTCCATAAAATGAGACCCTTCATTAAATGCATTCTCGCTAAATACAGAAACCATATTCAGAGAAAGGTGCATAATCAAAAAGATCAATAAGAACATAGCTGATAATGCCATTGCATACTTTCTACCTACTGTAGAACTAAAAAATCCTGACATAGTTTTTCGTTAAATTTTATATCCACAAAAGTAGAAATTGTTAAATCATTTTAACAAGGGGTTTTGGTCATAAAACAAAATTTTGTATTTTATCTAAATAAATCAGGGCTTTGTTCTCGTGGCTTTTATGCTCAAAAGGAAGTATACTGTAAGGGAATTTTAATCGGTGTTTTGAGTGTCGTATAAAGTTTTGTTATATAGTATTTTATTCACTTCTTTGCCGTAGGTTTTGCATTCTATATTTTTAGTTCTGGAGTGTATGGAATAAGGGAGTAAAATGTATTTTTTTATCTGTGTAGAATCTCCGTCTTCGGGTATGTAAAATATTATTTTATTATTATTCTTAATAGAAAAGATATTTTTCCTGTAATGTTTATGCACTAAAAATTCATCGGTGTTATAGGCTAAAATATTAAAGGTAAATCTTAGAGAAAGAAATATTAAGACAGAGAAACCTATCCATATACTGTTTTTAGCATTAAAGTTAATCAATAGAGACCTAAGGAAGTAGATTGTAATGCCTAAAAAGACAGCTTCTATAATATTCATTGGGATTTGCTCAATGAGCAGTGTGTCAAAGCCAGCGAAGAAGTGTACAGTATTGAGGAAGAGAGAGGAGATGAGGTCGTAACCCTTTTCTAACCAGAGTATCTCAAAGCCGAGACCTATGAATATCGCCATAAAAACAGAATAGATAATTAC
The DNA here is from genome assembly GCF_009914665.1 of Bergeyella cardium. Taxonomy (NCBI): domain Bacteria; kingdom Pseudomonadati; phylum Bacteroidota; class Flavobacteriia; order Flavobacteriales; family Weeksellaceae; genus Bergeyella; species Bergeyella cardium. The sequence continues at coordinate 616,873 of NZ_CP029149.1, read as the reverse complement.
TACTTCTGCTAATGGAATGGCGAAGATATTAGACACCAAGGATATTAAAGGAAACTGATGAAAATAATATAAAACCAATGGTAGCGTGGCAATTTGTGCTGATAGTGTTATCGATATTATGGATGAGAAGTACTGATATATTTTGCTATCCACTTTTGGGAATAGCTTGGCAATAGGTCTATTAAGCCAATAAATCCCAAGTACTGCCGAGAAGCTCAGCTGGAAACCTACATCAAACAGCTGGTGAGGATTAAAACCGAGAATAAACAGTGCTGATAAACTCACGGACTGCAATAAGTCAGGTTTTCTTTTGAGCAACACATATATATAATATATACTAATCATAATGCTCGAGCGCACCACCGAGCTACCATAATCTATAAACACCGTAAAAGCCCAAATAAAAGCAAGGGAGAAAAGCACTCTCCATCTTTTAGATAACAGCCAAATCTGGGAAAGAAGGAAGTAGGCCAGCCCAAAGATAATCACCATATGTGAGCCTGAAATAGCCAGTATATGCACCAATCCCGTTCGGGTAAAGTCATCATTGGTAGCCTCGTCTATCTCTGTACGGTCGGCAAGGATAATCCCTTTCAGCAGTTCTTTATTGGCTTTTGGGAGCTGGGATTTATCAATTTTTCTGAGGACATTTAGCCTGTATTGCTTTATTTTTTCGGTAGGGGAGAGGTAGTTTCTCTCGGCGTGTTCAAAAGCATTAGACAAATAGATTTGATAATAAATCTCTCGCCTGCTCATATATTTACTGTAATCAAACTGATAGCTGTGCTCAGGTTTTTTAATCCTGTTAATAAAGCCTTTTCCTCTGTAATAATGCGTATAATCCAGCTCTGGAAAGTCTTTTGGGATGGATAGCGTAGCTTTTATCGGTCTTGATTTATCCAGAATAATGACTTCATACCTTTTGTTTTTAAGGTTTGAATTGAGTTTTTTGTCGAGTATAAAGGTGATGATTTCATCTTTTTGAAGCGGGAGAATATCTCTTCCCTGTCTTAATGAAAGTGAAAACGCCCCAAGACCGAAAAATAAAATGCTGATGAATACAATTGAAATATACCGTACATAGATTTTCAGTGAGGCTAATGAAAGTATAAAAGCAGTTGCTACCAGTAGATAAATCCACATTCTATCGCAAGAAAGCGCATCTTGAAACAAAATCCCAAGTACGAAAGCTATACACGATATAAGTATGGGGTAGCGAGGCATTAAAACTCTGATTAAACACCCCTCAAAAGTAGGTCTATTTCCTTAGACTGCCAAAGGTTTAATCCTTTATATATACCAGTTCGTTTTGTGAGTTTGAGTTTTCATCGCTGAGAATTTCTGCTGTTTTCAGCTTATCGAGGAGTATGGGAATAAAGAAATTCATCTCAAAGAATTGTCGGTGTATTCCATTGAGCATTTCTGTGAAGATATCCATTCCCACCTTGTTATTATGCAGGTCCATTTGCTTTTCGAGGGGGAGGTTAGGGAAGAGTTCTTCGTGTGTATCTGTCATCTTTTTGCACCAGCTGAGGGCTTTGCGTGGGGAGGAGATTTTACAGCAGTACATCAGAATGGTGCAGCACCAGAGTGCGTGCCTAAAGGCATTCCCTTTTCCGCTCTTATTGTGAGTATTGGGGAAGTATTTTTGGGTTTGATGAATCGTTCTCATCGTAGCATAGAAGCTAAGAGCCGAGAATAAAGGATGCCTGAGCAAAAGCCCAATAACCCGCATCATCTTAGGAAAGCTAAGGGATTTTAAGGCATTAAGTAAGGTGTTGAGATGAGCTAATATCATTATCCTTTTGAGTTTTCTAAGCTCATTATTTTAGAATTTTGAAGCCGTTTCAGGTAGATGGGCTGATATTTTTCTATGTAGATGGCGATGCTTTCCAAGTTTTTACTCTCTATATAATGAGCGATATTGTCCGATGAATAGATAAATTGAAGGAAATTATCAATCATATTTACTGGGATTTTCAGCCTTGTGAAGTACTCGTCTCCGAAGTATTTTCTCACAGCGCTAATGTTTCTCGTCATTTTCTCATATTCGTGCAACCGCTCTTTTTTCTTCTGTTCTCCCGAGATAAGGTCGTAGATTGCATTCAGGTTGAGCGATAGCCCACCGCCTGCAAAGGCTAATGGATCTGAAGTTTGTTCTCCGCTTAGTTTAGGCTCTGGCAGCCCGATTACCTTTCGTACTTCTAAGGTCTTTTCAGCTGCTTTTAGTTTCGCTACATCAGCGTGGAGGTTTCCTGTGGGTTTGAAGCGAATCACCACTTCTGGGATTTCTATATACGCTCGTTTCAGTTCTATAAAATTGTGGCTATTGTTGAGCATTTCCTGAGATACGCTAATATCTTTCCTCTCGGAGATAATGGAGGTAAATCTCACCTTATCACCTGCTTTTACACTGAGGCTAAATTCGCCATTGTAGTTTGTGAGTACTGTTTTGTGGGTGCTCAGATTGGTTACATAGATATGGTTGAGGAACACCTGTGCGTCTTCTTTCATAAAGACTTGTCCTCTGAATACCTGTGCGCCCAGTCTTATCTGAGCTATAACTACGATAAAAATAAAAATAAACCGCGCCATTTGCCCTGCAAAAATACTCGTTTCTCTTTCCCATCCGTCTATTTTCACAAACTTTAACTAAGAGGCGAAGTATAAGGTTTTATGGATTATATCTGTTTTTAGTTTGTAGGGAGGTAGCTCCAGCTAAATAAAAAGTCGAGATTATCATTTTAGCAAAAATCTTACTGTTTTTTATCAATTTTTAGGTTCTTAACCTAAATTTTCTGGTTCCTAACCACAAAAAAGGAGTTCTGAACCGGAAAAAAGTGGTCTCAGACTATAAAAAAGGAGTTCTGAACCGGAAAAAAGTGGTCTCAGACTATAAAAAAGGAGTTCTGAACCACAAAAAAGTGGTCTCAGACCACAAAAAAGTGGTCTTTGACCCTCTCTGACCCCAAAAAAAATCCTGAAACATTTGTTTCAGGACTTCCTGTATAGAGATGAAAAAGTTATTTCTTCACGGGAGCTATGTTCATTAGCTTCATAAATTCATCCAGTTTTGGCATTATGATGATTTCTGTTCTACGGTTTTCGGCTCTGCCAGAAACGGATGCGTTGGTTGTTTTAGGGTTAAACTCTCCTCGTCCGCCAGCGGTAATTCTGTTAGGATTTACGCCGAACTGAGTTTGGAGAATCTTCGCTACGGAGGTTGCCCTTAGTGCGGAGAGCTCCCAGTTGTCTTTTGGTACATTGGAGGAGTTGAGCGGTGTGTTGTCGGTATTTCCTTCAATCAATACGCTGTAAGTATCATAGTCGTTGATTACCCTTGCCACTTTGCCGAGTACTTCTTGTGCTGCTGGGAGTACATCATATTTGCCCACTTGGTAGAGCATTTTGTCGGAGAGGGAAATCATTACCACGCCTTTCAGTACTTTTACTTCTACATCTTTGTCGGCTACATTGTCCAGTGTTCGTTTCAGTTTGTTAGACAGTGCGAGATTTAAACTGTCGTTTCTCGAATTGGATGCGATGAGCTGTTTGATGTACGCGTTAGATGCGTTGATTTCTCCCACCAGCTTGTCGATATTCGCAGAAGACTTTCCAGTGTTGGAAAGGCAGGCATCGAGTGAAGATTTAAGGGCGTCGTTTTGGCTTTTCAGCAGGCTGTTCTCACTTGCGAGCCCAGCATTTTGCCCTCTAAGCTCCTGAATCTCCCTTTGTCTTTCGGCGAGGTTTTCAAGGCTTTGCTTGTAGTTTTGGTTAAGGCTGTCGTACTGCTTTTTGCTCACGCAGCTCATTAACCCCAGTGCCATTGCTCCAATGGCTAAGAATTTCATTACTTTCATTGCTATAAAGATTTAAATTTTATAATGGATTTTTGGGCAGATACTGCCTTTAATTGCGGTCAAAAGTACAAATTCATTTTTAAAAGATACCTATCTTTGCTAAACTTTAAAATATTTTAAGAAATAAATCCTGTGCTAAGTATTGAGAGATTTAAAGCCGAACTCGAGCGCCTTTGTGTAGATTTTCGGGAGAAGAAATACCTCCTCGCCGTGAGCGGTGGGGTAGATTCTATGGTGCTTGCCTCTCTCTTTGCTGAGGTTTTTCAGGGAGGGGCTCAGCTTTTTGTGGCACATATCAATTATCATCTTCGCGGAGAGGATTCCAATCTTGACCAGCAGCTTGTGGAGGCATTCTGCCAAGAAAAGAATATTCCTGTATATCTATATAGTGTATCTAATGGAGATGGTAAGCCTGCAAGCGGCTCTATTCAGCTCTGGGCAAGGGAGCTCAGGTACAGGTTTTTCTACAGTCTTTTAGAAGAGCATAGGATAGATTACTTGGTTACGGCGCATCATTTGGGCGACCAGTTGGAAACTTTTATTATCAATCTTTCTCGTGGTTCGGGTATTAAGGGGCTTTGTGGCATCCCTTCAAAAGGGGAAAATATCCTCCGCCCACTGCTCAATTTCACAAAAGAGGAGCTTTATGATTATGCTGAGCGGTGCTCAATCCCTTACAGAGAAGATAAATCCAATAAAAAAGATGACTATCTGAGGAATAAAATAAGAAACCATATCTCCCCACTCCTCAGTGAGCTTAGCCCTCATTTTCTCAATAATTTTAATAAGTCTCTGCATCTGCTCAGCCAAGCTAAAACTTTTGCAGAAGGGAAAGTTGATGAGGTTTTTAATGGCTTATCCCATACCGATAGAGGGGATATTGTTATCAATAAAACCAAACTTGTGGAGGAAAGCCCTTTTGTACAGTTTGAAATCCTCAAAAACTTCGGCTTTGAAAACTTAACCGAAATAGAGAAAATTTTTAGTTCTCAAACGGGAGCTGTTTTCATCTCTGGGAGCCATTACCTTTTTATCAACCGAGATGAACTTATCTTACAGGAGAGGAATGATGCCCACAAGCAGGAGATTCACGAGATTGTGATAGAGGATGCTGCACATACCAATACCATTTGTATTTCAGATTATATTGATGAGCCTTTGCCTGCTTTTCTCTGGAAATTTGATGCCCACAGAGTTAAATTCCCATTAAAACTCAGACGAAAAAATACAGGAGATATATTCTTTCCCACAGGGATGAAGGGTAGAAAAAAGGTTTCAAAATTCTTCAAAGATGAGAAGCTCTCCACTATAGAAAAGCAAAGGATTTGGATACTCACAGATGCAGATGCTGAGGTTTTAGGGATAATCCCCCACAGGCAAGACCGCAGGAAGCAGGCACGCGAAGAAACACAAAATCTGTTAAATATTAGAGATTAGCGAGGGGGTTTATTATTTTTGCACAAATCAATACTGTATATGTTAGAAGATTCTATAATCAAAGCAACCGAACCCTCACTGTTGGATAAAAAGGAACAGGTTTTAGAGCAAATAAAACCTGAGAATATTAGCAATGAGATTTCCAATTCGGTTACAGACCTTACCTTATATATTCAGAAGCTTATCGGCTGGGTAATCGATTTTATTCCAGATGCTATACGAGCGGGTTTGGGGCTTGTGGTTGGGCTTTTTGTTATCAGGACCTTCCTTAAAATCCTCAAAAACCGTTTTGAGCAGAGAAATGTAGATCCATCACTTCGTGGCTTCCTCACTTCTATTATCAAATTTACACTCTATGCACTGCTTATCCTGGTGGTAGCGTCTAATTTAGGTTTCCAGACTACGGCTATCCTCGGTGCATTTTCGGGATTGGTACTCGCAGCAGGCTTGGCATTACAGGGCTCGCTTTCCAACTTTGCAGGAGGGGTGCTTATCCTGCTTTTCCGTCCGTTTGAAGTGGGAGATTATATAGAAAACAATGCAGGCACAGAAGGTACGGTAGAGAAAATAGACCTGCTCTATACTACCCTTACCACCAATCAGGGCTTAAAAGTATTCAGCCCCAATGGTACCCTTGCAAATTCGGTGATAAGGAATTTTACTAAAATTACTCAGCGAAGAATAGAATATACCATAGGGATAGATTACTCTGCCAATATAAAAGATGCCAGAGATATCATCTTAAAAGTACTCCAAAATGATAGCCGAATAAAAGAGAACCCCGTACCTGTTATATTCGTAAGCGAGTTAGCAGACAGTTCTGTAAATCTTACTGTGCAAGCGTGGGCAGCAAGGAAAGATTATCACCCTGCATTCCAAAGCCTCCAAGAGGAGATAAAAATAGCGCTTGATAAAGCAGGAATCAATATCCCATTCCCACAAAGAGAAGTGAGGATTATTAATGATAATGAATCTTAAATATATTGATAAATAAACTTAATACGATTAAACTCAAACAAGACATATATGCTTAGAAAATGGTTTTTATACGCCCTGTTTTTCGTTGGGGTAATAGCAAATGCACAGGTAAAGAACCCTGTGAAGTTCAAATTTGAAGTAAAAGAGCTCGGCAATGAGCAGTATGAGGCAGTACTCTCTGCAACTATGGAGAACGGCTGGCATATTTACTCCAAAGACATCCCCGAAGATACAGGAATCCCTACCGAATACATCATTTCTGGGGCGAATGTACTCCCCACAGGCAAGTTTGTAGAAGTAGGTAAAAAGATAGAAGAGTATTCCGATGCATTTGGAGGAACTATTGTCTATTACTCCAATACGGCGGTGTTTAAACAGAAATTTAAGCTAAAAGATAAAACCAAACCCACAGATGTAGTTGCGGAGATTACCTATCAGACTTGTAATGATAGAGTCTGCCTTGCTCCCAATACCCTCGAGTTTTCTTCAAAGCTCAGCGCTGTAGAAGCTCCCTCCCAAGCAGAGGAAGCAACCCCAAAAACCGATGAGCTTCATCCTGCCGAAACTCAAACAACGGAAAATACCGTAGAAGAACCTCAGAAGCAAGAGCTAACTACTCCATTAGACCCTAAAAACTTGAAAATAGAGAGCCTTGATTATAAAAACCCTCAAGCCGATTGTGGTGCTGAAGCCGTAGTCTCTGGTGAGGAGAATTATTGGACTTACCTTTTCCTCGGTTTTGTAGGTGGGCTTATCGCTTTGCTTACACCTTGCGTCTTCCCGATGATTCCCCTTACGGTTTCCTTCTTTACAAAAGCAGCGAAGGACAAAGCAAAGGGCAGAAGAGATGCCCTGCTCTATGGGTTCTTTATCCTGCTCATCTTCGTACTCCTCAGCGTACCTTTCCACCTTATAGACGGTATCGCAGGGAATATTTTTAATGAGATTTCCACCAATGTATGGCTCAATCTCGCATTCTTTATCATCTTTATTTTCTTTGCGGGCAGCTTCTTTGGTTATTATAATATCACGCTGCCGAGTTCCATCGCTAATAAGTCCTCCAAAGCAGAAGAAGCAGGCGGTATTATCGGTATTTTCTTTATGGCACTTACCTTAGTGATTGTATCGTTCTCCTGCACGGGACCTATCCTCGGTTCGCTCTTGGGAAGTGCCGTTACAGGCTCTGCAAATGTCCCTATGCTCCTCACTTTTGCACTGGCGGGCTTCGGGCTTTCTTGGGCTATTGTGTTTGGGGTATTGGCGCTTTTCCCACAGGCGCTTCAAGCGCTTCCAAAGTCTGGCGGGTGGATGAATACCGTAAAAGTAGTACTTGGATTTATAGAACTCGGGCTGGCGCTAAAATTCCTCTCCAAGGCAGATTTAGTTTCAAAAATCTTCCTCCTCAAAAGGGAGCTTTTCATCGCTTTGTGGATTATCATTACCCTTGGTTTAGTCCTCTATCTTTTTGGGTTGATAAGATTCCCTCACGATAATAAGAACGAGAAAATCTCTAATGGGAGAAAGGCTTTCGGGCTCTTGAGCATCGGCTTTTTGGTTTATCTCGTGCAGGGGCTTGTGCCATCGGAAAGACCAAAGCTCTCCCTCCTCAGTGGGATTCTTCCTCCGCTTAATGTGAGCTATTTCTATGATGAGAAAGACGGAATACTCGGGATGCACCCTTCCCACGATTTCTTCGAGGCAATGGAAATCGCCAAGAAAGAGAACAAGCCTGTGCTCTTAGACTTTACAGGATATGGCTGCGAAAACTGCCGAAAGATGGAGGAGTTCGTATGGTCAGAGCCCGATATCCTCCCGATTCTTCAAAATGAACTCATCCTCGCGTCCCTTTATGTGGACGACAAAGAGCCTCTCCCTGAAGCTGAGCAAACCAAAATAGATATAGGTGGTGGGCAGATGAAAAAAATCAAGACCATTGGTGATAAGTGGAGTATGTTTCAGCAAGTGAATTTTGAGAACAACTCACAGCCACACTATGTCCTCATCACACCAGACGGGAAGGTCATCAATACCCCAGTCTCTGGCTATATGGAGAAGGAGGATTTCAAGAAATTCCTCGAATGTGGCGTTCAGTGGTTTTCAAAGAATAAAAAGGATAAATAGTTCGTGAGTATCCATAATATTTTATATAAAGGGGCAAGGGTTTATAAATCCTTGCCCCTAAATTTTTCAGTGAGGAGATTAAGGAGAGTGGTTTATAATACTCCCTTAGCAGAAATAGAGGAAGAAATGCGTGATTCTTGTCAATATTTTTCTCATTGAAGGAAGAAACGCGTGAATCTTGTCAATATTTTTCTCATCGGAGGAAGAAACGCGTGAATCTTGCCAATATTTTTTTCATCGGAAGAAAATTCGCGTGAATCTTGTCAATATTTTTTTCATTGGAGGAAAATTCGCGTGAATCTTGCCAATATTTTTTTCATCGGAAGAAAATTCGCGTGAATCTTGTCAATATTTTTTTCATTGGAGGAAAATTCGCGTGAATCTTGTCAATATTTTTCTCATCGGAAGAAAATTCGAGCGTTTCTAGCTTCACTTAAGTTTCATTGGAAGAAGAAACACTGTTTCTAGCTCCACTTGGGTTTCATTGGAGGAAGATTGCAGCGTTTCCAGCTCCACCCAAGCCTACTGCGTGGGGAGCACTTAAAAACAATCGCCCCACCAGCTACGATATAAGTGTCTGCCACGCGAGTGGATAAGTCCTTCAGCTGGAAGCTGTGAATGCCACGCGAGTGGATAAGTCCTTCAGCTGGAAGCTGTGTCTGCCACGCGAGTGGATAAGTCCCTCAGCTGGAAGCTGTGTCTGCCACGCGAGTGGATAAGTCCCTTAGCTGGAAGCTATGCTTGCCACGCGAGTGGCTGCCTCTTTACTGACTATGGGGGCTAAAACTTTGATTTCAGCTGTATCGCTGTGAAGACTTTTTTGGTGTATCGAGGGAAGTCGGCATTCTGAATCCAGCCATAGTAGCCAATATCTTTTTTAAAGACTTCGGCTACGGGCTGTCCTTTATATTTCCCGAAATTAAAGACCTCTACGCCGTTTTCGTTATAGATAATATTTCCTGCGAGGTCGGCAAATTTATTATGGTAGGAGATTTCGCTCAGCGAGCTGATGTCGTTAGGGATATCCTGATATTTCTCGACTTGGGCATCTAAAATCTCAAAGGTAGCAAGGGTGTCTGCTTCGGCGGAGTGTGCATTTTCAAGGTTTTTATTGCAGTAGAATTTATAGGCAGCGCTGAGGTTTCGGGGTTCCATTTTGTGGTAGATGACCTGAGCGTCTACCAATTTTATTTTTGAGAGGTCAAAATCTATCCCCACTCTCAGGAGCTCTTCGGCGAGTAGAGGTACATCAAACCTATTGGAGTTGAACCCTCCTAAATCTGCTCCTGAGAGCATTTGCATTATTTGTGGGGCAATGTCTTTGAGGGTGGGTTTATCGGCTACATCTTCATCATAAATCCCGTGTACTTCACTTGCTTTTTCTGGGATGTGCATTTCAGGGTTGATGAGCCAGGTTTTGCTCTCTCGGGAGGCGTCTGGGTTTACTTTTAAGATGCAGATTTCTACAATTCTGTCTTTGGAAATGTCAGTTCCTGTAGTTTCCAAATCAAAAATACAAAGGGGTTTATGGAGTTTTAAATTCATTTTTAGTCGGTTTATCTCGGCAAAAATACAAAAAGAATAAAGGATTGATGAGTCTTTAATAAAAGAAGGAGAGGGGTACGATGAGAAATAATTTTTATTTGTTTTAATAATTATTTTAAATTCAATATTTTTGCAATCTAAATAATTGAATATGGAACTAAAACAAAAGGAATCAAACATTGAGCTAATCAAAGATGTTCTAAGGCAGTATCTTAAAGAAAAAAGCTATAGAAATACACCGGAAAGATACACGATACTGGAAGAAATCTACAAATTTGATGACCATTTTAATGTAGATGACCTCTATCTTCTGATGATGAAGAAGAAGTATCATGTATCCAAAGCGACCATCTATAATACAATTGAAATCTTTTTGGAAGCAGGGCTTATCCGTAAGCATCAGTTTGGTGAGAAAACGGCAACTATTGCTTCTTATGAGAAATCTTATTTTGATAAGCAGCACGACCACCTTATCCTCTACAAAAAAGGAGGGAAAAGGGAGATTGAGGAAATTATCGAGTTCTGTGACCCGAGAATTCAGGCAATCAAGCAGTCCATAGAAGAGACTTTTGGTGTGGAGATATCAAGCCATTCCCTGTATTTTTATGGAAAGAGAAAGGAAGATTAATTAAATTTAATTGAGGAATATAAGGTACATCGTATTTTGTGCGTTGTACCTTTTTATATTGTTATATGAAGTATTTCGTTATCATATTTCTTTTCTTTTTTGGGTATGGAGGCTTCCAAAGTCAGGAAAAGCTGACCAAAGATACTTTCTTTACACCTGAAAAATCGGCTAATCCAGAGCAGGCAGAGAAGATAAAGCATAATCATTCGGACAAGTTTGGAGTAGAGAAAGATAAATATTCTGGAAACCCTTTCTTTTCTGGAAATGTGAATTTTTCTCATAACGGCTCTGTACTCACAGCAGATGAAGTAGTACTCTATAGCGAGGAAAACTTCGTAAAAGCCTATGGTAATGTGAAGCTACAAAATGCCGATGGCTCCGTCATTACCGCAGATGAAATGGAATACGACGGGAATACAGAGCGGGGCATTGCAAGGAAAAATGTAGTGCTTACAGACCCTAAGCAGACCATTACTACCGATATACTTTATTACGACAGGAAGAGCAATCAGGCATACTTTAATACTGGAGGTACTATTACCGATAATCAGGGCAGTAAGATGTATACCAATACCGCTACCTATGATGTAAATTCAAAGGTGATAGACTTTACTGGAAATGTGCGTATAGATAATCCTCAATACACCGTAGAAGGCGCAAATATCAAGCAGAATCAGCTAACGAATATCGCTTATTTCTCTGGTGCCACCACGATTTATGATAAGGCAAACCCTCGCAACAGGCTCTATACCGAGCAGGGGCATTTCAATCAGAATACAAACGAGGTCTTCCTAAACAAAAACTCTATTATATATTATAATAGCAAGAAACTAACGGGGGATAAGCTCTACTTCAACCGCTCTACAGGTTATGGTACGGGGAAGGGCAATGTAACCTTAGACGACCCAAACGAAAATCGATACATAAAAGGAGGATACGGAGAAATTTATCAGAGGAAAGACTCAGCGATGATTACAGGAAAACCCTACGCCGTTAAAATTCTCACCAATGATACGATGTATTTCTCAGCAGAGCGGTTTATCTCTTTCCAGAAGCCAGATTCTGTAAATCCGTATAAGAAGAAAAGTTTTCTGAGGGCTTATAAAAAAGCAAGATTTTTCAAGTCTAATGCTCAGGGCAGAGCAGATTCATTAGCCTTTAATGAAACCGATGGCATACTCCATCTGTTCGATAAACCCATTCTTTGGAGTGGGGAGAAGCAAATCACGGGAGATAAGATTGAAGCCTATTTTGATACCACCAATGAGCATATAGATTCACTAAAAGTTATAGGTAATGCCTTTGCCATCAGCAAATCAGATTCTCTAAACAATAAAGATGAATTTGACCAAGTAAAGGGGCGATATATGCTCGTAGAGTATCAGAATAATGATATTAAGCAAGCGAAGGTCATTGGAAATGCACAAGCAATTACCTATGCAGATGATGTAAACAAAAAGACCAACCAAAAGGAGCGAATAGGGATTACACTCTCTACCTGTGGTGAGATTGATGCCAACTTTGAGGAGAGAAGAGTGCAGATTATTTCCTGCAATATCGGTGCGAATATGGAAACCTACCCGATGAGTCTTATCTCTAAGGAAAAAAGATTCTTCCCAGATTTTAATTGGAATACGACGGACAGGCTCATCAAGTGGCAAGACATCTTCCTCGATACACCTAATTATAGCCCGAAAACTTATGAGTCAGACGACAGCCTCTACAACCAAGCACAGGAAGAAATAAAAAAACAAAAGGCAGAGGAAGAAGCCAAAAAGCCTAAGCGAATAAAGCGATAATAGAAAACTAATCTTATCTTTGCCTTCCTTTTTAAGAGGGCAAAGACCTTAAATAACCTACTTAAATAATAGATTCAGATAATGAAATTCTTTGAAGTAAAACAAAATACTACGGGCAAAGCAAGAGCAGGGGTTATTACTACCGATCACGGGCAGATACAGACCCCTATTTTTATGCCTGTGGGCACCGTAGCTTCTGTAAAAACTGTTCATCAAAGAGAGCTCAAAGAAGATATTAAAGCTCAGATTATCCTTGGGAATACCTACCACCTCTATCTTCGCCCTGGTATGGAGATTATGCAGCAGGCGGGTGGGCTTCACAAGTTTATGAACTGGGACAGGCCTATACTTACCGATTCTGGGGGCTATCAAGTTTTCTCACTTTCCGATACGAGGAAAATGACCGAAGAGGGCGTGAAGTTCAAGTCCCATATAGACGGTAGCTACCACTTCATCTCTCCCGAAAAGTCTATGGAGATACAAAGACAAATCGGTGGGGATATCTTTATGGCGTTTGATGAGTGTACCCCTTTCCCTTGCGAGTACAACCTTGCAAAGAAATCGATGGAAATGACCCACAGATGGCTGAAAAGATGTATAGAATGGACGAAAAATAATCCCGAAATCTATGGACATAAACAACAGCTTTTCCCTATCGTTCAGGGTTCTGTTTATTCGGATTTAAGGAAGATTTCAGCGGAGTTTATCTCCGAGCAAGGTGCCGAAGGTAATGCTATTGGAGGACTTTCCGTAGGCGAACCCGAGCAGGAAATGTACCGAATAACCGATGAGGTTACCGATATCCTCCCAAAAGACAAGCCCCGATACCTGATGGGTGTAGGTACTCCTTGGAATATCTTGGAGAGTATAGGCTTGGGCGTGGATATGATGGACTGCGTAATGCCTACCCGCAATGCCAGAAATGGAATGCTCTTCACTTGGCAAGGGGTAATGAATATTAAAAATGAAAAATGGAAAAATGACTTCTCTCCACTTGATGAGTTGGGAGCCAGCTTTGTAGATCAGGAGTATTCCAAAGCCTATGTAAGGCATCTCTTCTCCGCTAAGGAATATCTTGGCAAGCAGATTGCCTCTATCCACAACCTCGCTTTTTATCTCGATTTGGTGAAGGTCGCAAGGGAGCATATCCTCGCGGGCGACTTCTATGAGTGGAAGGAGGGCATTATCCCAATCTTAAAGAGCAGACTCTAAACGATGAAGATTATAGACCGATATATCATTAAGAAATTCTTCGGGACGCTGGGCTTTATGCTCTTGCTCCTCTCCATCATCGTAGTGGTGATAGATGTACAGCAGAAATCCCCAAGGATAGAGAGTAATGGCTTTACCGTCAATTTCTTTCTTCTTAATTATTATCCGTATTGGATGGTCTATCTCCTCCTCACTTTTATGTCCATATTGGTCTTCGTATCCATTATTATCTTCACTTCACGGATGGCAAATAATACCGAAATCGTTGCCATTATCAGCAGTGGAGCGAGTTTTCATCGGTTTGCAAGGCCGTATTTCATCGCATCAATCTTCCTCGGGCTGGTTACTTTGGGCTTTAATCACTACATCCTCCCTTGGGCAAATGCCAAGAAAAACAAGCTGGAAGCCTATACCTACAGCGCTATGAATCGGGATAAATTCCTCGGTAATGTGCAGATAGCTACCAAGCTCTCTAAGGATGAATATATCTTTATCAATAACTATAGCCGCAAGGAGAAAGACGGCACGGGCTTTACTTATCAGAAGTTTAATAAAGACAATAAGCTCATTCACCAAGTAGTTGCCAATAATATTAAGTGGGATGAAAAGAAGAAGAAATTCGCCCTCAATGGCTACCTCGAGCGCAAAGAAGCACCAAAGGACAAGGAAAAAATCTACAACGGTGATGTCAAGTGGGTAGATTATGGGCACACTCCCGAAGAGCTCTTCCCAGATGGGCTGTTGGGGCAGACGCGCACCACTCCCGAGCTCCTCAGCCTTATAGAACAGGAGCTTAGCAAGGGGAATAAAGACATCAATCCCTACTTCGTAGAGCTCCACCAGCGTACCTCTATGCCGGCATCTATCATCATCCTGTCCATCCTCGCATTGTCCCTCTCCTCCGAGAAGCGGCGCGGGGGCATCGGTCTCAATCTCGCGATAGGCATTGCGCTCGCTTTTATTTTCGTCTTCTCTTTTGAGGCACTCAAAGTCGTTGCCGAGAATGATACCCTACCGCCACTCCTCGCAATGTGGCTTCCCAACATCGTTTTCACTCCTCTTGCGGTTATCCTCTATCTTCGCCGAGCAAATCAGTAGTTTTAGAGTTACTTAAGATGTTTAACTTAAATTTTTAAGAGTAGTTTTACCTATTAGCTTACTGCCTAGCTTAATAGAAAGGAAGTATATTTTCAAAATAGGTATAGCCACCGTTAAGGTCATAGGCTATAATAATGATATAGTACTCACCTTTTGGGAAATCTTGTGGTATAGGTATGTTTTCATTAAAGGAGATTTCGGTTTTGCCTTTATAGTCTTTAAAGGAAGTATCTATTCGCTTGCTGTGTGTTTGTTTGGAGATGATTTCTACTCTCATCTCTTTTATAATTCTGTCATTAGCTTTTACACTTGCATTTATATTAAAATCTTTCCCTGTGTAGCCTTTGCCTTGCTCGCCGAGACTATTCACCGTCATATTAAACAGAGGAGGAGCTATGCTTAGCTCTTTGGTAGAGGTTTCTGTATTTCCTTCTTTGTCGGTTATATTAGCAACTACATCATAGAGCTCCGCCTTAAAGTCTGAGGGGATAAAAATATGCTCACTGAATATGGATTGTGCAATGCCAGAATAATAGGCTATATCCTGAGAAAGAGCTACTTCTTTTGTTTCTTTGGAGATGAGAGAGAGGTTAAAATGCTGGACGGGGGACTTAAGATTAAATTCTCCATCTATTTGCAGGCTTTCCCCAGCGTTTATCTTACCTTTAAAGCCCACTTCGGTTAGTTTGAGTTTTGGTTTTTCTTCCTTTGGGATTTCGGTTGAAATTTCATTAGAAGGCGCTTCATTGGTGTGCTGACAAGAGGTTATTGCCAAAGAAAAAGAGGCTAAAAGTATTAAGAAATATTTCATTGTTTTTGATTTTAGTATTTGACAAAAGACTTTATTTACGCAAAGCTCAGTGAGCAAAAGTAATGTAATTTATTCATTTTATAAAGCTTGGTTAATAAATAATTTGCATTTCTCAAAAAAACATTTATCTTTGCGCCAGATTTTTTCGGGGATAGATGGACAGGCTTTTTTGAAAAGCCTTTTTTCGTACCTTGAAGTTAAAACAGCTAAGGATTGATGATGTTTAAAGAGAAAGTAGAAGAATTACTCAACAGCTTCCTCCAAACGAGAGAAGACTTGTTTTTGATAGACCTTAAAATCTCTGCAGCTAATGATATCACAGTTATCTTAGATGGCGACAAAGGAGTTTCCATTCAAGACTGCCTGGATGCGAGCAGAGCCGTAGAAAATAACCTGGATAGAGAGGAGCAGGACTTTTCCCTGCAAGTAATGTCTGCTGGGCTTACAGAGCCTCTCACCCAGCTGCGTCAGTATCAGAAAAATATCGGGCGAGAGGTGGAAATCACCTTTAATGAAGGCGAAAAACTGAAAGGAGAACTTCTTCGTACAGACGCTACTTCGGTAACCCTTCTACTGAGATACCGCAAACCTAAAGACATAGGAAAAGGAAAAATAGATGTAGAGGAAGAAAGAACTATTCCTCTCTCAGAAATAAAAAAAGCATTGATTGTAATTAAATTTTAAATACACTTTGAATGAATAATATTGCACTTATAGATTCCTTCGGGGATTTTAAAGAAGAAAAAGGGATAAGCAAGATAGACCTGATGGCGATAATAGAAGACTCCCTTAAAACCTTGTTAAGAAAAAGATATGATTCTGATGACCACTTTGATGTAGTTGTGAATCCAGACAAAGGAGACTTCCAAATCTTCCTCAATAAAACCATTGTAGAAGACCAAATGTCTGAAGATGATGACCTTGAAATTGAAATATCAGAAGCTAAAAAAATAGACCCAACCTTTGAAGTTGGTGAGGAATATACGGTAGAAATCCCTATTGAGCAGCTCGGAAGGAGGAATATCCTTACTCTGAAACAAATCCTCTCTGGAAAACTCCAAGAGCATAATAACGCGATGCTTTATAAAGAATTTGAGGGGAGATTAGGAGAAATCGTTATCGGAGAAGTGCACCATATAAGAAAGACGCATATTATACTCTTAGATGATGAAGGAAACGAGTTTATCCTCCCTCAGAAAAAGCAAATTCCATCTGACTTCTTCAAAAAAGGAGAAAGCATCAGAGCTATTGTAGAAAGCGTAGATTTTAAAGGAGCGAAACCACAGATTACCGTTTCCAGAACTTCACCAACCTTCCTTGACAGGCTCTTGGAATTTGAAATCCCAGAGATACAGGACGGGACTATCAATATCCGAGCTTCCGTACGCGAACCGGGAGAGAAAGCAAAAGTAGCCGTAGATGCATTAGACGACAGAATAGATCCAGTAGGAGCTTGCGTAGGGGTAAGAGGTTCAAGAATACACGGCGTAGTAAGAGAGCTTAGAAATGAGAATATAGATGTCATCCAATGGTCAAAAGACCCAGAAGTATATATCAAGAGAGCGTTGGGGAATATGTCCATCAACAAAATAGAGGTTAATGACGATGAAAATAGCGTGATGGTCTATGCTCCTGTGGAAGAAATCTCCAAAATTATCGGTAGAAGAGGAGTAAATATTCGCCTTGCATCTGAGCTTACAGGCTATACCATAGATGTGTACAGAGAAACCAGCGAAGATGATGATGTGGCTCTTGATGAGTTTAAAGATGAAATAGAAGAGTGGATTATAGATGAATTCAAGAAAATAGGTCTTGAAACCGCTAAGAGTGTCTTAGATAAAGATACAGATGCACTGGCAAACATCGTAGATCTCGAAGAAGAAACCATAGAAGAGGTAAAACAAATCCTCCGAGCAGAATTTGAAGATTAATTCTTTCATAAAAGTATTAACCTGTTTAAAAATAAGATTAGTAAAATAAATCGTACTCTTTAGTACAGAAAAAAGTATTCAATAATAAATGCCAAAAATTAGATTAAACAAAGCGGTAAAGGAGTTTAATATTTCAATCCATAGAGTAGTGGAATTTCTTGCTCAGAAAGGTATTGAAGTAGAGAACAACCCCAACGCACAATTGGAAGAGGATGCTTATGCTGCACTGAAAGCCGAATTTGCAAAAGATAGCGAGCAAAGAAAGGCGTCTCACGAGGTGGTTATTTCCAAAGTACCGGAAGAAAAATTGGAAATAGAACCTGAGAAACCAGAGGTAATAAAGGCAAAAGCAGATTTTAAACCTGAGACAAAAGTCTTAGGGAAGATAGACCTTACCTCTTCCAAAGAAAAAGAGCAGCCTGTGGAGATTGAAGAACCTCAGCCAGAAGCTGAAACTAAATCAGAGCCGAAAGACGAACCTAAGTCTAAGCTCAATGTTTTGGATAAAATTGATTTAACTCAATTAGAATCGCCAAAACCTAAATCGGCTAAGAAAGAAGAAAAGCCTGCTCCTGCAAAAGAGAAAAAGAAAAAAGAGGAGAAAAAAGCTCCTGAACCAGCCTCTAAAAAAGCAGAACCAAAAGAGGAAGCAAAACCTCAGAAAGAGGAAATTACTCAGGTAGAGTTTGAAAAGCCTGAGCAAGTGGTTACTCAGTACCAGAAATTAGATGGTCCTAAAATCGTTGGTGAGAAGATAGACCTTTCTCAGTTTGAGAATAAGCCTAAGCCATCGGCAGCAGGGGCTTCTGCCAATAAAAAGAAAAAGAGAAAGAGAATAGAAAAACCTGCCCAGCAGCCGAGTCAGCAATCGGGAGGAGCTAATAACAATAGGCAGGGAGGTAATAACCAGCAAGGCGGTAATAAAAACAAAAAAGGTAGAAAAGAGAGAGTAATGCCTGTGGAGCTTACCGATGAGCAGGTGAAAAACCAGATAAAAGAAACTCTGGAAAAACTTACCAATAAAGGTGGTAAGTCTAAAACTTCCAAGCACAGAAGAGAGAAGCGTTCGTTTAGAAGAGAGCAGGAAGAGCATCTTCAAGAGTTGGAAGCACAGGACAGAACCCTGAAAGTAACCGAATATATTACCGTAAATGAGCTTGCGAGTTTAATGAATGTATCTCCTACTGAGGTTATCTCTGCTTGTTTTTCGCTCGGTGTTATGGTTACGATGAATCAGCGTTTGGAAGCCGATACACTTACCCTCGTAGCAGATGAGTTCGGCTATAAAATAGAATTTTCGGATGCTGACTTGGAAGAGGAAGTTTCCACCGAAGAGCCAGACAGAGAAGAAGATTTACTCCCTCGTCCGCCAGTGGTTACCGTAATGGGGCATGTAGACCACGGTAAAACTTCACTTCTCGACTATATCAGGAAAACCAATGTCATTGCAGGTGAGTCTGGGGGGATTACTCAGCACATTGGGGCGTATAGTGTGAGGTTAGATAATGGTCAGAAAATCACATTCCTCGATACACCGGGGCACGAAGCCTTCACTGCAATGCGTGCCAGAGGTGCTCAGGCTACCGATATCGTTATTATTGTAATTGCAGCCGATGATGATGTGATGCCTCAAACCAAAGAAGCGATTTCTCACGCTCAGGCAGCGGGTGTTCCTATGATTATCGCCATAAACAAGGTAGATAAGCCCAATGCTAATCCAGATAAAATCCGTGAGCAGCTCTCTGCGCTCAACATCCTTGTAGAGGAGTGGGGCGGTAATGTGCAGTCTCAGGAGATTTCTGCCAAGTTTGGTAATAATGTAGATTTACTCCTCGAGAAAGTCCTCCTGCAAGCGGAATTATTAGAGCTGAAAGCAAATCCTAATAAATCAGCAAACGGAGTAGTTATAGAAGCCTCTCTTGATAAAGGTAGAGGTTATGTTGCCAATATGCTTATTCAGGCAGGTACGCTCAGAATAGGTGATTATATCCTTGCGGGAACCAATCACGGTAAGGTAAAAGCAATGCTTGATGAAAGAGGGCATGCGATGAAAGAAGCTGGTCCTTCCACGCCAGTTACCGTTCTTGGGCTTGATGGGGCGCCTACTGCGGGTGATAAGTTCAGAGTATTTGAAGATGAGAAAGAAGCGAAATCTATTGCCAACAAGCGTTCTCAGCTACAAAGAGAGCAGAGTATCCGAACTAAAAAGCATCTTACCCTTGATGAAATTGGGCGAAGAATTGCACTTGGAGACTTTAAAGAGCTTAATATTATCCTCAAAGGAGATGTTGACGGCTCAGTGGAAGCCCTCTCAGATATGCTTCAAAGGCTTTCTACGGAGGAGATCCAGATCAATATCCTCCACAAAGGAGTAGGTCAGATTACCGAGAGCGATATTCTCCTCGCCACTGCATCAGATGCTGTAGTTATTGGCTTTAATGTTCGTGCAGGAGCTAATGCTAAGGACTTAGCAGATAAGGAAGAGATAGAAATCCGTACATATTCCGTAATCTACGATGCTATTGATGATGTGAAGGAAGCGATGGAAGGAATGCTTTCTCCAGAAATCAAGGAGCAGGTGATAGGTAATGTAGAAATCCGTGAGGTATTTAAAATCTCAAAAGTGGGAAGCATCGCGGGTTGTATGGTACTCTCTGGAAAGGTTACCCGAAACTCAAAAGTAAGGCTCCTCAGAGAAGGCGTTGTGAAATACGATGGCGAGCTCGAGAGCTTGAAGCGTTTCAAAGATGATGTGAAGGAAGTAACCAAAGGCTACGAATGTGGTCTTAACTTAAAAGGTTATAACGATATTGAAATCGGAGATCAGCTTGAAATTTATGAGCAAGTAGCTGTAAAGAAAAAGCTGAAATAATTATTTTGAATACTGTGCAAAAGCCGAAGACTTGTCTTCGGCTTTTGCTTTTATAAATCTACTGCCATTACCAGAATGCTCAGCTTGTTCTCATTTTTCAGAAGCTCCCACGCTGCGGCAGACATTGTATTTCCTGTAGTAATCACATCATCTATCAGCAGGATATGTTTCCCGCGTATATCTTTATTCAAAGCGAAGGCTTGCCCTTTTATCTTCCGCTCTTCTGCATTTCTTTTTGCCTGCGCCTTTCTCTGAAACTTAACTCTCTTCAGTGCTTGGTGGTCAAACGGAATATCATAGAACTTTGATAGCTCCTCCGCATAGAGATGTAGCTGATTATAGCCTCTTATCCTTTGTTTCTTTGGATGTAGGGGGATGGTTACAAGCAAGTCGGGTTTGTCTTCTCCGAAATTGAGCCTCTGAGCCGTCCAGTCTGCAAAGATTTTTCCAATGCTTTCTATGCCGTCATATTTTAGCTGATGAATAAGTTCCCTGCCTAATCCTACCTCATCAAAAATCATCAGTGCAAAAGCATTTTCCAAAGGGAAAAGCAGGTTACACTTTGCCCAGAGTTCGCTCTTTGTTCCAAAATCATCATAAGAGAATCTAATATTCATTAAGCAGGCATCGCACACCGCTTTATCGCTTTCAATCATTTGACTGCAGCCCACGCACCTTCTCGGAAAAAACATATCCAATAGCATAGCTCCCTATTTTTTTTGTGTAAAGATAAAATATTCTCAACTACACCGTAGCCGGTGACGGCTACCAGCCGATGGACTTAGCCACTAGCACGGCAGGCACTTACCCCAAACAAACCACCCCCAGCTAGCAGCTAAAAGCCAAAAGCTAACCGCCAATTGCCACGCACTGCCTACTGCTTAAAGCCTACCCCCTATTGCCAGATAAAAAATAAGTTTTATATTTGCCTCGCAATTAGATGAAAAAAGGATGAAAAGGAATATACAAAACATGACAAATATCACATACGCAAACTTGCGTATGTGCAATAATTTGTTATCCTTCCTTCCTTCCTTCAAAATATAGTCTTATTTAAAAGACTATATAGAGCGCCGATAGGCGCGCGGGCTCTGCCCGCGCGCCTATCGGCGCTTTTGCGTTTGCCTGCTTCTCACTTTTTCGCTTATGCAGGAGGCAAAGTCGCGAGCGAAGCGAGCGACAAGGCGCTAGTCAATCTTCTTTTAGAACAAAATCAGACAAGAGTGGAGAGAAGGGAGGCACATTGTCGCCAGCCTTTGGCTGGCGACCCAATTGCAGTTTCTATGCTCAACAAATATTCCCAAGGAAGTAACATAAATAATAGATATATGAGATTTAAAATGACTTTAGCACTGGTGCTAATGAGTATATTAGCCAGTGCACAGACAGAGTACGATGGCAGAGTCGGAATCAATACAGAGACGCCAAAGGCATCTTTGGAAATAGCAAGGCACACGGGATTACCCGAGACCTCAGTGCAGGGAGTGCTATTTCCTCAGTTAACGACTGAGCAGAGGGATAAATTTACCAAAACGGATGTAGCCGAAGGTACAATGATATT
The DNA here is from genome assembly GCF_009914665.1 of Bergeyella cardium. Lineage (NCBI taxonomy): Bacteria > Pseudomonadati > Bacteroidota > Flavobacteriia > Flavobacteriales > Weeksellaceae > Bergeyella > Bergeyella cardium. Next base: position 595,020 of record NZ_CP029149.1, on the reverse strand, counting down.
TAACCTGACGAAAAGGTGTTTGGAAATCTTTACTCAAAATGATTGGAACTGTGTAAGCAAGGGGTCTTCTACACCATTAGGAGTAAGTATGCAGGTGATGGGAGCAGGTTGGGAAGGAGTTTTCCAACAAGGAGTGGATATTCCTGCGGGTTCTGGTACTCATAAAGTGAAGTTCCTTATCATCAATAATGGAGCTACGGCATGGACGGGTGACCTGTCTTCTGCCCTTACGATTACCAACACACCAGCACCAGGCCCAAGTGGAACGCCAGGACCCACAGGGACGGTAGATATAGATGGTTCTCAAAATAGCAATGTAACGGTTGCTCCAGGCACCTCAGAGGTGGTTACCTATACGCTAAAAGGAAAACCCCAACCAGGGAGTATCAAGGCGAGATTGGAGGTAGGCATCTATGCCGTAGAGCAAAACTATAGCATAGGTGTAGGCTTTGCAGAGTTCCAAGACCACAGTATTTATGTTTTCTCTTGGAAGGAGGATAATAGTGTACAGGGACCACGCCCAGCGAACCAAACTTACCAGGGTAAGATAGACAACAGCGAGTACAAAATTCCTGTGAAGATACCGTATAAGAATGGCGATGGTAGAGAGTTTGGTGAGTTTACCAAAACGGTAACGATAGGTACAGGAGCAAACCAGCGAAACCTTAAACTCACGATACCAGGAGGGAAACTCCATAAAAACACCAACCCAAATCTCTACAATGTGATTACAGGTACATTAGAGGTTTTAGAACCTACGCCATACTTAGCACCACTATTAGAGGCAGGGAGTGCAGATGAGGAGATTGCGAGTATCCCAGTACAGCTCACAAGCGCAACTCAACCATTTAATCTAAAAGTAATGGCAACAGGCGGAGTAAAGGATAAGCAGTATAACTATGCAACACCAGGCTTGAATAAGTACGAGCACCGCTTTGTGTATAGCAAGGTGATGGTATACGACCAGCAGGTATGGCTAGATAAGAACTTAGGAGCCTACTATGCAGATGCTACGAGCTACTTGCACTTTGGTAATGACCAGACTTATGAAAGGCGTAGCCCAAATGATGGAATAGATTATAGGGGGCTTGGCTCCGTATTCCAATGGGGGAGAGAGGCTGATGGATATGAGCTAGTAGACTGGAATACTACTCAGCCTAAACCTCATGGTGGAGCAGGAGAATTCAAATATACATCATTAGCTCAATTCCCTTCTGGTACTACTACCGATGCGTGGAAGCGATATGACCAGTATGAGTATAAAACAAAAGTTACTAGCTTTACAGACCCTTGCCCAAGTGGCTGGCATACCCCTACAGAGACAGATATAGAACAATTGCTGTTATCTGTAAATGGAACTACAGGGTCTGCAACCTTCATGTCTCCATTACGAGGCTCTTTTTCATTAGAATTAGATCGCTTTGGAGTAGGAGTGTATGATAATAATCTTACAAGTCATGTTATAGCACTTCGTAGTAATGAAATGGATGGTGATAGAAATTATTTGTGGTTAAATATGTCAAAAAGACCTGATTTTGCTTACATAATCAGTCTAGCTTCAAGAGAGTTTAGAAATCCATTAGCTAAGATCCCACAGGCATTGGATTCAACAACATCATTAGAAGGAGATGGTATGGGAATTAGTGATCTTGAAAATGCTAAAGAATATGGATACCCCGTCCGCTGTATAAAAGACTAATAAATACACCCCAAGGGGGAGTAATCCCCCTTTTATAAAAGAAAACATAAAGAATTATATATAAACCAATAAACATTATTACAATGAAAAATACTTTAAAAGCGTGGCTAAGAGACAACCCTCTTACCAGCGACCCATCAGATTTTGTAGGCGTTCCCGCAAGCGTAGGGAGCGTAAGCATCGCAGAGATTGTAGCAGAGCTCAAAAAAGAAGGTATGGAGATAAAAGAGGAGACGGCAATAGACATCATCTCCCGCTTTAATCGCAAGAGCACAGAGCTCGTACTCCAAGGCTATGTAGTGAATACAGGTCTCGTGATAATGCGCCCAGCCATCAAGGGAGCCTTCCGCGATAGGACTTGGGATAAGGACAAGCACAGCGTCTATGTAAATGTTAATCAAGGTGCAGAGCTAAGGAAGGCAATCTCTCAAACCAAAGTAGAATTTCTTGGAGAGCAATCCAGCCCAATGGCAATCTTCGGTATTACCGACCTCAGCACTGGCAAAACCGATGGCACCCTTACCAAAGGCAAGAATGCAGAGATTAAGGGAACTTACCTCAAGGTTGCAGGTACTCACACAGATAATGGCATCTACCTCACGAATATAGACACCAAGGCCAAGACTAAGCTCACCGACCTTGTGATTAATGAGCCCGCTCGTCTTTTGGTGCTTATCCCCGCCAGCCTCCCTGCCGGCAACTACGAGCTGAGCATCACAACGCAGTTTAGCAATACCTCGAAAGTCTTTCTAAAAACCCCAAGAACTGAGGTGCTTAATACACCCGTAGTTATTGCCTGATTAATCTACTTAACTATCTATTATAATGCTATTTAAATCATATATTAATGTTTTTTTGGGACAATTGGAAAAGCGAAGGTGACTCGCTCTCTCGGGCGATAGAAATTAGCCAAGATATCCCATTAAACCTAAACAATAAATAAGCTTTAAGAATGAATAATAAACTCAGCGATGAATTTTAAAGCCATTAGCTGATAAGAAAGAAAATAGAAACCTTGCACTTTATCACTTGTGTGCATAATGCGTTTTTATAATTGTTAGTATTTATTTGTACGGCACCCCATTTGGGGTGCCGTACTTCTTTTTAGCAGATGGCAAATAGCTATTGGCTTTTAGCTATTGGCGGTTGGCGGTGTGCGGTTAGTTTGTGGCTAAGTGCGCCACCTGCAAGGTGCCACGCTGTGGCTGCTACGGTGTGGTTGCCTGCCGTGCTGCGGTTAATTATCTTTGCAAAATGATTCGTATAACCAAGATTTTTAGTTTTGAGACTGCCCATCTTCTCTACAATTATGATGGCAAGTGTAAGAATATGCACGGGCACTCGTATAAGCTCTTTGTAACGATAAAGGGAGCGCCTGTGAATGATTTGGAAAACCCAAAGAATGGGATGGTAGTAGATTTCGGAGATATAAAGAAGATTGTAAATGAAGAAATCGTAGATGTATGGGATCATTCTGTGCTTGTTAATGGGCTTTCGCCTCATCGGGAGCTGGGCAAGAATTTGGAGCAGCAGGGGCATAAGGTAATCTACTGCGATTTCCAGCCTACTTGCGAGAATATGCTCTATGAAATCGCCAGAAAGATTGAGAAGCGCTTGCCAGCAGAGGTGAGCCTCGCATATCTGAAACTCCACGAAACCGATAATTCCTATGGGGAATGGTTCGCTGATGAAAATTAATTCACCAAAGTATGCACATTATTTTAGAGGAAAACAAGAAGGTGTATTTTGCTTCCGACCAGCATTTCGGAGCGCCTACTCCAAAGAAAAGCAAACCCCGAGAGGAGAGGTTTATCCGCTGGTTGGATGAAATTAAAACCGATTGCCAAGTGCTCTTCCTGATGGGAGACCTCTTTGATTTCTGGCACGAGTGGAAGTTCGTAGTGCCCAAAGGCTACATCCGACTGCTGGGTAAGATAGCCGAACTTAAAGACTCGGGAATTGATATTTATTTCTTTGTGGGGAACCACGACCTATGGATGAGAGATTACTTCCAGACCGAGCTCGGGATACCAGTTTTCTTCCAAAAGCAGATTTGCGATATCTCTGGTAAGAAATTCCTCCTTGCCCACGGCGATGGTCTCGGTCCTGGTGATAAAGGCTATAAGCGGATGAAGAAAGTCTTTACAAACCCATTTTGCCAATGGCTGTTCAGATGGTTGCACCCCGATATTGCAATGAGAATAGCGACTTATCTATCCACTAAAAATAAGCTCATCTCTGGCGAAGAGGACAAGGAATTTCTCGGGGAGGATAAAGAATACCTCATTCTCTACTCCAATAAAAAGCTGGAGACGGAGGATTTTGATTATTTCGTCTATGGACATCGCCACCTTCCAATGGTTTTAGACCTTAAGGGTGGCGCAGCGAAGTACATTAACCTTGGCGACTGGATTTCTTACTTCACCTATGGCGTTTTTGATGGAAAAGCCTTTCACCTGAAAACCTTTGAATAAATGCAGGATATTTTTAATATAAAAACGGATCAAGACTTTAAGTCGGCTTGCTTGGAGACCTTCCATTATCAGTACAATAGCGTGGCGGTGTATAAGGACTTTGTGGATTATCTTAAAATCTCCCCCTCTGATGTACGAGAGGTTGAGGATATCCCTTTCCTGCCGATAGAGATGTTTAAAAACCATCAGATTTTGGATAAGAGCAAAGCTGCGGATAGGTATTTTCAGTCATCGGGTACCACGAATATACAAACACTTTCCAGACATTGGATTGCAGATTTCAGCCTGTATGAGGAGAGTATCTATCAATCTTTTGAGCAGTTTATAGGCTCACCAGAGGATTATATTTTCTTGGGATTGCTTCCCAATTACTTGGAGCGGGAGAACTCCTCTCTTATCTATATGGTCAATTATCTAATGCAGAAGTCCAGCAAGCCAGAAAATGGTTATTTTCTCTATAATCATAAGGATTTATTAGACTTGTTGAAGCGAATGAATAATAAAAAAATTATCCTCTTTGGGGTGAGTTTTGCCCTTTTGGATTTCCTTGATTTTATTAATGATAATGGAGGCTTTTCCCTTGCTCAGAATTCGGAATTAGTTGTAATAGAAACGGGAGGGATGAAAGGTCGCAAGGAAGAAATGACCAAAGATGAGCTTCTCGCTATCCTGAAAAAAGGATTTCTTACGGAGAAAATCTATTCCGAATACTCTATGACGGAGCTGCTCTCTCAGGCATATTCTCTCGGTGCTAATGTCTATAAATCTCCGAACTGGATGCGCATCCTTATCCGAAATCTTGAAGACCCATTTTCCTATATTTCAGAAGGGCGTACGGGAGCAGTGAATATCATTGACCTTGCCAACAGGCATTCCTGCTCGTTTATTGCAACTCAGGATTTGGGCAAAAACCTTGGGGATAATAGCTTCCAGATACTGGGTAGGGTAGACCACTCGGATGTGAGAGGGTGTAGCCTCCTCGTGGCTCAATAAAACCGAAACGGCTCTGATTTCTATAAATCAAAGCCGTTTGGAAATGCTTTCTTTCTGAATAAAAAGAGGAATACTCCCCCTACCGTTATTGCAGAATCTGCAATATTAAAGATGTATTTAAAGAACTCTATGCGCTTTCCTCCAATGATGGGGAAGCCGTCGGGTGCTACCCAATCTACCAGTGGGAAGTGGCACATATCTACCACACAGCCTTTCATAAAGGAAGAATAGCCTTCCCCGAAAGGTACGAACCGAGATACTCCACCGTAGTCCATCCACCTTCCGAGTTCTTCATCATAGACTGTTCCCGAGTCGAAGATTAATCCGTAAAACATCCCATCGATAAGATTACCGATAGCTCCAGCAAATATCATCGCCATTGGGATAATAAGGTAGTTTGATGCGCCTTCTTTCAGCCATTTTCTAAACAGATGTATCATCCCTCCAATGAGGCACAGGCGGAGGATAACGAGGAGATACTTTCCTATCATACCGCCAAAATGTACGCCGTATGCCATACCAGGGTTTTCTACAAAAGTCATACGGAACCAGTCTAAACCGAAAACGGGAATACTCTCCCCGATTTGAAAATGTGTTTTAATATAAATTTTTGAAGCCTGATCTATTAATAGAATCAGAAAAGTGATAAGTACTATTTTTTTCATTGATGAGAATCAGAAAATGAGGCGAAGACGAGATATTAATTAGGAATCATCTCCAGCCTCATTATAGTTTTGAGGGGGTTATTTCTGCATATTTTTTGCCTCTATGCTTAGCGTAGCGTGGGGCACAGCTCTTAGTCTTTCTTTTGGGATGAGCGTGCCCGTTACTCTGCATATTCCGTAGGTTTTGTTTTCAATCCTTATGAGCGCATTTTTCAGGTCTCGGATAAATTTCTCTTGCCTTCCTGCCAATATTGCATTTTGTTCTTTACCTAATGTCTCTGCCCCCTCTTCAAAGGCTTTAAAGGTTGGCGAGGTATCATCTGTACCGTTATTTTTGTTGTTGATGAAATTCTCGCGGATGAGATGTAAGTCATTTTCTGCTTTTTCTATTTTCTCTAATATCAATTCTTTGAACTCCTGCAAATCGGCATCGCTGTAGCGTTGTCTGTTCTCTAACATCGTATTAAATTTTAAAATTGGACAAATATAATAATATTCATTATAAGTAATAAATATTGCAGCTGTTACAGGTAAATTAACTGTATGCATTCCATTGCACACCTTAGTGGGTGGGCTGCCTATAAGGTAAAGAGTATTGAGTTATAGGTGCTATTTGCTAAATATGTTGGTAACGAAAACCGAATGGAATTTAGTATTGAGAAAAAAACATTTTTGCAGGAAGTAAAATAAGGTTTTTAAAATGGAATTTCTACCTCTGATTATTATTGTTGAGGGCTTAAAAGTTCGTCAGAATTGCTTTTAATGCTTTATTTTAAATGAATAAATAAAAAGAAATCGAATAAGTGTTAAATATGGAATTTGTAAATTTTAGTTAGAAAAAAGATAAAAATCATACTGCAGCATCGCATTAATATTTGTAGTTTTGTGGCGTTTTATTTTTAAAAATCTTATCAATGGACGAAAAAACAATTTTTAATGGTGGCTTTCTCACCAAAAAATTACCAATAGCGCTTTGCTATTTATTTGCAACTACTGCTTTTGCCCAAAATGCAGAAGAAATAAAAGAAATACAGCAAAAAACTGAAGTCGCAAAACTGAGACTATTCAGTGGGATTACTCAAAAATCTACACTTAGCATCAATGCCCTAAAACAAAAAGCTCAGAAACTTAATATCCCTTTTGAAGGGAAGACTGCGAATGGAATCTTCCAGCTGCAAGGCTTTAACCAGAAGGGTAGACCTATATATTATATCACTTACAACGCAGGTGCTTCTAGTGCTACGGGAGCAAACCTGCTCAATACAGGCGGTGGCCATTATGAATTAGATGGTGATGGTATGCGTGTCTTTGAATGGGACGGTGGTGCTACGCTCGTAAGCCACCGAGAGTTTGGCGGTAGAGCAAAACAAAAAGATAACCCAAGAACAACAAGCCCGCATGCTACCCATGTGGCAGGTACAATGATAGCTTCTGGTATAGACAAACGAGCAAAAGGTATGGCTCCAAAAGCAGAACTCCACGCGTATGATTGGTATAGCGATCTTAATGAAATGAGCGATGCTGCAGCAAATGAAGGGGCCTTGCTCTCCAACCACTCTTATGGTATACCAGCTGGGTTTGTCTATGGAAGTTATTCTGGTCAGCCAGGCTGGCACTGGTTAGGAGAAGATGATGAGACCGAAGATAGCTACTTTGGAAAATATATAGATACAGATACTTCTTGGGATTTGGTAAGTAGGCTTGCGCCTTACTATCTACCTGTAAAAGCAGCGGGTAACCCAAGAGGAGATGGACCATCTCCAGGCTCTTATCACTTTGTGCGCACTGCTCAAAACACTTGGAAACGCTCCAATGAAGCAAGAGAGGTCAATGGTGGTGCAGATGGTTTTGATTGTATTTCTGCCAGTACAACGGGTAAAAATATACTCGTAGTAGCCGCTGCTGAGAAAATGCCAGGTGGCTATAAACAACCAAGCGATGTAAAGGTTGCGAGCTTCTCCGCTTTTGGGCCTACGGATGACGGTCGTATTAAGCCAGATATCACAGGTATTGGTGTAGATGTATTTTCTACCAATTCTTCAAACTCATCTTCTTATACTGTTATGAGTGGTACCTCTATGGCATCTCCTAATGTTACAGGTTCTTTACTCCTACTACAGGAGCATTACAAGAAGCTATACTCATCGTTTATGAAAAGTGCTACCCTTAAAGCCCTCGCAATACATACCGCAAATGAAGCTGGACCACACGATGGGCCTGACTATATGTTTGGCTGGGGATTGCTTAATGATTTTAAAGCCGCTCAGGTGATTTCTTTAAGAAATAAATTCTCATTAATCTCCGAAGAAAAGCTCAATAACAAACAAACGATTACAAAACAGCTCGTAGCCAAAGGTACAGAGCCATTAGTGGTAACTATAGCTTGGGATGATGCTGTGATTGAAAGAAAAGACCTCCCACAGGGTTTGAATAACCGCCAGTCAGTACTCGTGAATGACCTTGATATCAGGATTACCGATGGTACTAATGAATACTTCCCTTGGGTATTAGACCCTGACCACCCTGCCAATGCTGCTCAGCAGGCAGATAATGCAAGGGATAATGTAGAGCAAATCGTTATCAAGAATCCAGAAGCTGGGAAGACCTATACTCTTAAAATTACCCACAAAGGAGATTTGAAAGATAATGAAATTAGTGGAGGCTCTTATACCCTGATTAATGCTGCAAGCCAAGACTTCTCATTAATCGCTACAGGGGTAGAATTTGATGTGAAGAAAGACCTTACTATAAAGGCAATAAAACTCCCTCCAGCTAAGGACTTCTCCAATGCTACTCCTGTGGAAGTAGAAGTAGCCAATGAGGGTACTGAATCCGTTGCAGCAGGTGCAGTGCTCAAATACAAGGTTATCAATACAGATGATAATACAGAATCTGCTGAGGCTCAGGTAAGCCTTGATGCCGTTAGCGGTAAGTCTTCCATTAAAAAGACAATTACCGTAGATCTTTCCAAATCTTTTGCAAACTACACCATAGAAGCAGAAGTAGTATCCACAGAAGACGAGATTACCTTTAATAACAAGGCAACAGCTAAGGCATATAATACGATAGTAGATTTAACTGAGAAGAAATCTTCTTTCTCCTATGACTTTGAGTCTCCTTTTGATAAAAAAGGCTGGACAGCAGAAGATACAGATGATGATAAAAAGACTTGGATGATTCATTCTGACCGAACATTTGCCCACTCAGGTGCTCAGGTTGCAGTGAATTTCCCAGGGCATAAGACCACGAACGATTGGATGTTCTCCAATCCATTCCAAGTGAAGCCCAATACCCTTTACAGTCTTGAATTCTATGCTGCAAAATTAGATGAGAATAAAAAAGAAAGTCTCGAAGTCTTTATTGGAAATGAGGCTACTTCTACAGCAATGCTTACCAAGCTGGATAATAGCGCTGCGGAAGACCTTACCAATTCCTATGCGAAGTACTCCTATGAGTTCAGAACGCCTAGTACCGCAGACAAGCTCTTTATCGGTTTCCATCATAAGTCAGATACCGATAGCTATGCTGTAGCGGTAGATGATGTAGTCCTTCGCCACGCAGATGGAGAGCCAGTAGTCGCATTCAAAGCAGATAGGGTAAAAGCAAATTCTTATGAAGTCATCACCCTTAATAATGAAACTTTCTCTGCCGCTCAGCAGCCTGTAACCTCTTATGAATGGTCATTCAACCCAAATAAAGTCGCTTACCAAGACGGTACAAATGCTCATTCTAAAACTCCGAAAGTATTGCTTACCGAAAACGGACTTTATACCGTAACCCTTAAAGCTACCAATAGCGAGGGCACAGGTAGCCTTACCAAGGACAGCTATATCTCTATTCAGAATACTCCCGTAGTAGCAAGCTTTACTGAGACCGCTACTAAGATAGGAGAAGGCGAGACCATTACCTTTAAGAATACCTCTACGGGTAATCCTGTACCTACGAAGTTCAACTGGGTAATTACCCCAAGCGAGAATGTAGAGTTTACCTCTGGTACTTCTGCTGCTTCTGAGAACATTATTGTGAAGTTCAACAAATATGGTAAATACTCCGTAGCACTTACCGCAGAGTCCCCTCATAATGCAGACACTAAGGAAAAAGCAAAACTCATAAATGTAACCACTCTCTATCAAGGGGTAGGACAGGTGAATCACTCCCTCGATACTGCAGCGAAGACTCTTACCCTCAACTGGGAGAGACCGTTTATGAGACCAGATTATAACGAAGACTTTGAAGGTGCTACCGTACCAGTAGATATGACGGTGATAGATGCCAACCAAGATGGTAAAACTTGGGGACTCTCTACCAATTATAAGTCTACAGGTAAGAAAGGTATAGCAGTGTATTTCGCTAGGAATAACAAAGTGGCAGACGACTGGCTCATCACCCCAATGCAAAAAGCAGGTGCTGAGGAACTGGCGTTTGACTACTTCCACCAGTACAAGGAAAGGTATGATATCTATCTCATAGAAGCTACCCAAGGGGGTACCGTGCCGTCCGTAGATGAGATTAAAGCCAATGGCCATAAAATCTATACCGAAGAAGCTACTACGGGTAAAATGTCGAAGTTCGCTACTAAGGCTATCGATATTAAGCCTCATACGGCGAAGGACTTCTTCATCGCGTTCCATTACAGGTCTCTTCCGAAGGAGAGCTATGCAATAGCGCTCGATAATATCCAAGTAGGCTACAATAATGCAGGCAAAACCGATAGAAAAGCAGATAAATCCACCGAAGAAATCAAGGACTATAAAGCGATTTATGAAGCAGGTAAGGAGCTGATTAATATCGCTGCTATCGAGCAGATAACCCCTGTGGGCAAAGAAGAAATCCCTGTAAAAGAGTTCGGATTTACCACCGAGCCTAAGCTCAAAGGCTATGAAATCCATAGAAATGGCGTTAAGCTCAGCGATATCAGCGATGTGAATACCCTCTCTTTTGTGGATCATCTTACCGACAACGGCACCTATACCTACGATGTATATGCCCTTTATGAGGAGAATAGCGGTACCGTGAAGTCCGACAAAGAGAGCACTACGGTAGTGGTAACCAACCTCTCCACTTCCGAAGCGGCTAAGACTTCCACATTGAAGATTTACCCTAACCCGTCCAATGGCCACTTTACCATAGATGCCGGTACAGGAGTATCTCATATGAAGGCTGAAGTCTATGATATGGCTGGTAAGCTCGTCTTTAAGGGAGATTACAAGTCTGCACAAGCGGAGCTCGACCTCACTTCCTTCCCGAAAGGAGCATATCTGCTCTCAGTAGTTAATGACAGAGGCGAGAAGCAAACCGCTAAGCTCATCATCAAGTAGCTTATAGCGAATAGCCATTAGCTAAAAGAGAGTGTCTTTATTACAAAGGCACTCTTTTATTTTGGATAAAGTATCTCAATTGAGATATCTTTAAAAAATCTCCTTTTCTTATAAAAGGAAGATAATTCAAAAAGTGTTAAAATTTCCCTCCAATCGTACGAAAATTTTTTTTCTCTATGGAGGAGGAAAATTTTCTCCCGTACGGAGTCAAATTTTCTCCCGTATGAAAATTTTTTTTCTCCCGTATGAAAATTCGGGTCTATTATAACGATTGTTTACCAACGACTTACGGAGGTGAAAATCTGTACTTTTTGGGGGTTGGGGCAGTCGTTTTGGGGTGAATTTTTGCTTGTTTTCGGGCTAGGTTTTAGCCTTTTTTTCGGATTTTTCTTCAAAAACAGGCATTGAGATATCTTTAAAAAATCTCTTGTTCTTATAAAAGAAATGTAATTCTAATACACACAAAAGTACCCCTCTATACGAGCAGAGGTAAAACTCCACACGCTTGGAGCGAAATTTCCTCGCGTCAGGAAATAAAGCAGCTTTTAGTAATAGGGGTATAACTAAATGTAAAAAAAAGAATTAGTTATAAAAATAGGTAAAAATACCTGAAAATTAAATGGTTTCTTCTAAAAAAGGTGAAAATAATGGATGTACCGAAATGTAAATATTGTACCCTTTGTTACCTTTTTACTACCTTTTTTAAAGGGAATTTAAAAGCTCACTAAATGAAATAGAAAATTACCAATATAGTAGAGTGTATATACTACCGAAAAAGCCTTAAAACAATCGTTTTAGGGCTTTTCTTATGTTGTAAAGTAGAGCTGACCTATAAGTGAATTTATAGTTATAAGCCTACCCCAGAAGTAATCTATTTTTGTGTAAAAAAAAGGAATGGATTACCAAATGGATTACCAAATGGATTACCAAACAGCAGTAAAAAGATAGAAGCGTATAAAGATAGATGAGCAAGATACCCCATTAAAGTAGCAAAAAAAACCTCATAAATTAACCTTATTTGCAATAGCTATTTTAATAAAATGATATGCTATCAATTTACTTTCAGTATATTATCGGATATGTGCTATTAGGAGAATATAAAAAAGATGTGTGTATAAATTAATATTTTGAATAGTACTACTCTAATCTTACCACTCCTATAACAATAGAAATAGCATAAATCTGGGATAAATGCAGATCAAAAGGTTCGTATTTAGGATTTTCACTTACAATCTTGATATGATCTTCCTGCTCTGATTTAGCTACTCTTTTTATAATAGCCCCCTGGTTGGTATCTAATACATATACCTTATTCCATTGAAAGAAAATATCTTGCATTGGAACCCTTTTACAGGCAACTACATCTCCAGAGCTATACTTGGGGATCATAGACGAGCCTTTTACAGATATAAGATAGTCTGCCCCTCTAAACATTGGGATAACATATCTCTCACAATCTAATTCTAAAATAGAAATCTCTCCATTAGCTATACCAGCCATAGCATCTGTAGGAATAAGGGGGATACCTTCTTGCTCTTCTGCTCTGGTGGCAACAGGTAGATTACTACCTTGCTCCTCTTTAAGCATAGAACCTTTGCCTGTGAGAAGCCATTCAGCATTGATTTCAGGAATTTCAGATAAAATTTTATCTAAAAAGTCAGAATTAAGAGAAGTTAATTTCTGCTTCCCTTTGAAATTCCCATAAGTCATTCCAAAATTTTCAATAAATTTTTCTTTACCAATACCTTTGTAATCAGATATTTCCAAAATCCTCTCTTTGATATTAGATATTTTTTTATCCATCTCTCTTGTTTATTAGATATTTTTTTATCTACATTTGTCCCATCAAAAAATACAACCGAGACAATTAGCAAAATTATGAATAAAAAACATAAATACAACCAACGCATTATCTCTGAACTCTGTAAAAAGTATAGTGTAGAAGCAGATACCGTAAGGAAAAGCCTGCGAGGCGACCGTACAAGTGAGACCTCAGAGAATATAAAAAAGGATTACTACAAGGCACTCAGTGCCTTGAATAAAGTAACTGATGTAGTGTTAGAAGAAATTATAAACAGATAAATTAAAACAACATGAAAAATTTAATCATCCACCCACAATTTGGGGAAATTAGAATGAAAATGGAAAAAGGCGAACCAATTTTCTGTGCAAAAGACATCTGCAAAGCATTAGAATTAACAGATGTAGAAACTTCATTAAGAAAACTTGATAACGACGAAAAGCTGACCCGTAAAATTTACGCCTCAGGTCAAAATAGAGAAATGTTGTTTGTCAACGAAAGTGGTCTTTATACTTTAATAATGAGAAGTAACAAGCCTGAAGCTCGTAAGTTTCGTAAGTGGGTAACCAGTGAGGTACTACCAAGCATTAGAAAGTATGGGGTGTATAGCACAGACCCCAAAGTGATGGACAAGGCAAAAGCAAAAGCTGAGCAGAAGAGCATAAAAGAAATGCTAAGCGAGGTAAGAAGCCATCTTTCCTATACTGATATAAGGCTGGTAGCTAAGCAGTGTCGCTGTACAGAGTATGTAGTAGAGAGGGTTTTGCGAGGAGATCTAAAAGATACTTATATGCTTCAGCTTCTCTACGCTCGTAGCACAGGGAATAAGATTTTAGAAAAGCAATTTTACACAGCACAAGGAGCAGAACAGCTAATGAAAGCTTTGGTTAATAGATAAAAACGATAAAATAATAAGAGAATGAAATCAAGATTTTTTATTAAGAGCTGTACTTATCACAACTTATGTACAGGGGATATAGTGAAAAAGCTATTTGTGCAGACACCTTTTGGGTCAGCGTTAATTCCATACCGCTGGAAAAAAGTTAAATACTCTAAGAAAGACAGCTGTGATCACAGTATTTGGTTAGGAATATAACTTTTTCATCAATTTCCCGAAAAGCATACACCCAGAGGCAGGTACTGGGCGGGAGCAAAGACAACATTAGTAATAATTAATAAAATAATGCCACACTTCTGGAATAATACTGATAAAGTAGCCGTAATGGTAGATGAGCTGGTTCCAAGATTCTGGAGTAGTCAGAATATTCTATCTAAAGCTATTAGTAGGAATAGAAAAAATATCTATGGCATAAAGGCTTTACAGAATGGTTGCAGAAACCGTAAGCTGATTATAGATTTTGATAGCTTGCCAGGAGATATGCAAGAGGCATTAGGAGATCCAAGAAAATTACCTCACGCCCTATTATACTACTACAATACAGATACAGTAGCTGTAAATTTCTTTACGGAGTTTAAGAGATCAGATGGACACTATTTAACAGCTGATGAACAACAAAGGTATATAACAAATGCCAGTGTACTGATTGCTGTGCTAAAACTAAGAGCAAAGAGCATTACAGAAAGAATAAAACTGGGAAAATCTCTTAAAGGTATGAATACCTTCCTTTGTGAGGAGAGCAATACCTTTAATGATATTCTACAGAAGAGGTACGATATAAGCCATAATCTGCCTACTCATCCTACCAGATTTAAAGAGACCTTAAATGCTTTTGAAACTCCATTTAAATACAATGGAAAGGAGTATGAATATAATTTTATGTCTATTATTAAGGATGTAGAGGGTAAAAGGAAGCATCATCGCACCAAAATAAAAGATGATGTAAATATTGTTCTAAATGGATTATTTGCATATCAATCCCATAAACCCACTTATACAGAGATTCATAGAGCTTATGAAACTTTTCTTAGTGGCTATGCAGAAATTACAAATGAAGATACAGGAGAAATCTATAATCCAAAAGACTTTCCAGAACTTTCAGAGAGTACAATTAAGAGATTTCTTAGTAAGTGGGAGAATAAAATTGGTACTTATGCTGTGCGTTCTGGTAATAGACAAACCTATAAGGGAATGTTTATTCCACACGAGCAAATGGAACTTCCTACACTTGCGGGCTCATTACTCTCAATAGATGATAGACAGCCACCATTCTGGTATGATAAAGGCAAAAGACTATGGTTCTATATAGGTTTAGATGTAGCCAGTGACTGCATTACTTGCTTTGTATATGGTAAATCAAAAGAAGGTATTATACTAGAGTTTTATCGCCAACTTATAAGAAATTATTATCAATGGGGTGTTGAGCTACCATATGAACTGGAATGTGAATCATCACTTAATAGCTCTTTTACGAAAACCTTTCTGCAAAATGGATATATGTTCCAGAATGTGAGAATGGAAGCTAATAATGCGCAGGCTAAAATTATAGAGCGCAGATTTGGGCATTTGAGAAACAATATAGAGAAAAAAGCATATGGCTGGATAGCAAGACCTCACGCTAAAAGTGAAAGTAACCAAGCAAAAACTGGGAAAACACCGATTATTCCTTATGAAGACTTGGTATCTGCACGCCTTGCTGACTTGGAAGACTGGAATAATAGCCCAAGTAGATTAGATAAATCTATGAGCCGTTTTGAGTACTTCCTATCTAAACAAAAGCCAGATTTACCAAAAACAAATTATAAACTCTTACTTCCATATCTAGGGTATAAGGTTAAAACAAGTTGTAATGCTGGATATATCAACTTGCAAAGACAGAAAAGAGCTATAGCAGAAAATGGAGTAATCCTTACAGGAAATGACCTGATAGAAAAAATGAAGATGATAGAAGGAAAAGATATTGATGTCTATTGGCTCGACGATAATGAAGGTAATGTCCTCAAAGCAATGGCTTTCATTGGAAACAGATACATATGTGAGGTAAAGGAAATACCAAAATATCAGAGAGCAAAAGCAGAGCAAACCGAAAAAGATCTTATTAATAAAGCGATACAGGATGCTTATATGATGACCGTAGTGAGATTTGCTCAAAGACAAACTAAAAATATAGAACCTATTAACATCATTAATAACACTCCTCCACTGAAAAGGGTATATCAGATACAGGACCTTAAACGCTACGAAGCTCAAGAGATAGAAGAGCAAGAAGTAGAAATCATAGATGAAATAAATCAGGATGATGATGATATTCTCTATAATCCAAGTACAGGTTTGGAAAATGTAACTAGATGGAGAAAGAGCTTTCAGATATAAACAAGATTAACAAGAAAAAAAATCAATACAATGAAACTAGCAATAGAATTTAAGCAGAAAGTAAGAGACGCTATCTTCACTGATAGAGAAAACTACGGCGGTAATGATGGTGATTATGCAAAAAAGCTCAATATAAAGCCTTCTATTTTATCCCGGCTTAAAAAGGGTGAACTTGAAAAAATTATCAGTGATACACAATGGCTATTGATAGCAAATGAGCTAGGTGTAAAATTAAAAGATGATAACTGGAAAATAGCCCGCACAGTAGTATATAGCAATATAGAGGATAATCTTAATGTATGTAAAGAAGCAGGACTATCTATGATTTTAGTAGATGATTGTGGAATAGGTAAAACCCTTTGCGCAAAGCAGATTACTAAAAATATGAAAAATGCCTTCTATATAGATTGTTCACAGGCAAAAACTAAGCAATCTTTTATCCGACTTTTAGCAAAGACTCTTGGAGTAGATAACACAGGAAAGTATATAGATGTAAAGACTGCAATCAAAACTTACCTTATCTACTTGGATAAACCTCTTATTGTATTAGATGAAGCAGGAGATTTAGACTATAATGCCTTTTTAGAGTTAAAAGAACTCTGGAATGCAGTACCCAGAGAATGCGGTTGGTATATGATGGGAGCAGATGGACTACGAGCTAAAATAGACAGAGGAATAAACTGTAAAAAAGTAGGTTATGCAGAAATCTTTGATAGATATTCTAATTACATTAAGCTGGTACCTGATGGAACTGAGGATAAAGAAAGATTCTATAAACAGCTAATAGGAGATGTAGCTTCTGTAAATGTTAAGAATAAAAATGATATTAACAGAATGATTGCAGCTTGCATTAAGAAAGAAAAAGGACTAAGGTATTTAGAAACACTTATAAAAATAAATGCCTAATGAGAAGCTATACTATTAAGAATATACTGGACAGAAAGCTGAAAATACTTCCATTAGCAGGAATTTGGAGGCAAGTGTTTGGAGAACCCGAAAGAAATGGAAAAATGTGGATTGTCTATGGAGAAGAAAAAAATGGAAAAACTTGGTTTGCGATGCTCTTGGCTCAATATCTTAGCCAAAATGAACCAGTACTTTATATCTCAGCAGAAGAAGGTTTAGGGAAATCTTTTCAAGATGTAATTCTAAGGGCAAATTTCAATACGAGTAATAAGAAATTCAAAGCCTATGGATATACTCCTCTTAAAGAACTGAAAGAAACTCTAAATAAAAGATATGCCCCTAAAATCATCTTTATAGATAATGTAACCGTGTATGTAGAGGAACTTAAAAATGGTGGAGTACAAAGCCTTATAAAGGAAAATCCAGATAAGCTATTCATATTCATAGCCCACGAAGATAGAGGAGAACCTTATACATCAACAGCAAAGATGATTAAGAGGCTTGCAGATAGAATTATCAGAGTACAAGGTCTTACAGCTTTTGTAGGTGGTAGATTAGATGGTGAGAAATATATTATCAGCCAAGAAAAAGCAATGCTCATACACGGCTCACAGATAGTAGAAGAAAAATAGAAGAACTTTTAAACAGAAAAGCAATATAGAAATGGCAGAAATAATAGAAAACAAGAAGGAATTTAAGGTTATAAAGATGAGTAATGTAGAGGTATGTAGTGTATTTGGCGGATTTGGTATCTGTGATAGTTGCAATAGAAATTCAGATGAAGGCTACTATGTAGCAGTGCTTAATTTATGGTATTGCGAGCGATGTTACCAGTCTTTTTTAGAGACTGCAACCAACTACCCAGAAGATGGAAATATAGAAGAGATGAATTTTCAAAATGTATTAAAACACTTAGAATTATTAAAACAATAAAATTTAGAACAATGACAGCAATAGACATTACAAAACTTTCTCCAGAGGAGAGAAAAAAAGTGGTAGAACAAGCTAAGGAACTCGAAAGACAAGAAAAGGAAAAAAGAGCAGAAGCCAACAGGGCTTTGGAAGGATTAGCATCGGAGAGCGTACCAGCATCGTTTAGATTGCTAAAAGATGCTTCAGAAATCTTGCAACAAGCCAAAGAACAGATTTTTAGAAATTTTGAAAACTATTTGAAACTAAAAATCGAGACGCTAGGTATTAAAGCACGCAATCAACAGAGCCACACGATAAGTTTTGGAAACCAAAGCATTAAACTGGGTTACAGAATTACAGATGGTTACACAGATGAGGCGGGTTATGGTTTAGAAATGGTGCATCGCTTTTTGGGAACTTTGGCAAAGGACGAGGCTACTAAAAAGTTAGTCAATTCTATCCTTCGCCTCCTACAACGCAATGCTAAAGGTGATTTAGATAGCAAAAAAGTTTTAGAGCTTCGGCAAATTGCAGATAAAGATTTTCCTGATACCGACCTACAAAAAGGTGTGGAAATTATACAAAATTCCTATAAACCTAAGCTATCCCGATGGTTTGTGGAGGCTTATTACACAGATGGTGTGGGCATAGAGCGAAATTTACCACTTTCTATTACTTCGGTGGATTTACCAAATGAAGTAGATTTAACTTTTTTATTACCACAAGAAGACTAATTCTCAATTCCGCACAGGCAGGCATCGGGGTTCGAGCCCCCGAGCGGAGCAAAGTAAAATTTAAATATATGACATTATCATTTAAAACAAAAATCAATGGAAAGCCTACCTATTTTGTAGAGAAAATATGGGCTGGATTAGAAGAGCATTGTATAGACCCTTTTGATTTTGAAGCTAGAAGAACAGGGAAATATGAATTTAAAGATAATATAGATAGAAATCCTAAAATACATTCTATCCGAGAGGATAGAAAAAATCGGTGGAAGGAAGGGAAAAATATAGACTTTTTTATTAATTCTAGAACGGAGAATATGTTCCGATTTGCTCCAAAAATCGCTGTTATTTCTACTCAAGAATTGAAGATAAACTGGTTTTCAGATAAGAGAGACTTAGCGCCTTGCAAAGCAGGCGGAATATATAATTATGTGGAAGTAATTATTGATGGTAATCGTTTGGAAATCAAAGACATAGAACAATTGGCGGTAAATGATGGATTTGAATCAATAGAAGATTTCTTTGATTTTTTCAATCAGAGCTTCAAAGGCAAAATAATCCACTGGACAAAGTTTAAATATTATGGCAACAATTAAAAAATTACAGACAATTTTCTCTCAAAAGGGAATGAGCACAGAAGAACGCCACGAGGTGATTTATAATTTCACAGGTGGCAGGACTGAAAGTAGTAGAGAGCTAAGTGTACAAGAGCTCGAAGACTTATGCAATGCTCTGCAGGGGATTAAAAAGAGCAAGAGCAAATTAATAAGCGAGTGTCTTAAGATTTTAGAAGCAGAAGGCATACATCGCCCAGATGAGCCCGTGTGTGAAGAAATCAATGGACGATTTCTCCCTAATCAATGGTATCACCTAAATAGATGGATGCTTACACATAGTGTGTATAAGAAACCTCTGGCATTTCATACAATAGAGCAGTTGGAAGTGTTACGAAGGCAGTTATACAAGCTCGCTGAAAACAACAAAAAATCGGCTAAAAAAGCAACCACCAAAGCTTGGTGGAGAGAAGGTGTGAAAAATAAAACGCTAAACTGATGAGAACAATCAAAGATTTAGATTTAAAAGTAGAATATACAATAAAAATGCGCAATATAGAAGTTAGCGAGGAGGTATTTAAAGAACTCGAAAATGCGTATCATAATTTTGAAATTAATATGGATGAGCACCCTAATGCTCACGACTGGTTTGAAGATAATGTAGATGTAATGAGAGATTATATATATGCAGAGTACAAAGTAGACTCCTTCTGGGAGGATTATACTGATGAGATTAAGGAATAAAAAAATGAAAATACAAATCCATACAGAAGAGACTGAAATCTTAGAATTTCTTAACCAGATTACAGGTTCAAGGTTCAGACCTATAAAAACCAACCTCACGAAAATTACAGCCCTGCTTAAGGCAGGATTTCAAAAACAGGATTTTGCAGAGGTAATCCAGCTGAAAACTATCCAATGGAAGAATAACCCTAAAATGGCAGGCTATCTCTACCCTGGAACCTTATTCAGGGAGAGTAATTTTGAGAAGTATTATAACGAAGTCCAACAAGTGAAACAAAATCCAAAGATATATGCAGACTACTTCAAAAGCATTAACAAAATCGAGCGAAGTGCAGCCGACGACCTTGATGGTCTTACAGACTTGTACGGATAACAAGCAAGCCTTTAATCAACTTGCCAAAATGGAGCAAACGCTCACAATTCGGCAGAGCATCGAGCAGAAAGGTTTGATTTGTCAGCAGGGAGATAAAGTAAGCGTCATAAGGCAGATTATTAGGATTGTGGAGTACTTCCTGACCATTACAGGAAAAGAGCTTGAGAGCTTTCAAATACAGGTACTGGCAGGTGATTTATACGAGAAATTCAGTACAGATACAATAGAAGATATTGTGCTGATGCTGAAAAAGGCTCGGCAGGGAGATTTTGGTAAGCTCTACCGCTTTGACACTTTTGAAATGATGAACTGGGCAAATGCTTACCTGGAAGAGAAAGCTAAAGAGCGAGAAAAAATCCACTATGAGCAAAAGACCAAGGAGAATGGAGCAAGGCAGGAAAGTGAGGGAAAGTACTTCCACCAGCTCTCCAAGAAAGTACAGGAGCGGTTTAGAAAAATGATAAAGCCACTCCCCGAAAAGGAACCATTCCTACCGATGAAGGCAACAGAGATGATGACCGAGGAAAAGAGGAGAAAAGAGATTTATAAACTAATGGAAGATGATAAAAATAACAGAGAAAAATGATTTGATTACGATGGAAGTAAAGATAAATATGCCCCAAATGGAAGTGATAGATTTTCTGCACCAGAGGGGGTATGAAGTCAAAGGGTGGCTATGGAAATATGAAGATGAAACCTTTCCAGGTGGAGTAACTCAGCACGAATATTGGACATTTACTGCTACTAAGGATGGAGAAGAGCAAAGCGAGGAGAACCTTTATTTAAAGGTATTTGAAGCTGAAGCTCTGGAGGTGTTAAGAGAATTTATGATTAATAAAATATAAGATAATGAGATATAGAGTATTAATATGCTTAGCTTTGCTAAGCTCTTGTGAAGAACCTGAGGTAATGAATAGCGGTTATGTTGTTGGAAAGCAATTTGTGCCTGCTCACACAAAACATCGCCTTATTGGAAAAACACACTATACCAGTCATATACCAGATAAGTGGTTTATTTATGTGGCGGATAGCACTAAGATAGAGCGGTTCCAGGTTACAGAAAAAAGGTTCCTCAAACTAAAAGAGGGACAATATTTAAAAAAAGTATATAATAAATAGGATTTTCTTTTTTATTTTCCCACCTGCATAAGATATATGCAGGCGGTTTTTTTTAATATTTGTAGTCTAAATATATTAAACTCTACTATCATTTTAGTGATTTGATAATAGGTAAAAAAATACTATCTTTGCCATACATTTTATGGCATCTAAGAGATTACAAAAAAATACTTTACTTCGTTATAAAATTATCAGGGACATTTATCTGAAGTATAAAACAGAGGATATTCCTGACACTGTTGTATTGAGGAAATACATTTATCCTCAATTTCCTATAAGCCGAAGCACACTTAATACAGTGCTTAATACTCCTATTGACAAGTTGCTTTCTGAATGGTCTAACAATTATGCAGTCCAATAGTATAGCTTATTTTTATTTCTTGTACTCCATCGTCTCTGCGAGTAGAACTTAACTCTGACCTGATGAGCTTACCTGTAGTTTTGCTAGGTCTCCACCCGTGTAATTTTTGATGTACTTCCTGTACTATATTCCAAACTTCAAAGGCTTTCTGCTGTTGAGAAATTGGAGCACGATTACTGGAATTGGTTAGTTTTAACTGTGCAATAGTAATCTCAAAAGACAATATAGCTTCCTGCCTATTCTCTGGCGCAGCTCTATAATCTTTTCCTATATCACTAAACTGTCCCCCTAATAAAGTTACCAAAGCACACGGCCATTGCACAGGAATATCATTGCCATATAAATCTAATTGCCCCCAATTCTCATCAATATATTTAAGGGCAGAAACTTCATTTAATTTGTCTTTAATTGACATTAAAATTTCATTTATCATTTCTTCAAATTTTTTAAAATTGTTCGATTGAGTTCCTTTAGATTACTATCCACAACTCGTTTTATACATCGCTTGACTTGGGGGTGCTCCCCAATAATACGCCTTTCTTCTACTTTGATTACTTTACCGATAGGCATAAGAGCTAAGGATTTCCATTGTGAAGCTTCTATGCTTAATCTCTGAATTCTTTTATTCTTGGATACTTTACTTGTTATTGTTTTAGTGCTACTTCCTATTATTTCATAATATTTTGCCCAGAAGTAACGCTTCATTTTGGCTGTAACTACAATCTTTCCACCTTCGTTATGTATTGAAGCATAAGGCTGAGAATTACTAAATGTAATTTTGTTGTCCTGTATTTTTGCTTGGAAGCCTCTCCTAAGATTACCACTTCTCATCATTAAAGAACCACGATTGTTAATAAGTTTAGTGATAGGCCATTTCTTATCAAAAAAAGCTTTGCGCTCAAAGTTCCTGTCAAACTCATCTTTAAGTTCTACCCTTACATCATTTAAAATATTTTTCTGAAAGTCTTTTAAATCCATAGTTTTATAATAAAATATTGTACTTTTGCAAAAAACAGATAGCAATGGTTATTAATGGAGTTGAATACTTTGAGCCTTATAAGAATAAGGAGACGGATAAAATATACTGGCTTACTCCTATTGAAGAAACAGTAGGTGAGCATTTATTTTCTTTTGATTTACAAAAAGTATATAACTTATTTGCTGATTATCCGTGGAAACTATCAAAAGAAGAAAAAGAGCTATTTGATAGTGAAAATCCATATTGGTTTGAGTTTTTTCAAGATAGGCAATAATTATCTAAGTCTTCCACGAGAACCTTTTACTTGCTTATCTTCTGTAGTATTGATATAACCCAATAACTCTCTAAAGCTATTATTATTTAATTTTTCAATATCAATCAGCATAGAAGTTAAGATTATCTTTGTCCCATAGCTTGTTCGTGATTTTTTACAATCAAATCTATTCTTCAAAACATCAGTAGTTAGTGCTTTATAGCCATTAGAGACAGGACTTTGCAACTCTAAATACTGAAGTCCATTTTCTTTACTTTTTCTAATCACAGCTGCGTGTGCTCCTGTTATGAGTATGTATTCTTTATCCATTTTAACATTTGGTAAAAGCTTTTGTACACCTTTGAAATCATTAGATTCCCTTTCAAGAAATCCACCTACTTTTTCTGTTATATTTTTTAGGTTGCCTGACATTGCAAAGAAACTTCTACTATTTCCATCACGGAAATCAAGAACATCAAGTCCTAATTTATTCCCTGCATAAGCAAATGATAAAGAGGCGCAAGAGCCACGAGTTAAATCACCACCTCCTACTCTTGAGATAATTTCTTCTTCAGTCAGTGATTTTTTTAATGGCTTTACTTCATTATACTCAACCCCTACTTTTTTTAATTTTTCTATAGTGTCTTCAAATATATTTTCTTCTGCTAATTCCTTTTTTACCTTATCAGCATCCTTTACTTTATTATAAGGATGCTTAGGTGGAAAGATTTTTTCTTCTGCACCAGGATTAAATCTGAAAATTTCAAGTTTATTTTTTCCATCTTTTCCTATTTGAGTAGTAGCTAATTCCCCTACTTTTGCAGCAGCATCAGAGTCTGATAGTTCATATTTGCTTTTAAGAACTTCTACTACTGTACAACGACATCTCCAGCCATTAGGTGGATAATACAGAAGCCAGAAATCATCTTCTGGAGGTAGGGTTGTATTATGAAGAGCTTGGTGTTCATTTCTTACCCTGTCATCATTAGCGGTTCTATATTGAAGATCATATCGTCCACCCTCATTGATTTCAGCCCAGTTAGCAGCTGCTTGAGAGCTGGAAATAGCGAATTGATATTCTGCTTCAAGATAATTTTGATTATAATCTCTATTAAGTCTATTAAACTCATTGGCAAAGCTGTCATAACTTCTTATTTTGCTTGTATCTTTATCTATTAGTAAGGTGGTGGCTTCTAAGAGCTGAGCGTGGGTTTTAAGTCCAGAAAACAGGAAAATATCATTTTGTAATTTATTTTTCATTCGTTCTGGAATATCATTGTCTTTTATAGTTGCATCAAAGATTTTATAAGTTTCTTTGATGAGTTTTTTATACGGAGCATCATTTATATCTTCAACTTTATAGCCCCCTTTTTTATATAGGTATTTAAATGCTTTTTCAGCAGAGTTTAAAACAGCTTTAAATTTTTTTTCATCGCTATTTGCTGTGAGGTTTATTTTTTTAGACTTACACTCATCACAACTGCATTCATATAGAAAACTTAACCGAAGATGTAATCCGCCAAAATAGTCTTTTGGGCTGATAGCTGTAGTACTACCAGCCCCTAAACGAAAAAACTTTCAGCAATATTAAAATTAGGGCCGCCTCCTAATAATAGATTTTCTTTTTTTCCTGTTACTGCAATTCCAAATTTGTCTTTTATCCACTTAGGATCTACCTCATAGTGATTGAGAGCTTGAGCTGTTCTCTCCCAAAGGGTGTCTAAATCTTCTGAAGTTTCCCAGCTAAATACATAGTCAGCGGGTATAATTCCAATGCGAGCAAGCGCTGGCATTACACGAGCATTCATATACATTTCCACAAGCGCCATATCTGCAAGCACTAACTTGGAAAGCATTTTTTGAGCAGACTCATCTTTACTACGGTTACCGTGCTCAGTATCCTGCCCTATAATAGCACCAGAGATAAGCATTGAATTTTGATTATCACAGAGCCTGATAAGATTATTATATACATCTCCATTGGTAGAAACACCTTTTGCCCACTCAAATTCTTCTGTAGTATCAATAATAAACCACGCAGCAGAACCCATATCTCGCATCATCTGCTTACCTCGTGCCAGCGCCTGTGGATCTTGTGTATCTGTTTTATACACTCGAGGCGGTATGCCATAAATCTCGCAGAGCTCTGACCAGCAGGAAATGGAAAACCTTTTGAATAGACAATGCGGAATAGCCTTATTGAGTAATCCCATTTCACCAGGTATTCCAAATTCTAATATCCAAGTACCATATTCAGGAATTTCCCTATATTTAATACCCTTTTCTTCATTATAGTCAAGTAACAATGTCCCAGATTTGGGCAGAATGTTTTGTCTTGGGAATAGATTAGCTTTTAGTACAGGTTCTTCCTGTCCCAATTGAACCCAATCTAACTCAATAACGGATAGTCCATAAAATCTAGTGTTAAGAATTTGCTTAATGATTTCATTAAAGAGCTCAGAGTTTTGGAAAGTATCTGTAAGATCCTGATCAATATCCTTAGAACCTTTCTTTTTCAGATTGAAAGTAGAACCAAGAGTATTTTGTATTCTGTTTTCAATCTGCGAAGTTAGTAAGGCATCATCCAGTATATAATCATAGAGATTATAAAGCAACCAGGAAGAGGGATTATCTGTATTTCTAAAAGCATTTTGGGCAGTTTTCATCTTAGATATATCTTGCCGATTCATACTAATAGACTTATCTACAAGGCTCGGATAAAGGTTACTCCTAGTGGATTTTTTTGCAGTATTTGATTTTTTATTATAATTATTCTTTGCCATAAGAGTTTGATTTTTTTTGTATATATTCAAGAGGGCTATTATTCGTGGTTAAATTTAGGTCTTGAACCATAGATAAAAGTGGATTGTTTATCTTCTGATAAGTCATCTTTAATCTGTGGGAGATTATCTAAATTTACATCTCCTTTTGCTAGTTGCTTAAGCCAACTAATTGCACGATCATAGCGCTCTTTAGTCCGCTCATAAAGAAAATCAGCATTACATAGCTCCGCAATATAATATTTAGCAATAGTACAGGTATGAGACACTAAAAGAGTGTTTCTCTTATCTCCTTTTGCCGAAAATATCTTTTCAATATCATATTTAAGGCGTCCATCATTCCATTCTCTTTTATTATTAGCTACAAGATAGCTTCTTACTTCACTTTCGGCAGCTGCTATAGCTTGTAAGGTAATATCATTATTTCCCTCTGTTATTTGCTCTATTTGGTATTTATAAATAACACCCCCTAAATCTGAAATTTCTAAAAACATAGTAATATTAAAAATGTCTGTTATCTATTTGCTCAAAGGCATAGCTTATATCTTCTTTTACTACTCTGGTATCAATCATCGTTTTTGCTCCTTCTACAGCATCAGGACCGTCCATTTCTTTGGAATCTTTGGACACTCCCAGCCATTGGTCTTCCATTTCAACCATCATAGGATTATCCTTCTCTTTTTCATTAAAAATAATATTACCATCATTATTATCATCGGCCATATTCTCCAATCGTTCAAACTTATCTGCTTTCTTTCTCTTATCTTCTCGTACAGGAAGTTTTATACCGTGCTCTTTCCTATATTTCTCTAAAAGAGGTTTAATCACTTGCTGATAGTGCGGATCTTGCAGACTATTGTTTTCAATAAATATTTTTTTTGTGTCAATACCATTTCTATCTAAAAAGTGATAAACCTGTCCAATCCAATTAACCATTTCAGAATTGGTAGCTTTACCAAGCCAAACTTTATAGATATAATATTTACCCTCATAAAGGCCAACAATAACCACGGCTTTGGAGCTGCTTTTTTTCTCTTTATTATTGGAAGGAGAGGGATCTATATAGGTTACTAATTTCTCACACTTTTTAAGGGGAGGACATTTTCCATAAACGAATTGAGTAAAGGTTTCTCCTTCTGCTACTGGATTGTTGTAATACTCTTTCTGCTGGGCTTTTTTAGAAATCTTTCTTTTTCCTTTAGAATTGTAAAACATTCGGTGTATTGCTTCTGGAGTATTTTTATCTGGCCAGGTAGATATGCCTTTTTTATCTGTGAGATTTACGATATCCCAGTAGTCTGCTAATTCCCCTAAAATGGTGATTGTACAGTATTTAGCAATGATGTTTCCATTAATTATAATGAGCAAATCAGTATCTACATCACGAGTAGCAAAAGCAGCTTCTTGTAGCCAGTCTGTAGCATTTTTTACACGGTCCTTATTTCTACATTTCTCATCAGTATCAAAGTCATCGATTAATATTCCATCAGGCCTAAAAGCATCATTTCTTGTACCTCTGGGAGATTGCCCCTCACCGAGGGCGCGGAAAGAAAAACCTGCCTTTGAAGTAAATTCGTGCTCTTCCCACTTACCGATGAGTTTTTGCTGACCATAATCATTGATAATTCTATTATTAGACTCTAATATTATTTTATATGGTTGAAGGAGGCGGACAGCATTGTCTTGAGTATCGGCAATCATTAGCCAATTCTTTTTCTTCCCTGTTAATGATAGATATAACACTTCCATCATAGTTCTGGTAGATTTAGCAAGAGAACGAGCCCAAGATCGGACTTCCATCCATTCACTATTTTCAATTACTCGTTTGCTAGCTTTAATATGGAAAGCAGCAGGTTTATGTTTATAAAAATTAGGAAAATAATATTCAAACCACTTTTCATAATTAGTTTCTAAACCCTGCATTCTCTTCTTTTTCTGAGTTTCAGTCTCATTTAAATCTACAGGTGTTTTTCGGGAAATATTTTCCCGAAAAGATTGCCAATCTTCTATATGTTTCCTATAAGATTTCTTATCCATTTTTCAATAATTGACGAATAAACATATCAAAGTATTCGCTGATTTCTTGAGCTTTTTCAAAGTCCATATCACGGACAAACTCTACAAAAGCCATTGCCGTCTGTACAGTCTCTCCGATAGAAGTTTCCCCCTCTAATTTCTGTATGGAATTTGTAATTTGTATAATGGTATTAGACTCCTTACTGGTAGGAAAATTGCCTATTTTTATTGGGTAATCAGTCTCATTATACTCAGGATATTCTATATACTCATTACCATCTTTATCCTTTAATTTAATAGGCTTTAAAAGGTGGGCAGGAATATCATAGATTATTTTTCTGGTAGCGATTTCTTCATTGAGTTTCTCCAGCTGGTTATAGAAATGATTAATTTGGCTGGCTTTTGTAGCCATCAGGGATTTTTTTAGTTTTTTCCATTCTCCATCATTTTCAGAAATCCAGTTTCGTAGAGTTTTATCAGTTACCCCTACTTTCTCTGCTATTTCTTTCTGCGAAAAAGATTTCTCAGTATAAAGGAACTTAGCATACTCTTTTTGTTCCGTTTTCTTTAGTCCCATAGTTATAAGTTTTTGGCAAAGTTGCTTTTATAAGCTATGGGATTAAAAAAGTTGTCCAGCTCCTGTACAGATATACCCGAGTTATGTACAATATTGTACGGTTTCTATACAATTAATTGAGTATGAAATAAGCTCTCTGCAAGTTTGCACCATAAAACGAGATAAATGGCAAAATTCAAGTTTATTCTTAATGATGAGACAAAAGTTAATCAGTATGGGTTCAGAGTAAAGAATTCCGGACTAAAACTTTCAAGATTCCAGGCTAATCCTGTAGTACTGGATTCTCATAAAGAAGGTAATGATGCTGTTATTGGCCGTTGGGAAAATATACAGATAGAAGGCCATTTACTTACTGCTGAAGCAGTATTTGATAATGAAGATTACAATGCCAAGATTATTGCAGGAAAAGTAGAAAGAGGTTTTATACGAGGTGCAAGTTTAGGGCTTGATCCTTTCAGTATGAATAATTTTATTTTATCTCCAGATGATGTATATGACCTTGTAGAAGCAGAGGTTTTGGAAGCTTCTATAGTAGCAATTCCTAATAATGCAAATGCTTTGGTAAGACTTTATGCTTCATCAGAGAATAGAATAAGAGAACTATTAGAGAATGAAGTAAATGAAATTCTCTTATCCGCATCAGATATTAATAATTTCAACTTATATAAAATGAAGAAAATTAATTTAACCATTGCAGCTGTAGTAGCACTGGGATTACCAGAAAACACTACAGAGCACGATGTAGAACTGGTAAATTCCAGAATACTTGAATTAAAGTCCAAATTAGATTTAGCAGAGAAAAAAGCTTCTGATTATGAAAAGTTAGAAGCAGAGAAAAAGGCTAAGCTTTCTGCTGATGCAGTAGATGCAGACATTAAGGCAGGTAAGATAGATGCAACAAAGAGAGAAGACTTCATTAAGTTGCACGCAGAATTTCCAAGCATATATAAATCTACTGTTACAGATGCACCAGGAAAACAAAATCTCTCTGGACAGCTACAGAATACAATACCTGCAGAAGTGAAGACTTTTGATGACTTCCAGAAACTGGATTTATCTACTCAATTAGCATTCAAAGAAAGCAATCCAGAGGCTTATCAACGACTCTTTAAATAGATTCTTGACTTTCTAACATTCTTATTAATTTAAATCTACCTTCCTAATTTTAGTGGGGAAGGTAGATTAAAAAGAGATTGAAAGTCTAATTAAAAACAATTTAATAACCATTTAAAAAAGTAATAAAATGCCAGCAAATTTTCCAGAAGCATGGTTAAATAGGGTAATACAGAACCTTAATAATGCAGACCAAGCATCATTTTTAGAAGGTATTTCAGAAATCAATGCTGAAATCCATACTATTAATCCAGGTACAGCCACAGAGAAAAACAAAATTTATGTACCAACGACCGAGTTTGAGGTTGATGTTCTCATCAACAATAATTCTTATCCAATTGCTTTTCAGGAATATTCTGATGATAGTGTAGAAATCAGCTTGGATAAGTATCAAACCAAAGTTATAACTCTACCAGATGATAAGACTTTGGGCGCTTCATATGATATCATAGACACGGCTACCAAGTCTATTACCAGAGGGATCAAGGTAGATAAGTACCAAAGAGCTATTCACTCTATTGCACCACTATCTCATACTGTGAAGACACCAGTAATTGAAGCTACAGGAGGTTCTAATAATCTTACTGATCCATCAGGAAGAAAAAGACTTACTTATGAAGACCTTGTAGCAGCAAGAGAAGCTACAGAAGGCTTTGGAGAATGCCGTTTGGTACTCTGTCCAACTCACTGGAATGATCTCCTTTTGGATAGGAAAAATTTTGGTAATCAGCTTATAGATTATGCAAAAGGAAAGCCACAACCTATGATTGCAGGCTTTGAAATCCATAAGTACGATGGGAAAATGCCAATTTATAAATCTGATAAAACTAAAAAGCCTTATGGAGCTATTAAAGAAGCAACAGATAAGATAGCTTCTGTAATATTTGTAAAAGAAGCTATTGCTAAGAAAACAGGTATTACAAAGCAGTATTTCGTAAAGGCTGAAAATAATCCTCCAAGACAGAGCAATGATTTAGCATATAGACACTATTACATTGCAACTCCTTACAGAGCAGAAAAGATTGCTGCAATTATATAATTGCTTTAAAAACTAATAATTGTGAATGAGGTAGTAATTACGGCTTTTGTAAGCGTTGTTACCTCGTTGGTAACTTGGTTTGCGGCCAGACGGAAAAACCTCGCAGATGTACGAAACTCCGAGCTTGACAATGTAGATAAAGCCGTAAAATTCTACCGCGAACAATTAGAGCATATAGCCCAACGATGGAAAGAAGCTACAGATGAAGCCACTCAAATGAATAAACTTTATAACGATGCTATTTTGGAACTGAATAAAGTAGAACTCCGCTTTAATAAGTTAGCAGAAGAAAATAAAGCATTAATAGAAGAAAATAAAGCTTTGATAGAAGAGAACAAAAATCTGATAGATGAACTTAAAAAGTATAAACAACTCAAAAAAACTAATTAATAATGGACATTTTTAATCAATATCCAAATCTCGAGAAGTATTACAAAACTTCTGATGGACAGAAATTTTTTAGAGAAGAGCACGCTATTTCTTACGCACAAACTCTTACAGACAAAAGAGTAACCGAAGTATATAGAGTTGATGCAGAATCTGCAAAAGAAGGTTCTGCACAGAAAGTAGAAGATATTCTACATAAACTCCCAGAAATGGAGTTAGAAGAAGTAAAAGCTCTTTTAGAAAGAGAAGAGAGCTATAAAAAGCCGCGCAAAAGCCTCTTAGAAGCTTTTAAAAATAGAATCTCAGAACTTGAAAATTCTCAAAACTAATGAGACCAAAAATTTCAATAGGCTTTAATAATGGAGCTATAGGAGCAGTAAATCCATTAGATACAGGATGCTTTGCTATTGTGGCTTCTGCTGTAGCTATTGCTAATGGGTTTCAGTTAGAAACCCCTTACCTAGTAAAGTCTCTAAAAGATGTAGCCAATTTAAACCTGGTGGATAGTATAGACAACCATAGGCTATTCAAGGCTGTTACAGAATTTTTTACAGAAGCAGGAGAAGGCTCTGAATTGTGGATTTATGGAATGTCAAAGGATAAAAAAGTATCTAAATGGTTTTCGGAGATAGAAGGCATTTGTCCTGTTGAGCCTCTTCTTAATGCTGCACAGGGTAAAATCAGAGGGCTATTTACTGTATATGATGGCTCCGATACAGTACAAATAGATAAAGGAATGGATGCCGATGTACTTGTTGCTGCTAATCAAGCTCAAATATTGGTTGAAAAATACACCAGAGCCAAATATGCTCCTTTCTTTGTGATATTAGAAGGCTTTGCCTTTAATGGTAATAAAGTATCCTTGCCAGATTTAACTACTTATAGCTTTAATTCTGTAGGTATTTTACTCGGAGATACAGAAATGGCTACTGGTACTCCAGCTTCCCAAGGTTGCGCTGTGGGCGTACTTGCAGGGCGCTTGGCTGGATATTCTGTAAAGGTAAATCCTGGTAAAGTAAGAAATGGAGCATTAAAAGCTCAAAAACTCTTTATAAAAGATACACAAGTAGAGAACTACGATGTAGAAGCTCTGTATGATAAAGGATTTATCACATTTACTACTCACCAAGGTAAAGCAGGTTACTTCTTTATGGATGCTTCGCTTGCCTGTCCAGTAGCTGATGATTACCATTATCTTACTCATAGAAGAACTATTAATGAAGCATACAGATTAGGCTATTTGGCATTATTGGACTTCCTATTGGATGAGGTCCCAGTAAATAATAATGGAACTATCCAAGCTATTTATGCCAAAACTATTGAAACCACTGTAGAGCGAAAGATTGCTACCAGTATGGATGGAAATATAAATAAGAATTTGGAAGAGTCCAAGGATACAGGGGTAAGATGTTTTGTAGATGTTAATCAGAATATTGTTAGCTCTTCAAAACTTGATGTAGTTATCAAAATTCGTCCATTTGGATATAACCGATGGATCAATGTCCTTATCGGATTTGAAATTGAAAATTAAACTTAAACTAATAACCTGTGTGGCTTGTCAGTAGAAAGCAAAGATTTTCTACTGAGAGCTACACTATAAAACAAGAATTATGGCAGTAAATATCAATGGTAGAGAATATGAATGGGGTGATTTAACCCTTATTCTTGGAGGTAGAGATATTGTAGGCTTTAGAGGCTTAAAATATACTGAAAAGGTAGAAAGAGAGGCAGTATATGCTAAAGGTAGAAAGCCACATAGCATACAATCAGGAAATGAATCCTTTGAAGGGGAAATCAAGATGCTAAGGAGTGAATATGATGCCTTAGTAGATGCAGGTGGTGGCTCTGTTCTAAGCCTTTCCTTAGATGCTTTAGCTTGTTATGGTAATCCATCCCAAGGGAATTATATGATTACAGACAGGATAGAGTCTTTAAGATTCACAGAAGCAGCAAAAGAGCTGAATCAAGGAGATAAATTCCAAGAAATAACACTTCCATTCATTGCTCTCAATATTACAAATCAAGTTTAATCTTAAAAATAAATCATTATGGTTAATATAGAACAGAACCAGATAGACATCTGGAAAAAAGAATATGGAGATGTATTTAAAATCACTATTGAAGATAAAGTATGTTATTTAAAGAAGCCCAGTCGTAGAGCATTGTCTTATGCAGCTGCATCAGCACAAACAGATCCATTAAAGTATAATGAAATCATCTTGAAAGATGCGTGGATTGCAGGAGATGAAGAGATTCAAACTGATAACGGCTTATTCCTTTCGGCATCTCAAAAACTTGCTACTCTTATAGAGATAAAAGAAGCAGAGATAGTAAAGCTTTAGAGGATGCGAAAATAGATGAAGATAGGGATTGGCTAAGGATAATGAATGCATCCCTTATCTACTATATGAAAATCAATCCCGATGATTTATCAGATTATGAGTGGGCGTGTAGAGTAAAAGAACTTCAATATTTGAGAATAAAAGAGAATGATGGAAACAATTAAATTCCATCATACTCTTTAAAACCTTTGTCCAGCTTATCTTGTTGCTTAGAAGGAAGTATTTCTTTTACTTCTTCTATGATACGGATAATAAAACCCGAAAAGGATAAACAAAGGACAATAAGTAGCCCATAACCTAATATTTTAAAAAGTAAATCTTGTAAGAGTTCCATATTGTTAATGATTTATACTACAAATGTATGAATAATAATCTAAATTACAATATAGTATTTAATACCGTTAATGCCAACAAAGTCATAGCAACAGTAGAGAAACTAAGAACTGAAACGCTCAAAGTTGATAAAGCTATTGTAAAGATAGATGAGGCTTTTATTAAAATGGTTAATAATATTAATAAAAATCTCAAAACAGTCTCTTTAGGTGCCTTTGTTGAGAATATTAACCGTATAGCACAGGGTATAGATTCCCTAAATGCTCCAGGTATGGCACTTTCTAACTCTATGCACGATTTACAGGCAATGACAGGACTTACGAGTGAAAAGCTAAATGAAATAGAAAGCTATGCTCGAAAATCTGCCAAAACTTTTGGGGGCTCAGCTGCACAAGGAGTAGAATCTTACAAGCTTATACTTGGACAACTATCTCCAGAGATTGCTAATGTACCCAAAGCTCTCAAGAGTATGGGAGAATCTGTTAGCTATACTTCCAAGCTAATGGGTGGAGACACCACAGCTGCTACTGAAGTCCTTACTACAGCGATGAACCAATATGGGATTTCTTTGGAAGATCCTACTAAGGCATCAGAAGTTATGGCTGCTATGATGAATGTTATGGCTGCAGCTGCTGGTGAAGGATCTGCAGAACTTCCACAGATAAAAGAAGCCTTAGAGCAGGCTGGTATGGCCGCAAAAGGAGCAAATGTAGCCTTTGAAGAAACGAATGCGGCTATACAGGTATTAGACAAAGCTGGAAAAAAAGGAAGTGAAGGAGGTGTAGCTCTTAGAAATGTCCTCTCAACCTTGGGACAAGGGCGCTTTCTCCCTAAAATAGTTCAAAAAGAATTTCAAAGGTTAGGCATTAATATTAATCAGTTAAATAATCCCTCATTGTCTTTATCAGAAAGGCTTAATATGCTTAAGCCATTACTAAAAGACTCTGCCTTAATGTCTGCAATGTTTGGAAAAGAAAACGCCAATGCGGCAATGGCTCTTATCGGTCAAACAGATGAAATAAATAGACTAACAAAGGCTATAACAGGTACAAATACGGCTTATGAACAAGCGGCAATTGTAATGGAAAGCCCAGCAGAAAAGAATGCAAGATTAACTGCCCAGGTTGATGATTTCAAAATAAGCCTATTTAATGCTACAGGAGGCTTGATGGGCTATGCTTCTGTACTAGGTAAAACCGCAGGTGATGTAGCCAATCTTATGCCTGTATTGAGCCTTATGGGAAGTACTATTTCTACACTTACCAATGTTCAGAAAATGTCAGCCTTTTGGACTAAAATAGTAACAGTAGCACAATGGGCTTGGAATGTAGCATTATCTGCCAATCCAATTGGTATTATAATTATTGCAGTCGCAGGACTTATTGCAGGAATTGTGTATCTGGCATCTAAAGTTAGTGGCTGGGGCGTAGCTTGGAAACACACTTGGGCAGGAGCAAAACTCCTTTTTAAAGCATTTATAGAATCTATAAAATTATACTGGAATACGGGTGTTAATGGATTAATGATGGGCCTTAATAAGATAAAAGAAGGCTGGTATCAATTTAAGAATGCTGTAGGAATGGGTGATGAAGATGAAAATAATGCGATGCTCTCCCAAATACAGGAAGATACAGAAGCGCGTAAAAAACAAATTGTTGATGGAGCAAAAAAAGTAGCTGAAATTGCTAAAAATGCTGGGAAAGAATTTAAAACTGGAGCAAACTCACTCAAATGGAATACGGATGATAAAAAAGAGAGTAAAGCCAATAATAGTGGAATTGCATCTCCTGTAACAATACCAGGAACCTCTACAGAAGGAGGTGAAATAGGTGGTGCTGGTAGCTCTGGAAAGAATAGTAAAGCTAAAAAAATTAATGATAGTATTGCTACTGGTGGCACTAAACACAATTACATCACTCTCCATATTAAAGAGGTAATCGGAATACAGAGCTATACAGGCTCTAAAGATTCTGTTACAGAGAAAGCAGGACAAGAAGTATTAGACGAATTATTAAGAATAACAGCTTCGGCTATAACAGCAGCAGGATAATGAAACTAACAAATGAAAATGTACTGATAGGTTCTTTAATGGGAAGCACAGTAGCAAAGCTCATTCCCAGAGCAGGAGCATTAGAAAATGAACTTTCAAAACATATCTTACCGCCTGTTAAGATTCTGCCATTTATTCAAAATAAAGTAGGATATAATGAGGTAGAAAATGACTATAATGATAGTGAGCTATGGAGGCAGGATAAGCCATTAAATGAGCAAGAACAGTTTTTTCCTTTCTCATTTCGGAGCTCTAAGGATGAGAATTTTTGGCTCTTACCTTGGGAACCAATTATAAACATTGAAGCTAAAACCATCATTGCTAAGAGATATATTGCTAAAGCAGGAAAAAACTATATAGGCAGTGTAAAAGAGCGATGGTCTGTGGATGATTACGGCATTACCATAACAGGTGCCTTTTATGGAAAAAAGATGAGAGGTAATCACCAGCAAACCTATCCACGCGAGGATATGGAAAGATTAAAAAATTATCTTTTAACAGCAGAAGCTTTGGAAGTTCGTTCAGAACCTCTACAAATACTGGGAATTAATAGAATTGTTATAGAGTCTGTTACTTTTCCTTTTACTAAGGGCGAAAATGTACAGGCTTATGAGATAAAGGCGGTTAGTGATTTTCCATTCAAACTGCTTTATGAGCATAAAAAAACTAAAGCAAAAATAGAAATAGGAGATATTTCAAGTGAATTAATTAAGGAATAGAGATGTTTCAGCTGGATTGGAAAATACAATTTAAGGGAGAAGATAAAACCTGGCTTCTGGGTATAATAGCAGAGTGTAATATAGAGAAATCTACCAAAAATCTGGCAGATATTGCAACTATTATACTTCCAGAAACAGAGATGAATAAAGTTATCAATATTTCCGAAACCATTAAAAGAGGTTATCAAGTAGCTATCTACCTGGGATATAATGATAACCTGACATTAGAATTTGATGGTTATGTAAAGGAGATAAAAGTTAGTGAGAACTCTCTTAATATTGTCTGTGAGGATGCTTTATTTATATTTAGAAAAGGAGTACCTAATAAAGAGTTTAAGCCGAGTAGCATTAAAAAGATAGCTCAGTATCTCATTGATAATATAGATAAGAGTTTTAAGCTGGTTTGTGATTATGATATCCCTTATGATAAATTCACCATCTACCAAGCTACAGGTTTTGATGTGCTGGCTAAACTACAGGAAGAAACAGGAGCGGATATCTTTTTTGATACAAAGAAAAAAGAACTTCATATACACGCTACATATACCTGGAAAAGTGGTGAAGCAGATTTCTCAATGCAGCACAATATTGAGACCAGTTCATTAGAGTATAAGTCTGCAGAAGATAAGAAAGTGGAAATAACTATAGAAAGCACTGGATTAGATGGCAAAACTATTAAACATACAGAAGGGCAGACAGGAGGTGATAAAATCACAAAGAAAGTAGGTAGAATGAGTAAAGAAACTATTAAAATAATGGCTAAAAATGAATATAAAAATAGAATGTCCCCAGGTTATGAAGGTTCTTTTGATACCTGGCTTATACCCTATGTAGAACCCAGTTATACTATAGGAATTTATGATGATGATTATCCTGACAAAGATGGAAGATATTATGCAGAAAGTGTAACAACAAATTTTAGTCAATCAGGTGGAAAAAGAACAATTACACCAGGAATAAAATTAAGTGAATAATGAATGATAAGATAGCACAGCTCAAATCAAATATTAAAGCTATCATAGGAGCAACCCAAAACCTACCTATAGATGGTTTTGTAACTAAAATTACTGGTGATACTTGTACAGTAAATATAAATGGATTTGAAATCTCTGATGTACGATTAAAGACTACAGCAAATGGAAAAGATAACTTACTGATGATTCCAGCTATTGGATCTCAAGTATTGATGATTTCAGCCGATGGAAGTATAGATAATTTAACCATAATTAAATGTGACCAAGTAAGTCAATTCAGTTATAAGGAAAATGGATTAGAAGTAGAAATAGATAGTACTTCAGGAAAAGTAAGTGTTAAAAATGAAACTACCAGTCTACTAACATTATTTGAGGATTTAATGAGTCTTTTAAAGGATCTGAAAGTATATACTCCGAGTGGGGTCAGTGGTAAGCCCATACCTCCCACAATACTAAAATTAAACCAGCTTGAAAGCAAATTTAAAACCCTATTAAAATAGATTTAAAATGAGCTTAGATGTAGGAAAACCAATTCTTGAAGCAGGTATTTTAAAACTCCAGAAAGAAATGATGACAAAAGAAGCAAACGCAATGGAATATTTTGCTAAACAGCTCTCACAGCTTATTTATGATTTTGTAAAGTCTGGAGAACTTGAGGTTAATGAAGGAATTTCTGTTTCTACAACTGGAAATGCTTTTGCTCAACAAGGAGCAACTATAACTAAAGGAACTGGCATAATAAAATAAGTATGAAAGATTTTGCAATACAATACAAACCTGCTTCAAATGGAGATTTTGACTTGAATATAGAAGTCAGAAGAAACTCTGAAAGCAAAATTATTAGTGGCTTATTGCTAGGTCCTACATTAGAGCAAAATATCGCCTGCCTACTTATTGCTGAATCTGGAGATTATAAAGGAAATCCAGATTTAGGGGTTGGACTTCGTTCTGCTTTACTTGGTGATGATTTGCTTGGGTACAGGCATAGTATTAAAGAACAATTTGCCAAAGATGGGATCAATATAAAACATTTGAATTTGTATAACCTACAAAAATTTGAAATAGATGCAGAGTATGAGTAGAGCTCAACAAGGGCAATCCTTTATTGATATGGTATATCAGATGACTGGAGGATTTGAAGATATAATGAAAATGGCAGTGCTCAATGAAAAAAGTATTACTGATGATATAGAAGTTGATGAGATAATTATTAGTGATAATGTACAAAATAATGAGATGATTTTTTTCTTTCAAAGAAATAAGCCTGCTACTGCTATTACAGCATATAATATAGAGCAGGAAAAGGATCCAGAAGGAATCAGCTACTGGGCTATTAATGGAAATTTTAAAGTGAGCTAATCAGATGGCACGAACAAAACAGGAAATAAAAAAACAAATAACTGATACATTCATACAGAATAAGCATATTGTATCGGCTTATCAGTTAGACAAAAATAAAAGTTTTGAAGAGCAATTTTCTCTAGTATCCTTTGAAAATACAATATTTGATATTATCACTATTGTACTTTGGATTTTTGAAAAGCTCTTTGACACGCACAAAAGTGAGGTTTCGGAGATGCTCAAGCAATTAAAGCCACATACAGCTCGATGGTATAGAAATAAGGCTCTTGCATTTCAGTACGGGTTTGACTTATTGCCCGATAGCGACCAATTTAACAATGCAAACGCTACCGAAGATGAGATAAACAACAGCAAAATTATCAAGTATTCAGCAGTTACAGAAAGTGAGGTAGAGAGCCGTTTAATTGTGAAAATAGCTACCGAGCAAGGTGGAGAATTACAACCGATTTCAGTAGGGCAAAAAGCCTCATTTGATGCGTATATGAACGAAATCAAAGATGCAGGGGTTAGGATTACGGTCATCAATTATTTGCCTGATATTTTAAGGCTACAAATGCGGATTTACCGAGACCCTTTGGTTTTGGATGAGAACGGAACGAGCATCAGAACGGGTAAAAAGCCAGTAGAAGATGCGATTAATCACTATTTCAAAAATCTACCTTTCAATGGGGAATTGGTTTTAGCCCACCTGGTGGATGAGCTTCAAAAAGTAGAAGGTGTGAAAATTCCGCACATCGTACTAGCAGAGAGTAAATGGATAGATGTGAGTGTTAGAGATTATGGGAATTTCCAGCCAGTGGAAGTGAAAACTATTCCGATAAGTGGTTATTTCAAAATTGAAAACTTTAACAACCTCTCTTATGTGGTATAATTTAGAAATCAATAAGCTGATAGAACTACTCACACCAACCTTTCTTCGGAAGGAAAAGCTTTTAGCTTGGCTTAGATCATTGCATTTTCCACTACAAAAGGTGCTAGATGACTTTCACTTTGAAAGAAAGCAGAACCTCTATAATCTATCCCATAATGGGCAAATGTGCTATCTTAGAAAAGTTCTCAACGACAAATTTGACATCAGCGAAAGACGAATAAAGATAACCGATGGGAATAGATTTAAACGGCAATACATCTATACCGATGGAGAGCAGAAGCCTAAGTTTCTCGGCACGATGTGCCTCCGAGATGATGCCGATTATGAAGATACAGGAGTGGACTTTATAGTGCTAATTCCAGCAAGATTGCAACACGATGAATACGAGATGGAAGCACTTATTGATTTTTATAAACTTGCAAGTAAGCGATACAAAATACAAAACTATTAATTAAAAATTCCGTTACCTCTGCGGTTTTACAGGGGTCTGATATGAACAAAATCAATTTTAATCAAACAGGAGGCTTCCCTTTATCCACAAATATATTGGAAGCGATGCAAACTGCTTATTCGGTATTCAACCACTTAGGGAGTTTGGCAGGAAACTTCGCTATCATTAGCGGATGTGAAGTTACGGGTAACTCCGTGAGTAATGGAGCAGTTTCCATTAATAGCGAAATTTTGGAATTTAGAGGTGGTAACATAGGCACTAATGTCATCATCCGAGAGGAAAGCGAAAGCCGAGTATTTGAGGATGGTGCAACAAAGCAGGTTATTTTCCGAAGATATGCCACTTTTGGCACCTCAACGCCCGATAAAACCTTTGCTTGGGCTGACTTTAAAAGAATTAACAATCTTATTCAGTTGCAAGAAAATAAAACTGAAAAAGCGGCCACTGAACAACTATTAAGAAGAATTGAGGCTTTGGAAAGCAAAAAAAGTCCAGTACCTGTTGGATTAATAGCCCTGTGGGGAAAACCAGCGAGCGAACCTCTTCCAGAGGGCTGGAAACCTTATGAGCCTCTTAGCGAGCGCTTTCCATTAGGATTTGATGAGCCTTTTTGGAACAGTATAAAAGATGCTACAAATGATGCCTACGATAACCTTATGCCAGAAGAAAAGAAAATTGGCGCAACAGGTGGTGAAGCAACTCATACTCTTACCATAGAAGAAATGCCGAGCCACAAGCATTTCTACCAAAGAGGAAAGGACTATGGCTCTGCATCAGGAAATGCTACTTATCATCCAGATTTAGGCTTTGATAGAATGGAAACAGAATCAGCGGGTGGCAATCAACCTCACAACAATATGCCTCCATATCGAATCATCAGATACATTCAATTTGTAGGATTTAATTAAAAGAAAGAAATGGCAACAGATAAGAATACAATAAAGAAATGGTTTGTCAATGGCGCAAAGCCCACTCAGGCTCAATTCTGGGCGTGGCAGGAGAGCTACTGGCACAAGGATGAAGCCATTAGCCAAAACCAAATAGAGGGGCTTTCTACTAGCTTAGAAGGTAAAGCTGATGCTTCGGCTTTAGAACTAAAAGCCAATATAGATGCCTCTGGACTTACAGCTGAACAAATAACAGCTTGGAAGAAAGCCTTAGGAATAAAGGCTACAGCAACGGGTAATCCATTTAATTAAGTAAAAAGTAACAATAAAAATTTCAAAAAAATGAGAATTTCAACTTACAAAACGCTCAATATGAGCGATGAAGCCCCAAAGGTAGGAACAGTTATTAATGACACTGACTGCTTGATTGTTAAGCAAATTTCTGAAAAAGAAGCAAATCTGTATTTTACAGATGAAAAAGGGAAGGTATTAGCTCTTAAGGAGGTAAAATCAACTTTTACAATTTCTCCAGAAGCTGCTGCAAAGATTATGAACCAGTTGCTAACCTCTGATTACAAAATGGTACATTCAGGAAATTTAGACTATCTGCAAGTGGAGCAGCCTAACGGGGAATTTATTACTTTTAGAAGGGATAAGTCTTTGTATCTAAAAGAAGGTCCTTTAAAATATAAATTTGGGGCTGATGGGTTAGTATATTTTAGCCGTGATGGACTGAAAATGCAGAAAATAAAAGCAGGAGAAATTTATACAACTTCAATTCCAAGTTATAATTCAGGGCAAGCATATTATTTATTAGGAGGGGATAATAAGGCTACTTTTATACAGTATTACCCTTTTGAGGAGAAGGTATCTTCGGATATAGAGATAAGTATTAAGAACGAGCTTTTAGGACCTATCCGTGATTCATATATAAGTTTCAACTATATCTTTCTAAAGAGAGATACAAATAGTAATTTTGATATGCCTGAAGAAGTTGTTACAGGAATTAGTCCTATAGAACTCAAGTTCGGAGATAATGATTTTGTATTTCCAAAAAGAGTATTAAAAGGAGCTGAAAATTTCATTTTCAATATTGAAATGTTTAGTAGATTTATTAGAGAAAGAGTTGCTATAGAATATTATAGAGGCTCAATTGCTCCTGAAAATAAGTTAGAGATAGATACTTCAAGAGCTGATAGTATTTCTATTCCGAAAGATAGCACTGACAAAATTATAGTAGTAATTAAAAATAAAATATAGTATTAAAAATTTCCCTTCATTCTTTGGAGGGAAATTAAAAAGATATAACAAGATGAAAGAATTTTTGATGGAGCATATAGCTCCACACATTAGCGCCTTCAGCAGTTGCAGGCTTCCTATTCGGCAGGAAAAAGCAGAAATTAACTAAAATTTAAAAACTATACCAATGAGAAAATTCATTATTATTTTATGTCTTTTCCTTATTTCTTGCGGTGCAAGGCATAAGACAAAATCCGTAGAAAAAGAAGCTTTAAAAACGGAAGAGAAGTATCTGAAAGAAACGCAGAGTACATCTGCAGAGAAGGAAAAGGAGGCTCATAAAATACTCGATTCTGGAAAAAATATTTCAGAACATAATAGTTTTATGGATCAATATTCTTTCTTACAGAATTTCACCCTCAAAAATACAGGGAAATGTCTCAACCCATCCGTACATTTTGTTACTGTAACCGATAGCAAAGGAAATACAACCCAAATTCCTATTGATAATAATACAGAACTCTCATTTAATAATGAAAGCAAATCAAGCAAGGAGTTCTCTTCATTAAAGCAAGAAAATACTGAGCTAAAACAAAGTATATTAATCAAGGATAAAGAGATATACAATTTACAGAAAAATATTGAGGAGCATCAAGCTTCTCTACAGAAGAAAGTATCCAAGAAAGATGTAGAAACAGTATATAAACCCTATGTATGGATGTTTGTTTTAGTAGGTATAATTCTATTATATGCAGGATATAAATTGTACAAAACAATAAAACTAATATAATTATGTATCAATTAAGCGAAAGAAGTTTGAATAACCTCAAAGGAGTACACCCTAACCTCGTAAAAGTAATGAAAGAGGCTATTTCTAATAGCCCTGTAGATTTTACTATTACAGAGGGAGTAAGAACTATACAAAGACAGCAAGAACTCTATGCTCTGGGTAGAACCAAGCCTGGACAGAAGGTTACCAATGCAGATGGAATTAAAAATAGATCCAATCATCAGACTAAATCTGATGGTTATGGCTATGCAGTAGATTTATATCCATTCTTTTTAGGAAAGGTACAAGTAAATCATCCAGATACTATAAAGAATCTGAAGCGAATTGCTGACCATATCAAAGAGATTGCTAATAAGCTTGGAGTAAAAATAGTCTGGGGTGGAGATTGGCAAAAACCATATGACCCGCCACACTTCCAATTAGCTTAACCTACCTAAGTGGGGGATTTAAAAAGTCCTCCGCTTTTTAAAAGCTCTCACCCCTTTAAAAATACAAGCACAAGGCTACGGAGGACATAAGTCTTCTATTGCCTTGTGCTTTGTTGCTTTTTGGGGGTGAGAGTTGCAAATATAATACTTTAATTACTAAACTAATAATAAATGAAAACACAACTAAAAACACCAATTAGTTACTATGGAGGAAAACAATCAATGCTAAACGCCATATTCCCTATGATTCCAGAACATACAGTGTATTGTGAGCCATTCTTTGGTGGTGGTGCTGTATTTTGGTCTAAAGAACCAAAGAAATTAGAATATATTAATGATTTTAATGGTATGGTAGTCAATTTCTATGAGCAGTTGAAAAGTAATTTTTCAGAGCTTAAGCGAATTCTCGATGCCACACTTTTTTCCAGATCCACCTATAAGCAGGCTATGGTAGTATATGAACACCCTTATCTCTTTACTCCAGTAGTAAAAGCTTGGGCATTCTGGGTAGGAACTAATTTTGGATTTAGTAATCAAATAGGGACTTT
The DNA here is from genome assembly GCF_009914665.1 of Bergeyella cardium. Taxonomy (NCBI): domain Bacteria; kingdom Pseudomonadati; phylum Bacteroidota; class Flavobacteriia; order Flavobacteriales; family Weeksellaceae; genus Bergeyella; species Bergeyella cardium. The sequence goes on along the minus strand of NZ_CP029149.1, from coordinate 550,964 downwards.
ATCTACTTCTCCTAAAAGGATAAGTTCCTGCATTAATAAGAAAATTGCATTTTCAGAATCTTTATCTGAAAGGTTAAAGAATGTTTTCATAGAAAATATAGATGCAGTAAAGCTTATTGAGAGAATAGATGCTCCAGAAGTATTTTTTTACATTGATCCACCTTATGTAGGTGCGGTACAAGGACATTATGGAGGCTATACACAAGAGCATTTTGATAAGCTACTGGAATGTTTATCTAAGGTAAAAGGTAAATTTATGCTAAGCTCCTATCCAAATAAAGCTCTTTCTAAGTATGCAGAATCTTGTGGTTGGACAATTCATAGTAAAAATTTAACTTTGGTTGCTTCCAGAAATTCATCTAAAAAGAAGACAGAATGCCTCACAATAAATTACAATTTAAATAATCTTTAAACTACCTTTAAAAAAGATAGCCACTGATTCTTTCAGTGGCTATCTTAATATTTATGTATATTTTCTTTACATTTCGTTTGACCAATTTTTACATTTCGTTTGGCTGATTATATTAGTTTCTAGCTATTAGCGGTGCCCGACCGGCTACGGTCTAAGTGCTCCCCACGCTGTGGGTAAGTGCCTGCCACGCTGTGGCTGCTTATAGCTTAATGTTTATTATATTTGCTGGGTATTAGGCAGATTAAAATATAAAAACAATATAGAATGAAAAAAGTTTTTTTACTCCTTTCGGTAGGGATGGCTTTTGTGGCAAATGCTCAGTTTGCGGGGAATACGGCGTATAAGCGTGACCGCTACAGCAGAGACGATAATTTCTCAGAGAAGAGAAATGTGGTGGCAACCGATTCCACTGTGGTTTTCTACACCGATATACTGCTCAACCAAAGGGCGGACAATTACAAACTCACCCTTGGCGTAAGACAGGAAGGGAAGACCCCAGCTGAGGCATTAAAGAAGATTAATGAAAGAATTAATGGCTTTGCAAAGAGCATTCGTACGCTTGCTAGTGCAGAGGATATTTTTGTGGATTTCATCACTCAAAATCGCATTCTCGATTTTGATATCGATAAGCAGAAGGAGACCGCAAAGCAGAAAGTTACGGGCTATGAGATTAAGAAGAATGTTATCATCAGCCTTAAAAACTATTCAGACATCGAGCAAATGATTCTCCAAGCCGCCGAGCATCAGATTTATGATATAATAAAGCTGGAGTATATCAACACCGATATCGCTAAAATCCGCAAGCAGCTCCTCAGCGAGGCGTATAAGATTTCGGAAGAGAAGAAGAAAGATTATTTCTCACACTTTAAGAAAGAAATTCTGGGAAACCCCGTAGCAGAGACCGATTTCCATTATCTATTCCCAAGCAGCAGATACGAGAAATACACCATCTCCGAGAGCTCAAAGGTAGATGTTCCGTCAAGATACACAGAGGAATATCTTAGAAAAGAAGATACCTATTATTATGAGGGGGTAGATTATTCGGGCTTTGATAAGGTCATCAATCCCACCCATCCAGAAGTCGGCATTCAGTACATTTTAAGGCTAAGGGTAAAGTATAAAATCAAGAAATAAACCTCAGCCAAAAGGCGATATAAAATGAAGAATACACAAGCACTATACAACGCACTTTCTGAGCGCATCCTCATCCTCGACGGCGCGATGGGCACGATGATACAGCGCTATAACCTCACGGAAGAGGACTACCGAGGCGAGCAGTTTAAGGACTGGCAACACCCCGTAAAAGGGAATAATGATATGCTCTCCATCACCAAACCAGAGGTGATAGAAGAGATTCACAAGCTCTATTTGGAGGCTGGTGCAGATATTATTGAGACCAATACTTTCTCAGCAACCACCATTGCAATGGCAGATTATTTTATGGAGGACTATATCTACGAGCTCAACTTTAAATCTGCCCAGCTCGCTAAAAAAGCCTGCGATGAATACACTGCAAAGAACCCACAAAAGCCGAGGTTTGTAGCGGGGTCTATCGGTCCTACCAACAAAACCCTCAGCCTTAGCCCAGATGTGAATGACCCAGCCTACAGGGCCATTCGTTTTGATGAGCTTCGAGCCGCCTACAAACAGCAGGCAGAAGCCCTCCTCGATGGTGGGGCAGACATCCTCCTCGTAGAAACCATATTTGATACACTGAATGCCAAAGCCGCCCTCTTCGCTATTGATGAAATACAATCCGAGAGAAACCTCCATATCCCTATAATGGTTTCAGGAACCATAACCGATGCTTCGGGGCGCACACTTAGCGGACAGACCGCAGAGGCCTTTCTTATTTCCGTCTCTCATTTGGATTTGCTCAGTGTGGGCTTTAATTGTGCCTTAGGTGCAAAGCAACTCACCCCCTACTTGGAAGCAATTGCCCCAAAGGCAAGTTTCAGGATTTCTGCTCACCCCAATGCTGGCTTGCCCAATGCTTTCGGGCAGTATGATGAAACTCCAGAGCAGATGGCAGAGCAGATAAAGGAGTATCTGGATAAGGGGCTTATCAATATTATTGGGGGTTGCTGTGGGACTACTCCCGAGCATATCAAAGCAATTGCTATCTTAGCCAAAGACTATAAGCCTCGCCAACTGAGCTGATTGATTTTAATCCCTGTTTTGGAAATATTCTTACCTTTAACCAAAATTTTATTATGTTAGTTAAGGTATACGGCAGTGCTATATACGGCGTATCGGCACAAACCATAACAATAGAGGTGAATGTAGATCAAGGAGTGGGCTATCATTTGGTGGGCTTGCCCGATAATGCGATAAAGGAGAGCAGTTACAGGATCTCTGCAGCTCTCAAAAACAATGGCTACAAGCTGCCAGGTAAGAAGATTACCATTAATATGGCTCCTGCCGACCTTAGGAAAGAGGGCTCTGCCTATGATGTGAGCATTGCTATTGGGATTCTTGCGGCATCGGGGCAGATAAAAGCAGAGGATATCAGCGACTATATCATTATGGGAGAGCTCTCCCTTGATGGTACATTACAACCGATAAAAGGCGTTCTCCCCATTGCCATTCAGGCGAAGGAAGAGGGCTTTAAGGGAATTATTCTCCCCAAACAGAATACCCGAGAAGCCGCCATAGTACAGGGCTTGGAAGTCTATGGAGTGGAGAATATATTAGAGGTTATTCATTTCTTTAATGGCACTAATGTCCTTAGCTCTACCGTACTCAATATTCAGGAAGAATTTGAGGGCAAAGCGCAGGATTTCTCCATAGATTTTTCCGATGTAAAGGGGCAGGAATCCGCCAAGAGAGCGATAGAAGTAGCTGCTGCGGGAGGGCATAATATTATTTTGATAGGTCCGCCAGGCAGTGGAAAGACGATGCTCGCAAAGCGTATCCCAAGCATTCTCCCTCCTCTCAGCTTGGAAGAAGCCTTGGAAACCACAAAAATACACTCCGTAGCAGGCAAGATGGGTACGGAAACTTCCCTTATGACGACTCGCCCTTACAGGTCTCCTCATCATACCATCTCAGATGTAGCATTGGTGGGTGGGGGTAGTTATCCTCAGCCTGGTGAGATATCTCTGGCGCATAATGGCGTTCTCTTTTTAGATGAAATGCCAGAGTTTAAGCGCTCCGTTCTTGAGGTAATGAGACAACCCCTCGAAGATAGAATGGTGACCATCTCCCGAGCTCGCTTTACCATAAACTATCCTGCGAGTTTTATGCTCGTTGCCAGTATGAACCCCAGCCCGAGCGGTTTCTTCCCAGATGACCCCAACAATACCTCTTCCCCAGCCGAGATGCAGCGGTATATTAATAAACTCTCTGGTCCCTTGCTCGACCGTATAGATATACATATCGAAGTGCCAAAGGTGGAGTTTGAGCAGCTCTCCGATAAGCGGAAAACCGAGACTAGTGAGGAAATTCGCCGCCGAGTGCTCCGCGCAAGGCAGATTCAGCAGGAGCGGTTCTCAAAAGCCGATATACACTACAATGCCCAGATGGGTAGAAGGGAGATAGAGCGGTACTGTGCATTAGACCAAGCCTCCGAGCTCCTTATAAAAACCGCAATGAACCGCCTGAACCTCTCCGCAAGAGCCTACGATAGAATCCTGAAAGTAGCCCGTACCATAGCCGACCTCAGCTCCTCCGAGCAAATAACCTCTTCCCACATTGCCGAAGCGATCCAATATCGTAGTTTAGATAGGGACTTTTGGTCGTCTTCTGGTTAATAATGGGTATTGAGAATATATATTTTAGAATGGTAAAGGGAAGAAAATTATGTAAAAGAACAGAGTTTTTTTTTTCTTGTAAGAAAAAAGCAGAACCGATTGATGATTCTGCTTTTAATTCTCTTACATTTTGTAGCGAAGACGGGACTTGAACCCGTGACCTTTGGGTTATGAATTTAAATCTCGCTAAGACAAACCATGATAATCAACAACTTACATTTTAATATCTTGGTCAATCTCCAATAAAAATACTCGATTATATACTCAGTTTATAGTTAAAAATATAGTGCAAATCAAGTATTTGCACTGTATTTTTATGGTTTTATATAAGACAATTTCTATTTTTCCATTAGCAAGTTTGGTTGTCTTATATATTTACACTCAGAAATATAAGTATATATATACTTACAAATATAGATTTAAATCTGGTTGCAAATGTAATGAAAAAAATGAAAACTTGCAATATTATAGAAAAAATTAGGCGCCAATTCAACATAAGTATGTTTTCCCCCATTTTGGTGAAAACTAGGATTAACAATAATGGTATAATGGACAAAATTCAGGCTGTTTTTTCACACCTCCTTTTGGATAATATAGAAAAATAGAAGAAAACAGAACAATGAATGAGCTTATAAAATAATCGAAAAAGAAGGCTAAAAGGCCGTCTTTGCTAGAGAACTCCATCAATTCTTAGAGGTGGGTAGAGATTTTTCTAATTGGATAAAAGGTCGTATAGATGAATATGAATTTATAGTAAATCAAGACTATGAGGTTTTCGCCCAAATTGGCGAAAACTCCAACGGAGGCCTTAAAAGAATACACTTTGACCCTTGATATGACAAAAGAGCTTTCTATGGTAGAAAAAACAGAGAAAGGAAAACAAGCATGTAGATACTTTATAGAAATCGAAAAGATAGCCCTACAAGCTAAGCTACTTCTAGTGAATAATAATAACAAGGATCTACAGTTAGAATTATTTGATCTTATTCGTGCTAATCTTCTCAAAGGTGATTTGATAGCCGTATCCAAGTTCTATTTTTTCATTAGCAAGTTTAGTCGTCTTATATATTTACACTCAGAAATATAAGTATGCATACACTTACAAATATAGATTCAAAATCAGGTTGCAAATATAATAAAAAATGGGAAAGCTAATTCAACATAACGAATAGTTTTCATTGGTTACAGCTCACCTCCTACGCCCTTATATTTCTCTACAAAAGCGGCTATTCTGCGGAAGACCGTCTGTTTCTTGGTGCGATACTCAGGGTTTAGCGGACTCATCTTCGGCAAAATGCTATTGAGGTCGGTGCCATTTTCGCTAGCGAGTCCTCGCCTTAGGGAGAGCTGTATGTAGCGCTTGGTGGCCTCTTCGTTTAGATGTTCCTCCACAATAAGGGCATTGGCTTCTTCTCTTTGTCGCGCTTGGGCGTAGGTGAAGAAAGCCGCGATGATGCTCGGTTTGTCCTTAATCGTGTCCAAATTGGTTTCATTGATAAAATCCACGATGAGACTCTCCTTGGCTCGGTTGCCTATGCTTGCCCTAATGATACGGCGTACTTCGTCTACCAAAGCCTCTTTGTTTCGGTTCTTTTTGTGGTGTTCTAAGATCAGTCCGAGTATGTAATCGAGGTCTATCTCTTGCGACTTGAGCAAGTCTACTTCAAAGACCACTTCTTCCCAGTCTATAAGTTGTTTTTCTTGCGCCTCATTCTCACGCTCCCTACTTATCCAATCGCGTATATCGTTGTAAGTGGATTTATAGTCTTGTACCAATCGCTCCTTGAGTACATCCAATTGTACCATAGCGGCTACTTGTTCTTCGGTAAGGAAATGCTCTTTAGCAAAGGTTTTGAGGGCTTCGGGGTCGTTCTTATCAATGGTTTGCAGTGCTTTGAGATGGGCAAACTCATCATAGTTTTGCAAAATATTTTCCACCTGTAGGTATTCTCCGAAGAGCTTTACAAAGGCTTTTTTGTCGGCCGAAGTATGGATCTCATCGGGGTCGGGGAATTGTTCTTGCAACTCTTTCACGATTTCGTTATAACCACGGCAGGCCTTTCCGGTAATGATGTCGGTAAAGCCGTCCAAATACTCTTGGTAACTCTTTTCGAGGATGACGTTCTTGGTGCTCTTATCACCAAAAAGAGTAATGGTATCGACGGTGGGTTGCTCCAAATCGCGGAAAGTAACGATGTTGCCAAAGCTCTTGGTGCTGTTATAGATGCGATTGGTACGCGAGAAAGCCTGCAAAAGGCCGTGATAGCGCAAGTTCTTATCCACAAATAGGGTATTGAGCATAGGGGCATCAAAGCCGGTGAGGAACATGCCTACCACGATCAGCAGGTCTATTTCTTGACTTTTCACTCGGTTGCTTAAGTCGCGGTAGTAGTTTTCAAACGAATTGCTTTCCAGAGAAAAATTGGTCTTGAACATCGCGTTGTAGTCGGCAATGACTTTTTCCAAAAACTCTTTGGCACTGACATCCATAGCGGAAGGTTCGAAAGTTTCGTCAGTAATGTCGCCTATAGCATTCTGTTCTTCATTGGCAGCATAAGAAAAGATAGTCGCTATCTTGAGCGGTCGGTCGCTATTTTTTTGCAAAGCGTTGAGCTCTTGGTAGTAGCATTTGGCAGCCTCTACACTGCTAACGGCAAACATCGCATTGAAGCCCTTATTACTACCCTCATTTCTGTGGGTTTTGAGGCGGAAATTGCGCAAAATGTACGTAGATATTTCCCTAATACGTTCGGGGTGTAGCAAGAGGCGTTTGTTTTCGGCAGCACTGAGTTTGGCTTCATCTTGCTCGGTTTCTATACCCTTAAATTGCGGACGTACATCGTTGTAATCTACTTTGAATTTCAGTACTTTTTCATCGCGAATGGCATCGGTAATTACGTAGGCGTGCAGTTCGCGACCAAACACGCTGGCAGTGGTTTCGCTGCCCAAGGCATTGTCGGGGAAAATAGGGGTGCCTGTAAAACCAAATTGGTAGTACTTCTTGAATTTCTTTTTAAGGTTCTTTTGCGCTTCACCAAATTGGGAACGGTGTGCCTCATCGAAGATGAAAACAACTTGCTGGTCGTATACCGGCAAGTGCTCTTCGCTCCTCATCAGGTTATTGAGTTTCTGGATAGTAGTAACGATAATTTTATGGTCGTTCTTGTTTAAATTCTGTTTGAGTCCGGCAGTACTACCTGAGCCATTTACACTATCGGGCGAAAAGCGTTGGTACTCCTTCATCGTTTGATAATCCAAATCTTTGCGGTCTACCACAAAGAACACTTTATCGATAAAATCGAGCTGGGTAGCCAGTTGTGCCGCTTTAAAGCTGGTGAGCGTTTTGCCCGAACCTGTAGTGTGCCATATATAACCACCTCCCTCGAGAGAGCTCCAGCGCTTGGCTTGATAGGCGCTTTTTATCTTCCAGAGCAGCCGTTCGGTAGCGGCTATTTGGTAGGGGCGCATCACTAATAGTGTGTCGCTTACATCAAGCACCGAATAGGTGAGTAGCACCTGTAACAAAGTGTTTTTCTGAAAGAAGGTAGCGGTAAAATCCTTCAGGTCACGTATAAGAGAATTATCAGCTCTTGCCCAATTCATCGTAAAGTCGAAGCTGTTTTTATTGCGCTTTACGGTGTTGGCAAAATAGCGGGTATCGGTACCGTTGGAAATGACAAATAGTTGCAAGTATTTGTACAATGAACTCTCGCTGTTGAAACTCTCCTTGCTATAGCGATGCACTTGGTTGAACGCCTCACGGATAGCCACCCCTCGTTTTTTGAGTTCGATTTGCACTAAGGGCAAGCCATTTACTAAGATAGTTACATCGTAACGATTGGCGTGAGAACCTTTCTGTTCGAACTGGTTGATTACTTGTACTTTATTACGAATGATATTTTTCTTATCAACCAAATAGATATTTTGTATATGTCCATCGTCGAACACAAAGTCGTAGATATAATCGCGGTGCAGTTTGCGTGATTTTTCTACCAAGTTATCGCTGGGGGCATCTAAATATTCCTCTACAAAGCGCGCCCATTCGGCATCGGAAAAGGTTACGCTGTTGAGGTTTTGCAGCTGCGTGCGCACATTATTCAAGAGTGCGGCGGGGGTAGTAAGCTGCGGAAGGTATTCATAGCCTTGTTCTACCAAATCCTCTATAAATTCGCGTTCTAACGCATTTTCACTTTGGTAAGTATCAGGAGCTTCGCTCACTTTAGAGAGTTTAGTATAATTTTCTAAAACGATGTAGTTTTGTGTTTCGGCGATAGTGTTGTAATTCATTCTTAAAAACTTGCTTATTTAGGGGCAAAACTTGCTTATTCTTTCTTGAAGGTATATTTTGCATTTACACTTGTAAGAAATTGTATGCTATCATTGCTGCCCCTCTTTCCAATATTTATCCCCTACAAGATGATTAAATAAAAGTTTTAAGTCTTCCTTTGCAGAGTTAGTAGGTTCTGCAATAGCTTCATTTGATAAAGTAGAGTGGCTGGTATACTGAATGATTCTATTGTAATATTTTTGTTTTTCGTCAGGTAATAAATGCGACCATTGTGGATAACCAAAAAAACTTGCAGTTTTTTCGTAAAGATTTCTCAACAATATGAAATGATATTTTTGAATACTTTTTGTTTGAATAGCATCTTCTATAGTCTGCTTTAGAAATAAGTGATAGGAAAAACTTTTATTAGAATCTCCATCTTTTTCTTCTAATTCAAATGTCCCATCTTCATTTTTTCTTAACATATAAGTTGCTTTTGAGTTTAGTTCGTTATACAATACATTATAGAATAAAGGGCTATGTGTTGTAATTATAAACTTTAATTGCTTATTCTGACTTGATTTTATGAGATCAGCTATATCTACAGCTAATTCTATTAAGTGATTTTCATCTAAAGAACTTACTGGGTCATCTATAAAAACATATTCTAGCTCATTAAACCCTTCTACAGGACGATCATCTACTTTAGGAATGTTTAAAGTCTCAATAACTTCTTTTAATAAACTATAGAAAATACACCAAATAAGACAATTTTCTTCTCCTTTTGAGATCTTTATATTTTCTAATCGTGTTTCATTACCTCCTTCTACAGAGAAGTTAACCTCGCTATAATCTTCATTAAAACGAGGTGTTAACTTATTACTAGTATAACGTTGAAAGTTAGAGATAATATTCCTTTCTTGTCCTTCATCTACAAGTACCCAATGAGTAAAACCATTAGGACGAATTTTTAATTTTCTATTTGTATCCTCTTCTAGGTCATTATCCCAATAAAATAAGTCTTCTGTAAAGGCATTGTAGTAAATAATCTTTGAACGAGTTTTTTCATCATCATCTTGTTTAGAAGAGACTAAATCCTTAAAGATACGAGACAAACGTGTTTTACCTACACCATTGAAAGCATAGATAAGTTGTACTTTTTTAGAACTATCTTTTAGCTCTTGTGCTATTTCTTCAAGTTTTTTTCCCATAGTTATTATTTGTCATTAGTAAAAGTTAATAATCTCTCCCTATAATACTCGTATTGTTTTCTGCGCAGGGCAATTTCTTTGGGCAACCCCTCGCTGATAGAATTGACCAAAGTATCGAACTTATCGAGAATAGAGGCAATACGCTGTTGCTCGGAGAGGGGAGGGAGAGGAATGGTAATCTTAGTTAAGTCATTAGCCGATATATCTATCACTTTGGTTCCCTTAGCGTACTTTCTTTTTTGGTTTGAAAACTCTGTTGTCTGCGTATAATAAACCAAATATTTACCTATGATTTTTTCTGAAGGTTTAAAAATGGTAGCGTGTCCTCCTGTTACACCTTGTTCTTTTACACAATAGGCAACAGCTTTCCCTACGTCATCTATATTCTCACTTGTATTTGTTATTATCACGTCTCCATAATCTACTTTTCTAAGTCCTTCAGCTGTTTCAGGAGATACAAAAGAAATTGTTTGTTCCGCAGAAATCCCATAGTAAGTATAAATTTGACCATAATGGATAGCAGGAACACCACTTGTTATGAGGTCTTTCTTCTGTAATCCATTGCCCCGTATAAAAGTGCCTACTTCTCCCAGCGTTTTCCAAACTATCTCAGTACCCCCCCCTATCTCATTGAAAGTCAATAACTTATTGCGATAGTATTCATACTGCCGCTTGCGGCAGTCCAGCTCCGCCTCCAGCTCCGCCTCCAGCTCCGCCTCCAGCTGGGTGAACTTGTCCAAAATACGAACAATCTCTTGCTGGACAGAAAAAGGAGGGAGGGGGATTTGGAATGTGCCAAACTCTTCCTTTGTAATAGTTTTTATTGTGCTTCCCCTTGCATTTTCTTTTTTTATGCCAAAGATACGTTTAAGTTGATATGCAAAATATCTTATGTCAACCTCATTATCTATATGTGTGAATATAGCTATAGTTCTATCTACATAAGAATCATATTGAGTTATAGCGACTCTGCCAATAGTACCTTGTAAAGATACTAATATTGTACCTTCCGGCACAAAAACACTTTTAGGCATCGCTAACTGCGATATTCTTTGTTTAGTTATAGAAACAAGATTGAATTTGTTATCTTCCATATCAGCAACTTGCACAAAAGGCATTGAATTATCCCCCCCATACCATTCAGATTTCGTATATGGCTGAGGAAAAGAACCTCGCCTAAATGTTGCTACCTCTCCCAGTGGTTTCCATACCACTTCAGCGCCTTGTAGGAGGCGTTCTATATAAGGGAATATTTTTGGTTCTTGTGTCATTGTTTTTTCTTTAGGGATTTTTCAAAATCTGAAAATATCTTTTGTGTTTTGTTAAATTCATCGTACTCTGCTTTAGCTTTGTGCTCTGCCTGCTTTTTGCTGATACTTCCTTTGCCCTTAAGAATGTCATATTTCCGAAAGGCTAAAAACTCATTGATGCTTTTAGCAAACTCTTCCATAGTAAACGTGTTTTCACGCTCAATCAGATCTTCAATATAATCGAAATAGCCTGTTACAGCGCGCTCCAACTGACGAATTTGTTTCTCCTCTAAATAGTTTTTTGCCACAGTAACATCGCTTTTGAGTATTCTACCATCGGGAGCGTTCTTCCAAGTGGTCAGCCCCATATGCTCTTTTGTTTTATCAGCTGATGTATTGATAATTTCTGCCGCTGTTTTTCCAGTAATAGCATAATGAAACTTGTTTTGTACCATTGCATAAAAGTCTTTAGTAATATCAGCCTCTTTATCATAATCAATACTGCATTCGGCAAAAATATCGGTTATTTGCAACCATATTCTTCGTTCGCTGGCACGAATAGAGCGAACGCGTTCCAGCAATTCCCTAAAATAGTCTTTCCCAAATGCTCCCTCACCTTGTTTCAAACGCTCGTCATCCATTGCAAAGCCTTTGGTCATATACTCTTTCAAAACAGAGGTTGCCCAAATTCTAAATTGTGTTGCTTTGCGTGAATTGACACGGTAGCCTACTGAGATAATGGCATCAAGGTTGTAGAACTGTGTCAGATAGTTTTTACCATCAGTTGCAGTTGCCGAGATTTTCTCGGTAACTGAATTTTTGTCAAGTTCTCCTTCTGCAAAAATATTTTTCAAGTGCAGGGATATATTGTCTGTAGAGCAATTAAAAAGTTCTGCCATTGCCTTTTGTGTAAGCCAAATGGTTTCACCTTTAACAACAGCGTTAACAGAAACCGCTTCTTGCGGTGTATTATAAATCAGATATTTTATTTCACTATTCATATCTTACCCCTCTATTTCTCTGATAATCCCCTCAATATCAGCCCTAAGTTCATTAATCCGCACTACGGTTTGCGCTACTTCGGCGTTAAGTTGCTGAATATCTATCACTTCTCGGGTGTCTTTTGCTTCTACATACGAACTAACGGATAGGTTGTAGTCATTTTCGGCTATCTGCTGGTTGTCTACCATCGCAGCGATGTGAGGTACTGCCTCTTTGCCGGCAAAAATACTAACGATACGCGCTATATGGGCATCAGTAAGTACGTTGTTATTGGTTTCTTTCTTAAAAAAGTCTTCACCACTAGCATCGATGAATTGGGTACGGGTATCGGGTTTGTGTTTGGAAAGCACCAATATATTCACAGCAATGCTGGTGCCGTAGAAAAGGTTGGGGGGTAGGGCGATAACGGTTTCTACATAGTTGTTGTCGATGAGGTATTTGCGTATTTTCTGTTCGGCGCCTCCACGGTAAAAAATACCAGGGAAGCATACGATAGCCGCACGCCCCTTAGCGGAAAGGTAGCTAAGTGAATGCAGAACAAAAGCAAAGTCGGCTTTGGAATTGGGGGCTAAGACCCCTGCAGGAGCAAAGCGGTCGTCATTGATAAGGGTAGGGTCATCGCTGCCTATCCAGTTCACCGAATAAGGAGGATTGGAAACGATGGCATCAAAAGGTTTTTCGTCGCCAAAGCAAGGGGTTATGAGGGTATCGCCTAAGGCAATATTGAATTTATCGTAGTTGATATTGTGCAAGAACATATTCATACGCGCCAAGTTGTAGGTGGTATGATTGATCTCCTGCCCAAAAAAGCCGTCCTCTATCAGGTGGGCGTCGAACTGTTTTTTGGCTTGTAGCAGCAGAGAGCCCGAACCACAAGCGGGGTCATAGATTTTATTGACCCTTGACTGCCCATGGAGGGCAAGCTGAGCGATGAGCTTAGAGACATGCTGGGGGGTGAAGAACTCCCCGCCCGACTTGCCTGCGTTGGCGGCATAGTTGGAGATAAGGAACTCATAAGCATCGCCAAAGAGGTCGATTTGGTGGTTTTCAAAATCGCCAAAACTAAGTCCTGCCACTCCATTAATTACCGCTGCGAGGCGTTTGTTTTTTTCCTCAACGGTATTGCCAAGTCGGTTGGAGGTAGTGTCGAAGTCGGCAAAAAGACCTTTGATATCTGCTTCGGAGGGGTAGCCATTGGCGGAACTTTCGATAGCCGAGAAGATAGCTGCTAAATCAGTATTGAGATTGGAATTAGTATTTGCATTTTTAGCTACATTCACAAACAGCTGAGAAGGGTAGATAAAATAACCCTTAGTTTTCGTAGCATCGTCTTTTATTTCGGGAGTAATAGCCTCGTCAGGCAATTGGGCATACTGCACACTCTCGTCACCTCCCTCTATAAAGTTAGTAAAATTTTCGCTGATAAAACGATAGAAAAGGGTACCTAATACAAATTGTTTAAAATCCCAACCATCTACAGCGCCGCGCACATCATTAGCTATTTTCCAAATCTGTGCCTGCAAGGCGGCTCTCTGTTCTGTACTCGACATGATGATCGTTTTGTTTTTTTAAGAGCCAAAGGTACATAAATATTTTGGAATATACTCGTTTTTTTTGGGAAAATCTCGAAAATAATAATCTACGAGCCATAGCCTTGTATCAATAGAGCTCTCTATTAGAAAAACGAGTTCCGAAGTTTTTACAATCCTTTTCCCATATTTTTCATTTGTCCGTTGTGAGGCTTGCCCCAACAGACAAATAGAAAAATAGGGAAAAGCAAGATTGTCTTTGTATATCTCAACGTAAGTTGTATATACAAAGACACATCTTGCTATTCAAAAATTGGGCTAATTCAGAGTAGTCTAACGTGTTGATAATAAATAGTTTGTTTGTTTGTTCTAAGAGAAGGTTCTTTTGGAAGGAAAAATAGGAATATTGCAGAAAAAAATGAAGGTTCCTATATTTAATGTATATTATATATATTATATGTATATAGATAAAAGATATTTTTTTAATATATTGAAAATTAATATTTTATAAAATCAACCACGCACTATTTTACGCACCCCCATAGGGTAACCGTGTACTGATTTACGCACCCCTACAGGGTAACCGTGTACTGATTTACGCACCCCTATAGGGTAACCATGTACTGATTTACGCACCCCTACAGGGTAACCGTGTACTGATTTACGCACCCCCATAGGGTAACCATGTACTGATTTACGCACCTCAATAGATAGTTATTCTAAAAAAAGGGAATAATCATCGGGGAGTTCAGCATCTATATCTCTCAGATATTGTTGTAAGGCTGTAAGTGTAGTATGTCCTGTGATAAGCATTAACCTATCATAGGTTTCGCCTTGGGAATATTTTTCTCTAAGCTGTCTGTACAGCTTGGTAATAAAGGTATGTCTGAAAGAGTATAGCCCATAGTCCTTACCAAGGTTCAGTTCATCTTTAACTTTTTTAAATCGCTTACTCCAGTAGTCTCTTTTATTACCCTCTGTGCTTTCCCAAGGACCAGCACTATTAGGAGCAAATAGGTAGTATTCAGAATTAAGTCCCTTGAAATGTTGGATCTCACCAAGTAGGATTTCTGGAATTATCTTTACCTTAACCAGTTTGTTTTTAGCTCTTACATTGAGTTTTGCACCCTCAAAATCTATGTCCTTAACTTGTAGGCGACAGGCCTCGATAGGACGCAAGAAGTTATAGCTTATGAATTTAACAAATAGAAGCAAGTCCTTATCTTTCTCCTCCAAAAGAGTAAAAATAGTATCCTGCTGGCTCTGTGAGTATGTTTTGTTACGTTCGGGCTTGGTAGGTAACTTCTTGATTTTGGATACTACATTATGAGGAATAAGCTCGTTTTCTTCCAAGGTACTGAATATAGCATTTAGTACAGCAAGGGTGTTATTTCGGTTGCGAGGGCTTGATTTTAGTAGAATGGTATTTAGAAAGTCATTAACCTCTTTCTTGGCGATGTTCTTGATAGGAGCATTATCTAAATAGTTGTTTTTCAAGAATTTTTGGAACAAACCTATGCGATGCTTGTAGTCTATAAATGTTCGCTCGGATACACTATTTTTCTTTAGATTTAGCGCAAAATCAAGGGCAGAACAAGCTGTATAGTCTTGATTTTCATGGTTTTTTTCAAAATATTCGTCAGAGGGTGTATAGCCACTTTTAAGAAGTTTTTCTATGATATTTCTTAGCTTATGAATACGTAAGTACCTGTTATCAAAATCCTTATACTCTTGATTAACTTTAAAGAAGATAGAGGGTTGTTTTACCATTTTCCCTTCTTCATTACGGAAGTAATAGTATACATACCAACGCTTATACCTCTGTAGGATCTGTTGTTTTTCCTCCTCTGAAAAGGCTGTTAAGCGTTTTTCAGAGATGATTTTCGGATAAATCTTAGGAGCTGTATACTTCTTTTTTTCCATAAGACCTTCGGATTTTTGATACTCGCCGATATACTCGGTTTTATACTCGCTTTGTATCAGTTCATACAGTTTGGACATAAAAAAATACGCTTGAGGGCGTATTTTTATTGGGATTTTCATTTTGTAGCGAAGACGGGATTTGAACCCGTGACCTTTGGGTTATGAATCCAACGCTCTAACCACCTGAGCTACCTCGCCATTTTTGTGGTGCAAATATATAAAAGATTCGCATATCCACAAAATATTATCCTATTATTTTATACCTAAAAATTCCATTACATCTGCGTAGCGATCAGGCTTTGCAATGATTTTGTTCTTAGCATCAAGCACGAAATAGATAGGTGTAGCCTGCACATTATATTTCTGAACGTAAGAAGCGTACCACCCATTAAGCTCACTTGTACTAATCCAAGGGTAATTTTGCGCTTTTTCCAAATAGTTTTCCTTATTAGAATCTAATGAAAAACCTATAATCTCAATGCCTTTGGATTTTAGAGTTTCATAATGAGGAATGAATTGAGGCAATTCTTTAGTACAATGCGAGCAACCTGAAGACCAGAAAATAATAATTTTTTTATTAGCCTTTACTCCATAGAGGGTTTTTGCTGAGGTATTTAGTGTATTTTCCAAATCTGAATTAGCAAAAGAAGCTCCTATATCAAGACTTTTATTGATTTTTATGGTGTTTTCAAGCCTGCTATTGATACTGCATTTTAAATTTTGAGCATCTTTCAGATATTTTTCCTTTAAATCATTCATAGCATAAGCATTGAAAATATCAATGAGCTCAGAAAGTACAGTTTGCCCTCGTGAAGTTTCAATATTTACAGCGGTTAAAAGTTTAGCAACAGCATCTTCAGCATTTAAATTCTCTTTTGAATTAAGGTAGGACAATAACAGCGGACGAAGCAGAGAAGAGGTTTCTAACATTTCATTGGAATCACTAATGAACTTTATTATCTCCTCTTGAGATATGCTGGGTGCTTCAATAGATTTTTGGAGAAATTTAGAAGAATTTGTATGATAATAGTTGATGAAAGGATAAGACTGCAAATCTTCTTTTTCAGATTGAGATAAATTATGAATCTCTTTTTCTAAAGCCTGAGCAAACTCCTCCGATTTCTTGTAGTACTGAATAATTTGATACAGTGCAGGCAAAATATAATCTTTCTTTTTCTCTGTACTTTGGAGTTTAGACATCAGTTTGTTTGCCTCATCTAAATAGATGATATCATCTACTTTAGCATCTTTTATTTTCAGGAGTATATCAATGTTTCTATTTTCAGAAATGAAAGGTATAGTAGTTTTAAACTCTGGGATATATGCTTTCATTATCCCTGAATAGGAGGTAGGATACTTTATACTAAAACTATTTTTCAATGATTGCCCTTTTGTAAAAAGAATATCTTTTGAGCCGTCTAATGTATAGACATAGATTTCTTTATTTGTATTGTCTCCCTCAGTTTTGATATTGATATTAAATTGGGCGTTTACTAATTGGGCAGATAGTGCTAATGCCACTAAAAGAATATTTTTTTTCATTCGTTTTATTTAGGTAGCAAATTTATCAAATTATAAGTATAAATAAAAAACTCACTGATAAAGTTCAGTGAGCTTCCTATTAATTATATACAACTACTTCTTTTCTGTATTATATTTTTTTGAAAAGTAAGCATAAGAAGCTATCATCGCTATTCCTAGACCCATAAGCAATGAGGTATGCATATCTATTGGTGTATTAGGCTTAGCACCTGGTCCATCACCACCGACACCTCCATTTCCAGGATTGGTAGGGGGATTGACAGGTCCCCACCCTGGAGGAGCTTCTATATCATCTGCATATGAAAGACTGGAAGTAGACAGCAGGATAAACAAACTAAAAATCTTTACTAATATTAAACTTTTTATTTTCATCGGTTTTATATTTTATTTAATTAATAATTTAGACTGGAATAATTCTCCTTTGTCTGAAATTACTTTTACAAAGAATACTCCGGCGTATTTTTTATCAAGTTTGATAGTATAATCTTCATTAGTTTTTATATTCTTATCCGAAGAAACAAGCCTTCCCGAAGCATCATATATCTCAATATTAGCAGATTTCCAATTTTTACTAAATCTGATGATGTAGTTATCTTTTTCTGAATTATATGCTATATATGTTTTTGATAAAACATCTGTAGTTTCTGATGTCTCTAGCTCTGTTGGGTTTCCATAATATAGTCCGTATACTTGAGTAGCATTTCCATCTGCTGGTATAACCATATTATGAGCAATCTGAATTACATTTTTCTTAGCATTTTTGAAATAAAAACTTTCACCAGAGGACAGAACCTTTTCATTATCATTCAGCTTAACTGTATTTTCAGAAATCTCAAATTTAAAATTCTTAATTTCAGGGTTGTATTTCCCAAGTACTGCAGCTTTTCCATAGAAGTCACTTTCATTTGCCTCATTGATATAAAGCATTTTTATATTATTTTTGTCATATCCTCCTTTGATAGGATCTTCTTCAAAAATTCCAAATCTAGCACCTGAAATATCTCCTACTTGTGTTGTAGCATTATCAGAAGTTCCTGATACAGTATCATCAGAAAGTACATAATAAGTTCTTCCTATTTCTTGATTATCTTTATCAAGTCCTATAATTGCAAGTTGTTTTACAGTACTTCCACTTGAATAAGAAGATCTACCTCCTAAGGCTACATCTTCATTATAGCTAAATGTTCTTAGGTCAGCTAAATTTAAAGAGTTTCCTGCTTTATTCTTTTTAAGTTTAAGCACAAAAGTTTGTCCTGGTCTAACGATAGTATACTCAGTATCTCCTACTAATGTTCCATTTTTTGAAAAAACAAGAAATTTGATACTTCCAGTTTTAGTACCTGATTGAGAACCACCTCCCTGTGAAGTATGCTTAACATCGCGTGGCTCTAGTTTTATGCCATATATTTCTTGATCATTAGGTTTAAGTTTTCTTAAATCTAAGTTCATTAGAAATGGATTACCTATTTGGTAAATATTTCTACCAAAATGTGGATTTTCCCAAGAAACTCCAGTACTTCTTACAAAAGCATCATCGAGATAGCTGTTATATCTTTCCTGGTAGTAGTTAAATAATTGTCCTTGATTACCAAAGTCTATATCTTTACCTGCATCTACTAAACTTACTATTACATCTCCTTCTGCTGAAACAGGTATACCTCTAAACACAAGCTGAGTATTAGTACCCTTTTTAACTATAAGATCACCAGGTATATCTTTTGTACCTAAAGCATAATAAGAATGTGGAGGGATTGTTGTAGTTCCAAGTTTTGTTTGTAAATTAGGGAGGCTGTTAAATCTAACTTTTTTGTTGTCCCAATATAGAACTTCTCTTTGTCCACCTCTAGTATTGTTTATGCTCCCTGTTCCCAATTCACTTTGCATAAATCTGATTTCCTTATCTATAAAAGGGAATGCTATTTGCTGATATGCTCCATGCTTTGGTGCTCTGTATTCTTGGCTTACAAATGCCTTGATGTTTGCTTGAGGGATACCTGTTATTTTTAACTGCCCATAAGTATATATTGGAGTTTCATTTAGTTTATTCCATTGGGCATAATTGCCAGGCTCATTAATTCGATTTACAATATTAATATCAGAGATATTGTCACTACCATAAGATTTGTCACTACCATCGGTTTCAAGAGTACTTACCTTTGAAGTGGTTTGTCCTACAATATTAATACTTCCCCTGTTTTCAATTTGTCCAGAGCCAATGGTTTTTAAACCACCACCATTATGTATATAAGCCGACTTTCTAACATTAACTTTGGCATTATTAGAAACAGTCGTTAAATATTGAGCATTTGCCTGAAAGAACAGGGATATTGCGCTGATTGCTAATAGATTTTTTCTCATATTATGCTGTTTATATTAACAAATATCACCGTGCAAAATTATAGTTTTTTTTTGAATAACCAAATTTGTTTTGTTTTTTTTCATTGAAAATGAGAAAAATTATAGGCTTGTAAAAAAATGAAGACACTTATAATATTCAAATTTCTTTTTTCTCTTGTTCATATTCAGTTATAAAAAATACTCTTCTTTTTTTGAAGGATGAGATAACAAATTTATATCTTTACCCCCTCAAAAGTGAGAGGAAGGAGCTCACTACTCGTATTCTGGTTTTAATCATTAATAACATAATAAAATGCACATAGCAATTACAGGAAATATAGGGGCAGGGAAAACCACGCTTACCACTATGCTTGCCAAGCATTATGGGTGGAAGGCTCAGTTCGAAGATGTAGATGATAATCCGTACTTGGAAGATTTCTATGCGGATATGTCTAAATGGAGTTTTGCTTTACAAATCTATTTTCTCGGTAGCCGTTTTAAGCAGGTAAAAGAAATAAGAGAAAGCGGAAAAAACATCGTTCAAGATAGGACGATATATGAAGATGCTCATATTTTTGCGGAGAATTTATATGATATGGGCTTACTTACCCAGCGGGATTTTAATAATTATACCTCAGTATTTCAGCTAATGAAATCTTTTGTTTCAGCTCCAGATTTGCTCATCTATCTCCGTTCTGATGTTCCTAATCTGGTGAAGAAAATCTATAAAAGAGGGAGAGACTACGAAGCAACTATTAGTATAGACTACCTTAGCAAGCTCAATCAGAAGTATGAAAAGTGGATTAATAATTATAAGGAAGGCAAGCTCCTTATTATAGATGTAGATGATTTAGACTTTGTGGAGAGAGCAGAGGACTTTGGCTCCATCTTAGAGAAAATAGAGGGCGAACTGCATGGGCTTTTCTAGCCTTTTCAATATTTTTTTTAAAAAAAATAAAATGATTAAGGTATTACACAATAATTACTGCTCCAAATCAAGATGCCTGCTCACTTATCTGCACGATAAAGGGGTAGCGTTTGAGATTGTAGATATCATTAATAACCCTCTGGGAGAGGAGGAGATAAAATCTCTACTCAGTATGGGGATAAGTATAGAAGAGCTGGTTCGTACCAATGAGAAGCTTTTTCAGGAAAAATATATCGGGGCAGATTTACCAGCAGAAGGCGTTTCTATACTGGCAAAGCACCCCGAATTAATTCAGAGACCTATTGTTATTTCTGGCTCCAAAGCCATTATCGCAAGGCCTATGGAGCGTGCAGATGCTCTTTTATAGCATAATCGCACTCTCTATTTGCGCTACTTTCTGGTAAATATCTATCACTTGGTCAGCATCCAACACAAATGCACTTATGCTAAGCGATATGTATTTACCATTTTTACTGTCCCTATTACTGATACTCGTCTGTATTCCATCAAAAACCTGATAAATTTCAGTGAGCTTTTCCTGATTATTTGGAATGATAAATTTAAACAGATAATCTTCTGGAAAGTTATGTATCTCGTTGAGTTTTTCTTTTAAGGAAGCATAAAATTCCTCAGGGTTATTGGTTTTGTTAAGTCCTAAAACATTCATTTTTCTAAGTTTTATGTTAATAATTCAGTGAGCCGCCCTTATCGCAAATGCTGAGCCAAATGATTTTTCTGCCAAAAACTGCCACCCACTCGCGTGGGGAGCCACCTTGCAGGTGTGGCAGCCACAGCGTGGCAGGCGTTTATCGCAAACTATCCATACACCGCCAGAAGCTAGAAGCCAGTCGCCAATTATTGTAAACTAACCGCACATCGCCTACTACTTAAACCCTACGGGCTTTAGGAGTTTGGCATTTTTGGATTTGGTTTCGGAGCCGAGATTGTAGGAGAGCCCTATGCCGAGGGTTTGTTTTCGCTGGAGTTTTTTTATCTGGTCGTGGTCGTAGGTGAGGTCAAGGGAGATATTTGCGTTGAGGTATTTATTAAACTTCATATTGATAACGCCCGTGTAGGCGATATCTACGCGCTCGGTGTGGGTGAGGTAGTTGGCAAAGAGGTTGAGCTGGTGGGTGAAGAGGATATCCTTGTAGATTTTGAATCGGTAGAGGATGTTGAGCCTTGCTCCGAGCTCGGCACGGAGGCTTTGTCCGTCTTTTTCCAGACCGTACTTCCCTGCTTTTTGGAGGAGCGGATCGGTTACGAAAGTAAATTGCCCATTGAGCGGGCGGAAGATTACTTGCAAATTTTCCTGCGGGTTATAGGAAATCCCGAGCCCGAGATTGAGGTAGGCGGGAGACATAAACTTAGAGATACGGTCGTCTTTCTTAGGGTCTGGCGTAGCGGCGTAGTTGTACCCCCGTGTAAATTGGGAGATAAACTGGAAGCCCGTGGAGAGGTAGTAAGATTGCCCGATTTCATAGCCGTAATTGGTCATTATATTGATATAATCCTCCGTTTTTCGGGTGGCTTGTCCTTCGGAATCTACCAGTCCGTAGCCAAACTTAAAGGTATTTTCCAGATAGTGCCTGCTGTATTTATAGATAAGGTTGTAATTGAGCCTTGCGATGACGCCGATATTATCATTCCCCCCTGCATTCCAGTTGGAGAAGGAGGATTGATTAAAGGTAAGGTTGTTCTGCCCATAGAACAGCCATTTTGATGGTCGGTTCGGGTTCTTCATCAGTCCATAGGGGGTGATGGGGATTTCGTCATAGGGTATGGTGGTGAGGGCGGGTTTTTCGCGAACGATGAGGCTGTCTTTCGGTCGGCTCCCGATCTTGATGTAGGTGGGGTTTTCCAAGCTGTCTATCGTAGGCATAGCCGCTTCCCATTTCTTTTGATAGATGGAGTCTAGCTCCTTTAAGAAAGGCTTCTTCCGCTGGGCAAATGCCGAGATGGAGGCTGATAACACGAGTAAAATAAGGGCTTTGGATTTCATCCTGAGAAGATTTTAGGGGGGGTAATTAGGCTCTAATGACTTTAACTCTATTGTCTTTCCAGACTTTGATGATAGATGATGCGGGGTACTTAGCTACCTCCGTTCTATGCCCTTCAGCGATATAATCTATAGCTGATTTTATCTCAGCGCTGATGTCTGAGAACTTCTGTGGGCTTTTCTCTCCACTGAAATTCGCCGATGTAGAGACTAGCGGGCTTCCTAATTTGGAGATGAGCTTTCGGCAAAAGTCATCTTTCACCAAACGGATTCCTATGCTGCCGTCTTCTGCTAAGAGCTCTTTGGGGAGTGTTTTAGCTTCTTCATAAACGATGGTAATGGGCTTCTCGCTAAGGTCAATAATCTGCCACGCCATTTCGGGTACTTCTACTAGACTTTGCAATCTCTGCTCGGTATCTACGAGGATAATCATCGATTTATTCTTTTCCCGCTTCTTGATATCAAATACTTTATTAATCGCATCTATATTCATCGCATCACAACCGATGCCCCAAATTGTATCCGTAGGGTAGAGTATCGTACCGCCATTTTTCAATATCTGAACAATCTCTTGCATTTTCTGTTCTAACTTTTTCAGCGGGGGCAAAAGTACGGTATTTATTTCAGTCTTTGGAGCAGCCCTTTGCATCATCTGCATTAATATTATATGATTATCTTTGCGACCGTTAAATTAAAACGAAATGAATAACAGACCTATTTCAGATTTCCTTGAGAAATATTTCCTGCACTTTAATGCTGCTACCCTTGTAGATGCTTCCAAAGCCTATGTAGCCCATTTGAATGATGGTGGTAAAATGATGATTACCCTCGCGGGAGCGATGTCTACCGCAGAGCTTGGGAAAATCCTTGCAGAAATGATTCGTCAGGATAAAGTACAAATCATCTCCTGTACGGGAGCAAACTTAGAGGAAGATGTGATGAACCTCGTGGCACACTCCCACTACAAGCGCGTGCCCAACTACCGAGACCTGACCCCAGAGCAGGAAAGAGAGCTGCTCGATAACCACTTTAACAGAGTAACCGATACCTGCATCCCCGAAGAAGAAGCCTTCCGAAGACTGCAAAAGCACCTCGAAGATGTGTGGCAGGCAGCCGAAGAAAAGGGCGAGAGGTATTTCCCACACGAGTTCCTTTACCAAGTGGTAAATTCTGGCGTACTCGAACAATACTACGAAATAGACCCAAAAGATTCTTGGATAGTCGCTGCTGCTGAGAAGAACTTGCCTATCGTATGCCCAGGCTGGGAAGACTCTACTACGGGGAATATCTTCGCCTCTAATGTCATCAAAGGAAAGCTGAAAGCCAGCACCGTAAAATCAGGGATAGAGTATATGGTATACCTTACCGAATGGTACAGAGCCAACTCAGGAGGTAAAGGCGTAGGCTTTTTCCAAGTGGGAGGAGGAATTGCAGGGGACTTCCCAATCTGTGTAGTTCCTATGATGTATCAAGACTTGGAGTGGGAAGATGTACCTTTCTGGTCTTACTTCTGCCAGATTTCGGATTCTACTACTTCTTATGGTTCCTACTCTGGTGCCGTACCCAACGAAAAAATCACTTGGGGGAAATTAGATGTAGATACCCCAAAATACATCGTAGAATCTGATGCTACCATCTGTGCACCCTTAATGTTTACTTATATCTTGGAAGCCTAAGGTAGCAATTGGCTTTTGGCTATAACAAATGATTAGTGGGCGCCCTATGTGGCGCCCACTAATCTGTTTAATAAAGTTTATGTACTTTTTTACTTTATTTTGAATATTTTACCTTTATAGGCACTCCAATTTTTTGCATTTTCATAATCCGCTACTTCGGGTACAAAAATACTTCCTATTGAGGTGCCATAAAATGCCCAGTCTCCTAGTGTAGGGGGCTCCTTTCTGTTAATGGTTATGGTATTTAAATTTTTGCAATTTTGAAATGCGCTATCCCCAATAGAAGTTAGACTTGCAGGTAGACTGATTGAGGTAAGTGATGAACAGTCCCAAAAAGCTTCGTTTCCTATTGTTGCTAATTGAGTAGAAAAGTTTATACTTTTTAAGCTTGTACACTTCTCAAAAGCTCCTGTATTAATAGTCGTCACATTTTTAAGGTCAATAGAGGCAAGAGCGGTACATTGTTTAAAAGTTCTCTCTAAAATTGTTGTAAATTTATCAGGAAATGTTATGCTTTCCAGTTTTGAACATTCATTAAATGCCTCATCTTCAAGGTGAGTGAGATTTTCAGGAAGGATGATACTTTTAAGTTTAGGATGTTTTCTAAATACTCCTGTATATCGGTCATTGTTATCTATGCTGGTAATTTTGCCTAATACTGGGTCATCTTTAAGATTTAAATCAGTTGTATTCTCATTTTTCCAGGCGATTAGGGTTGTGCCATCGGCACTTAGTTGGTAATCCGATGCTGGAATTACAGGTCGTTGTTCCTGTGTTGGGTCATCATTTCGTGAACAGTTCACTACTGTAGCAGATAGCACTAATGCTGATACTGTCATTAAAAGGTACTTTTTCATTAAAAAAAAATTAAATTGAGAGCCTACTCTTTTCAGGATTTTCGGCTTCCTCCTATTATTAACTTTCTTGTTTTGATATTAAATTCTTGGTTTATTAATTCCAAAATTTTAGCTTATAAATTTGCCAAATATAAGTCTTTTTTATATAGTTGATATAATTATGATATTTATCATTATTAGGTATTTACATTTATTGTCTACTATATATTGCTAAGATGCTATATTAGTGAGCTTACTGTTAGAAGCTATAAGCTAAAAGCCAGAAGCCATCAGCTTTTTTATTGTGTATGTAATAAAAAAAACTATATTTGTCCGCTTTTAAATAAGAAAAAGAAGAAATAATGGAAACAGTAGTAAAGAAAAAAGGGCACCCGAAAGGATTATACCTCCTGTTCTTCACAGAAATGTGGGAGAGGTTTTCGTATTACGGGATGAGAGCGATTCTCATACTCTACCTTACAAAAAAGTTGGTGGAAGGAGGATTGGGGATAGACAGAGACACTGCAATGCTTATCTATCATAATTTTACGGGGCTTGTGTACTTCACGCCGCTTATCGGAGGGTGGCTCGCAGATAAATTCTTAGGAAAGAGGCTGTCTATAACGATTGGAGGGGTTACAATGATGCTGGGGCAGTTTACTCTGTTTGCCATCAATACACAGATGGGGCTTTATCTTGGGCTTTTTCTTTTGATTATAGGGAATGGTTTCTTTAAACCGAATATCTCTACCTTAGTAGGAGGGCTGTATAAAGATGGTGATGAGAGGAGAGACTCGGCGTTTTCTATTTTCTATATGGGAATCAATCTCGGGGCGTTGATAGCACCGATTGTGATCGGAACCTTTACGGATAACTTATTTAAAACAATGAATGCTGATGGAAGTATTACTTATGGATATAAATATGGGTTCTTAGCTGCTGGTTTAGGAATGCTTTTAGGTCAGCTGATATTTAATCTATTTGCGCAGAAATTCCTTGGAGACCTCGGTAAGAAGCCTGTGGGGAAAGTATCGGCGGTGGTAGACGAGAACCAGCTTTCTAAAAACCCTGAAACGGGGGAAATCCTCACCCCAGCACAAGAGAAACAACGAATATCTGTAATCTTTATCCTTTTGGTTTTTGCGATATTCTTCTGGGCGGGCTTTGAGCAGGCGGGTTCATCCCTCTCTCTCTATACCGAAGATTATATTGATAGGAGTATGAACTTGCCTTTCTTTGGGGAGGTTACGGTTCCTACTTCATTGTTCCAGTCGGTTAATCCATTCTTTATCGTTACCCTTGCACCTTTGTTTGGTATCTTTTGGGGTACGAAGCTCGGGAAGAGCATTTCTACACCAGTGAAAATGGGAGTAGGGATGATTATCCTCGGGATAGGCTTCTGGTTTATGCTGGGAGCGGTTTATGAAAGAGCTGCGAATGGAGATATTAATGATACAGCAAATAAAGCAGCGATGATGTGGCTTATCCTTACTTATTTCTTCCATACGATTGGGGAGCTCAGCCTTTCACCAGTGGGTCTATCGGTAGTTACGAAGCTCTCTCCTCCAAAGCTCGCATCAGTGCTTATGGCAGTATGGATGCTTTCATCATTCGTAGCTAATATTATGGGGGGCTTCATCGCGGCTTTCGTTGAGAGGCTCGGTGCAGGTGAGGTATTCACTTATATCTCTGGCTTTGTAATGATATGCGGTCTCTTGCTCATACTCCTTAATAGACCTATTCGCAAGCTGATGCACGGTGTGAAATAATGGCAGAGCGGATTATTTAATAAGATTTTATACATTTGCGAGGTTGTTTTCTCTAATGAAGGCAACCTCTTTTTAATGTATACACTGGAAAAAGTACAAAACTTCAAAGGTAAATATCCTGTACAGATATGGAGCCTCTTCTTCTCTGAGATGTGGGAGAGGTTCTGCTTCTACGGTATGCGAGGGATGCTTGTGTTCTTTATGGTACATCAGCTGAATTTTAATGAGAAAGAAGCTACCTTACAATACGGCGCTACCCAAGCCTTTGTATATGCTTTTACCTTTATAGGTGGGCTGTTTGCAGATAAGATTCTCGGTTTTAGAAAATCCTTGTTCTGGGGCGGTATTATGATGATTGTTGGGAGTGCTCTTCTTGCAGTTGATCCTCATACCTTTTTCTTTCTTGGGCTGTCGTTTATTATCATAGGTACAGGTTTCTTTAAACCGAATATCTCTACCATCGTAGGGAAACTCTACCGAGATGATGATGACAGGCGAGATGCAGGCTTCTCTCTCTTCTATGCGGGGATAAACCTTGGAGCATTCCTCGGAGGGTATATCTGTGTAGCGATTGGTAAAGGCTATATGCTTGCTTCTGTTATAGAGGAAGCCTACCGCTGGAATGTAGCCTTTGGGCTCACTGCGGTTGTAATGGTCGTTAGCCTGATTAATTTCTACTTTACCCGACAGAAGCTCGGACCTATAGGTCTTGCACCTGGCAACCCCGATGCCATAGTAAAAACGAAGCCCCTACCGAAGTGGTCTGAATATGCGGTATATCTGCTTACACTGGTTTTTATACCCGTTATCCAGATAATGGTGTCTAACCCAGAATATACCGATTACTTTATGTATACGATTGGGCCACTTACGCTCATCTATCTTTTCGTTGAGATGAGGTTCGTCTCCAAAGTAGAGCGAAATAAGCTCTGGGCAGCATTGATATTCATTCTCTTTTCGATTATCTTTTGGGGGATATATGAGCAGAGCGGAGGCTCTCTCAGCATCTTTGCGGCTAAAAACTTAAATGATAATTTGCTGGGGATTACAGTTGACCCTAATGGAGTAAATAATTCTGCAATATCTTTCTTTATTATAGCCTTAGCGCCTGTATTGGGATTGCTTTGGTTGTGGCTAAGCAAGAAAAAGATAGAAATTAACTCGATTATAAAATTCGGTTTAGGCTTTATCTTCCTTGGGTTTGGCTATTATGTACTCTTCGCTACGAGGTTCTTTGCCATAGATGGGAAAAGCTCATTGGATATATTTACGATAGCACTGCTTGTTATTGCATTGGGAGAATTGTTCCTTTCCCCTATCGGGCTTTCTATTATGACGAAGCTATCCCCCGAGAAGTTGCAAGGTATTATGATGGGGATGTGGTTCCTTGCATCTGCATACGGAGAGTATGTAGCAGGGCTCATCGGGGCAAACCTTGCTCAAGCAGATGAAAATGCTTCGGCAGTGGTGAGCTTAGCTGCCTATACCGATGGCTACAAAACACTCGGAATATACGCTCTTATTGCTGGTGTGGTACTCATTTTGCTATCACCGTTTATCAAAAAACTAATGCAGGAAGTACAATAGTTGTACTTTAATACTTAATAAATCAATATCAAAACGATGAATAAACTCGTATTAATTCTATCTCTGATACTTGCACAGCTCTCATCAGCCCAAAGTATCAAGTGGATGACCTTTGACGAAGCCGTAAAAGCACAGGAAAAGAGCCCTAAGAAAATATTGGTAGATATATATGCCGATTGGTGCGGTCCGTGCAAGATAATGGCAAGCACAACCTTTACTCATCCCGAAATTGTGAAGCTCATTAATGAGAACTTCTATCCTGTGAAATTCAATGCCGAAGGTGCAGAAACAGTGCATTACAAAGGAGTAGCTTTTGCAAATCCTAACTTCCGAAAAAATACCTCTGGAAGGAATACAATACACGAATTCACCCGATTTATGGGGATATACAGCTATCCGACCATTGCTTTCTTTGATGCTAAGCAAGACCTCATTACTAATCTGAGAGGAGCGCTTACCGCTAAGGAAATAGAGCCATATCTTACCTTTATAAAAGATGAAGAGTATAAGAAAGTTTCTACAAAAGAGCAGTGGGAAAAATATCAACGAAGCTTTAAATCAAAAATCAAATAATAAATAATCTTAAACCCAAAAAATAAATAAACTATGAGTATTAAACAGTATTGGGACAAGGCAGTTTCATTTAGCGAATACCTAAAAGACGCAGAAGAAAAACTCAACAATCCTAAAAACCAAGACGAAGTAGATAAAAAACAATACTATGAGCTCGCTCTGCAAAGGATGAATAGAGCGATTAAGACCTTTAAGAAATCAGAGGAAGATGTACAGGCTCTTAAAAACAAAAATTTCAAAGGTAAAATCCTTATCATCACCGAGGCGTGGTGCGGAGATTCCAGCCAGAGTGCTCCTGTCATCAACCAGTTTTTTGAGGGAGAAAATGAAGTGAGATTCTTCTATCGCGATTCCGACCACTCCTTGATAGACCAATTCCTCACCAACGGTGCACAAGCAATTCCAAAGGTACTCATCCTCAATGAAAATTATGAAGTTATCAATACTTGGGGACCAAGACCCGCTTATGGCGTAGAACTCCTTAAAAAGTTTAAGGCAGACCCAGAAAACTACCCTCGTGAGCAGTTTTATAACGACCTTCAGGTTTATTACGCGAAGAACAAAGGTAAAGACACTATTGCCGAGATTTTAGATCTGATTTAATATCAAACCACCATAAAAAGAACCAAGGATGAGGGATATATTTCCTTTTTCTTGGCTCTTTTCTTTTATTCCAAGCCTATGAAAAAGAATATTCTGTACGCTATTATTGCACTTATCATCGCTATTGTATTCCTTGTACCCTCTGTGAGGGAAAAACTTCAAGAGCTCTTTCTCCCCATAGCCAAAGTTCAGGAAGCTGTAAGCATTTCAGCCGACGATTATAATATCTCATTAAAAGGTATTAATACCCCCAATGCCAATTTGGCAGACTTTAAAGATGAAATGCTCTTCCTCAACTTCTGGGGCACTTGGTGCCCTCCGTGCAGGCAAGAGTGGGGCAGCATACAAAAACTCTACGAGGCTAAAAAGGATAAACTCAACTTCGTCCTTATCGCAATGCAAGATGAAGAGCCTGCCGTACGCAAGTTTTTGGAGGAAAATAAATACACCGCTCCTGTATACATCGCTGAAAGTCCTATTTCCGACAAGCTCCTCCCGAAATCCTTCCCCACTACTTTTATTATCAGCAATCGGGGACAGATTCTCAAGAAAGAAACAGGCGCCCTTGACTGGAATTCCTCCAATATCCATCAGTTTATAGACAACCTTTCCCACTAAAAACCTTTGGTATAGATTCTGCTATCCTGCCATCGCTAATCATAATAAAATGAAATATTCAAAACTATACTTGATAAAACAAGCCTACAAAAACCGAAAGGAAATAAGGAAAATCCCCAGTCTCCTCCGTATGATAGGGCTTTGGATTAAGGGCGAGTACAAACCCAAAACCCTGAATATCCTCCTCCCTTTGCTCGGTATTATCTACATTATCTCTCCGATAGACCTTATTCCTGAGTTCATCCCATTCTTTGGCGTTACGGATGACATTGCTATCCTCTCACTCTGCCTTTCAAAACTGATGAAAGAGATTAATCGCTTCCATATCTGGTCTCTTAAAACAAATAATACATTAAATTAAAACAAAGCCTCTGATTACAGGGGCATTTCCTTTGTAAAATCTCTTAAAGGGTAGTCATTGACTATTAAAAAATCTCCATCAGCTACAGAGTGGGTAGTTATTCTGGCTAAGTGTACTCCCCACGCAAGTAGGTGTATCACCGGCTACGGCGTATCCATTGGGTTGGTGCTAATTCTGTCGGATAGAAATCTATTTTATTATTAAAAAAATTAAATGCCTCACCGGCTACGGCGTATCCATTGGGTTGGTACTAATTCCGTTGGATAGAAATCTATTTTATTATTAAAAAAATTAAATGCCTCACCGGCTACGGCGTATCCATTGGGTTGGTACTAATTCCGTTGGATAGAAATTTATTTTATTATTAAAAAAATTAAATGCCTCACCGGCTACGGTGTATATTTGTGGGGTGAAAAGGATTATTTCTATTGTTGGTACTACGGGGATAGGCAAGACGAAACTCGCTATAGGGCTTGCAAGGGCGCTGGGTGCTGAGATTATTTCTTGCGATTCTCGTCAGTTTTTTAGGGAGATGCCCATTGGTACGGCAGCTCCTACGGTGGCGGAGCTCGGCTTGGCTAGGCACCATTTTGTGGGGCATCTTTCGGTGGAGGATTCATATTCTATCGGGCAGTTTGAAATCGATGCCTTGAAGAAGATAGATGAACTTTTCCAGACTTATGATAATATCGTTTTGGTTGGGGGGAGTATGATGTATGAAAAGGCATTGATACGGGGGTTGAATGACCTCCCAGAGGCGAATGAGGAAAACCAAAGAAAGCTCCAAAAAATCTGGAAAGAGGAGGGCTTAGCACAGCTTCAAGGTCTATTAAAAAACCTTGATGAGGACTATTATCATAGGGTGGATTTGGAAAACCCGCGCCGATTGCTCAGAGCAATAGATGTTATTTGGCAAACGGGTGAGAAATATTCTCAGCTTATAGCCTTTCCCAAAGCAAAAAGGGATTTTCAAACGCTGAGAATCGGGATAGAAGCCCCTCGTGAGGTGATTTATGAAAGGATAAACCTCAGGGTGGAGCAAATGATAGAAAATGGGCTGGTAGATGAGGTGAAAAGCCTTTTGCCATATAAGGACTCGGTAGCCCTGAAGACGGTGGGCTATACGGAGATTTTCAAGTATCTTTCGGGAGAGTGGAGCTTGGATTTTGCCATTTCGGAGATAAAAAAGAACTCTCGCCGCTTTGCCAAGAGGCAGCTGACTTGGTACAGAGGGGAAGAGGATATTCATTGGGTGGGCTATCTCAATCCTTTGGAAGAATCCTTATCTTTGCTCCAATAAAAAAAGAGAATACAATGGCAAGAACACCATCTAATATGCTTGCATTAGGCACAAAGGCGCCTTATTTTGAGCT
Organism: Bergeyella cardium; assembly: GCF_009914665.1. Lineage (NCBI taxonomy): Bacteria > Pseudomonadati > Bacteroidota > Flavobacteriia > Flavobacteriales > Weeksellaceae > Bergeyella > Bergeyella cardium. The sequence goes on along the minus strand of NZ_CP029149.1, from coordinate 519,416 downwards.
ACCGAATCCGTCAAAATCCAATGAAGTGCAATCACTCAACGACCTGAAAGGCGAGAAAGGAACACTGGTTATCTTTATGTGTAATCACTGCCCTTTCGTCCTTCATATTATTGATAAACTCACAGAACTTTATGAGGATTATCAAGAGAAAGGGATTGAGTTTATCGCAATTAATTCTAATGACATAGTGCAATACCCTGCGGATGCTCCAGAGAAGATGATAGAATTTCAGATAGAGAAGGGATTTGATTTTCCTTACCTCTATGATGAGAGCCAGAGCATTGCAAAAGCCTATGATGCGGCTTGCACGCCAGATTTCTACTTCTTTGATGATAAACTCGACCTCGTCTATCGTGGGCAAATGGATGATTCCCGACCTGGCAATTCAAAAGAGATTACGGGTGAAGACCTCATCATCGCCTTTGAAAATCTGCTGGCAGGAGAGCCTCAGGACGAAAATCAACGGCCAAGTATGGGGTGTAATATCAAATGGAAATAAAAATAAAACTCCCCAATATGCTGGGGAGTTTCTACTATCTCAACTCAAGCCTTCCTTATGAAAAAGTTTATTTTAATGCTTTCTCTTATCTCAGTAATGCTTTCTGGGCAAGAGATTAATGGCATACAGCTCTTCAACCCAAATACGAATGACCATACGCCTATTATTAGCTTCGGTGAACAATTGGTTTTAAAATTTGATGACCTGTCTAACCAAAGTACGGTCTATCGCTATACATTTAAACATTTTGATAGAGACTGGAATGATGATAACCTCTTCTTTACCGAGTATGCAAAAGGAAATCTTAATGCCTTGATAGAGCATTTTCAGTATTCATTTAATACCCATCAGAAATATACTCACTACGAGCTTCAGTTTCCTAATGAGAAGATGCAGCCTATTATATCTGGGAATTTTGAAATCATCGTTTATAAGGATAATCCAGATAAGCCACTATTCACAAAGCGATTTTGCATCGTGGAGAAGAATGCTAATATCGGTATTAATGTTTCGAGGTTGCAAGAGACGAAAAATTCTCATCTCAACCAGAGAATACAGGTGCAGGTGCTTGGGAATAATCTAACGAATAATATCAGCTCGATGAGCCTTAGCCTAATGCAAAATAATAATTGGCAGAGTATGCTAACCAACCTGAAACCGACTTCTGCTTTGGGGAATAAGCTCCTCTTCCAGCAAATGAACTTGGCTTTTGCGGGGAATAATGAATTCTACTACTTTAATAATAGAATGATAGACCAGTCTTTTGACACCATGGCTCAAGCTGAAAATAGAGAAGGAGTCTTTCATACTCATCTTCATCCTGTGTGGACTTCCCCTCTCAGCTATCAGTATCAGCCTGATGTAAATGGAGCTTACTACTTCCGAAGGACGGATACTGGTATTGAGCGAAACCCAGATAAAGAAGGGGATTATTCTTGGGTGCATTTCTATCTGCCCTCAGAACCGGTGAATAAAAATATATTCGTACTTGGAGGGTTTAATGACTTCCAGCCCAGCAAGACAAACCAAATGTTTTATAATGAAACCTTGAAAATGTACGAAGCCAAAATCTACCTTAAACAAGGTTTTTACAACTATATTCTGGCTACTCAATCACCTAATGAAGCTCCAGACTATGGCGAGATAAATGGTAATTTCTGGCAAACCGAAAATCTGTATCAGGCATTGCTCTACTATCGCCCATTTGGAAAAAACTATGATGCTATTTTGAGCTATGGTGAGTTTAGAACACCTATAAAATAATGTTAAAATTTAATTTTTATAAAAAAGTATCTTTAATAATAATACTCTGATATTAAGCTGTGTATTTTATCTTTAGAGCGAGGATTACAGATAAATATTCGTAAAAATAAATACTCACTTTAAGTATATTTCAACTAAATTATTATCTTTGTATCAAATTGATTACAAATGAAATTTATAGTTTCAAGTAGCGAATTACAAAAGGCATTACAAACTGTGGGTGGAGTAATATCTAACTCACAATCAAGACCTATTTTAGAAAACTTTTTATTCCAATTAGAGCAGAATAAACTTACGGTAACGGCTTCCGATGGAGAGACTACACTGGTTACTTCATTAGAAGTGATGTCCGAAGACACAGGGAAAATCGCTGTTCCAGCAAAGATTTTTCAGGATTTTGTGAAAACCTATAATGAGCAACCGCTTACGCTTTCTGTAAAGAATAATGACGAAGGTACAGGTAAGCAGTTAGAAATCTTAGATGAGAAAGATAACTTTGCTGTAGCTTTGGATAATGAGGAGGACTATCCTGATATGCCAGAATTTGATGTAGCTAAAACCGTTAGCGTATCGTCTGGTGTGCTTTCTGAAGCATTGGCAAATACGCTCTTTGCAACGAGTAATGACTCTCTTCGCCCTGTAATGACAGGGGTGCTCTTCCAGTTTGGTGAGGAAGAGACGAATTTTGTAGCAACAGATTCCCACAGATTAGTGGTTTATAAGCGTACAGACATCACTTCCGATGAGCCAATGAGTTTCATTATGCCGAAAAAACCACTGTCTATCTTCAAAGGTATTCTGTCTTCCACAAATGAAGAAGTAAAAATAGACTTCAATGAGAATATGGCGAAGTTCACATTGGGTAATCATATTTGGGTATGTAGATTAATTGATGGTAAGTATCCTAATTATTCTGCTGTAATCCCGAAAGAAAATCCTAATGTGCTTACGATTAACAGAAACTTGCTTCTGAGCTCTATCCGCAGAGCATCTATTATGTCTAATAAATCTACCAATCAAGTGAGATTTAAGCTGTCAGGCAATATTCTCCACTTACACGCAGAGGATACCGAATATGCAAACAAAGCGAATATGCAAATCCCTTGCGACTACAGTGGTGAAGATATCAATATCGGGTTTAGCTCTAAGTTCTTATCCGAAATGTTGGCAGTATTAGGTTCTGAGGATATTGTTATTAAGATGTCTCAGGCGAATAGACCAGGTATTATAGAACCAGTAGATGGATTAGAAGATGGGGAGAGTATCTTAATGCTTTCTATGCCAGTAATTGGACTATAATTTAAAATATACTGTAATAAATTTGGGATTTGGAGATAAGTTCAAATCTCAAATTTGTTTTAAATACCTTGGCAGCTGATAAACACAGATATTAATATTATTATCAAGCGAATATTCAAAAAAAATACTTTATAAAATCTGATGTAAAGGCTTAATGCTCGCTCAGATTTTGAATAAAACTTATATTAAAGCAGATGAAAATTTCTAACAACTGGTTAAAAGAATTCATTAAAACCGATTTAAAAACCGAAAAAGTAGGTGAATACCTTACAGACATAGGTTTGGAAGTGGAAGGTATAGAAAAATATGAGAGTATAAGAGGAAGTCTGGAAGGGATTGTTGTAGGTAAAGTCCTTACTTGCGAGAAACACCCTAATGCTGACAAACTCAAACTAACCACCGTAGATACAGGAAATGGAAATATCCTACATATCGTCTGTGGTGCGCCTAATGTAGAGGCTGGGCAAACCGTTCCCGTAGCAGTAGTAGGCACTAAAATCTATGATAAAACGGGAAATTTCTTCGAGATAAAAGAAGCAAAACTCAGAGGAGAAGTATCTCAAGGAATGATTTGTGCCGAAGATGAGCTCGGATTAAGCGATGATCACGGAGGAATAATGGTCTTAGACCCTAAAAAATATACAGTAGGAAGTAATTTTTCCAACTATTTTGAGATAGAAAAAGATGAAATCTTTGAAATCGGGCTTACTCCTAACCGTACCGACGCAATGTCTCACTATGGGGTAGCACGAGACCTCAATGCATTCCTTACCTCAAACCAACTAAAAGCAGAGTTTGAAAAACTAAAAACCCTGCCTCTCTCTTCTGAGGGAGAGCACAGTTTCAGTATCGAGGTAGAAGATGAAGAGCTCACCCCAAGATATATTGGAGCGATAATAAAAGGTGTAAAAGTAGCAGACTCGCCAGCGTGGCTGCAAAACAGATTAAAAGCGATTGGACTTAGCCCAATCAATAATATTGTAGATATTACCAACTATATCCTCCACGGATTAGGGCAACCGCTTCATGCCTTTGATGCAGATAAAATAGCAATGCAAAAACTAAAGGTGGGGACGCTTCCGGCGGGGACTAAATTCACAACTTTGGATGGTGTAGAAAGAACCTTAAATGGCTCAGAAATCATCATTAAAGATGGAAATAACTCACCGATGTGCATTGCAGGAGTATTGGGAGGTAAAGATTCTGGCGTTTCCGAAGAAACTACGAGTATTTTCTTGGAAAGTGCGTATTTCAATCCTGTAGCAGTAAGGAAAGCTGCAAAAGCACACGGACTAAATACCGACGCTTCTTTCAGATTTGAGAGAGGGGTAGATCCCAACAATACCAAGACAGCCATTACCCACGCTATCCAACTCATTACCGAAGTGGCAGGAGGCACATTGGTAGGAGAACTTTTAGAGAATTATCCTAAGAAAATAGAAGACTTTAAAGTGATTTTAAGGTATTCTAAGATAGATGAAATACTCGGCACCAAGATACACCGAGAGAAAATCAAGGAAATTCTCCGCTCTTTGGAGATAGAAATTATCAACGAGATACAAAACGGTCTGGAAATCTCCATACCCGCATACAGAGCAGATGTAACCCGAGAGATAGATGTAATAGAAGAAATTCTCAGAATTTATGGCTACAATAAGATTGAGGCGCCATCAAAGATTTCATTTACCCCAGTAAAACTGGATAATAACGACCAGGATGCTCTTGAAAACTTTTGGGCAAGAGCATTGCAAAGTCAAGGCTTTTTTGAGGTGATGAATAACTCCCTCACTGCTGAGAAATTTGTTTCTGAAACTGCCGTGAAACTCCTTAACCCGCTGAGCTCCGACCTCGCTTATATGCGAACTTCCCTTTTAGAGGGGCTTTTGGAGAATGCCGCTTATAATATTAACAGGAAAAATCCAGATATAAAATTCTTTGAGCTCGGAAAAATCTATCATAAAACAGATAAATATAACGAGAGAAAGCAGCTTGCAATCTTGGTTTCTGGTAGAGATTTAAGAGAGAATTGGCTCCAGCCTAAATCTGAAACCAACTTCTATCACCTCAAAGGTTATGTGAGTATCTTATTGGAGAAGCTCGGCATTCAATCAACCGAAAAATCTCTTAACGATAAACGCTTTACTGATGCCATTGAGATAATGAGCTCCGATAAAACCATTGCCAGAATAGGCAAAGTATCTGCTGAGCTCTTAAAAACTTTTGATATAGAGCAGGACTGCTTCTATGCGGAGATAGAAGTAGAAATAGCCAATCAGCTTAGGCTAAAGGATAACTTCAAATTTGTAGATATTCCGAAGTTTAATATCGTGCGGAGAGACCTTGCCCTGCTTGTAGATAAGGCTGTTTCCTATGCTGAGCTCTATTCTGCAGCACAGAAAAATAAATCTCCATACCTTAGAGCCATCAATCTATTTGATGTATATGAGGGCAAGAATCTCCCAGAAGGTAAAAAATCTTATGCGATGAGCTTTGAGCTCCTCAACGAAGAAAAAACTCTGGAGGATAAAGACATTAATGAGGTAATGAACGCCCTCATAAAAACCTTTGAGAAAGACTTTGGAGCTAGTTTAAGATAACACATTTAAACCTATAAAAAGATGAAAAAGTTAATCGCACTACTCAGTATTATGCTTCTGGTAACGGCTTGTACTTCCGTGTCTCGCTCTGCCTCTAAGGTAGGCAAAGCTCAGCTATCCATCTCAGGAACCCAATGGGTTTTGGCAGATAATATAAAGGGCAAATTGCCTACGCTAAGGATAGAAAACGGGAAAATCTCAGGTAATGCAGGTTGTAATGACTATTTCGGTGAGCTGAGACTTACCCCTGATTCGGGAAGTTTCTCGGCGAGTAAGATTGGCGCTACAAAAATGTTTTGTAAGAATATGTCAGTAGAGAAAAACTTCCTCAATATGCTCTCCTCGGCTAATAAATATGTAGTCTCTGGCAACAGTCTGGAGCTCTACAAAGACGGATTGCTACTGATGAAGCTCAGCAAACAATAATGAAAAAAGGAACTCTATTGAGTTCCTTTTATTTTTGTATTCAGAAGTTTTATTCCTCCTCTTCATCGTCATACTTAGAAAGCTCCTCATCACACCATTTAAAAGCTACTTCTACTACTTTTGTAGCTTCATCGGCGATAGATTCCTCATCATCACCTTCCAAATCATCAAGCCACTCAACCTCTTCCTCTTCTACATTGAGGATAAAACGAGGATATTCCGTATGTACCACGAATAAATCCTCTGGAAACTCTGAATTGTCTGCTAATAAAAACTTAGGTAATACCATTGCACTATATTTTAAAATTCTCAGCAAATATAGGAATAATAATTTGACGCCCCACAGCTGGAAGCTGTGCTTTCTGTGCTACGGGCTAAAAACAGTTAAGGACGACCCAAAGGGTCGCCCTAAAACTAATATAGTCTATTACTTATCGCTAAAAGCCAGAAGCTAAAAGCCAACTGCCCGCTTATTGATTGAAGTCTATGTCTTGACCTGTGTTGAGGTTGTCATTGGCATTATCTTCTTTCTTTCCATTGGAGCCGTTAGAAGAGCCATTACCAGAACCGTTTTGTATTTCTTCTATGGTTCGGAGCCCCCCTACATCGCCGTAGCCTCCGCTGAGCCCTTGGAGGTCTCCACAATCGCCCGTCCAATCAGAGGGTTTTATGAATTTATCGTCGGGTGAGATACCGAGAGATTTATCTGCCCATACCTTTTTCATAAAGATAGCCCAGATTGGGAGAGCCATTTTAGCCCCTTGTCCTTCGCCAGTGCTTAGGAAGTGGGTGGCTCTGTCTTCCCAGCCTACCCAAACGCCAGTAGCGAGGTTCGGTGTGATGCCCATAAACCATCCATCGGAGTTCTTTTGGGTGGTACCTGTTTTCCCTGCTATTTCTACTGCTGCGGAGATGCCTCTTCGCCTTAATTCGCCAGATGCAGTACCAAACTGAGTAACGCCTTTCATCATATCGATCATTGTATAGGCATAGAGCTCGTTCATTACTTCTCTTTGTTCGGTTTTCACTTCTTTTACTACTCTACCGTTAGCATCTTCTATACGCCAGATCATCTCAGGTTTGGTATAGTTTCCAAAGTTGGCAAATGTAGAATACGCGCCGAGCATTTCGTAGATCGTAATATCGGAAGTACCGAGCGCCATAGGGAGGGAGGTATCGATATGCTCGGTTACGCCTAAGTCTCTTGCGAGTTGTATTACATTTTCTGTTCCTACCATTTCGGCAAGCCGTACCGCTACGGGGTTTTTAGAGTATCCTAAGCCTTGTTTTAGGGTAATCATACCGCCAGAGCCTTTCACCGCATATCTGCCTTTTACATAGGTGGCATTGGATACGGTAGAGCAAGGGGTGAGCCCTAATCTCATAATGGCAGTAGCATAGATGAAAGGCTTAAAGGTAGAGCCTACTTGCCTTTTCCCTTGCTTGATGTGGTCATACTGGAAGTGCTTCCAATCTATACCCCCTACCCAGGCACGGATTTCCCCAGAGGAAGGAACCATCGCCATAAGCCCCGCTTGAGCGATTTGCTTGTGGTAACGGATGGAATCATAAGGAGACATTTCTACTTCTTCCTCTCCTTTCCAGGTGAAGATGGAGGTTTGTACTGGCTTTTGAAACTCCATAATAATAGAATCCTCAGGAATACCCTCTCTTGCCAATTGTTTATATCTACCTGTGCGCCTCATTGCTTGTAGCATAATGTGGTCTATCTGCTTTTTACTGATATGGTAGAATGGTCGCTTAGGGTTGTGCTTTTGCTGGTTGTCAAAGTTTCTTTGCAGTGCTGTGAGGTGCTCTTTAATGGCATCTTCGGCATATTTTTGCATCTTAGAATCTAAGGTTACATAAATCTTTAAGCCGTCTTTATAGAGGTTGAGCTTCTTGCCTGTTTTCTTTTCGTACTCGTCTAAATACTGGTTGATTTCTTTTCTTAGATAATATTTATAGTAGGCAGAATAGCCTTCGTTGATGGTTTTTACAGGCTGATAATCCACTTCAACAGGTGTATCTACTGCTTTTTGATGGGTAGCAGGGTCTATATAGCCTGTTTCTAACATTTTATCGAGTACCACATCTCTACGGTGTTTTGCCCTTTCAGGATTTCTCATAGGGTTGTTCCTCACGGGGTTTTCCAGCATTGCTACGAACATTGCTGCCTCTGGAAGAGAGAGGTCTTTTGCCTTTTTATTGAAATAGACTTTTGATGCCATTTCAATTCCATTGGCATTATAGAGAAAATCAAATTTATTAAAGTAAAGAGTGATGATTTCTTCTTTGGTATATCTCTTTTCAAGGCTTACGGCAACTACCCATTCTTTGAGTTTCTGCAAAGCTCTTTCCCTTTTGTTTTTAGAGGGTTCTTTGGTGAAGAGTAGTTTTGCTAGCTGTTGAGAAATGGTAGAGCCACCCCCGCGGTTACCTGTGTAGCGTATCGCTCGGATTACGGATTTCAGGTCTATACCCGAATGCTCCTTGAAGCGCTCATCTTCCTTTGCTTGCAGGGCATATACCAAGTGAGGAGGCAAGTCTTTATAGGTAACAGGTTGGGTTTTTTCCTTCTCGAAACGCCCAAGCAGTACTCCGTCTGATGAATAGATATCAGAGGCGATATAAATATCCGGATTTTCCAGCTCTGTAGTATCTGGCATATATCCAAAAAAGCCTTCGGATATGGCAAAGAAAAGCCCTGCAATACTGAAAACTACTGCAAGGAAACAGAACCAGATAAAGGCGATCCACCCGCGAATTCCTTTTCTCTTTTTCTTCTTAGGAGGTAGAGGGAATGTGGATTTCTTATTCTTATTACTTTCCATTATTTTATTTTTCTATGTTAGGTGCAAACTACTCAGCAGAAGATATTTCTATTCCAAAGTCTTCTATACCTGGCAGATTATCATTTCTCATCGCTTGCTTTATACTAATGATATATTTCCCATTTTTAGGAAATTTATACTGGCTTTTGTAGAGAAACTTGATTTCCTTAGTATCTCCAAAGCCAGCACCGAGCCATTCTCCATTGGGCTTTGCCATTATATAGTTCAGTGTATCCACCGCTACATTTTTAGCCCCTTCTTCACTCACCGAGCTAAATACTCTGATATTGGAGTAAGGATAATCATTATTATTCCTCACGACAAATATAATATTTTTGGGTACTTCGGCATCCTTTACTTCAAAGCTGAAAGAAAGGGGAGTGTCCTTTGCCCACTTGCCATCTACGGATTGCATATATAACCCGTCATTTGAGCAACTGAGCATTGGGAAAAGCAGACCGAGTATGAGTCCGCTACTCAGCATCCGAAGAAGGTTTTTGTCTGTCATTATTTCTCGGCTTTTTCTTATTAGGGTTTGGCTTTTGGTTCTTATTTTCAGCTTTTGGGCTATTGGCTTTTTTCTCATTTAGCTTTTGAGGTCTGGCTTCTGAGGTTTTTGCTTCGCCCTGCTTTTTACTTCTGTTTTCCCGTTTAGGGAAGTCATTTCCTTGCTTTCGCCCTTTTCTGTTTTTCTTTTCAAACCTGTCCACTCTGTTTTCTTGGATAAGGTCAGCACTTGGTTTAAAGCCAGCAGTAGCAATTTCTGCACCTGTAAGCTCTTCCAATGGGGGAGACTGTATTCCTTTTCGGTTGTTGGATAGCTCTTTTGATACTTTGGAGATGTCTATATCATACCAAGTCATTGAGTTTTCCATATAGGCAAACCACATTTTCTTTTTGAAAACATCGATTTTAATACAGAAAGCCTTGCCTTTCTCGGTATCTAATACAGAGTTGGTAGGAGGGAATACGGAGAGGGCATCGAGGTAGCTGTCGAGCTCAAAGTTGAGGCAGCATTTTAATTTACCGCATTGTCCCGCAAGTTTCTGAGGATTAATGCTCAGCTGCTGGTAGCGGGCTGCATTGGTATTCACAGAGCGGAAATCCGTAAGCCAAGTGGAGCAGCAGAGCTCCCTTCCGCAGGAGCCGAGGCCACCAACTTTTGCAGCTTCCTGTCGGAAACCAATTTGCTTCATATCAATCTTCGTCTTAAAACTCACAGCATAGTCCTTAATCAATTGTCGGAAATCCACACGCCCATCGGCAATGTAGTAGAAAGTAATCTTACCGCCATCGCCCTGATATTCCACATCTGTAATTTTCATATTCAGACGGTGGAAAGATGCTAGCTTCCTTGCCTCTCTCTTTACGGCTTCTTCTTTATTGCGAAGTTCTGACCAGGTGTCTACATCTTTTTGGTTGGCTATTCTATAAATCTTAGGTGCCTGCCCAAGTGATGCACCTTTCTTTTTCATTTGGATTTTTACCAATTCACCAGTGAGGCTTACAACGCCTACATCGTGCCCAGGGGAAGACTCTACAATAACAATACTCCCGATATGAAGCGGAAGATTATTGGGGTTTTTATAAAAAGATTTTCTATCGTTTTTAAATCTTACTTCTACTACATCGTTCATTCTGTTTCTTGATGGCTGCTCAATGGTAGAAAGCCAATCGAAGACACTTAATTTATAACTATTTGAGCAGGTATCCACGCTTGGGCACCCATTAGCAGATTTAGAACCACAACTATGATTGGAGTTTCCGGACGATTTACATCCACAGCTCATATAATGTTCTTTTTTGTTTTAAAATAATTCGTGCAAATTTAATATAAAATTTAAACTTGTGTAAGGTTCTTTTAGTGAGAAACTAAAAGTGGAGTTAATAGTTTCCTGTTTCCAAGATATTCTCAAAGTAGCTGATAAGCTCATCTATTTCCTGTTTGCTGAGGTTGGCTTCAGGGTGATACACAGTATATCCACGGATGGGCATTCTATTTTCCTTTAAATCTCCTATCGTATTTTTTAGCATACTTTCTTTAAGGTCCTTATTGAAGGTTGCCCATATAGAAAAGTTGAGGCTGCCTCTACCTGCATTTATGTGTTCTTGAATAGACCAGGAGATCGGTGCTATATAGGCATAATCTGGATATACGGTCTCGTTGGAGTGGCAGTCATAGCAGGCTTTTCTAAGGTTGTTTTCTATATTTTTAGGAGTTTTATAAATATCGGTAAAGTTCTCAGATTTGTTTATCGGCTTTTTAGTTCTGTCTATCGGGATAAGCTGTATGAGACCGAAGATAAGCACAGCTAGTCCGACGATTTTAAAAAGTTTTTTCATTAGTTATCGTTATTTAATGCTCCATTGGTCTTCTATATTTTCCCAGAGAGGGCGTATTTCTATCATTTTGTCGTAGATAAATACTTCTTCGGCAGGGGTTTGGTTTTTAAAATCTGCCTCGTCCCAGATACCATTACGGTTGTTATCCACCAGAATACGAACATAGTATTTCCCAGGCTTCAGGACATTAAATTTAATGGTACCAGCTTCTGTAAACTGGGTATATTTCACTTCGTCCTGCTCATTGAGAAGCTGCATCCAAAAAGGAGCATCGGGTTTGGTTTTCAGCCTCATCTCTAATGAGCCGTAGTTCTCGGGTTTATCTATTTCAAAGTTGAACTGATAGGTCTTAGGCAGTTTTAAATAATAGGTAGAAACGCTTTCCTTAGGAATGTTCAGCTCATACTTTTTCCCAGAAATAAAGTTGCTGGATATTTCAATCTTATGAGGATGGTTCTCTACAATTTTAGCAGTAAAAGGCTGAGTATTGATGCTGTCCTGCTTTAGAATCCACTTTTCTGTATTGAGCTCTGTAATGGGTCTATTCGCATCGATATAAAACTTCCCTGTGGGCGGTAGGCTCGCACCAGTATTATTGCTAAGTCCGAATTCTGTCTTTACGCTCGCCTTATAGTATGGGGAAGCACTGCCTTTAAGTGTATCGGCTTGATACTTTATTTTAAGACCTATATTGATATTGGTTTCTGGGAGGTTGAGTTGTTTGTCATCAAACCAGAGCATTGCAGAGTCTGAAAACTTCTTGTGTACAGATTTATATTCTTTCAGGAGTTCGGTCTCGGAGGTTAGGCTGATGCTTTCGGGCTGTCCTTCAAACTTAAAGAGGAAACCACCCGCTACTTCTTTATACTCTGAGAATTTCAAAGGTTTTTTGGAAGGCAGAGTTCTGATTTGCATATTAGAAATATTCTCCCTCAGGTCAAGGTCTTCAGTTTTGAAAAAGACTTCATCTTTCCCAGCGGTGAAGATGGAGTTCTGATCGGTATCATCAAATGCAATGATTCTGTACTTGCCTTTTGCAAGGTGGCTGAGCTCAAAGTATCCGTCCTCATCGGCTTTGGTAATATAGTAGGGCTTTTTCGTATAGTCTACCGAATCAGAAGCCTTGTACAGCCCTATGATGAAGTTCTTTTTAGCATCGTTTTTTTCTTTCGGGAAAGTATATCCGCTCTTTACCGTACCGCTGATATAAGTATCATCGAGCTCCGACCCTGTGGAGAAGACAAAGTTGAAGTAAGGCAGTACATTGCCTTCATTTAAATCTGCAATAGAATTTCCAAAGTTGAAATTATAAGTGGTGTTGGGTTGCAGTGTTTCATCCCATTCTATAAGTATAAATTTATTTCCCAAAGAGGCGGGGATAATCTTCTTATACTTGATAGGTGGGGAGATGATCAGGTTTTTATGAACCTCTTTCAGGGTGATATACTCATCAAAGTAGAGTCTCAGCTGTTTAAGGTCAGTAGGCACATTTATTCGGGTAGTATCTATATTGGATTTTACCAGTTTAGGGGCAAGGCTGTCCTTCGCGCCGCCTACGGGCGAGCCTACTCGGGCACAAGAAACTAAGGCAAAGCCCAGCATCAGTAGAGAAATGGCATTCTTCATCGGTTTAAGGGATATCATCTGTGTTTAAGGCTAATCTTCTGCTCTATTACCATTGATAACGGCTTCGTAGCTTATTTTAATATCGGGATTAAGGCTTTTAGATACGGAGCAATACTTTTCAAACGAAAGTTCTGCTGCTTTTAATGCTTTTCTGGGCTCTACCTCTCCATCGATGATAAATTTCAAGTGGATAGATTTAAAGGGTTTAGCTTCATCTACCTGCATTCTCTCTCCCTCCACCTCTATACTGAAGTTGGTGATCTGCTGTCTTTGCTTTTTGAGAATAGCGATTATATCTATACCGCTACACCCTGCTACTGCCATTAGTACTGCTTCCATCGGAGACGCCCCCTCTGCTTGTGGCAGGGTAGTATTGTCGAGCTTTATTTTATTTCCCTGCTCATTATAGCCTTCAAACAGGAAATTATCATTGAGCCTACTGAGTTTTATTTTCATTTTAATAGAATTTTAGTTGCAAATATAGGGCTTATGGCAATTAGCAATTAGCTAATAGCTAGCCGCTAAAAGCTAAAAGAGAGTCTTTAAGACTCTCTTTTTGTGGTTAATTTCTCTGCTAGGAGTTTTGATATTTTTTGTTTTAGAGGCTCTATGTCTATATTTTCCATTACATTGCTTGCAAAGGCAAAGAGGAGAAGTGCCTGTGCCTCTTTTTTAGAGATACCCCTTGCGCGGAGGTAGAACATCGCGTCTTCATCGAGCTGACCTACCGTACAGCCGTGTGAGCACTTCACATCATCGGCGAAGATTTCCAGCTGAGGTTTGGAGTCTATGGTTGCTCCTTCGCTTAGGAGGATGTTATTGTTCTGCTGATAGGCATTGGTCTTCTGTGCGATTTTATTCACGAAAACTTTGCCATTGAACACCCCGTGAGCGTGGTCTTTATAAATCCCTTTATAGTTTTGGTAAGATTCACAATTCGGCTGATTGTGATGAACCGCCGTGTGGTGGTCTACCAACTGCTCACCTCCGATGATGGTAATCCCATTCATAAAGGAATTAATATTCTCCCCCTTGTGGATGAAATCAAGGTTGTTCCTCACGAGCTTACCTCCGAAAGAGAAAGTATTTACGGTCGCCATACTGTCTCTCTCCTGCTGAGCAAAGGTGTGATCTATCAGGTAAGAGGTCTCGCTATCATTTTGGAGTTTATGCCAGTCGGCACGCGCATTTTTATCAACAAAAATCTCTGTGAGGGAGTTGGTAAAGGTAAAATGCTCATCAAAATTATGATGGCTTTCTATGACTTCTACTTTTGCTCCTTCTTCTACGATGAGGAGGTTTCTTACATTATAGAAAGTATCGCTTTCTTGATTGTCAGAAAGGTAAAAAATGTGTATTGGTTTTTCTATAACGGTGTTTTTAGGCACTCGGAGGAAGAAACCGTGGGTGTATAATGCCCTGTTGAGGTTCGTAAGAGCCAGTTCTTTGGAGGCAATCGTATCGAAATAATCGGTAATGATGTCTTGGTGTGCCTCATCTTCCAGAATGTGGGAGAGGGAGAGAAGCTCGATGTTTTCTATGGTGATTTTTGAGAGTTCTTTGTGGATTTTCCCGTTGATGAATACAATCCAGTCAAAGTTTTCTTCACCGAGGTGGAGGTTGTTCAGCTGCTCTCTTCCGATGTTGTGGGATTCTTTCGGCAGGAAGTTGTATTCTCTCTCGGTAATCTCTTTCAGGTTGGTATATTTATACTCCTCATCTTTTTTGGTAGGGAAGCCTGTTTGCAGGAACTTGTCCAGCGCAGAGGCTCTCTCGGCAGAGAGGGAGTTTTTCTGCTGTTGTATCTGTTCAAATAGCATAATTCTGTATTTGGGTTATTTTAAAAGCCAGTCGTAGCCTTTTTCTTCAAGTTCAAGGGCGAGGGATTTATCTCCCGTTTTAATGATTTTACCATCTGCCAATACATGGACGAAATCAGGCTGAATATAGTTGAGAAGCCTTTGATAGTGGGTGATGAGGAGCACTGCATTGCCTTGGTTTTTGAAATGATTCACCCCTTCGGAGACGATTCTCAGGGCATCAATGTCGAGTCCAGAATCGGTTTCATCTAAGATTGCCAATTTAGGATTGAGCATTAGCATTTGGAAGATTTCGTTTCTCTTTTTCTCACCGCCAGAGAAACCTTCGTTTAGCGAGCGAGCGAGGAAGTCTTTTTTAATACCGAGCAGCTCTGATTTCTCACGGATAAGGGCGAGCATTTCCTTTGCAGGCATATCTTCGAGTCCGTTTGCTTTTCTGGTTTCATTGATCGCTGCTTTGATGAAGTTGGTAACCGATACCCCAGGAATCTCCACAGGATACTGGAAAGACATAAAAATTCCTTTGTGTGCTCTCTCTTCTGGAGCATCTTCTATAATATTTTCCCCATCAAAGAGGATTTCTCCATCCGTAACTTCATAGTCTTCTCTACCTGCAATCACTGATGAAAGGGTAGATTTACCCGCTCCATTAGGACCCATAATGGCGTGCACCTCTCCTGGTTTAATCTCTAAATTAATTCCTTTTAATATCTCTGCTCCGTCTTCTATACGAGCGTGTAAGTTATTTATTTTTAACATTGTTTTGATTGTTATCAGTTAATATTATTATTTGATTTTATTGCAATAGGCTTACTCAATATTTTTTTCCTTAAAAATTTTAATTTCCTCTATAAGTAGAGTATCCAAAAGGCGAAAGCGTAATCGGTACATGGTAATGCTCATCATTTTTAATCTGAAAAACCACCTCGATATAAGGATAAAAACTTTCTGTTTTTTGGTTTGTGAAATAATTTTCCGTTAAGAATCTCAGCCTGTATTTCCCGTGATTTTCATTTTTACCTTTGATGAGAGGAAGGAAATCAGTAATTCTTCCATTATTATCGGTCATCTTTTTAGTAATGAAAACCCATTGTTTGGAAATATCATTGTACTTTTCTAATTCAACTTCAACCTGAGGGGCTGGTCTTCCTGTAGAAATATCCAAGATATGGCTTGAAAGCTGAAAATTTTTATTTTTCTGAGCATATACTCCCAGATACACTATAGAAAATAATACTAATAATAGCTTTTTCATTTGTTTAGATGTATTAATTATTAGCCTACACTGCCTTCTAAAGAAATTTCTAATAGCTTCTGTGCTTCAATCGCAAACTCCATTGGAAGTTTGTTGAGCACCTCTTTACTGAAACCATTTACGATAAGTGCAATGGCTTTCTCGGTATCCAGACCTCTTTGATTACAGTAGAAGATTTGGTCTTCACCGATTTTGGAGGTTGTAGCCTCGTGTTCCAGTCTGCCTGTAGGGTCTTTTATCTCTATATAAGGGAAGGTGTGTGCACCACATTCGTTACCCATAAGCAGAGAGTCGCACTGAGAGAAGTTGCGAGCACCTTTTGCAGAAGGGAGTACCTTTACCAGACCACGGTAGGAGTTGTTAGACTTACCTGCGGAAATCCCTTTGGAGATAATCGTAGATCTGGTTTTCTTACCTATGTGAATCATTTTGGTACCTGTATCTGCGTACTGGAAGTTGTTGGTAACCGCTATGGAATAGAACTCACCTATAGATTCATCACCTTTTAGGATAACGCTTGGGTACTTCCAAGTAACGGCAGAGCCTGTCTCTACCTGAGTCCAAGAGATTTTAGCTTTTCTCTCTGCCAGTCCTCTTTTGGTTACGAAGTTATAAACCCCACCTCTGCCTTCCTCATCACCAGGATACCAGTTTTGTACAGTGGAATATTTGATTTCCCCACCTTCCATAGCGATAAGCTCTACAACAGCGGCGTGGAGCTGATTTTCATCCCTCTGAGGAGCGGTACAGCCTTCCAAGTAGGAAACATAAGCCCCCTCATCTACTATAAGGAGTGTTCTCTCGAACTGCCCGGTACCTGCTTGGTTAATACGGAAGTAAGTAGAAAGCTCCATAGGGCATCTTACCCCTTTGGGAACATAGCAGAAAGAGCCATCGGAAAATACAGCGGAATTAAGCGCTGCGTAGAAATTATCTCCTCTTGGAACTACTTTGCCAATGTATTTCTTTACTAAATCTGGATATTCTCTTATGGCTTCAGACATAGAGCAGAAGATAATACCTTTTTCTTTTAATGTATCTTGGAAGGTGGTCTTTACGGATACGGAGTCCATAACCACATCTACTGCAACGCCTGCGAGCCTCTTTTGTTCTTCTAATGAAATCCCGAGTTTTTCAAAGGTTTTTAAAAGCTCTGGATCTACTTCATCAAGGCTTGCCAATTCTGGTTTTTTTTTCGGTGCAGAATAATATTTTATAGCTTGGAAATCGGGTTTGTCATATTTAATATTTGCCCAGTCGGGTTCTTCCATTTTCTGCCAGATACGAAATGATTCGAGGCGCCATTCGGTCATCCATTCTGGTTCTTCCTTTTTAGCAGAAATCATTCGTATAATATCCTCATTCAATCTTGTGGGGAAGTCTTCGTATTCTATATCTGTATAGAAGCCTGCCTCATATTCTTTGTTTTTGAGGTCTTCCCTTAGGTCATCTTCTGTATATTTTGACATCTTTTTTATTATGTGTTATATTGAAATTACTTTTTTAACTTTTTATCTATACTTTAAAGTGAGAAGCTCTCGCCGCAGCCACAGGTTCTGGTAGCATTTGGATTATTAAAGAAGAAGCCTTTGCCGTTTAGTCCTCCTGAGAACTCCAAAGTAGTACCTGCCAAGTAGAGTATGGATTTTTTATCAACTACTATTTTTACTCCATTGTCCTCAAAGATTTGGTCGGTAGCGCTTTGTTCTCTGTCAAATTTCAGTACATACTCCAGTCCACTGCATCCTCCGCTTTTTACACCTACACGGATAAAATCATCCTTTGGATTAAACCCATCTTCGGTCATTAGCTGTATGGCTTTTTCTTTTGCTTTTTCACTTACCTTAATCACTGTAATCTATTTAGACTGATTTTAAGTCCGCAAATGTACAAACTAATGTACGGATTTTCAAATCTGGTATTTTATTTTAGCTATACTTATAATGGGTTTTATCTAAAAGTCTTTGAGTCTTTATTAGTGAAATAAAAAATCCCACTTAATAGCAGGATTTTACAGTTTAAAATTTGTTGTGTTGATTATTCTTCATCATCGTCATCGGATGCTGCAGTTGCATTTTTCATTGCATTTCTAGACATCTTCACAGCAGCTACTACTGCATTGTCTGGGTGCATAAATGTGTATGCTTCGCTTTTGATATCTCCGATGTATAGCTTGTTACCAATTTTAAGAGGGGTAACATCTACAATGATTTCATCTGGAAGGTTTGCTGGGATAGCTTTTACTCTTAGCTTTCTGAAAGACTGTCTAAGAACACCA
This sequence comes from Bergeyella cardium, assembly GCF_009914665.1. Lineage (NCBI taxonomy): Bacteria > Pseudomonadati > Bacteroidota > Flavobacteriia > Flavobacteriales > Weeksellaceae > Bergeyella > Bergeyella cardium. The sequence continues at coordinate 501,176 of NZ_CP029149.1, read as the reverse complement.
CCTGCTACTACACCTTTTGCACGACCTGTAATTTTTACAGGAACTTCCATAATTACTGGCTTATCAGCAGAAAGTTGGTAGAAGTCTGCGTGTAAAATCCTGTCTGTAATTGGGTGGAACTGGATGTCCTGAAGAACAGCATTGATTTTCTCTCCATTGATTACAAGCTCCACAGTGTGTGCGTCAGGAGTATAAACTAAGTTCTTAAAAGATTTCTCCTCAGTAGAGAAATTTAAAGGCTCAGCACCTCCATAAACAACACAAGGAACTAGCTCAGCATCGCGTAGAGCTTTTGTAGATTTCTTGCCCACGCTTTCTCTTTTTGTACCTTGAATTGTAATAGATTTCATTTCTAAAATATTGTTTTAATTGTGGCTGCAAATATAATACTTTATTTTAAATACAAAAGCCCACACTATACTCAAACTACAAAAGAGAGTTGCATATCTAAATAAAATTGTAGATTTGCACAAATTTTTTTGATATGAACAGTTTAATAGTATTAGCCCTTTCTTGGCAGCATATAATCATCGTTTTGCTCATCGTTCTTTTACTTTTTGGAGGTAAAAAAATCCCTGAACTAATGAGAGGTATGGGCTCTGGAATAAAGGAGTTTAAAGATGCTATGAAGGAAGAAGATAAAAAGGAAAGTACGGGAAATCATCAAGAGTCTAATTCTTCAAACGAGACTAAGTAATGACTTTTACCGAACAGGCTTGGCAAATCTTTAATAAATCTATTGAAGATTATCATTTTTTTGACAGTGTAGATCAGCCAGAGAGTAATCCTTATCCTCAAAATACTTTGGAACATCTTTTGTATTCCAAAAATTGGATTGATACCGTTCAATGGCATTTGGAAGATATCATCCGAGATGAGAATATCTCTCCCGAAGAAGCACTCAAAATTAAAAGAAGAATAGATTCTTCAAACCAAAAGAGGACGGATTTAGTAGAGTATATAGACCAATGGTTCTATAATGAGTATAAGGATATAACGCCTGAAGCCAATGCTAAAATCAATACCGAAACACCCGCTTGGGCAGTAGATAGATTATCAATCCTCGCACTTAAAATTTACCATATGGCTTTAGAAGCAGGTAGAGAAACAGCAAGTGAGGAGCATAGAATCAAATGCCAAAACAAATTAGAGATCCTTTTGGAGCAGAGAGCAGACTTGAGTTCATCGATAGACTGCTTATTAAATGACATAGAAAGCGGTAGAGTGAAGATGAAGCTCTATAAGCAAATGAAGATGTACAATGATGAGAGCCTCAACCCAGTTTTGTATAAAAACAAAAAATGATAAAATATTTTACATATTTATTAATTCCCATTCTTTTGGTCTCTTGCACTTTGGAGAAGGCGAGTATTTCGCCTATGGGGGCGTCTCTTAATTCTTTCCCTTCCGAGACTAAAGTAGCATCAACCAATAAGAAGTCCAAAGACAAATCAGAGATTATTTACTACTCATCAGAGCTTACAAACCAAGTTTCAAGGTTTCCTAAATTTAAAAGTAATGCCGTAAATAAAGAAGTTCTTAACCTTAAAAAAAGCGTTAAGAACTATGTTTATGCCTTGCAGGAATATAATATAGAAGCAAGAAAACAGGCATTATTTGAAATTGAACGCTCTTATAAGAAAATCCAAAGGTTGAGAAAGTATCTCAGCAAAGATGATAACAATCTTATCAACCGCTACTTGGTAAGGGTAAAGAGTAATATCACCAAGCTCGAAACACTTACAAAACCTAAATCCGTTTCAATAAAACAATAACTACAAATATGATTACAAAACAAGCAGAATCTAATGTCCCAACAGATTATGGGATATTTAAAATTATTGCCTTTTCCGAAAAATCTGATGACTGGATGCCCCAGATGGCGCTCATTGCAGAAGGTACAGATTTATCAAAACCCGTGAATGTTCGTTTCCATTCCGAGTGTATTACGGGCGAAGTTTTTCACTCCAAAAAATGCGAATGCGGTCAGCAGCTCGCTGCAGCAATGAAGTATATGCAGCAGCACGGCGGTATTATCGTCTATCTAAGGCAGGAAGGGCGAAACATCGGTATTATCAATAAGCTGAAAGCCTACTCCTTACAAGAGCAGGGCTTGGATACCGTGCAAGCAAATTTAGAGCTCGGATTACCGGCGGATGACAGAAATTTCTCCTCAGCAATAGAAATCCTCCACCAGCTTGGAGTAAAGCAAATTAACCTTCTGACCAACAATCCTGATAAGCTCAAATTTGTGGAGGATAGCGATATCCAGCTCTTAGAGAGGATTCCGCTACAGATAGAAGCCAATGAAAATAGTAAGGACTACCTCCAAACCAAGAAAGATTATTTCGGGCATTTGCTCTAAAATACTAAAGCACTGATTTTTCAGTGTTTTTTTTTCTTCAAAATGATTTTGATTTTCATTAGATACAATAGTTGAAATCAATGGAAGTTCTTACTAATTGTACGAATTACTATGCTTTTAAATAGATGAAACTTTAAGTTTTAAGCGAGGATAGCTTTTCGCTCCCTTCAAGTTCCTTATTTTTGCATCGGAATTTTGGAAATTTACCTTATTAATTCAGATTTTATGTTTATTAATCTTAATCAGAATAAAAACCTTAAACTCTTTAAAATCATCTCTTCTGTTGCAAACGAAAATGGGCAAACCGTCTATGCCGTAGGGGGTTATGTGAGAGATTTGCTTATGGGCAGAGCGACACCTACCGATATAGATTTCGTAACCGAGCAGAGCGGTATAGCACTGGCAAAAAGCATCGCCGAGCAGGTCGCTCCAGAGCAGAAAGTTTCGGTCTTTAAGACCTATGGCACAGCGATGTTTAGGTACGAAGATTTGGAGCTGGAATTTGTGGGAGCAAGGAAGGAAAGCTATTCTGAGGACTCGCGAAACCCCGCCGTAGAGCAAGGCTCGCTGGAAGATGACCAAAAGCGGAGAGATTTTACGATTAATGCAATGGCAATCTCCCTAAACCAAGAGAATTTCGGCGAGCTGATAGACCCCTTTAATGGTAGGCAAGACCTCGCGGATAAAATCCTGAGAACGCCGCTGGAGCCCCGACAAACCTATTCTGACGACCCACTGCGGATGATGCGCGCCATTAGATTTGCCTGTGTGCTCGATTTCCAAATAGAGGCACACTCGCTCCAAGCCATAAAAGAGGAAGCGGAGCGGATTAGAATCGTCTCAATGGAGCGAATTATGAACGAGTTTAATAAAATAATGCTCTCCGCAAAGCCATCCAAAGGGCTTAAAATCTTGGAAGAAACAGGTCTGCTCGACCATATCCTCCCTGAGCTCACCGCCCTGAAAGGCATAGATGAGGTAGATGGGCATACGCATAAAGATAACTTTTTCCACACTTTGGAAGTAGTGGATAATATCGCCCAAAATACCGATAAACTCTGGCTCCGCTGGGCAGCACTCCTCCACGATATAGGCAAAGCACCCACCAAAAAATTTGAAAAAGGAACGGGCTGGACATTCCACGGGCACGAATACCTCGGCTCAAAAATGCTGAAACCCCTCTTCAAGAGGCTGAAACTCCCGCTGGGCAATGACCTGAAATATGTGCAAAAACTGGTGAAGATGCACGCCAGACCGATCGCCCTCGTTACCGATAACGCTTCGGACTCCGCACTTCGCCGCCTTGTTTTTGACTCTGGCGAAGACCTCGAGGACTTATTCACCCTCTGCAAGGCAGATATCACCACGAAAAACCACGCGAAACAAACGAAATTTAAGAAAAATTACGAGTATGTAGCCCAGAAAATAAAAGAAGTAGAGGAGAGAGACCGCGTGCGAAACTTCCAGCCCCCGATTTCAGGCGAGGAAATTATGCAGCTCTTTGGCATTAAACCAGGGAAAGAAATCGGTATTCTCAAAGAAAAAGTAAAAGAAGCCATATTAGAAGGCGAGATAGAAAACAACCCCGAGCAAGCAAAAAATTTCGTACTGAGAGAAGGCTCAAAGATGGGGCTTATCGCCGTATAAGGGGCTTTATTCGCCTTAATATTCATCCATTTTATTGTAATTTTGCCGAATGAAAATAGTAGTTGGTCTCTCAGGAGGGGTAGATAGCAGCGTGGCCGCTTACCTCCTGAAACAGCAGGGGCACGAGGTCATAGGTCTCTTTATGAGAAACTGGAATGATGCCTCTGTAACCTTAGAAGACGAGTGCCCTTGGATAGAGGACAGTAACGATGCCCTTATGGTAGCGAAGAAGCTCGGAATCCCGTTCCAAGTGATCGATATGAGTGCGCTGTATAAGGAGAGAATCGTAGATTATATGTTTGCCGAATACGAAAAGGGCAGAACGCCCAACCCAGATGTGCTCTGCAACCGAGAAGTAAAGTTTGATGTGTTTATGAAAACTGCACTCTCTCTCGGCGCCGATAAAGTAGCTACGGGGCACTATGCACGAATAGAAACCAGCACGAATGAAGCGGGAGAAACGATCTATCACCTGCTTTCGGGTAAGGATAAAAATAAAGACCAGTCGTATTTCCTCTGCCAGCTGAGTCAGGAGCAGCTGTCTAAGGCGCTCTTCCCGATCGGGGAGCTGGAAAAACCCAAAGTGCGAGAGATTGCCAAGGCGGCAGGATTAGTTACCGCCGAGAAAAAAGATTCTCAGGGGCTCTGCTTTATAGGAAAGGTAAGCCTGCCAGATTTCTTGAAACAGCAGCTGAAGCCCAAAGAAGGTGAGATTGTAGAAATCTTTAGAGATTCACCGCTCTTCCACCAAGAGGAGGTCTCCTTCTCAGCTGATGAAAAGCTCCGCGAGCTGGAATATCTCTCACAGAAAATCGATTATAAAAAATCCGATGGTAAGGTTATCGGGAAGCATCAGGGAGCGCAGTATTATACGATTGGGCAGGGCAAGGGCTTAGGTATTGGTGGGCATAAGGAGTCTTGCTTCGTTATCCACCGAGATATGGAGAATAATATCCTCTTTGTGGGGGAGGGGCATTCTTTCCCAGGTCTTTACCGAAAGGCGTTGAGGATTGATAATAGCGAGGTGCATTGGGTACGCCCAGATTTGAGGCTGAAAACGGGAGCGTCTATGCCTGCCAAGGTTCGCATTAGGTACAGGCAACCCTTAGAAAATGCAACGCTCTATCAGTTTGATGAGGGGCTGTTTATCGCATTTGAAAATCCACAATCGGCAATTGCAGAAGGGCAATTCGCTGCTTGGTATTTAGATGATGAGCTTATCGGCAGTGGAGTGATTTCTTAGGTTAAGCTTAGAGGGAGAGCTGCAAACCCGCCTTGATTCCGAATTTTGAGATGCCGGGTCTATCGAGATAGTTGCCCCTCCAGTTAAAATCTATACGGAAGAATCTAAAATTCCCCAGACCGATATTCTCAATTCCAAAACCATATTCATAATAGATATGTTCAGTAGGAGCGGAGTATTTCTTCGCTCCTATATTGATGTTTTTTGATGCCTCGCTGAGACTGCCCGTTGCAGCACGGAAAAACCCTACCTCACGAAGTTTTAGTTTTTTTATGAGAGGGATGTAGGAGAGGAATTTCCCATTAAAATGATGCTCATAGTGCAGGGTAGCATAGGAATCCGCCACAAATTCATAATAATTGAGCTGAGAGAAAGTATTTCTTGAAATAACATAACTCTCGTTTGCAGGGATGATGTTTTGCAATGCAAGAGGTACGGCATTGAAGTTTGTACCCGCCTCTACGGTGAGGTAAGATTTTCCCCAAGTGCTGATAATCATCGGCTGATAATACATAAACTGCAATTTGTCGTAATTGAAATCTGCATTAAAAAGCCCTTCTATCCCCCTTGTGTATTTGAGCATAAAGGTAGGCGAGAGGGTAGAATGCTCCTTTCGGTCAAGTCCTATTTTGGAATATTTAGCTCCAGGTTTTGCGATGATGCTCAGCGTAAGTTTAGCATCATTAACCGTCTTTCGGAGCTGCCCGTCTTTCAGGTACATCATACTGAACTGCTCAGGGTTTGCAGAAGTAATGCTCTGCAAAGTGCCATCTAACCTGAATTGGAGGTTTTTCACAGGTTCTATGGAGGTAAAGACATTGGTTTGTGTTACATTGCTCAGCAATCCGTTTCCAGAGCGGGATACGAGAGAGGAGGCGAAGGAAGAACTCATAATCCCCTCACCTGTGGTAAGCCTGCTCCCGAGCTGTAAGATATCTCGCTTTGTGCCTATACCTATGGTGAGCCGGTTCTGTTTATTGAGCATTGCGCGGGCTTCTGCGCTGTATTTGAATTTTCTGTCTTTAAAGCCGTAGGCACCGTATCCTTCTACTCGCCAGGTGTCATTTTGAGAGAAGAAAGTCCTCGCCCCGAGCCTTAGCCTCAGTCCTTCTATATTGTTTTGTCCGAAGATGGAATAAATACTCCCTACATCTATCTTTTCATTGATGTTGTAGTACCCTGTTCCGAGGGTTCTGTACGCTTTTAGGATGGCTTTAAACTTAGGGACTTCGTTGAGCCTGTCGAGCATTGTGTATATCCCTGCTTCGGATTTGCTGAGGGAATCTGTACGGGCGGTTTTCCAGTATTCATCATCTCTTGCTAAATCTTTGGTAGCAGTAGGCTCGTCTTTTTCTGTGAAGATTTTTGGGTCAAAATCTTTATTAAACTGATAGTCGGTATAGCGAATGCTCCTCTTGGTGATGAGCCCCTTTGCTTCTTTATTTGTCTTTGAGAATGAAAATTCAAACTCTGAATATATGCGATAGGGGAGGTAGGAGTCTGCATCTGGCGATGAAAATTCAAACTCTGCATACAGGTTTTTTACGAAGTTCATCGTAAGAGATTTTGGCGAGCGCAGGGTAACTTTTGCCAGATTATACCCATCTTTCACGATATAGATATATCCACGAAAGGCGAGCACATCTTTTCTTTTAGGTTCGTAGAGTATTCGGTAGCATTCGTTGCCGTCTATGGTAACATCTTCCAGAAGGTTGTAGTCATAGACCGAGAAACCTGTGGAGGAGATGGGGCTTTCAAAACCTATATTGAAGAAATTAATCGTATTGCTGAAAATATTGGTATCTTTAAAGAGGTTTTTTGCCATCAGTGCTACGACTTCGTTATCCTGAAACCCTGCTGTTTTCTGTGCGGTGAGTTTTCTTTTGGTTCGCTTTTGTGGCTGGTTTTCTCCGTAGATTTTATAGACGGCTTCGTTTAGGAAGAAAGGGAGCTTGAGCTTTCCGTTAGAGGTAGAGTCGGCATAATCAAAGATGAAATCCATCTTATTAAAGATTTTTTTCTTTACTAATGAGCTGTCTATATTATTGATATCAAACTCTATTTTCTCGTATTCGTCGTAGCTATAAGTTTTGTATTTCTCCAGAGCGTTTTCTCTTTTTCTCTTCCAAACTTCCTGTAATATGGAGTAGGCAGGGTTGTCTTTTTTCTTTTTGTAGCGTTTTACTTTTGCTTTTATCACCACTTCGCCTATATCTTTTACCTTTTCATCATTTCCTTGCGAAAAGGCGAGGGTATAGATTAATGAAAAAACAAATAATAAAATACTTTTCACGCTCATTTTCTTTTTGAATGTTTGATAGTCCTCTTTAATGACAACTCAACCCAGTATTAAACATTTAAAACTGTTATTTATTGCACAAATATAGGATATATGTAGAATAAGCCAGTTGTCAGTTGCTAAAAGCTATTAGCTAGAAGCTAATTGCCTCCTGCTCTTGGAAAATCTGGTCGGGACATTTTGTAGTGGGTATTGGTTAGGGATTTTATAAAGGCTTGTAGAGCGAGGGATTCCTCTTTTGTCAGTCCGAGGGGTTTCATTAGCGGGTCGGTTACGGGGTAGAGTGGGTCTGCGGCTTTTTGTTCTTTTGTAGGGTTGGTGGGGAGCATACCGCTGTTATACATATTGATTACGCCTTGTAGGTCTTCCACGAGGCCGTTGTGCATCCAGGGTTTTGTAATCATCAGGTCGCGGAGGGTAGGTGTGCGGAAGCGCCCGATATCATCGGGGTTTTGGGTAATGTCATACCTACCGAGGTCTTGAAGCTCCCGTTTGTAGAAACTAAGCCCAATATTGTGAAATTTCTCATCGGTGAAGTGTTTTCCGTAGTGGCAGTTCATACATCGGGCTTTGGTTCGGAAGAGGTGTAGCCCATAGATTTCCTCATCGGTTAGTGCTTTGTAGTTTCCGTTTAGGAATTTATCAAATCGGGAGGGCGTACTTCTAATGGTCTTTTGAAATTCTGCAAGGGCAGTTCGTATTTTATCGTAGGTGATTTCCTCTGTGCCAAAAGCATTTTTAAAAAGCGGTTTATAGCCTTGGATAAGGCTTAGTTTTTTCACGATTTCGCTGGGGATGGCATTCATCTCGTGTAGGGTAGTGATGGGGCCGTCGGCTTGTTCTTCAAGGGTAGCTGCACGCCCGTCCCAGAAGTAGGATTTCCTATCGGCGGTGTTAAAGAGGGAGGGGGTGTTTCGCTTTCCGAGGAGGTGGTCGTGTCCCAAGGAGCGTTCGCGCCCGTCTGACCAGCCGAGCTCGGGGTCGTGGCAGCTGCTACAAGAGATTTGGTTAGAGCCCGAGAGTTTAGGGTCAAAGAAAAGCATTTTTCCAAGCAGGATTAGGGGCTGCTCCATCGTTTGCTCATAGTTTTCATCAAAGCTGATGGGCGAGAATTCTTCCCATTCCACGCCTTTATCTATCTGTGGTTTTTCCCATTGGCTTATCGGCTTGCTATACATTTGTCTGTACTTTGAGAGGTCTTGTATCGGGGTGCCTGTATGGGTTTTGGGTATTATGCCATCGGTGAAAGCATAGAAAATGGAGAGGATGAATACGGTGAATAATAACTTTTTCATTGTTTTGATTTAAAATTCTATTCCCAAGCCGAGCAGATAGCCTGTATTGGTCGCTTTTGGGAAGTATTGCTGCCAGAAATTGATTTGGGCAAAGATATGCTGTTTCTTGATAGGTTTCAGATGGTACTTTATTGAGGTTTCGGTTTCCCAATAGTTTTGGGAGCGGAGGTTGAACTTATGTTTCACTGCATTTTCAAGTGCTTGCACAGGATATTGATAACCGAAATGAGACCGAGCATCCAAACCATAGCGGTTGTTTAGGTTGTAGCTTATGCTGAGCAGTCCGCCATTGAGCATTGTGGTGTAGCGGGAGCGTAGCCCGAAGTATAAGCTCTCAAAATCTTGGTATATCATCGGTTTTTTATAGCTTTCTTTTGAAAAATGGAGGGCTACGAAAGGCATAAAATACCAAGCGGATGACGGTGTGCGGTATTCTATATCGGTAGAGAGGCTAAATTTCTGCTGCTGGTGGAGGTAGCTTTTGAGCCTTCCTATCGTGATGTAGTTATTCGTAGAGCGGTTATCAAAAATACCTTCGGTGCCGGCTCTATCGATAATGCTCGCCTCGAGGTTGAGCTTAAAATTAGAGTTTTTTCTTTCCCAGAGCCAAGAGGCTTCGCCGTGCAGATGGTTTTCGTTAATAGACAAAGCGGTGAGGTCTGCAAAAGACGGCATCACTTTATCAAAACTAAAATTTTTATAGCCGAGATGGAGCATTAGCCCTTGTCGGTTTTTTGGGAGGAGGCTTAGGCTGGCTCCATAGCCTTGTCCGTCATAATAGCTTTCTAATTTATTACCTACAAGGAGGTTGTTAAATGTCCCCAAGCCTGTGAGGTGATAGATGGCGGTATTCCCTATTTTGTTATAGAATTTGATTTCGTTGTTTTGGGTATATCGTCTGTAAAAGGCATCTGCACCGATGCTGTAGCGCGCAATATCCCTTGCTAATCCTCCCTTAATACTGAAATCAGAGGTAATGTTATTCGGTCTGGGGTCTATTTTTCTGTATTGATTGGAGGCTCGGTAGGAGGTTTCTAAGCCGAATTGAGTTTTTCCTTTAGCCCTATTAAACCCGCCAGAGATGGAATAGGCTTCGTTTTGCAGGCTACCTCCTACGGCATCTGCGGAGAGGTAAGGGTAGAGGAGGTGGGCATCTGCGGTCTCATTCCAGATGATGGCTTTTTGCTCGCCGTTCTGGTAGTGCGCCTCTCCCCAGACGGTATTTGCACTGCTGAGCTTGAGGTAGGACTGGGTTTCTACCGAGAACAGGCTACCGCCACTTCCGCTCTGGGCTTCGTACCTCTCTTTCTCGGTCTTTTGGAGGGAGGTGGAGAGCGAGGAGAGGGAGATCTCCTTCCTCAGAAACTGCTGAGCGGGGTTTTTGTAGGCGGCACCGAGCCAGTTATTCCTGAGGAGGTAGTTTTCGTAGATTTTTGTTTGGATGCTATCCGTTTGTTGCTGTGCGCGGCAGAAGATGGCAGCAAACAGCATTAGGGCAAGGTTGTGTTTCATATTTATTCTAATAATGAGGGCTTAGACAGCGGCATGAAGTCTGCCGACGAGTTATTGGTATCTCTCAGCTTTGCTTTGCCTGTGCTATCGGTGTGGAGGGTTTTTCTTTTCACGCTTTTTCCGTAGCGGTTGTCATCGTGGTAGGTTTTTGCGGTGTAGGTGTAGCCGATGTCTAATGACGGCGCCGTTACCAACCACTGAAATTCGGTAGGGATGCTGAGGTTTACGGCATCTACTATCCACTCATTGGGGATGTAGTAGGACTTCTCGCTCAGGTTGAAGACATAGCCGTTATAGGTATAGGTCCATTTGTATTTATAGGTATAATTTTTCAGATAATCTTCTTTGGAGACTCCTTTCGGCAGTCTGGAAAGGCTATATGCGGTATTCCCTTGGTTCTTCATCACCATTTCGGAGACGAGGGATAGGGTGTTCGGCACATTAGGGGCGTCTATATCGTCCATTCCTTCTTTGTAGAATTCAAAATCGGCTTTGCTGAGGTCGGGCGAGTTCTCATTATACTCCTTATGATTAATCCCTGTATCGGCGATGAGGAAGTATTCGCCAGGTTTTACGGGGTGGTCCGTCCCCGAGCCGGGTATCATTATAATAGCGGTTACGGTAAATGCCTCGTTCATCTTGTTGGGCTCGTAGTTTTGCTTATCATCGGTGGTAAATTCGGACTGGCTTATCATCAGCCCATCGGCGTAGAGGGTTTTGTCGGTATTGTTATAGAGGCGGATGTACTTATCATCGTCATACTGCTTGCCCTCGTTCGTAAGGCTTCCTGCGAAGAAGATTTCGGAGATGATGAAGTCCTCCTGCCCAGAGGAGCGTAGGAGCTCGATGCGGATTTGGGTGTTTTCATTTGTAATGGCGCAGCTCGGTAGGTAGCCTTTCAGATGGGTAGTGTGGGTTTCGCCTGCGATTTCTATCTCTGCCGAGCCTTCTACTGCGATTTCATAGGTGCCTATTTCTAGTTTTAGGTTCAGCTGGTTTTCGTTAGTTTCTTGGCTAAAGCTATGCCCTGTATTGAGCTCTCTAAACGAGAATTTAAGGTTATTATACTTCAAGACTTGGGCATCTTTCCCCATTTCGGCGATAATGGAGGTTTCGTAGAGGGGCGTGTAGAAGTCGCCCTCTTGTCGTGAGCAGCTTACAATAGCGAGGAGGATTGCAAGAGCGGTATATATTCTATTTTTTTTCATTTGATAAAAGATTATGGTGTTATTAATTTCTATTTAATGCAAGAATTGCTGCATTCTAGCGTCATCCAGTCTTCATTGAAGGAAGAATGCTACATTCTAGCTCCACTTAAGCCCACTGCGTGGGGAGCACTTAAAATAATTGCCTCACCGGCTACGGTGCGTGGGGCGTTCTTAAAAATAATTGCCTCACCGGCTACGGTGCGGAGGAAGAAACGCGTGAATCTTGCCAATATTTTTTTCATTGGAGGAAGAAACGCGTGAATCTTGCCAATATTTTTTTCATTGGAGGAAGAAACGCGTGAATCTTGCCAATATTTTTTTCATTGGAGGAAGAAACGCGTGAATCTTGCCAATATTTTTTTCATTGGAGGAAGAAACGCGTGAATCTTGCCAATATTTTTTTCATTGGAGGAAGAAACGCGTGAATCTTGCCACTTTTTTTTCTCATTGGAAGAAAATTCGCGTGAATCCAGCTCCAACCCACCCACTGGCGTGGCACCTTGCAGGTGATGTACTTACCACCCATTAGCATAGGGAGGAAATATTTAAAAATAATCATCTCCTCCCCTGCTAAGAGGTTAAGGTTATTGGAGAATTACCTTAATTGTTTTTTGTTGGCCACTGTGTTGCACAGCTACGATGTAGGTGCCTGCTGGGAGCTGTGGCAAGTGTAGCTTTTTGGTGAAGAAGGTCCCGGAAGAGGAGAGGGCTTCTTGATGCACTTGCTGTCCGCTCATAGAGAATACACTGATTTTTACAGGCTCGGAGCTGTGGTTTTTCAGGTTGAAGACGAGTTCCAGGGTTTTGTTCTTCGCTGGGTTTTGTGCGAGGTAGATGTTGTATCTATCTGCTTTGGCAGTGAGAACAGACATACTGAGGTCTTTGAGGAGCTCGGTTTTAAACGAGGTTTCGTGGCCATTGAACATATCTCTTAGGTAGATGAACTCTAATCTGTAAATCCCTTTTTTGTTTTTTACGAAGAAGTATTTATCATCGGTTAGTGCGATGTCTTCATCGTAGTTTTCATCATCAAGGGTATTCCAGATATGCCCGATGGAGGTAGCTTTGGTGCTATAATCGGCATCGGATACGCCATCGAGTTGGGTATTTTCTGCTACTTTGGCTACAGAAACTTCTGGGCTTTGGAGCACACCAAAGAAGAAGAAGTAAGGTCCTGTAAGAGGGTTAGGCACTTCGAGTTTATCGTAGTATTTGGTAAGCATTAGGTCCCATTTATCGGCATCTGGGAGGAATCCTACGGTAGAATCGGTCTCGAGGTTGAAATAGGTATAGTCAGCCCCTGTGGTATTTACAGGGATGGAAGCGGTTTTGGTCGGTTGCCAGCCTCCTTGTGAGCGTGTATAGACGGAATAGGAGATGCTGTATCGGGCATTGTCTTTAAAATCGATTTTGATTTTGTAGTATTTCCCTCTTCTGTCTTGGAGGAGGACTACTTTATTCCCTTTGATGCTGCCATCGGCTTGTTTCGTTCCCCACCCGAAGTCGTTACTATCAGCAGGGTCTGCATTTTGGGAGAAAGCGCCACCGCTGCCCCAGTTTTCTAGGTTGTTGATGTAATCATTATAAGTATTATCTCTTACATCGGGTTTTGTAGTGAAATCCTCAATATTCTCTACTGCTGTTTTGGGGTAGTAGAGGGTGTTGCTACCGTAGCCATTCACTCGAATGTCTGTCTTGCTCGCATCTTTGGTGTAGAAACCGATATGCCAGGTGTAGTTATCAATGAGTTTAGCTTCATTGTCATTAAAAGTGTAGAAGGCGGAGTAATAGTAGTCATTCGCACCACTCTCTTTTTTGCCCAAGTCGATGGTTTTTGTTTTAGATTGGGCATTGCATAGCGCAGATACCATAGCCGCGGCGATAATAAAAAACTGTTTCATAAAAAACGATTTAAAAAATTAGTATTAAAATTTAAAGTTAAGTTCCATTCCAAAATAAGGGCTTGCCTTTGCTCTCCTGCTGAGGTATATGCCGTTTTGCTCGTAAGGAGAGTCGTAGTTAAAGAGATGATTAACGAACATTGCCAGCCTGTAATTTTTGTAAATGGTCTTGGAGACTTTTATGTTAGAGCTCATAGACCAAGGGGTTCTGTATCGTTTAAAAGCATCTTCGTTATAGCTGATGTTGAGCCATTGGAGGAGGGCATCTTGCTTGTCTTTTTCGGTGTAGATATGCTCCGAGCCGTCTGGTGCTATATAGGCGATGGGCGTACCGCTAAGGGGCATATCCTGCCTGATATGAAACCAGAGAAATTGCAGAGAAAGCGAGATTTCCATATCCAGATTGGGCAGATAGGTATCAATCGTGAGATTAGAGTTGAAGTTTTGCATATCATAGCCCTCCACGCTTTCGTAGAGCCCGAGGTAGGTCTGTGCTTGTCCGCTACTTCCTATGATTTTCTTTTGAGGTTCGCGGTAAATTGGGAGGCTGTTTCGGTAGATGGTATTAAAGAAAGCACCATTAAGGGTAAATCTCGTCTTGATGGAGGGAAATCTCTTGGTCATTAGCTGGTATTCTACTCCTCGCTTCCAGGTTTCGCTACCATTGGAGTTGGTCGTGTATTTTTCTAAGCTGCTGATTTCTTTATAAGGCAGGCTTTCTATAGCTGGGGGAGCGGTGATGGTGTGATAATCTATCCCAGAGGCATCATATTCCCTAAAATCCATTTTCTTGTAGAGGTATGTATTTCGGAAGCCTGTGCTCATCTTCTCATCAAAGTAGGTAATGGAGAGAGAGGTACCAGCGTAGGCGAAATCTGCCCTTAGCTCAAACTTTTTATTGATAGCGGGGCTGATGTCGTAGTTGGTCGGATTGATGATATGCGTACGGATATTAATCCGCCTGTAATCAGGGTTGGGGTGATAGTAATTGAGCTGGGTAAAGTCCTTATAAATCTTCTCTGGACAGAGGGTGAGCAGGGTCGGGAACTTAGTTTGAAGCCCATAGCCCGCCGTAATGCTGGTAGATAGCTCCTTCCCGAGTATGGGGAGCTTGGCAAACTTCCACTGTAAGCTGATTCTTGGGTCTGCATAGTATTTCCCTTGCATCTTATATAATGAAGGTAGATTTAGCAATGAAGATGCTCTAAGCCCTAATGCCACTTTCGCCAAATGCTTCCCGAAAGGAAGGCTGGACTGGTTTTCTATAAAGAAAGACAGGTCTTGGTAGGCGGGGATGTCTTTGTAGGCTCTTTTTCGGGTATCCATATCGGGAGTAGGTGGGGTGAAGACATCAAAGATTTGCCCAGAGCCGTTGTTCTTGGAGTAGCTCCATTCGGAACCGAGCTTTGTGGAGCTGAGAAACTGGCGAATGGAGAAATCAAAGTCTGCCATTACCTTGGTTCGGATATCCAGCGGTTTGCCGTCTACCACGAGATGAGAGATGTATTTAGGTTTTAGGAATACGCCATCGGATACCCCTTCTGTGAGGGTATTGGGAACGGCAGTGGGGCGGTCTAACTGCACAAATCGGGTTTGCTCAATTCTGTCGAAGTCCTGACTGAGGTATTGCTCCCATTCTATCTTCTTGATGAGTTTTGAATCGAGAAATTCCCATTCTAATCGATTTCCAAAGCTGAGGTTTTTATTGGATGAGCGGTAGCTGTCTATACTCCCGAAATCATTGTCTGGGTCGGCTTTCTCATTATCTATGGTCTGGGAGAAGTCTATATTGGAATTGAGGCTGATTCTTCGGTGGGTATTCTCCCAAACTTTTTCCGATCGGGCAGATGCGGTGAGCCTCTTAAAGTTTTCAAAAGAATTTCGAGGGTCTGAAATAGCATCTAAATAATCTGCATCAAAATTGAGCTTCCAGTTTTTATTGAGCTCAAAACCTTTTCCTATAGCGAAGAGCTTGCTGATGCCATCGGCTTTGAACCTGCCAGTATAGGGAGTGTGCCCTTTCTTTCGGATGATTTTTACCAAGCCAGAGGTGAGGTCTCCATATTCTACGGAAGGGATTCCTCTGATGATTTCTACGCGCTCTATCTGATCGGTAGAGATGGTTCGCATATCTACTCCTGTGTGGGTATTATCCCTTCGCTTTGCTACCGAACCAGACGAGAGATTGATTTGGAAATCCTTACCTGTGGTGTATTGCATATTGGCATTGGAGTTTATTCTGTGCCCGTCCATAAGAAAGGCAGTGCCTAATGATGAGGTGTTGTAATTGTCGCCTTTTATGCCCGTTTCTCTTAATCGGATTTTATTAGAGGCGTTAAATATGGGGTCTTTGGTAGTGCCACCAGGGAGAAGTTCCAGTATATCCGAAAAGCTTGAGGGCTGAAGATGTTGCATAGCCCTCTTATCTATCACAGAGGTACTGCTAAGCCCAGTAGATTCTTTTGCAGTGATGACCACCTCTTGAATGTTAATCACCTTTGGAGATAGATAGACCTCTGTGCTGAGGTTTTTATCGATAGAAATAGTCTGAGAATAGGTTTTATAACCTTCTTTAGCGACTAAAAGCGCGTACGAGCCTTGTGGAATATTCTCTATTATCGCCTTGCCTTCTGAATGGGTTTTGGCACTGAACTTAATACTGCTCTCAACGGTATTCTTTAAGTTGATTGTAGCATCTGCCATCGCTTTTCTGTCCTCATCAGATTGTACTTGGATTTTAAGGGAGTAGTTTTGCCCCTTACAGATGAAAATCAAAAACGAGAATACTATATAGAATAGATTTTTATTCAAAATGAAGAATTTAGGGCGGCAAATGTATAATTATTTTTGATAAAACTAAATTAAAAATAAACTTTATTCTCAGAGATATAAGAGGGGGTCTTGCTTAGAAAAGGTTTGTGATATTAAATTCATTTGTATATATTTGCGGTCTCATTTGGTGCAATTCATTGTTTGTTTATTGGTAATATATTGATAATTACACTCTTCTGATAAATATCAGGAGGGCTGTTTTATTTGTGTATTTTCTTAGAATAGTCAATTTCTTGTTCCCAAAAGAGAAAAAATAAAAAATATTTTGCACTACTCCGTGAAAAGATATACCGGCGTTGCAGTTAGACTGAAAATGAATAACAAAAGGTAGATTACGGCAACGGCTTTCTTTACTATTTGCACCAAAATACTTATTGCCTTGCGATGCTCTTGTGCTTATTCAGCTTTTTGAGTCTGATATTTTTTAGCATAATCAAAATATTTTTTAACAATTAATTTATTCTTAAAATTTTTATGAGTAAAAAATCAGCTGAAACCCAGCAAAATCAAAGAATTAATTTCTCTTCGGTAAAAGGGAAGTTAGTTGCTCCTGATTTCTTGGATTTGCAGATTGAATCTTTTAGGGAATTCTTCCAGCTTGATACGCTGCCAGAAAACCGAAAGAACGAAGGTCTGTATAAAACATTCCAAGAGAATTTTCCGATTACGGATTCCAGAAATCAGTTTGTATTAGAGTTTTTGGATTATTTGGTAGACTCCCCAAGATACTCTATTGATGAGTGTGTGGAGAGAGGACTTACTTATTCTGTGCCTCTTAAAGCGAGATTGAAGTTATATTGTACAGACCCTGAGCACGAGGATTTCCAAACGGTAATCCAAGATGTGTATTTAGGACCTGTTCCGTATATGACACCGAGTGGTTCGTTTATTATCAATGGTGCTGAGAGGGTAGTTGTTACGCAGTTGCACCGTTCGCCAGGTGGCTTCTTCGGACAAACTTATCACGCAAATGGTTCTAAACTATACTATGCGAGGATTATCCCTTTCAAAGGTTCTTGGATGGAATTTACTACGGATATTAACAATGTAATGTATGCGTACATTGACCGTAAGAAAAAATTACCGCTAACCACCCTTCTTAGAGCTATCGGATATGAGTCTGATAAAGACATTCTTCAAATATTTGACCTTGCAGAAGAGGTAAAAGTATCTAAGGCTGCCCTTAAAAAGGTGGAAGGGAGAACTTTGGCTGCGAGAGTGCTAAATACTTGGTTTGAGGACTTTGTAGATGAAGATACAGGTGAGCTGGTTTCTATTGAGAGAAATGAAATTATACTCGATAGGGAGACTGTCCTCGAACAGGAGCATATCGATATGATTTTGGAGGCTGGTGTGAAATCTATCCTGATTCATAAAGAAAACAGTGGAGAGTTCTCTATTATCCAGAATACATTGCAGAAAGACCCTACGAACTCTGAAAAAGAGGCAGTAGAATATATTTATCGTCAGTTGAGAAATGCTGACCCACCAGATGAGGAAACGGCAAGGGGAATTATTGAGAAACTCTTCTTCTCCGAGCAGAGATATTCCTTAGGTGTGGTAGGTCGTTACAGATTGAATAAAAAATTAGGTCTTAATATCTCAGAAGATGTAGAAGTGCTTACAAAAGAAGATATTATTGCTATTGTAAGACACCTTATAGAGCTCGTAAACTCTAAGGCTGAGGTAGATGATATAGACCACCTTTCTAATAGAAGGATTAAAACCGTAGGAGAGCAGCTTGCTGGTCAGTTTGGTGTAGGTCTTTCAAGGATTGCAAGAACCATCCGTGAGCGAATGAATGTTCGTGATAATGAAATATTCACTCCTGTGGATCTGGTAAATGCAAAGACCCTTACCTCTGTGATTAATTCCTTCTTTGGAACCAACCAGCTTTCTCAGTTTATGGATCAGACGAACCCGCTTTCAGAGGTTACCCATAAGAGGAGATTATCTGCCCTTGGGCCTGGCGGACTTTCCAGAGAGAGAGCGGGCTTTGAGGTGCGAGATGTTCACCATACGCACTACGGAAGGATTTGCCCAATCGAGACACCAGAAGGTCCGAACATTGGTTTGATTTCTTCATTGGGTATTTATGCTAAGATTAATAACTTAGGTTTCATTGAAACTCCATATAGAAAGACGGAAAACGGTAAAGTAGATCTCAATTCAGAACCTATTTACCTTAATGCTGAGGATGAAGAATCCAAGGTTATTGCTCAGGCGAATGTAGAGATGAAAGATGATGGAACCATCGCTACCGAAAGGGTTATCGCTCGTCTTGATGGTGATTATCCTGTAGTAGAACCTGCACAGGTAGATTTAATAGATGTAGCACCTAACCAGATTTCGGGTATTTCTGCATCTCTTATCCCATTCTTGGAGCACGATGATGCGAACCGTGCGCTGATGGGCTCGAATATGATGCGTCAGGCAGTTCCATTATTACAACCACAAGCACCAATTGTAGGTACAGGTCTCGAAAAGCAGGTGGCTGTAGATTCCAGAGTACTGATTAATGCAGAAGGAGCAGGTGTAGTGGAGTATGTAGATGCTTCTAAAATTGTAGTAAAATATGACAGAACAGAGGAAGAAGATTTGGTATCCTTTGATTCTGCTACTAAAACTTATAATCTTCCTAAGTTTAGAAAGACCAACCAATCAACTACCATTACCTTGAAACCTATCGTAAGAGTAGGAGATAAGGTAGTGAAAGGTCAGGTGCTCTGTGGTGGCTATGCTACCGAAAATGGGGAGCTTGCTTTGGGTAGAAACTTGGTGGTTGCTTTTATGCCTTGGAAAGGTTACAACTTTGAGGATGCTATCGTAATCAATGAAAAAGTGGTTCGTGAAGACTGGTTCACCTCTATTCATGTAGATGAGTATTCCCTTGAAGTTCGTGATACTAAACTCGGTATGGAAGAGCTTACTTCTGATATTCCGAATGTTTCCGAAGAGGCTACTAAAGACCTTGACGAAAATGGTATGATTAGAATCGGAGCAGAGGTAAAACCTGGTGATATTATGATAGGTAAGATTACTCCAAAAGGAGAGTCTGACCCTACACCGGAAGAGAAACTCCTTAGAGCTATCTTTGGCGATAAAGCAGGTGATGTAAAAGATGCTTCATTGAAAGCAGATTCCTCACTTCACGGAGTTGTCATTGATAAAAAACTCTTCTCCAGAAATATCAAGGATAAAAAGAAAAGAACAGAAGAAAAACTTAAACTTGAAGAAATTGAAAATACTTACAAGGCTAAGTTTGATGAATTGAAACAAACCCTTATTGAGAAACTTCTTGTTTTGGTTAATGGTAAATCTTCACAGGGAATCCAAAATGACTTGGGAGAAGAAATCATCAGCAAAGGGGTTAAATTCAGCTTGAAACTTCTACAATCTATTGAAGATTATGTAAATATAGATGGTGCAGGCTGGACGGTAGATAGCGATAAGAATGAATTAATCAAACAATTGATTCATAATTATAAGATTAAGTATAACGACTTGGCAGGGGTTAAAAACCGTGAGAAATTTGCTGTTTCCATCGGTGATGAGCTTCCTGCGGGTATTATGAAACTCGCAAAAGTCTATATCGCTAAGAAGCGTAAGCTGAATGTAGGTGATAAAATGGCAGGTCGCCACGGTAACAAAGGTATCGTATCCAGAATCGTTCGTGAGGAGGATATGCCATTCTTGGAAGACGGAACGCCAGTAGACATCGTTCTTAACCCACTTGGGGTACCTTCTCGTATGAACATCGGTCAGATTTATGAGACTGTACTCGGATGGGCAGGTAAAAAACTCGGATTGAAGTTCGCTACGCCAATCTTTGATGGTGCAAGCCTTGAACAAATCACTGAGTACACCGATAAGGCAGGTCTTCCTAAATATGGAAATACTTACCTCTATGATGGTGGTACGGGTGAGAGATTCACTCAGCCAGCTACTGTGGGTGTTATCTATATGCTGAAACTTGGGCATATGGTAGATGATAAGATGCACGCTCGTTCTATCGGTCCTTACTCGCTTATTACTCAGCAGCCGCTTGGTGGTAAGGCGCAGTTCGGTGGTCAGCGTTTTGGAGAGATGGAGGTTTGGGCTCTTGAAGCATTCGGAGCATCAAATATCTTGAGAGAAATTCTGACTGTGAAGTCTGATGATGTGATTGGTAGAGCTAAAACTTATGAAGCAATTGCAAAAGGAGACCCAATGCCAGAACCAGGCATCCCAGAATCCTTTAATGTATTACTTCACGAGTTACAAGGTCTTGGACTTGATGTAAGACTTGAAGAGTAATTTTAGATTATAATATTATAATGATAAATTTTAGATAAAAGATTTTGGGAGAGAATATCTCTTCAACCTGAAATCTCAATCTGAAATCCAAAATTTAATCAAATGTCAAATAAAAATAAATCAAGCAGATTTAATAAAATCACCATTGGTTTGGCTTCTCCAGAATCTATTCTTCAAGAATCAAGAGGAGAGGTTCTAAAACCAGAGACTATTAACTACCGTACGCACAAGCCAGAAAGAGATGGTCTTTTCTGTGAGAAAATCTTTGGTCCTGTAAAGGATTATGAGTGTGCCTGCGGTAAGTATAAGAGAATTCGTTATAAAGGTATCGTTTGCGACCGTTGCGGTGTAGAGGTTACCGAGAAAAAAGTGCGTCGTGAGAGAATTGGGCATATTAATTTAGTAGTTCCAGTAGCTCACATTTGGTACTTCCGTTCTCTTCCGAATAAGATTGGCTACCTTCTTGGGCTGCCTTCCAAGAAGTTGGATATGATTATCTATTATGAGAGGTATGTAGTCATCCAGCAAGGTATTGCTAAAAAAGCAGATGGCTCAGACTTTGAGGAAATGGAGTTCCTTACGGAAGAGGAATATCTCGATGTATTAGACAGCCTCCCAGCAGACAATCAATATCTTGATGATTCAGATCCTAATAAGTTTATTGCTAAAATGGGAGCTGAAGCTGTGGAAGAGCTATTGAAGAGAATAGACCTCGATGCGCTTTCCTTTGATTTGAGACATAAGGCTCACAGCGAAGGTTCTAAGCAAAGAAGAACAGAAGCCCTTAAGCGTCTGAATGTAGTAGAAGCGCTTAGAAGTGCGAATACAAGAATGATAAACCGCCCAGAGTGGATGGTAATGCGCGTACTTCCTGTAATCCCGCCAGAATTGAGACCTCTCGTTCCATTAGATGGTGGTCGTTTTGCTACTTCTGACCTCAATGACCTTTACAGAAGGGTTATCATTAGAAACAATCGTTTGAAAAGATTATTGGAAATCAAAGCTCCAGAGGTAATCTTAAGAAACGAGAAGCGTATGCTTCAGGAAGCAGTAGATTCCTTATTTGATAATACAAGAAAATCTTCTGCTGTAAAATCTGAATCTAACAGACCACTTAAATCCCTTTCAGATTCATTGAAAGGTAAGCAAGGGCGTTTCCGTCAGAACCTCTTAGGTAAGAGGGTAGATTACTCTGCTCGTTCGGTAATTGTCGTTGGTCCAAGCCTTCAGCTTCACGAGTGTGGTCTTCCTAAGGATATGGCAGCAGAGCTTTACAAACCGTTTATCATCAGAAAGCTGATAGAGAGAGGTATCGTAAAAACCGTAAAATCTGCGAAGAGAATCATCGATAGAAAAGAGCCTGTGGTGTATGATATTTTGGAGAATGTGATGAAAGGTCACCCCGTACTCCTCAACCGTGCGCCTACCCTCCACAGATTGGGTATTCAGGCATTCCAGCCTAAGATGATCGAAGGTAAGGCTATCCAGCTTCACCCATTGGTAACTACTGCGTTTAATGCCGACTTTGACGGTGACCAGATGGCGGTACACTTACCTCTCGGGCCAGAGGCAATTTTGGAAGCTCAACTGTTGATGCTCGGTTCTCAAAACATCTTGAACCCGGCAAATGGTTCGCCTATTACCGTTCCATCTCAGGATATGGTTCTCGGGCTTTACTTTATGACCAAAGAAGGTATCTCTACCGAAGAGCATAAGATAAAAGGTGAAGGCTTGGCATTCTACTCCCCAGAAGAAGCAGAAATCGCTTATAATGAGGGCAGGGCTTCACTTAATGCAAAAGTAAAATGTAAGCTCCCTGTAAAAAATGAACAAGGAGATTTTGAAATAAAACTTATTGAAACTACGGTTGGTAGAATTTTATTTAACCAAATTGTACCTAAGCAGGTAGGTTATGTAAATGAGCTGCTGACTAAAAAATCATTGAGAAATGTTATCGGTAAAATCTTAGCTGAAACAGACTTCCCAACCACAGTGAAGTTCCTCGATGATATGAAGAATTTAGGTTATTATAACGCATTCAAAGGTGGGCTTTCATTCAGCCTTGGAGACATCGTAGTTCCAGAGGAGAAAAAACAGATGATTGCCAAAGCAGTTGAAACTGTTGATGAGATTAAGGCAAACTATAATATGGGTCTTATTACAGATACAGAGCGTTATAACCAGGTAATTGATGTTTGGACGAATACCAATGCCAGCCTTACCGAGATGATTATGCAGAGAATGACTACCGACCAGGGAGGCTTCAACTCTGTGTATATGATGCTTGACTCTGGGGCGAGGGGTTCCAAAGAGCAGATTCGTCAGCTCTCTGGTATGCGTGGTCTGATGGCTAAACCTCAAAAAGCAGGTTCCGTAGGTGCAGAGATTATCGAGAACCCTATCGTTGCAAACTTTAAGGAAGGTCTTTCCATCTTGGAATACTTTATCTCTACCCACGGTGCGAGAAAAGGTCTCGCCGATACGGCACTTAAAACTGCCGATGCGGGTTACCTTACAAGAAGACTTGTGGATGTAGCGCAGGATGTCATCATTACAGAAGATGATTGCGGTACGCTCAGAGGTGTAGATGTTACTCCATTGAAGAAAAATGATGAGGTTGTAGAGAAACTCTCTGAAAGAATCTTGGGTAGAGTTTCCCTTCACGATGTTTATCATCCAGAAACCGATGAGATCATCGTTAGTGCAGATGAACTTATCGATGAAGCATTGGCTCAGAAAATTGAAGAGTCTGGTATTGAGAGTGTAGAAGTTCGTTCACCGCTTACTTGCGAGGCAAGAAGAGGTATCTGTGCGAAGTGCTACGGTAGAAACCTCGCTACTGGTAAGATGATTCATATGGGTGAGGCAGTAGGTGTTATCGCAGCTCAGTCTATTGGTGAGCCAGGTACTCAGCTTACCCTTAGGACCTTCCACCAAGGGGGTACTGCGGGGAATGTCTCTGAAAACCCTACTATCGTTGCTAAGAAAGACGGTATCGTAGAGCTTGATGAAATCAGAACCATTACTTCAGAAGACGAAAACGGCAATAAGGTAGAAATCGTAGTTTCTCGTTCTACGGAATTCCGTTTGGTAGCAGATAATGCTGCTCGTACTCCGCTTATGGTTCAGAATATCCCTTATGGTTCCATACTTTCTGTAAAACCAGGCGATAAAGTGAAAAAAGGAGACCTTATCTGTAAGTGGGATCCATATAATGCGGTTATCATTGCAGAGACTGCTGGTAAGGTAGCTTATGAAGATATTATTCAAGGGGTTTCCTTCCAATTAGAGATAGATGAGCAGACAGGCTTTGAAGAAAAAGTAATCTCAGAAGCAAGAGGTAAGAAAGCCGTTCCTACCCTTAGAGTTGTAGATTCCAAAGGCGTAGAGCAGAAGTCTTACAACTTACCTGTGGGTGCTCACTTGATGGTTAATGACGGAGAGAAAATCAAAGCAGGGAAAATCCTCATCAAGATTCCTCGTAAATCTGCTAAGGCAGGGGATATCACAGGTGGTCTTCCGAGGGTTACCGAGCTTTTTGAAGCGAGAAATCCTTCCAATCCAGCTGTGGTTACCGAGATAGACGGTGTAGTTTCTTACGGTAAAATCAAGAGAGGAAACCGAGAGCTTATCGTGGAGGCAAAAACAGGTGAAAGAAAAATTTACCTGGTAAAACTTTCCAGCCAGATTCTCGTTCAGGAGAACGACTTTGTAAGAGCAGGTACTCCGCTTTCAGACGGCTCCATTACACCAGACGATATCCTCAGAATCCAAGGGCCAACAGCCGTTCAGGAGTATATCGTTAATGAAATCCAGGAGGTATATCGTCTCCAAGGGGTGAAAATTGATGACAAACACTTTGAAATCATCGTAAGACAGATGATGACGAAGGTTGAAATCGTAGATGGTGGAGACACCCGCTTCCTCGAAGCTGCCCTTGAGCATAAGTATGACTTCCTCGATGAAAACAACCGTATCTTCGGTCTTAAAGTAGTTGTAGATGCAGGAGATTCCAAAGACTTTAAACCAGGGCAGATGATTACCGCTCGCGAGCTTAGAGATGAGAACTCTAAACTCAAGAGAGAAGATTTACAGCTCGTAGAAGTGAGAGATGCTCTCCCTGCTACTGCTGTGCCTGTGCTCCAGGGAATTACCCGTGCAGCGCTTCAAACAAGGTCGTTTATGTCTGCCGCATCCTTCCAGGAGACTACGAAAGTTCTCAACGAAGCTGCTGTATCTGGTAAGGTAGATGACCTCAATGGATTGAAAGAAAATGTAATCGTAGGGCATAGAATCCCTGCGGGAACAGGTCTTAAAGACTATCAGGATTTCCTCGTTGGTCTTAAAAAAGACTTTGAAGATCACAACTAATACAAGTAAATATTCTATTTGAAAATGTTTGAAAGTTCAGTATATTTGGACTTTCAAACTTTCAAAATTAACATTAAAACAATTAATAAAATGGACAACAATCAGAATCAAGACAACAACATCAACATTCAGTTGAACGAAGCTGTGGCTATGGGAGCTTATTGCAACCTTGCGCTTGTAAATCATTCTCCTTCGGAGTTTGTTTTAGACTTCATCCAGCTTATGCCAGGCGTTCAGCAAGCGAATGTAAGAAGCCGAGTAATCCTTGCTCCTCTTCACGCAAAAAGAGTTTTAAATGCTCTTCAACAAAATATTGCTAACTACGAGCAACAATTCGGAGAAATAAAAGAAGTTGAGCCTTTCGTATTGGGAGGTAACAATGTTCAAGCATAAAACCTCCAAAACAAAAACCAAAACCCCTGAATAAAACTTCAGGGGTTTTCTTTTCCCACCTACTGCGTGGGGAGCACTTAGCAGGGGAGGCACTCGTTAGCACGGCAGGCACTTACCACAAACAAACCACCCCCAGCTAGCAGCTAAAAGCCAAAAGCTAACCGCTAATTGTTGCCAGATAAAAAATAAGTTTTATATTTGCCTCGCAATTAGATGAAAAAAGGATGAAAAGGAATACCCAAAATATGACAAATATCATATACGCAAACTTGTGTATGTGCAATAATTTGTTATCCTTCCTTCCTTCCTTCAAAATATAGTCTTATTTAAAAGACTATATAGAGTGCCGATAGGCGCGCGGGCTCTGCCCGCGCGCCTATCGGCGCTTTTGCGCTTGCCTGCTTCTCACTTTTTCGCTTATGCAGGAGGCAAAGTCGCGAGCGAAGCGAGCGACAAAGCGCTAGTCAATTTTCTTTTAGAGCAAAATCAGACAAGAGTGGAGATAGGGGAGGAGCATTGTCGCCAGCCAAAGGCTGGCGACTCAATCGCAGTTTCTACGCTCAATAATTATTCCCAAGGAAGTAACATAAATAATAGATATATGAGATTTAAAATGATTTTAGCGTTTGTGCTAATAGGAGTATTAGCCAGCGCACAGACAGAGTACGACGGCAGAGTCGGAATCAATACAGAGACGCCAAAGGCTACTCTGGATATTTCGCGGAATACAAGTGTATCATCTAGTTCTGTGCAAGGTGTAATTTTCCCAAGAGTAACATCAGTTGAGCGAGATGCTTTCAACCCTTCGGATATAGTAGAAGGTACAATGATTTATAATACCGATAGGAAATGCGTAGAGATATTTTCTAATTCGGGTTGGGACTGTATCTCTTCGGTTGCGCCTTCTTTGCCACCAGGAGTTACGCTTCAGATTATGGGAGCGGGCTGGGATGGTGTCTTCCAAGCGGGGACAGCCGTAGCCGCAGGTTCCGGTACGCATAAGGTGAAGCTTCTTATTAATAATACTGGAGCTACGCCTTATACTCAAAACCTTTCTTCTGCAATGACGATTACGAACATTCCTGGCACTCTGCCAGGGGGCGTTCCTGCACCTACAGGCACAGTAGCTTTGGATGGAGCCCAAAACAGTTCGGTAACGGTAGCACCAGGCACCTCCCAGATTATTTCGTATAACCTGAAAGGTATGCCGCAGGTAGGGAATATAAAGGCTACTTTCCGTATAGGGATATACAATGTAGAGCAGACCTATACCGTAAGCCAGGGTACGGCCTTGTTCCAAGACCATAGCATATTTGTATTTTCTTGGAAGGAAGACAGCTCAGTGCAGGGAACGCCTCCGATTGCATCATCTTACCAAGGGAAGATAGACGGCAGTATCTATAAGATACCGGTTAAGATACCGTACAAGAACGGAGATGGTAAGTCTTTTGGAGAATTCACTAAGACGGTAAGCATAGGTACAGCGCCTAACCAGAAGACCTTAAAGCTAACAATACCTGCTGGTAGGCTGCACCAATCGCCTAGTACAGGGCTTTATAATGTAATTACAGGTACGCTGGAGGTAATAGACGGCACCTATAATGCACCATTATTAGAGGCAGGGAGTGCCGATGAGCTTATAGCTACTATTCCGGTACAGCTAACGAGTGCGATGACGCCATTTAACTTAAAAGTTTATGCTACAGGAGGAGTTAAAGACAAGCAGTACAACTATGAGACAGCAGGGGTAGCCGGCAGGTATGACCACCGCTTTGTGTATAGCAAATTAATGACCTATGATGGGCAGATATGGCTAGACAAGAACCTTGGAGCATACTATGCCGATGCAAACCGTATAGCAGACTTTGGCTATGACCAGACCTATGAGAAGCGCGATCCAATTGATGGGGGAGACTACAGGGGGCTAGGTTCTGTATTCCAATGGGGAAGAGAGGCAGATGGCCACGAGCTAGCAAACTGGAATACTACTGATCCTAATGATGGTGCAGGGGGAGCGTATTTCAAATATGCTCACGCAAGTCAGTTTCCTACAGGTACAGTAACTGATGCGTGGAAGCGATATAACAAGACAGAGTATAATGCTAATGTTTCTAGTTATACTGATCCTTGCCCAAGTGGCTGGCATACCCCTACAAAAGTGGATATGGAACAATTATTATTAAAGATAGGTGGATCTGTAGGACCTGTATGGATACTTGTGCATCGAAGTTCCTTTATAACAGAATTAGTTCGTTTTGGAAAAGGATGGTTTGGTGAAGGCTATGGAGGTATCCTTCGTAGCTATAAGAGGGGTTATGGTATTGGTGGAACTTGGCTAAGTACCCCATCTACATCTAATAATAAAGCATATGTTGCTATTCTAATATCAGAGATATATAGTCCAGCATATAAAATTCCACAGGCAGTGACAGTGGCTGCATCATCAGTAATGGAACAAGCTCAAATAAGTGGTAATGAAGATAAAATCCATGCTAATTCCGTTCGTTGCGTGAAGGATTAATAAATACACTCCAAAGGGGGAGTAATCCCCCTTTTATAAAAGAAAACATAAAGAATTATATATAAACCAATAAACATTATTACAATGAAAAATACTTTAAAAGCGTGGCTAAGAGACAACCCTCTTACCAGCGACCCATCAGATTTTGTAGGTGTACCCGCAAGCGTAGGGAGCGTAAGCATAGCAGAGATTGTAGCAGAGCTCAAAAAAGAAGGTATGGAGATAAAAGAGGAGACGGCAATAGACATCGTTTCCCGCTTTAATCGCAAGAGCACAGAGCTGGTGCTCCAAGGCTATGTAGTGAATACAGGTCTCGTGATAATGCGCTCAGCCATCAAGGGAGCCTTCCGCGATAGGACTTGGGATAAGGACAAGCACAGCGTCTATGTAAATGTCAATCAAGGCGCAGAGCTAAGGAAAGCCATCTCTCAAACCAAGGTAGAATTTCTTGGCGAGCAATCCAGTCCAATGGCAATCTTCGGTATTACCGACCTCAGCACAGGCAAAACCGATGGCACCCTTACCAAAGGCAAGAATGCCGAGATTAAGGGGACTTACCTCAAGGTTGCAGGTACCCACGCAGACAATGGCGTCTATCTCACGAATATAGACACCAAGGCTAAGACAAAACTCGAGGACATCGTGATAAATGAGCCATCTCGTCTTTTGGTGCTTATCCCAGCCAGCCTCCCTGCCGGCAACTATGAGCTGAGCATCACAACGCAGTTTAGCAGTGGTAAGAATGTCTTCCTCAAAGAGCCTCGCACAGATATTTTGGACACTATAATAGTCCTATCCTAACTCATTGTAAGATAGTGCCCCTCTCAATAGGGTGTCTATCCTTACCGTGATAGGGTGTCTATCACTCTCGTGATAGAGTGTCTATCCTTACCGTGATAGAGTGTCTATCACTCTCGTAATAGAGAGTCTATTGTAATATGATTTATAATAATAATAACGAAATAAGAATCAAGGGAGATAAATCTTCCAAATGATAAAAAGAAATAGAAACCTTGCACTTTATCACTTGTGTGCATAATGCGTTTTTATAGTTGTTAGTATTTATTTGTACGGCACCCCACTCGGGGTGCCGTACTTCTTTTTAGCAGATGGCAAATAGCTATTGGCTTTTAGCTATTGGCGGTGCGCGGTTAGCTTCGTGCAGTAAGCAGTAGGCTTTAGGCAGTAGGCGGTGTGCGGATAGTTTGTGATAAGTGTGCCCCACACAGTGGGTGCCTGCCGTGCTACGGCTAAGTGCTCCCCACGCAGTGGGTGCTTACTGCTTGAGGCTTATAGCTTTTTTGAGTTCTTGGATTTCTTTTGGGGTGAGTTTTTTCCAGTGGAAGCCGTTTTTTTTCCTTTCGGAATCCCATTGAGGGAAGATGCCGAGCCTTAGATAGTCTTTCAAAAAGCCATTGGAAATGGTTGGGAGGGGAGTGTCAAACATAAAGGGATAGTCCTCCGCCGATAGATAAAATTCCAGATTTCCCACTTTATGGCTTTTGTATTGGTTGAGCTGGTATTCTGAGGGTTTTAGCCATTGGTTTTCATTAAATCCGCCCATAAAATATCCCAGATAAAAGCTCGGAAGCTGTTTCTGTAGCCATTGGGGAGTGCTCAGTACGAAGGCTATTGCTAAGGTCATCACTGTAAAGCCTAAAATCGCGGTTTTCTTCCCTGCTTTCTGGTATGTGAGTATAAAAATCATTACGAAAAAGACTTCCAGAAAGAATCGGTATTGAGCGGAGAATGCCAGTACCATTGCGGATTTTAGCAGTACTGCCCCACAGAGGAGGTACAATACTTTCTTCCTTGAGATAAAGGTATGGAAGCACAAAATCATCAAACTGATGATAAACAGGATATGGATTTTCCCTTTAATCCCCTCTAACAGCAGCCAGTTTTTTATGTAATCCCATTTGCTAAAAGAATGTATCTCGGCGTAGGTATATTGCAGGTTGTAGGTTTTCATTATGGCAATCATTGCCGAGTTTTTTAGCAGTTCGGGGTTGGGTTTCCAAGGCAAATTAAGGTCAATCACCGCTACAGGAAATATGGGATAGCCGAAGAGCCATATATTTTTGAAACAAAAGAGCAGTACAAGAGCGAGACCTGCGGGCATCCAGCTGAGGGGCTTTTGCTTTAAGCAGAAAAGATTATACAGAAATACGAAGACAGGCACCCAAATGGCCGTTGGCTTTATTATAAATATGAATACCGAGAGTAGAAAGAGCCCTTTAGCATTGGTATTGCTTCGCATAGTCTCATTGAGCACTAGCATAGAGAGGATGATGACGGGCAAGTCTGCACTTGGCGACTGAACAAACAGAAACAAAATAGGGAAAAACAGCAGATGGACGAAAACCCTCCTCTCCAATATATAAATGAGGTAGCCTGCCAGCATAAGTGAATTCATTCTAAGGAAAGTATCCGATAGGTTAGAAAACCCCGCTTGGAAAATATGCCAGACGGACATCTGCCCCAGCAATAAGTCGAGATTGGAAATTCCCCTTGGCATTCCCACTTCACGAATCCACTTTATACTGGGTACATAATACCCAAAATGATCCAGAATAAATGGATAAAACGCTCCGAAGAACAATATAATAAAGAGAACGGGTACAAAAATTCGGTAGTGCTCCCTTAAAAAGCTGCCGAGTGCTCTGTACTTCTTTTGGTAGATGAATAGTGAAATACCCAATATCAGGGTACAGATTTCTACCGCAGTATTTATCGGGATGAAGAATGCCAGAACTGTCCAAACGATGCTTATACTCACGATTCCCATTACTAAATCTGAACTTATCCCATCCCATAGCTTTATTTTTTGGCTGGCAAGACCACCTATCCCCAGTAGGGTAGGCAGAATAAGCATTAGCGATAGTAAAATATAGATCATAATAGGGGAGGGGTTATATTTTTTCTCTCATTTTCTCTATCCATTTGTACACCGCAGGGCATATAATGGCGTTTTTCGTAGTCAAGTGATTAATCTGATAGACTTTTTTCCTGTCCGTATGCGGATATTCGCGACAGGCTTTGGGTCTCACCTCATAAATTAAGCATTTATTATCCGCACTGAGGAATATGCAGGGCAAGGTTTGGAGAACTTTATCGTTATCCTCGTCCGTTCGCAGGTATTTCTTCTCAAAATCCGATGCTTTCATCCGCAGATGTTTAGAAATTCGCTCAATATCTTTTTCGGTGTAGAGAGGGCCAGTCGTTTTGCAGCAGTTGGCACATTCCAAGCAATCAATTTCCTCAAAAACCTCTTCGTGAGCCTCCTGAGCTATATAATCTAAATTCTTGGGAGGCTTCTTCTTTAGCCCATCGAGGAACTTTTTATGTTCTTTTTTCTTTTGTAGTGCCTGTTGCCTGTAAAGTTCTAAGTTCATCAACCTTTTTTGAAAGCGGGCAATTTAGGAAAAAACCTGTACATTGACTACTTTTGTCCCCATTAATCCTGATTTTATGAAGAAAATAATCTGCCTTTTGGCTTTATTCTTAGCGAAGATTAGCTTTGCTCAAAAGGGTGAATTAAATGAATACTCTTACCAGTGTGCAGATGGGAAACAGCGACCGTTTGTGCTCTATACGCCACAAAATTCGGATAAGGCAAAGCTCCCGCTTCTTGTTTTTCTACACGGGGCAGTTTCTTCTCCTCAGCTTAAAAATGCGCTGGACTACGCTCGGAAATCGCCTTTCCTCAAAATAGCAGATGAAGCAGAGTTTGCTATTCTTTTCCCTTATGGGAATAAGGGTGCGGGCTGGTTTGATGAAGTGGGTAGCGCTATGGTTCTCGGTGAGATAGCCGAAGCTCAGAAGAAAATAAAGATTGATAAAGATAAAATCTTCCTCTCTGGCTTTTCAGATGGAGGCTCTGGCGTACAGCTCTTCTCCGTGCTTTTTCCAGATTCATTTGCAGGGTTTATTTCCCTCAATGGGAGTTTTAAAATTGCAGAAAAGCTCAGTGCTCAGTCTCTTTTCCCTGAAAATATGAATGCCAAACCGATGCTTATTTTCAATACTACGAAGGATTTTCTCTATCCGCTCTCGCAGATGCAGCCCGTTGCCGATTATCTCAAAACTTTTAATCCAAATATTGAGTTTATCACTCCTGAAGGAGCTCACGACCCGAGCTACCTACCCCAGTACGAGGAGAAAATCATTAATTTTATTAGAAGTACAACCCAAAGCCCTCAAACTGCCCTCTCTTGGGAATCTAATACCGAAAATACAGGCATTGGCTGGATAAAAATCAAGAAAATCAATACTCAAGAGCAGCCTCAGGACTGGCATAAACCTTACTCACTCAGGGTTTTTAATAATAAAGCAGATTTGGGCTTATTGTATGATAATACCTATAAAGGTAAGGGACTAAAAGTCTATGGATTTAAAAACGAAAGGTCTGAAGCTCCTAAAATGGGCGTACAAATTGGGGATATTATCCTGAAAATGGAAAATCACGAGATGAGCTCGCCTTTTTCCCAGATGTATTATTTCGCTACCAAGCAGGCAGGAGAGCCTACCAGCCTTAGCATTCAGAGGGGGGATAAAACACTTACCCTCAATGGAAAGCTAAATGAAGGTTATTATTATCAGATTTTTGAAAAGCCTGTAAACTCTGCAAAAGTAAAGGCACATATCTCAGGGAAAACCCTTATTATAAGTACTTCCAAAACTTCTGATATAGAAATTGACTACTCCCAAATCCCCCGTAAAATAAAGTGGGTAGAACTCAATGGAAAAAGGTTGAAAGCTACAACTAAAAATACCAGCATTACTCTTAATTGAGCAGATGGCTACTGGCTTTTAGCAGTAGGCTTTAGGCAGTAAGCAGTAGGCGATGTGCGTTTGTGGTAAGTGCTCCCCACGCAGTGGGTAAGTGCTCTCCACGCGAGTGGGTAAGTGTGCCCCACACAGTGGGCCATTAGCTATACGCCAGCTGCTATGAGCTAAAAAAGGATTTGGAAATCTTTCCAAATCCTTTTTTATTATATGCTGTTAAGGTTTGTAATAATTAGATATGTATTACTTCTCCGTAGGCAGCGGCTACTGCTTCCATTACGGCTTCGGAGATGGTTGGGTGTGGGTGTATTGCTTTCAGGATTTCGTGCCCTGTAGTTTCGAGCTTCCTTGCTACTACGGCTTCGGCAATCATATCGGTTACGCCGTCGCCCACCATATGGCATCCGAGCCATTCGCCATATTTGGCATCAAATATTACTTTAATAAATCCATCTACATCACCATTAGCAGTGGCTTTTCCAGAAGCGGAGAATGGGAATTTACCTACTTTAATCTCATATCCTTTTTCTTTTGCCTGCTTTTCTGTAAGCCCTACAGAAGCTACTTCTGGGTGGCAGTAGGTACAGCCAGGGATATTTCCGTAGTTGATAGGCTCTACGCTTAGTCCTTTTATTTTCTCTACGCAGGTAATCCCTTCAGCGGAAGCCACATGGGCCAATGCTTGAGTTGGGAGTACATCTCCTATCGCGTAGTATCCAGGTACTGAGGTCTCATACCATTCATTCACGAGGATTCTTCCTTTTTCGGTTTTAATGCCTACTTCTTCCAGACCTATTCCCTCTACATTAGCAGTAATACCTACGGCAGAGAGCAGTACATCTGCTTCTAAGGTGATTTCTCCTTTTTCGGTTTTTACTTTTGCCTTTACACCAGTTCCTGAGGTATCTACGGACTCTACGGATGCTTTGGTCATAATCTCAATACCCGATTTCTTGAGGGATTTCTCTACATGTTTAGATACTTCCTCGTCTTCCACAGGAAGAATGTTTGGCATAAATTCTACAATGGTAACCTTTGTGCCCATTGTATTATAGAAGTCGGCAAATTCTACCCCGATAGCCCCAGAACCTACGACAATCATAGATTTTGGCTGTTCAGCAAGGGTGAGTGCCTGTCTGTATCCGATAACTTTTTTACCATCCTGAGGCAGGTTTGGAAGCTCTCTTGACCTTGCTCCAGTAGCGATGATAATATGCCCAGCGCTATACTCGGTAGTTTTACCATCGGCAGCTGTTACGGAAACTTTTTTACCCGCTTTCACGGTTGCTGTTCCCATTATTACATCAATTTTGTTCTTTTTCATCAGGAATTGAATCCCTCCACTCATTTTAGAAGCTACGCCTCTACTTCTCTGAACTACTTTGGAGAAATCAAACCCAGGATTCTCTACTTTATTAAGGCCATAATCTTCTGCATTTTGAAGATACTTGAATACATGAGCAGATTTTAATAGCGCTTTGGTCGGTATACATCCCCAGTTTAAGCAGATACCCCCAAGATTTTCTTTTTCAATAATAGCAGTTTTAAAGCCTAACTGAGATGCTCTAATCGCTGTAACATATCCACCAGGACCACTCCCGATGACAATAACATCGTAATTCATTTGATCGAAATTTTTACGCGAATGTAAGAAAAATTATTAAAAAGAGGCGCTTAGTATATTTTCATTATGTTTGCAACACAGAAAAATTAAACCATTAGAATGAAGCATTTGTTACAAAAACTAAAACCATTTTTCTATATAGGTGGGCTTTATATTTTAGTTTCTTTTATCCTTAGGATTGTTTTTATTTTCCATCCGATTACTACGGCATCTTTCTCCTTTATAGAAACACTGAAAGTATTGTTTATCGGTGGGCTTTCAGATGTGTTTATTATCATTCTGGCGAGTAGTTTTCTGGCGCTTTATTTCCTTTTTTTATCAAATGCGAAATACGATAAGCCTTATGGAGTGCTTATTTTTTCATTAATGCTTCTTCTTGTGCTTTATACGGCCTTTGTTCCGAATAATATTTTCAGTCAGTATGGGGGTTCTGTGCAAGATATAGCCTTAATTTTCTTTGGGCTGAAAACTTTCTGCTTTGGAGCGATGCTTTTCCTCCCAAAATACAGGGTACAGGTGAGGAATGTTCTTTATTTTATTACTCTGTTTATCTATTCTCTGTCTATTATCTTTAATGCCGTTAGCGAATATTTCTTTTGGAATGAGTTCGGTATCAGATATAATTTTATTGCGGTAGATTATCTTATTTATACCAATGAAGTTATCGGGAATATAATGGAGAGCTACCCAGTGCTTCCACTGTTTTCAGTGATTTTTATCGTTACCCTTTTGGTTACGATTTTCATTTTTAAGAGAACTAAAGTTACCCTCCTCTCCTTACCGAATTTAAAGCAGAAGTTTATTCTTTTAGTCAGCTTTTTATTCCTTTGCTTGGTGAGTCTGGGGCTTTCTCCTCAGTTTGAAAAGGTAAAAGCCTCAAATATATTCTCGCAGGAAGTACAGGCAAATGGAGTTTATAAATTTTATTATGCTTTTACTCACAGTGAGCTGGATTATTTCCAGTTCTATCCGCAGATGGAGCAGAAACAAGCTGAAAATCTCTTTCTGAAACAGCTCTCTGCCCCTGCATTAGAGCGAGAGATTAGTCCTAATGCTGAGGAAACCCGTAAAAATGTAGTCCTTATCTCCATAGAAAGCCTCTCGGCAGAGTTTATGGCATATTATGGTAATCAGGAGAACATCACTCCTTTCCTCGATAGCCTTGCTCAGAAGAGCCTTTTCTTTACCAATCTGTACGCTACAGGCAACCGTACCGTGAGGGGATTAGAGGCGCTTACCCTCTGTATTCCACCTACGCCTGGTGAGAGTATCGTAAAGCGAAAAGACAATAAGAATAAATTTACAACGGGTTCTGTATTCAAATCCAAAGGCTATCAGGTGAAATACCTCTATGGAGGTTTCAGCTATTTTGATAATATGAAAGACTTCTTCTCTGGAAATGGTTATGATATTATAGATAGGAGTAATTTCAAGCCCGAAGAAATCACTTTTGCCAATATATGGGGCGTCTGTGATGAAGATATGGCTCGGAAGGCAGTAAAGGAAATGACCCGGCAGGCAAAACAGGGGAAACCTTTCTTTAACCATTGGATGACGGTTAGCAATCACAGACCTTTTACCTATCCGAATGGGAAGATTGATATTCCTGGTGATTCAAAATCCAGAAGCGGAGGCGTGAAGTATACAGACTATTCACTAAAAGTCTTCTTCGAGCTTGCTAAAAAGGAAGATTGGTTTAAGGATACTATTTTTGTTATCGTGGCAGACCACTGTGCATCCAGTGCGGGTAAAACCGAACTCCCTCTGGATAAATACAGGATTCCGTGCCTCATTTATTCGGAAGAGATTGCTCAGCAGCCGAAAGAAATCAGCAGTTTGGTCTCTCAGATAGATGTGATGCCTACCGTATTTGGATTGCTCAACTTTAAATATACCTCTAAATTTTTAGGTGAAGATGTCTTGAAGGAAACCTATAAACCAAGAGCATATATCGCGACTTATCAGGATTTGGGCTATATAGAGCAAGACCGCCTCACGATTATTTCGCCTATTAATAAGACCAAGCAGTATGAACTCAAGTTACAAAGCGAGCAGCCGTCTAAGGAGCATCCAATTTTTTATGATGAGATTCTCCTCCCAAATATTGATAAAACCCAAGCCGAGAAATGTGTCTCTGCCTATCAATCTACCGCCTTTTGGATTAAGAACCAAAAGCTCAATAAATAGCCATTGGTATTGCTTTTAATTTATATATTTGTTACCTCAATCAATAATAAAATAAAATGAACAGATTATCAGACAGATTAAACAGAATGAGCTACTCTCAAACTTTCGTGATGAGCAATAAAGCAAGGGAGCTAAAAGCAGCTGGGAAAGATATTATAAGCCTTACACTTGGCGAGCCCGACTTTGATGTCCCTGCCAATATAAAGCAAGCCGCTCATACTGCAATAGATGAAAATTACAGCCACTATTCGCCTGTTCCAGGCTTTTTAGAGCTAAGGCAAGCGGTGGTAACCAAACTAAAAAGAGATAACAACCTTGATTATAAACCTACTCAAATCTGTGTATCAAATGGTGCAAAACAATCTATTATCAATGTACTTTTAGCCGTAGTCAATGAGGGAGATGAAGTCATACTCCCTGTGCCTTATTGGGTGAGCTACGAAGAAATGGTAAAGCTCGCAGGCGGTAAGTCTGTATTCATCAAGACAAGCCACGAGACCGACTTTAAAATCACCCCAAAGCAATTAGAAGAAGCCATTACTCCAAAGACAAAAGCAATACTTTATAGCTCACCGTGCAACCCATCAGGGAGTTATTATACAGAGGAAGAGCTTAGAGCAATCGGGGAAGTGCTTGCCAAGCATCCGCATATTACCATTATTTCTGATGAGATTTATGAGTACATCAATTATGAATCAAAGCATAAATCCATAGTGGAAGTTTGTCCAGAGCTTTATGACCAAACGGCGATTATTAATGGTGTCTCCAAAGGTTATGCAATGACGGGCTGGCGTATCGGCTACTCTGCTGCTCCCGAGTGGCTGGCTAAGGCGTGCGATAAAATCCAAGGGCAGATTACCAGTGGTGCAAATACCGTAGCTCAGCGAGCATCTATCACTGCTCTGGAGGCAGACCCAAAGGAATATCACTATATGATAGAAGAATTTAAAAAGAGGAGAGATTTGGTTTTTGAGCTGATGAAAGATATCAAAGGTTTTCAGGTGGCTCTTCCCAAGTCTGCTTTCTATTTCTTCCCAGATATATCTTATTATATAGGTAAAAAAGTGAATGGTACGCTTATAAACGACTCTGATGACTTTGCAATGTTCCTTCTTGAGAATGCTTATGTAGCCTCAGTAGGGGGAGTGTCTTTCGGTAGTCCAGAGTGTATCAGGTTCTCCTATGCAGCTTCCGAAGAAGAGCTAAGAGAAGCAATGAAAAGAATAAAAAACTGCTTGAGTACTGCTGAAATAGTTTAGAAAATTTAATAATATTCATTTTGAAGTCGTGGCTACTTTGCTACGGCTTTTTTTATCCTTATTGATGAAGAAATAAAATCAAGAGTAAGACTTTTCTAAAATACCAGGAAAAAAAATCTTTTGAAAGAATTAGAGGAAACAAAAAGCGCCTCACAAAGAGGCACTTTTTTCTTGTTATTATAAGGTGTTATTTTATACTGATTTCGTAAGGGGTTTCCATTAGGATTTGCCCTTTTATTTTGGGGTGAGCTATCTGCTCATAGATTTTGTAATTCTCTTTCCCGAGCTTGGATTTTAGGATTCTTGTGGAGATTTCTTCCTCATTCATCTTGCCAAAAATCTTTTCAAATGGAGAGACCTCCTTTGGATAGGAAACAACTTGATAGGTCTTGATGTTGGCTTTCTTCGCTGCGAATGCTAAGGCATCACTAAGCGTACCGAGCTCATCTACGAGACCGATTTCTTTTGCTCTCGTACCAGACCAAACCCTTCCGCCGCCTACTTCATCTACTTGCTCGAAGCTCATCTTTCTGTTCTCGGTTACGAAGTGTACAAATCTCTTATAGGTCTGCTCTACGCTCTTGGTAATGATGCTCTGCCCGTCCTTGGAGAAACCACTGAGGGGCGAGTATAAATGGCTATTGGTATGGGTAGAGACCACTTCGGAGTGGATGCCGTTTCTGTTGGCAAGTTCTTTTGCATTCATTAAAACCCCGAAAACCCCGATAGAGCCCGTAAGAGTATTCGGTTCAGAATATATCTTGTCGCCTGCCATCGCGATGTAGTACCCTCCCGAAGCTGCATAGTCGCCAAAAGAAACAATAAGTGGCTTTTTCTTTTTGAGCTCGCTGAGTTCAAAGAGGATTTCATCCGAGGCATTGGCACTTCCCCCGGGAGAATTGATGCGGAGTACTACGGCTTTTATCTTTTTATCATCTGCAAGTTTCTTGATGTCTTTGATGAAAGAGGTGGAGTAGATACCATCATAGCCCTCGCCGTTGTAGATAGCTCCCGAAGCGTAAAGGATGCCTATTCTGTTATCATCTTTTGTTTTCTTTAAAGAATTAATATAGCCTGAAAAAGGGACTTTATTGATTTTATCTTTCTCTCCTATCTTGAGTTTAGCGCGGAGGATATCATCGTACTCCGCTCTTTGTATGAGTTTATCTGCCAGTCCATACTTTATATTATTATCGGGTATGTAGCTGTAGAGGCTATCGGTTATCGTTTGGAAATCTGCCAGGGCTATCTTTCGGGAAGCACTCATCTTTGGTGCCATTTGCCCCCATATATCGTTAAGCATAGCCGAGAGCTGCTCTTTATTTTCTGGTGATAAATCATTTCTCAGGTAAGGTTCTACTGCGGATTTGTACTTACCGTGGCGGATGATATCCAAGCCTATCCCGTACTTCTCTGCAAAATCTTTAAAGAAAGCAATCTCGGTAGATAGACCTTTTAAATCTATCCCTCCTGCTGGGTGGAGGTAATATTCATTGGCAACAGAGCCAAGATAATAGGTAGCTTGGCTTGCTGTATTGGCATAGGTGAGCACGAATTTTCCAGATTTTTTAAAGTCCTCTAATGCCGCTCGTATATCATCAAGCTGAGTAATTCCAGCAGAGATTTCATCAGTTTCAATGGATATTCCCTTAATCTGTTCATCGGTTTTGGCTTTTTCAATTGCTTGAAGAACATCAAAGAGGAGGAGGGTTTCCTTATCATCATTAAAGCCTAAGAAAGAATCTACTTCTTCATTGGGGCTGTCGATAATATGGGTTTTTAGATTTAATGCCAGTATAGAATTGTCTTTCACAGAGATTCCTGCGTCTTTACTCGCCATACTTATCCCAATAAAGGCGATTAAAAATATAAATCCTACCACACAAATAACCAATATTGCTACGATATTCGCCAGCACACTTTTAAAAAAACTTTTCATAAAATAGGTATATTAATCTTAATTTTGCCAATATGTTGCACAGAACTGTTATTTTGTTACTGGGAAGTAACCTTGGAGATCAAAAAAAAAATCTAGAAGAAGCCTTATCTGAGATTAAATTACAGATTGGTAAGGTATTACAGATTTCTAATTTTTTGTACTCGGAACCCGTAGAGTTTGTGAGTTCTAATATTTTTTGTAATATTGCAGCCTCAGTAAATACAATTTTATCTCCTATTGAACTATTAAGAGTGATTAAAAAGGTAGAGCAGAAGATGGGAAGGGAGTTTGACTCATCCTTTTATGAAGGAGAATACAGAGATAGAGTTATTGATATTGATATTGTGAAAATCGAGGGTTTGCATTTTGAGTGTAATAAACTCTCAATACCACATAAAAAACATTTAGAAGAAAGACAGTTTTCAAAAGAAATATTAAATAATCTTATAAATTTTTGTAAAACATAGATTATGAAACTAAGTTTATTATTGGCTATATCTTTACCAATAGCATTTTATGCACAGGAAAAGACTGCTGATCAAGTAAAAAAAGAAGAGTATCCTAATACATTTTCTTCAGGTTCAGCAAATGTGAGTAAATTTACCAATCAATCCCGATCATTTAATGATTGGGCTATCTCTGCTGGTGGAGGTACGGCATTAATGTCTTATGGTGACCTTACCTCTTTTTATGATGGTAAAATAGATTTTGGTTGGAATGCTTATTTAAGTGTAGATAAGCAAATTACTCATACTTTTGGTTTGAGTTTGCAATATCAGACAGGTAAAACTAATCAAAAAGCTCTTTTAAAAGAAGAATATGGAGTAGCTAAGGCTTGGTCAAAATATAACCAAATCAGTTTGCTTGGAGATATTAACTTAACAAACCTTTTAAGAAGGGTAGATAATAATTCTGCTTATAAATGGGCTTTGCACGGTTATGCAGGTATAGGATTAATGAGTTATAAAACCTATTTGGAAGATAGCTCTAAAAGGTGGAATAACCCATTTTCATTAGAGCAGGATTTTGATTTTGCATCTTTCTTCTTTCAAACAGGGGTAGGTGTAAAATATAATCTTTCAAGAAGATTAGATTTAGAAGCAAGAGCAATGTATGTTATTACGGGTGATGATGAGTTTGATGGAGGAGGTGAGCAATCAGGTTTGGTACTAGGTACACCTAGACAGGCAGATAATCCATATAACTATATCAAGAAAAATACATCCGATAATTATTTTACTGTAAATATAGGGGTATCTGCTAAATTGGGTAAACATAATACTCATTTGGCTTGGTTTGATCCTTTGCAGGATGTGTATTATAGAACAGCTCTTTTAGAAAATAAGATCGGTGAGGTATATGTATGTGAAAAAGGAGATAAAGACAGAGATGGGGTATGTGATGATTGGGATAGACAGCTTGATACTCCTTTTTGGGCAAGAGTTGATGGTGCAGGTGTAGCATTAGATATTGACTTGGATGGTGTAATCGATCTCTATGATAAATGTGTAACAGTTCCAGGTGTTCCAGAAAATAAAGGCTGTCCCCTAGGTACTGAAATTCCTCAAAAAAAATAATTTAATTAGTTTAACATAAAAAATCAAATATAATGAAACTAAATTGTACAAGTGTTGCATTGGCATTAGCTTTACCAACTGTTATATTAGCTCAAAGTACAGTAGCAACAGAAGCTAATGGAGTTTTTCCTAATACTTTTACATCAGGCTCTTCTAATGTTTCCAAGTTTACTCAAGAATCAAAAAGATTTAATGATTGGTCTGTTTCTGCAGGGGTGGGAGTTCCACTTGTTCAGTCTGCAGACTTAACATCAATTAAAAATGGAAATGGTAAAAATGTTTTTGGATACTCCTTTTATTTAAGTGTAGATAAAGCAATCACTCATTCCTTTGGCCTTAAACTTCAGTATGACAGAGGAGAAACAAGACAAGGTTGGTTCCACACTAAA
This sequence comes from Bergeyella cardium, assembly GCF_009914665.1. Classification (NCBI taxonomy): domain Bacteria; kingdom Pseudomonadati; phylum Bacteroidota; class Flavobacteriia; order Flavobacteriales; family Weeksellaceae; genus Bergeyella; species Bergeyella cardium. The sequence goes on along the minus strand of NZ_CP029149.1, from coordinate 459,530 downwards.
AAACATAACCCAAGCAGTGCTAAGGAGGTTGGAGCTTTAACTCAGTATGATGCGATCTCACTTATTGGAGATTTAAATTTTTCAAATTTACTTAGAAGGGTAGATAATCACTCTACATATAAGTGGGCTATTCACGGTTACTTTGGCTTTGGTACATTAGCCTATAGAGCTTATTTGGAAGATATGAACGGAACAGATTTAACCTCTGAGGTTAAACCTTTTAATTTGAGTTCATTATTTATGCAGGCTGGTACCGGAGTTAAATATAAAATCTCAAGAAGATTTGATGTAGAAGGTAGAGTGATGTATGTAGTTACAGGTACAGATGAATTTGATGGTGGAGGTCAGCCATACAGTAATATTAATATGACTGAAGAGCAAATTTCAGATAATTTCTTTAATATTACAGCAGGTGTAACTTATAAAATTGGAAAACACCAATCTCATTTATTCTGGCATGATCCTTTCCAAGAGGTTTATTCCAAACTTGATAACTTGGCAAATAAAAATCAAGATATTGAAGTTTGTAAAAAAGGAGATCAGGATAATGATGGGGTATGTGATGACTGGGATAGACAACTTGATACACCTGCAGGTGCAAGAGTTGATGGTGCTGGTGTAGCTTTAGATGCTGACTTGGATGGTGTAATTGACCTTTATGATAAGTGTGTGACTGTTCCAGGACCTGTAGAAAATCAAGGTTGTCCACTAGAGCCTAAGCCAGAAGTTAAAATAAACACCAAGGCAGTAGTAAGCGAAGTTAATAAGCACTTTGAAGGTATAGAGTTTGAGCTTAACAGTGATAAAATTAGACCTGTTTCATTTGATAGACTGAATAAAGCAGCGGATATCATCAAGACTTTAAATTCTAATGATAGGTTCTTAGTTATCGGTGCTACAGATACTAGAGGCTCTGCTAAATATAACTTGGCACTTTCTCAAAGAAGAGCAAAAGCAGTAGTAAAATATTTAGTAGATAGAGGGGTGAGTACTTCAATGCTAATAGCAGAGGGTAGAGGTAAAAATGACCTTAAATATCCTGAGTGCGACCCAGCTACTAAGTGCCCTGAATGGAAAAATGAAGCAAATAGAAGAGTTTACTTTGAGGCTAAATAGTTTTTAAAATTAAACTTTGAAAATACTGAATCGGAAGTAGAATATTCTACTTCCGATTTGTTTTAATTATTTTGTTCTATCTTTACGCCTGTATGATATCAGCAGAGAATTTGAGGGATCTGAAATACCAAACGCTTAAGGAGTTTTGGGGCTATACCGAATTTAGAGCGCCTCAGGAGGGGATTATTGATAGCATCTTATCAGACAAGGATACCGTAGCACTTCTCCCTACAGGAGGGGGTAAGTCGCTCTGCTATCAGCTTCCTGCATTGCTCAGCGAGGGCGTATGCCTTGTGGTTTCTCCGCTTTTAGCATTGATGAAGGACCAGGTTGAGCAGCTCAATTCCATAGGTATAGAGGCAGATTACCTCTCATCTGATTTGGATACGGTAGAGGAAGACCTCGTGTATTCCAGAGCGAAGGAGGGCGTTACAAAATTGCTCTACATCTCCCCTGAAAGATTGAGCAATCAAAGGTTTTTAATGGAAACTCAAGATATCCAGCTCTCTTTTATTGCGGTAGATGAGGCACATTGCGTCTCCGAATGGGGGCAGGACTTCCGCCCGAGCTATAGAAACATTAAAATGTTCAGGGAGCAGTATTATCATTTGCCTTGTATCGCACTTACGGCAACAGCCACCCCGAGAGTTCTCACCGAGATTGTAGATAAATTAGCACTAAAAGCTCCTCAAATCTTTAAAAAAGGCTTTAGAAGGGAGAATATTCATATTAATGTATTAGAAATCTCGGATAAATATCCTCATATCTATCATTATTTGAATATGAACTGCACCTCAGGGCTTATCTATACCCGAACGAGGAGAGAGGCAGAGGAATTATCCCAATATCTCCAATCAAGAGGATTGACAAATGTAGATTATTACCACGCAGGGCTGCCCAAAGATGAGCGAATAAAGAAGCAAAACTGGTGGCAGAGAAGCAGCCTGAATGTCCTGATCTCTACCAATGCTTTTGGGATGGGGATAGATAAGGAGAATGTCTATTTCGTCATTCATCTTTCGCCATCTCAGTCTATCGAGAATTATTACCAAGAAATCGGAAGGGCGGGGAGAGACGGAGCCGAGAGCTTTGCCCACTTGCTTTGGGACAAGCAGGACTTGCTGAAGGTAGATAAGATACTGAGGAGCCAATACACCTCTAAGGAAGAGTACCAGAAGATTATTTCTTACCTCTACTCAATGTTTGGTATTGCTGAGCAGCAAAAGGTGGAGAAAGAATTTCAGTTTAGCCTTGAAAAATTGCTTAAACTGACGGCAATTGGGAAAACAAAACTAAAATCTGTCCTCAATTTTCTTCATATTCAAGAAGTGATTTACCTCAGGGAGCAAAAGAATCGCTCATCCATCGAGCTGCTTATTCCTTACGACCAGATAGAGCTCTTGCCAGAGGAAGATGCCTATTTCATTGAGCTTCTGCTACGGAATATTATAGGTTTTACGGCTCAGAAAGTACATTTTGATGAGGAAATCCTCTCCGAAAAGCTAGAATCTCCACTTCATCTGATAAAAAAGCGCCTCAGCAAGATGAAAAACAAAGGCTATATGGAATATATAGATGGCGGGCAGGCGAGCATTAAATTCCTCACCCCAAGAGATGAGAGGCTTTTGTTTGGGAAATACTATAAAACCTTCTCTACAATCCAAAAGAATAAAGTCCGAAAGTGGGAAGAGATGAAATTCTTCATCACCGATATCTCCTTCTGCAAAATGAGGCTGATTTTACAGTACTTCGGTGAGAGAAATGCTCAGGATTGTGGCAACTGCTCCTATTGTAGCAACCGATTTCAGAATAATATCAAGGGTAGCCCCCAAAAAGATATTCTCAATGCCTTAGCGAGCAGGCCTCTTACCTTAGATGAGCTATGTATTGCCATCAGTAACGGTAATCGAGAGGAGGTCCTCGAGCATCTCATCCTACTGAGAGATTCTGGCAAAATAAAAATGCAGGATTATAAGACTTATATGCTGGTATAAATTCTTTATTCAGGGTTAATTTGCAGTGAAAGACACATAAAATCAAAAGCAGAAAACTTTACAGTGGATAGACTTAATAGTAGGATAAGGCATCATTTGGTAAGATTTAAGAGAAAAGGAAAAGTTACTCAAAGTAAAAAATGATAGTAGAAAATTCTTTGAAACTTTTGTTTTTAAAGCTAAATAACGAATAGAGTATAATATATAATAGTTAAAAACAATGAGAAAATATATTTTAATTATAGGAATAGCTCTGGCAAATGCTATAAGTGCGCAGACAGAGGAAACAAAAGCAGATTATCTGCTCAATAACCTTGATATTAACCTCATCTTTCGCTCCTCTTTGGAAGTCCCAGAGGGAGAAAACAATCAGGCGGGCTTTAAATTAAACGAAAGCCGACTGCAATTCATCGGGAAAGTGAATCCTGACATAAAATACAACCTAAGGTTTAGGCTCAACAGAGCGCAAGAGCCCAATACACTAGATAATGCCCCCGCCTCATTGGATTTTGCTTATGTAGAATACCTCTTCGGGAAGGAAAAACAGTGGTCAATTATGGCAGGGAAGCATTTCGTATCCACAGGCTCGTGGGAGGCAGATATCAACCCTGTATTTGAATACCAATACTCGGATTACCTTAATCAGCAACTCAATCTCTTTGCTTTCGGTACGAGGCTTTCGTATGCCTTCAATGCAAACCATCAGCTTCAATTGGAGGTTTATAATGCTAATAACAAAAATTTCAGCCAAATCCATAAGAATACGGGCTATGATGCCAATCATTTAAAAGCTGCCAAGCTTCCCCTTGGTGCCAACATCATCTGGAAAGGAGATTTCTGGGATAATAGATTCAGAACTTATTATTCTGCGGGCGTTTCTCAGGTAGCGGAAGGCAAAACTAATGTAAGCCTCTCTCTCGGGAACCGTTTTACCTTTGGAAATTTTGATATGTACTTAGACCTTCACCAGACGAATGCAGCAGTAGATTATGCAAACCTTATTTCCCCTGTGCTGAATGCTTACAATCTTGCTCAGAATATCAATTATCAGCCTGTTTATGCTCGGCACATCCAGCATCAGGCGGCAGTACTGCGTATGGATTATGCCATCACACCTAAAATCTTTATAACAGGAAAGTCCGTTTTAGAACGCATCAATAGCAGGTCTGAATCTATCGAGCGCCACCTCTCTCATCATTATATTAACCTTATCGGTTTGGAGTTTAAACCTTTTGAGAGTCAGAATTTCAAGGTATTTACTTATTTCAGTAATGATTCCAGAAAGTATCATTCAAAATATACAGAGCAGACGCCCAATACAAGCAAGAATATGCTGAGCGTAGGCTTGCTCTACCTTCTCAATATCCTCTAATATTAAAATTATCCTTACTTTTGCTCAAAGACTTTATTGAATGGAACATTTTGAGAGTTGGAAAGACTTGTTAAACCCAGAATTTTACATAAAACTCGGTGGTTTTTGGTTAGTGTTATTTATCATTTTCGCAGAAACGGGTTTATTTGTAGGGTTTTTCCTTCCTGGCGACAGTCTGCTATTCATCTCTGGTATATATGCAAAGACTATTATTGAAGAAACTTTCGGTTCTTTTGGAAATGATTTTTTAGACACTTCTATTTTAGCTTTTTTTATCGCACTGGCGGCTATCATTGGCAATGAGGTAGGTTACTATTTCGGTTATAAAACAGGACCTGCCCTCTACAAGAGAGAAGATTCCTTGCTTTTCAAGAAAAAATATCTGTACCAAGCGCACGACTTCTTCGAGAAGCACGGTTCTATGGCAATTATCCTCGCCCGCTTCCTCCCGATTGTCCGTACTTTTACGCCCATCGTTGCGGGGATTGTCAAGATGGATAAAAAGAAGTTCTTCCGCGATAATATCATCGGGGGAGTTCTCTGGGCATTCCTTCTCGTCTATGCTGGGCATTATTTACAGCGTCTTTTGGAAGACCAGTTCGGGCTCGACTTGAAAAAACACTTGGAAATTATCGTCATCGGTCTTGTATTGGTTACCACACTGCCTGTAATCATCAAATTAGTCTTTGGAAAAACAAGCGACAGAGGCAGCGATACTCATCCCCAACCCTAAATCTTATCCAATGACAGAGTTTGTAATCTTAGTAAATCCTCAGGACGAAGTTCAAGGGCTGATGGAGAAGCAAGAAGCCCATCGCAAAGGACTTTTGCACCGTGCCTTCTCTGTCTTCATTTTTAATTCCGATGGAGAAATGCTCCTCCAAAGGCGAGCGAGCACCAAATACCACTCGCCCAACCTCTGGACGAATGCCGTATGCTCGCACCCGAGAGAAGGCGAAACCTACAAAGACGCCGCAATCCGCCGAATGAAGGAAGAGCTAGGCATCAGCACAGAAGTAGAGAAGAAATTCCACTTTATCTACAAAGCCGAAGTAGGAGGAGGCTTGTGGGAGCACGAATTAGACACAGTTTTCGTGGGTGAGTACAATGGCCCCTTTTCCCCAAACCCTGCCGAAGTCTCCGAGCTTAGGTTTGTTTCCCTTGACAGGCTGAGCGAGGAAATCTCCCAGTCGCCAGAACAATTTACCGAATGGTTCAAAATCATTTTAAACGAGTTCCAACAGTTTTTGTTAAAGAATAAAATTAAATAATCAATACATAAAAGTAAGCAATGAAGAAAACAGCACTTTTTGACAAGCACTGCTCCCTCGGAGCCAAGATGGTGCCTTTCGCGGGCTTTGAAATGCCCGTGCAATACACAAGCGTAACCGACGAGCACTTCGCCGTAAGAGAAAGAGCAGGGATGTTCGATGTCTCGCATATGGGGCAGTTCCTCATCGAAGGTGCAGAGGCAAAAAACCTCCTGCAATATGTAACCACAAACGATATCGCCCTCCTCACCGACGGTAAGGCACAGTACTCCTGCCTGCCCAACGGAAGCGGAGGCATCGTAGATGACCTCATCATCTATAAAATGAATGACGAGAAGTATTTCGTGGTCGTAAACGCCTCCAATATCGAGAAAGACTGGGCGCATATCTCTAAATACAATGAGAAATTTGGAGCGAAGATGACCAACCTCTCAGACGAGATGTCCCTCATCGCTATTCAAGGGCCACTTGCCCTCCAAGTCCTCCAAAAACTGACCCCAGTAAACCTCTCCGAAATCCCCTACTACCATTTCTCGGTCGGAGTGGTGAATGAAATCCCTAATGTCATCATCTCCAACACAGGATACACAGGGAGCGGAGGCTTTGAAATCTATTTTGAAAATCAATACGCCGAAAAACTCTGGGATGCCATCTCCCTTGCGGGAAAAGAAGAGGGGCTTATCCCTTGCGGGCTCGGGGCGAGAGATACCCTCAGGTTAGAAAAAGGCTTCTGCCTCTATGGGAATGATATAGACGACTCTACCTCGCCGATGGAAGCTGGACTGGGCTGGATAACCAAGCTGCAGAAAGGAGATTTCATCAATAGGGAAGTCTTTGCAAAGCAGAAGGAAGAAGGCGTTACAAGGAAATTGGTTGGGTTTGAGCTGCTGGAAAAAGGAGTGCCCCGCCATGGCTACGAAGTAGTAGATTCCGAAGGAAAAGTCATCGGTACGGTAACCTCTGGAACCTCCTCGCCAATGAAAAAAATAGGGATTGGGCTCGCCTATGTGCCTACCGAGTTCTCAAAACCCAGCTCGGAAATCTTTATACAGGTGCGCAACAAACATCTGAAGGCTACGGTAGTAAAATTACCTTTCGTATAAGCCATACACACGATATTCTATACAAAAAACCTCTGCCCTGGGCAGAGGTTTTCTTATTTATTTCGGCACTTGGTTCAGTGCGTTATTTCAGGGTATTATAAATGAAAAATTTTTCAAGGAATTGCGCCTGTATCTTAGCCGTTGTACCAGACTTTATCGAGTGAGTTTCTATTTTTTTCCTTTTTCTTTCTAAATTCTGTAGGCGAAAGCCCTGTGTATTCTTTAAACTGTTTAGAAAAGTACTGCACCGAGCTGTAGCCGAGCATATCTGCTATCCGAGTGGTGCTTTTTTCTTCGTAGGTGAGGAGCTCTTTTGCTTTTTCTATCTTTTGGCGAATAAAATAATCCCGTATGCTCGTCTTTTCGCTCTCCAAAAACAGGCTCGCCATCACTTGATATTTTTTATTGGTAACTTCTCTAACGAAGTCCGAGATTATCAGCCCTTCTTCTATGTCAAACAAGGCTATTTTCTCTCGTATTGCTATTTTTATTGACTCTATCAGCCTGTCTTTTTCCCGTATAAGTATCTGGAAACCTTCTTTTCTGAGCTCGGTGTCGAGTTCTTTCAGCTTTTCTTTAGATATCGAGTTTAGGAGGTAGGCTTCTCCTAAGGAAACCCTCCCTGCCGGTATATCTTTCTCCTCGAGGATGCGTTTTACGGTCTTAATGCACCTCTCGCAAACCATATTTTTAATGTATATTACCATAATGACATTTATTTGTGTTATTCAGCTTGTTATCTCAGGCAGATAAAGCTCTGTTTTCATCTTTTTTGGAAGAATTTTAAGCCTCCTCTCCCTGTTTTTATGATACAAATGTATAAAAATTTTTTATAGATTTATATTTTTATGCATTCTACTTATGTTAATTTACTGACTATTTATAGAAGTAATCATTCTACTTATAGTTATTCATTGCCTGTTTATATAAGTGAGTAATCTACTTATAGTTATTTATTGACTATTTATAGGGGGATATAACATACTTATGTTAATTCATAGAATTTTTATATAAGCATATAACCTGCTTATATTAATTTATCAAATATTTATAGAAGTATATATTCTACTTATGTTTTTCTATCAAATATTTATATTAATATATGATAAACTTATACTAATCACTGAATAATTTATATTAATATACAGTTTAGTTATACTTTTCTATTGAAAATTTATATTAGTATGTAGTTTAGTTATACTTTTATTATATTTCTATTGATTTTAATCTTTTTAAGGCTTTAAAATCTCAGATTTATATTTTGGATAAAGGTATAATGCAAAAAAAAATCCCCCTTCAGAAGGGGGAAAGGGGAGGTTTTGGTTTAGTTTCCTGCTAACAAAAGCCGCACGGAGGCTTGCATATCTATAATGGTAGTGAGCCCGTGCACTCCTACAAGTATCTTCTGCGGCGCGAGAGAAGTAACTCTTCCCGAGAGCTTTACCCCTTTGTAATAGTCTTTATTAAAGGCTTGTTCGGTACTTTTTCGGGAGTAGTTTTCGAGCTCGGCAGTAGGGATTCCGTAGTCTTCTTCTATCATTCGTGTGATTTTGTTTTTGAACAAGAGCGATGCTGCTTTGTGGAGGATGTTTTGGGTTCTCAGCTTGAATTTTGTGTCTCTCAGCACAATTTTTTTCTTCTGAGAATCATATACCGGTGTTCCTGTAATGATGCTGACGCCGTTTATGGCGCCTTCTGTGGTGGCTTCGAGGACTACCTGACCCTCTTTTCCATAGACTTTGATGTCTTTTATCTGTATTTTATGCTCCGAGTCTCGGAAATCGAACTCCTTCCCGCTGAACATTTCCATTGCCATCTTGCTCGCCTCCGAATAGGGGATGCTGGCAGTGGTTTGCAGGAGGAAGTTGGTCGGGAGCACCTCTGCCTTACTAAAAGCGGGAGCTGCGGTTCTTAGTGCGGAGGCTTTGGGCTTTGCTCCAGTGAGGGTTTCGGAGAAAATCTCTACTCCTATACTGAAATCAAGGGCGTCTTTGTAGAAAACAAGAGGCGTTACGCTGATTTTTGTTGGACTGATCTTCAGCCAAGTTTGGAACTCTTCCGAAATCAGGAAAGGTTCGGAGAAAATATTCCACGCGGAGACTACCATCTCTTGGAAATTGAGTTTTGAGGAGAGTTCCTTGTCCATTGTAGCACAGAATTTCTGCTGTTCTGTGCGTAATTTGCTTTCCACAAGAGGGGTGATGGGGATTTTCACCTGCCCGTAATCGAGGATGGGTTTGCTCACCCACTTAAAGCCCTTGCTTGTGGTTTGGGTAGAGATGGTCCAGTTGGGATTAAAGTTGATGCTGGTATTAAAGTGCATTACGGTCTCAAAAGTGGTCTCTTGATAGGTATAAACGCCGAGTGTACCGATGCCTTTTTCTATCCAGATCTTTATCGGGACTTCTATCAGGAAGTTTTGCTTTGCGCCGGAGGTTATTTTTATGGGATTTGTCTTCCATACTTTTATTCTTAGCTGGTCATTATTGTTATCCACCCTCGAATCATCTGAGAATATAAGCCCTGTTACTGAGCTGTTTGCTATATTTGTGAGCTCCGAGAGCGGTACTCGCACAGGCATACTTATAGATGACTTTAATTTGGGGAAATTGTAGTTGATTTCTTGAGAAAATAGCTTCCCGAAGCTCATTATCCATAGGATTAGGATTAATTTATGGTTCATCTTTCTTAGATTTTATGATATTGAGGGCAAAGCTAAGGGAAATGTTGTAAAAGTGAAATAAAAAATCCACAGCCAAAAAATTCGGCTATGGATTCCACTCAATTTAAATGAAAAATTACTATTTATTATAAAGATTCTCTACTTTATCCCAATTGATGACACTAAAAAATGCCTCAATATAATCTGGTCTTCTGTTCTGATAATTCAGATAATAGGCGTGTTCCCATACATCAAGCCCTAAAATAGGGGTTCCGCTGCATCCTACCTCTGGCATCAAGGTATTGTCTTGATTCGCTGTGGAGCAAACTATCAGAGAGCCGTCATTTTGCTTACACAACCAAGCCCATCCTGAGCCGAATCTGGTTTTTGCGGCATTCTCAAAGTCAGTTTTAAACTTCTCAAAGCCTCCGTAAGCCTCAATAGCTTCTTTTACTTTTCCAACAGGCTCTTTACTCCCACCAGGGGTTAATATTTCCCAAAACAGAGAGTGGTTAAAATGCCCACCACCATTATTTCTTACCGCTGGGATATGAGAACCTTCTCTGCATATTTCCTCTAATGTAATCCCTTCCAGTTCGGTACCTTTAATAGCTGCATTTAAGTTATCCACATAAGCTTTATGATGCTTGGTATGGTGTATTTCCATTGTTTTAGCATCGATTGCCGGTGCTAAAGCATCATAATTATAGCTCAATTTTGGTAATTCAAATGGCATAACTTCATTTTTGATGTTGCAAATGTAAATCATCAGTTTCTATAAATCACACTTATTACAATTGTTATTATTTATTGCTGTGATAGATAAAAATGAAAACTATTGTCTTTTTATTGATAATAAGAGACTTGAATATTCTAAAAATAATAAAATAATATTATTGTACAAGGATAATATATTATTTTAGTAGAGGCTGTTTTTAGGTTTTTAATAGTGTTTTCTGATGATTTTAGCCCCCTTTTGCAATGCTTTTTGGTGTAAAGCTTCTACCTCTTGTTCTATTTCCAAAGGAGATTTGCCCAATGGCTTATAAATAAATGATTTTCTCGAAATACCGATTAGCATTGGTAAGCCCCCGAAGCCGATATAGCTGAGCTCATCGAGCATTTGATGCTGCTGCTCTATGGTTTTACCGAAACCAAAACCTGGATCGAGGATGATGTCTTTAATCCCAAACTTTTGTCTTAGTTCGCCAACCTTCTCTGAGAAAAATCGATTAATCTCGAGGATGATATCCCCTGTGATGAGCTTTTCGTGCATTGTTTCATAGCTTGGATTAATGTGCATTAAGATGTAAGGAAGCCCCGTTTGTGCCACTGCGGGGAGCATCTCTTCATCAAACTGACCTGCAGAGATGTCGTTGATAATATCTACCCCCTCATCATACCCAAACTTGACTACTTTGCCATAAAAAGTGTCGAGTGAAATTAGGATTTGTGGGAATTCCTTTTTCAGCTTTGAGATAATGCTCCCCAGCCGGTCTATTTCCTGCTTCGCAGAGAGCTTTTGTGCATTGGGGCGGGTAGATTGTGCGCCTATGTCTATGATTTCGGCTCCCTTAGAAAGCATTTTCTCTACCTGCTTTATCGCGGCGTATTCATTATTAAACATTCCACCATCTGAAAAGGAATCTGGGGTGATATTGAGAATCCCCATCATCTTAGGATGAGATAAATCAATAAGCCTACCCCTGCAATTGATTAAACACTGGTTCATATATGTCTTACTTTTTTTCAGAACACAAATATACGGCTTCCAGCTGATGGACTTCCCTACACTATAGCCAGTAAGGTGTTTGTTTTTTTATGATAGATAATTATTGTCCAACGAACACTCCGATTATATTGGACTGTCCTTAGCGGGTTGGTATGAGAGATTAGAATAAAATTCCTACTTTTACAACGCTAAAAAGTATAAAATGAAAACACTGATAAAGAATGCTAAAATCGTTAATGAGAATCAAATTTTTCAGTCAGATGTACTTATTGAGAATGATTTCATCGCTAAAATTTCTGAGCTTATTTCCGAAGAGGGTATAGACAGAGTTATCAATGCAGAAGGGAAATACCTTCTGCCTGGGATAATTGATGATCAGGTGCATTTCCGAGAGCCTGGGCTTACCTACAAAGGCGATATAGAGAGCGAGAGCCGTGCTACCATAGCAGGAGGAGTAACCACCTTCATAGACCAGCCCAATACAGTGCCCAATGCCGTAACTCAGGAACTTTTACAACTGAAATACGATATCGCTGCCGAAAAATCCTTTGCCAACTATGGTTTTATGATGGGTGGTACAAATGACAATCTGGATGAAGTCCTCAAAACCAATCCGAGGAATGTGCCTGGAATAAAGCTATTCCTCGGCTCTTCTACAGGGAATATGCTGGTAGATAATCCAGAGACGCTGGAAAATATATTTCGCAAGACAAAGATGCTCATTGCAGTTCATTGTGAGGACGAAGCTACCATACGAAATAATACTCATACCTATAAAGAACAATATGGAGATGATATTCCTGTAAAGTTTCATCACCTTATCCGCAGTGAGGAAGCCTGCTGGATTTCCTCATCAAAAGCAGTAGAGCTCGCAAAGAAAACAGGAGCAAGACTTCATATATTTCACCTTTCCACAGCGAGAGAAACCTCCCTTTTCAGAAATGATATTCCCCTAAAAGATAAAAAGATTACCGCAGAGGTTTGTGTGCACCATCTTACCTTTACTAATGAGGATTATGAGACTAAGGGTAGCCTTATCAAATGGAACCCTGCAGTAAAAACTCAAAAAGATAAAGACGGGCTCTGGAAAGCCTTATTGGATGATAGAATAGATGTAATCGCTACCGACCATGCTCCACATACCTGGGAAGAGAAGCAAAAACCCTACACTCAATGTCCATCAGGGGCACCATTGGTGGGTCATTCTCTTTTAGTAATGCTGGAAAATTATCATACAGGAAAAATCTCCTTAGAGAAAATTGTAGAAAAAATGGCACATAACCCCGCTATAATTTTTAAAATTGAAAAAAGAGGCTTTATCAGGGAAGGGTATAAGGCTGATTTAGTGCTTGTGGATTTTAATGAAAAATGGGTAGTGAGCAAAGAAAATCTCTTGTATAAATGTGGCTGGTCTCCATTAGAAGGTATGGAACTAAGCTCTAAAGTAACTCATACTTTTGTAAATGGGCATCTTGCTTATGAAAATGGACTCATCTCTCAAGAGAAGAAAGGCGAAAGGCTTTTATTTGAGAATTAGCCCTATACATAATAACTAAATAAAACAAAACCCTCTCTTAATTTTAAGAGAGGGTTTCTTGTATTAAAATTATTTATTAACTCTTTTCCTAATTTAATTAGAAAGCATAACCTAATCTAATACCTGCAACTACAGAAGGAGTAATTCCGAAAGAGCTACCACCTTTAGTAGAGGATTCTGTATTAGTAGTAACACCACCTACAGTTGCAGAAGATGAAGTTTTAGTCTCTCCTCTAGATCCAAACTTCACAGCAAGACCTCCTTCTACACCAAGGTAAACTCTCTTAGCAAAATAGTAATCTGCACCAAATACACCTCTTACACCAAAGTTGAAAGCATTAGGACCTTTAACTTCGTTTTTACTTTTATCAGTATTAGTAAGGGAGTTAACTTCAGTAGTAACTTTTTGGCTATTAAAACCTACCAAGATATCACCACCTACATAAGTGTCTAATCTATCAGTACCTGTAAAGTGTCTTTCAACACCAAGACCTAATTCTAAACCTAAATTAGATTTTGTTTGCTTGTTATCAGAAACATTAGGTACACTTGCAGATTTATCAGTAGTGCTTGTGCTATTTACATTCAAGATTCCTCTGTAAGCCCATTGTTCTGAGTTAAAGTATCTTGCTTTAAATACTGCACCTGCATCTAAACCTGCTGCTGGAAGGGATACTGCTGTATTACCCAAACCACCAGAAAGACCGAAATCTACAGTTACATCACCTGCACCAGCTTTGTACTCCTGAGCATTTACTGCTGCGAAAAGTGCTAACGCACCCGTTAAAAATAACTTTTTCATTGTTTTAAAAAATTTTATTTACTGTTAAATTTTACTTTATTAAAAATGGATAGCAAAACCAAGGTTTCCACTAAATACTCCTTTTTGGCCTTCTTTGAAACCGATATCATATCTGATACCTGGTTCTAAAGATACATTTGGTGCTACAAACCAAGCATAACCTCCTTGTAAGCCTACTGCATTAGCACTATTACCATCTGAAGAAGCTCCATTAAAGTCTACTTGTAATGGGATTTGCCCGATAACATAATACTTAAGACCAAGTTTGTAATTGAAGGTATTTTGAGAGTTTCCCTCAGAAGTATATCCTAAACCTGCTTTAATTGCTAAGTTTTCGATTACAAAATAACCAGCTTCTGCACCAATCCTAAATGCTGTATTGCCATTTGAACTTTTTAATGCAACTCCTGTTTGTGCTGGACTAAACTGACCGAAACCAGTATTAGCTTCTACAACCCAGCTACCTTCTGATAATGCTTTTTGAGCATTTACGCTCATCATTCCGAAAAGTGCCAAAGCACTTGTTAAAAATAATTTTTTCATTGTTTAGAATTTTAATTTTCTTATTAAAAGTAGAGCAAATATAAACATTTTTTAGATACTACTAAAAGATTTTTTTTCTACATATGTAATAAATAATAAAACAAATTAAACAATAATAATGCCAAAATAATATTTTAATACATATATTTAAAAATATCAAGACTTTAAGTAGGAAAAAAATAATTATAAAGTATTAACAGATTAGGAATTATGATTTTTATCATAAATATGATTTTTTGATAAACTAAAGGTCTATTATAATGGTTAAAAGAATTTCCATAATATTGAAGTTTTGGTTATTTTTACCGAAATTTAAAATTATGAAAAAGCTGGTATTAGGACTTGTATTATTGGTAAGCATAGGATGTAAAAAAGAAATTAGAACCGAAAGTTCTCCATTGATAGATTCATTGGAAATGAATGATACAATACAATTGGATAGCATAGAACTAAATGGAAGTGAAGGAAAAACAATCTTCAGCCAAGGCGGAAAAACAATTATAGTTTTTGATACAAAAGCAAATACAGGAATAATAAATATTAATGGTAAAAAAATTCTACTGGATGAGTTAGTATTTACAGAAAATAATTATGAAATCAGTGGACAAAATATTAAAATAACTGCAGAGGATGGAGATTTCAAAGAATCTGAAAATAATTGTAATGAGGGGATTTTTAAGTGTGTATATATTGAATTTGAAGGCAAACTAAGTCTCCTTGAAAATATAAAAGTAAAAGACTGTAGAGATTATAACTAAAAGTTTTTAAAAAAAATTCTACTATCGTTTTTGACTTTGAGTAGCTTTTTTCTTTTTCTCTTGAATCTTGCCAAAGAACTTTTCTTACTTTATATCCCTAACAGCTTTAATCTTATTTGATACTTGACATTTGGTGCAGTTTATTTAGCTAAACCACAAAAATAGATGAAGTTAGTAATGCCTTATATTGTTTTAAGGTTTTACAAGTCAAAATCATCATTAGACACCGCAGTGCCGTCTGCCATTAGAAAGGCTTTCAGAAAGGGGGTAATGTTTCCATTCATCACCGAATCTACATCGGAGGTTTCGTAGGCAGAACGAACATCTTTCACGAGTTTGTAAGGGTGCATTACATAGTTTCGTATCTGGCTGCCCCATTCAATTTTCATTTTATTGGCTTCGATTTCGTTTCGGGCTTTCATCCTTTCTTCAAGCTCTATTTCATAGAGACGAGATTTGAGGAGCTGAAGCGCCTTTTCCTTGTTTTGAAGCTGAGAACGGCTCTCGGAGTTTTCAATAATAATGCCCGTAGGTGCGTGCCTAAGCCTTACGGCAGTCTCTACTTTATTTACATTCTGCCCGCCGGCACCTGAGGCTCTCATCGTCTCGAAGCTGATGTCCGCAGGGTTAATGTTAATTTCAATCGTATCATCTACAAGAGGGTATACATAGACCGAAACGAAGCTCGTATGCCGCTTGGCATTGCTGTCAAATGGGGAGATTCTCACCAGCCTGTGCACGCCGTTTTCGCCTTTTAAGTATCCGAAGGCATACTCGCCATCAATCTCGAGGGTAACGGTCTTGATGCCCGCCACATCTCCCTCCTGATAGTTGAGCTCTCGTATTTTGTAGCCTTGCTTTTCTGCCCACATTGTGTACATTCTCATCAGCATAGATGCCCAGTCGCAAGATTCCGTACCGCCAGCACCCGCCGTAATCTGAAGTACGGCAGAAAGCTCATCGCCTTCATTGGAAAGCATATTCTTAAACTCAAGGTTTTCTATTTTTTCAATGAGCAGGGGGAAGCTCTCATCGAGTTCCCGCTCGGAGTCTGGGTCTTCCTTAGCGAAGTCAGCAAGCACCTGTATATCCTCAAACGAGTGGAAGATTTCCTCATAATCATCTACCCATTTCTTTTTGGAGCGGAGCTGCTTTAGGAAAGATTCTGCCTCTTTTGGGTTGTCCCAAAACTCTGGTGCAGCGGTTTTTTCATCATCATTAGCAATTTCAATCTTCTTTTTATCTATTTGAAGATATTTATATAAATCCTCTATTCGGGACTGCGCGAGTTTTAACTGTTCTGCTGTTATCATTTTGCAAAGATAAGGTTTTCCCCACCGTAACCGCCCACTGTGTGGGGCACACTTAGACCGTAGCCGGTCGGGCACTTAGCCATAGCGTGGCAGGCAATTATTGAAAAAAAGCCCGTCGTTTAGGTCAGAGACCCTATTTTTTAGGTTAAAAAGCCCGCCGACCCGGTCAAAAACCCCGCTGACCCGGTTAAAAAGCCCGTCGACCTGGTTAGGAACCAGGAAAACGCGGTTAATAACCTGGAAATTGATAAAAAACAGTGTGTTTTTTTATTAAAATGATAATTAGCAGTTGGCTGCTGGCTATTAGCTAATTGCTATTTGCCAAAAGCTTACTGCCTGCTGCTTATTGCTTAAAGCCATAAGCCCTATATTTGTCATTATTTTTTTTTCAAGCCGATGTATCATAACCTTAAATTCATCAACGACCCTGTGTATGGAGCGGTAAAAATCCCCCACGAAATTATTTTTGATATTATAGAGCATCCGTATTTCCAGCGGCTGAGGCGCATTTCGCAGACCGGGCTTCTCAGCCTTACCTTTCCAGGGGCGGTACATACGCGGTTTCATCACGCTCTAGGGGCTATGCACCTAATGTTTACTGCTTTGGAAACCCTTAGACTGAAAGGGGTAGAGGTCTCTAAGGAAGAGGAAAAATCGGTAATGCTCGCTATTTTACTTCACGATATTGGGCACGGACCTTTCTCTCACGCTTTGGAAAGCAAGGTGATGAATGGGCTTCATCACGAGAAAATCTCAGCCCTGCTGATGGAGAGGCTTAATCAAGCCTTTGGCGGTGAGCTATCGGTGGCGATAGAGATGTTCCAAGGGAGGTATAAGCGGAAGTTTTTTAATCAGCTTATCTCTTCTCAGCTGGATGTAGACAGGTTGGATTATCTCCGCAGAGACAGCTTCTATACTGGGGTTTCCGAAGGGAATATCAATACTCAGCGCATTATTTCTATGATGAATGTAGCCGAAGATGAGTTGGTCATTGATGCCAAAGGTGTGCAGTCTATCGAGAATTTCCTTACAGCACGGATGTTTATGTATTGGCAGGTGTACTACCATAAAACGGCGGTTCTATGTGAGGTGATGCTCACCAAAATCCTTTCCCGAGCAAAGGCTCTTGCTGCTACAGGGTACGAGCTGGAGGTGTCAGAAAATCTCAGGTACTTCCTCTACCGAAAGGAGGAGTTTCAGGAGCCTTCTGCTGAGGATATTTTCCGATTTACACAGTTGGATGATACAGATGTATATCAGGCGATAAAGTCTTGGCAGCATACAGATGATTTTGTGCTTTCCTTTCTCTGCAAGGCCATTATGCAAAGGCGACTTCCGAAGGTCGTCCTCTCATTAAAACCTTTTAGTAAAGATTGTATTGATGAGAAAATATCAGCGGCAAATCAATGCTTCAATATAGAAAATGGAGAGCTTTTGGTAGATGATATCAGCAGAACCCTACTGCCGTACAATGTGGAAAAACAGCCGATTTATCTCTTGGAGAAGGACGGTTCTAAAATTCATTTACAAAATTCAGAAAACCCAATATTACTTTCTGCCATTACTCAGAAAACCGAGAAACATTATCTGATTTTCCCAAGTGATATCCGCTAATGTGAGGGGGATAAAACAGCGGTGAGGATTAAGCCTCATCGTTTTTAGATTCTGCTAAGAAGACTTCCAAGAGACCTTCTGGAAGCTCCATTTTGATGAATTTCTCTTTTCTGTTTACTTCCAGAATCCAGTCTTTAATAATAGGGATGATGACTTCCTTGCCATCAAGGTTGAGGATGAAATAATGCTGTGCTGTTTGGTCATTTACAGATTGGATTTCCCCATAGAGATTACCTTTATTATCCCATATCTTAAAGTGGATGATTTCGTGGTAGTAAAACTTCTTGCCTTCTAATTTAGGCAGTGTGGAGAGGGGGAGATATACCTCTTTCCCTATAACCTGCTCTGCGAGCTGATCGGTAGCATTTTTAAAGAGGATGTTGAGAGAATCCTGCTTGCTCCAAGAAATTTTTTGTATAAAAAATGGAACCAATAGTCCATTGATTTCAATGAATATTGATTCCAGTTTATTGTAAATCTCAGGTTGGTCAGTATCCAGTTTAAGGATTACATTCCCCTGTAGTCCGTGCTTACGCGTGATTTTTCCTAAAAAATAGCAATCTTCTTTACGCATAAAAACGGTAGACTTTTTAAGCCTCTGTGTTTTCTTCTGCTGGTGCAGATTCTTCGTTAGAAACTTCTTCATTAGCTTCTTCCACTGCCTCTTCTGCACTTTCAGTAGCCGCAACCTCTGCCTGAGCTTTTGCAGCAAGTCTTGCTTCATTTACTTTTTGTTCAGCTTCCAAAGCAGCTTTCTTAGCATCTTGTTTAGCTTTTACTAAACCGTTTGCTTTTTCTTGGATTTTAGCTTCTTTTGCTTCTAACCAAGCATTGAATCTCTTTTCAGCTTCAGCTTCATCAAAAGCACCTTTTGCTACACCTCCTTGAAGGTGTTTCTTGTACAATACTCCTTTGTAAGAAAGGATAGCTCTCGCAGTATCGGTAGGCTGAGCACCGTGGTTTAGCCACTTTACAGCTGAGTCTACATTCAGTTCAATAGTAGCAGGATTGGTAATTGGGTTGTAAGTACCCAACTTCTCGATGAATCTACCATCTCTTTTTGCTCTTGAATCTGCAACTACGATGTGATAAAAAGGTTTTCCTTTTTTACCGTGTCTTTGTAATCTAATTTTTACTGACATATGATAATTGTTTTAAGTGGGAACTCGTCCCTTGTTAAATAATTTTTGACGGGCAAAGATAAACATTTTTTTGAATGAGCAAACAACCGAAAGTAATATTTCCCTCTTCAGTCAAAATCATTACATTTGTGAGCATTAAAGAAAAAGTTATGAGCAGAATGAATTTTATAAAAGGAATAGGAATTGTGACTGCGGTTGTCTTTATTCTTTCTCTTTTTAATACAGGCTATTTATTGAGTTCTGATGAGCAGGAAGTAAAGACGATAATAGGCTCTGTCTTGGTGAGTCTTTCCCTCTTGCTGACATCCACTGCTATGCTTTTGGAGTATTTAAAGGTTCGTAAGGAGCAGAGAGAAATGAGGAAGGATGAGCATCAATCCTTTTAGCCTCGAAGTATAAAGAATAAGGCGATTAAAATAAAGATAAGAGCAATGAATATTCTTAGGAATTGATGTTGAGCCCTTATTTTTTTTGATGTATTTCTGCTCGGAAGTGGAGCTGGGTTGATAGGGGAGTGCTGCGTTTCTCTGCTATATTCGGAGACTTCGGTAATGGTAATCCCTTTCACAGCTGATTTGCTGATAACAGTATTCATCGCTTGGAGTACGATATGAAACTTCCCATTTTTAAACTCCGTTATTTTTATTTTCTTCTCACCGTAGGGAGCTACCAGCCCGAAAGGCAGAATCTTCACCGTATCGGCATTATTGGTTTGCCACGAGATGATGATTTCCTCACCTTTTGAAACTCTTACTTTATTAATACTGAAATTTTTTATAGAAGGAGGTAGAGTATAGGTCGTAGTTCTCGTCTGCTCGGAAATAGCCCTGTCAAAATGCAGCCGTTTTTCTTCATCTGTTAAGATTTCGTAGGCTTCCTGTATTTCCCTGAATCGTTTTTCAAAGAAAGGGTCGTTGCCATTCTTATCAGGGTGATATTTCAGTGAGAGTTTTCGGTAGGCTCGCCTTATATCGTCCGTAGAAGCATCGGGCTCTACACCTAAGAAGTAGTAATAATTCTTCATTTTAGATTAAAAGCTAATCCCTCCATACCTTACGAAGCTCCCCAAGATAACCATTGTAACGCCTAAAAGAGTTACGCTTGTGATATGTACTGCCATTTCTGGGAGCTTGCTAAGGTTCCCTTTTCTCAGTTTGGGGAGCACCCTCGTCTGAGCACTTATGGCAAAGCAAACGCTGAGAAGCAGGCAGGAGAGTTTTAAGGATACCACTGTTTCGATAGAATTGGAGAAGCTAAACCAAGATTTAAGCCCCGCATCATAATCATAAGCCATACTGATACCCGTGATAACCAGTAGAAGCAGTGAAGGCATACCTATGGGCTCATATTTTTTCTCAAAATTCCCGATGTAGCTAAAATCTTTGTACTTCAATGCGCGAGGCATATAGCCGATAGCTAAAACTAAGTGCCCGCCTACCCAGATGGTGGCAGCAATAAGGTGAATGATTAAGAGAAGATGATGCATAGTTTGGTTTTTTAAGGGTAAAATATCTTCGGTATTGTTGTTTAAATGCTTTTTACAATACCGAAGATTTTAAATAAAATGGAAAGCTATTAATCTTATCTCGCTAATACTTTCTTTATGGCTTCTTTTACAGCTTCTGCATCTATTTTATACTTTTTCATCAGCTGCGCAGGCGTTCCAGATTCCCCGAAAGTATCATTTACTGCTACAAACTCTTGTGGTGTAGGTCTTTTCCGTGCTAATAATCCTGCAACCGACTCCCCAAGCCCTCCGAGGTAGTTGTGCTCTTCGGCGGTAACGATTCTCCCTGTTTTCTCAACCGATTTCAGGATGATTTCCTCATCAAGAGGTTTAATTGTGTGGATATTGATAACCTCACAGGAGATTCCTTCTTTTTCTAACTCATCGGCTGCTACGAGAGATTCCCAAACCAAGTGCCCTGTCGCTACTATGGTTACATCTTTTCCTTCTTGGAGCATTATCCCTTTTCCGATTTCAAAAGGCATATCTTCTGGGATGAAAACAGGAACCGCAGGTCTTCCGAATCGGAGGTATACAGGTCCTTCGTAGTCAGCAATAGCGATGGTTGCAGCTTTTGTCTGGTTATAATCACAAGGGTTGATAACGACCATATTCGGCAACATCTTCATCATCCCGATGTCTTCCAATGTCTGGTGTGTAGCTCCGTCTTCACCGAGGGTGAGCCCAGCGTGGGAGGCACATATCTTTACATTTTTGTCAGAATAGGCTACCGACTGGCGTATCTGGTCATAGACTCTGGCAGTGGAGAAGTTGGCAAAGGTGCCCGTGAAAGGTATTTTCCCACTGATGGCAAGCCCTGCAGCAATGCCAATCATATTCGCCTCTGCAATCCCTACCTGATAGAACCTCTCGGGTGCTTTTTCTATAAATTTCTCCATTTTCAGTGAGCCGATAAGGTCAGCACAGAGGGCTACTACATTAGGATTCGTATCTGCGAGCTCTGCCAGCCCTGCTCCGAAGCCACTTCGTGTATCTTTTTTTTCTGTATAAGTATATTTCATTTTAATTCTATTAAATATGAGACTGATGTTTAATAATCCTGTGGATTGTCTAATGAAAGCTGCTCAAGAGCTTTTGCAAGCTGTTCATCGTTCGGAGTTTTTCCGTGCCAAGCGTTGGTTCCCATCATAAAATCTACCCCAGCGCCCATCTCTGTATGTAGTACGATGGCGATAGGCTTTCCTTTTCCTGTGAGCTGTTTTGCTTTTTCCAGAATTGAGATTACAGCTTCTATATCATTACCGCTTTTCTCCTCCAAAACTTCCCAGCCGAAAGCTCTCAGCTTCTCTGGAAGGTTGCCAAGAGAGAGTACTTTGTCTACATCTCCGTCGATTTGTCGGTTGTTGTAGTCTATCGTAGCGATGAGGTTATCCACCCTGTTATGAGCGGCAAACATCAATGCCTCCCAGATTTGACCTTCCTGTAGCTCGCCATCGCCGTGCAGCGTATATACAAGGTGTTGGTCATTATTCAGCTTTTTTCCGAGTGCAGCACCTATGGCTACCGAAAGCCCCTGACCGAGCGAACCAGATGCTACCCTTACGCCAGGCAAGTGGTCGTGAGTCGTAGGGTGCCCTTGCAGGCGGGTGTTTAGCTTTCTAAATGTCGCGAGCTCTTCTACTGGGAAGAAGCCCCTCCTCGCTAAAGTGGAGTAGAGCACAGGAGAGATATGCCCATTTGAGAGGAAGAACAGGTCTTCATTTCTCCCCTCCATAGAGAAAGGCAGTTTGTAATCCATCACCTGATGATAGAGGGCAAGGAAAAACTCTACACAGCCGAGACTACCACCAGGGTGGCCAGAACTTACGGCGTGTACCATTCTCAAAATGTCCCTTCTTGTTTGTGTTGCGAGCGTTTTAAGCTCTTGAATAGATGTGTTCATTATCCATTAGATTTATACGCCTGCGAAGGTACGATTTTATTTCCTTTTTGAGATACTTGTTAGTACGAAGTCATTTAGCAATAATTGTCTCCCTGGCTATGGACTCATTATCCCACACTATGTAACGAAATGAGGGTGTTGGGCGTCTAATAGCATTAAAATTTTAAAATGAAAAGATACATTGCTTTGGTATTAGGAGTAGCGTCTGGGGTATTGGCGGCTCAGAAGAGGTGGTCGTTAGAGGACTGCATACGATATGCGGAGGAGCATAATTTGGAGATTAGATATGCCCAGAAGAATAGCGATATACAGCAGAAGAATTTTGATATGGCAAGGAGAGAAGGCTTGCCAAGTGTAGCAGGCTCGGTGGGGAATGACTTCAACTTTGGGCAGAGCCAAGATGTCTTCGGAAATAACCACTCGAATAACAGCTTTAATAACAATGCCGGACTGAGGGCAAGCATCAGTGTGTATAACCACAGCAGGCTGAACAAGCAGATACAGAAATCGGGCTATGAGGTGGAAGCCAGCAGGTATGACCTTGAAAAAACCAAGAACGATATCTATGTGAGAATCGCTAAGCAGTACCTCACCGTATTGCTGAACAGGGAGGTGGAGCTCATCAATAAGAGTTCGTATGAAAATGCAGCGAAACTCTTGGAAAGAGCCGAGAAAACCACTGCGGCGGGGACTACGGCATACACCGTTTTGGCGGAAGCAAAAGCAGCGGTGGCAAGGGAGTTTCAGAACCTGAAAACAGCGGAAATCAATACCCATAATGCGCTTTTTGACCTGGCGATGCTCCTCCAAATAGAGGATTATAAGAGCTTTGATGTGGCGGAAAACCCCGTATTGGATATCCCAGAGCGGAATGCCCCTATCTCCGAAGAAAAACTAATGGAAATCTATAATAGCCGACCAGAAATCAAGAGTGCAGAGGCAAAAATTAGGGCTTCTGAGAAGCAAACCGAGATTGCCAAAACGGCTTTTTATCCGAGTATAAGCGCAAGCGCAGGGGTGGGAACTTTCTACTTCCGAGCATTGAACAGCGATGAGAATAAATCATTCTCCCAGCAGTATAAGGATAATTTCGGTCAGCAGCTCGGCGTTTCTGCCACGATTCCGATTTTCAACAAAGGGATTACCAAGCTACAAGTAGAGCAAGCGAAGCTCAGCGAGGAGCTCGCAAAAACCAACCTCCAGCAGCAGAAGCAGGAGGTGCTACAAAATGTACAACGAGCCGAATATACCGCACAGAGCAATTATGAAATCTACATCTCTGCCGTAGAAGCGGAGAAGTCGGCAGAGCTGGCACTTGATTTTGCCGAGAAGAGCTATGAGGCAGGGCGCACCACCATCTATGATGTGAATATCGCGAGGAATAATTATGCGAATGCACAAGGCTCGGTGGCACAAGCGAAGTTTAATTATATCTTCCAGCTCAAGCTTTTGGACTTCTATGCTGGCTTACCGTTTAGCCTTTAATGGGGCTTAGTATTATCTTTGCCGAAAAAAAGAGTGTCTATAAACCTATTGCCGAAATTTTTACCAGAACACACGCTCCCTTACCTTAAAAAGTGGTTTGGGAGCTATCGTATTCATATACACATTACCCGAGACAGGCATTCTAAGCAGGGAGATTATATAAAACTCCCCAATGATAGCCATAAGATTACGCTTAATTCTACCCTCGAGCCTGAGTTGTTCTTCTTTGTGCTTACTCACGAGCTGGCACATCTCCTCGCCTTTGAAAAATTCGGAAGGAGGATACCCCCACACGGTAAAGAGTGGAAGCTCACCTTTGGAAATATGATATTGGAAAGCCTGCCCGTATACAAAGAGGAAGCAAGACCTCTGCTGATAAAGTTTTCCAAATCTCCGAAAGCGAATTTTATGGCAAGTGAAGATTTGGTGAGGTACTTCCGCCCAGAACCCGAGACTACAGATGGCGTCTATATAGAAAATCTCGCGATGGGAGAGGAGTTTATCTACCGAAAGCAGGTGTATAAGCTCATAGAAAAGCGGAAAAAAAATTATCTTTGCCAGAATTTAAGTACGGATAAGAAGTATATGTTTAAATCCGTTACTCTTGTACAAAGAAAAAAACAAAATGGAGAATAATAATAAGTATTGTATTATAATGGCAGGAGGGATAGGTAGCCGTTTCTGGCCGCTGAGTACTCAAGAGTTTCCAAAGCAGTTTTTGGATATATTAGGCACAGGAAATACGATGATTCAGCAGACTTATCAAAGGATTTCTAAAATAATCCCTGCCGAAAATATCTTCGTAATAACCAATAGAGACTATATAGAAGTGTGTAAAGAGCAGCTACCAGAGGTGCTACCAGAAAATATCGTAGGCGAGCCGATGATGAAGAATACCGCAGCCTGCAATCTCTATATGGTGAATAAAATAAGCCATAAAAACCCCGATGCAAATATTGTAGTTCTCCCCGCTGATCACTTAATATTAAACGAAAACCGTTTTCAGCAGAAGATTAATATGGCACTTCAGCTGGCATCGGAAAACGAATACCTCATTACATTGGGGATTACCCCTACACGCCCCGACACAGGCTATGGATATATTCAGTATCTGCCTACCGAGAAGGCAGACTATTATAAAGTAAAGACCTTTACCGAAAAACCCGATTTGGAAATAGCAAAATCCTTCCTTGAAAGTGGAGATTTCCTTTGGAATGCAGGGATTTTTATCTGGAATGCTAAGGTTATTCTGAAATCATTCAGTAAATATCTGCCAGAAATGCTTCATCAGTTTAATTCCTGTGAGTACAATAGCTCTGAAGAGAATTCTTGCATTGATATTATTTATCCGAAGGTTACAAAAATATCAATAGACAATGCCATCCTTGAAAAAGCAGATAATGTTTATGTAATCCCAGCAGATTTAGGCTGGAGTGACTTAGGAACTTGGACTTCCGTATACGAACACACAGAGAAAGATGGAGAAAATAATTCAATAAATCATAATACTAAAGTCTATAATGCTTCTGGGAATATTGTAAGGCTTGGCAGTAAAAATAAAAAGGCGATTATAGATGGTATAAAGGACTATATTGTAATAGATACAGAAGAAGCCCTCCTTATCTGCCCCCGTAAGAATGACCAACTGATAAAGAATTATGTAAACGATTTATACTCTACCAATAAACAGTAGGAAGTTTAGAGTTTGGGCTTTGCCTGTGCAAAGAGGGAAGGTAAAAACCTTTAAAATTTCGTATAAAATTTTTCGTTTATCAGAAAAAATATATACATTTGCAACCACTAAACAAGGTACTTTGGCCGAGTGGCTAGGCAGTGGTCTGCAACACCATCTACAGCGGTTCGAATCCGCTAGGTACCTCAAAAAAGAGACTTAAAATATTTTAAGTCTCTTTTTGTTTTAGTGCTTCATATAATTTGTAGAATATTCATCTCTATTCTCAGGGCTTGCAAAAAGGATTTAAGTTTTGAGGTTTAAAATAATCATCTCCATAAAAAGACTACTGAACAGAATTAATCAGTAGCCAATATTTTGAAATATAAAAACTGCTCCACAAGATAGCTAACAGCCAATTGCTATAAGCCATCTATGGATAAGGAGCAAGGGTTACCTCTAAGCCTTCGAGGTTTTCGGTGATTGGAATCTGGCACCCCAATCGGGAATTTGACTGGGTATGATACGCCTCAGCAAGCATTGCATCTTCCTCTGCTTCCATTGGGGCGAGGAGTTCCTCTCCTTTCTCTACATAAACCTGGCAGGAAGCACACATCGCCATACCACCACAGTTACCAATAGTACCGTCTTCAGCAATGGCATAGGCACGCATAACCTCCATAAGGCTCATAGACATATCCGTAGGTGCAGCAATCTCGTGCACTACACCGTCCCTATCTTTTATTTTAATATTTACATCACTCATTTTGCTGTATTAATCTATCTTTTTTACCACTGCTTTTTCGGCCTCCTTACGGCTGCCATCAAAGCCATCTACCCCACTTACGGTAGTGTATTTAAGGACATATTTCTTACCTGGGTTTAGCTTGTTATATACGGACTGGCACATCAGTGTAGCTTCGTGGAAACCACAGAGAATGAGCTTGAGCTTGCCTGGGTAGGTATTGATATCACCTATGGCATACACGCCGTCTATATTGGTTTGATAATCGAGTGTATTATCTACTTTAATGGCGTTTTTCTCTATTTCCAAGCCCCAGTTGGCCAATTCACCGAGTTTAGGAGTAAGCCCAAAGAGCGGGATGAAATAATCGGTCTCCAAGTCGAAAGCCTCCTCGCCTTCTTTCTGTACGGTGATTGCCTGTACGCGCCCCTCACCCTTTACGGCAGTAACTTCAGCAGGGGTAATCAGATTAATCTTACCTTGATTTTTAAGCTCCTGAACTTTTTCAACAGAGTCTAATGCTCCGCGAAATTCATTTCTCCTGTGGATAAGGGTTACTTCTTTCGCTACATTTGAAAGGAAGATGCTCCAGTCCAAAGCAGAGTCTCCACCACCCGCAATAACGATTTTTTTATCTCTGAAAAGCTCTGGGTCTTTCACGAAATACTCTATGCCTTTTTCTTCGTAATCCGCTACATTATCAAACTCGGGTTTTCTCGGTTCAAAAGTTCCAAGTCCGCCCGCAATGGCTACTGCTTTTGCACGGTGAACAGTCCCTTTATTTGTAACTACCTCAAACCACTCTTCATCTACCTTTGTAAGAGAAACGGCAGTCTCAGAAAGGGTGAAACCTGGCTCAAACTGCTTAATTTGCTCCATTAGATTATCGATAAGCTCACCTGCACCCACTGATGGATAGCCTGGAATATCAAAAATAGGCTTCTTAGGATATAGCTCTGCAAGCTGACCACCTGGCTGAGGAAGAGCATCTATTATATGGCATTTTATTTTGAGTAAGCCTGCTTCAAAAACAGTAAAAAGTCCCGTAGGACCTGCTCCAATTATAAGTAAATCTGTTGTAATCATAGAAAAATCTTTTAGAGATTAAAAAATTGAATGCAAATTTATAAAATATATTGTAATTTCGCTTGCAAATAAAATGGCAGTATTTTTGTAAAAACTGGCGAATGAAAAAAATCATATTACTCATACTTCTAAGTATTTCAAACCTTTCAATAGCTCAGAAATTTGACAATATCCAATCTGGAGAAGTCCTGTCTTACAGAATTCATTACGGTATATTCACTGCGGGTACAGCTACCCTCTCTGCAAATATTAAAACCTATAATAATAAACCTCATCTCTATGTAAGAGGTGTAGGCAGAAGTTCGGGAGCAGTGCGCGCTTTCTTTAAAGTAGATGACCTCTATGAAAGCTATGTAAGTACCTCCACAGGACTGCCGAGTTTCTATGTACGAAATGTAAGCGAAGGGAGCTATAAGCAGCATTTGCAGGCAAGTTTTAACCACGCAAATAATACATTAGTCCTCACCGATAAAATAAATACGGAGAACCCTCCCCGCACCATAAAAACAACCGCAGGAATACAAGATATGCTCTCTGCCTTTTATCATCTGAGGAGTCTCAGTCCAGAGCAGTTAAAAGTAGGAGATGTTATTAACCTTAATGTCTGGATAGATGATGAGTCTTTCCCTTTCAGGCTAAAAGTAGTAGGTGTGGAAAACATTAAAACCAAATTTGGAAGGGTAAATTGCCTTAAAATAATACCTTCGGTAATGAGTGGAAGAGTCTTTAAAGATAAAGAAGGGGTTTCATTATGGGTAACGAATGATAGCAACCACATCCCTATCGCAATACAGGCTCAATTGGTTGTAGGCTCTATAAAGGCTGATTTGGTGGATTATAAAAATATAATGCATCCTATTGATTTCAAAACTAAAAAATAAAAACGCCACTCCAAAACGATGAATATCTCAATATTAATCCCGCTATTTAACGAAGAAGAATCATTAGAAGAGCTTTTTTATCGTATAGATAAAGTCTGCAAGGAGCATCAATACACCTATGAAGTTTGGTTTATAGACGATGGCAGTACCGACCACTCCTGGTCTATCATTGAAAATCTCAAAATACAAAACCCACAGATACACGGTATAAAATTCTCTCAGAATTATGGTAAATCTCAAGCACTAAATGCCGCATTTGCCAAAGCAAAAGGAGAAGTTGTCATCACTATGGATGCCGATTTGCAAGACTTCCCAGAAGAAATCCCTGAGCTTTATAATATGGTGGTAAAAGACAATTACGATATCGTCTCTGGATGGAAAAAAAAACGCTACGATAATGTAATGACAAAAAATCTGCCCTCCAAACTCTTCAATGCTGCTGCAAGGAGAGTCTCTGGGGTTTATCTGCACGACTTCAATTGCGGACTAAAAGCCTACAAAAAGCAAGTGATAAAATCCATAGATGTATATGGAGATATGCACAGATACATACCCGTACTTGCCGCCAATGCAGGCTTCCGAAAGATTACCGAAAAAGCAGTACAGCATCAGGCTCGCCCTTATGGAGTTTCAAAATTTGGAACAGAGCGGTTTATCAGAGGTTTTTTAGATTTGATCACCCTATGGTTTGTGAGCCGCTTTGGCAGGCGACCAATGCATTTCTTTGGGGCAGTAGGTACCCTTATGTTTATTATAGGATTTCTCTCAGCTCTTTGGCTCGGAGCCTCCAAACTAATCGATGTTTATATCCACAAAATATACGGAAACTTAATCGCCAACAATCCTTGGTTTTTCATTGCTCTTACAATGATGATTTTGGGAACACTACTTTTCGTTTCTGGATTTCTCGGTGAGCTTATTATCCGAACCAACAGGGAGCACAAGAACTACCATATAGAAGAAGAGATTTAATTTTTAGGTATTGTTAGCTACATACATTTTTATAATTTAGCGGGATGAACTGTACTAAATGTTAATCATCAAGATTAAACCGAGTTTT
This sequence comes from Bergeyella cardium, assembly GCF_009914665.1. Lineage (NCBI taxonomy): Bacteria > Pseudomonadati > Bacteroidota > Flavobacteriia > Flavobacteriales > Weeksellaceae > Bergeyella > Bergeyella cardium. The sequence goes on along the minus strand of NZ_CP029149.1, from coordinate 430,232 downwards.
TGGGGAGAGCGGTGGAGAGATAAATATTTTTTGCAGTGATTATTGGAAATGTCAGAGGTAATTTGCAGTGAAAAACCTATAGAATCAAAATACAATAGAGATATATAATAGTAGAATAAGGTATTATTTGGCAAGAATTAAGTGAAAAGGAAAAATCTCCTCAAAGTCAAAAATGATAGTAGAAAGTTCTTTGAAACTTTTGTTTTTAAAGCTAAATAACGAATTGAGAATATGATAATTTAACGATAACTTTAATTTTAATATTTCAACAATGATGAAAAAGTTTTTATTTGGAGCAATAGCAATGCTCTTGCTCACAGTAACAGGGTGTAGAAATGATGATTTCAATAGCACCCAGCAGATAAAGCCAGTACCTTTTAAGGTTATTACGCATTATGACAGGAGTTATGGAGACCAGAAACCCAATGCTGCCTCTGTAACCATTACAAATCTTGAAACTCAGGAGAAAATTGAAAAGCAAACCGATGCGAATGGAGAGGTAAGCCTTTCAGAATTACTGCCAGGGGAGTATAATGTAAGTATTACTCAGAAGCTATCAGCAGAGAAATTTTTGGAGATATTTGGCTACAACCTCACGGGGCAGGACGAGATTACATTTAATGGAAGCCAGGAGAAAGTGGTCGTTAATTCCAATACCTCTTCGGTTAGTATTTCATTAACTGCGGGTACAATCGGTAGCTTGGTGCTGAAACAAATCTACTATGCGGGTTCTGATGTAAAGAAAGGAGCAATGTTTAGAGACCAGTTTGTGGAGATATTTAATAACTCTAATGAGGTTCAGTATGCTGATGGGCTTTATTTTGCACAACTAAAAGGTAATGGCAGTAAGAAAGTAACCGAGTATACACTGGCAAATGGTCAGTATGATTGGAGTAAGTCTGCTGGGAACAACATCGGTTCTGCAGCGAATACAGACTATGTATATGCTATTTATGTATATAAAATCCCAGGTACAGGCAAGCAATATCCTATAAACCCAGGGGAGAGTATTGTAATAGCAGCTACTGCGATTAATCATAAAGAACCTATTTTGGACAACTCAGGAAACCCTATTAAAATAGAAGATCCAGAACTTACAGTAGATTTAAAAAATGCAGACTTTGAGGGATATTTAGGAAATTATAGACAGTCTATAGGTCAGCCTGTTTATTTCACAGATATAGACAACCCAAGTGTTCCAGATTTGGAAGTCATTCATATGGGAGAAGGAGCTAAGGACTTCTTACTAAATCCACAGGGGAAAGAGTCTATGGTTATCTTCCGTGCTACAGAGGCAGAAGTAGCAGCTTATCCTAAGGTTTATTTGCCTAATGGAGATAAAAAATATCAGTATCTCAGACTTCCAAACACTGCTATTATAGACGGTGTAGATCTCAACCTTAAAGACCAGGGCAGACCGAAACAGCTGGCAGATAATGTAGATTCTCAATATACCTTTACCGCTTTGGGGGCTTATTCTTCATCTTGTGTTATGAGAAAGGTAAAGACTACCGTTAATGGTAGAAAGATATTACAGGATACCAATAACTCTCAGCAAGATTTTACAACGGTAAGAGCAAACCCAAGAGGTTTCTAAAATCAATAGGTATATGATACAATCTGTAAATCAATCAAGCCTGTACTCCACAAGAAAAATACTCTTGTGGGGTATGGCTTTTTTCTCTACCTATCTTTCTGCGCAGGACAGTTTAATCATTGGGCAAGAGGCTGTGTATAAAGATGAGGTTGTCTCCAATCCACATATCGCTTTCCAAAGGTCGTTTCCTAATTATACCGAAACTGCGGTTCAGCTCAATACAAAGAATTCTCGGTTTAATAGAGTGCAAACCGCCGAGAGTACCTATGATTTTTATTTTAGTTCTAAGGGATTATTCAAGATTAATCCTAAGCTGTTCATCAGTGGGAATATAGATTTTCATAAGATAAAGGAAAAGCAAGTAGGTAATATTCTACTGGAAGAGCGTACGGATAACCAGTTTGCTGTCAATAAACCTTATTATTATGTTAGTAGAAAGGGCGATTGGGATAAGCAGCAATATCATCTGAGAGGGACTATTGCATATCAGCCGTTTAGTAATATCGTTTTTCAGGCAATGGCAGATGGGTATTATGATGAGAATTACAGAAATATAGATGCCCGACCGAAAGTGCAGAATGTTAATTATGAATTTGCTTTTAAAGCAGGTTATACCTTCCGAAAGCATCAGCTGTTGGCTTTTGTTGGTTATCAGGATTTTCATAAGGATTATCATATCTTTTACGAGAACCCAGAGCTCAATAATATCATTACCTATCCAGATACTTTCCTCACTTGGAATCAAGGGTATGGCAATAATTATGTCTCAAACTCCACTTCTGGAATCATCAGAAATGTTTATAAACAGCAGGGGAATTATTTAGGAGCAGATTATATTTTCTATGGCAAATCATCTCTGCTGAAACTGAGCTATCAGAATGAGTATAGCTTGTTGAAGACCTATGATGATTTTATTCTCAATTCTAATAAAAAAGAACTCGCTCTCAGAACAGAAACCGATAAATTTTCAGTTTTTTTCAGACATGCTGGTCAGTCTAAAATCTGGGAGACTTTGCTTATGGCATCTTCGTCATCCAGTATCAACTTTAATTATACAAAGCAGGCATCATCCAATCGCCAAATTAACGAAGAAGTGAGCATTAAAACTCATCTCTCCTTCCTTAAAAACAACGGCGAAACTACTCGGCTGGGGTTTGGTGCAAAGACAGGGAAATTCTCTACCAAAGACCTCTCTGTATTTTTAGATAAGAATATTTATTATGCGGCATTTAGCCTTGCTTATGGGCAGGATTTTAAGCTCTCTCCAAAGAATAAATTCTACTATAATATAGAAGGCAATCTCTACCTGCCTCTCAAGCATAAATTTGATTATAAGCCCTACCAAAATGTACGGAATAATCAGTTTGTAGATAGCGTAGCCTCGCCAGACCACCTCTATGATACTTCCACACGCTGCCAGCCGTTTTTAGAACTCGGTCTTGATACCACCAGAAAATCCTATATGTGGAGACTTTTTGTGAATACCAGTACGACTTTCTTTGTCTCAAATCAAAATTTTAAAGTTCCACATCCATTCAATAAACAACAATCCCTCACTTGGAATATAGGGCTAAAAATTTATAACTAAAATGGGGCTATTAGCCATATGTAGAAAATCTCTACTTTTACCCAAAATTATCAGCTGATGAAGCAAGAAAAGATTAACAACAACGGTGCAGGGAAATGGAGAAACAGGTTTAAGAAATTAGGCATAGCAGGGCTTATATTTTTTACAGTAAAGGGCATTATATCTACTGCTCTTATTTATTTTGCAGGCAAAGGATTTTGGGAAATAATATCAGCATATTTTTCAAAGTAGAGAATAGAGATCGTCCAATCGGGATAGCTTTTACTTTTATTTTATCTAAAAGGAGGGAGAATATTATTAGTTATGAGAGATTTCATCGGGGGCATTTGCCCAGATAAGGTACTCACCACCGAGGCCCGCCATCATTTCTTTCCAAAGACGCTCGTCAGCCTGTAGGGTAAAGTCAAAATTAGTATCAATAACAATCCAAAGTTTGTTTTGAATTTCGTAATCGAGCTGCATAGGTGCCCAACTGGAATGGCCATAAAAAATCTTATAATCGATGAGCATAGTATCACCATCTGATATGGATTGTATAACGGTATCCCAATCTGCAGTGAGGTAATGGGTGTTATTTATCGGGATAAAGTCATTAGTTACGGGCGGATTCTTTCCGATGATAGAAAACTTGGTTACATCTACAGGACCGCCACATTGGAGCTCAAACTGAAAGAAATTACCGATTTTTATGGGTCTTATCTGCTTGCTAAACTTCTTGTTAAGGATATAACCGAGTGCTCCGTTCTGGTCGTGTTCAACGATTAAGACAACGGAACGATAAAATAAGTCCCGAGAGGCATCGGGAGTGGAGATTAATACTTTACCTTTGCAAGACAAATTCATAATTTCAAAAATAATAATTTCTAATGGAAAATCTACACGACAGAAGAAAAATTTATGATAAATATGAGCTGAGAGAGGCTGAGATGAAGGGAAATCCGATGGAACAGTTCAGGGATTGGCTCTTTGATGCAGAAGGAAGCGGATTAATCTCGGAAGCGAATGCAATGGCGGTATCAACGGTGGAATCTGATGGGTGTGCGAGGACGAGAATGGTGCTACTGAAGGCATATACCTATGAAGGCTTTATATTTTATACGAATTATAGGAGTAGAAAGGGGGAGGCACTGGCTCGTAATCCGAAGGCGTGCTTACACTTCTTTTGGCCGGGCTTAGAGCGGCAGGTGATTATAAAATCTGTGGTGGAGAAGCTGGCTGAGAACCTGAGTGATGGCTATTTTGCTGAGCGGCCGAGAGGAAGCCAATTGGGTGCGGTAATTTCGCCACAGAGTAGCATTATTCCAGACAAAAACTACCTTGAAAACAAGCTGAGGGAGGCTGAAAAGGCGTATGCGGGGAAGGAAGTGCCGAGACCGGAGCATTGGGGAGGGTATCTTGCGCGACCTTATGAGATTGAGTTCTGGCAAGGGCGGCCGAACCGATTACACGACCGTATTCTTTATACTTTAGGTGAGGATTATGACTGGCAACGGGTGCGATTAGCTCCTTAATCTGCGAATTATCGTTTTTATATCTATGCAGAAATCTGTTTTATTGAGGTTGCACTTTATTGTATTCTTGTGGGGCTTTACTGCGGTATTGGGGAAGCTGATTAGTGTAGATGCCTACCGGCTTACCTTTTTTAGGATGGGTTTTGCTGCGTTATTTCTCTTTATTTCTAATCGATTTATTTTACGAAACCGAATGAATATCTCGCTGAGGCTGTTGCTTCAGCTTTTTGGGGTTGGGAGCTTGATGGCTGGGCATTGGATATTGTTTTTTCTTTCGATAAAGGTGGCGAATGTGGCGATTGCGCTGTCTTGTATGTCTCTCTCGACGCTATTTGCGGCGCTTATTGAGCCTCTTATCTTCGGGAGGAGGGTGGATTTGAGGGAAATCATCATCGGAATTATCATTGTTGGGTGTATTCTTTTGATTTTTAATGCTGAAATGGCGTATAAAATGGGGATTATGTATGGGATTATCTGTGCATTGCTGGGGACGCTCTTTTCGGTGCTGAATGGGAAGATGTATGGGCGTACGGCGTCTGGAAATATTATTTTTTACGAGATATTTGGGGGTACGGTGGTGCTTTTTTTCTATTTTTTATTAACGGGACAGGGGGAAATATTGGATATGAGTGAAATAAGTTGGCAAAATTTATCGTTGATAGTCTTGTTATCAGGGGTATTTACGGCATATCCGATGCTGGAGTCTGTAAATCTGATGAAGTACATCTCGCCATTTACGATAATACTGACGGTGAACTTAGAACCTGTGTATGGAATTGTGCTGGCGTACTTGATTTTTGGGGAAACGGAGCATATGACGCCTGTATTCTACCTCTCGGCGGTAGTGATGATATTTTCTATTTTTGCAAATGGATATTTGAAAGCGAAACGGAAGCTGAAACGGCATTAAATACTATTAAAATAGCATTAAATACAATTAAAACTATGAAAAAGACGATATTTTTTATCCTTGCGATGGGCTTTTCTGGGCTTGGTGCGCAGGTTGTGAGGAAGTATTCTAATGAATTTTTGAATATTGGCGCTGGTGCGCGGGGATTGGCGCTTGGAGGGGCGGTAGTATCTCATCAAGAGGATGTTTATTCGCCAATGTGGAACCCAGCGGGGCTTATGGGCGTGGATGACGGCTGGCAAGCGGCGGGGATGCACGCAGAGTACTTTGAATCGATAGCAAAATACGATTATCTTGCCTTTGCAAAGCCGCTGGAGGGTAATTCGGGGGTGTTTGGGGTGTCATTGGTTCGATTGGGGGTTGATAATATATTGGATACGACGAAACTCATCGATACTGAGGGGAATATCGACTATGACAAGATACGAAAGTTCTCTCAGGCGGATTATGCGGGAATTATTTCGTATGCTTTTCGGGCGAATAGCCGACTAAGTGTGGGGGTGAATGCGAAAATCGTCCATAGGAATGTGGGTAAGTTTGCCAACTCCTTTGGTTTTGGCTTTGATGTGGGTGCGATGTATCGTACTGAGAGTGATTGGGCTTTTGGTGCGATGCTTCGTGATGCGACGACGACGACAAACTTCTGGGATATTAATAGAAAGGAGCTCTCCACAATTGTTAATGGGCAGGAGTTTAACCCTGTGCCAAAGCAAAAGTTGGAAATCACCACACCGAAGCTCAATTTGGCAGCGAGTAAGAAATTTGAGCTGAGTAGAGAGCTTGATTTGCTACCAGAAGTGGGCGTTAATGTAGATTTTGCAAAGACTTCAGCGCTTGTATCGACAGATTTTGCGAGTATTACGCCTTTTGCAGGAGCGGAACTGAAATATCAGGATATGATTTTCGTTCGTCTTGGGGTGAATAGGTTCCAAACCATAACCGATATTGAAGATCTGAAGCGAAAAGTATCTTTCCAACCAAGTGCTGGGGTGGGAATTAAGTATAAAGGGCTCAGTCTGGACTATGCAATAACCAACTCGGGCATTAGTGGGTCTAATTTCTACTCGAATTTCTTTTCTCTGAAGTTTGAAATCAATAAATTCTAAGAAACCAAAGAAAAATTTCCCGCTATAAAGGAGATTTTTTTATTGCATAAGAAAAATCGCATAATGATCCGCGCCCGCAATACTCTCCTTGGTTCAGTCTTTAGAACATAATGTTTACTTACGAGGGCATTAAGAACAGGGGGATCTACGCAGGGGTAAAAAACTTGCTGGATTGGAAGCCTACAAAGAACCTCCCATTCCTTATCTCCCGCATTGAAGACCCGTTTGATAACCGAGGCGTACCTAACTCTCACAGTTTAGAGTTTAGCCCTGACTATATCTATGCTCCCGATTAAGGTATCCGTGGTATTAGATTTAAGTTTTAGCGGGATTTATCGTGTAGGGAGCTGCTGAGATAACCCACATTCCCGTGTGAGAACCTCCCACACTCTCGTGTGAGGGTGTCTCACATTATCGTGTGGCTGCCCCATACCTATGGTGTATAGCTCCAATATTTTTCGTAACTATGCAAGGTTTTAAATTAAATACTTATGAGCACACAAGTTATCGTTCTTATTGTCATTGGAGTGGTTGCACTTCTTTTTATCTTGATGTATAATAGCCTTGTAAAGCTGAGAATGCTGGTACAGGAGGCGTGGAGTGGCATAGAGGTTTTCCTCAAAAAGAGGCACGACCTTATCCCCAACCTCGTGGAGATTGTAAAAGGCTATGCAGAGCACGAGAAATCAGTATTTAAGGAAGTTACCGAGGCGAGAAGCAAAGCAATATCTGCAAGCACCACAGAGGGCAAGGCAGAGGCGGAGAAAGCACTGAGCAATGCAATGCTCCACCTGAATGCAGTGGTAGAGAGCTACCCAGACCTTAAAGCGAATACCAACTTCCTACAGCTCCAGAGCCAGCTGACGGAGATAGAAGACAATATAGAGTCTGCCCGCAGGTACTACAACGGCACCGTGAGGGAGCAGAATACCGCAATACAGACCTTCCCGAAAAATATCGTTGCGGGGATGTTTGGCTTCCGTACTTCACCGTTCTTCGAGTTGGAAAACCCTGCCGAGAGAGCCGTTCCACAAGTGAAATTCTAATCCATTAATCACAAAACGATGAGAATATTTTCTTTCCTGTTGATATTTCTCTTCGCTCAGTCTTTTGCCCAGCAGGCGAGTGGCGATTCTTTGGGCTATCCTAAATATTATGAAAATGATGTTGAGGGTATTCTTAGCTTTAAATCCTTTATCAATGTAGATAAAGACCCGAAGACCATCAAGGTAAAGGAGCAGATTAAAGTGCGCTCAAAGGGTGAAGAAATCAAGCGTGGTATTGTAAGGAGCCTCCCTCTTAGCCGTGAGCTGAAGGGGAGAAGACTAAAGGTGAAAACCGAAATCCTCTCCGTGAAAAAGGACGGAGAAGCCGTACCTTACAAGACCAAAACAGAAGACGAACTCAAAATCTATATCGGGAGCGAAGACACCTACCTGAGTGAGGGCGATTATGAATACGAGATAGAATATACAGCGACCAACCAGATTGGCTTTTATAATGACTTTGATGAGCTCTATTGGAATGTGAGCGGCAACGGATGGAGCTTTGATATCGGCTTATGCGAAGCGACCATTACCTTCCCTAAGGGTGCGGAAATCCTGCAACAAGCCTGCTATACGGGTGCAGCAGGTTCTACCGATCACGACTGCTCCAGCAAGCTCCTCTCTAAAAATGTAATCCACTTTCAGGCGTATCATCTCGCGCCACACGAAGGGCTTACCGTAGCGGCGGGAATAAAGAAAGGCATTATCCAAGAGCCAGAACCGCCCACTTTTGGAGAGCAGTACTTTATGCTATTCCTCATCCTTCTTATAAGCCTTGTGGGGAGCTTTTTCCTTTACAGGAGGTGGCAGGCAGAGGGCAAAGACCCAGAAAAGCCTTTAGTTATCCCTCAATACTCAGTGCCGAGGAAATTATCGGTGGCAGATTTGGGCTATATCCTTAAAGAGGACTTTGATAAAAAGCTGGTCTCCGCATCGCTCACCCATCTGGCAGTGAAGAAGTACATTAAAATCGAGGAGGAGGGTAAGCGCGTTTTTAAAATCATCAAACTGAAAGATGCCAGCGAAGACCTGCCAGAAGAGGAGCAAATACTCTTGAGACGCCTCTTTAAAAACGGAAGAAAGAGCTTCACCATAGAGTCGAGCTATGATGAGGAGATGGAGCGTATGGTAGAGAAATTCCGAGTATCCGTAACCTTTAAATACACTAAACTCTTAGAAACAAAGCTCAATCTCAAGGCTTCGCTAAGGGCGATAGGAGTTTTTCTTCTCTCCTTGATGTCGCTCGGAGTTCTGCATACTTTCTACTTTAATTCGGATTGGGGCGGTCTTCTCACTTTGGCAATGACTATAGGGATTGTCTTTTTTGGGGTATTAATCGTTTGCTTCTGGCCGATGCGCTATCTCGCTTTCAGGATTTTCTTGCTCGTTGTTATCGGGTTGGAAGTGGTAGGATCGGTTTTCTTTCTCGGTTCGCTCTATGACCCAGATGATATTTCCTTTTCCTCCCTTATGGTTTTCGGCTGTATCGGTGCTCAGGTGATGTTCTATTATGCTTATCTGATGACGCAGCCAGACGCAGAGAAGCTGAAGATACAATCGGAGATTGAGGGCTTTAAAATGTATTTGGGCGCTGCTGAGACCAAGCTGATGCAGTTCCACAACCCACCGAAGATGACGCCAGAAGTCTTCCAAAAGTACCTTCCGTATGCGATGGTTCTGGGTGTGCAGAACATCTGGGGCAAGAAGTTTAGCAATGTCCTCAATACAATGTCCGAAGAAGAGCGAGAGGCATACGAGGCGAGTGCTCCTTATGTAAGTGCAGCGCTGTACAGCAGCTTGGCGAGCTCCATCAGTGTATCGAGCATTGCTCCGACCTCCAGCTCTAATGTGGGCTCGTCCTCCTCTTGGTCGAGTGGTTCCTCTGGTGGGGGCTTCTCTGGCGGCGGAGGAGGAGGTGGTGGTGGCGGCGGCTGGTAATCTGCCCCGCTTTTCGGTATTAAATTTTGAATCGATGAGCATCTTTTTCTCTGATGATTCATTAGCCTTAAAAAAAGATACGGACGAATTGATTAAAACACTGGGAAGAATTGTCTAAAACATGCGGATGTTTTACTAAAAACACTGGGAAGAATTTCTTACCCTTCTCAGATGAGCCTGTAGGGGCGCTTTTTCAGGGGTTGAAAATCTTCCTTGTTTTGGTATTTTTTGTATCTGTTCTTTGAATTAAATATTTTTGCCTTATCATATTTTAAAACCCTTTGCGATTATGCAGTCCATATCCGTTTTTGAGATTATTAAAGTAGGCATAGGCCCTTCCAGCTCCCATACGATGGGCCCTTGGAACGCTGCTGAAATGTTTATAGACCAGATAAAAAGGCACAGACCGCTAAGCGAAGTAAAGGAGGTCTTCGTGGAGTTCTTCGGTTCTCTGGCGAAGACAGGCGTCGGTCACGGTACCGATATCGCAGGGATGCTTGGGCTCTCTGGCGAGAACTTCCGAACCATCGATACCAATACCATAGACGAAAAGATAGAGAGGATTAAAACCGAAAATCAGATTCTCCTCGCTGGTGAGGTGAGGCTCCCGTTTGTTTATGGTCATCATTTAGTCCTGAATAAACAGAAGTCGCTGGACTTCCACCCCAATGGAATGATTTTCCGAGCGGTGTTTAATGATGGAGAGGTGCTCGAGCAGGATTACTATTCCGTAGGCGGTGGGTTTGTAGCGACTCAGGAGAATAATTCTATCGAGGAGCATTGCATAAGAACGCTTTACCCTTGCCACAACGGTAAGGATATCATCAAATATCTGAATAAATTAGGGCTTAGCAAGCTGTCTGACCTTATCTATTTGAATGAAGAGAGCTGGCGCAGCCGAGAAGAAACAGAGAAAGAAGCCCTGAGCATCTGGAAACACATTAAGGAGTGTATCTACAAAGGGGTGAATAAGCAGGGCATACTGCCTGGTGGGCTGAAAGTAACCCGCCGTGCTCACGATTTAAACCAAAAACTCCTCGGAGATAAAGTGTATAAGAATATGAATGAGTGGTTTGATGCTGTAATTTCTGCTCCGAAGGATTTCACCGCTGTGAATAAGTGGATTTCCTGCTTTGCTCTTTCCGTAAATGAGGAGAATGCCAGCTTTGGGCGCATTATTACGGCACCGACTAATGGAGCGAGCGGAGTAATCCCCGCCGTACTGATGTACTCTCAGGCCTTTACCCCTCATACTTCGGATGAGGATATTATCCGTTTTATACTCGTGGCTGGGGAGATCGGTACGCTCTTTAAGAAAAATGCAACCATCTCTGCCGCTATGGGAGGTTGCCAGGCGGAGATCGGTGTTTCTTCTGCTATGGCAGCGGCGGGGCTTACCGAGATAATGGGGGGCAGTCCTGAACAAGTTCTAATGGCAGCAGAAATCGCGATGGAGCATCATCTCGGCCTTACCTGTGACCCGATTGGTGGGCTGGTTCAGATTCCGTGCATAGAGCGAAATTCTATGGGAGCAATAAAGGCAATAACCGCTGCGAATATCGCAATGGAGAGCGACCCTAAGAAAGCCATCGTCTCCCTTGATGAGGTGATACAATCTATGTGGGATACCGCCCAAAGTATGAATGAAAGATTTAAAGAAACCTCTGAGGGTGGGCTTGCCATTGCTGTAAATGTAGCGGAATGCTAAGCTTCATCATTAGGTTTAAAAAATCGTTTTGAGCACATAGAAAATCCGATTAAATGGCTACTTTTGCAACTCTAAACAGGATGGATGATTAAATACTTAAAACTTTTGAGAATAGAGCAGTGGGTCAAGAATATCTTTGTTTTTGTTCCGCTCTTTTTTTCTGGGAAAATTTTTGAGTTTTCACTTTTTATTGAAAGCCTTTTTGCTTTTGCTGTATTCTCGCTTACAGCAAGTTCTATTTATATAATTAATGACTACATAGATATAGAAGCCGATAGAAAACACCCGATAAAAAGACGACGACCGTTAGCAAGCGGGGCTATTTCAAAATCCGTTGCACGGCTTGTTTTTGTAGGATTGCTATGCCTTATTGCTGGGCTTGTGTGCATAGGTTTCTGCTGTTTGGAGCATACAGACTGGCGGTTTGTGGCTATCATCGTTTCCTATTTTATAATGAACCTCGCCTATACTTTTAAGCTGAAGCATATAGCGATTATAGATATCAGTATTATTGCTTTGGGCTTTGTACTTCGGGTATTGGCAGGGGGCTATGCTACGGGGATTATTATCTCTCAGTGGGCGATACTTTTGACTTTTGTTTTAGCATTGGTTCTCGCCATTGGAAAGAGAAGGGGAGAGCTGATTAATGCACAGCTTACAGGTAAAACTCGTAGGGCATTAGACGGCTATAATGTGCAGTTTGCGGATATTGCACTTTCGGTATCGGTTACGCTGGGGATTATTTCCTATTTAATGTTTACCATTACGCCAGAGGTTCAGGAGAGGTTTGGGCAGAAGGTATTTTATACTTTTATCTTCGTGGTTTTTGCTTTTCTTCGGTATTTGCAGCAGACATTGGTGTATAACCGAACGGAATCTCCCACCAAGATTATTTACAGAGACCGATATATACAGCTTACCCTTTTGCTTTGGATTCTCTGCTTCCTGCTCTTGATTTATTATCATAATTAATTTTAGAGCGGTTGAGATTTATTTTAATTGACTATTCATCATTAGACTATGCCAGAATATAAACAGAAAGTAACCAATTGGGGCAACTTCCCAGTAGTAGAAAAAGTAATGAAGTCTGAGGACACTCTAAGTAAAATAAAGGATTTTGTGCTTAGAAATAGGGAAATCATTGCAAGAGGAAATGGAAGATGCTATGGAGATGCTTCATTGGCAGAGAATATTTTTTCTACCAAAAGGCTTAATAAATTCATCAGTTTTGATAGGATAGAAGGCATTATAGAATGTGAGGCTGGAGTGCTTTTATCCGATATATTAGAGGTCGTTGTGCCTCAGGGATATTTTCTGAATGTAACGCCAGGTACCAAATTTGTGAGTGTAGGAGGGGCAATAGCCTCTGATGTACACGGTAAGAATCATCACGCAGAAGGCTGCTTTTCCGAGTATGTAATAGAATTTAGACTGATGAAAGAGAATGGGGAGATTATTCTCTGCTCCCGAGAGCAGAATGCGGAAACCTTTTGGGCAACTGTCGGTGGAATGGGGCTTACGGGGATTATTCTCTCCGCAAAAATAAAGTTGAAGAATATTGAATCCGTTTATATTCGGCAGGAAAGCATTAAAGCGGAGAATTTAGATGAGATTTTTAAACTCTTTGAAGAAAGTGAGTCTTGGACTTATACCGTAGCCTGGATCGATTGTTTGCAGAAGGGGAAGAATATCGGGCGCTCTATTCTGATGAGAGGAGAACACGCTCTGAAAGCAGAGCTACCGGCATCATTACAAAAAAATGCACTGAAACTCAAGAAATCATTTATGCCTACTGTGCCGTTTTACTTTCCGAGTTTTGTACTGAATTCTTTGACCATAAAAATATTCAACTGGCTGTATTTTTATAAGCAAGCGAAGAAGCAAGTAAATAATTTTGTGCATTATGAACCTTTCTTTTACCCCCTTGATGCAGTTAATGAATGGAACAAAATCTATGGTAAGAAAGGCTTTATACAGTATCAGATGGTAATCCCAAAAGATAAGGGCAAGGAGGGGATGAGAAAAATCCTTGAAACGATTGCTAAGTCGGGCAACGGTTCTTTCCTCGCAGTACTAAAACTCTTCGGTAAGAATAATCCACAGGCGTATAATTCCTTTCCTATGGAGGGCTATACCCTTGCGTTAGACTTCAAAGTAAATTCTAAACTCAAAAAATTAGTGGAGAGTTTAGATAAAATTGTAGAGGATTTTGGAGGCAGAATATACCTTACCAAAGACAGTATGAGCAAGCCAAGCCTTACCAATTATCTTAAAAATGTAGATAGTCCCAAGTTTATTTCTTTGCAGAGAAAAAGAATATTAAATCCCTAATTATTTAGTTTTATGATTGTTTTAGGTAGTAATTCGGAAGTAGCACAGGCATTTGTAGAGAAGGTTTTATCCGAAGGCAGAAGATTTGAAAAAATATATCTTCTTACCTCTAATAGAGATTCCGCAGAGCGCTTTGCTCGGCATATAGAGGTGAAATATTTGCAATATTCCGAAGTTGTAGATTTTGATTTAATGAATGATGACCAGTATTATAAACTGGATTATATAGATTCGGATTTGCTCTTCTGTGCTTCTGGATATTTGGGCAAAGGCACAGCAGAGGGGCTTTATGATAATAAAAACACCCAAAAGATTATAGATATTAATTATGCTAAGCTCGTTCCGCTTATAAATTATTTCGCTCAGAAGTTTGAATCGAAGAGAAGAGGGACTATCATCGCGCTCTCTTCGGTAGCGGGTGATAGGGGCAGGCAGAGTAATTTTATTTATGGTTCTGCAAAGGCAGGTTTTACGGCCTACCTCAGTGGGCTTAGGAACTATATGTACAGCAAAAAAATCAATGTGATTACAGTGAAGCCAGGCTTTATGGCAACTAAGATGACGGAAGGTTTGCCCCTCAATCCTAAGCTCACAGCAAGTCCTAAACAAGCTGCTGAATGTATCTACAAGTCCTATAAAAAGAAGAGGGATACGGCTTATGTACTCCCTGTTTGGTGGTTTATAATGGCTATTATCAGGAATATTCCAGAATTTATCTTCAAAAGATTGAAGCTGTAAAATGAAAAAGTTCTATTTCTTTGATTTTGATGGAACGCTTACCCATAAAGACACAATGTTCCTCTTCCTCAGGTTTGCCAGCCCTTCTAAGTACAGATTTCAGTACTTGAAGCACATTCCTCTGTTTATTCTCGTGAAGCTAAAACTGATAGATGCCGCTCAGGTAAAGAAAAGTTTTATCAGTTCTTTGCTAAAAGGCAAAACTCAGGAGTTTATAGAAAGGAAGTCCCAAGCATTTTTTGCGGAGTATTATCCAAGTTTAATTAGAGAACGGGCGTTAGATTTTATTCAGAAAATAGACAGAGAGAAGACTGACTCTTATTTGGTAACCGCATCTTTGGATATTTGGGTAAAGCCTTTTGCGGAGGAGTTTAAGATGAATCTCATCTCTACGGAGGCATATTTTAAGGATGGAGTATTTACAGGTGAATTTAAAACACCCAATTGCAATGGCAGGGAAAAGGTAACCCGAATAAAAGCCCAAATACAAGGTAAGAAATACGATAAGACCATCGCCTTTGGCGATACCAGTGGAGATAAGCCAATGCTCCAATGGGCAAATGAAAGCTATTTCAGGTTTTTCCATTAAAAAATCCTTAGTGAACTCTCACTAAGGATTTTTTAGATTTTCAAGACTATTCTAATTAAACAGAAACTGCTTTAATTAATCTATTAGTATCGCTCAGGTGCTCTTCCATAGAAATCATACTTTCTGTACGCATTACATCATTAATATCATCAATCTGATAAATGATTCTCTTCGCATCTTCGGTATTTTTAGCGATTATCTTACAGAAGATATTGTATTTACCAGAAGTTACGCTTATCTCTACCACATTTGGGATAGTTGCCAATTCTTTCAATACATTTTGAGTTTTGTTAGATGCAGAAAGCAAGATACCGATATATGCAGTAAAGTTAAATTCCAACTTAGAGTAATCAATAACTAAGGAAGAGCCTTGGATGATTCCTGCATCTTCCATTTTCTTTACTCTCACATGAATGGTACCCGCGGATACATTCATTTGTTTCGCAATCTCCGTGAAAGGAGTTCTTGTATTTTCAACTAAAAAATCCAGGATTTTTTTGTCGATTTCATCTAATAAATAGTTCATAATGTTGACTCGTTAAATTATTAATAATAGATCATCTTTCGGCAAATTTAAGAAAAAAAACTATTAGTGAAAATTTATTTTAAAAATTAACGGTATTTAACGCTATTTAAACGCTTATTTTCTTTAAAAGTTTCATTCTAATGAGAAATAATGAAAATGATGTAGAGTAGAAGAAATAATATTTCTTTTATATTATATTTTAAATAATTTAATTCATTATTTTTTGTCTTTAATAGTTATTTTTATCATCTTGTTTTACCAATAGACTGTCTTGCTTTAATTTTTTAGTCAGCATTATGGGGGATACTACCAAAGTATTTGCCTTCTCTCATTAAAAAAAAGAATAAAAAATATCGATTTTTCATTTCTTTTTTTGTCTGTTAAAGCTTAGAAAATTGATTTATTGCGATAGAAAATATATGTTTTTCTATATAAATCAAGAATTGATTACGAAAAATACATTACCCAGTCTGATAAAAGTATTATGAGTAATTGTATTACCTGTTTACAAACTGTACGATTATAGCTAAATCTCTTGGCTGGTAGCAGGGCGAGGACTGGCGGTAATACTAAGGTCGGCAAATTCTTGTCTGTCGTATTTGAGTTTTGCTACCATTGCAATCATAGCGGCATTGTCGGTAGTGTATTCAAATTTGGGAATATAGGTCTTCCAGCCGAGTTTTTGGGCTTTGTGTGTTATGGATTTTCTGAGCTCTGAGTTTGCAGAGACACCTCCTGCTATGGCTATTTCTTTTATATTTAAGTCAGAGGCTGCCTGTTCTAATTTATCTATTAAGATTTCAATAATCGTTCTCTGTATGGATGCGCAGAGGTCATTTAAGTTCTCTTTAATAAAGTTGGGATTTTCTTTTTCAGCCTTTTGAATAGCATAGAGGAAGGAGGTTTTCAGCCCACTGAATGAATAATCATAACCCGCAACTTTGGGCTTGCTGAAGGAAAAAGCCTTGCTGTCTCCTTCTGCCGAGAGCCTGTCTATAACTGCTCCTGCGGGATACTCCAGCCCCATTATTTTTCCTATTTTATCAAATGCTTCACCTGCGGCATCATCTATTGTTCGCCCGACAATCTGCATATCAAAATAGTCTTTTACGAGTACAATGAGGGTATGCCCACCGCTTACGGTAAGGCAAAGAAAGGGAAACTGAGGAGGTGTAGGGTTGGCATCATCTATAAAATGTGCGAGGATGTGCGCTTGCAGGTGATTGACCTCAATTAATGGAACGCCCAAGCTCATGGAGAGCGATTTTGCGAAAGAAGTACCCACCAAGAGCGAGCCGAGCAGTCCAGGTCCTCTTGTAAAGCCCACTGCGGAAATATCTTTTTGTTGTATCTTTGCTTCCTTGATAGCCTGATGAATAACGGGGACTATATTCTGCTGATGCGCTCTTGAAGCCAGCTCTGGAACCACCCCTCCATATTCTGCGTGTACCTTCTGGCTGGCAGCGATATTGGAGAGCACAATATTCCCCCTAAGAACAGCTGCAGAGGTATCATCACAAGAGGATTCAATGGCGAGGATAATAGGTGTATTCATTATGTTTTCAGGATTAATGTCTGCAAAAATTCATTAAAAAGAATGGCAAATTTAGAGAATATAAACGAGATAGAGAAAGAGCAAACAGCCGATAGAGCCGAGAGAAATCCTAAACAAAAGAGGAAAATGCATTGGTTTTTTAAGCTCTTTATCTCTTTATTTATTGGGATTTTTATCCTCATTCTCACTTTATTTATCGCATTAAACCTCAGTGTAACTAAAAACTGGATTGCTCAGAAAGGTTTAGACTTTCTCAATAAAGATTTTAAGACAAATATCTCTGCGAGCAGCGTAGAGATAAACTACTTTGGAGATGTAGTTATCCACGGATTAAAGGTAAAAGATGATAGAGGACTGGACTTCCTAAAAGCGGAATCTGTAGTTGCCGAATCTGATTGGATTTCCTTAGTAAAAGATGCCATTAACGGAACCAATTCCTTTAACTTTAAAAAGATTGCCCTGAATAATGCCGATGTACAGGTCATTACCTATAAAGGGGATAGCACGGCTAATTTCATTAAGTTTATAGAACTCTTTGATGATGGCAAACCGCGAGACCCGAAGAAACCTCTCTTTAAGATGGCAGCGAGTATAGAGATTCATAATTCCAAGCTCTCTATCATCAACCAAAACTCTGAGGGAGATGCAGGCAAGTGGTTAGTTGGCACATCGGTGAATATGAGTATCCCTTCCCTTAAAATTGCAGGGCCAGATATTAATGCAGACCTTCAAAACCTCTCATTCACCACAGAACGATGGGGAAAAACTCATAAGGTAGAGCGGTTCGCAGGGCTGTTTTCACTAACTAATACAGCGCTTTCCTTTAAAGAATTAGTCTTTGATACCGATCACTCACTCTTAAAAGGTGATATTTCGTTCAATCTCGATAAGGAAACCAAGTGGCAGGACTTTAATAATAGAGTAATCTGGGATTTAAAGTTTGACAATGAGACTAAATTAAGCGGTTACGACATCAGCTACTTCGTTACGAATTGGGACAATTATACCCCTCTAAGCCTGCAAGGGAAAATGTATGGTGTGCTCAATGATTTTAAGCTCCAAAACTTTATGCTGAGCAATGATAAGGTGAATATACGAGCGGTACAAACTCATCTTGCAAATCTTCTTGATGGAGATTTTCAAATCAAAGCGAGTGGCTTGTCTACCGATTTCACTTATAAAGATCTTAAAGCAATGTTCCCATCCTTTATTGCACAAAAGATGAAGAACTTTGCGGATGATTTCGGGCGCTTGAAATTCAATGGAAATGTAGAGGTAAATCCTAAGCAGGTCTATATAAATAAAGGAAACCTCATCACTGGGATAGGCAATGCTGAGATAAGAAACTTTTACCTCAATGATTTCAGTACAGATATACCGAGGTACAGCGGAGATTTTAATATCCAAAACCTCAATACTTCTGCGATTACAAAATCTAAGCAGGTGGGGAATCTCTCTGGAACTTTTCACCTCAGAGGCAGGAGCTTTGATGTGAATACAATGGTACTGGAAACCACTTCCCATATTGCCAGCATAGAGCTAATGGGCAAAAATATCAAGAATTTATCTCTGAATGGTACGCTTAACCGTAAGCAGTATAATGGGGAAATCAGCATTAATGACCCTAATGCCCAAGCCCATATCAAGGGTTTGATAGATTTCAGTACCAGCCGTTTGTTTGCCAATGTAGAAGCCCATATCAAGCACCTGGATGTTCATTTCTTTAGTGGACAAAAGGGCAGGCAGATTGTAAGTGGAGATTTTAAAGGCAAGGTAGCAATGACGGATATTAATGACCTTACCTTAGATGCTTCTCTTCATAATATTCATTATTTCTCCGAAGGGCAGAAGATGAGTGTGCCAAGCGTAGAGGTAAATACCTACATTAACCAAGGCAACAGGGTTATCAGCATCAATGCCCCAAACGCCATCAATGGAAAGATAGAAGGGCAGTTTAACCTTGCTGACCTTGCAGGAATGGTGCAAAACGGAGCCGAGAGAATCCTTGTGAGCAACGAGCCTAAGAAAGTCTATAAAGGTCAGTTCTTCAATGCAGAATTTACCATTGGGCAGCAGCTTACCGACTACTTTATGCCCGAGCTTAAGCTCACCCCAACCAGCCCTATTACCCTCTCTTATGATGGGAATACCAACAACCTGAAACTCTCTGCAAGTATGGATAAAATCGTCTATACAATGAAGAAAAAGCAGAGCACAGAAATCGCTAAAAAAGCCTTGGAACAGCTCAAGATTTCTACACAAGCACCTATGAAAAACGATAGCATAGTAGCTGAGCAAATTACCCTGAATATAGACACCGAAAACCCCGAAGACCAAATCTTCGCCAGAGCTAAAAGACTGCAATATGGCGACAATGTTTTCAATGATTTCTCCCTCTATGGCGAGAACGAATACGGAGAAAAGCTCCACCTCTCTACCAGCTTTAAGTTTGGAAGCAAAACCGATGAGAAGAACAATAGCTTAAAGAGCTACTACATTACCTTAAACCAGACTTTGGATAAGGAGGGCAATTATATCTTTAAGTTTGCCCCTACACATTTGAAGTTTAACAATATTACTTGGAGTATAGATACTTCCGAAGGCTTGGAGCAGTCTATCACCTATAAGAAGAAGACGGGTGAGGTATTGGTAGAAAACATCAGAATTTATTCGGATGACAGCTCGCTGTACATTAAAAATGCACATTATAAATCTGCATCCAACTTTGAAGCGGAAGGAGAAGTGAGTAATCTACAAGTCTCCAAACTCTTTGAAATGCAGTCCGGAGGCAACAGTATGGACTTCCAGGGTGTAGCCAATGGTAACTTCCACATCGTGAAGAATGAAACGGCACTCGAACCTCTCATCAATATCAATATAGAAGGGATGAAAATGGGCGGTAGAGATATGGGAAGCCTCAGTATAGACGCAAATAAAACCGATATACCGAATATTTACGACATCGGTATGAGGCTTAAATCCTCTGGATTATTCGGAGGGAATAAGCTCGATATCGTAGGTACGGTGGATAACAACCAAGAGACCCCAACCTTGGATATTAGCGCCAATATGAATGACTTTGACCTCGCTTTCAGCCAGCAGTTCGTTACGGGTATTTTCAGCAATATGCGAGGCAAGGCAAACGGTACCGTAAGGATTTCCGGTCCGTTGGATGATATTGATTACAGTGGAGATATCAACCTCTCTAAATTCGGCTTCAGGCTCGACTTTACGGGGGTAGATTACACCTTTGACGATACCGTAATCCCTCTTTCCAAAGGCTTCGTAGTCCTCAACGATATTAGAATAAAAGACAACAGAGCTAATTCCGATGGTTCTATCTCTGGGTTTATCAGGTTTGATACCCTCGCTTCTATGGGCGTCAATCTCTTGGTAAGAGCGGAGAATCTCTTGGTCTTAGACTCTAATCAGAATACCAATGACCTTTTCTGGGGCAGGGTCTATGCTAATGGCGACCTCTACATCTCAGGGCCGGTAACGGGCTTGGATATTTCTACCCCAAATATGAAAGCACTCAACGGCTCTGCTTTTGCCTTTAATTCCAGCTCTACCTCCAGTGTGGAAGAGTTTAAAATGCTCAGATTCCTCCAAAGGGAAGCCAGTGGTGCTATCGTCTTAGCAAAAAAGAAAGCTACAGGGGCTAATGTAAATGTAGATTTCACCCTCAGCGTAGATAAAGGGACGAATGTAAGCGTTTTGCTCGGCGAAAGTGTGGGCAATATCAATGTAAAAGGAGAATCCGAAAGGCTGAGATTCCAGCTTTCAAGGACGGGCGTAATCAACCTCAGTGGAGATTATTATGTGGATAATGGCTCTTTCGTTTCCAAAGCCATTCTGGAGCGAACCTTCCAGATTGCAAAGGGCAGTAACCTGAAGTGGGACGGCAATGCAATGACCCCTCAGCTCGGCATCAAGGCAAATTATAACCGTACCGTAACCAACCTCGGGCAATATCTCGGCACCAGTACCTTGCCTCCTGTGAATATACAGCTCACAGTGAATATCTCGGGGACACTCAATGCACCGGATATTAGTTTTGATGTAGCTGCTCCTGAAGTTTCATCTCAAATCAAAGAAACCCTCGCCTCTAAGATGACCAATGAGGATGAGAAAATCCTCCAATTCGGCTCTGTACTCGCGCTCAGCAGTTTTAATATCTCCAACTCGGGGAGCCTTGACATTAATACCAATAATGCCTCCCAATCCATCGGTTACAATCTCGCATTTAAGCAGCTCACCTCTGCTCTGAATACCATTAGCGATGATGTGAAATTGGATATCGACTACCTCAAAGGCGACCAAGCTGCCAATACTGCCGATAGGGCAAATGCCAGCGCTCATATCACCGTATCGCCAAGGGTGAGCATAAAAACAGCCCTCGGAGTGCCTATTGCCAAAACCCAAACTACAACCAATAACTACCTCTCTGGTGAAGGCACAATAGAATACGATTGGAGCAAGAATAATGATGGCTCGCGCCTCTTCCGCGTATATTCTAAGCCCTCAAACATTGGGCTGATTGCCGGCTCCGAGACCTCTGCCAACCAAGCCTATGGCATCGGTGTAGTTTATACCAAAAGCTTTAACCGCTTCTTCCCTAAAAAAACCGATAAACAAAAACAAAACGAACAAAAGAAAGACAGTATAAGCGATAAGAAGTAAGCTTCGCACACTTGGCTTTTAGCGATGTGCAGTGAGTTTGTGAGGATAATTGCCTCGAACGCTCTCCACTCATTACCGAATAAAAGTATTTTAGGAAAATTCTTTACATTTGCCTTGTTTATGAACAAGCTATTATTACTTTTTACTCAGGGAGGGTTACAGTACCAGTTGTCCAAAAGCAGAAATGTATTGGAAGAGCAGCCCTATTTCTTAGATGAAGAAGCACCTGAGAATTTCCTCTCCTCAAAACTGGAGGAAATCCTGCAAAAGAATTACGATGAAGTGAGGGTTATCTCTGCTCTCAACAGGTTTAGCTTATTGCCTATTGGCTTTAAAGAGCATCAGATGGGGCATCAGTTGATTAATTACAATGCTCCTACCGATGAGCAAACCGATGAACTGATGCTCTCCATTAATAAACCGTTTGGTGTGCAGTTCTACTACACTTTCCCGAAGGAGTTTTATCATAAAATAAAGGGAGTGGGTGTGCCGTCCTACTTTAATTTCTCTGGTGAGAAGTTTTTGAGCAGTATCAGTTCAAAGAATAAAAAGGAGATTCATATCAATCTTTATCATCATCAGTGTGAATTTATCGCTCTTGACAAGAAGAAGCTCATCCTATATAATAATCTGGACATTAATTCTGAGGTAGATTTCCTTTACTTCATTATGTTTACCCTTAGCAAAATAGGTTTTGGTATCAGAGATACTCATTTTTTTATCTATGGAGAGACTATAGAGAATGAAACCTTTATCTCCGAACTTCAAAAGTTTGTGAAGAGGATAAAAATTATAGTAGATAATATCCCCAAACGAAATTTTATCCTAAACTACTAATTTCCCGCATACACCGTAGCCGGTGAGGCATTTATTAGCAGCAGGCTTCAATAATATTACTCCATTAACAAAACAAACTCCTTCTTCTGAAAAGGAGGAGTTTTTTAGTGTAATAATACCATAGCCTACCCTTAGCACAGCTGCCAGCTGACGGACTTAGCCACAGTGTGGCAGGCAATTATCCTATTCCCCTATGGGGATTTTAACATTTGGTACTAAACTGCCCTGTCCCGATATCGGAATTTTAACATTTACTACTATTTTGTCCTGTCGTCATATGACGACGGCACAGTTTTCTGCCAAACTGTCCTGTCGGGGTACCAATCAGCTTTTAGCTGATAGCTGCTGGCTAATAGCTATTAGCCAAAAGCCATCAGCTACCTGCTACATTGTCTCTCGTTGTTCGTCTTCGTTATTGTTTTCGTGAGGGTGGGATTGTCTTCTCTTCGGTTGGTCGATTTTCTCTCCTTGCTTAAAGCGATAGGAAAGAGAGAGAGTAAAGGTGCGAGGCTGGAACTGCATATATCCGTAGCGCTCGAAGCTGTCGCCATAGCTGTACTTCCTCATCGCACGCGTATTGAAGATGTCTTGTATATTAAACGACAGCGTACCGTTGCCTTTCCAGAGGGTTTTATTCGCTCCGAAATTGATGGAGTATTCATCTTTATTTCTGCTGGATTCGGTTTTCTTCCCACCTTTGAACATCCCTTGCACTTGTATGCTTAGGGTTTTATCAATCTTGAAAGTACTCGTGAGCCTTCCCTTACCCGAAAAGCCATTTCCCTCGAAGGAGAGAGGTTTATCCATAAGGCTGGCATCGTAGAAACTCCCTGTGGTTTTGTAGAGGTAGAGGTCTATATTCCCCATTATCTTCCACCAAGAGAATATATCGGCAGTGGCATTGATATCTAGCCCGAGTTTTTCCTTCGTCCCAATATTATAAGGTTTGGAGCGGAGTACATCTGAGGTAGAGCTTTCGCGCAGGGTAACCATTTGGGTTTCTCCCTCGTCTTTTTTGTAGTAGAGGGTAGGGTTTATGGTGAGCTTCCCTTTTTGGATGGCATACCCGAGCTCGAGCTGATGAGAGAATTCAGGGTTGAGGTCAAGGTTTCCTTCAAAAATATTCCTGTCGTCATTCAGGTTGAATGAATTGAATGGAACGAGGAAGAAGGAGCGTGGCCGTTTTATCCTTCGGGAATAGTTGAGCAGGAGCTGATTTTTATTGCTTCCGCTGATATCATAGCTCAGGAAAATGCTTGGGAAGAGGTCTGTGTAGCTCTTGCTCATAGCGGTATTGCCCAGCACAGGGTTGCTAAATGAGATGTCTATACTCGTGTTCTCTACCCGTAGCCCAAGCTGATAGCCGAATCGGTTAAATTTAGACTTAAACTGAGTGTAGAAGGAGTTAAACATCTCCGTATAATTCGTCTGGCTAGTGAAATTATCCACTATGCTGAAATTGATATCATCGGTAGATTTGAGCACCTTGTAGTCGTAGTCATTCGAATTTCTATCAAAACGATAGCCTGCTTCTAATCGAGACACCTCACCGATGGGGAGTTCATAATCTATCTTGCCCAAGAGTGTCCTATTGGTCGTGTTCTGATCTACCAAATTGCGGGATACGAATGCAGAATTTACGGTTTCCTTGATGTTATTCTTATCCTCATTCTCATTTTTTTGAATGCTGAAAGATGCCGAGAGGTTGTGCCCTTTGGTATTAAACTTATGGTCTATGCCGAAATCTCCTTGCATAGAAGTTCCCTTACCATTGGAAAGGCTTAATCTATTGCTGTATGAGGAGGAAAGGCTGGTGAGTTTTTCATAATCTACCGAGTCTCTTCCCTCGTTGTTCATATGGCGGAGGAGCCCACTAAGGTTGATGGAGGTTTTATCGGTAATATCAAGGGTAAAGCCTGTATTGAGGTTATAGTTCTTCCCATCATTTCTGTTATCAGTGGTCTGGTTGAGGGTAGAAGTGGTGATGTTATGAGCATCAAAGTAGCGGGTATTGTTCTCTCGGGTATGCTCTCTACGGCTTTGCCCACCGCCACCGTTCAGGTACCATATAAAGTTGCCTTGTTTCCAGCTCAGGTTGGTATTGAGCCTACTCATCGGCAGGTAGCCCAAAGCGCCTTCTACACTTCCATTGAAGCCCTTAGATTTTGATTTTTTAAGGATAATGTTCAAGATACCTGCCGTACCACTTGCTTCAAACTTGGAAGAAGGATTGGTGATGACTTCAATTCGCTCAATCTGGTCTGCGGGAATTGCTTGCAAGGCATTAGAGCCACTGTCTATCCCGAGTAGAGCAGAGGGTTTTCCATTGATGAGGAAGGTTACATTGGAGTTGCCCCTCATAGATACGGTGCCGTCTATATCTACATCTACTGAAGGTACATTAGAAAGCACATCTTGGAGGTTCCCTCCTTTACTGAGTACATCGGTGGAGGGGTCGTATACTTTTTTATCGAGCTCTACTTTATAGGCTTTATTAGAAGAAGCTACGATGGTAACCCCCTCAATATTCTTTGTGGAAGATAGAGTAGCGCTTTCCTCTTTCTGAATCTTGAAATTTCCATTGGTGCTTTGCAGGGAGAAAGCTCTTTGGGTTATATATTTCTTATAATCTATGGCTTCTATGCTGATAGAATATTCACCAGAAGGTAGGCTAATGCTGTATTTACCGTTTTCATCGGTGAGGATGGCATCTCTCACACTGCTGTCGGTCTTATGATGAAAGCTCACTGATGCGTAAGCCACTCCTTGATTGTTCTGATTGGTTACTTGCCCACTAATATTGAGCTTTTCCTGTGCAAAAGAAAAGCTCGCAGCACTCATCGCTACGGCTATTGGCAGGGCTCTTTTCCTGATAATGGTGGATATTTCTATATTCTTTATCATAGATGAAATCGTTTTCGTAGCATTAGACTTGGGTTTGCTACCAAAGTTAAAGCATTGACCTTTCGGAATGCAGTTTTTTTTATCTTTGCTCAATGAAAAAACTGCTTAGCGAGACCATTATTTATGGTATAGGGGCTATTCTCCCGAGGATTATCACCTTTGCTCTAAATCCTTTCTATATTCATTTTATTAATAAGGAAGAATTTGCACAATTTACCAACCTTTATGCGTGGATTTCCTTTGTGAATATCCTTCTTACCTTTGGTTTTGAGACTTCTTTTTTCAGATATTCTGCCGAAAAGGGCAATGAAACCCGAGTATTTAATACCTCTTTTTGGTTTCTGTTTGCGAGTTCGGGTTTGTTTCTTTTCCTTGTGCTGCTCTTTAATCAGCCTCTTGCCGATGTACTCCAATACTCCGCCACTCCAGAATATATAAAATGGTTTGCGTGGATTGCTTTCTTTGATACGATATGCGTAATCCCCTTTGCTTACCTCAGATTTAAGGGTATGCCCGTGAAGTATTCTGCTGTGCGGGTGCTTTCTATATTAGTGCAGACATTGAGTGTTATTGCGCTTTTTGTCTTTATCCCCAAAGAGGTTTCTCAGAGTTTTGGGCTTACCAAGCAGGTCTCCTTTCCTTTCTTTGCCAATGTTATTGGGAGTTTTGCTTCTGTACTGCTTCTTACTCCCGTTCTGATAAAGGTAAGAGCAGAATTCTCCCTATTGCTCTTCCGAAAAATGTTTGCCTATTCCTATCCCGTAATGTTTGCAGGACTGGCGTTTATGGTAAATGAGAATTTTGATAAGACGATTCAATACTACATCATCCCCGAAGGAGATGCGGGTGCCTACGGAGGTTGCTATAAACTCGCTGTGCTGATGACCCTCTTCGTAACTGCCTACCGAATGGGAGTAGAACCTTTCTTCTTTAAGCAGATGGGTGATAAAAATGCACCGCAAACCTATGCTAAGGTTACAGAATTCTTCACCTTTTTTGCTGCGATTTCGGCTATGGGGATTATTGCGAATATCAGCTGGCTGAAGCGCCTCTTCATTACCGATAAAGATTATTGGACGGCGATAGACATCGTACCTGTCATTACAATTGCGAACCTCTGTTTTGGGGTTTATTATAACTTCTCTACTTGGTATAAAGTAACCGACCGCACGGGGATTGGGACTCTAATCTCTTGGATGGGCGCATTTCTCACCATTGTTTTAAACCTTATCTTCTTAAAAGAATACGGTTTTATGGTTTCCGCTTGGGTTACCCTTATCGCTTATTTCGTAATGATGGTTATTTCCTATTTCCTCGGTCAGAAATACTATCCCATCCCTTACCGAATAGGGAAGATAATGATTGTATTTGCTCTTTTGGGGCTCTTTACTTACCTCAGCGTTTCCGTATTTGATTATAATGTCTGGGTGGGCAATGCTTTCTTCCTTATTCTTATAGTTTATATTGTTGTGAGCAATAGACTTTATGCAGTAAATAGATAGCTCCCACGGGTACAAGTCTTAGTTCTCATCTTGTAAATTGCTGTATTCATAATCTGCAAGGGGATTTTTTGCGTTATTTTTATTTGGATGCTTTATATTTTACTGTAATAATATTAAAACTGACTTTAATCATAATAAGGGATATTGACCTCTTTTAATTTTGCTAGCAAATCTAAATACGATAATGCTATACCAATTATGGTGCATTATATTATTTAGATGGGTGTCTTTTTTCAAATATTAATAAATAAATCTAATTTTTTATGACAGCAAAGAAATTATGGATGTGGTTAGCCATTACGGTACTCGCGTCCTTTATGGTTTTGATTTTTTATGGAGTAGAAATTTACCGAACCGCTCCTCCTTTTCCCTCAAAAATTGTAACTACTGATGGCGAAGTTCTCTATGAAGGGCAAGACATTAAAGATGGGCAGAATGTCTGGCAATCTATAGGGGGGCAAACCGTAGGAAGTATATGGGGGCACGGTGCTTATATAGCCCCGGATTGGACGGCAGATTACTTACACCGTGAATCACTCCTCCTCCTTGAAGAATTAACAAAAAAAGACGGTAAGACCTACAAAGACTTACCAGAAGAAGAGCAGGCAAAATATCGTACCCTGCTACAAAAGGAACTTCGTACGAATACTTTTGATGAAGAAACAGGCATCATTACTTACTCTCCTGAAAGGGCAAAAGTAGCAAAAGAAGTAGGAGAATACTACACGAAACTCTTTATGGGAGACCCTTCTCTGAAGAGTACAAGACTGAGCTATGCTATTCAGGATAAAGCGATAAAAGACCCTCAGCGTATGGAGCAAATGAATGCTTTTTTTGCGTGGAGTACCTGGGTGTGCATTACCAATAGGCCTAATGATGATGTTACCTATACGAATAACTGGCCTCACGACCCTCTCGTTGGCAATACTCCACCTACATCACTGCATATGTGGTCTGGTTTCAGTGTGCTAATGCTCCTTACCTTCGTGGGGATACTGGTTTTCCACCACGCGCGCTCTAATGAAGACGATGAAAATGAAAATTTACCATTGGAAGACCCAATGCGTAATATGAAACCTACCTCCTCTATGAAGGCTACACTTAAATATATATGGGTAGTTTCTCTTCTCATCCTCGTTCAGATGCTTGTAGGGGTTATTACAGCGCATTATGGGGTAGAAGGCGAAGGCTTTTTTGGTATTCCGCTGGATGATGTACTCCCTCAGGCAGTCTCCCGAAGCTGGCATGTACAGCTGGCAATATTCTGGATTGCTACTTCTTGGCTTGCTACGGGCTTATATATTGCTCCTGCGGTATCAGGAGTAGAGCCGAAGTATCAAACTCTTGGTGTGAATGTACTCTTTGGAGCATTGCTTATCGTAGTATTTGGTTCCCTTGCAGGGCAGTGGTTGGGAGTAATGCAAAAGCTCGGGCTGGTAGAAAACTTCTATTTCGGGCATCAAGGGTATGAGTATATAGAGCTCGGGCGCCTTTGGCAGATATTGCTCTTGGTTGGTTTATTCCTCTGGTTGTTTCTTATGGTGCGTGCGCTGCTGCCAGCTCTCCGAAGAAAGGATGAGAACAGGCATATGCTCATTCTTTTCGTTATAGCATCAGTAGCTATTGCAGCATTCTATGGTGCAGGGCTTATGTATGGCAGGCAGACCCATATGGCAATTGCTGAATATTGGAGATGGTGGGTGGTTCACCTTTGGGTAGAAGGCTTCTTCGAGGTATTTGCTACCGTTGTTGCAGCATTTCTTTTCTCTCGTCTGGGGCTATTGCGTATCAAGACGGCGAGCCTATCCGTACTGTTCTCTACTATTGTTTTCCTTGCTGGGGGTATATTAGGAACTTTCCACCACTTGTATTTTAGTGCTACGCCTACAGCAGTCCTTGCTTTGGGGGCTACTTTCAGTGCTTTGGAAATCGTTCCGCTGGTTCTTATCGGTATAGAGGCGTATCATAACTATAAACTCTCAAAATCTACCAAATGGATTATCGCTTATAAATGGCCGATTTACTGTTTCATTGCAATGTGCTTCTGGAACTTTTTAGGTGCAGGTATTTTTGGCTTTGCGATAAACCCGCCAATAGCGCTCTATTATATACAAGGGCTTAATACAACAGCTGTGCACGGGCATACCGCGCTATTTGGGGTGTATGGTATTCTCGGGATAGGGCTCATAATGTTTGTCCTCAGGGGGCTTTATCCTGACAGGCATTGGAATAATAAACTTATCTCTTGGGCATTCTGGCTTATTAATATCGGGCTTTTGGTAATGGTAACCGTGAGTATCCTTCCGATAGGGATAATGCAAGCTGTAGAGTCCATTACGAATGCCTATTGGTCGGCTCGTTCGGTAGAATTTATGCAAACCGAGCAAATGCAGTTCCTCAGATGGCTTCGTATACCGGGAGATGTTCTTCTTGCGGTGGGCGAGCTTCTCCTCGTGTATTTCATCATAGGGCTTAAAACGGGTTGGTCACTAAAAGATGAACGATAATAGGTTTTTCACCTTTTTTTAATTTACTTACAAAAGGAAGCAGAGGTATTTACTACCTCTGCTTTTTTCTGTAGCAGGCAGCTCTGAGCAGTTATTCACTCTCGTAGCAGATACTTGCACCCCAGCTGATAGGGCTTTTAGTTTAAATAATGATTACCTACCCCCCCTCTGCTAAGGGCTTCCCGTAGGGGGATGGGATAAAAAGCTACTTTGCGAAGCAGTAGGTATTTCACGCAAGTGGGGATTAAGATAAAAAAATGGTAGAGAAAGCTAAAAGCTTCTCTACCGTCAGAATCTAATCCTAAAAAATATAATATGAAAAAATATTTTAAAGTTTTAAGTCTCCATTTACGGTTCTTACGGCGTCTGCAGAGGTTGCAAATTTAGCTTTCTCGGCATCGGTAAGAGGGATTTCAATTATTTTTTCAGCACCATTGGCTCCGATAATGGCTGGTACACCGAGGCAGATGTCTTTTTGACCATACTCACCATCGAGGAGGAGGGAGCAAGGAATCATTTTCTTCTGATCACAGAGGATGGATTGTACCAATACGGATACTGCTGCTCCTGGTGCATACCACGCGGAGGTACCGAGCAATTTGGTAAGGGTAGCTCCACCTACTTTTGTTTCTTCTATTACATAATTCTGTTTTTCCTCGCTTAGGAATTCGGTTACGGGAACACCACATCTTGTTGCCTTACTGATGAGCGGAAGCATCCCTGTATCGGAATGCGCAGCGATGACCATACCGTCTATATCCGAAATCGGAGCGTCTAATGCTTCGGCAAGTCTGTATTTAAAGCGAGCGGAATCTAATGCCCCACCCATACCGATGATTCTATTTTTAGGGAGCCCCGAAGTTTTGTGTACGAGGTAGGTCATTGTATCCATAGGGTTAGAAACAACGATGATGATGACCTCAGGTGAGTGCTTGATGAGGTTAGCTGCTACTTCTTTTACGATACCTGCATTGATACCGATGAGCTCTTCCCTCGTCATACCTGGTTTTCTTGGGATACCAGAGGTAATAACGGCTACTTTGGAGCCTGCTGTTTTGGAATAATCTCCCGTAGTACCTGTAATTTTGGTATCAAAACCATTGAGTGAAGCGGTTTGCATTAAGTCCATAGCTTTACCTTCGGCAAAGCCTTCTTTGATGTCTACTAATACAACTTCGGAGGCGAAGTTTTTCATTGCGATGTACTCTGCGCAGCTTGCTCCTACGGCACCTGCACCTACTACTGTTACTTTCATTGGATTTACTGTTTTAAGTGGTTAATAATTATATCCCCAAAGTTAAGAATAAATAGCGGGTGAGACAATAAAAACTAAGGTTATTTACTCTGGAAAGAAAACAACGCTATCGTAATTATAGTTTTTTAGAGTGACTTTCCCGTTATTTATTATGAGGGTGTTATTTATCAGGCTATCTAGGATTTTATTAAACATAGGGACTTGCAGGTTTAGAAGTCCATCATAGCCATATTTTTCAAAAAACTGATAGGAAACTATATTTTGCATAATGATACTTCCTGTATCTACTCCCTCATCTATAAAGTGAGCGGTATTTCCAAGAACTTTTGCACCTGCATTGATGGCTTGGTCTATTGCCATAAGCCCAGGGAACATAGGAAGTATAGAAGGGTGGAAGTTGATAATTCTATTCTCGTAGTCTTTTAGCAATTGTCCCTCTAAAATATGGTCTCCAAAGCAGAAGCAGTAGTCAATATTGTTTTCTTTGAAGAGAGAATTGAGTTTGTCTGATAACACTTTATTTCTCTGTTTTCTTTCTGGGGATAGGGTTTTGTAGTCAAAACTGACCATTTTTATATCGTGTTTGGATAATAGCTGGTGTAAGTCTTCATTTTTGAGATTATCACAAACAACAATTTTAATGAGTTTAAGGGTAGATGGGGAGGCTTCTTCTAATATCTTTCTTAATCTACCTGCTCTTCCAGATACATAAAATGAAATATTCATAGTCTTTTATATTAATTCGTATTTATCCAGCATTTTCTTTATATCGCTTGGGTTATTAAACATCAAAACATCTATAATAGATAGCCACGGTATAAATTCTTCATTAAATTGTTTGTATGGTGTGGAGAAGGGTTTTATAAATTGTAGGTTAATGCCCTTTTCTTTGAAGTAATCTTTATTGTAGAGCTCGGTACCTCCTATTGGATTGATATAATTGTTTGAATTTAACCGCTGAGTGATTTCTATAAGCCTGTCTGCTCTTTCCAGAGATTTTGTTTCTGGGAAGTCCTTGGAGGAGAATAGAAACTTTTTATCTATTCCTAAATACTTGCAAACTTCTATTATACTCTGCGCAGCTAATTCAGATATAAAGGTGTATCGATTCTCTGTAAGTAAATGAGTTATTAGTGGATATACTTTATCAAAGTAAGGAGCTTTCTTATAGTTTTGCTCAATGCTTTTTAATAGTTTATTTATTGTTTTGGGGGTATTCAAAATTTTAGTTTCGTTAATAAGTGTATAAGAGCTGATATTTTCCAGAGGAATTGTAAAATAATTTTCTTTACCGTTTATTAGAATTTTATTTCTATTAATCCACCCACTTTTTATAAAGTTGACATCATCATAAAAAACAAAAATATCAGTAGAATTAATGAGTTGGAAATATCCTATATATGGGAATATATAGGGTTGCATAATAGCGACTTTCATAATTATTAATTGTTTTGAATTCTAAGCATTAGTCTTGAGATATAGTCTATTTCTTCCTCTGTTAAATCAAAGTAGAGAGGCAGGCAGAGGACTCTTCGGGAGATGTCTTCGGTGATGGGTAGCTCGAGTTTTGGGAGATAGGGCAGGGAAGATGCCAAGCTCGGGTAGAAGTATCTACGGGTGAAGATTTCGCAGGTATCAAGTTCCTTTTTTATTTTGAGTAGAAGCTCTTCCGATTCTAATAAGATGGGGTAGTAGGCGTAGTTTTCAGTTGCCTCCTTATGCCATTTTATTTTGGTTGCTTTGAGGTTTTTTAGCTTGTCATCATAGCATTGGGAGAGGGCTTTTCGTTTGTTGTGGATAGCTTCTGTATATTTTAAATTGGCAAGTCCCATAGCTGCGTGGAACTCGGAGTTCTTACCATTTAGCCCCAATTCTGAGAAAGAATCAAAGCCTGAAATCCCAAAATTACGGATATATGCCAGTTTCTTTAAGAGTTCTGAGTCTTTTGTAACGACTAAACCACCCTCTACCGAATGATAAAGTTTAGTAGAATGCAGTGAGCAGGTGGAGATATCTCCATATTCAAAAATAGATTTTCCATTTACCTTTACTCCGAAAGCGTGAGCCGCATCGTAGATGACTTTCAGATGGTGTTTTTTAGCAATAGCTTCTATCTTCACTACATCGCAAGGGTTTCCATAGACATGGGTAGCGAGGATGGCCTCTGTATTTTCTGTGATGGCAGCTTCTATTTTATCGGCATCTATGCAGAGGGATTGTGGGCAGATATCCACAAAAACGGGCGTACATCCTTCCCAAACGATGCTGCTTGTCGTTGCTACGAAAGAGAAAGGCGTAGTGATGACCTCACCTGTAATGTTGAGTGCCTTTATTGCCATTTGGATGGCTACCGTACCATTGGTTACAAATAGCAGATGGCTTAGGTTGAGGTAATCTTTCAGTTCCATTTCCAGTTGGCTGGCGAGCGGCCCCATATTGGTGAGCCATTGGCGCGTCCAGATGCCATCAAGGTATTTTGTATATTCTTCTTTCGGAGGTAAAAAAGGTTTTGTAACGGGTATCATTGGTTTAAAAAATCTTTTAGGTTATGTATTAAAATTTCATTACTAAATAAACGAAGGAAATCTTGCTTTATATTGCTGGAGAATTTCTTTAATAAAGCTCTATCATTATAGAGTTTTATGATGGCTTGTTTCAGTTCTTCTTTATCTCTATTGATAAACAATCCATTTTTACCATCATTGATAACGGAATTAGGAAAGCCTATTTTAGTTGATATACTTGGGACTTTACATAAGGAGGCTTCGGCAAATAGAGAGGGACCAGTATCTGCTGAGGAAGCGATTACTACTAAATCTACATCGGTGTAGAAGGTTAATAAATCATCATAGCTACCAGAGAATTTTGTTTTAAGTTTTATATTAAAGCCATCCTCTTGAAGTTCTTTTATAGCGGGTTCTATTATACTTCGGAAACCTTTCATTTCCCTTTTAGGGTTGCCAGTCCAACCAATTGTGAGATATTCATTATCTCCTATATTATTATTCTCTACAAATTTATCGGCTTTGTATATGGCATTTGATAGAGCAATAGGAAAATTAAATTTTTTATAGTCATTGTATAGATTATAACTCCCTGCAATTAGTCCATTATAGTGACTGATATATCTTTTAAAAAAATCCTCTCTATTTAGAGTTTTAAGGTCTACATTATTTTTGAAGTCGTAGTGAGGGTAGCAATCTGTATATAAGCCTACATACTTCTTATCTGCTGTAAAGGGGAATTCTGCTGTATATTGGAAATAATAAGCTAATTCAATAGTAATGTCAAAATGTGTAAGACTCACTTTCTTTCCAGAGAATACTTCATATACTGGAACTTCCTTATATACAGGATAAGAATACTTTCTTGATGAATGAATCTTATACTTTACCGGAGAAGATTTTAATTGGCTAAATTTATTTTTGAGTATATCTATAAGACTAAATTTTTTAGCTCTAATAGAGTAATCTTTTGTAAAAGCTATGTAACAATTGTATTCTGATAATAATTCTGTCCAAACTTTTATGATGTTGTGATAAGCCCAATCAGGTTTATCTGCTATAAATAAGATAGACTTTTTCATTAATGTAAATAAATATTAGCAAAACTAAGGATAAATTATGGCTAAGACCAAAAGGAAGTCTCATACTCTTCTTATTTAATAACTTAATAAAAAAATCATAAGATAGTCTTAATTTCATATAGAGAATATAATTCAACTACTTAGAAGTAATACTCTTTTGTGGTACAGATTATAATTATTCCCATTATAAAAGCCTCATTTAAATGAGGGATTTTGCTGGACTGATATAAATACAACTTTTCTAAAATACCGTTTAAAGTTAAAAACAATAAATGATGTGAAAAG
Source organism: Bergeyella cardium (assembly GCF_009914665.1). Classification (NCBI taxonomy): domain Bacteria; kingdom Pseudomonadati; phylum Bacteroidota; class Flavobacteriia; order Flavobacteriales; family Weeksellaceae; genus Bergeyella; species Bergeyella cardium. The sequence continues at coordinate 395,530 of NZ_CP029149.1, read as the reverse complement.
TATGAGTTTATATTCTTTAATGGATAATATCCTCACATTCTTTATAGTTTATTTAATAAATTCTTGTTTTACAAGTTTTTATGTTAACGATTTTATTAACAATACACAAACTTTTCAAATAAATAATGCTAGACAATTACCTATTATCATACCAACTGATGACCAATTAAAATCATTTAAAGAATTGTTCAATAATGCTTTAAGTACGAAGAAACAACAATTTAATAACTTGATTTCAGAAAGGGAATTAGAGATTCAACTTTCTGAAATACAAAAAGCTTTGGATAAAATGGTAAATGCTTTATATACTATATAGGGAGCTTACTAAATCATCTACTTGAATTTAGATCCTATTTAGTTAAATATCAACATCTTCAATGGATAACAAGTGATCGAACTGTTTCATTTCAAATACTGCCTTATCCTAATATTATATTCCTACTGTAAAGGTTTCTATTTATGGATATTGATAGATGATGAGATTTAAAAATAGAGATCAATATTCTTCCATTCATAATGTTTATGAAATTTATATTTACCATTGTCTTTATTTTTTCTATAAATATTAAATATTGGGGAATTTGCTTTTTTAGATATAGAATCTCCAATGATTAATGTGTCTCCACTTGTTGAGGATGTAGTGATACAATACCTGTCTGTATAATAAAATTGTAAAGATTTATTAGCATAGTTATATACTCTAATAATTTTTGTATTTACAGCATTGTCTACGAAGTATTTACTATTACAATAAACAGAGTGATAATAGTAGTATCCAAAACCAAAGATTCCTATTATCATTGGTAATAGTCTATAGATGTCTGTTTTTTTCATAAAATCAAAATTCGGTATTGTTTATTTAGTATATCTATTAGAAATGTTAAAATTTATAATTTATTATAAATCACACAATGATAAAAAATGTAAAATTCGTATAATGTATATGTATAACAATACTATATATTATTATAAAGCACAAGAGCTATAAAAGATTAAAAACAAGACCATTTGCAAATGGACATACACAATGTACAAATACACAAAATATGACAGAACAGAATGGTCTTAGCTTATACAAATTTTTAGTAATTTAGCTAGAACTCCTAAGTAAAAAAACTTCCTTAGAAAAAGTTCCAAGGAAATTTTTTTAATCAATAATATTTTACTGTTTTATAATCTGCATTACTTTCTGTGTGTTATCGCTCAGAGTGTATCTCAGCAGGTATTTGCCGGATTTCATTTTATCGAGTTGTAGCTCAGTGTATGGGGAATTTATGCTGTATTCAGCTACCTGCATGCCGAGTATTGAGTAGAAAGTTACCGATTTTATTTTCTGATTTGGATTTTTAGTTTTTAGCATTATATAGTCTTTCGTAGGGTTGGGGTAAGCTATCAAGAGACCATCATCTCCCTTTACACCAAGTCCTTGCTGTGCAGAAGCAGACACTGAAAAAGTGAAAAGTATAATATAAGATAAATGTTTCAGCATATTGTGGTTTTGTATTTAATTTGGACAAAAGTATTTAAAATCAAATTAATCTGCAATAGATCTTAACTGAAAATCTATGATTAACTTTGCCACACTTTTACAAATACTATTCCAAAAAATGATTATACACTCTAGAAACCGCCGCCTCAGAATGCACCAGAGCCTCAGAAGCCTCGTGCAAGAGACCACCCTCACTACCAATGACTTTGTTATGCCCCTCTTCGTTATGGAGGGGCAGAATAAACAAGAGCCCATCCCCTCTATGCCCGGTATTTTCAGGCGAAGCATAGACCTCACCGTAAAAGAATGCCAAGAGCTCTACTCCTTAGGCATAAAAGCCGTCAATCTCTATATGAAAGTCCCAGAAAATCTAAAAGATAATACAGGCAAAGAGGCCTATAACCCCGATGGACTAATGCAAAACACCATTAAAGCCATAAAAAATGCCATCCCTCAGATGATTCTAATGCCAGATGTCGCGCTAGACCCATACTCCATCTATGGGCACGATGGTATTATTACTAATGGACAAGTAGATAATGATGCCACCAATGAAGCCCTCGCAAAAATGTCCGTTTCCCTCGCCCAATCCGGCGCCGATATCGTTGCTCCCAGCGATATGATGGATGGTAGAGTCGCCGTCATCCGCCAAGCCCTCGAGGAGAATAGTTTTCCCAATGTCGGCATCCTCAGTTATGCCGCAAAATACGCAAGTTCCTTCTACGGGCCTTTCAGATCGGCATTAGACTCCGCCCCTAAGGCGAATACCGAGATTCCAAAGGATAAAAAAACTTATCAAATGGATTTCCACAACTCCCGCGAAGCACTCAACGAAGTCTTTAAAGACATAGACGAAGGCGCAGACATCATTATGATTAAACCGGGGCTGCCCTACTTAGACATCGTCTCCAAAGTACGAGATGCGATAGACCTCCCCATCGCCGTCTATAATGTAAGCGGCGAATATGCAATGATAAAAGCCGCTGCGCAAAACGGCTGGCTCGATAATGATAAAGCCATCATAGAAAGTCTTACCTCCATCAAACGAGCGGGCGCCGATATCATTTTTACTTACGCCGCAAAAGAAGCCGCAATCCTCCTCAACTCCTAATTTCGAGTTTTGGTTATCTATATCGTAAGCTCTGGCATCTCCAAAAGCCAGAGTTTTTTATTAAAGCTAAGGAAAGAAATAAGTATAATTTGCAATTCTTCAATAGGTTAAGCCTTAGAAGAAAAATATTTTAATTATTTGGAGCAGAATACCTAAATTTTTCTAACTTTGTGCAACATCTAAATTAAGATTAATATAGACCAGAAATAATGGACAGATTTTCATTTTTGAACGCTGCACATTCGCAGTTTATTGAGGATTTATATCAGCAGTACAGAAAGTATCCAGACTCATTAGAGCCTTCGTGGAAAGCCTTTTTTCAAGGCTTTGATTTTGCTTTAGAAAACTATGGAGACGAAGAAAGCTACTCCCAAGCTCCCGTAAGTACCACTACCATCGTACAGCAGGTTTCAAACGCTTCCGCCAATGGAGAAATCCCAGAAGATATCCGCAGAGAGTTTAAAGTCATAGACCTTATCGAAGCATACAGAACCAGAGGCCACCTCTTCACAAAAACCAATCCCGTAAGAGAAAGAAGAAAATACGCCCCTACACTCGCTATTGAGAATTTTGGCTTATCAAATGCAGATTTAAACCGAAAATTTGACTGCGCTATTGAAATCGGACTGCCAGGTGCTGCCACACTCCAGCAAATTATCGATAGATTACAGACCATCTACTGCGATTCTATCGGTGTAGAGTATATGCACATTCATAGCATAGAAGAAAGAAACTTCGTCAAGGCTTTTCTTCAAGTGAATAATAACCACCCAAGCCTATCCGCAGATGAAAAGGTCAATATCCTTAGAAAACTCAACCAAGCAGTTGCATTTGAAAACTACTTAAATACCAAATTCGTCGGGCAGAAAAGATTTTCATTAGAGGGTAATGAATCTCTCATCCCTGCCCTCGACCAGCTGATTTCTAAATCCGCACATTTAGGCGTAGAAGAGGTCGTTTTAGGTATGGCACACCGTGGTCGTCTCAGCGTGCTCTCCAATATCTTCGGGAAGTCTTATAAGCAGATTTTCTCCGAGTTCGAAGGTAAGGAGTTTGAAGATGTTTTCTCCGGCGATGTTAAATATCACTTGGGCGCTACTCATACGACGAAGACTCCAGAGGGTAAAGAGGTTGTCATTAATCTCGTGCCGAACCCTTCCCACTTGGAGACCGTTGCTTCGCTCGTAGAGGGCATCAGCCGTTCGAAAATTGATAATACTTATCACGATTACCATAAAGTTCTCCCTATCGTTATCCACGGAGATGGCGCTATCGCAGGTCAGGGCATCGTATATGAAGTTGCCCAAATGATGACGCTCGATGGTTATAAAACAGGGGGTACTGTACATATCGTGGTGAATAACCAAGTGGCATTTACTACAAACTATCTCGACTCTCGTTCTTCTATATATAGTACAGATATCGCAAAAGTAACCTCTTCGCCCGTCCTTCATATTAATGCGGATGATGTAGAAGCAGTAGTACACGCTCTCCATTTCGCTGCAGAATTCCGTGCAAAGTTTGGCAAAGATGTTTATATTGATCTTTTAGGATATAGAAAGTATGGGCACAATGAGGGAGATGAACCGAGATTTACTCAGCCTCAGCTCTATAAAATTATCTCTAAACATCCAAACCCAAGAGAGATTTATAAAGCCGTTCTTAAATCCGAAGGCGTCCTTTCAGATGAAGTTCTCAAGCAAATGGAGCTAGAGTTTAAAGAACTCCTCGATAAAGACTTCGATGCTTCAAAAGAAATAGAAAAAAATAAAATGGACATCTTTATGAATGAGACTTGGAAATCTTATTCATACACCAAAGGAGAAATTCAAAAGCCAGTAAATACTCAGTTCGACTTAGCTAAGCTAAAAGACTTGGCAGTGAAAATGTCTACCCTCCCAGCCGATAAAAAATTCCTCAGCAAAATTACCCGTCTCTTCGAGGCTCGCCTTAAAATGATAGATAATGATGCCATTGATTGGGCAATAGGGGAGTGGCTGGCTTACGCTACCTTACTTTCCGAAGGGCATAGCGTTAGAATCTCTGGCGAAGATGTCGAGCGAGGTACTTTCTCCCACAGACACGCTGTTCTTAAAACCGAAGATACAGAAGAAGAGTATTCTCCACTCAATCACATCTCTGATGCGAGGTTTGAAGCCTATAATTCCCTCCTCTCTGAGTACGGCGTACTCGGTTTTGATTACGGTTATGCTATGGCAAGTCCCAATAGGCTTACCATCTGGGAGGCACAGTTCGGGGATTTCGTCAATGGAGCTCAAATCGTGATAGACCAGTATTTAGTAGCTGCAGAAGAAAAATGGAAAATGCAGAACGGCTTGGTAATGCTCCTCCCTCACGGCTACGAAGGTCAGGGCGCCGAGCACTCTTCCGCAAGATTAGAACGATTCCTCGGACTTACAGCAAATGAGAATATCGTTGTGGCTAATTGTACTACACCTGCCAATTTCTTCCATATCCTGAGAAGACAGCTCAAGTGGAATTTTAGAAAACCATTGGTCGTAATGTCTCCGAAATCATTGCTCAGACATCCGAAAGCGGTTTCTTCATTAACTGAGTTGGCAAACGGACAGTTCCAACCGATTATAGATGATGCTACTGCAAATCCTTCAAAAGTGAAAAGGCTCGTCCTCTGCTCTGGTAAGCTATACTATGAGCTATTAGCAAAAAAAGAAGAATTAAAAGCAGAAAGTGTAGCATTGGTAAGATTGGAGCAGCTTTATCCTCTTCAAAATAATCAGTTGGAAGAAATTCTTAATAAATATTCAAAGAGAAAGGACCTCATCTGGGCACAGGAAGAGCCAGAGAATATGGGTGCGTGGGCTTATATCCTCCGTCACCTCAGAGATACAGGTATTCAGGTCATAGCACCTGCACCAAGTGGTTCGCCTGCTCCAGGTAGCCATAAAATGTTTGAGAAAAATCAACAAGGAGTAATCAATAGCGTATTTGGAATTAATTAGTAATAAAAAAAAGAATAATAATGTCAGTATTAGAAATGAAGGTTCCATCACCAGGGGAATCTATTACAGAAGTAGAAATTGCAACTTGGTTAGTAAAAGATGGTGATTATGTAGAAAAAGATCAGCCTATCGCAGAAGTAGATTCTGATAAAGCTACTTTGGAATTACCTGCCGAGGAGAGTGGTATCATTACTCTAAAAGCAGAAGAAGGAGATACAGTACAAGTAGGTCAGATTGTTTGCTTAATAGATATGAGTGCTGCAAAACCTGCTGGTGGTTCTTCCGAAGCTCCTAAAACTGAAGAAAAACCAGCTGCAGAAGCTCCAAAACCAGAAACTCCAAAAGTAGAAGAAAAACCAGCAGCAGCTACTACTTATGCTACAGGTACGCCTTCGCCAGCAGCTAAAAAAGTATTAGACGAAAGAGGTATAGACCCTGCTTCCGTAAAAGGAACAGGTAAAGACGGCAGAATCACCAAGTATGATGCAGAAACCGCTGCCGTTCCTGCTATGGGTACCCCTGCTACAAATGGCTCAAGAAATGTAACGACGACTAAACTCTCCGTACTGAGAAGAAAATTAGCAGCAAGATTGGTTTCCGTTAAAAATGAAACCGCTATGCTTACTACTTTCAATGAGGTAGATATGTCCGAAATCTTTAGGCTAAGAAAACTCTATAAGGAAGAATTTGCTGCTAAGCATGGCGTAGGTCTTGGCTTTATGTCTTTCTTCACCAAGGCGGTTACCAGAGCTTTACAGCTTTACCCAGATGTAAATGCTTCCATTGATGGAGATTTCAAAGTAAATTATGACTTCTGCGATATCTCTATTGCGGTTTCTGGGCCTAAGGGATTAATGGTTCCTGTACTTAGAAATGCAGAGAATATGTCTTTCCGAGGTGTAGAAGCAGGGATTAAAGACCTTGCTACCAAAGTAAGAGACGGTAAAATCACCGTTGATGAAATGACGGGAGGTACATTCACTATTACCAATGGAGGTACTTTCGGTTCTATGCTTTCCACTCCGATTATCAATCCTCCTCAGTCTGCTATTTTAGGTATGCACAATATTATCCAAAGACCTGTAGCGGTAGATGGTAAAGTAGAAATCCGCCCAATGATGTACTTGGCATTATCTTATGACCACAGAATTATCGACGGTAGGGAGTCCGTAGGTTTCTTGGTAGCGGTAAAAGAAGCTATTGATAACCCAGTAGAACTCCTCCTCGGTGGCGATGAAAGAAGAGGCTTAGAGCTTTAAATTAATCATTGAATTTATATCTTTAGAAGGCTATTCAATATTTGAATAGCCTTTTTATTTTGCTCAAATATTGAGAAAATTTATTTCCAATCAAGTGTGGGATAAATAAAACTAAAAAATAATTCATTTGAAAAACAGTAATTTATAAATAAATACTAAACTTTTTCATTACTTTGTAATACATAATACCATATTTTATTTATATCTTTGCTTTGTTGAGATTTGAAAATAATAAAACTGAATGAAAAATGAATACAGAAAATACTAAAGCACAAATGCGTAAGGGGATTCTGGAGTTCTGCATTTTGAGTTTGATTAATCAGAAGGAAATGTATGTATCAGACTTAATGGAGGAATTAAGGAATGGACAATTAGATGTCGTAGAAGGCACACTTTATCCCTTACTGACGAGATTGAAAAATGGAGAATTTCTCTCCTATCGATGGGAAGAATCTACAAGCGGCCCCCCAAGAAAGTATTATCAGATTACGGAAAAGGGGAAGGCTTTCCTCTTAGAATTGCAAAACACCTGGAATGAGCTCACCCGATCGGTAAATAAAATCACAAACAATAATAATCTATAAATCCATTCAAAAATGAACAAGACTTTATCAATAGCACTGGCAGGCTACTCTTTTGTAATAGAAGAGCACGCGTATATAAAACTCAACGATTATCTCTCTGCCCTCAGAAATTCTATGGAAGAAGAGGAAGTAGAAGAGGTAATGAATGATATAGAAATCCGAATTGTAGAGATTTTCAGGGAAACCTTAGGAAAGAGAGAAGTGGTAAATATCGCAGATGTAGAAAAGGTTATAGACCAGCTCGGGAGTCCTGAAACCATTGGTGAGCAGGAAGAAATGTACTACTCCGAGAGCACGAGCAAGGGTAAATCATCAGAAAATTACTCTGGATACAAGAGACAACTCTTCCGAGACCCTGAAAAAGCAAAGATTGCAGGGGTATGCGCAGGTTTGGCGCATTATATGGGGATGGATGTGAGCATTATGAGGGCAATTTGGCTGTTTTTTGCCGTAATGGGAATCTTCACAGTCTATATTTCCACTTCGTTTGTAGTGCTGATATACATTATTTTGTGGATTGTACTCCCAGAGGCAAAGACCGCTTCGGATTTTTTGAAAATGCACGGAAAGCCCCTCAATTTTGATAATATAAAGGAAGAATCCACTAAAATCTTTCAGTTTGTGAATGATTCTTCTCGGAAAGCGGGTGATTTCTACAATCAGAATAAGAGTACAATCAATACCATTGCTACCAGTATGCTCAAGGTGCTCAGTTACCTCATAGGCTTTGTATTTGCAGCGATTTCTGTGACTTGCATCGTTGGGGTAGTTGTTGGTTTTTCGGTGATTTTTAGCCTCAATACAGCGCCTATTGAAGATTTTGAATTTTATTTCGGGAGCGATACCAATCTCTATCTCATCGGCTCTATCATCGTTTTATCCGCCCTTATTCCTGCTATTATGTTCGGCTATGTGGCGTCAAAACTCTTTGCTCCGCATATTCAGTACAAAAATATCGGTGGGGTTATCCTCGTGCTATTCCTCTCTCTTTGTGCGATATCGGTATTTACGGGCTTCTCTATTTATAAGACTACGCAGGGCTTTTCCTTCAGTGGTGATAAGATCGAAACCGAAGAAGTGATGATTAATACCCCCTCAGATACCCTTTATATAGAGGAGAAGAAGGTAGAAATCCCTCAGAATTTCAAGGGGTATAACGGAGGGAGAATATTTTCTGATAAGAAAATGATTTATGACAGCGACCGCCCTTATGTATCCATTAGCAGGAAGGAAGATGCCACCCAGCCTTACTTAATCATCAAAAAGAAAGCCTATGGCTACAACCAACCGATAAAAATTTTGGTGCCTATCGAGATTTTGGGTAATAGGATTTCTTTGCCTAACTACCTGAAATACTCCTACGAAGACCGTTTCCGAAGGTATAGTGTGAGGTATGAGCTCGTAGTCCCTAAATCAATGACCATACTGCCGCCGTCTAATACAAAGAATATAATAATTGATAAAGATTTTGATGATTATTTCAACAATACGGAGGGAAATATTGAAAATAATTCGGAATACAAGGAAGTTTCCAGCTTTAATATTAATGGGACAAAAGTGGAATACAACAGCGACCGACCGAATGAAATCCGCATCAATCACAAAGCCCACAGCATAGAGCAGGCAGAGAAAATCCTCGATTCTCTCAACATTGATATTGATGATATTATCAGTAGAAAAGCTGATGAAAACAAACGAAATGAATGATTTAAACACGCAGGGAGGCAAACCACCTCCCTCCTAAAACAAAAAAAATCCGCACGCTATGGTACAGATAATTTTTGAAATAATGATAAAATTTTTAGCCGACTTTTTATCCTTATTTAGTTAAATCTCAGTAGCTCCACCAAGAATCGAACTTGGATCTAAAGTTTAGGAAACTTCTATTCTATCCGTTGAACTATGGAGCCAGCGGTGCAAATATACAATAATTTTGGTACTCATCTCCAAAAATGAGTGCCGTTTTTTGTGGCTTTCTGCTCCCTTTTCTCTCGCGAAATCATGTTTCTTCTTGTAAAATTCTATTTTCTTTACGAATAATATCAGATTTCTTACTAAAATCCATCAACTTTTCAAGTATTTGATTTCCCCCATATTGCGCGTGCAAAAATACTCGTGTATTTTATTACAAACAGGGTTGTTTGTCCTTACCTACACGAGTATTTAATCACAAACAGGGTTGTTTGCCTTTACCTACACGAGTATTTGATTACAAACAGGGTTGTTTATAATCAAATACACAAGAATTTTATTTCAAACACAATGCGCGGAATTAAATATTAAAAAAAGTGGTCTAAGACCCCCTTTTTTAATAGATAAACTTATAATTTTCTTGCGAAATATTATGGATTTAGAATAGAGGCTCTATTGTTTGGTTAGGGTAAATCCTTTTCCAGAAGGTAGGGTTGTTTTGAAATCCCTGCAATCTTGGGTTGTGATATCATAGCTTGGGAGGAAAAGTATTTTCATCTGATGGGGTGTCTTGGGTTTTATAAATAAGTAGATAAGCCCGTAGTCTATACAGTTTAATTTACCTCCAAAGAAATACACCATATAGGCTTTTAGATTTTTTTGTAGCCCATATCCCCAGCTAGCCTTTTCATCAGGGGTATTAAAATTATCAAACTCTATAATGCCTTGCTGATTGATGATTTTCACCCTCGAGTTTCTTAAGACAGACCCAAAAGCAAGATATCAAGGCTACTTGCTCTATTTTAGAGAGGCTTATTTTATATTACAATCGGAATTTTATGTAGGTGATGAGTTTCCCTTTTGCGGAGAAGAGCTCCTCGTAGTGGGTTTGAATACCCCGAAGGAGAGGGGTATCGGGCTCGTATTCTATCGCTCCATAGATGTCGTGATGGGCGGTGAGGATTTCGCAGCCGAGCCCTTGGAGAAGCCCCAAAGTATATCCGTGCAGGAATTCGGAGTCGGTTTTGAGGTGGATTATCCCATCTGGTTTCAGGATTTTCTTGTATCGAGAGAGGAAGTCGGGGTGGGTAAGCCTGTGCTTCGTACGCCTGTATTTTATTTGCGGGTCTGGAAAGGTGATCCAGATTTCATCTACTTCATTTTCCTCGAAGAAGCAGTCGATAAGCTCTATTTGAGTTCTCAGGAAGGCCACATTGTTTATGTTTTCCTGTATTGCTTCTTTTGCTCCGAACCAGAATCTCGCTCCTTTTATATCTAAGCCGATAAAGTTCTTCTCTGGAAATGCTTTTGCAAGCCCTACGGAGTACTCGCCCTTCCCGCAACCGAGCTCTAATACGATAGGATTAGCGTTTTTGAAATGCTCTGCTCTCCATTTTCCTTTGAGGTGGAAGCCGCTGAGTGCTTCGTCTCTTGTGGGTTGTATTACATTGGGAAGGGTTTTGTTTTCCGCAAATCTGGCTAATTTATTTTTCCCCATACTGCTTGCTGTATTAATTCTTTACTAAAAGCCTAAAACCTTCGCCGTGTACATTGATGATTTCTAACCCTTCGTCTGGCCGGAGGTACTTCCTTAGCTTAGCGATGTAGACATCCATACTCCTTGCGGTGAAGTAGTTCTCTTTCTTCCAGATTTTCCTAAGGGCGAGTTCTCTTGGCATAAAATCATTTCTATGGATGCAGAGGAGCTTGAGGAGTTCGTTTTCTTTTGGGGAGAGTTTGTGCTCTTCGTCGTGCACTCTGAGGTGCCTCATCATAGAATCGAAGTAGATGTTGCTAAACTTAAACTGTTCCTGCTCTTCTGTTTCTACTGCTGCACTGCGCTGGAGCATTGCCTTAATCTTGTAGAGGAGGAGCTCGGTGTCAAATGGTTTTGTAATGTAGTCATCGGCTCCTATTTGATAGCCTTTGAGGATATCTTCTCTCATATTTTTTGCCGTAAGGAAGATGATGGGAGTGGTTTTATCCATTTTCTTGATGTCTTCGGCTAGGGAGAAGCCATCTTTTTTAGGCATCATTACATCGAAGAGGCAGAGGTCATAGTCCTTTTCGGTAAATTCTTTTAGTCCTTGCTCGCCATCGGTAGCGAGGTTTACATCAAAATCGTTCATCATAAGGTAGTCTCTTAGCACTACCCCGAAGCTTTGGTCGTCTTCTACTAATAAAATCCTGTTGTTCATATCTATTCTTTTTTGTTTTATACTTATTTCTATTTTGGGTTACATTGGGAGTTTTACCGTAAAGGTAGAGCCTTTCCCTTTTTGGGATTCTACACTAATTTGCCCTTTGTGCAGTTCTATAATTTTTTTTACATAAGATAGTCCGAGTCCTTGTCCTTTTACATTGTGGATATTGCCTGTTTCCTCGCGGAAGAATTTCTCAAATATCTTACCTCTGTTCTCAGTTTCCATACCGATGCCTTTATCGGAGATTTGAATGACATACCAGCTGCCCTCGTTTCGGGTAGAGATTTTTATCTCTGGCTTCTCGGGGGAGTATTTATTGGCATTATCGAGGAGGTTAATAAGCATATTGGAGAAGTGAAATTCATCTATCTTGAAGTGATACTTTGTGGTATTAAAATCTTCTATGAGGGAGCCTCCGCGCTCATCAACTATAAGCCTGAAAGATTCGGAGATTTTGAGGATAAGCTCTCGTACATTGGTTTCTTTCAGGAAGAGTTTTACTTCATTTCTTTCGAGCTTAGACATATTGAGGACATTCTCCACCTGCTTTTTCATTCGGAGATTCTCCTGTTTTATAAGTTGTGAGTAATATTTTACCTTGTCTGGATTGGTAGCAATTCTGTCATTTGCCAGTGAATCGGTCGCTACGGATATGGTTGCTAATGGAGTCTTAAACTCGTGAGACATATTATTGATAAAATCCGTCTTAATATCCGCTATTTTCTTTTGTCTCATCATATAATTAATGGATACAATGTATATCCCCAGTATGGTGAGAAGCGAGAGGAAGGTTCCCAAAAGCATTGGCAGATTGTCCTTAAACAGAGAGAAGTTTTTCCTTGGGAAGACTACCGATAGCGTATAGATAGACTTGCCTTGATTATCGGTAAAGAGGATGTGGGAGTAGTTGGTATTAGACTCATTTGCTTTGTAGGATTTGGTAAAGATATCCGTCATCTTATGGTTTTTATCAAAGATGCTAAACCCAAAGCTGGTATCTACTTTATTTTGTTTAAGCTCCTGAGCGATGATTTTCTGCACCTGTTCTTTATTTACCCTCTTGCTGATGGGGAGGTTGGTTGCGTTTAGCCTTACGAATTCCTTCATTGCATACTCACCAGTTCCGAGGGCATTGCTCAGCTCGGAGGTAAGGATTTGAGGTGTGAGTTTATCGGTTTTAATGCCAATAATCCCCTCATCGGTAAAGAGCTTGGTACGCATCAGGCTGTCCCCTTTATTAGAAATCGGGATATCCTCTGTTTGAATAATATTTTTGGAGTAGATGATCGTCTTCTTCGTTGCCGAATCTTCGGTTTGCTGTATGGTGGTGAGCGAAGGCTGCTTGCTGCTGGCAATTACCGTATTTCCAAAGTCTTTATAATCTTCATTGAGGTACTTCTGGACCTCTGCTTCTTCTATTTTCTTTACTGAGCCTTCCAGTGCGAGGTGTACTTTATTACTGAAATCTTGGTCTAATGCATCATAATACTCCTTGAGCCACTTTATTTGTAAAGTAACGAAGATAATGAGCGATACAGACATCAGAAACGATATAATGGGTATAAATCTTTTATTCATAACAGGTCATCTACTGTGACTAATAGCTATTCTTCTGTGCTTAAACTCTCGTTTTCGTATAAAAATAGAGAGATTTAACACTTATACAACAAACAAAAGTATAAAAAATTATGCCTTTTCTGTTAAAATAGGCTTTTTTAATATAAAATTAACGCTCTTTGCTTACTTCAATCTTTCGGGATTTTGCTTGATAAAGCTTTCCCAACCTGAGTATGATTTCTCCTTTTCTGCATTTCCAGAGTTGAAATAATGGCAGACCGCCACAGCCAGTCCGTCTGAAGCATCGAGGTATTTGGTGGGGAATTCTTTTAGCTCTAAGAGGTTTTTTAGCATTGCGGCAACCTGCTCTTTACTGGCATTACCATTACCCGTAATTGCCATTTTTACCTTCTTGGGAGAGTATTCTGTAATCGGTATATCTCGGTAAAGGCTTGCTGCCATAGCCACCCCCTGTGCCCTCCCTAATTTGAGCATAGACTGTACATTCTTACCATAAAAAGGAGCTTCCAAAGCCACTTCATCGGGGTGATATTCATTTATAAGAGCAAGGGTTTTCTCGAAGATATGTTTGAGTTTAGTAGCGTGGTTAGGATACTTTTTGAGGATAAGCTCGTGTATAGAGACCAGCGACATTCTCCCTCCTCGAATGGCAATAATACCAAAGCCCATCACCGTAGTGCCAGGGTCTATCCCCAAAATGATTTTCTCAGTTTTCATTTTGCAAAAGTAAGGATTTTGCAGTAGGCTATAGACAGTAAGCCCAGAGCGTGGAAAGTGATTACTTAAACTAAATGTGAGATATATCTTCTTTAAAATCTACGGGCGTCCTGAAAGGACGCCCGTAGATTTTTATTATAAACTTAATTGCCAATACCTGTTAGCAAAGCCTACTGCTTACTGCCTGTCGCCTAAGGCTTATAGCGAATAGTTCGGTGCTTCTTGGGTAATGATAACATCGTGGGGGTGGGATTCTTTGAGGCCGCTGCCTGTAATCTTCACCATTTTGCTATCGGTTTGTAGGGTAGGGATGTCCTTCGTGCCGCAGTAGCCCATACCCGCGCGGATGCCCCCTACGAGCTGGAAGACTACATCTTCTATCTTCCCTTTGTATGGCACTCTGCCTTCTATGCCTTCGGGTACGAATTTCTTTGCTTCTGCTTGGAAGTATCTTTCCTTGCCTCCTCTTCTCATCGCTGCGAGGCTCCCCATACCTTGGTAGGATTTAAACTTTCTACCCTGGAAGATGATTTCCTCGCCTGGAGCTTCTTCCGTTCCAGCAAAGAGGGAACCGAGCATTACGGCATTTGCACCCGATGCAAGGGCTTTTACAATGTCGCCAGAGAGCTTAATACCCCCATCGGCGATAACGCTTACGCGTCTGGTTTTGGCGTATTCGTAGACATTGTAGATTGCGGAGAGCTGAGGTACGCCCACACCCGCCACTACTCGAGTAGTGCAGATGGAGCCTGGACCAATGCCTACTTTCAGGACATTGGCGCCGGCATCGATGAGGTCTTTTGCTGCTTCTGCGGTTACGATATTCCCGCCCACGATATCCAAATCTGGATACGCGGAACGAATCTCTCGGATTTTTTCAACCACTCCTTTGGAATGCCCGTGTGCGGAGTCTATGGTGATGATATCTACACCTGCATCTACAAGGGCTTTTACGCGCTCCATAGTATCTACGCCTACCCCTACGCCAGCCCCTACGATGAGCCTGCCGTTTTTGTCTTTATTGGCATTGGGGTATTCCATCTGGTTGTCTATATCCTTTATGGTGATGAGCCCTACGAGGCGATATTCATCATCTACGATAGGGAGCTTCTCTACTCGGTTGCTCAGGAGGATTTCCTTTGCTGTTTCCAGTGTAGCATTCTTATCGGAGGTAATGAGGTTGTCCTTCGTCATCAGTTCTTCTACCTTTATAGATTCATCTTCTTGGTATTTTACATCTCTGTTGGTAATGATTCCTATCAGTCTGTTATTAAAATCTACCACAGGAAGCCCTGAAATCTTATATCGAAGCATCAGTTCTTTTGCTTCGCCCAAAGTATGGTCTTTGGTAAGGGTTACGGGGTCAGAAATCATTCCGTTTTCTGAGCGTTTTACCTTATTTACCTGAGCGGCTTGCTCATCTATCGGCATATTCTTATGAATGAAACCGAGCCCGCCTACGCGTGCAAGGGCAATGGCAAGTTCTGCCTCGGTTACGGTGTCCATAGCTGCAGAGACGATGGGCGTGTTCAGGGTAATCTTGTCGGTAAGTCTTGATTGAAGAGAAACTTGGTTCGGAAGTACTTCGGAGTACGAAGGGATGAGGAGTACATCATCAAAAGTAATGGCTTCCTCTACGATTTTGTTGTGTATAGACATCTTTACTTTCTTGGCAAAATTAAAGGTTTAGGATAAAACTGAAAAATAAATTTGAATTAAATATTTGTTAAAGGACCGATAGCTCGCTTTTTTAATCACGGTTGAATCTCGTGAGTTTTTTTTCTACCCATATCGTAGCAAAGGGGAAGAATGCCGAGAGCAGTGCAAAAACGAAGTCCTCATCATCCCATTTAAAGATTTTCCTTACAGGGAGGCAAAGCAGTAGATATAGCGTGAAGAAGAGCCCGTGAATATTTCCTACAATAATGATAAAGATGGTGGGGAGGAGTCCTTCGCTGTCGTACCGTTTCCAGACCATTGCAATGCAGTAGAGCAAGAAGCAGGAGATTGCTTCGGCGGTGCAGACCTTTTTAAACCATTTGATGATTCGCTCGTCTGGATACTTAGAAAAGAATGTATAGATAAAGTTCATTGGGATGTTTAATTTTCGTAGAAGCCTGTTTTATCAAGATAGTCAAAAACCTCTGGTGGGAGCATAGGGCGTACGCTCTTTTTTTCTTTAATCATTTTTCTGATTTCGGTAGCAGAAAGCTCTATTATGGGTGCTTTTATCCTGTGGATATTCGGGTGATGGGCAAATTGAGCACTCTCCATATCATCATTTGAAATTCTCGGATAGACGATAATCTGATGATTATCTACTAATACATTGGCGTTTTTCCACTTGTGGAGGTGTTTGAGATTATCCTCACCCATTATCAAAGCAAAAGAATGTGTAGGGTATTTCTCTTTTAGGTATGCCAGCGTATCTATCGTATAGCTTGGTTTGGGTAAGGAAAATTCTATATTGGAAGCCCTCATCTTGGGATAATTCTTTATCGCGAGCTCTACCATATCGAGGCGATAGTGGTCGTTGAGCAGAGATTTCTTGTCTTTAAACGGATTCTGCGGACTGATGATAAACCACAGCTCATCCATATCCGAATGTTCCAGAATATAGTTGGCTAAAATCAAATGCCCGATGTGTATGGGATTAAACGACCCGAAGAAAAGCCCTATTTTCATAGCTTAAATAAAAGATATTGGATTAGTGGAATTTTACAGCCCTAAGGTTGAGGTAATAGGTTACATTTCCTTTCCAGTGGTTTTCCTCTACCGTAAAGGCGATATCAAAACTCTCGGTGCGGAACCTCTCTACATACTCCCCGAGTTTAAAGCCCACACATTCTATATTCTTACCCGTAGATTCTTGGCGGATGTAGAATTTTAAGTGGTAGTCTTCCTTGCCCATTGTCTTTACCAAGCCCGTTACTCTCTGGTCTTTCAGAACGAGTATGGGTTTCATATTCTTTGGACCGAAAGGAGCCAGTTTTCTGTGGAAGTTGTAAAACTCTCGGTTGAGGTCATCTATATGGATAATGGTATCTATCTGTATGCTTGGCGTTCGCTGGTGTTCTTTTATTCTTTCGGAGACGATTTTCTCGAAGCGCTCTTTAAACTCCTCGAATTTTTCTTTCTCCATTACAAGGCCTGCCGCAGCCTGATGCCCTCCGAATTTCAGGAAGAGGTCGGAGCATAAATCCAATGCTTCATACACATCAAAATCTGATATTGAGCGGGCAGAAGCGACCAGCTCTCCATTATTCCCTTCGGTAAAGACGAGCGTAGGCTTGTAGTAAGTCTCTATCAGCCGAGAGGCTACAATTCCGATAACGCCTTTGTTCCACTTGGGGTTA
The DNA here is from genome assembly GCF_009914665.1 of Bergeyella cardium. Classification (NCBI taxonomy): domain Bacteria; kingdom Pseudomonadati; phylum Bacteroidota; class Flavobacteriia; order Flavobacteriales; family Weeksellaceae; genus Bergeyella; species Bergeyella cardium. Next base: position 378,340 of record NZ_CP029149.1, on the reverse strand, counting down.
TAGACTATGGTGGAGTAGTTGTTCTGCTGGTGAGTATCTTCAATCTGTTGGAGTGCTTCTAATGTAGAGTTGATATCCAGCTCTCGTCTTTCATCATTTAGATTCATAATCTCCTGTACGATGTGCTTTGCGCTTTTCAGATTATCGGAAATCATCAGTTCTACGGCTGCTTTAGCGTGGGAGATTCTCCCTGCGGCATTGATTTTCGGGGCGATTTCAAAAACGATATTGGATATATCAAAGGTAGAGAGCCGTTCTTTGGGGATGAGCTGGCGTAGCCCGAGCTTCCTTGTTTTTCTCAGGGTTTTGAGACCAATCTTGGCTAAATGCCTGTTCTCTCCCGTAATCGCTACGATATCCGCTGCTATGGATATGGCAAGCAAGTCGGTAAGCTCGAAGAGTTCATTTTCTGGGATTTTATAGATGGCGTTTAGTCCTTGGCAGAGTTTGAAACCTACGCCACATCCTGAGAGTTCTTTGTAGGGATATCGGCAGTCGGCTCTCTTGGGGTCGAGCACTGCAAAGGCATTGGGGATTTTATCACTGGGCAGGTGGTGGTCGCAAACGATGAAGTCTATTCCCAAGCTATTGGCATAGTCTATTTTATCTCCTGCTTTTATCCCACAATCTAATGCGATGATGAGCGAGAAATCATTCTTCTTCGCAAAGTCAATTCCCTCCGTAGAGACTCCATAGCCCTCCAAATTCCTGTCGGGTATATAGAAGTCGAGGTATTTCTTGTCTACGATTTTGCTTAGGTAGAGGTACATCAAGGATACGGCAGTGGTTCCATCCACATCATAATCTCCATAGATGAGGATTTTCTCACCATTCTCTATGGCGGTAGCGATTCGCTCTACGGCTTTCTGCATATCTGCCATCAGGAAGGGGTTGTGTATATCTTCGAGTTTAGGTTTGAAGAATTCGCGTGCTTTTTGATAGTCATCAATCTCTCTTAGCACAAGTATTTTAGATTCCAATGTCCCAAATCCGATAGAGGCGCTCAGCCCATCTACCACCTCTTCATTGGGTTCTGGAAGGTAAATCCATTTTTGATTCATAATGAGCAAAAGTAAAGAAATATTTTTGATGAGGTAGAACACTCGTTTATCTCTCAGAGTTTAATAATTGTAATGAGCTATGGAGGGAGACAGCCCAAACCTGCTTAGAGCAGTATAGAGGGTAGATTTGAGAGGATTATTTACATTGGGTTTTACTATCTTTGCCTGCCTGTTTCAGCTGTTGGCATTCTGCTTTCAGCTTTTGAGCATTTAAAGAAAGATATGAAGAAAATAAATGAATCTCTTCTGCCAGAGCTTTTAAGAAGAGACTTTGGAAAGGATATTTTTGAAGGATTATCTACTCATCATTATATTAATGTAAAGGGGAGTGCGGGTTCTGTGCCTTCGCTTATTGCTGCAGAGCTTTTTACGGTTCAGAATAAAACTTTGCTCTTCATTACTGATGATAAGGAAGCGGCATTTTACATCACTTCTGAAATGGAGAATCTGGTGGGAGAGGAGCGAGTACTCTATTTCCCAGAGACTCACCTTGAGCCTTATCAGATTGAGAAAACACAGAATGCAAACATCGTATTGCGAACGGAAGTACTCAATAAAATACTCTTGAGCAGCGAGCCAAAAGTCATTGTAGCACATTCAGGAGCGCTCTGCGAGAAAGTAATGAAAAAAGAAGACTTTAAAGCAATCTCACATAAGATAAAGGTAGGCGAGCAGTTGGATTTTAACTTTACAGAAGAACTTCTGCATCAGTTTAATTTTAACCCGACCGACTTTGTTTCCGAGCCTGGTGAGTTCTCCGTACGAGGAGGGATTGTAGATGTATTTTCTTATTCCAATGAAAAACCCTACCGCATCTCTTTCTTTGGGAATGAAGTGGAGAGCATTAGAGAGTTTGATATAGAAACTCAGCTTTCCGTAGGCAAGGTAGAGGAGTTTGAGCTGGTTTCTAATATGAACTTTGCAGTAGTAGGAAAGCGAGTGCCTTTCCTTGATATACTCCCGCCAGATACCCTTATCATCACCCAGCAGGCTTATGCAACTTTTAATAAAATCAAGAGCTTCTATCATCAATCCCTTGAAAAATTCGGCGCGCTAAGTGAGGCTATAAATCATAGCCATCCAGAGGAGCTGTTCGTCTCCGAAGAAGAATTTACCCAGCACTTCCAGAGGTTTAAGGTGGTAGATTTCTCTGCTCAGCCTCTTTCAGAAAAGCATTTGGGTGATGCTAATCGTATGGAATTACAGCTTAGCCAGACGCCTCAGCCGAGTTTTAATAAAAACTTTGAGATGCTTATTCAGGATTTGGAAGACAAGCTGCATCATCAGTATTCCGTCTGGATATCTTTCTCCAACGAAAAGCAAAGGGAAAGGCTTCAAAACATCTTTGAAGAGAAGGAGAAGAATATCCCTTTCCAGAGCTTTACCTCCGAGCTCCACGAGGGCTTTATCGATACCAGCTCTCGCATTTCTGTGTATACCGACCATCAGATTTTTGATAGGTACCAACGCTTTAAGCCGAAGAATACCTTTGCTAAATCAGAACAGCTTACCCTGAAAGATTTGATGTCTCTTAAAATAGGCGATTATATTACCCATATAGACCACGGCATTGGGAAGTTTATGGGTCTTGTAAAGGTGAATAATGACGGCAACATACAGGAATGTTTTAAGCTCTCGTATAAGAATGGAGATTTGCTCTATGTAAGCATACACTCTTTGCACAAGATTTCTAAATATAATGGCGCCGAAGGAAAGGAAATCGTCCTTTCAAAGCTAGGTTCTACCGCTTGGAAGTCATTAAAACAAAAGACCAAGGCAAAGGTAAAGCAGATTGCCTTTGACCTGATAAAACTCTATGCAAAGCGAAAGGCTGCCAAGGGCTTTGCTTTTACCCCCGATACCTATCTTCAAAACGAGCTTGAAGCCAGCTTTATCTACGAAGATACGCCCGACCAAGAGAAAGCTACCATAGAAGTAAAAAAAGATATGGAAGCCGAAACCGTGATGGACAGGCTCATCTGTGGAGATGTGGGCTTTGGTAAAACCGAAGTGGCTATTCGTGCGGCATTCAAAGCTGCAACCGATGGTAAGCAAGTCGCGATACTCGTGCCTACAACCATACTCGCATTCCAGCATTATAGGAGTTTTAAGGAAAGGCTGAAAGACTTTCCCGTAAATATCTCTTACCTCAACCGTTTTCGGACGACAAAGCAGAAAAATGAAACCCTGAAAGGCTTGGAAGAGGGAAAGATTGATATCGTTATCGGTACGCATCAGTTGGTCTCAGATAAAGTGAAGTTTAAAGACTTAGGGCTTCTCATCATAGATGAGGAACATAAGTTTGGTGTATCCGTAAAGGACAAACTAAAAACCCTCCGTACCAATATAGATACGCTCACCCTTACCGCCACTCCTATCCCTCGCACGCTACAATTCTCCCTGATGGCAGCCAGAGACCTTTCTGTCATTAAAACTCCGCCACCTAATCGGCAGCCAGTAGATACTCAGCTCATAGGCTTTGATGAAGAGATGCTGAGAGATGCCATATCCTACGAAATACAGAGAGATGGGCAGGTGTATTTCATTAATAATAGAATAGAAAACTTGCAGGAAATCGCAGGGCTTATCCAAAGGCTTGTCCCTGATGCAAGGGTCATTACAGGACACGGTCAGCTCGATGGAAAGGAGCTCGAAAGCCGTATCCTCGATTTTATGGAGGGTAAGTACGATGTACTCGTCTCTACCACCATCGTAGAAAGTGGGGTAGATGTACCGAATGCAAATACCATTTTCATTAATGATGCTCAGCGCTTCGGTATGGCAGACCTCCACCAGATGCGAGGCCGTGTGGGTAGGGGTAACCGAAAGGCTTTCTGCTACCTCATCACTCCACCGATGGATATGATGACTCCCGATGCCCGCAAAAGACTTGAGGCCGTAGAACAGTTCTCCGACCTTGGGAGTGGTTTCCAAATCGCAATGAAAGACCTTGAAATCCGCGGAGCAGGGGACCTGCTCGGTGCCGAGCAGAGTGGTTTTATCAACGAGATGGGCTTTGATACTTATCAGAAGATTATGCAGGAGGCATTGGAAGAGCTTCAGAATGATGAGCAGTTTGAGCAGTATTTTGAGAATGAAGAAGACCGAAAGAAGCTCTTCAACTCTAAAAAAGAGGTCAATATAGATACCGACCTCGAGCTGATGCTCCCTGATGATTATGTACAAAGTACCGAAGAGCGGCTCCTGCTCTACCAAAGACTGGCAGAGATAGAGACTATAGAGGAGCTTCATAGCTTCCAAGCTCAGCTGATTGACCGCTTTGGAGACCTGCCACAAGAGGCCATCAACCTCCTGAAATCGGTAGAGCTTAAGTGGCTTTCGGCTGATATTGGCTTAGAGCGGCTTATTGTAAAGAAAGGGGTATTCCTTGGATATCTACCCCAAAATCCGCAGGACAAATTCTACCGCAGCGAGAAGTTTGCCCATATCCTCAACTACCTTAGCCAAAACCCTACCTCAGCCGTTCTAAAACAAAAAGATACCCCAGAAGGTACCCAGCTAATAATAAGAAAAGAGAAGGTAAAAAGCATAGAAGAACTCAATGACCTCCTTCACACCGTAGCCAGTGGAGCACGGCTACCAGCCGACGAACTTAGCCGTAGCACAGCAGGCACACTGTAGCCAGTGAGGCGATTATCCACTCGCGTAGCACCTTGCAGGTGATGCACTTATCTACAAACTAATCATACACCGCCAATAGCCAGCCACTAATTAAGCTTACTGCCTATAACCGTCCACAGCTATTAGCTAAAAGCCAGTAGCCAATAAGCAGTTACAGGCGCCCCTTTGGGGCGCCTGTAACTGCTGCAGAGAGCTTTAAGCCTACTGCTTATTACTTGCTGCTTTTTGTAGTACTTCGTCTATCATTCCGAAGCCTTTTGCTTCTTCAGAGGTCATCCAATAATCTCTGTCGGACGCCTTTTCTACCCAATCGAAGCTCTGCCCAGAGTGGGAGGAGATGATTTCGTAGAGTTCTTTTTTGAGTTTTAGCATCTCTCTGAGGTTGATTTCCATATCGGAAGCTACTCCCTGAGCACCACCACTCGGCTGATGAATCATCACTCGTGAGTGTTTTAGTGCTGAGCGCTTGCCTTTTTCACCTGCTACGAGGAGAACTGCCCCCATAGATGCTGCCATACCCGTGCAGATGGTTGCTACATCTGGCTTGATGATTTGCATTGTGTCATAAATTCCGAGTCCTGCATATACACTGCCCCCTGGTGAATTGATGTAAATCTGAATGTCTTTACTTGGGTCTGCACTCTCTAAGAAGAGGAGCTGTGCGGTTACGATGTTTGCCACTTGGTCATCAATCCCCGTCCCGAGGAAGATGATTCTGTCCATCATCAGTCGGGAGAAGACATCCATTTGCGCTACATTTAGTCGCCTTTCCTCCATAATATAAGGCGTGAGGTTTGTGGGGTTAAACGCATTCATATATTGGTCGGTAGCGAGGCCATTATTGCCCAGATGCTTTACAGAGAAATCTCTAAAATCCTTTTTAATATCCATAGTTTTTGTTCTTTTAAGAATAGCGGGGCGGTTTTGGCAAAAAACATACCCAATTGCAAAAGTAGACAATTTGGCATAAAATCTATTATCAAGGCGGTTAATCTTTATTTAAAACCGCTGAGAAGTATTAATTCTGAAAAAATATTTAGTTTTGCGAGGTATGAAGAAAACTAGATTTGCCCTCTATTCCTTTCTGGTATTTATCCTCTTTGCTGTGCTTTTATTCCTCGCTCAGTATTTCTTGCAGGTGCAGGGCATTATTTCTCTCAACTACAGAATACACTTTTTGATATTCTTTACCGCATTTATAGGGGTGATGACTTTTCTTACGCTTTATATATTGGATAAGTCGGCTATCATAGGATTTGCGTTCTTGGGCTTTGTGGTCTTTAAGCTCTTTGCAATGGGGTATATTGCCGTTTTCCAAAAGGATTTTAAGGAGGAAATACTTTCTTATTTTATGCTTTATTGGGCTTATTTGGCGGCGGAGGTTCTCCTGCTGATAAAGCTCTTGAAAAAATAGGATAAAAATCATATAAAATCTATCTAAACAATTGTAGGATTCAATTATTATTTTCTATTTTTGCGAAAATTTTGAAATAGCATTTAGTTATGAATTTTAAAAGACTCTTGATTGCCTTTTCGCTATTGACATTTACACTTGGTTTTTCCAGTGAGAATGGGCATTCAGAAGCAGGGAAAGAGGAGAAGTATAATCCCGTACCATTTATTATGCACCATATTCAAGATGGGCATTCTTGGCACTTTTGGGGAGAAGGAGAAAACTCTGTAACGCTTAACTTGCCAGTTATTCTTTGGGATAATGGTTTAAAGGTATTCAGCTCAGCAGAATTTGGGCATTCTAATGAAGCAGGGAAGAGTGAAGTGGTAGAGAAAGACGGTAAATACTATGTGCTTTTTCACGAAAAAATATACGAAACCAATGCATCAGGAGATTTAAAATTAGATGAACACCATCACCCGACAGATGAAAATCTAAAACCTCTTGACTTATCTATTACTAAGAATGTAGCACAAATGCTTTTAGCAGCCCTTATCTTATTAATAATAGGATTTGCTACTGCATCTTCTTATAAAAAATCACAAGTTCCTTCTGGAATAGCCAAATTTATAGAGCCTCTTGTACTCTTTGTGAGAGATGATATCGCATTGCAAAATATAGGAGCGCTTAGGTATAGAAAGTATGTGCCTTATTTAACTACTCTGTTCCTCTTTATTTGGGTGCTTAATATTCTCGGGCTTTTCCCAGGCGCAGCCAATACTACGGGGAATATCGCTTTTACCTTTACGCTTTCTGTACTCACTTTATTAATTGTAAACCTCAGCGGTAGAAAAACCTATTGGATGCATATGTTTGATCCACTCGGTAAGGGAATGCCTTTCGGAGGAAAGATTTTGATTTATCTTATCCTCGTTCCAGTAGAGCTATTGGGTATTATCACAAAACCTTTTGCATTGATGATTCGTCTCTTTGCTAATATGACGGCTGGGCATATCATTATTATGAGCTTACTTGCACTTATCTTTATTATGAAAACTTATGCAATAGCTCCTGTAGCATTAGGTATGTCTCTCTTTATCTATACCCTTGAAGTATTGGTAGCAGCACTACAGGCGTATATCTTTACAATGCTTACAGCCCTCTTTATAGGCTCAGCAGTAGAGGAACCTCATCACGATCATTAATCAGAGAAATAAATAATTAAATAACTTTTTTAAATTATAATATTATGACAGGTAGTATCGCAGCAATTGGAGCAGGTTTAGCTGTTCTTGGTGTAGGATTTGGAATTGGTAAAATTGGTTCTTCTGCAATGGATGGTATTGCAAGACAACCAGAGCAATCAGGTAAAATCCAAACTGCAATGATTATCGCAGCAGCTCTTATTGAAGGTGCTGGTCTATTCGGTATCGTAGTAGCAATGCTTGGTAACGGATAATAGACAATTTAAAGAACCTCTGCAGACGGTTGGTTTGCAGAGGTCTTTATAAAAAGTTAGAAAAGTAAATCATAAAAACTTATATATATAATGGAATTATTAACCCCATCAATTGGTAATATATTTTGGACGGCTGTTGTCTTCCTCATCTTGGTAGCTCTTTTAGCAAAATATGCTTGGAAGCCTATCCTTTCTGCTGTAAATGAAAGAGAAGTATCCATTACAGATGCGCTTAACCAGGCTAAACTCGCAAGAAAAGAAATGGAGTCCTTGAAAGCTGATAACGAGAGAATCGTCCGTGAAGCGAAAATAGAAAGAGATGCTATCCTGAAAGAAGCAAGAGAATTAAAAGATAAAATTGTAAGCGAAGCTCAAGATGTAGCAAAAGCAGAAGGCGAGAAGCTTATCGAGCAGGCTAAGCAAACCATTCAAGCAGAGAAAGCAGCAGCTATGGCAGATATTAAAAACCAGATTGGTGCTCTCTCTGTAGGCATAGCTGAGCAAATATTAAAGCAGAAATTAGATAATTCTGATGCTCAAAATGCTTTGGTAGAAAACTATTTGAATAACTCTAACCATAACTAATATGCTTACGAGTAAAGTTGCAAGAAGATATGCTCAGGGACTGCTTGATTTTGCAAAGGAATCAAACCAGACTCAGACTATCTACACCGAAATGAAGGATATTATAAAAGTCTTATCCGAATCTAAGGATTTGGTGAGATTTTTAGAGACTCCGTTCATTGACTATAAAAAGAAATTATCCGTAGTTCAAGAGATTTTCAAAGGTTTCTCACCCGTTTCTCAGAACTTTGTAAAGCTGGTGATTTCAAGAGGTAGAGAATCTCACTTGGAAGAGATAGCACAGGAATACATTAATAAAATTAATGCTGAAAATAATGTGCAAAAGGTTACACTTACCACTGCTACACAGCTCTCTTCTCAGTCGGTAGATCATATTTTAAAATCTACAACCCTGGTTCAGGGTTCTCAGTATGAGCTTGAGCTTATCATCAAGCCAGAGATACTGGGAGGGTATATCCTAAGAGTAGGAGATCAGCAGATTGATGCTTCCGTAAAATCCAAGTTAAATCAAATTAAGAAAAACTTTCAGTTAAATTAAAAGATAAAACAACCACACAATGGCAGAAATAAATCCAGCTGAAGTTTCAGCTATTTTAAAACAGCAATTAGCGAATTTTGATACTCAATCTAATATTGAAGAAGTTGGTACTGTACTAACGATTGGTGATGGTATCGCTCGTGTTTATGGGCTTGAAAATGTACAATACGGAGAGTTGGTAAAATTCTCTTCAGATGTAGAAGGTATTGTATTAAACCTTGAAGAAGATAATGTAGGTATCGCTCTTTTAGGTGAATCTAAACTCGTAAAAGAAGGAGATACTGTAAAGAGAACCAATAGAATCTCTTCTATTAAAGTAGGAGAGGGGCTTCTCGGAAGGGTGGTAGATACTCTTGGTAACCCTATTGATGGTAAAGGACCTATCACTGGTGATTTATATGAAATGCCATTGGAAAGAAAAGCTCCAGGGGTTATTTATCGTCAGCCAGTAAATGAGCCATTACAAACAGGTATCGTAGCGGTAGACTCAATGATTCCTATCGGAAGAGGGCAGAGAGAGCTTATCATTGGAGATAGACAGACAGGGAAAACTACTGTAGCTATCGATACTATCCTTAATCAAAAAGAATTTTATGATGCAGGCGAGCCTGTATTCTGTATATATGTTGCTGTTGGGCAAAAAGGCTCTACTGTAGCTCAGATTGTTCAGACTTTGGCAGACAAAGGAGCACTCGCTTATACTGTAGTAGTAGCAGCAAACGCTTCTGACCCTGCACCAATGCAGGTATATGCACCAATGGCAGGTGCGGCTATCGGAGAGTTCTTCCGTGATACAGGGCGCCCAGCCCTTATCGTCTATGATGATTTATCTAAACAGGCGGTAGCTTATCGTGAGCTTTCCCTATTATTGAGAAGACCACCAGGTCGTGAGGCATATCCTGGGGATGTATTCTACTTACACTCCCGTTTATTGGAAAGAGCAGCAAAAGTAATCGCAGACGATGAAATTGCTAAGCAAATGAATGACCTCCCAGAATCATTAAAACCTGTTGTAAAAGGTGGTGGTTCGCTTACCGCTCTTCCGATTATTGAAACCCAAGCAGGGGATGTCTCCGCGTATATCCCAACCAATGTTATCTCCATTACAGATGGGCAGATTTTCTTGGAGTCTGATTTGTTTAACTCTGGGGTAAGACCAGCGATTAATGTGGGTATCTCAGTATCCAGAGTAGGGGGAAATGCTCAGATTAAATCAATGAAAAAAGTATCGGGTACATTAAAACTTGACCAAGCACAGTATAAGGAGCTTGAAGCATTTGCTAAATTCGGTTCAGACCTTGATGCCGCTACACTTTCCGTTATTACAAAAGGTGAGAAGAATGTGGAAATCCTTAAACAGCCTGTAAACTCTCCGCTTCGTGTAGAAGACCAGGTAGCGATGGTATATGCGGGTACAGAAAACTTGCTTAGAAATGTACCTGTAAGAAAGGTAAAAGAGTTTATGAAGGAATATGTAGAATTCCTTAGAGCTAAGCATCCGGATACTATGGCTGCCATCAAAGCAGGTAAGATAGATGGAGACATTACAAGTGTATTGAAAGCAGCTGCAAACGACATCGCTGCGAAGTATAATTAATGGTTCACTGTTGAAGGTTTAAGAGATTAAGCCTTCAACTAATACAATAAAACAATGGCGAACTTAAAAGAAATTAGAGGAAGAATTACATCAATCTCATCTACGATGCAGATCACCAGCGCTATGAAAATGGTATCTGCTGCTAAGCTCAAAAAAGCTCAAGATGCGATTGTAATGCTCAGACCTTATTCTGAAAAGTTACAAGAGCTTATCCAAAATGTAAATTCAAGCTCAAACCCTGATAATATCTCCGTATATGCACAGGCAAGAGAGGTAAAGCGCGTTCTCTTTATCGCGATTACTTCCAACAGAGGGCTTGCAGGGGCTTTCAACTCCTCCGTTATAAAAGAGCTCAACCATCAGATAGCTCTTAAAGAAGGCGTAGAAGTAGAAGTTCTTACAATTGGTAAAAAGGCTTTTGATGCTGTAAAGAAATTGAAGGAAGTATATGCAAACCATAGTGCGATATACGATAACCTCACCTTCGATGCAGTATCCAGCGTAGCTTATTCTGTGATGAAGGACTTCGTAGAAGGTAAATTTGATGAAGTATATCTTATCTACAATAAGTTTATCAATGCAGCTACACAGGAGGTTCAGGCAGAGAAGTTCCTCCCTATATCAATGCCAGAGACCGAAGATGTAGGAGTAGAGAAAGATTATATCTTTGAGCCAAGCCGTGCAGAGATTTTGGATAACCTTATCCCTAAGTCTATAAAAACTCAACTTTTCAAGGCGGTGCTCGATTCTGTAGCGTCTGAGCACGGTGCGAGGATGACGGCAATGCATAAAGCGACCGATAATGCACAGGCACTGAAGAGCGAATTGGTAATTTATTACAACAAAGCTCGTCAGGCAGCGATTACAAACGAAATCCTCGAGATTGTATCTGGCGCAGAAGCATTAAAAAATTCATAATTTTTATTTTTAAATTTATTGAACATTATCATTACCGCATCGGCTCTACTTGTAGAGCCGATGTTTTTTTATCCGCCGTATCTCATCGCAGGTTTAGAATCCCAATTTCCTAGGGCATTTTAGTTATAAAAAAATATATATCTTTGTCCTGATTAATATTTCGTATAAAAATGGACGACTCGGTCAGGATACTATTGGCTTTATTTCTTGTTATTCTCAATGGCTTTTTCGTGGCAGCCGAATTTTCAATCGTAAAAGTACGCTACTCTCAAATTCAAATAAAAGCAGCAGAGGGCAATCCTCTCGCAAAGCAGGCAGAGCATATCATTAAAAAGCTCGATGCCTATCTCTCCGCTACTCAATTGGGGATTACCCTTGCTTCTCTGGCGCTCGGTTGGGTAGGAGAGGCTGCCGTGCACAGCGTTATCGAGCGACTTTTCTTGTCATTCAATATCGGTTTAGATGAAACCCTCCTCACCACCCTCTCTTTGGTGCTCAGTTTTCTTATTATTACCATCCTCCATATTGTGTTTGGCGAGCTGGTTCCTAAGTCTATCGCGATAAGAAAGTCAGAACCCACAGCAATGTTTATTGCCTATCCGCTAAGGATATTTACCACCCTTTTTCAGCCTTTTATCTGGCTGATGAACTCCACTTCCAATGGGTTTTTAAGGCTCATCAACATACCGCCAGCCTCCGACTCCGATATTCATTCCACCGAAGAACTTCAGCTTTTGGTAAAGCAGAGCGCAGATTCTGGCGAGATAGAAGAAGAGAATTACGAAATCATTAAAAATGCTTTTGATTTCACCGATCATTCTGCCAAGCAGATAATGGTGCCGAGGCAGAATATCCATTCCATAGACATAGAAGACCCGATAGACGATATCCTCAATACCATTATGGAAAGTGGCTACTCCCGAATCCCCGTCTATGAAGACTCCATAGATAACATCATCGGGGTGCTCTATACGAAGGAAATCATCCGCGAGTATGTAAAGCGCTCGGGGAATATCAGCCATTCTGACCTTAGAGAACTGATGCGCGAGGCATTCTTTGTTGTCGGGAGTAAGAAGATTTCTGACCTGCTGAAAGTCTTCCAATCAAAGAAAATGCACCTCGCTATCGTCATTGATGAGTTTGGCGGTACGGAGGGCATCATTACCCTCGAAGATATCCTCGAGGAGCTCGTGGGCGAAATCCAAGATGAGGAAGATGACGAGGAGAAAATCGTAGAAAAAGTAGATGAAAACACCTACTGGGTGCAGGCAGCACAACCGTTGGAAGAGATTAACGAGCACCTCCCAGAGGCGCTCCCGCTCTCCGATGAAGGTGATTATAATACCCTTGCGGGCTTTATTCTCCACGAGCTCGAAGATATTCCAGAGGAGAACCAAGAGTTTAACCTGCTGAATTACCATTTTAAAATCCACAAGATGCAAAACAAGGGGGTAGAATTGGTCGAGCTCATCTACCAACCCCCATCCGATGACAGCACCAATAACCAATAGCACCCACTAGCGTGGGGAGCCACTTATCACAAACTAACTGCCAGTAGCCACTAACTACAAACTAATCGCATACAGCCTATTGCCTACCACTTACAGCTTTATTCGGAAGGTAGTGCCTTTGTTTATTTCGGTTTCGGCAATGGAGATTTTCCCTTTGTGGTAGGTTTTTATTACCCTTTGGGCAAGGCTTAGCCCCAATCCCCAGCCTCGTTTTTTGGTGGAGTAGCCTGGGAGGAAGATTCGCTGGGCTTGTTTGCTCGTCATACCACAGCCGGAGTCTTTAAAATCCATAAAAATCGAGTGGTTTTTCTGGTAGAGGGAGATGTGCAGGCTGCCGATACCTTTCATTGCATCTACGGCGTTTTTTACAAGGTTTTCTATCACCCAGCTGAAGAGGATTCTGTTGTGAGGAATGAGGATTTCCTGCTCGGGGAGGCTTAGAGTAAAATTAATTTTGGCGGAGATTCGGCTCTTTAAGTAATCAAAATTGAGGCGTAGGGTTTCGGAGAGGTTGTAGTCTTTCAGCTCGGGTATGGAGCCTATTTTTGAGAACCTCTCGGAGATGGTTTTCAGCCTTAGGATGTCCTTTTCTATTTCGTCTATACCTGTGCTGTTAGGATTTTCGAGCTTTAGAATCTCCGTCCAGCCAATCATAGACGATAGCGGAGTACCAATTTGGTGTGCGGTTTCTTTGGCGAGCCCAGCCCAGAGGAAGCCCTCGTCTCGGCGCTTCATTGTTTGCATAAACCAGATGGAGACGATGAGGTAGGAGAGGATGAAGACCCCGAGGAAGTAAGGGTAATATTGGAGATTGTTGAGCAATGCTGAATTATCGTAGAATACCAGTTGGGTCTCGTTGTTTGCCAGCTTTATTTCAAAGGGAGGATAGTTGCTCTCCATCTGCTGGATGTAGGTTTTCAGATGGTTTTTATCCTTAATGATGTCTTCGGGGATGTTTCTAAAAGTGCCTTCGCTGATGATGGGGCGTTTTCTACTATCGGTTACGATAACGGGCAGCTGGTTATTCTCCTCGAGGATGGATAAAATCAAATCCTGAGTATCGGGAGAGATGCTTGTGGGGTTCTCTTGCAGGAGTTGCATTGCCTTTACGAAGATGCCCATTCGGTTGGTCTCCCTTGCCCTTAATTCTTTTACGAGAAAGATGGAATAGACCACGATGGCGCTAACGATACCCGTAAAAAAGATATAAGTGAGCCAAACATTAAACTTTGATAGATAGAGCCGTCTTTTCATTTTTCTTTGTTGGTTGAGGGTTTTATTTCAGGTGGTTTAATACTTTGTAGAGCGCTTCTGTGGCATTATTCCCTTGGTAATTATTGATGATGATGGAGAAGGTGTAGCCGTTGTGATAGCCCGCGAAAGACTTGGTATTTCTTATGGTGCCGCTCTTCATCTTCATACCGTTTAGGGTGGGTAGGGCGTCATAGAAGGCATTAAACCAGTTTTGCTTTTTTGCCCAGAGGAGCGCCTGTACTTCTGCTTTTGCGGAGACATAGTTCTGTGGGGAGAGCCCACTGCCGTCTGCAAAATTTATCATTGCTTTGTGTATCCCCGCTTTGCTTGCCCAGAAGTTTTTGAGCAATGCTATGCCTGTTTTGTAGTTGCTTTCGCCTGTTTTTTCTTTTGCAATGGTCTTTATAAAGGTCTCCCCGTAGAGATTTACGCTCTTTCTGAGAAACCAGAAGACGATCTTGTCTAGCGTGGGCGAGTAGTACTCCAAAATCTTAGTGCTTGAGGAAGGTAGGGGAGAGGCATTGCCTTTGAACTTTTCACCAGAGGAAGTGAGGATTTCTCCCGAGAAGGAGATTTGCGCTTCTTTGAGCCAGCTTTTCACCTCATAGCCGAGGCTTAGCGGTGGGTTTGGGGTAGCGCCAGATACGGTCATTAGCTTCCCAGAGGGCAGGTTGCCATTGATAAGCGCTACCTCCGAGTGCGGTGCAGTGAAGATGAGGCTTTGGTCTGTACTGCCCTTTGCCTTTAGTTCAGAAGCCCAGTGGAGATTGGGCAAGGGGATGTTGGCGGACTGTATTTCGCTGCCTTTTATGTTCAGGTCAAACTGATTTTCCCTCCAATTGACTCCCCACACACCTGCTCCGTAGTAGTTCCCCAAGTCGTCCCAAGCCCATCCGCCAGGGATAGTCTGCAAATCAAACCAAGAATCATCAATTATGATATTCCCAGAGATTTTGGAGATATTGTTTTGGGTGAGTGAAGAGAGCAATTTTTGTTTAAAGTCTTCGGGTTTGTAGCCTTCGTATCGCCAGCTTCCGAGCGTAGGGTCTCCGTTTGAGGTGATGATAATATCCCCCGAGACATTCCCGCTTTCTACCTTTCCTGAATAGGATACAGTGGTGGTGTATCGGTAGTTGCTCCCCAGAGTCTCCAGCGCTGCACCTGCTGAGAAGATTTTTTGTGTAGAAGCCGTTGAGAGCCCTTTATTCCCTTGATATTCGTAGATGAGGTTTCCCTTGCTATCGCTTACGAAAAAGGAGATATTAGCAGAGTATGCTTCATTTGTATTGAGTAAATTGCTGATGGATTTATCTAATTTCTGGCTGATATTCTGGGCAAAGCTGAAAGCAGAAATACATACTGCCCAGAGAGAAAATCTGTTCATTCGCTATAAAATTGGTCATCAAATATAATAATTCTCTCCAGATTGCAGTGTTTTGCTCTTTCTTGAAACAGGTCTTTTTATAGATTATATCGAGTAGCAAAGCCCTCTGCTCCAAAGGGAGGATTTTCTTATTTTTGCACTTATGAATCAAGATACTATTTGTGCATTGGCTACGGCTAATGGAGTGGGGGCGATCGGCATTATCCGCATTTCGGGTGAGGATGCTGTGAGTATTACCAATAAAATTTTTGAGGGGAAAGATTTAGAGGCGGTGAAGACGCATACCGTTCATTATGGTTTTATAAAAGATAATGATGAGGTGATCGATGAGGTGATGGTCTCTGTGTTTTATGCTCCGAGAACCTTTACCGCTGAAAATTCTGTGGAAATATCTTTCCACGGCTCTCCGCATATTGCAAAAAGAATCCTTGAAGCGCTCATCAATAACGGTGCGAGGATGGCTAAGGCGGGCGAATTTACAATGCGTGCCTTTATGAATGGTCGGATAGACCTTTCGCAGGCGGAGTCCATTGCCGACCTTATTGCTTCGGAGAACGAGGCAGCGAGAAAAATGGCGCTCAATCAACTGAAAGGTGGAATTTCGCAGGAGATTTCTATTCTAAGGAATGACTTACTGAACTTCACTTCGCTGATAGAGCTGGAGCTTGACTTCTCGGAGGAAGATGTAGAGTTTGCCGACCGCTCCGCCCTTAATCAATTGCTTCAAAATCTTAAAACAAAACTTCAAAGCCTTATCGACAGCTTCCAATACGGCAACGCGATGAAAAACGGGATAGATGTAGCTATCATCGGCAAGCCCAACGCTGGGAAATCTACCCTTCTCAATGCCCTTTTGAAAGAGGAAAGAGCCATTGTCAGTGATATTGCGGGTACAACCAGAGACACGATTGAGGAGGTGCTGCACATTAAGGGGACGGCATTTAGGTTTATAGACACGGCGGGTATCCGCGAGACGGTGGACAAAATCGAAGAAATAGGCGTAAAGAAAGCCAAAGAAAAGATTTCCACCGCGAAAATTCTCCTTTATCTTTATGATGAGTTTGATTCCACCGCAGAGGAGGTCATTAGCTTTATAAAAGAGATTTATCGAGAGGATTTAAAGGTAATCTTGCTGCACAATAAGATTGATAAGCTCGTGGATAGGGAAGAGCCTACTCTTAACTCTTTTGATGCACAGCTGAAAGCCGAGCTTGTCCCTTATTATACCGATACGATAATGGGAATTTCCGCTCGTGATAATATCAATATTGAACTTTTGAAAGCTGAACTCGCCAACTATGTTGAAGAGCTCAAAACCGAGGAGAATGCCGTAGTCATCACCAATCAAAGACATTACGAGGCGTTGCAAAAATCCTTTAACTCTGTTCAGAAAGTGGAGGAAGCGGTCTCAATGGGCATACAGACGGAGCTTTTGGCGTACGAACTTCGCACTGCTTTGGAGCATCTCGGCGAAATCTCTGGAGAATTTACCAATGATGAGGTCTTGGGGAATATATTTTCTAAGTTTTGTATTGGGAAATAATCATACATTATTAAAATCAGAATATGATGGAAGTTCAAATAAAAGATAATAAAATTTTTGCACCATTAAAGGATAAATGGTTAGTATTGAAACCTGAAGAAAAAGTACGACAAGAATACATTTGCCGTTTGGTTAATTCCTATGGTTTTGATCTAAAACAAATGGATCAAGATAGTAAAGTTCAAGGAATATATTTGAACTATAGCATTCTTATTTGGAAAAATAAAAATAGTAAAATTAATAATGAAAGTCCTTTAATAGTAATACAATGTAAAGCAGATAGTGTTATCATAAAAAAAGAAGATTATTTTAAAGGGTTAGATTTTTCAAGGGAAATAGGAGCAAAATTTTTTGTTGCAACAAATTTTAAACAAACTAAGATTTATTCAAAAATATACAGAACTGACTCTGAGAATGTAGAAGAAATTTTAGATATTCCTAATAAAGAAGAGGCTCAAAATATTCAAGAAATAGAAAAATTATTAAATAAAAATAATACTTTTCAAAGAGAAAATTTTACTAAAACATTAGATAAGTGTCATTCAATTATTCGAAATAATGATAAGCTCTCACCAGAGGCGGCTTTTGATGAAATTAGTAAAATCCTATTCATAAAAACTATTTATGAGAGGGATAATTCTAAAAATCAAATTTTTTCATTAGATATATATAAAAAAGAGAAAATAGATTTTGAGAAATATAGATTTAATGAAAGAAAAGATTTCTATCAATTTTTATTTGAACAGACTAAAAAAAGTTATATAGATGATGACCTTTTTGAACCTACTGAAATCATTAGAATACGAGAGAATAGCTTTGAAGCTATTGTAAAAGAATTAGAAATATACAATCTTTCCACTACTTCCGATGATGTAAAAGGGATCGCTTTTGAACAGTTCTTGGGAAAAACATTCAGAGGAGAATTAGGACAATTTTTTACTCCTCGGACTATTGTGGATTTTATGGTGGAAGTCTTAGACCCTCAAGAAACAGAAACTATTTGTGACCCTTGTTGTGGTTCAGGTGGTTTCTTAATAAAAGCCTTCGAGTATGTCCGTGCAAAAATAGAAGCTAAAGTCCAACAAGAAAAAGAACTCATTAAACAAGAATATTACACTGAAACCTATGAAAAACTATCGGATGCTGAAAAAGAAAAAATAGACGACAGAGTAAATAAATTCTTCTCTCAGTTAAATGAAGAACTCAATATCAACAATGACAAAAGCCGAATTAGAACATTGAGTTATGATTGTATTTTTGGAACCGATGCCAACCCTAGAATGAGCCGTACCGCCAAAATGAATATGATAATGCACGGTGATGGTCACGGAGGGGTACACCACAATGATGGGTTACTAAACGTAAACGGCATTTTTGAAAACCGATTTGATGTGATTCTTACCAATCCTCCTTTTGGAGCACGTGTAGAGAAATCACTGAAAATTACAGAAGCTGATAAATATACAGATGAAGAACGTATCAAAAAATACCAAAAACGATATGGTGATGAGTATAATAAAGCATTAAAGCAAGTGAATAACAATATAGGGAAACCTCTCGTGAGTCTCTATAAAATGGGGGCGATGAGTACCCTTACTGAAGTGCTTTTCATAGAACGATGCTTGAACCTGCTCAAACCAGGAGGTAGAATGGGGATAGTACTTCCTGAAGGTGTGCTTAACAATAGTAATTTACAAAAAGTACGAGATTATGTAGAAAGCAAAGCAAAAATATTGCTAATCGTATCTATTCCTCAAGATGTGTTTATAGCAAGCGGCGCTACGGTAAAACCTAGTTTGTTGTTTTTTAAAAAATTTACAGAAGAAGAAGCGCTACAATATGCAAGTATTAAGAGCAAAGCAACTATCACGATAGAAGCTAAATATGCAGAGGAAGTAGCAAATATCCAACAGAAATTAGCTAAAAAAGGCAAAGAAGCATTACCTGCAGAAGAGGAAAAACAACTGAAAACTGAAAAGAAAAATATCGAAGCAAAAAAGGAACGAGAAATAAAAGCTATTGTTAAAGAAGAGTTTAACTATACTATTCCTATTGCCGAAGTAGAAAAAGCAGGTATTAGTACCACAGGGGCTCGTATAGATAACGAATTAGAACCCTTGGCTAAAGAATTTAAAAAATATTCTTCTGAAAATCATCTGTGGGGAAAACTTACCGAAAGCGTTCAGTACGATGTAAAAGGTGAGTTTGTATATCGCATTCAAATAGCAGATAAAGAAGTTGGTGAACCCGAAATTTTCTATCAAAAAAGCAAGTATGAAAACTTATAAGAAATTAAAATTTGTAGGATTTAGCAATATAGAAAGTTGGAGTGCTTCTTTTCTATTTGGTACTATTAATAAATTTAATAGAAAATATAGAGTATTAAAAATAAGTCAGCTACTTGTTAAAAATAATGAGAGTATAATAATAGAAGATGAGAAACTATACAAACGAGTAACAGTAAAAATAAATGCTAATGGGGTAGTTCTTCGTGATGAAGAATATGGTAAAAATATAGGGACTAAAAGACAATTTATAGCAAAAGAAGGACAGATGATAGTTTCTAAAATAGATGCTAGGAATGGGGCTTTTGGGCTTATTCCTTCTGAATTAGATGGAGCAATTGTTACTAATGATTTTCCTTTATTTGATATTGATCATCATTTAGTAAATAAAAACTATTTGATTTTGTTAGCTAAAACTAATTTGTTTGTTGGTTTTGCTAAATCTTGTAGCAGTGGGACGACTAATAGACAGAGAATGGATATGGATAAGTTTTTAACTTTAGAAATTCCTCTTCCTTCAATATCCGAGCAAGAAACCATTGTAAAAAACTATTACGATAAAATAACTCAAGCTACAACTTATGAGCAACAAGCTGAAACCTTAGAAAAAAACATTGAAAGCTATCTGTTTGAGAGTTTAGGAATAGAACAAAAAACTGAACAAAAAACAAAAAAGAAAGGATTACAATTTGTTGAATTCTATAAAATGGACTTTTGGGGAGTAGATAAAATAAAGTTAGATAAAGAGCTTCATTCTTCACGATATGAAGTAACTTCAATTGGTGATTTTCCTGAATTACTTGTTACTTGTTTTAGAGGGAAAAGTCCTAAATATACAGAAGTTTCATCTAAATTTATATTGAATCAAAAATGTAATCGTTGGAATTCAATTGATTTTTCTTTTGTAAAAAGTATTGATGAGGATTGGTATAATAATATTGATGAGGATTTTTTTACTAAAGAAGGGGATATATTGGTAAATTCAACTGGAGAAGGGACAATAGGTAGAGCAACTTATATTACAAAGAATTATGAAGGGTTGATTTATGACAGTCATATGTTGTTGCTAAGGTTAAATAGATCTATCTATAACCCGATTTTATTTGTAGATCTTTTTAATAGTTCATATATCCAAACACAAATAGATAAAATTAAATCAGCACAAGCAACAAAACAAACAGAACTAGGAATTAATAATCTATTAAAGATAAGAATACCTATTTTGAGTAACCTACAAGTACAACAAACCATCATTACCCAAATAGACACTTATAAAAATGAAATAAAAATCTTACGAGAACGAGCAACACTCCTAAAACAACAAGCAGAACAAGAATTTGAACAAACTATATTCAGCTAAATTATGAGAATCAAAGAAATTAAAATAGCTAATAAAGCCTTTAAAAACCTTGATGTTTCATTAGAAAACAATACTTCAGGGGTAATGGCTTTTATAGGAAATAATGGCAGTGGAAAAAGTAATTTGTTAGAAGCTATAAGTGCCATTTTTAAGCATTTGTACGACAAGAAGGAAAAGGATATTCCCTTTAATTTTTCATTAACCTATATAATAGGAAGTAGTAAGGATATAGTCAAAATTACCAAAAAGGGCTCTTCTGTTACCACAGAAATAAATAGCCAATCAAAATCTGACCCTTATAACTATCTTCCTAAACAAATTGTAGCTATCTATAGTGGTGAAGAAGATAGATTGTGGAAAAAATATTATTTGCCTACCTATCAAGAATACATTGCAAAAATAGGAGTTGAAACCTATAATAATATGCCAAAAATGTTGTATATCAATAAGTTTTATTGGCATATATCTCTGTTGTGTTTGTTGTTAAATCAGTTCAATAACTTAGAGGATACTTTTTGTAGTGAAATCTTAGGGATAGAAAATACTAACTCTATTAAGTTTTCTTTTAATAAAGCGAATTATAAAAGTTATAAAGATAGTATTGTTAAGCAATTTATCAGTAAAATAGATAAAAAACAAGAGTACACCTTAGAAGAGTTGAGAACGATTATTGAACAAGAAGGATATACACTTATAGATGTTTACAAATTCTTCTATATTGCTTTTACACCTGTTGACCAAAAAATGCTTCAAGACATTGTTATAAAATACAATAATGAAAACTTAGAAATAGAAGATTTTAGTGAGGGTGAAAAGAAAATGATACTCATCAAAGCAGCTTTAGAATTTGCTGCACAAGAGGACAGTCTATTTATCCTTGATGAACCCGATGCCCACATACATCTTAGCAATAAAATGCAAATCAAAAAAGTGTTAGAAGAGTATGAACAAAACAGACAAGTGATCATCACTACCCATTCACCTACCTTAACCGATTGCTTAGAGAATGAATCTATCTATATGCTTGATAGAGGAAAACTTATCTCAGCAGAGAAACAAAAAGTTTTAGAAAGTATCTCTGGAGAATTTTGGAATAGATTTCAACAAAATACATTTATTTCTTCCAAAAGTCCCATTATACTATTAGTAGAAGGTAAATTAGATAAAATACATATCAATAATGCCTATAGAGCATTAAAAGAAGAGTATCCAAATTTGAATTTCGATATCTTCTGTTTAAATAGTGAAACTAAGATACAGCCTTTCTTGTCAGGGTTGTACGAAAGCGATTTTGAAACAGATAAGCTCTATATTGGTTTATTTGATAGGGAGAAGAAATTATTGGATAATTTGAAAAATCCTAAAAATTATCAACCTGTAGAGGGTAAGAATTTCTTCAGGATTATTGAAAATAATAACAAGAAGAATACTAATTATTTTGTTACTGTACTCCCAGAGATAGAAGGTAAAAAGTGTGATTGCTCTATAGAAATGATGTATGAATATCTTAGATGGGAGGAAGCTTATCAGCGAGCAGTAAAAAATACATTAGGTAAAACTCAAAATAAGTCTATTAGTGAATATAGTGAAGATGTATTACAGGATGCAAAAAACATTTTATCAGAGAACTCTAATAGTTTTGAGAAAGGAGATTTTAAGAATTTTAGAAAGCTATTTGATTTAATCAGAGAGATTGCCCAATATGCAAAAACTTTAAAAGATAATACAATCACTAACGAAAAGCCTAAAAATACAGAATCTAATACTCCTAAGTCTGTTCCACAAGCAAATGTGTTACCTCAAAATACTATAGAAAAAACTAAAAATACAGAACCTAATACTCCTAAATCTGTTCTACGAGCAAAAGTGTTACCTCAAAATACTATAGAAGTGGTTTTAAAAACACAGAATGTAGATGCATTAGCTTGGTATAATACCCAATCTGGCGAAATTACATTAAAGAAGGGGAGTAAATTAGCTTTGAAAGTCGTTGATAGCTATAAGAAGCAAGAAAAACAAAGGCTTAAAGAGTTAAAGAAAATTGCAGAACAAACAGAAAATAATTATATTCTTAAGGAGGATAAAAAATGTAAGTCTGTATCAGGAGCTGCTTGTTTTACATTAGGTAGAACTGCTAATGGTTGGAAAGAATGGGTGATTAAAGAGAATAATAAAATCTTAGATGTTGTACGAAATACTAAAAAGGATTGATAATGAAACTAATATTTAAAATAGTTCTTCTTCCTTTTGCAAGTGATCTATGGGGCAATTGTTCGATTGTGACACTAATGCTACAATATAAGGTAGCTGTTTCCTAACCACTATGTGACAGTATCCTACTATCAATGAGGTTTTTGTGTGATGTAGTAAGCTGAATGCAACAAGGTATTTTATAATCATTCTGATGAAGTGCGATTCAGCGCCAATGATGGTAGGTACGAGCTGTTTTATCCCTATATAAAAGATGGGAAAAGAATTGTTCTTTATTTTTCGGAGTATCAGCCATATGGGAAAATAGGAAGTTGATAAATAGATACAAAAAATTAATAATCAAAACATAGAATTTTCTTGGTTAAATTATTATAAATCAGATTGTTTTTAAATATTGTATAAAAATCAGAAAAAAACTTAAAAAATCATTGATAATTATTCCTTTTTGTAGTAGTTATTTTAGCGGATAAATGTAAATTTGCAGAACTCCCTATAATAACTAAAAATGAAAAAGAGAATCTTCGTAGAGAAAAAAGGGATTTTCGATGTAGAAAGTCCTAAAACCTTTTGGACAACTCAGACCAAAAGTAACCTACGCAACTTGCTGTTAAATAAATAATTGCTTTATATTTTTGACACTGCCAACCCTTTTGAGGCTGCTATGGTAGATACTTCTATTACATCATTTAGAAAAGCAGACCACAAAGAATGACATCAGTTGTTATTTTTAGATGGCAGTACAGACTTGTTAAAACCTGAAAAATATGTCATTACACAAAGAAGTTATATTGACACACAAAACAGTGTGATATTCAAGCCTACGGAGTATAATCTAAAAATACAAGCCAAATACGGCAAAAAAGTAAAAGAACTCTATGACCAGTGGTGGGATAAAATCTCGATAAGTAAAAACATTACTAAAAACGCTAAAGAATTAGAAGCATATAGACAAAGCCTAAAACCAGGTGATATAGCTTTATTGGGTTGTCTTACTGAGGGAGGACAAGGCTTGGCAACTGCTAATAATGGTAAATATATTGCTGTAAGAAAATCTACTAAATGGGCAAAAAAGATTATGGAATCTCGACCTGAGAAATTGGCAAAAGCTATAGAGTCTAAAAAAATAGTAGATGAGTGATTGCCACAAAATGAAGATTATAAGTCGTTTTTAGATGGACTCTTAGAAAATAAAATAGCAGAATTATTTGATGATTTAAAAGAAAAATACGGTAGAGATATTTTTGGACAAGGCTACATCTATAAATTAGTAGAAGATAGTGAAATTGCAGATATAGATGGTCTTACACAAGAAGAAAAAGATAATGGAATTGATAGCAATAAAAATTTTATGTGCCTTACGATAAAGGAGATAAGGACGGCAACCGGTGATATTTAGAAACGCCATATGCTATTGCTTGGACTAAAGAAAATGTCCCAATAAGCCGATCTTCATAGATAAGCCCTTTTTATATTAAAATCTGCTTAGAGGTAAGGAGTTTGAGCTTAGGCTATATAAAATCCAATTAAAAATTAGAGCTATAGTAAGGAGGGGAACAGGCTATATGCCTACTTTCATTGGAAATAGTATTGGTTATTCCGTACAAAAGCCTTATTTTAGCAAATTAGAATGAAAAAATTAAGAATTTATTAACAATTCTGGAAAAAAGTTATTTACTTCAAACTAAAATCTGCAAAATAGAGATGGCTTACGACTTAGAGAAAGAGAGCAAGGAGATACTTGCAAGGTACAAAGACCTGATTTCAAATACTTACAGAGCGCTGGATGAGGATAAAAACAGGCTGATAAGAAAGGCGTTTGACATAGCACTCGATGCACACAAAGACCAAAGGCGGAAGACGGGTGAGCCGTACATCTACCACCCAATTGCCGTAGCGAAAATCGTAGCCGAAGAGATTGGATTGGGGGCTACTTCCATCGCTTGTGCACTGCTCCACGATGTGATTGAGGACTCGGAATATACTTATGAGGACTTAAAAAGGCTTTTCAATGAGAAGATTGCTGATATCGTTCGTGGGCTTACGAAAATCTCGGGAATGGCAAACCAGAACCTCTCTATACAGTCAGAAAATTACAGAAAACTCCTGCTCACCCTATCAGAAGATTTTAGGGTAATCCTCATTAAAATTGCCGACAGGTTGCATAATATGCGTACGCTGGACAGTATGGCGCCAGACAAGCAGAAGAAAATAGCTTCCGAGACGGCGTATATCTACGCTCCGCTTGCCCACAGGCTGGGGCTGTATAATATTAAATCCGAGCTTGAGGATCTTTCACTAAAATACAACAACTCAGAGGTGTATTACGAGATTGCCGACAAGCTGGAGCTCGCCAGAGAGCATCGTGAGAAGTATATAGAGGAGTTTAAGACGGAGGTTTCTGAGCAATTGGCAAAAGAGGGGCTAAACTTCTCGATAAAAGGTAGAGCGAAGGCGATTTCTTCGATTTATAGAAAAATGCTGAAGCAGGGTGTGTCCTTTGAGGAGGTGTATGATAATTATGCGATTCGGATTATTTATAAGTCGGATATAAAGAATGAAAAATTCATCGCTTGGAAGATTTATTCTATTGTAACCGACCTCTACCACAGTAATCCATCAAGGATGAGGGATTGGATTACTCAGCCGCGCTCCACAGGTTACGAGAGCTTGCATTTGACGGTTCTGGGACCTGATAAAAAGTGGATAGAAGTGCAGATTCGCTCCGAGAGGATGGACGATATTGCTGAAAAGGGCGTTGCGGCACATTATAAATACAAAGAGGGTTTTAAAGCCTCGTCTGAAGACCGAAATTTGGAGGGCTGGATAAAGGAAATCCGATATATTCTGGAGCACCAGCAGTCGCTCTCCACCACAGATTTTATAGACAATATAAAGCTCAACCTCTACTCAAAAGATGTGTTTGTATTTACCCCAAAAGGCGATGTGAAAACACTGCCGAGAGGGGCATCAGCATTGGATTTTGCTTTCTCTGTACACTCGGGATTGGGGATGAAGTGTATCGGTGCGAAGATACACGGTAAATTAGTGCCGATATCATACATTCTTCAAAATGGAGATCAGATCGAGATACTTTCTTCTCAGAATCAGAAACCGAAAACCGATTGGTTAGATTTTGTAATCACCTCTAAAGCTAAATCTAAAATAAAAGCCTTCCTCAATGCAGAGAAGACTGCCCTTGTAGATGAGGGCAAGGAAATCCTCCAAAGAAAACTGAGACACGCAAAGCTCAACTTTAATGATAATGAGATAAACAAAATGCAGAAGTTCTTTGGGCTTAAAACTTCCCAAGAGCTCTTCCTTGGCTTTCAAGATGGGAGTTTAGATGCTGCCAGCATCAGAAAGTATATTGAAAGCAAGAATGTGCTGAGTAATATCTTCTCGCGGTTTAGGAAATCGCCCTCTAAACAGACTGCAGTGGAGGATCAGCCAGATAAGAACCTTAACCTTATCGTCTTCGGGAAAGATGAGGAGAAGCTGGACTACTCATTTGCGAAATGCTGCACGGTGCTCCCTGGTGATAAGATTTTTGGCTTTGTAACTATCTCCGAAGGGGTAAAAGTGCATAATGAAAACTGCCCAAATGCTGTAAATCTAAGGGCTCAGTACGACTATCGCGTTATCAGAGCGAAGTGGGTAAATGAAGAGAACTTTAAAAATAGAGTAAAAATAGAGCTGGAAGGCTTAGACAGAATGGGAATGATTAATGATATCACTCAGGTGATTACCAATGCAATGCACCTTGATATGAAAGGGATGAGTATAGATTCTAATAATGGGGTGTTCTCGGGTGTTATTCATCTGGAAGTAAAAAACAAGTCTCAGCTGGAAGAAACCTTAAAAAAATTGAAGAAAATCGAGGGGCTTTCCAAAGTGAAGAGAGCGTAAATAAAGAAAAACAAGGCTAAAGATTAGAATGAAACTAACAAGATATTTTAAAAACTTTTTCAACAGTAGCCAGTCCTCTGGCATTATATTAATTTTATGTGTAATTGCCTCACTTCTTACGGCGAATTCCTCTTTTGGAGAGCAATTCCAAGCATTATTAGATGCGGAAGTAGGCACGGAAGTCTTCCACTTGAAATATTCGGTTGCCACTTGGGTAAATGACGGCTTGATGGCCGTATTTTTCCTTCTTGTAGGTTTAGAAATCAAGCGGGAGATTATAGAAGGCGAGCTTTCTAATTTTAAGAATGCCTCGCTGCCTATATTTGCTGCATTGGGCGGGATGATGATTCCCGCTATCATCTATAGTTTCTTTAATTATGGTACGCCCTACGCTGGGGGCTGGGGTATTCCGATGGCTACGGATATTGCGTTCTCGCTGGCGATTGTTTCTATGCTCGGGAATAGGGTGCCACCATCGATTAAGATATTTCTTGCGGCATTGGCGATAGTAGATGATTTGGGAGCGATCGTTGTTATTGCTGTTTTTTATACGGAGAGCCTGCATTGGCTTTATCTTTTGCTTTCTTTGGGAATTGTAGTTCTTCTTGTGCTTCTCAATTATTTTAAGGTAACGAAACATATCTATTATCTCGTACCTGGGGTGTTTCTTTGGTACTTTATGCACCATTCTGGGATACACGCTACGATTGCAGGGGTACTTTTAGCCTTTACTATCCCTACGAATGTGTCTCGGGTGAAGATTTCACCTCTTGAAAAGCTCGAGCAGAAGCTGCATTTCCCTGTAAATTATATGATAATGCCTGTGTTTGCCCTTGCCAATACCAATATAATGTTTAAAGAAGGTATGGTAGATGGGCTTTTTACTTCTATGGGGCTTGGGATTATTGTCGGGTTGTTTCTTGGGAAGGTAGTGGGGGTGTGTAGCTTTTGTTTTATTGCGATTAAAACAAAAATCAGTGCATTGCCACAGAACAGCAGTTGGGGGCAGATGCTTGGGGTAGGTTTCCTTGCGGGGATAGGTTTTACGATGTCTATTTTCATTGCGATGCTGTCGTTTAAGGATGCTTTTCATCAGTCGGAGGCGAAGTTTGCCATACTTTTAGCATCGATTATATCGGCGATAGCGGGTTTTCTTATATTGAAAAGGGCAGGTGATGGTAAGGAGTATTAAAATATCATTAACTCAGAATTATTTATTATTAACTCCGAACAATTTACGATTAAAACAGAATGAATATGCTTGTAGCGAAGAATCTTACGAAGACTTATAACGGTGGTCAGAAAATAGCCCTCAAAGATTTCAGTATAGAAGTTCCTGAGGGCTGTATTTATGGTTTGCTGGGACCTAATGGTGCTGGGAAGACGACATTTATCAGGATGCTTAACCAGATTATAAAGCCAGATGCGGGCTCTATAAGTATTAATGGGGAGGCTCTCTGCCTGAAGCACATTAGGGAAATAGGCTATATGCCCGAAGAGCGGGGTTTGTATAAGAATATGAGTGTGGGTGATCAGCTTATTTATTTTGGGGAGCTGAAAGGAATGAGCAGGAAGGCTGCCCTTGATGAGGCTAAGAAATGGTTTGAGCGCTTGAATATAGACCAGTGGTGGAAGAAGAAGATTACCGAGCTCTCCAAAGGAATGGCGCAGAAGATTCAGTTTGTGGTAACGGTGATTCACAGGCCTAAGCTCTTGATTCTTGATGAACCTTTCTCGGGTTTTGACCCTGTAAATGCCAATTTGATTAAAGAGCAAATCATCAGGCTTAAAACTGAGGGAACGACGATTATTCTCTCTACACACAGAATGGAAAGCGTGGAGGAGATGTGTGATTTTGTAGCACTTATCAATAATTCTCAAAAGGTATTGGACGGCAAGCTCTTCGATGTGAAGGAAAGGTTTAAGGAGAATAGATTTAGTGTGGAGATTTTCAATATCAACCGAGAGATGCTGGCGAAATTTAAGGAAAAATACAGCCTAAATATCTCTAATACTGTAGATATGGGCTTGCCTTTGAGCTTTGAGGTCTCTGGTGAGTACGAGCAAAGTGCGATTCTCTCTGACTTGATGACGGTGGGAGATATCCGCAGGTTTGATGAGAAAATCCCAAGTATGAATGAAGTATTTATCTCTGCTGTAGAGAGAAAAAATCCATTATAAACCAAATAAAAAACGATGAGAAATATTATTTTAATCACGAAAAGAGAATACCTGACGCAGGTAAAGAAAAAATCATTCATTATCCTTACGGTTCTAACGCCGTTGCTGATTATTGCCTTTGGAGGGCTTATTGGTTTTATGTTTAGCATTAATAAATCTACGGCTATTATAGAGGTATCTGACCAGAGTGGGCTGTTCAAAGATGAGCTGAAATCTACTGATGATGTGGTTTATAGGTTTATCTCAGCGCCGACAGAGAAAAGTATAAAGACTAACCTAGAAACTCGAGAGAAGCTCAGTGGAATCTTGGTGATTCCGAAGCTAGAAGCGCAGAATTTTGACCGATTGGAGGAGAATACGACGCTTTGGGTGAATGATAATATTGGTTTTGAGGCGAAGAAGAGCATTGTTTGGGATTTAAAATCCATTCTCCAAAAGCAGAAAATAAAAGCATTGGGATTGAAAGCCAATGAGATGGAGAGTATTACTAAAAAGACCTTTAACCTGAATGTGGAGAGCATTAATGAAGATAATAAGGCGGATACTGACCTTGCTTTTGGGGTGAAAACAGGTCTTGGGATGCTGCTGATGTATGTAACCTTTATGTTTATCCTAATGTATGGCGTGCGTGTAATGCGCAGTGTATTAGAGGAGAAGAATAATAGAGTGGTGGAAATCATCATCTCGTCTGTAAAGCCATTTGAGCTGATGATGGGGAAGATTATTGGGGTTACTTTTGTGGCTCTTACCCAATTTAGCATTTGGATAATGATGAGTGTAGCAGGTGCGGTGTTTTTTAATGCGAGTTTTTATAGATTGCCGATGAATCTGCCGAGTGGGGAGGTGCAAACAGGGAATACCGACCCTAATATTATCATTAGTGAAGTGTCTCATACGCTATTGGAGATGAATTTTCCGCTGATTATCCTTGTTTTTATTCTGTTTTTCCTTTTAGGCTATGTTTTTTACAGTTCTATATACGCTGCTATCGGTTCTGCGGTAGATAATGAGACCGAAACGCAGCAGTTTACCCTTATTGCCGTGCTACCGATGATGATTGGGGTCTATGGTAGCTTTTCTATTATCAATAATCCCGATGGACCGATGGCGTTTTGGCTTTCTATCATTCCATTTACATCGCCTATTGCAATGGTTGCGAGAATCCCTTACGGTGTGCCTGCTTGGCAGATTGCTATTTCCCTTTTTCTGCTTTTGGGCGCCGCTCTTCTGATGGTGTATGCCGCAGGGAAGATTTACCGAACAGGAATCCTAATGTATGGCAACAAACTTAGCCTGAAAAACCTCTATAAATGGTACCGTAGCCGGTGAGGCAGCCACGGCGTGGCAGGCACTTTTTTTTTCATATATCAAATACCGTAGCCAGTGAGGCACTTAGCCGTAGTATGGTAGATACTTACAGCAAATGAGCTATCTATTTATTAGCTAAAACCATTTGCCTATTACTTAAATTTTATAGGTTTATAATGTGTTGATAATACTATGAAAGTGTAAAATTGAAATTTCATAGAGATAAAAGAAAAGTTCGTAGTGATGAAATTAGGATTTCTACTGTAGGAGAATTTATTTGTATGGTTATTAATTAAATAAAGAAAAGGAAGATATTGTCTTTCTATTATTGTAGAAAGAGAGGCATTAATAAAAGAGTGAATACCTCCTCTTTGTTTGTATGCTCATTATTTCGTAGCTTTGGGCACTAAAAAATAATTAAAATATAGTACCGATGGATAGAAGGAAATTTATAAAAGGAACAGCCCTTTTTTCTGGGTTGCTCGCTGTAAATCCACTTGACTTACTCTCTGCAAAAAGTTTAGACCTCCCTCAAAAAGGCAAAAAAGCAAAGAACATTATCTTTATGGTAAGTGATGGGATGAGCTCTGGAACGCTGGCAATGGCAAACCTGTACTCCAATAGAATTCTCGGTAGAAATGGAAACTGGATGAACCTTTACCTTGAAAATAAGGTCTCCCGAGCATTGATGGATACAGCTTCCGCAAGCTCTATTGTAACCGATTCTGCAGCGGCGAGCTCAGCATTCGGTGGAGGAATCCGAGTGAAAAACGGAGTGCTCAATATCGGAGCGAATGGAGAGAAACACCTCCCGATATGGCAAAAATTTAAAATGAAAGGTAAAAAAGCGGGGTGTGTAACAACGGTAACTATAACCCACGCTACACCAGCAGGATTTTGTATAAATTCCCAAAAGAGAAAAGCAGAGCCAGAAATTGCAGAAATGTACGCAAATATAGGCTTTGATGTAATGATGGGTGGTGGAGATGAAAACTTTAACCCTGAAAAAAGAGCGGATAAAAAAGATGTATATGCCCTCTATAAACAGAAAGGTTATCAGATTTTTAAAGATAGAAATGACTTTAAAAAAGTAGATAAAAATAAGCCGATATTGGGGGTTTTTAACCACGGAGCATTGCCTTACTCCATAGACAGAAGTTCGAATAAAGAGCTACAATCTGTACCTACACTGGCAGAAATGGCAAAAGTAGCCATAGACCAGATGAAAGACCACAAGCAAGGTTTTGTACTCCAAGTAGAGGCAGGGAAGGTAGACTGGGCAGCACACGGAAATGATGTCGCTGCATTGATACACGACCAACTCGCATTTGATGAGGCTATTAAGGTAGTAATGGATTTTGCAGAAAAGGACGGAGAGACCCTCGTAATCATCACTACAGACCACGGAAATGCAAACCCTGGAACTATCTATGGCTCTGGTGCGAATAAGGGATTTGACAGTATTGCCGACTTTAAATATACCAATGAGTTTCTCCTCAACGAGATAAAGCCAGACTATACGCCCAACCAAGTGAAAGAATGGGTAAGAGAAGTTAATGGCTTCGCTCTTACTGATGATGAAGCTAAGCATATTATAGGCTTCTACAACGGCTTGGAGAAAGAAGACGGGCTCTATAATTATAAAAAACTTCCGTTTAAATTCTTTGCCGATATACAGAAAAAGTACGATTCCGTAGGCTGGATTAGTATGGACCATTCTGGTGATTATGTGGAGCTTGCTGTGTATGGTCCTGGTATGGAGCTCTTGAAACCATTCGTGAAAAACACCGATCTGCACTATTTAATGCTCAATGCTGCAGGAGTAGAAAATAAGTTTTAACGAAACTGAAGCCGAGAAATGAAAATCTTTTATGGTAAAGTATTTCCTCAGGTAGAAATCAATGAAGATGAGCAGCAGCACATCTTGAAAGTTCTCCGAATGAAAGATGGGCAAAGCCTCTCCATTACTGATGGGAAGGGGAATCTCGCTCACGGGAAACTTATCATAGAAGGGAAGAAAGCTCTGCTCGGAGTAGAGGACATACAGGCTGACTTGCCCGCCTTTACTCCGAGTTTGCACATCGCGATAGCTCCTACAAAAAATATAGACCGTACAGAGTTCTTCGTAGAAAAAGCTACAGAAATGGGCATTTCCGAGATTACATTTCTCCAAACAGATAACAGCGAGCGAAAGAATATCAACATAGAAAAAATCCGAAAACAGGCGATAGCTGCCTCTAAGCAAAGTCTGAGGGTGCATTTCCCAATTGTGAATGATTTGGTGAAGTTGCGCGATTTTCTGAAAACCATAGATCCAGAAAAGACTTTCGTAGCCCATTGTGATAGAAGCTTGGTACGCATTCCCATACAGGAGCTTAAAGTAGAGAACAGACTTACGATACTCATCGGTCCTGAGGGGGATTTCTCCACTGCCGAGATTGAGCAGCTCTCTACTCTTGGGATAAGGGCAGTAACGCTCGGAAGCCAGCGCCTTCGCACCGAAACCGCAGGGGTATATGCTGCTGCTTTTATCTATTCAAAGATGAAGTAGGGGAGGAGGTCAGTTTGTTTTTAAAGTTGAAAATTTAAACTTTTCAGCTTATACACAAGCAAAAAGCACGGGTGAAATTATCCGTGCTTTACTTTTTTTATCTGTGTTTGTAGCTTATTTAGTCTTCCTTATCCTCCACCAGATTTTATTAATGAAGAATCCCAAGATGAACATCCCTATGAAGAGCAGGAAGGTAAGCCCTAAGGCAGTGAAGTTCATCGGCTCACTTTTAGGGACATAGATAGTATTGCCATTGGTTGTGGAAATCAGCCCCAGAATAGTGATAAACAGGCTGGTGAGGAAATGTACCTCTAATCTAAAATCTTCCTCTGGCAGGAGTTCCTTAATGCCATATGCTCCACCGATAATCAGCAGGAGTACGCCTATTGCCAGCACCGTAGTGGTGGTAAAGAAATCTGCCCCAGAGAAATAAAAAATAGACTGTGTAAGCAGGTAAAACAGCACTGGAAATATCAGTAGGCTTGGGTACCATTTCAGGATTTTATAGCCTCGGCTTTCCTTGCCCAAGAAGAGGGTGCGGAGGGCTAAGAAGCAAAAGCCAATGCAGAACCCCGCTTCTATACTCACGAGTACTGCCATATTGCTGAGGACTTTTGTGTTTTCTAATGCCTGCTGTATCGTAACCTGAGACTGCTCTATGGCATAGGTATAGGCAAAGAGCAGAAAGCCAGCGGATAATACTCCCATTATGGCAACTTGCCAGAGCTTCCAGAAACTGAGTTTTATCAGTGTATTAATGATGATAAAAACGATAAGTATGTTTAAAATCAGTTGCATAAGATTTACTTTAAAGTGTGGTTTCTAATAGTACAGCTGATGAACTGTATCCCTTCTTCGGTTTTAATGAAATTAAAATGGTCTTGATGGCTGAATTTCCCTTTTTCATAATAGGATATTATCAGGTTAAAAATAGGAAATCTGTTGATATCTCTTTCGCCGCAATTGTTGTAATGATGTTCAAATTCTTTTTCTATTTTTTCGGTAAGAGGGGTATAATCCGAAAGTTGATAGTCTTTTTTAGAAAAATAAGCCTTCAATTTCTCTGAAAGTATAGTATAGTTTTTTTCTATAAAATCTTTTGCAGGAGCAGAAATCCAGCCTTTTTCTTCATCCCAATAAACGATTTCTTTATAGGAATTTTTTAGAAGATATTCTTTGTTTAGATTTTTAATCAATTTTTCGATGAAGTTTTTAAAAAGTTTTTCATTGTCCACGAAAGAATAATATTTTCCATTTTTTCCTAAAACATTGATTCGGTTTTCGTCCTTAATCGGCTTTTCAGCTACTTTTGAAGAATAGAGATCTAAACTTTTCGGCTCTGGAAAATCCTCAACGAGAATTTCATTTTTTGAATTGATTAAAACATTCTTGCCACCTACCCAGCTCCAATGGTTGCACCCAGAGTGCTCATTATGTTTTTCCCAATATTCTTTGTATGCCCCTTGTAGCGCGATGGTCATTCCATTTTTTACAGGGAATAAGTCGCTGTATTTGGCTGGAATTACAATTTTGCCTTCGTGATTAAACATTCCGACTTTATCCGTTTTGGAATCGTGAAATCTAATGAATCCCTCACTTTCACAATCAAAAGTCATATCAAAGATATAAGTGCTGTCCTTTCCAAATGTCTTCCCATTTTTCAGCATATAATATACTCTTGAGAAATTTTCATCATCCATTAAGGCTATTATTTTATCAAACTTACGAGCTGAAATAAGACCTCTGAATCTTGGTTTAATCATTACCTCACCTTTGGAATTTTTAAAGCCGATATCATCAGTATCTGGATTATAGAAAGCCGTCCAAATATCATTGTTCTGTGCAAATGTACAGACAGAGATAAAGGAGAGAATGCTTAATAATCTTATTTTCATACGGCTGCTTTTACTTTGATATTCTTAATAATATAAAAGCAGTTTAGGATATTGAGATACCCTAAACTGCGAATTAAAGATTAGTCGGATTTTCTTTTTTTCTTGAAGTAGATGAGCAGAGCGATAAAGACAATTAAGATACCTCCACCGATGAAGAGCCCGTTGAGAGAGACTTTTTCTTTTAATTGTTCTGTATTGTTCTCTTCTTTTTTCAGGACTTTTCCGTCTTTCACCTGTGTAGTGCCAGACTTCATCTTTTCAAGAGAGCCTTTGTACTCGGTTGCCTGTGCTTCTGGGAGCTTTTTAGCGATATAGTTCTGAAGTTTTACATTTTTTGCAGAGAAGTCAGAAGACTCGGCTCCATTTTCTTTCACAAGGTCGTTATGCATCATTGCCAGTTTAGCAATTTTTCCTGCATCGGCTTTCCACATACCTTTTCGTGTAGCTTCGAGCATTACGGCAGTTACGGTTTGCAGTGAAGCACTGTTCTTCTGATGGATGAAATCCTTTATACCGAGGTTATGCTTATCTTCTACATAGGTTTGGTAGAGCTCTTCCCACATTGCATCATCTACTACCTCTGGTCGTGTAGCTTCCCAGCCGAACATATTGGTTGCAATTTCTGCAATTTGTCCAGCGCTGGAGCTTTTTCCTTTCATCATTTCTTTGATGTATTTCGGATTGAAGATGGTTGCCTGTGCTTCTACACCTACGGCCTCTTTCAGCTCCTGCATTCTCATATTCTTATGGTTTCGGTAGTCTGCAAGGTAGGCATCGGGGTCTTTGCCTGTTACATCTTTAATAGCAGCATTCATCCCTCCCATAAATTCAAATACATGGTCAAGGCTTAGCGCTCCCCAAGTGTTATTCTGTCTTGGCTGGATGAGTACATCGGTATTGCTCAGTGCGGCACGGAACATACCTTCTTCGTGCTGGCTCCATTCTTTTTCTGAGCCGTAGAGGGCTCCCATATTGTGGATGTAAGTTTTGGCAATATCTTGTGTAGATTCCCATTTATCACCAGAAAGCATCATCTCTTTTGTACCTGTATCGTATCTGCCTTGCTGCCCACCAAAGATTCTGTAGTTAGACATTTCTCTTGCGCGCTTAGGTGGTACTCCTGCTTTTACCAGTTGTTTTTCTATTTCTATTGTACCTGCACTTACTTGGTTATCAAATTCATCGTCTTTGGCATTAGCAGCCATTTCTACCGCTTTGGTAAGCAGGAAGAGGCGCGAAGCTGCTAAATCCCTGAACTGACCAGAGGTTTGAATTACCACATCTATCCTTGGTCTTCCCAATTCTTTGGAAGGAATGAGGCGTACATCTACTACTCTACCAAAGGAATCTCTTACAGGCTCTACACCGAGCATATACAATGCTTGAGCGATAGATACCCCTTCGGTTTCTATAAATTCTGAGCTCCAGAAAGTATAAGCCACTTTTTTAGGATAAGCTCCTTTGTGTTTCTTTTTATATTCTTCTATGGTTGCTTTTGCCAGGGTCACCCCTCTATCCCAAGAGAGCTCACTTGGAGTCATTTCCGCATTTACGGAATACATATTTCTCCCCGTAGGTACGGCTCTTGGGTTGGCTACTAAATCTCCACCTGAAGAAGGCGGTGTATAGCCACCATTAAGTGCATTGATAAAAGATTTGAATTCGATTTCAGGGCTTTCGAGAAGCGCTTTTTTATTATCTACAACAGCTTTCAGGGTTCTTTCTATGTCGAGTACAGCTATTGCTTTTTCTTTTACTTCTTTTGGTATTTCAGGCTTTTTGGTTTCGGTTTTTGCTTCGCCTTTTTTTACCGTTCTTTTACCTCCTGGGTTGTAAGGCTCGAGTCTTTCTCCTCGTTTTACCTTTTCCATTAGTTTTTTCGCAACAAATTCAGGCATTCCTTCAGGGATTTTTCCTGCTTTCAGTTGTTTCTCTATATCGGAGAGTTCTGCAGAGCCTTTTCCTTTTTTCTCCATAGATTTTTTGAGGAAGAAAGGCATTTCCCTTTTTGGAGTGAGGATTTCTCTTGATTTTTCTATTTCGGAAACTGGAACTCCTGCTACTTGTGCTACCAATTCTGGAGTTACTTCTCTGCCTGCTAAGATTTGGTTGACTAAATTCTTCGCTGGGTTCAGGTAGTTTTCTGTGAAGAATACTTTCCTTTTCAGCTGTTGGTCGGTTACTTTTCCTCTTAGTTTGTCTAATGCCGCCACGGAATATGCCAGAGGGTCTGTGCTCATCGCCAGTACGGTGGACTGTATCTTGTCTGAAGAATAAGGCTCTCCCATTGTGTAGAACTGCCCGTTGATTTTCTCTGTCGCGATTTCCTCTGCGAAGTTTTCCAATTTATCGATTTCCTCTTCTGTATAAGGTTTTGTGAGTACGGAGTCTAATCTCAAACTTCTGTGGAAGCCCATTTTTACAGCATCGGCTTTTATTTTAAGTGAGAGGTCTCTCTTGTGGTCTTCTTCTTTTGCTTTGTAATAGTAGTTGATTTTATCCATCAAGCTATTGAAAGCGGTTCGGGTATCACTCTCGGTAAATGCAGGGTTGAGGTAAGACACTAAACTCGCATAAGTACGGCGTTTAGCCATAATACTCTCTCCTACATTGGCAATGGTATAGTAGTAGAAGTGAGGTACGGCACCTATGCAGATATCTCCCCAATCATCTCCGTCGAGAGCCACCTGTTTATGTGGAGTAAATTCCAATGAACCGTGGGTTCCAAAGTGTATCATAGCATCTGCTTTGAAGCCGTGCTGAGTCCAAAGATAAGTTCCGATATAAGCGTGAGGAGGGATTTCTTTAGCACCGTGAACTACTTTGAACTGGTCATCCGAGCTAATACCCGCAGGAGGTTGAGGGAGGATCACTACATTTCCAAACTTCACCCTTGATACTGCGAGATAGTTCTTCCCATCTTTTGTTACGCCCATATAGGAGTAAGGAGCAGCACCATTTTTCTCCATTACTTTTTTGTAGAGGTCTTTGGAGAGAGCTCCTTTTAGCCATTTTTCGTACTGAGTAGTTTCTATCAGCTCTGGGTCTCCGTTTTTCACATATTCGTCAAATGCTCCTTGCGCACTGGAGAGGAAGATATTCCCTTTCAGGTTGAGGACTTTCTCAAACTCCTCTTCTGTAGCTGGGAGGTCATCTACGGTATAGCCTTCAGCTTTTAGCCTTTTCAGGAAGTTGTAGAGTGAGGCATTGGTCTCAAGTCCCTGTGCTACAAGAGGATTTTCTCCATAACCTTTGAAGTAGTAGATGGCTACCTTCTTCTCAGCGTTTTGTTTTTCTTTCAAGCGGAGATAGTTATTCACTACTTGTGTAAAGGTTTTAAGCCTTTCGGGCATTGCCTTAAACATATAGAAACCGTCTTTGCTTTTCTCTTGAGCTATGAGCGCATAAGGGTAAAGGGCACCGTCCAGCTCGGGCATTACAATGGTTTGCCCCATAAAGCCACCGAACATTCCCATTGGGTTTTTCTTCCATTCTTCTTCTAATTGAATGATGGATATCGGTGTAAAGAGTGGGATATTTTTCTCTTTTAGATATTCTACGGTAACCTCTGGATCCATCATCTGCACCCTTCCGTGTGGCATATAGATAACGGCATCTGGGTTTATCTCTTTTAGAAAATCTATCCTCTTTCCAAAAGATGCGAAAGGATAAACATTAAGACCTGATTTTTCTAAGGATACGATAATACTGTCTATATGCTGCCGATTCCCAGAAAATGGGTCGTGGATTCCCGTAATGAACGCCACTTTTGGCTTGCCTTCCTTATAGATTTTCTCTTTTTTAAGAAATGCTTCAAAGTCTTTTAATGTAGGGAAGTGGTTGTCTTCTCCCAGATAGAAAAAGGCATCGCCTATACTCTTAGCGGGCTTTTCTGGAGCGGTAGCAAAGAGCTTTTTACCATTGATTTTAGTGCGGACATATCTTGCAAAGTTCTGATAGTTCTTTTTATTGGCAGAGTTTAAGTATGCATCTACTTCCTCCAGCTGAGTTTCCGAGAGGCTCGTAATATCATTCTCTGGTGAGGTTACGGAGATAAAGTGTGTAGGGACTTTCTCTGCAATTTTGAGGAAAGTTTCTCTCTGCTCATCATTAATTCTCAAACCCATTCCCCAAGTGAGGACAAAGTCATAACCATCGAGTTTATCAATTTCCTCAAGAGGAACATCTACAAACTTGATGAAGCTGTCCGAATTGGAAAGGGCAATGTTTGATACCTGATAGTTCGGGAAATTTACAAGAGCAATACGCGTAGGCGAAGCCCATTTGCTCCAAACGAACCAGCAGGCACTGAGTAAAACGGCAATAAAGACCGCTAACAGAATTTTCTTCTTGTTTTTCATTATATATAAGTTTTTTATTTTAATAAATACTGTAGCATCTAAGGCTATCTCTCTCTATTTTTTCTTAATATCCATCTTGCAAATCTCCTCCACCTGTAGGACTGTTTCCTCCACCTGTAGGACTGTTTCCTCCATCTGTAGGACTATTTCCTACGCCTTGCCTACAAGGTATCATCATTCTCTTTTTTCTTCATATTGAAGTTCCATCTTACCCCTAAATAATAGGTCCTTCCCGGGCTAATGGGTGAGTAGAAATCAGCAGTAGGTGTTTTATAATTAAACAAATTGCTAACGCCTGCTACTACCGAGAAGTTGAGCGGTAGCTGGGAGGAGAGCTTCAGCCACCAAAGGGAGTAGGGGCTGTACCAGTAGGTTGTGATATTCCCAGCGCTATCTTTCTCGGCAAGGGTACTGCCAGAGATGTACTTACCGCTGATGAGTACATCGGGAATATAGAGCTTGTGGGAGCTGTATTCTGCCTTAAAGGTAAGGGTATGCGGGCGAATTTCTGTAATTCTCCTCTGCCCTATGCTGTAATAGGAGTAGGAAGTTCCAAACTTAAAGTGTTTGTTGGGTCTGTAGGTGGCAGAGACCTCTGAGCCGATGATGTCTGAGCGCCCACTGAAATTTACATATCGTATTGTGTCGTTATTCGCTGTCCATTTATTGGAAATTTTATTCTTGATGCTCGAGTACTGAGTCATAAAAGTAAGATTCAGCTTCTTGTTGAGGTTAAAATCTACAGATACGGTGTAGTTATCGCTGGTTTCGGGTTTGAGGTTTTTATTGCCCATTATTTGGAAGCCTCCGCCCCAAGGGTGGAACCAGTTGGTGTAAAGCTCTTTCAGAGTAGGGGAGCGGAAGCCACCCGAATATCCTCCTCGCAGGGTCATCAGATTATCGAGCTTATACATTCCTGAGAGTCGGAAAGTGAAAAAGTTTTTGAAAAGGGAATGATGGTCGAGTCTGGCACCCGTTACAAGAGTAAATGAAGGGCTAAGCACCCAATCTTGCTGAGTAAAGAGAGTGTAGGTCTCGGCTTGTTTTTTCTCGGCACTTCCCGAGTCATTAAATCTAAAACTGAGAAGCCTGTCAGCCAAGACTTCACCACCTGCTACTAAGGTATGCTTACCAAAGAGAGTTTGGTTGTATTCTGCTGTGCTGCGAACAATCTGGTTTTCGTAATCTTTCTCTTTTTGTTTGAGGAGTCTGTAGTATTTGAATTTATCATACCTGTCAAAAGCTCCGCTGATGCTAAGGTTTTTATCTTCTGTGAGTTTAAAATTGGCTTTGAGACCTCCTGTATAGTTATAGTACTTATCTCTTATTTTTTTACTGTCGTTATCTCCTCTATTTCTCTCGCTATAATAGTAGCCAGGGGTAAGGGTGAGGTCTATTTTCGGACTGATATTAAACTGTAGCTTGGGATTGATGGCATAATTGGTAAAACCTGCTACATTTATCTCAGGGTATTTGGCTACGCCGCTGTTATCTATTACTGGTTCTGTCCCTCTTATGATATAGGGCTCTCTCATTTTGTAGAAAGAGGAAACGCTGAAACTTCCCCACTTTTGTTTTGTACCTGCGGAGAAGTTGATTTTATGGTTAATACTGGTATCATATAAATACCCAGCGGTGATGTCTAATGGGCTTTGAGAATTTTTAGTAATGATATTAATAACCCCACCAATAGCATTAGAGCCGTAAAGAGAGGAAGATGCCCCTTTTATGATTTCTATCCGCTCGATGTTATCAAGGTCTATTCTGTCGTAGTCTATGTTATCAAAGGTTTCACCAGCAAGCCTTTGCCCATCCACAAGGAATAGGATATACTTCCCTCCGAAGCCCATCATATTGATATTGGGCATACCACCGTCATAAGTAAAATTGATTCCAGAAAACTCATTCTCTAAGAAAGACTGAAAGTCTTTGGATTGAGACTTTTTTATTTCATCAGAGGTAATGACTTGTACGGGTATAGGTACATCTTTTAGCTTTTTTAGAGAGCGAGTAGCGGTTACCACTACTTCCTGTATATCTTTTATACTATCTTTTTTTTTCTCGGTTTTCCTTTGCCCAAAGAGAGGAACACTGATGAGTACAATAACTAAGGCTGTTGAAATTTTTAATTTTAACATTACTATTTCTATGGTAATTAGTGTTAAAAACCAAAATAGAATTACCATAATACTACAGTAACTCTATTTTAGATTAAAAGTTATTAAATGATGAGATTAACATTCCATTCTATTAGAACTTACCATCGTTAGAAACTTGGTATGTAAACTTAGGATAACCACCCTGGTTTTTCTCATTAACATAATCTGTAACTTGAAGTTTTACAAATTTTTTACCATCAGCAGTTTTTACTACATAAACCCACTTATGTGTAATATAAGGTGTTTTACCTTGTTGTGCTAATGAAGGGTAAAAAGATGCAAAGCCATTTACTTGACCTTGATCACCATTTCCGCCAGAGATTGCACTATTATAAGAAAGTTCCACAGTTTGTGGAGGGTAGCCTATTTCTACAGTCTCTTTTTTATCATCTGCTAAGAAACCTGAAGTAGGTGCTTGTTTCAATGCACTGAAATCTTTTCCATCGGTTTTAACAACACCTCCTTTCCCTTTTCCTGAAAAGCCACTATTTGTTTTAACATAAAGTCTTTGAAAAGCTATATCCCAATTAAGGTCATTATCCGGATCTGTTACTGTAACCTCAGTTCCTTTACTGAAAGAGAAATATTTCCAAACATTTTTTTTACTAGCATCTAATGTTGCTTCTTTTGCACCTGTAGGGACAGGGGTTGGAAGTGGTAAATCTTCATCTCTACTGCAAGAAGTTAGTGTTAAAACTCCTAATACTAAACTAAAAAATATCTTTTTCATTGTAAAAATTTTGAGGCAAAAATATGCTTTATTTGTAATGAATAAATATTTATTTATATGATAAAAATCATATTTTTTAATTTTAAAGCGCAGGCAAAGGTAAGATTTATTTATAGAATTATAACGCCTGATAGAGTATTTCTATTGATATTAATAATATTTTATCTGTGTGTTTAGATATTTAAACAGTAATTCGTTTGATTTAACTTTTTTCATTAATGTTTATAAAAGATGGCTTGTAGAGCAGCTTTCTGTAAAAAGAAAATTTATTTTAAATCTATTGTTGCCCATTTATCACTTTTTTTTAAATTTGTGAGCACTTTCAAAAAGAAAATAAATATAGTATATTATGA
The DNA here is from genome assembly GCF_009914665.1 of Bergeyella cardium. NCBI lineage: Bacteria > Pseudomonadati > Bacteroidota > Flavobacteriia > Flavobacteriales > Weeksellaceae > Bergeyella > Bergeyella cardium. The sequence goes on along the minus strand of NZ_CP029149.1, from coordinate 336,155 downwards.
ATCTTCACGAGTATCAATCTAAAGAGATTTTATCAAAGTATGGCGTTGCAGTGCAACGAGGCATTTTGGCAAATAATGTAGATGAAGCAGTATCTGCCGCTGAAAAATTAACCGCAGAAACAGGAACTCAAGGCTGGGTTGTAAAAGCACAGGTTCACGCTGGAGGTAGAGGAAAAGGAGGGGGAGTAAAATTCTCACCTAATATGGATAAACTAAAAGAAAACGCACAGAATATTATAGGTATGCGTTTGGTTACCCCTCAAACTTCCGCAGAAGGTAAATTAGTTAACGCTGTTTTGGTCGCAGAAGATGTGTATTATCCAGGTGATTCTGAACCAAAAGAATTCTATGTTTCCGTACTTTTAGATAGAGCATTAGGTAAAAATACCATTGTATATTCCACAGAAGGAGGTATGGATATTGAGCATGTAGCAGAGGTTACCCCTCACCTTATTCATAAGGAGGTAGTAGACCCTCAGCTTGGTTTGCAAGGCTTCCAAGCGAGAAAAATCGCTTTTAACCTTGGGCTTTCTGGCAATGCTTTCAAAGAGTTCGTGAAATTTATCTCTGCTCTTTACAATGCGTATATCGGTATTGATGCTTCTCTATTTGAGATTAACCCTGTTTTAAAAACATCAGACGATAGAATTATTGCAGTAGATGCAAAAGTTACATTAGATGATAACTCCCTTTACCGTCATAAAGACCTTGCAGAGCTTAGAGACAAGAGAGAAGAAGACCCAATGGATGTAGAAGCTGGCGAGGCAGGGCTTAACTTTGTGAAGCTCGATGGTAATGTAGCTTGTATGGTAAATGGTGCCGGTCTTGCAATGGCAACTATGGATATTATTAAGCTCTCAGGAGGTAACCCTGCAAACTTCCTTGATGTAGGTGGTACCGCCGATGCTCAAAGGGTACAGACCGCTTTTGGAATTATCCTTAGAGACCCTAATGTAAAAGCGATTTTAATCAATATCTTTGGAGGTATTGTGAGATGCGATAGAGTAGCACAAGGGGTGGTAGATGCTTATAAAGCAATGGGAAATATCCCTGTGCCGATTATCGTAAGACTTCAAGGTACAAATGCAGAAGAAGCGAAGAAGATTATTGATGAATCTGGATTAAATGTACACTCTGCTATTACACTTGAAGAAGCAGCAAATAAAGTAAAAGAAGTTTTATCATAACTTGAAATTTTAAAATGAAGAAAGCGACTGATATATCAGTCGCTTTCTTGTTTATTGGGAGGGTTTAGATTTTTATTTTCTTTTAGACCTTCCCTTTTTGCTGTCTTTATAGAAATGGGTGTAGGCATATTCAGCCGCTTTTGCTACATCTATTACGCCTCCTGCTTCGGAGATGTTTTCAAAAGTATTGTTGGGTGCAGCAAGCCCTGTTTCGGACTTGGATTTATTACTCGTCTTCACCAGAGATTCTATAATCTGCTGTGGGCTGAGGCTTGGCATATAAGACCAAAGCAATGCCGCTGCTCCTGCCACTACAGGTGATGCCATAGAAGTCCCTTGCAGGTATTGGTATTTGCCGTCGGGTACGGTAGAATAAATCTGCTCACCTGGTGCGAATACATTCACCATTTTCTTGTTATAGTTAGAGAAGCTCGCTTTTAAGTCATCATTTCTATTGGTGCTCGCTCCCACTACAATCATATTAGATACGAAAGGTTTGGTATCAGATGTTTTCTTGAAGTTCGTAGGGAAGTATTCATATACTTCTATGTCTTCGTTTTCGTTTCCTGCGGCTTTTACGAGGAGTACGCCTTTGCTTTCGGCATATTTAAGGGCTTCCCATACTTGTTTTTTACCAGGGGAAACGGGCTTTCCGAAAGACATATTGAGGATTTTCGCTCCGTTATCTACGGCATATCTAATGGCATTAGCTACATCTTTATCTCTCTCGTCTCCGTCTGGAACGGCTCTTACGGTCATAATCTTCGCTACTTTGGAAGCAACTCCGTACTGCACTTCGCCTCCCTGAGGGTAGCCTGCAATAATCCCCGCCACATGGGTTCCGTGTAAGGCATCTGGACCTTCGTAGTGGTTATTTCCGTAGTGTTTTTGGTTGTAGTTGTTATAATCATCGCCTACGAGCTCTGCTCTGGTATCAAAGTCAAGGTCATACTGTTTTGAGGAAGGCTCATAGTGGTCAAGCGCTTCTTTCACCATATTATCCATATAGTCTTTTACCTTATCTGGAGTAGCGCCCTTCAGCTCTGGGTCTTGTCCCAGCCTTGAAAGAAAATCCAATGCAATGGCTTCGTCTGGCTGAGTAGGAGTAATTTTTGAAAGCACTTCCTGAGAGAGGTTTTTACCTTTTAATAGCTTAATCATCGTAGGGATGGTCTCTTTCAGCTTGGTGAAGAATGCGGTATATCTCCTGCTTTCTACGCTTTTTTCGTCGTAGATTTTTTTGGATTTCATATACATTTCAAACTCTTCGGGCATTTTGGCTTGGTTCGCCTTGTTTTTTGCTGAGTTTTCGCTTTCAAATAGAGGTTTATACTGCCTTACCACTCGGGTTACCTCCATATTATCCACATCTACATCTCCTTTGCTACTTCCCATAAAGTTCCAGCCGTGTATATCATCTACATAGCCGTTTTTATCGTCATCAATTCCATTATTAGGGATTTCCTTTGTGTTTATCCACATATTTTTGATGAGCCCTGGGTGGTCTACCTCCACACCGCTGTCTAGCACACCCACGACAATAGGCGTAGGCTTCAGCCCTTTGGACTCTAAGAAGCTGTACGCCCCTTGTGTATTCACACCATAGACATTCGCGGTTTTAATGTCTTTATGATACCAAGTCATCAGGTCATTACCCTGATTTTTATCTGCACTTTGCTGTGCAAAAGCCAAGTTTAAGCCTGCCAATAATGCAGATGCTATAAAAATTCTTTTCATTTTGAAAATATTTTAAATTAAATAGGCTACAAATGTAGCTGAATACCCCATTCTCCACAAAAAATTATAGTAAATTTAACCCTTTACACCTTGCAGGTGATACGATTCTTACTAAGAGCACCCCACTCAGTGGGAGTGGGGAGCACCCGTTAGCACGGGAGGCAATTACTTATAAGCCAAAAGCCAGTTGCAGCCACTTCGGGACCACCCTTTACCCCGTTCTGAGGTGGTTGCAGGCACTTCGGGACCACCCAACACCCACTTCCGAACCAGGTGAAACCTCAAAAATAGTGCAAACTTGATAATTTTAATAGGGTTTTATTAACAATAATGTAATATGCTAGCTTTTGGCTAATAGCTATTAGCTAATAGCCAGAAGCTAGTTGCTAAGCAAAAAGCACGGAGACTGAATCTCCGTGCTTTTTGTTTATAATTATAAAATAAGAGCCTCACCGGCTGCGGTGCTACGGCTTCTTAATAAACTTAAGTTTTTGGGAACTACCGTTGTCATTAACACTGATGATATAAACTCCCTGAGGAAGGCTTGTGATAGAGATTTTCGCATCTACTACTTTGCCTTTTTGCACGAGATTACCAGCAGTGCTATAAATCTCATAGGTAGCATTTGCTGATGCCTTAGAGAGGTTGAGGACATCGGTAGCAGGGTTAGGATACAGTACGATCTGATGAGCCTTAGCCTGTACATCATTTACTGCAAGATTCTCTTTAATGAATACGGAATAATCTTCCACTTCACCATAGTTGAACCCTGTCTCGCAACCACTCTTAGGTGTTTCACCATATTTCAAGATTACGCGGAGTCTTACAGGGTAGTTACCCGTATAAGCGTCATTAGGCACATCGAAGGTTCTGTATGCAGGATTAGTTTTGCTTGGTGATGAGGAGAGAATCTTCTCGCTGTCATCAAATATACCGTCTCTGTTGAAGTCTATCCAAGCGCTTACCCCTTCATTGTATTTGTTAGCTCTCCAGCCTTTGGTAACATCTATTCTGTTGTTTTCGCTACCTTTTTCTAATGTAATGTAGGCTTCTGGCTCTTCGGTAAAGTCAGAGTAAGGCTTACCTTGAGAATCGTTTGATACCTTAGTGCCTTGGTGGTTGGTTACGGTTACATTAATGATATGTCCATCGGTAGCGTTTTTAGATTCGCTTGGGCAGTATTCCAGTTTTTTCGTCTGGAATGTAGTTTCTGCATAAGTGCCCACTGTACCAGAGCACACGGATGCTACGCCTAATTCATACTCTACATTTTCTTCAAGGTTGGTAAGATGGTGGCTTGTGCTATTCACCTCTACTGTAGTCCAATCCGTATCAGAAGTTTTCTTGTATCTGAGGCTGTATTTATCTGCATTTACTACACCTTCCCAGCTTACAGTAGCTTCATTTATTGTAATATTTGAAGTATTGAGGTCTAATACTGGGGAGCCATCACATTCTACCGCTTTGCTAATGCTGAATTTTTTAACGGTATAGAAGATATTATCAATAGCAGAGATTCTTACATAAAGCACAGCATCATCTGCTAAGGTTTTGAAATCATATTTTTCTCCACCATCGTTTGGAGTAGATTCAGAGAGAACCGTCCAAGTATTTCCTCCATCTATGGAATAATCTACTTTTACATTGGCTACATTATAGGGAGCGGCTTCTGTTTTAGCGGTATCCCAAGTAATGTCTGTAATCGTATTATTAAATACCTTTTTATTGATAATGCTGAAAGGTCCGTCATTGGTTACGGTAACTTTCATTTTAGCAGTAGCCGTCTGTTGCTCTTGTACATTTGGGCTATTATCCCTTACCGTTACATTGAAATTAAGCTCTCTTGCAATGTTGGATACTGCCTCCCATTCTTGTTCATTAACGAGCTTGCCTTCCAATACGCTTGAAAGTTTAGGGAAATACCTTGTAGGATTGGTAGTAGGGGAAAGCGAGCGGAACTTAGGACCGTATTTATAATCTCCGACTACGGTCGTTACTGTTTGAGACATCGTATCTGCCTGCTCCCAAGTATAGGTAAGTCTATCGTTATCCTCTGCGTCGGTTGCCTTTGCTGTTAGAACAAAAGGAGTTCCTTTCGGGATGGAATAATTCGTGAGAGGATCTATTACCGGTGGGGTATTGGTAATATTGGTAATAGTACCACAGGTTTGAGAGGTAATATAATTCTGAACCTGCTGAATACTCGCCCCATTGAAATAAGCATCTGAATGATCTTGAACATCCGCAGAAGTAATACCAGCATATCCCATAATCGTAGAGCCAGAGCCAGGCTCTACCTGTACAGGGGTACCTTCATAGCGGATAGCAAAAGTATGGTTTGCCCCAAGCTGGTGCCCCAGTTCGTGTGCTACGAAGTCAATATCAAAAGCATCTCCCTCTGGACCTCCTACATTTGGAGATGTATAGCCAGAGCCTTTGGATGATTTATCATTATTATCTTTTGGGTTTCGGCAGGCATTACCTATACCACCTGCATTACCGCCACCACCGCTTCGTCCAAAGAGGTGACCTATATCATAATTATCATTGCCTACTTCTTTGGTAAGGGTTCGCTGGAGCTGTAGATTCCAAGTACCTTTTGCTCCTATACTTGCATCATCATAAGGATCGGTTTTAGGGTCAGTAAAGATAATCTGAGGGAGATCCTGTACGGTAAGGTGTACCGCAAAATCCTTTTCAAATACTCCATTTACACGGGTTATTGTTGCATTAATCGCAGTAGCTGCCTGTGGCACCCCTCCGAAGTACTGGGTATATTCACCTGTTACGGAAACGGCAAGTCTGTAGTTTCTGAATTTTCGGTCAGAGGTTCTGCTAAAATCGGTTACCGATTTAGAGAAATCGCGGTTGGATTCTAGCTTGTCAATATCGTAATGGTCGTGTGTAAGGCATTCAAATGCTTTCCCATCAGCTGTTTTCTTGGTTTTATAGAATACTCTGTATACGGACTGGGCTCTATCCGTAGGCTCGATGAACTGATACTTCCCATTTCTATAAAGCATAGATTGGAAGTCATTAGGCGCTACACTGAAACGAATATACGCCGAAGGGTCATCAATGCCCACTCCTGTATAGGACCCAAGCTGATATCTCTTAGCAAAAGATTCTTCAACCACTGGGAGGCTGTATACAGCAAACCTTTCAATCTTACCATCTATCGTTGGGACATTAATAATCGTAGGTGTGGAAGATTTCCCTGCCTGTTGCGCATTATTGAGTTCCTTTCTTATCTGGTTAATGTCCAGTTTGTAATATTTTACATCATCAGTGGAGCTTTTTTTTGTTTTTTCTGAGGCTGTAGTAGGCGTCCACTGTGCATTTGCACCTACCCAAGCAGCAATAATGAATAAGGATGTTATTACTTTTTTCATAAAAGCGTTATTTAAATTTAGTCGCGAAAGTAAATAATTATCTTGATATAATCCTCTTTTTATGATAAATATTAGGAGATGAAAATATAGAAGCTCCTGTTATTAAGTGTTAAAAATATACTCTGTATTTTAAAAGTTAGATTAATCTAATAAATTTTTATACTTTCGCAGAAAAATAATCATTATGTTAAAGAAAGTTTTTATTCCAATGGTGCTAGGAGCACTGTTTTTAGGTTCTTGCAAGCAAGACGACAGAGATGAACCCCAAGAATTGTCCGTAACCAAGGACATTCAGAAACTTAATGCCACTTCATATGATAAATGGGTGTATTTTTCGTTTGGTAAAGGAGAAATCGTAGAGGTAGCCGATCCTGAAAATGACCTCAGCTGGGATATAGCCCTCCAAAGGTGGTATATAAAAACCAATAGCGGAACTTCCGGTAAGAAAGGTAAAGGCGGAGCTATTAATACCAAAGCTACCAATTGGAATCTAGTTTCTACCGCTCCAAGTGGAGATTATAAAGTAGATCAGATGGGTATTTTAAAAGGTTGGGATGTTATAAATAATGTAGAAACCAAAAAAGAAGGTTCATTCTCTCAGGAAGCCTCTCTCTATGTAGACTATATAAGCGGGGGCAAGTATAAAGTGAGAAATGAGGTATATGTACTCAAAACAGCAAATGGAGGATATGCTAAAATTCAGTTCTACGACTATACTAATGAGAAATTAAAAGGGGGTTACCCAAGTTTCAGGTACAAGCTGAGTACCGATGGTAAGTTTTAAATTCAAATAATTATAAAATGAAAAAAGCAATTTTTACTTTTATCCTGTCCGTATTCGCTATTGGGGTGGTAAGTGCCCACGCAATCTGGTTAGAGACCAATCCGAAAGGTAGTGTAGGAAGCACTCACGAAGTGAGATTATTCTTTGCAGAGCCCAATGAAACCGAAAAACCTGTGGCTACAGCAAACTGGTACTCAGATTTGAATGAAGCTCAAATCGTGCTGACTTCTCCTTCGGGTAAGAAGCAAGTCCTAACCAAGAAACAAGCCGAGTTCTACTACTCCACCGAGTTTAAAATAGAGGAAAACGGCATCTATACCCTTAGCGTAAATCATTTGGTAAAAAAGGTGTATAAGCGAATGAGAATCCGCTACCAGACCGTAGCCTTCGTAAGTACCTTAGATGAAGGTAAAGACATCGTTATCGGTGATAAAAAGTACTTCCAGATAGGGATTAATACCGCTTCGCAAGTGGGTACTCAGACTTACAAAGCCTTCTTCAAAAAGAAACCTTTTAAGAATGAGAAAATCGCCTTTGATTTCAGTGTAGATAATACAATGACCCTTGAAACCAATGCCAAAGGAGAGGTAACCATTACTCCAAACTCACCTAAAAAGTATATCGTAAATCTCGCAAGAAAAACCGATAACAAAGGGAAGCACCACGGCACAAAACACCTATGGGACTACGAATGGCTTACTTATTATTGTGGGCAGTAGTTGGCTATTAGCTAATGGATTTTATTTAATAGTCCATACTTACTTTATACCTTAGAATTAATAACCATATATCATATTTTTACTTGTTACAGCTCCATCAAAATGGAGTACAATTACTAAAAAAGCACGGAGAATTAAATCTTCCGTGCTTCTTATATTTGCTTGCTACTTAGCGCTTATTGTTTCGTTTTTGTTCTTGTAATCTTTGTTGTTCCTGAGCTTTTTCCATCATTTCGCGCATTTTCTTTTGGAATTTACCTTCTTTTTTAGGCTTGGCTTTATTCTCTTGTATTTGTGCGTGTATTTTTTTCTCATCGAGAATCCAGTATTTGATAACGAGAATAATGATGATGTTGATGGCATTAGATACGAAATAGTACCACGAAAGCCCTGATGCTGCGGAGTTGAGGAAGAAAAAGAAGGTTACGGGGAAGATGTACATCATCACTTTCATATTTGGCATACCTTCTTGTGTTGGTTGCTGCATTTGCCCTGCTGTCATCGTCGTATAGATGAGGATAACCGCTGTACAGGCAATGGCGAAGATGCTGATGTGGTCCCAGCCGAGAAACGGAATCGTAAATGGGAGTTTCAGCACATCATCGTAGGCAGTGAGGTCTTTTGCAAACCAGAAACTCTTACCCCTTAGCTCGATGAAGTTGGGGAAGAACCTGAAAAGCGCATAGAAAATCGGGATTTGAAGCAAGCCAGGGATACAGCCTGCGAGCTGATTAACCCCTGCTCTTCGGTAGACATTCATTATTTCCTGCTGCTTTTTCATTGGGTCGGCATCCTTATACTTGGCATTTACCTCGTCTATTTCTGGGCGGATGACGCGCATCATCGCTGAGAGTTTGTGCTGTTTGAAGGTGATGGGGGAGAGGATGAGCTTTACAACGATGGTAATGATGAAAATAACCCAGCCAGCGGAGACACCCCAATTGGAGATAAAATTGTATACTGGGATAAAGAACAGCCTATTGACTCCTCCGATGAATGCCCAGCCGAGAGGGAGGATTTCATCGAAGTTTTTGTCGTAGGATTTCAGTAAATCCAAATCCAGTGGGAGGAAGTACCAGCTAAAATCCTGATTGAGCTCACCGCCAGAAAGCTGTACCTGCCCAGAATACTGGAATTTTTTGAGGATATCCCCTTTTTCTATAATGTCCTGATGCCCCTGAGATTTCGTGAAACCATTTTTCGCCTCAATAACCGAAGCAAAGAACTGCTGTTTTACTCCAATCCAGTTCAGGGTTTCATCCTCCTCAGAGAGCTCGGTTCTACCGTCGTAGTCATAGTCCTTATAATTATTAAATGCGTACGAAAACTCGGAGTGAGACTGCTCCTGTGAGCGCCCTTTTTCCTGTTTTCTTACCTTATAATCCCATACAAAAGCTGCATTGTCAGCCTTTATAATATTGGAAAGTCCCTGCGTCTTTACCCTGAAATCTACTTTATATTTTGGGAGTAGGGTATAGATAAACTGTATCGCTGCACCACCAGTATTTGCCGTAAGGATGAGCTCGTTGCCCTTAACCTGCGGGCTAAAAATTAAATCTTTTGTGCTGATGATTTTCCCGTTGCCGTCCTTAAACTCAAAGCCATAAGATGCCGAATGCTCTGCAATAAGGTTGAGCGGGAGGTCGGTATTATCGGTTTTTGTATTGTAAGCCTTGTATTCTGGCAGCTCTACTTTGGTTAGAAGTCCGCCTTGAGTAGAAAATTCAAGGTTGAGCTCCTTATTGCTAAGATTAATGCGCTCTACCTTTGCTGTGCTATCGGTTGGGAGGTTCAGATGAGCAGATTCTTGCTGCTGAGTTTGAGTAATAGTTTTGTTTTTTGCTTCATTTTCTGCATTTATTTGTCTGTTTTGGAAGTAAAACATCCCTCCAATCAAGATGACAGAGAAAATGATAAAGTTGATGAGCTGGTTTTTGTCAAATCCTTTGTTTTGTTGCATCGTAATTAATATTAAAATATCCTTCTGACCCTACGAAAGTCTTCCCTCTGTAAAATCAGGCGGACAAAAATACAGTTTTTTTACCAAACCTGCTGACATCACTACTTTATAGGCTATGGTATCAAGTGAGCGGGTATTAATGGACTATTTTTATAAAGAAAAAAAGATGAGACTGCTGCCTCATCTTTAAATTATTATAATGAAAGGGTTTTTGTATTTATGGAATTAAGCGCTCGAGAACCCATTCTATGGTCATTCTTTCGGAATTGTGGTGGTCTGGGGAGAACTCTCCTCGTCGTCTGTTGGCTATCACACAATTTACGGTAAGCGCTTTATGCCCCAAGAGTTTTGAAAGCCCATATATTGCGGAAGTTTCCATTTCAAAGTTGCTTACGCCGAGGTCATTCAGGGTTTCGAGGAATTTATCATCTACGGCTTTTAGCCTTAGTTGCCTGCCTTGTGGAGCGTAGAAACCAGGGAAAGTTGCCGTATTCCCGTGATACTTAGCATCGGCATAGTAAGAGGAGATGTCTTCTGCCCAATCTGAGAAGTAGAGCATAGGTTTTATTCGCTCGTAAGGGAATTTTTCGAGGAAATTTTTGGAAAATTCATTCTCAAACTGATAGTCTGAGTAGAAATGAAGGAGACCATCGAGCCCCACTACATTTTGGGTAACGAGCATATTGTCTACCTGTATGTCTGGGTTTACACTTCCGCAAGTCCCCAGTCTGAACAGCTGAAGTGCTTTATGTGTATCCTTAAACTCCTTATTCTTAAGGTCTATATTCACTAATGCATCGAGCTCATTCATCACAATATCGATATTCTCGGTACCGATACCTGTGGACATTACGGTGATTCTCTCTCCTCGGAGTACGCCCGTATGGGTGTAGAATTCTCGCTTGTTTTTCTTGACCTCAATTTTGTCAAAGTACTTGGATACTCTGGCTACTCGGTCTGGGTCGCCTACTAAAATGATTTTTTCGGCAATTTCTTCTGGATGCAAATTGAGATGGTAAACGCTTCCGTCTTCATTTAGAACTAACTCGGAAGCAGCAAGTTTTTTTAACATAATATTTAGTTTTACTTTATTTTAATGAATGTACCTATATTGAGGAACAGCAAGAGGAGCCCCATTGTAACCCAGAAGGCATTATTCATATTCTCAGCTTTGTAGGACTCTATATATTCTTTAGCGGTCTCGGCAAGGCTATCGTCCTCAATAGTGTAATTATTAATGCTGATGACTTGGTCAATATTGATATTCGGCACCGATTGCTTTGAGAAATAGGCAATATTTTTCCCTATATAGCCTACGATCCAGTATTCGCTGGAATTTTTCATCATAAGGTTGTCCAATCTGTAATGGTCTGTACGGATATTTCCAAAATGCTCGGTAGTATAGAGCGAATCTCCTTCCTTCTTATCAGGCGTGATAATATAAAAATCCAATGGCTGAGGGAGCTCATTGATAATTTGCAGGGATAAAGAATTTTGCAAAAGCCTGTCGATACTTTTTTCTATAAACCAGTAAGTGAATAAACTCACTCCTAAGGCAATACTGAAAATACGAAAGACTGTAGCCCACTTTTTTAATATTCCAGAGCGGATGAGATTAAGAAATAATGAAAAAGATAATATTACAATAAGTATATACAACATAAATCCTGCAAATAGGAAAGCAAATTTAATAAATATTTTTGGGATAATGCTACTGCTATGGTATGTATTCCGTAAAGAATAATCTTGTTATAATCACAAAAAACTCCTTTCTTTTAGAGAGAAGTATCTTTTCATTAATAAAACTAAAACTCTAAGCTAAAGAATCCTTAATAAAGTTTAGTATATAAATGGTTATTTCAAAAATTAGCTGTACCATAGTATTTACTTTTTGTTGTAATTACAGGCAAATATAAGTTTTTATTTGTAAAAAAGGCTGATTTTTTTGTAGAAAAAAACAATTATCCTAGTATTTTCTGGTTTAGATGTTAGAGAGTCTTTTCGTACTTTTGCCTTATGATTTTAGTAACAGGCGCTACGGGCATTTTAGGTAGGGTAATTGTACTTCAACTCCTTAAAAAAGGGAGAAAAGTAAGGGCTACAAAACGCCCTGAAAGTAATCTAGATGAGGTGAAACACTCCTTCCGCTTCTATACAGACACCCCCGAAGAATATTTTAATACAATAGACTGGGTAGATATCGATTTTGATGATATAGACTCAATTTCTACCGCACTACACGGAGTAGAAGAGGTCTACCACTGTGCTGGAAAGGTAAGTTTTAACCCCTCTGAAAAGAAGGGAATCTATCATACCAATATTTCGGGGACTAAAAACCTGCTCTACGCCTGTGAGGATTTTCAGATTAAAAAGTTTCTTTTCATCAGTTCTATTGCGGTATTAGATGGGCTTAATGAGCAGGGCTACTTGGATGAAGAATCTGATTTTAATCCTAAAATAGCGCATTCTGCCTATGCAAAATCCAAGCACTTCGCAGAAATGGAAGTATGGCGCGCAAGTGCAGAGGGACTGAATACCATTATTCTAAACCCAGGTGTGATAATTGGCAGTGGGAACTGGGGACGAAGTAGTGCTTTGCTTTTCAAAACTTCTAAATATACATTCTCTGGCGGCACAGCCTTCGTAGATGTGAGAGATGTAGCCCAAATTGCCGTTCAATTAATGGATGAAAATGCCTTTGGAGAGCGCTTTGTCATCGTTTCAGAGAATAAATCCTATGAGGAAGTAGGAAACCAAATACGGCAGAGATTAGGACTGGGGAAAACGAAAATCCTTTCCGATAAACTCCTTAATGCAGCGAGATTTTTAAATGTTTTTGGCTTTATTTTCCCAAGATTAAAGCTGATGAATAAGGCAAATATCAATGCCGTTACCTCAAATATTAACATCACCAATCAAAAGATAAGAAGAAGATTAAATTTTGATTTTATCCCTGTAAAAGAGAGTATAGACTTCCACTTAGAAAACTATTTAGCAGATCAAAGTTTTAAAACTTCAAAATAAATCCGTATTGTTGCAAGTCTAAATTATGCAATACATAAATTAGAATGCGCAAAAACAGAATTTTAATTTAATCATTTACCGAAAATAAATGAATCTTACTGAATTCTTGAACGCTAATGTTCAAAAATTTCCACTAAATCCTGCCATTGGATTTAAAAAGAAAGATGAATGGAAGTCCATCAATTGGAAGCAGTTCCGTACACTGGTTTTTAAAACGGCAAACGCTTTAAAAAACGCAGGTATTTCCCCTGGTGACAAAGTTGCGATTTATTCCGATAACTCTGCGGAGTGGATTACCTTTGACCTTGCTGTAATGGCTCTCGGAGCGGTTACCATTCCCATCTATGCAACCAATAATACCGAGCAAACTCAGTATATCATTAATGATGCAGAGGTAAAAATCATCCTTGCAGGAGCGCAAGACCATTATGATGTCTGTTATAATTTACTTCCGAACTGCCCTACGCTTCGTCAGATTATCGTTGCTAAAAAATTGGTTTGGATTAAGAAAGAATACAGCCAATACCTCGAAGATTTTATCTTAGATGCAGATGAAACCCTTGATATCATCCCGAGAACTGATGATGACTTAGCTACGATTATTTATACTTCTGGAACTACAGGTACTCCCAAAGGCGTAATGCTTACTCACGGCAATTTGACCAAAGCCTTTGATGCCCATATGAAGTATTTCAAGTTTAAAAACTTTGAAAGAGAGCATTCGCTGGCATTCTTGCCCTTAAGCCATGTCTTCGAGAGAAGTTGGACGCTTCTCGTTCTCTCGTTTGGTGCAAAAGTTAGCTTTTTAGAAAACCCAAAGCTCATTGCTCATACACTTCCAGAGGTGAAGCCTACAATGATGTGCGTAGTCCCAAGATTCTATCAAAAAATTTATAACGGAATTAATGAGCTGGTCGTTTCTGGTTCTCCGTTGAAGAAAAAGATATTTTTTTGGTCTATGTCTGTCGGTAGCCGTGTAGCTGAGCTTAAAAGATTGCAAAAGTCCGTTCCTTTCAGCTTAAAGTTAAAGAATGTTTTGGCAAATACGCTGGTTTTCGGCAAGATTAAAAACAAACTCGGTGGCAAACTATGGTTTTCCCCTTGTGGTGGAGCCTCTCTTGATGCGGAAATCTCCAAATTCTTTGATGCTATGGGCTTGCATATTACCGTGGGCTATGGTATGACTGAAACTACGGCAACAGTAACCTGCTTCCCTTTTACTCAATACGAGCACGGCAGTGCTGGCGAGCCTATGGAATGCCAAGTAAAGATAGGAGAGAATAATGAAATCCTTGTAAAAGGTACAGGCGTAATGAAAGGCTATTACAAACAGCCAGAGGAAACAGCCAAAGTATTTACTGAAGATGGATGGCTCCGTACGGGGGATGCTGGTTATATTTCCGAGACAGGAAACCTTTATATCACCGATAGAATTAAGGATTTAATGAAAACTTCCAACGGTAAATATATTGCTCCACAGCCTATTGAGAATCTCCTTTGCAAGAATAATCTTATCGCTCAAGTGATGCTGATAGCGGAGGGTAAACCATTCGTTACTGCGATTATTAGCCCTAATTTTGAGGCATTAGAGCAATACGCTCAGAAGCAAAATATCACTTATAAAAACCATAAAGAGCTTGTAGAGAATGAGAAAATCAGAAATCTGTATACTCAGATTATTACCGATTTACAAAAAGACCTCAATGGCTATGAAAAGGTGAAGAAATTTACCCTAATGCCTTATGAATTTGATATAGAATCGGGAGAAATTACTCCTACTCTTAAAATCAAGCGAAATATTGTTACTCATAAATATGCTGAACTTATTGATCAGATGTACCAGCATTAATATTTATTGGATATGACTTATACCAGTGTTCAGACTTGCCCTTCAAATATCGCTCTCATCAAGTATTGGGGGAAATATGATAACCAAATCCCAGCAAATCCCAGTATTAGCTATACCCTCAATCATTGTAAGACCATTACAGAGATGCAATTTATACAGGGGGAGGTGTTCTCCGTTCAAACTTTTCTTTCTGGAAAGGAAGAACCGCTTTTTGCCGATAAAATTGAGAAATATTTTAAGAAAATTGAGGTTTATTTGCCTTGGGTTTTAAGTGGCAAGTTTGTTATTAACACAGAAAACACTTTTCCACACAGCTCTGGAATTGCAAGTTCGGCATCTGGTTTTGGAGCCATCGCTAAATGCTTGGTAGATATAGATACTCAGCTTCAGCCTAATCAAGAAAACACCCTTCAAAAAGCCTCTTTATTGGCTCGCTTGGGCAGTGGAAGTGCTTGCCGAAGCCTTTATAATGGTTTAGTGGTTTGGGGGCAGACCGAAGCCGTAGAAAACAGCTCAGACGAGTATGCTATTCCCTATCCTAATGAAGATATTCACCCTGTTTTTAAGGATTTTAATGATTGGGTACTCCTCATCCACGAAGGGCAGAAGTCCGTTTCTTCCACACTCGGTCATAGCCTTATGAATACCAATCCTTATGCAGAAAGGCGATTCCAAGAGGCGAGGGATAACTTTTTTACTCTAAAAAATATCCTGAAAACAGGAGATTTAGAAGGTTTTATCAAGTTAGTAGAGCACGAAGCTCTTACGCTACACGCAATGATGATGATGAGTGAGCCTGCTTTCATCCTGATGAAAACCTCTACTTTGGAAGTCATCAATAAAATCTGGGCTTTTCGTAAAGAAACCTCCTTATCTCTGTTCTTTACCCTTGATGCAGGCGCCAATGTCCATCTCCTTTTCCCTTCTGGAGGGGTAGGAGAGCAAGCCATCATAAGTTTTATAGAAAAAGAGCTAATGCCTCACACTCAGAATGGTGGAGTAGTAAAAGATTTTATGAAATTCTAAAAGATTTCTCTTATACAATAGCATATTTCACTAAATCTATACCTTAAATCTTTGTTGGGAAGCAAAGATTTTTTTATCAATCTTTTTAGTAGAATGCTCTTTTGAGTAAATCCCTATCTTTGCCGAATGGAATATCCAAGTAAAGTCCTTTCTAAAGCCGTTGAAGAGATTTCTGGGCTACCAGGAATAGGAAAAAAATCCGCTCTAAGGCTTGCTCTATACCTTTTGAGACAAAATGAAACCCAGGCTTTAGCTCTCGCTGATTCATTAAAAAAACTTGTTCAGGAAATTAACTATTGTACCGACTGTTACAACTTCTCAGACGATGAAAAATGCAGCATTTGTGCGAGTAATAGTCGCAATCCCGAACTTATCTGCGTTGTAGAAGATGTAAGGGATGTAATGGCAATAGAAAATACAGGCAAATACACAGGCAAATATCTCGTTTTGGGTGGTAAAATCTCTCCCATAGAGGGTATCGGTCCTAATCAGCTCCATATTTCTGCTCTTAAAAACAAATTAGAAGAAGGCACGGTAAAAGAAGTTATTTTTGCCCTTAGTGCAACGATGGAAGGAGACACTACAGCCTATTATATCTACAAAAAAATGAAGCATTTCCCTGTGATTTTTTCCAGTATTGCACGGGGAATTTCCGTAGGGGACGAGTTAGAGTACGCCGATGAAGCTTCTCTCGGCCGCTCGATTATCAACCGCTCTCCTTACAACGAAAAAAGCTAAAATCCTACCCCTATGCTTTCCGTTATCATCCCTTTATACAACGCTCAAAGCAGTATTATTCGCGCTTTAAACTCAATTAAAGCTCAAAATTTTGATAATAGCTTAGAAATCATCATCATTAATGACGGCTCTACCGATAATAGTCAGTTGTTGGTAGAACATTTTATCCACTCCCATCCAGAGCTTGACATTCATCTTATTAATCAGGAGAATAAAGGGGTTTCTTCCGCCAGAAATGCAGGCTTAAAGCACTCCAAAGGCAGCTATATCGCCCTCCTTGATGCAGACGATGAGTGGCTCCCCCACAAAACAGAAACCCAGCTCAATTATTTACTTCATCATCAGGAAATTGATTTCCTAGCTACCCGTTTTAATGATAAAAAACTCCTTTTCCCCTACGCTACTCGTAAAAATCTCTGCAAAGTCACATTTAGAAAGCTCCTTTTTCGTAATGAAATCCAGCCTTCTACCGTTATTTTCAAGAGAGAGATTCTCAATAGCATTGGTTACTTCTGTGAAAATCAAAACTACGCTGAAGATGTCAATTATTGGCTAAAAATCTCTGAAAAACATCACTTATTTATCTTCAATCAGAGCTTGGTTATCGCAGGTCAAGGCAAAAGAACATTCGGTGTATCGGGTTTATCCGCCAACCTCCCCGAAATGGCAAAAGGATACAGAAAAAACCTCAAAGAAATGTACCTAATGAAGCGAATATCCTTCATAGAACTCATTATTTACCGCATTTTTTACAGGTTAAAATACATTTTTCTTCGCTTCCGCACTTTTTATCATAAATTTGGCAGGTAATTTTTCTCAAAATGCTAAAAATTCTCATTACAGGAGGTGCAGGTTTTATCGGTAGCAACCTTTCGCTCGAGCTTATAGATAAAGGACACAAAGTTACGGTGTTAGACAACCTTTCTCCACAAATTCACAGCACTCATCCCTTAGAAAATTCGCCTCTTTACAGGAGTATTCACAATAAAGTCCATTTTATTCACGGCGATGTAACCAATATATCCGATTGGGAACGAGCAATTAAAGACCAAGAAGTCATTGTTCACCTCGCTGCTGAAACAGGCACTGGTCAATCAATGTATCAAGTGAATAAATACACCGAAGTTAATGTCCTTGGCACCTCTAAAATGCTTGATGTACTGATAAATACCCCTTCTCATAGCATTAAGAAGGTCATTCTCGCCTCTTCTCGAGCCCTCTACGGCGAAGGCAAGTACCTTCACCCCGAAATCGGCATCGTTTATCCTACTCAAAGACGAGTTGAAGATATGAAAAAAGGTGATTTTGAGGTGAAATACAATGATGATCAACTGCTCACTCCTCTTCCCACCGATGAGAACTCCAAAACGCACCCAATTTCCCTCTACGGCATCACAAAACACACACAAGAGCAGATGATTATGACACTCTGCGCCGCAATCGGCATCCCCGCCGTATCATTAAGGTACCAAAATGTATATGGCGAAGGACAGTCTCTCTTAAACCCCTACACAGGCATATTATCCATCTTCTCTGCACAGATTCTCAATGGAAACGACATAAATATCTTTGAAGACGGCAAAGAATCCCGCGATTTCATCCATATCAGCGATGTCATCGATGCTACCATCAAAGCCATTGAGAAAACCGAAGCCAATAACCACATTTTTAATGTCGGTACAGGCATTAATACAGATATTATCACTGTTGCTAATGAGTTGATACGCAATTATAATAGAACTACCAATGCCGAAACCTCTGGTCTCTTCCGAATAGGCGATATTCGCCATAATTTCGCCGATATTACCAAAATAAAAAACCTCCTTTCCTTCCATCCTAAGGTTAATTTCAAAGAAGGAATACAAAAATTCACCCAATGGGTTATCAAACAAAGCATAAAAGATGTAAAATTCAAAGAATCAATCGAAGAAATGAAGAAAAAAGGTCTCCTTAAATAAATGAATATGAATCTAAAAGGCAAAAAAATCCTCTTTCTCTCAGTCAGTTTCTTTCAATACGAAAAGAAAATCGCCCAGCGCCTCACAGATTTCGGTGCTGAGGTAATTTTCTTCGATGAGCGACCCTCAAATACCCTCATTGAGAAGGGAATTATTAGGCTCAACAAGTCTTTTATCCAGCACAAAATCAATAAATACTATCATTCCATACTAAAAAATATCACCAATCAACATTTTGATTATTTCCTCCTAATAAAAGGCGAAGCTGTTCCCGATTTTTTTCTTAAAGAACTGATTAATAGCCATCCTCATACTAAAAAAATCTACTATTCCTTCGATTCTTTCAGCGAATATCCTCACCTCAAAGCCCATCTTCCCTATTTTGATGAAGCCTTCAGCTTTGACCCTCACGATGCTAAAGAACTACACCTTCATTTCCTCCCTCTCTTCTTTATTCCTGATTATAATACGCAAGAAACCAGTCAAAAAAAAGAGTTTGACCTCGTTTTCATCGGCTCCGCACACACCGACCGCTATATCGTAGGCGAAAAAGTCAGAAAAGTCATCGAAAAAAACCACCTCAACACCTTTTTCTATTACTATGCAATGAATAAATGGGTCTTCAAGCTCAAAAAACTCTTCGATCCTCATCTCAAATACTTTGATTCCTCAAAAATCAGCTTTCATAAACTCTCTCATCAGCAGATTTACAGCTATTATCGCCGTTCTACAGCAGTTTTAGACATCAATAAACCTTTCCAAAGAGGGCTTACAATGCGTACCTTCGAAGCTCTCGCCTCTGGAAATAAACTTATCACTACAAATCCTGATATTCAGCAGTATAATTTCTATACTCCTCAGAATATTCTCGTAATCAACCGAGAGAATCCCCAAATCCCACTCTCATTTTTCCAAACTCCCTTCATTCCTCTCCCTCCCGAGCTCCTCAATACACTCTCTCTTGACAATTGGCTCCAAACCCTCTTCTCTGCATAGCCTTCTCCCTCTCAAAATCCTTTTTCCCTCCTCTTCAATAGAGAAAATCCTTCTCAAAATAGCTCCCATTCCCTTAAAATTTCCTCTCCTTACACCTAAAGCCCTCTCTCCCCCTATCCAAAATCTTCCACTTTTTATTAAAAAACCAATATTCAACCTTAAAATCTTCTCTCTCCCCACCTAAAACGCTCTACTTTTTATCAAAAAACCAATACTCAACACGAATAAATACATATTCAATCAGTAAAAAACCTTGCTCATTATCAAAAATTCAATACTCAACTAGGAAAAAGCCTTACTCCACTCGAAAAAAACCTCACTTCTTGTGAAAAAACCAATACTTCAACCAAAAAACTAAATATTTGCACAAAAAAAGGCATTTTTCACCCTAAAAAATGCTTCAAAACAAGCAAAAATTTAATACTTAACTTGAAGAATTGAATATTCAACCAGTAAAAAGATTTACTCCACTATGAAAATCCAATACTCGACCTAAAATATTGTAAATTTAACAAAATGACCCCATTTTTTACCCTAAAAACACCCTAAAATTATCAGAAATTCAATACTCAACATAAAGAATTGAATACTCAACCAGTAAAAAGGTTTACTCTGCTATAAAAATTCAATACTCCTACCTAAAACCCTGAAAATCCCATAAAATTAAGCACTATTTAAAGCATTATTTCCTCTATTTTCATTAAAATACGCTAGGGTAGGGGAGCAGAAAACAGTATTTCCCTATTTCTCCCCCTAAAATCAAATAAAAAAGGGGTCTCTGATCCCCAAAAAATAGGTCTCTGACCTAATAAAAGGGGTCTTAGACCCCTTTATTACAATTCCCTTTTCAAAAAGCTCCCTGTAACCGAGTTTTTATTTTCGCTTACTTCTTCGGGAGTCCCTTTTGCTACGATTATCCCGCCATTCTTCCCACCTTCTGGGCCAATATCAATGAGATAGTCTGCAAGTTTTATCACATCAAGGTTATGCTCTATAATAATAAAGCTATTCCCTAAATCCACAAGCTTATTAATCGATTCCATCAGGATTTTTACATCTTCAAAATGCAAACCTGTCGTAGGTTCATCCAAGATATAGAGGGTATTACCTGTTTGTTTTTTAGAAAGTTCGGTAGCGAGCTTTATTCTTTGCGCCTCACCCCCAGAAAGCGTCGTAGATTGCTGCCCAAGACTGATATAGCCGAGCCCAACCTCCTGCAATGTCTTCACTTTATTATAAATCTTCGGTATAGGCTGGAAGAATTCCACTGCTTCATCTATCGTCATCTCAAGAATATCCGAAATAGACTTCCCTTTATACCTCACTTCCAGTGTTTCTCTGTTAAATCGCTTCCCGTGGCAGGTCTCGCAATGCACAAAAACATCAGGAAGGAAGTTCATTTCAATGACTTTCAGCCCACCACCTTGGCAGGTCTCGCATCTTCCTCCTTTTACATTAAAAGAGAACCTCCCAGGCTTGTAACCACGGATTTTACTCTCTGGAAGTGCCGCAAATAGCGTCCGAATATCCGAAAATACCCCCGTATAAGTCGCAGGATTCGAGCGAGGAGTCCTACCAATCGGCGTTTGATCCACATCCACTATCTTATCAATATTCTCCAAGCCCTCAATAGACTTATAGGGCAGCGGTTCTTGTATCGCACGATAAAAATGCTTGTTCAGAATAGGGTAGAGCGTCCCATTAATCAGCGAAGACTTCCCACTTCCCGATATACCACTCACTACCACCAGCTTTCCAAGGGGTATTTCCACATCTATATCTTTCAAATTGTGCCCACTTGCCCCTTTCAGTATCAAGGATTTTCCATTCCCCAGCCTTCTCTCCTTAGGAATCTCAATTTTCCTCTTCCCATTGATGTAATCAGCCGTAATCGTCTCTGCATTCACCAAATCTTTTGGCGAACCTTGCCAAAGTACCTCTCCACCAAGCTTCCCAGCCCTCGGACCGATGTCTAATACCTCATCAGCCTCCATAATCATCTCCTTATCATGCTCCACTACGAGTACAGAATTGCCTATATCCCTTAGATTTTTAAGCGATTTAATCAATCTTTCATTGTCCCGCTGGTGAAGACCAATAGATGGCTCATCCAAAATATAAAGCACATTCACAAGCTGAGAACCTATCTGCGTAGCAAGACGAATTCGCTGAGATTCTCCCCCCGAAAGCGTGCGAGAGCTTCGGTTCAGGCTCAGATAATCAAGCCCTACATCCAATAAAAACTGCAATCGCCCTCGTATCTCCTTTAATATCTCGTGAGCAATTACTTTATTCTTCTCAGAAAAGGTGTCCTCCACTTCATTTAGCCATTCCATCAGCTCAGAAAGACTTAGCGAGGCCACTTCTGCTATATTCTTCTCATCAATTTTAAAGCTCAGGCTTTCAGGTTTTAGCCTCGCCCCCTTACACTCTGGGCAAATCTCCTCCGTCGTATAATGCCTCTCCAAAAGTGTAGCGTCATACGCCTCTTTTTGCCCTATCATCTCCTCAATAATGGCGATAAGCCCCTCAAAATTAATCCGAATCTTCTTTGAAATCCCAGCATGCTTCAGCTCTCGGATTTCCTCTTTGTGTATCCCGTTATAAATCGCATCCAAAGCCTCAGGAACTATCTCTTCAAATGGCGTAGAAAGCTCCTGACCAAAAAGCTCCAATATATTTTTAATCTGAGAAACTATCCATTTATTAGATTTAATGTCTTCAAGTGGTAGCAATGCTCCCGCATTAATAGAAATTTTGGGGTTTTCAACAAAAAATGCAGGGTTTACCCTCTTTATCGTTCCTAAACCCTTGCAGTGTGGGCAACTTCCCTTTGGTGAGTTAAAAGAAAAAGTATTCGGCTCTGGCAGTGCTACGGACTGTCCTGTATCATCATCCATCAGGTTTTTAGAAAAGTATTCAATATTCTCTTTTCCCATTTTCTGTATTCCGATAATGCCATCCCCAAGTTCCAAGGCTGTTTCTAATGACTTTTCCATTCGACCCTCGGTGCTTGTCTCGCCTATCATCCATTTATCAATAATGATGTCTATATCGTGGGTCTTGTATCTATCAAGTTTTAGGTCATATTCTATATCTATAATTTCTCCATCTACTCGGGCTTGAGAGTAGCCTTTTTTTGCCATTTGTACAAAAAGTTCATGATAATGCCCTTTTCTTGACCTTATGACTGGAGCCATCAGGTATACCTTTTGGTCTTGATAATTATTTTTAATAGTAGTGAGAATTTGCTCCTTAGTATAGCTTATTAGCTTTTTACCAGTGGTGAGAGAATATGCATCGGATACTCTAGCGAAGAGCAGTCGTAAAAAGTCGTACAGTTCGGTTACCGTTCCCACCGTTGAGCGAGGGTTTTTGTTCGTTGTCTTCTGTTCTATGGCAATTACAGGTGATAGACCCTCTATTTTATCCACATCAGGGCGCTCCAAGCCTCCCAAAAACTGCCGTGCATATGCCGAGAAAGTCTCTATATACCTCCTTTGCCCCTCTGCGAAGATTGTATCAAATGCCAGCGAGGATTTCCCACTTCCTGAGAGACCTGTAATCACCACCAGCTGATTTCTCGGGATTTTTACATCTATATTTTTCAGGTTATGCTCCCTTGCACCGTATATTTCTATATATTCTTTAGCTTCTTCCTGCTTTTTCATCTTGCAAAAATAGACAAAAACTCCAGCTTTATGCTGGAGTTTTATTATATCCTGTTGGTTTAAGTCTTAAATCGCTTCCTTAGTATATTCTTTTGTATATTCTTTCAAACATTTCTTAGATTGTACTTTCAGTTTCACTGTTTTTACCCTCATTGTGGTTTTATTTGCTGGGAACTGCGGTACTTTCTCTTTTGAAGTTCTTGTTTCTCCGTTATAATAGCTCACTTCCCAGGTATAAGCATAATTATTCATCGTTGAACTTGGGAAGAATGCAAGAATATCATCAGAAACTCTTACTTCTTTAAAGTCTTTTATACTAATATCACAGTCTATTTCCTCCTGATTTATATTAGATGCTGTGTAAGTCTTTGTATATTCCTTTAAACAGGTTCTGGAGGTTACTCTTAGCTTCACTGTTTTCAGCCTCATAGAGGTTTTGTTAAATGGAAACTGTGGTACCTTTTCTACTGAAGTCATTGTCTCTCCCGATAAGTACTCTATCGTCCAATAATATCTGTAATTATCATCATTTAAATCTGGAAAAAATGCTATTGCATCATCAGACATTATTACATCTCTCACTTCTCTTATGTTGATATCACAATCCGAAGAATTACTCATAACTGGAGCTGAACCTCCAGAATAAGAGATATTAACAGGGAAAGTACATCTCACACTTCCTTCTATTGTAGGCACATCTACACTCAAAACGCCGGAGCCAACCCCAGTTCCTTTTACGGTAACAGTCTTTTGGTTCTCGTTGTTCATTATAACGAGGTTGTTGTCCAAATTTCTCCACTCATAGCAGTTCGAGCATCTGGAATCTACATCTACTGTGTATTGTGCTACTTCATTAATAGTGATATTCGGTTTACCAATAATTTTACACTGTGCAAATGCTAAGGTATTCACTACAAACAATGATAAAAATAATAATTTCTTTTTCATCTTTAATCTATTTTTTAGTTAAACTTGAATAATTCCTAAATTAAATTTTTCCTGTATTGGTGCGTTATTAGCCATTTCTATACCAATAGAGATCCATTTCCTCGTTTCCGAAGGATTTATGATAGCATCCGTCCAAAGTCTTGCTGCAGAATACACCGCTTCTGTTTGTTTCTGATATTTTACTGAAATATTTTTAAGTATTTGATTATGCTCCTTCTCAGAAATCTCTTTTCCTTTTGATTTTAATGCCGATTCCTGTATCTGAGCTAAAACTTTTGCTGCCTGAGTTCCTCCCATCACCGCTAATTCTGCCCACGGCCAAGAAACAATAAGCCTTGGGTCGTATGCCTTTCCACACATTGCATAATTCCCTGCACCGTACGAGTTTCCTGTAATAATGGTAAACTTAGGAACCACCGAATTGGCAACGGCACTCACCATCTTTGCTCCATCTTTTATAATCCCTCCTTGTTCAGACTTAGAACCAACCATAAAGCCCGTTACATCCTGTAAAAAGACCAATGGAATCTTTCTCTGGTTACAGTTCGCAATAAAACGAGTGGCTTTATCTGCAGAATCTGAGTAGATCACTCCACCAAACTGCATTTCTCCCTTCCCATTCTTTACAATCATCCTCTGGTTGGCCACAATCCCTACGCTCCAGCCATCAATTCGTGCATAAGCACAGATAATCGTCTTTCCATAATCGGGTTTATATTCTTCAAATTCAGAATTATCTACAAGGCATTTAATGATTTCATAAGTATCATACTGCTCTGCTCTACTTGTGGGCATAATACCTAAAATATCATCAGGACTGCGTTTTGGCTCTGCTGAGCTAATGCGGTTAAATCCTGCATTTTCTTGCTCACCAATCGATTTCATCAGTTTCTTAATCCTGTCTAATGCATCTTTATCATCTTTTGCTTTGTAGTCGGTAACGCCAGATATAGAGCAGTGCATAGTTGCTCCTCCAAGGGTTTCATTATCTACATTCTCCCCGATAGCAGCTTTTACTAAGTAGCTTCCTGCAAGAAAAATAGATGCGGTTTTATCTACAATTATAGCTTCATCGCTCATAATAGGGAGGTAAGCTCCTCCCGCTACGCAACTCCCCATAATCGCAGAAATCTGAACAATTCCCATAGCACTCATTTTGGCATTATTCCTGAAAATCCTCCCAAAATGCTCCTTATCAGGGAATATCTCATCCTGCATAGGGAGATAAACCCCTGCAGAATCCACAAGATAGATGATAGGTAATCGGTTTTCCATCGCAATCTCTTGTGCTCTAAGATTCTTTTTCCCTGTAATAGGAAACCAAGCACCAGCTTTCACTGAAGCATCATTGGCAACGATGACACATTGCCTCCCAGAGACACAACCAATCACTACTACTACGCCTCCTGAGGGGCAGCCGCCATCCTCAGCATACATTTCATAGCCAGCCAATGCTCCAATCTCTATAGACTGCGAATTTTTATCCAGAAGATAGTCTATACGCTCTCTTGCGGTCATTTTTCCTTGTTGGCGGAGCTTTTCAAGGCGTTTTTCTCCACCTCCCAGCTTTACCTGTGAGAGAATTGTACCGACTTCCGATAGTTTTAAACGATTAATGTCTTCTCTTTTATTAAATTCCAAACTCATAGTAAGGAGTTTCTTATTGAATTAGTATTTTTGACCCAACAAATATAATTATAATATCTTAATTAAGGTTCCTTACCCTGAAACACTCATAATATACAGTACTTTTTGTTGAATTATAAATAAAAACTCAGCAAGTCTCATAGAAAAACTCACTGAGCATTATCTTTTCATTGATGATTTTAAATGATATTAAGCTCTTTACCTACTTTTTCAAAGGCATTAATCGCTTTATCCAAATGTTCTCTGGTATGTGCAGCAGAAAGCTGAACTCTTATCCTCGCTTTACCTTTTGGAACTACAGGGTAGAAGAAGCCAATAACATAAATCCCTTCATCCATAAGTTTTTCCGCCATTTTCTGGGAGAGTTGTGCATCATAAAGCATCACTGGGACTATTGCTGCATCTCCATCAGGGATATCAAAACCTTTCTCCTTCATTTTTGTACGGAAGTATGCTGCATTTTCCATTACTTTATCCCTTAGAGAAGTATTTTTAGAGATAATATCAAGGACCTTAATCGTTGCACCTACAATACCTGGAGCTAAAGAGTTGGAAAACAAGTACGGTCTTGAGCGCTGTCTTAGCATATCTATAATTTCCTTCTTGCCAGAGGTGAAACCACCTAATGCACCACCAAGTGCTTTGCCAAGAGTAGAGGTAATGATATCTACACGCCCCATAACCTCATTTGCTTCGTGAGTGCCACGCCCAGTTTTTCCTATAAATCCCGTTGCGTGAGAGTCATCCACCATTACAAGAGCATTATATTTCTCTGCAAGGTCACAAACTCCTTTTAAATTTGCTACGATACCATCCATTGAAAATACCCCATCTGTAACAATAATTTTAAACCTGTGATTTTTCTCGGAAGCGAGCTTTAATTGAGCTTCCAAATCCTCCATATTATTGTTTTTGTATCGGTATCTTGCTGCTTTGCACAGCCTAACTCCATCAATAATAGATGCGTGGTTCAGCTCATCGGAAATAATCGCATCTTCATCGGTGAAAAGAGGCTCAAAAACTCCTCCATTAGCATCAAAACAAGCCGCATAGAGTATGGTGTCCTCTGTTCCCAGAAAGTTTGATATCTTTTCTTCCAACTGTTTATGAATATCTTGAGTACCGCAGATAAATCTCACCGAAGACATCCCATAGCCGTGAGTATTCATCATTTCCTGAGAGGCTTTTACTACCTCTGGATGGTTGGCAAGCCCAAGGTAATTATTTGCACAGAAGTTTAGAAGTCTTTTTCCATTGGCAACAATCTCTGCAGACTGTGAAGAAGTGATTATCCTTTCATTTTTATACAAACCTTCATCTTTTATATTCTGAAGTTCTGATTTTAAATGATTAATAAATTTCTCTGAAATCATTTTTTGTACATTTTTAGATGCGTGCTAAGGTAAAAAAAAAGTGATTTATGGCAAAATAATGCACTTAATATTCATTTTTTTGAATAAAATCTATTAAAAGTAAATACAAATAATTATTTTTGCCAATCATTAAATAAAAAACTATAATAAGTGGATACAATTTCTAAAGTACTTTTCTGGGTAGCAAACAGTTTGCTCATTCCCGATGTTATTATCTTGCTCATTCTCTTTGGTAGATCTCTTCTTCTCATCGGTAGCTTTTACAATCGTTTTATTACAAAGTATAAGAATGATAAACAGCTTGAAGTTGCTATTAGAGCACTTAATTCTGACAATATTTCAGAGCTTAAAACCTTCCTTCCAAAGAAAGATAATTCCTTATATATAAAGTATCTTAGGGATTTGCTTACTCACTCACCAAGTGAGGCTTATTCAGACTTTATGATTTCCAATTTTGAAAATGAAGCCGACAAAGATATTTCCACTTCCAAGCTATTGGCAAAGGTGGGACCTGTTTTAGGACTTATCGGTACGCTCATTGCGATGAGTCCAGCGCTTACAGGGCTTTCCTCAGGAGATATTTCGGGTATGGCGTATAATATGCAGGTTGTTTTTGCAACTACTGTTGTAGGTCTGGTTGTTAGTTTGGTTGGTATCGTTACTTTACAGTTTAAACAAAGATGGTATGCCAAAGAGACCAGCAATTTAGACTATATCGCTCAGATTTTAAACCAAAAAACAAAGTAATGAGTAGAAAAAAGCGCAGAGTACCTGCTTTCAGGCAGGAAGAAGATACTGACCCACTAAGTGTGGTGGTCAATTTATTTGATGTAGCAATGGTCTTTGCCGTAGCGCTGATGGTCGCAATGGTAATGAATATGAATATGCAGGAGTTTTTCTCTGGTGAAGATTTTACTGTTGTAAAGAACCCAGGAAAAGACAATATGGAGATTATCAGTAAAGAAGGTAAGAAGATTAATAAATATACTCCAAGTGAGGATAAGACCAATAAATCTAATAACAGAGGTAAAAAGGTGGGTGTAGCCTATGAACTTGAAAACGGGGAGATTATTTATGTTCCTGAATAATCAACAAGCAAAGAAAAAATAGATTTTCATATTTGTGATTTAGGGGTTATATAGGCGTTCAGCACCCAAAGGGTGCTGAACGCCATTTTTCCTATACAAAATAGAACTCTAAATACTTATAACCCTTCTCCTTCTTCATTATTTTCCTCTCCCCAAGTAGTAAAGTCCTTTTAGTGTGTGCAGTCTATCACTAATATTAATCCTGTCGGTAAGAGGTGTATAAATATGAGCTACACCACCTGTTGCAATCACAAAACATCGGTCATTTACTTCGCTATTGATTCGTGAAATAAAGCCTTCAACCATACCAAGATAGCCATATATCATCCCACTTTGCATACAAGTTACCGTATCAAGTCCTAAAACCGACTGAGGTTGCACCAATTCTATTTCAGGGAGCTGTGCTGTCTGCCTAATCAGGCTATTGAGCGCTGTAATAATCCCAGGTGCTATAATTACTCCAAGCGTTTCCCCATTTTCATCTATACAGCTGGCAGTAAGTGCTGTACCAAAGTCAAGAATAATCTTCTTTCTATCAGGGTAAAGGCAATGGGCTGCAACAAGATTGGCATAAATATCCGTTCCCATCTGTTTAGACTTAGGAATTACCTCAGATTTTGTATTTCTATCCACAATTGTCGGTGATTTTTGGTGGATTTTCTGTATTGCAACTTCTACAACTTTAGTAAGTTGCGGCACTACCGAACCAATAATAATCCGCTCTATATTTTTCACCTCAATTGCATAGGTTTGGTAGAGCATTAGTATGCTCATATAGAGTTCATCGGTTGTTTTATACGGTTTTGTATTCAAAACCCACGAAATTTCACACTTTTCATCGTTAAACAACCCAAATCTAATATTCGTATTTCCAATATTAATAATAATCGACTGCATATTTATTTCTTTTACTTATTGAAATCAAGCAAAATCTTTAAAACAAAAAGAGAGTAATTAAAGGTGGGTAGATTAGCAATCCAACACACAGCACATTAATTACTCTTTTCGCTTGCAAATATAGATAGAATATCAAAAATATCCTAAAAAGGATTGTTACAAAATATAGATATTAGGGAATATATTTGAATTCAATTATTTATAATTATGAAATGGTCTTTCAATTTATACTTAAGGCTTTCAAAAAAGAAGACTAATAAAAGCCCTCGTTGAAGGATAAGTAATCCAATACAGAATCTTTAATTAGTCTTCTCGATCGCAGAATATAAATAAAATTTTTAAAGAATAAATAAAGTATAATGCGGTATAAACAATCAGTTTTACCCCCTCTCTTTATATTTTTCAAGTGCATCTTTCAGTATTTCAGCACTTCGTTTCAGGTCTTCTTCTTTCAGCACATAAGCTATTCGCACTTGCTTTTTACCGAGCTCTGGATTGCTATAAAAACCGCCCATTGGTGCGAGCATCAGGGTCTCATTGTTGAGAGAATAGTTTTCCAATAGCCATTGAGCAAATGTCTCGGTATCATCTACGGGGAGTTCTACTGCACAATAAAATGCTCCCTTAGGTTTTGGGCAAAATACCCCTGGAATATCATTCAATAAACCGACCAACAGGTCTCTTCGCTTTTGATATTCCTCTCTCACGCTGTTAATGTACTCCGTATCATTGTAATGAGCCGCTGTAGCAGCAATTTGACCGAAAAGCACAGGGCTAAGTCTCGCCTGAGCAAAAAGCATAGCCGCATTGTATATCTTTTGAGAGCGAGTGATGAAGAAACCGATCCGAGCACCACACATAGAATAGCGTTTAGATTCAGAATCTACAATAATCACATTCTCAGAAGCCTCTTTAAATTCAAGCATAGAGACTTGCTTCTCTCCATCATAAACATACTCTCTATAAACTTCATCAGAAATAATGCAAATATCGTGTTTCACAGCTATATCGGCGAGCTTTTGAAGTTCTTCACGCGTATAGAGATACCCCGTGGGATTACCAGGGTTACAAATGAGAATTGCCTTTGTTTTATTGGTAATTTTCTTCTCAAATTCCTCAATAGGAGGGAGGCAAAAGCCTTGCTCAATACGAGAAGGCACAGCAATTACATTTACATTAAACGCCTGTGTAAATCCATTATAATTAGCGTAGTAAGGTTCGGGGATAATCACCTCATCACCGTCATCACAAAGGGTAGAAATGGCAAAGCTCAGTGCTTCTGAGCCTCCATTGGTTACAATAAAGTTATCCGTACTCAAATCTTCAAATCCTAACGAATGATAATAATCTCTAAGTGCGGTTCTATACTCTATATTCCCTTCGGAAAGAGCATAATCCATTATTTCAAGATGATTATTTCGTACTGCAGCGAGTGCTGTCTCTGGGGTTTTTATATCGGGCTGTCCGATATTGAGATGATAAACCTTAATTCCCTTTTGTTTCGCTTGTAAAGCATAAGGAACCAGTTTGCGAACGGGAGATGCGGGCATTTTTTGTGCCCTAATAGATAGCTGAGGCATAGTCTTTTTTTTACAAATGTAATAAATCCTTGATATTTTATTATCTTTGGTCGCTTTTTAATTTTAATCCTATGAAAAAAATACTCTTATCGGTTGCTATTTTCTCATTTTCTGCTATTTATGCTCAGGAAATCTCATTAGATAAAATCTACTCTGGCTATTACAGAGGCAAAGGCATTGCAGGAATTTCTTCTCTAAACGATGGCGAGCATTATGCTGTAATAGAGAGCAATGGTATTGCCAAATACGCTTATAAAACCACCGAAAAAAGCGGCTATATCGTTAGTGGAAGCTATCAAAGCTATGAATTTTCTAATGATGAATCCAAAATCCTCCTTCTTACCGAGTCTTTTCCTGTCTATCGGCACTCTTTCCTCGGTGTTTTCAGGGTAAAAGACCTTAAAACAGGGCAAGTGATAGATATTAATAACGGAAAACCCATCCAAGAGCCCAAATTTTCCCCAGATGCTACTAAAATAGCCTTTGTAGCAGATAACAATCTGTTTTACCAAGACTTAAATACAAATAAAATCATCAAAATTACCTCTGATGGAAAGAAAAATGAAATCATTAATGGTTTGGCGGACTGGGTTTATGAAGAAGAATTTGGGCATTCAAGGCAATACGAATGGACTCAAAACTCAAACGCCATCGTTTTCATCAAATCCGATGAATCTCAGGTAAAAGAAGTCCTCATCCCTATCTATAACAAGAATCTTTACCCCCAAGAGATGAGGTTTAAATATCCAAAAGCAGGCGAAGAAAACTCAAAAGTCTCCGCTCATCTCTATAAATTAGATGAAAATACTACAATTCCCCTCAATCTCTCTCAGTTTAAGAACTATTACATTCCCAATGTCTTACAAACTGCCAAACCCAATGAAATTATCCTTATAACTTCCCACAGAACACAGAATGCCTCCGATATTCTTAAGGTAAATACCCAAACAGCAAAGGTAGATAAGCTCTTTACAGAGGTGGATTCTCAATGGATTGATACAGATAATGTTACTCTCGATTTTTTAGAGGATAATTCCTTTATATGGGCTTCCGAACGCAGTGGTTTCAGGCATCTTTACTGGTATCATCCCAATGGTAAGCTCAAAAAACAAATCACCAAAGGCAAATGGGAAGTTACTGACTACTACGGTTATAACCCTTCCACCAAAGAGGTTTATATTCAAACCACTCAAAACGGAAGTATCAATAAAGTTATTGCTAAAACTAATATAATCAGTGGAAAAACAACCGTAATTTCCAATAAAGAAGGCAATAATTCCGCCAATTTTAGCAAAAACTACCGCTATTTCATAGAAACTCATTCCACCGCCCTCTATCCTCACGCCTATACCCTTAAAAATAGCGATGGCACCCTCCTAAAAGAGCTTCAAAACAATAATGAACAGCTCCACAGGCTTAAAGAGGACAACTTCTCCCCAAAATCATTCTTCACCATTCCAAATAAGGTGGGCGACCAGATGAACGCCTACATTATCAAGCCAAAAGACTTCGATAATACCAAAAAATACCCCGTGTTTATGTACCAGTACTCAGGTCCAGGCTCTCAATCCGTTGCTAACGCTTGGGATAATGGCAATACTCTCTGGTTCAATCACCTTGCACAAAAAGGATATCTCATCGTCTGTGTAGATGGTCGTGGTACGGGCTACAAAGGCGCCGCTTACAAAAAAGCAACTTATAAAAATCTCGGTAAATACGAAATCGAAGACCAAATCACTGCTGCTCAATGGCTTTCTAACCTCCCTTTCGTCGATAAAACCCGCATTGGCATCTTCGGATGGAGCTTTGGAGGCTATATGGCTTCTCTTGCGATGACCAAAGGCGCCGATACCTTCAAAATGGGCATCGCTGTAGCCCCAGTAACCAATTGGCGGTACTATGACACCGTTTATACTGAGCGTTTTATGCTTACTCCACAAGAAAATCCACACGGCTACGATGATAATTCCCCCACTCACTACGCTCATCTCCTCAAAGGCAAGTTTTTAATGATTCACGGCACTGCGGATGACAATGTTCACTTCCAAAATGCAATGGAATTCTCCGAAGCTCTTATTCAACACAACAAAAAATTTGAGTTTATGGCATATCCAGACAAAAATCACGGCATCTATGGAGGCAATACCCGCCAACATCTCTACCAATTAATGACCGATTTTGTTCTCAACAACCTCTAATCCCCTTATCTCATATAAAATCAGCTGAATCTTCTCTTTTTGAGAGGAGATTTTTTCGCTTATATGTCTATAACAAATCCGAAGTAGAACCTCCACCACTTCCAAAAGCCCTCATTAGCAGGCTTTCTACCTTCGGTTCGCTCCCTCTAAAGGCTTTATAGAGCTCCATCGGCGGCACTGTTCCTCCTGATGAGAGCAGTTTTTTATATTTTTCTGCGGTTTCTGGGTCAAAAATCCCCTTTTCCTTAAAGTATTGGAATGCATCTGCATCCAAAACCTCAGCCCATTTATACGAATAATACCCCGCCGAGTATCCTCCCTGAAATATATGTGAAAAACTCGTAGAAATTGCCGTTAATGGCTCTGATGGATACAAATTTGTTCTTGCAGTATGCTCTTTTTCAAAGGTTTTAATGTCTTTCACTTCTCCTGCTTTCGTATGATATGCCATATCCAGCAATCCAAAGCCCAATTGCCTCAGTGTCTGGTATCCTTCCATAAAATTCTTTGATTCATTCAGCTTTTTTATCTTCTCATTGCTCAGAATCTCTTGGGTTTTATAGTGTTTAGCAAAACTTCTCAAAAAATCTGGCTCATAGCAGTAGTTTTCGAGAAACTGCGACGGAAGTTCCACAAAATCCCACTTCACAGAAGTCCCCGACAGGTTAGGATAGCGCGTATCCGCCAATATTCCGTGCAATGCATGCCCAAATTCGTGGAAAAGCGTCGTTACTTCCTGAAAACTCAGCAGCGAAGGCACCTCATTCGTCGGTTTAGAGAAGTTACAAACCACAGAAATATGCGGCCGTGAGTTCTTATCGCCCTCCTTCCACTGGTTTTTGAAGCTCGTCATCCAAGCACCGGCTCTCTTCCCTTTACGAGGATGATAATCAACATATAAAATCGCCTTCTCCTTCCCATTTTCCTCTACTAAATAGGTCTTTACCTCTTGGTGATACTTCTGAATGCCCTCCACTTCCCTAAAATTCAGCCCAAACAGCCGCTGAGCAAGGCTAAATACCGCTTTTTCAACCTCCTCAAGAGGGAAATAAGGCTTCAGCTCCTCATCATTCAGGTCATACTTCGCTTTTCTCAGCTTTTCAGTATAATAAGCGTGGTCATACGCCTGTAAATCATCTATTCCATCTGCTTTTGCAAGCTCTTTTAGCTCAGAAATCTCTGCCTCAGCATAAGGAGTTGCCGCCACAAGGAGCTGATTAAGAAACTCAAAGACTTTTTCAGGCGTCTCCGCCATCCTTTCCTCCAAAACATAGTCCGCAAAGCTCCGATAGCCCAAGATTTCGGCTTTCTCTTGCCTCAGTCTCACCAATTCCCGTATTAAATCCTGGTTATCAAACGCTCCACCATCAAAACACTTGCTCCCATTAGCCAAAAACAGCTCTTTTCTCAGCTCCCTGCTATCAGCATAAGTCATCGCAGGTATAAAACTTGGGTACTGCAGTGTAATCACATATCCACTCAAGCCTTTTTCCTTCGCATCTTCCTCATATTGAGCCTTAATTACCTCAGGAATACCCCTCAATTCATCATTATTAATAATATGTTTGTAATAATCATTCGTCGCTCCCAATACATTTTGACCAAACTGCAATTGTTTCACAGACAATTGGATATTAATCTCCTCCAATCGCTTCTTTTCCTCCTCGCTCAGCAGCGCACCGTTCCTCACAAAGCCTCTATAAGTCTCCCTCAGCAGCATTTTTTCTTCGGTGTTCAAGTTTAAGCCCTCACTTTCGTTATAAACTTTTTTAATTCTCTCAAAAAGCCTCTGATTTTGATGCATTTTAGATGAAAATTCCGTCAAAATAGGGGAGACTTCCTGTGCAATCTCCTGCAATTTCTCGTTTGTCTCCGCAGAATTCAGATTAAAAAAGATACTCGTTACCCTCTCAAGCTGCCTCCCCGCGTATGCAAGCGCCTCCACCGTGTTTTCAAAGCTAGCCTCCTCATTATTCTCCGCTATTCCCGTTATTTCAGCCTCCGCTCGCTCAATTAATTCCTTAAAAGCTGGCAAAAAATCCTCCTCCCTTATCTCATTAAAGGGAGCCGTTTCATATTTCGTTCTAAATCGCTCGGTAAGTACATTCATTTTTTTTATTTTTTAAAGCCCACAAAAGTAATCAATCCCACCCAAAGACTAAATAAATCTAAAATCAATCAAAATTTCTTTTTGCACTTCTTATTTAAAGATGTATTTTTGTCTCATAAGTTTATTTTTGTAAAAATGAGAGTACTAATCGTAGGAAATGGCGGCCGTGAATCCGCTATCGCTGATAAATTGATGGCAGATAGCCGTCCTGTAGAACTTTATTTCGCAAATGGTAATGCTACAACTGAGAAATTGGGCAAAAATCTCAACCTTTCAGGGATTAAAGAGATAAAAGAATTCGCTCTTAAAGAAGAAATCGAGCTCACCATCATCGGTCCCGAAGCTCCTCTCGTTGATGGCATCGTAGAAAGCTTTCAAGAAGCAGGTTTAAAGATTTTCGGAGCTAAATCCAGAGCCGCTAAACTCGAAGGAAGTAAGTCTTTTGCTAAAAAATTTATGCAAACACACGGTGTGAAAACCGCCACTGCAAAAGTCTTTGACTCTTATAATGAAGCGCTTGACTATCTCAATGGTAAGAACTTTCCCCTCGTCATAAAAGCCAGCGGTCTTGCTGGTGGCAAGGGCGTTGTCATCTGCGATAGCAAAGAAACCGCACAAGCCACCCTCCACTCCTTTATGATCGATAGAATTTACGGCGATTCTGGCATTCAAGTAGTTATAGAAGACTATCTCATCGGCTTTGAAGCCTCCATTATCGCTTTTTCAAACGGCAAAAAACTCTTTCCTTGCATCGCTGTCAAAGATTATAAAAAGGTAGGCAATGGAGATAAAGGTCTTAACACTGGCGGAATGGGCAGCGTAGCCCCAAGCCCTGAATTTACACCCGAACATTTCCAAGATTTCGAGAAAAATATCCTCACTCCAACCCTTAATGGGCTTAATGAAGAGCATCTCGGCTTTACTGGCTTCATTTTCTTCGGGCTTATGGTTACCAAAGACGGCACTTACCTCCTCGAATACAATATGAGGCTCGGCGACCCTGAAACTCAATCCCTTCTCCCTCTTCTTAACAACGAACTTTTAGATGTTATCGAGGATTGCCTCGAAGGTAAAGACATCAAACTTAGCTTTAAAGATGAAAAAGCCGTTTGTCTCGTGATGTGCTCTGGCGGTTACCCTGGTACAATACAAACAGGCATTGAAATTACAGGCATTGAAAAGGTAAAACATTCCAAAATCCTCTTCGCAGGTGCCCAATACTCTGGCGATAGGCTCCTCACCTCTGGTGGAAGGGTCGTTAACCTCGTCGCTACAGGCAATACCTACGAAGAAGCCCGCGAAAAGGTCTATAAAGACGCCATCCCCCTTAATTTTGATTATGCCTTTTACCGCGAAGACATCGCTCAGTTCTAAACAATTATTTTCAAACATTTAAATACTTCACCCCAGGGGATTGCATCGCAATCCCCTGTGATATTTTCTTCTTTTAATCTTTTCTTTAATAATGAAGTGTAAAGTGATAATCCTTAGCACTAACAGTAACCAAAAGCTAATCTAAAAACATTTTCCTCTTATATCAGAATAAAATCTTCCCGTTTTATTACTTTTAAAAGGATATAATATTTCTCTAATTTATTTAATAATAAAAAGTATTACTAAATAAAAAAAGCCCTATGTTGTAGAGCTTTATTTATTAGCTGTGTATGTTTATAGAAAATAGGATTAATCTCCTGAGATGATGTTATGAAGGCTTTTCTTTAATGCTTCAATCTGTGCTTTCTTTTCATCAATTTTTGTAAAGCTCTCTTGAAGTAGAGGATTTTCCCTCGTAGCATTATTAAAGAAGTTGATATTATTCTCCATTTTTACTACTTCAGCCTCCAAATCTGCGATTTGCTTCTTGATTTTCCTTGCTTTTTCGGTGAGTTTGTCTTCAGGCAGAGAAGTTTCATTAATATCAAACACGCTTATATTATTGAGTTTTAATTTCTCTTTTAAGACTTTGTTAAATTCTCTGTTTATCGCTATTTTCTCTTTTGGGACCTTGCCGATAGCATTCCATTCGTTTTTTATTCTCTCTATTTTGGCAATGCTTCCTTCTTCATCGGTTAGGATTTTTAGTTCTTCCAATAGAGCTGATTTTGCTTTGAAGTTCATCTTCCAGTTTTCAGACTCTGCATTGGTCTTTTCCCTGAAATTAGCAAAGAAAGTATTGCAGGCATTATGAAATTCTTCCCATATTTTATTGGATGCACTCCTTGGCACATGTCCAATTTTTTTCCAATCTTCCTGTAATTTTTTGAAAAGAGTAAGGCCCGCTTCCCAATCTTCGGAATTAACATTGTCTTTGGCTATTTTTATCAGTGCTTTCTTCGCTTTTAGGTTAGCCGACTGTAATGCTTTTAAGTCCTTATAGAAATTATTTTTAATAGTGTTAAATTCCTTTAATACAGAATTAAATTCTGACCAGTTTTTATTTGAAAACGCCTTTGAAACACTGCCTGTATTGAGAAATTCCTGTCGTAATTTATCTACTTTGCTAATGGCTTTTTGCCAAAAATCGTGTCCTTTATCCTTGCTTTCTTCTATAAGCCTTTTGATTTCCTCAATAATCTGGTTTTTTCTTATCAGATTCTCTGCTTGCTCTTTTTCTATTTGCTCAGTAAGCTGTGCTTTTCGGTTATGAACTTCATTAGAAATGGCTTTGAACTCCTCCCAAGTGCTTTCTCTTAGCTCTTCTGCAACGGGCTCTGCTTCTTCTTTCCAGAGTTTATGAAGATATTGCAGTTCATTCAATGCTTTTTGAATCACAGGCTCTTCGAGTAGCTCTTTTGCACGGGAGATGATTTGCCGTCTCTTCTCTAAATTATGAGCATATTCCTGTTCCAGATATTCTTTATTTAGGTTCAAAAGCTCATAGAACTGATTGAGATGGTAGAAGTAATTATTGTTTATCAGCTTAAATTCATTTTTTGCTACTTGACCAGCATTTGCCCATTCCTCTTTTATTTTTCGGATTTCTTTAAAAAGGTTGGTTTCTAAGTCAGAATTGAGATAGAGATTTTTGAGTTTCTCTATAATTTCAAGACGTGTTTGCTTGTTCTTTTCTAGCTCTTCTTCCAGCTCCTTTCGGAATTCATTATATTTCTTTTTAAAGATATTATTGAGACCAGAGAGCTTTGCAAGCTGAGGGTGTTCCCAAGAAAAATCTTCCTCAGGATTCCCCGCTTCTATATGAGTGGCTTTCATTTTTTCAGTTTCTTGATTGATAAATTGTAGAGCCTCATTCCTCAGTGCACTAAATTCTTTTGCAAATTCTTTTACCTCCTCAGTATTGATGATTTTTTCTAATCTAATGAGGATTTCTTCAAGGGATAAACCTGAGTTTTTAGTGCTAAAATGCTGATCGACCTTGTGAGAAAGGCTTTTTTTATTGTCGTTAGCTCCTTCTTGAATAGGTTTGTGTCCTTCTTGTGCTGATGAATGATTTTCTAGTGTCATACTGAAATAATTTTTTCCACATCTTGTGGTAATAGTAAGTTCTTATTCAAATTTTGCGACCAATTTAAAAGAATTTTATTCACAATTCCAAATTTTCCACGCTTTTTCTGCTTGTTGTTCAAGCATAAAGTATCCATTTACACATTTCGCTCCATATTTATAAGCATTTTTAATGAATTGCGTATATTCAGGGTTGTAGATTAAGTCAATCACGAGATGCTGCTCTGTAAGTCCTTCAAAAGGAAATTCCAAGCAGTCGGTTACATTCGGAAAAGTACCAACAGGCGTACATTGTATAATAATGTGATGAGATTTTAGCATTTCCTGATTAAGTGTACTGAAATTGATTTCAGACTTTCGACTAACGGTGATAAATGGGATGTTTTCTTTTTTTAGTACAAACTTTATTGCTTTTGCAGCTCCACCATCTCCTAAAATTATCGCTGAACAGTGATGAGGCTTTCTGTGCAGGCGTAAGGTTCTCTCAAAACCGTAAGCATCTGTATTAAAACCTTTGGTCTTTCCATTTTTTATAAGAACGGTATTCACCGCTCCGATTTCTTTTGCTTCCTCGCTTAGCTCATCAAGATAGGGAATAATCAGTTCCTTATAAGGTATTGTTACATTAAATCCTTTGAGATTAGTGATTTTCATAATTTCTCTTACTTCCTCAATATTTTGGAGGTCAAAAATCTCATAAGAATGATTTTTAAGAAGTAACTGCTGAAACTTTTCTGTAAAGTATTGTTTGGAGAAGGAGTAGGAGATATTCCTTCCGATTAACCCGAATTTCTTAGTTTCCATACTTTAATTGAATATACAAAAAAGGTAAGATACATTTCTTTTGCATCTTACCTTAGCAGAAAGGAAGGGATTCGAACCCTCGATACGGTTACCCGTATACTACCTTTCCAGGGTAGCCTCTTCAACCACTCGAGCACCTTTCTAAATATGTCTGCAAAAATATACTTTTTTTTATTATCTGCAAAATTATTATTTCGTAGGTCTATATATCGGTCTTTCTGTGCTGGTAGGGTGTTCTTATTTTTATTAAAAATATTTATATCGTTTTATTAATCCTTATCTTTGTCGGCATTCAATCAATAATTAAAATCATTAAACTATGAACAATAAACATTATGTACCTTATAAGGTAAAAGACATCAGTCTTGCAGATTGGGGGAGAAAGGAGATAAAACTTGCAGAGGCAGAGATGCCAGGTCTTATGGCTATACGCCAGGAATATGGGCATTTGCAACCGTTAAAAGGAGCCAGAATAGCAGGTTGCCTCCATATGACGATACAGACGGCGGTGCTTATCGAGACGCTTGTAGCTCTCGGGGCAGAGGTTTCGTGGTCGTCTTGCAATATATTTTCTACTCAGGATCACGCGGCAGCAGCAATAGCTTCGGCAGGTATCCCTGTTTATGCATGGAAGGGAATGAATGAAAAAGAATTTGACTGGTGTATAGAGCAGACCCTCTTTTTCGGAGAGGAGAGAAAGCCACTTAATATGATTTTAGATGATGGAGGAGACCTTACAAATATGGTTTTTGATCGATATCCAGAGCTTGCAAAAGAGATTAAAGGGCTCTCTGAGGAGACTACTACGGGGGTTCACAGGCTTTATGAAAGGATGAAAAACGGTACTCTCCTCGTCCCTGCCATTAATGTGAATGATTCCGTAACCAAATCTAAATTTGATAATAAATACGGCTGTCGCGAATCCGCTGTAGATGCCGTAAGGAGAGCTACTGATGTAATGCTCGCAGGCAAGAGGGTAGTGGTATGTGGCTATGGAGATGTGGGCAAAGGTACAGCAGCCTCTTTCCGAGGTGCAGGAGCTATAGTTTCGGTTACGGAGATAGACCCTATTTGTGCTTTGCAGGCAGCGATGGAGGGTTATGAGGTGAAAACATTAGATACACTTGTAGAGACTGCGGATATCATTATTACCACTACGGGGAACAGGGATATAGTGCAGGAGAAGCATTTTATGAAGATGAAAGACAAGACCATCGTTTGTAATATCGGTCATTTTGATAATGAAATCGATATGGCATGGCTTAACAAAGCCTATGGGAATACCAAATATGAGGTAAAACCTCAGGTGGATATTTATAATATCAATGGAAATGAGATTATCATCCTCGCAGAGGGGCGTCTTGTGAATCTCGGCTGTGCTACTGGGCATCCTTCTTTTGTAATGTCTAATTCATTCTCCAACCAAACGCTGGCGCAGATTGAGCTTTGGACAAATTCTGAAGCATACAAAAACGAGGTTTATACTCTTCCTAAGAAGTTGGATGAGAAAGTTGCTGCCCTCCATCTGAAAAAAATAGGTGTGGAGCTGGAAACCCTTACTCCTGTACAGGCAAAATACATCGGTGTGGAGGTAGAAGGTCCTTTCAAACCTGATTATTACCGCTACTAAGCAAATGAGATTAATAAAAAGTTTTTTATACATTTGCATTGGGTAATTTTAAAAGTTAAACAATTTATTTTTAGACCGCCTTTCGGGGTGGTCTTTTTCAATTTTATTTATCTTTGCTGGCAAATAAATTTTCAAAATGTCATTAGAGGTCAGAGGGCTTACCAAGAAATTTGGGGAGCAAACAGCACTGAATAACATCAATATTCGTATAGAGAAGAATGAAATCGTTGGGCTTTTGGGGGCAAATGGAGCAGGGAAATCCACACTGATGAAATCCATTGTTGGAGCGCTTAAAATAGATGAAGGGCAGGTGGTGTTTAATGGCAGAGACATTACTGAAGAGCCTGTTGAATCTAAGAAGCTTATCGGCTTTTTGCCAGAGAATAACCCACTTTATATGGATATGTATGTACGGGAGTATCTCCATTTCGTAGCAAATTTGCATAAAGTTCCTTCCTCAAAAATAGATGAAATTATCAATCTTGTGGGCTTAGCTCCAGAGCAGAGGAAGAAAATCAGTCAGCTTTCAAAAGGTTATAAGCAGAGGGTGGGCCTTGCGCAGTCCATTCTTCATCAGCCTGATCTCTTGATATTGGATGAGCCTACGAATGGTCTTGACCCGAATCAAATTATAGAAATTCGTAATGTTATCAAGGAGATTGGTAGGGAGAAAACGGTTATTATTTCCACTCATATTATGCAGGAGGTAGAAGCCCTTTGCAACAGGATTATTCTTATCAATCGTGGTGAAATTATAAAAGATCTACCCGTTCACGAGTTTAAAAACGAGTTCAGCAGCCTTGAAGAAGCCTTTCAAAAATATACTTCTGCTACGAATTAATTTTTCTATCTAATGAAAGCACTACTTTTCATCAATGGTGAACCGCCTAAAGCCTTGCCTGATTACCGAGACTATGGAATCATCGCCTGTACTGATGGTGCTTTTCATTACTTGAAAGAAATGGGGTTTCCACTCTCTAAATTGGACTTTGTTTCTGGGGATTTTGATTCTCATTCGGGGGCAGATGAGCCGATTTATC
This sequence comes from Bergeyella cardium, assembly GCF_009914665.1. Lineage (NCBI taxonomy): Bacteria > Pseudomonadati > Bacteroidota > Flavobacteriia > Flavobacteriales > Weeksellaceae > Bergeyella > Bergeyella cardium. The sequence continues at coordinate 294,337 of NZ_CP029149.1, read as the reverse complement.
ACGAAAAGTTTATTCATACACCTGACCAAAATAAAACCGATTTTGATAAAGCATTAGAAATCCTTTGTAATAGAGGAGTTACTTCTGTAGCTGTATTTGGTGCGAGTGGTGGGGAGATGGATCACTTCCTCGGGAATCTTACGGTAGCTTTTAGGCATAAAAATCACCTTAACATCCGATTTTTTGATAACCATTCTGAATATTTTTTTGTAGAGAATGATACTCTTCTCAGTGGTGTAAAGGGTAGAATGATATCCATCTATCCATTTCCCTCTGCTGAAAAAGTAACTACTGATGGGCTTAATTGGGAGCTCTCATCCGAAAGCCTCAGTATGACTAATAGCCTTTCCACAAGAAATTTTGCAGTTAAGGATAGCGTTCGCATACAATACCTCTCTGGCAATATTCTCCTCTTCATTGGTGATAAATATCTTTAAAGTACAATAAAAAGCCTCTCTAATTATAGCAATGAAGGTGGGTGATTACTCTTAATTAGTGTGAGTCAATAGCTTGAAATCAGATTTTATTATAAGGTATTAAAATACCCTAAAGTTTTTTCTTTGTCTTCGTCTAGCTTTTCTATGAGTAGAGGCAGGCTTTCAAACTTGATTTCTTCGTGCAGGAATTCCCGAAAATGGATTTGAATATCTTCACCATAGATGTCTTTATCGAAATTCAGGATATGGACTTCCACTGTAAGGTGCTCCCCGTTTACCGTTGGGTTTGTCCCAATGCTGAGCATTCCCATATATTTTTTATTCTGCACAAAAACATCTACAATATATGCTCCTTTTTTAGGAAGGAGCTTCTCTTTGCTTACGGCTATGTTTGCTGTGGGATAGCCTATGCTTCGTCCTAATTTTTTGCCATCTACCACTTTCCCAGAAATCGGATAGTGATACCCAAGCATAGCATTTGCTTCATTGATTTTCCCCTCCTCTAATGCTTTGCGAATTTTAGTAGATGAGACATTATGATTATACAAATTCACAGCTTCCATTTGTAGAACATCATAGCCAAGCTCGGGAGCAAGCTGTTTCAAGAGTTCAAAATTTCCACTTCGGTTCTTTCCAAAACTGTGGTCATAGCCTATAATCAGCAGTTTTGTATGAAGTGTGTTAATGAGTACTTTGCGAATAAATTCTTCTCCTGTTAAGTTTCTAAATTCTCCATCAAAGTTCTGGATAAATAGATTTTGGATTCCAAACTTGCTCAGGAGCATTTTTTTTTCTTCAAAAGTATTGAGGTATTTTAAATCATCATTTGGGTTGAATGCTATCCTTGGGTGGGGTGTAAAGGTAAGGATGGCAGATTCTAAGTTTCTCTCCTTTGCTAATTCGTTGATTTCTTTTATAATCGTCTGATGACCGAGATGTACTCCATCAAACATTCCTAAAGATAAAGCTATAGGTTTATTTTCCGAATACTGCTTAAGAGCATTAAATATTTTCAAGATGGGATAATTTTGCTGGCAAATATGATAAAAATCTTTTTTTTAAGCAATTGCCAATTTAATAAGTTTGATTATATTTGCACGCAATAAAAAAAACAGCAATGGCAAACCAAATAAAAGGAAAAATCTCACAAATCATCGGTCCAGTAATCGATGTTGTTTTCTCTGAAGTAGAAGAACTTCCAAAAATTTATGATGCACTCACTGTTACAAAGGATAATGGTGAAAAATTAGTCCTTGAAGTAGAACAGCATATCGGTGAAGATTCCGTAAGATGTATTGCGATGGATGCTACCGATGGTTTACAGAGAGGGCACGAAGTTGTAGGGCAAGGTCGCCAGATAACAATGCCTATCGGTGAAGGGGTAAATGGTCGTCTATTTAATGTAGTAGGAGATGCTATTGATGGGCTTCCGGCTCTTTCTCAAGAAGGAGGTTTGCCAATTCACAGAGAAGCTCCAAAATTTGATCAATTATCTACTTCTGCGGAAGTTTTATTTACAGGTATTAAAGTAATCGACCTTATCGAACCTTATGCAAAAGGAGGTAAGATTGGTCTATTCGGTGGTGCTGGTGTAGGTAAAACCGTACTTATCCAGGAGTTGATTAACAATATTGCAAAAGGTCACGGAGGTCTATCCGTATTCGCAGGAGTAGGAGAGAGAACCAGAGAAGGAAATGACCTTTTAAGAGAGATGCTTGAGTCTGGTATTATTAAATACGGTGAAGACTTTATGCGCTCTATGGAAGAAGGAGGCTGGGATCTTTCCAAAGTAAATCTCGAGGAGATGAAAGATTCCAAAGCTGCTTTTGTTTTCGGGCAGATGAACGAGCCACCAGGAGCAAGAGCAAGAGTAGCATTGTCTGGTCTTACCCTTGCGGAATACTATCGTGATGGTGGAGAATCTGGGCAAGGTAGAGATGTACTCTTCTTCGTAGATAATATATTTAGATTTACACAGGCAGGTTCTGAGGTGTCTGCACTTTTAGGACGTATGCCATCAGCAGTAGGTTATCAGCCTACGCTGGCATCTGAGATGGGTGCGATGCAGGAGAGAATTACCTCTACAAAGAACGGTTCCATTACTTCCGTACAAGCGATTTATGTACCTGCGGATGACTTGACCGACCCTGCACCTGCTACTACATTTGCACACTTGGATGCTACTACCGTATTAGACAGGAAAATCGCTTCATTAGGTATTTACCCTGCGGTAGATCCTCTGGCTTCTACATCAAGGATTCTTACCCCTGAAATTTTAGGAAATGAGCATTATGAATGTGCTCAAAGGGTGAAAGAAATCCTCCAAAGGTATAAAGCCCTCCAAGATATTATCGCGATTCTTGGTATGGAAGAGCTTTCAGAGGAAGACAAATTGGTAGTATACAGAGCGAGAAAAGTTCAGAGATTCCTTTCTCAGCCGTTCCATGTGGCAGAGCAGTTTACAGGTATCCCAGGGGCTTTAGTAGATATTAAGGATACAATTAAAGGCTTTAATATGATTCTCGATGGAGAGCTCGACCACCTTCCAGAGGCGTGCTTTAACCTGAAAGGTACCATAGAAGAAGCAATAGAAGCAGGTGAGAAAATGCTTGCTGAAAGTAAATAAAATTTAAATTCATTTTTATGAACATAAAAATTTTAACTCCCGAGTCTGTAATCTTCGAAGGCGAAGTAGATTCCGTACTTCTTCCAGGTAAAAATGGAGAGTTTCATATAATGAAAAACCACGCAGCAGTGGTTTCATCTCTGGAAGGAGGCAAGATAAAGCTCTTTACAAAATCGGTGGGAGAGGAGTATCAAAAGTACTTCACAAAGGAAAAAGAAAAAGACGCTTTATATACCTTCCCACTTGTGAGTGGTGTAGTGGAGTTTAGTAACAATAAAGGAATTATTCTCTGCGAATAAATTCAAGGTTTTGGTTAGAAGCAGCCCAGTTTTTTAATTGGGTTGCTTTTTATTTTAGTCGTTATGATAAGGCTTTCCAGCGAGGATTTGGCTCGCGCGGTAGATTTGCTCAATGATAAACAGACGAATCATCTGATGGGTAAAAGTCATCTTCGAAACTGAGATTTTCTCGTGTGCTTTCTGGTAAATTTCCTCTGAAAAACCATACGCTCCACCGATGAGCAGGTTGATTTTCTTTACAGAGCTGTTCATATAATTATCAAGCTTGGCAGAAAATTCTCTGCTGGTGTAGAGCTTCCCTTTTTCATCGAGGAGGATGTTGTAATCCAATGAATCTATATGCGAGAGGAAGAGCTTCCCTTCTTCCTTTTTGATGAGCTCTGGCGTAAGTTTCCCCGCATTTTTTAGATCGGGGATTTCCATCATTTCAAAATTCCAATGCTTTGGCAAGCGTGGGAGGTAATAGTTGATCAGTGATTGTATTTCCTTAGCATCGGTTTTGCCTATGCAGATTAAATTAATTTTCATTTTCCCTATCTTTGTTTTGCAAATATACTTGAATGAGAGCAAGATTTATTGGTTTTTTTACAAAAATAAAGGCATTTTTAGAGGCTATACACATCCCGTTTTTAGGTATTTCGCTCTACAAAATGTTTGAAATCTATATCAAAGGGATTTTCCAAAACAAGCTCGGCAAGTTGGCTGCTGCCATTTCGTGGTCATTTTTTTTGAGTTTGTTCCCTTTCATTCTCTTTCTCATTTCGCTGCTCCCGCACCTCCCGCACTATGAGCGGCTGATGTTTTACATCTTTGAAATCCTCCTCCCTCGCATAATGCCAGAAAACATTCTGCCAGATGTAACCTATTATATAAAGGACATTCTCCTGCCTCATCGGAAGGGGCTAAACGCAATGACGATAATCCTCGCCCTTATTTTTGGTACCAATGGCACCTATTCCCTCATTCGTGGGTTTAATGAAAATACCACACTCAGGAGGGGCTTTATTAAGGAATATTTCATCTCTCTGGGCGTTACTATTGCATTTATTGCACTTATTATCCTTACTTTTTTGGGGATTTATTACAGCGAAATCGTCCTAAAATTATTTACTCCGAGCTACGATATCTCTTGGTTCGTGCAAAACCTCTCGCGGATTATCGGTTTCATCTCTTTTCCTATTTTCTATTTAATGCTCCTCAGCCTGTTCTACTGGGTCGGTTGCCTCAGCATCAGCCGATGGGTGCAGGCGCTTCCAGGGGCGGTTTTTACTACCATACTCTTCGTTTTGGTTACTTATTTCTTTGCGATTTACCTGAAAAACTTTGCCCGATATAACCTCCTCTACGGCTCCATCGGGAGCATCATCGTTGTAATGATTTGGGTCAATATCAATATTATTCTCCTCCTTCTTGGCAATGAGCTCAATATTGCTATTAGAAATATTCGTTTAGAGAAGGAACTCGCACAAACAGCTTCCAGTGAGAAAGAGAAACATTTTAATGATTAATTTAGTGAGAAAATGACAAGGCAAAATATAAACTATAGCTTGAATTATTATAATCATTCTTGAAATTCTTGCTCTTGTTCTTATAAATGTAATTCCTCGTGGAAATTTTTTAGCAGCATATGTTTGTACTGTCATTTATATTTTTCTAATGCTTGTTCAGTTTTTAATCATTTTAATATCTACTAATAGTATTAAAAAATGGGTCAAAAACCTTTGTATTGCTATTAATTTTTTTTGTATCTATTCTTATACTATATTTTTTACGGGTATATATTTGAATTATCATAGGAAATATTTGTGCAACATTTTTATTTTTTGCTAAAAATCTATAGTTCTCAGTTGAGAGATTCATCTGCAGCATGGCAGTCAATTAGAAATAAAATGCCTCATCTGCTAAGGTGTGGAAACTTAATTGTATTTTTGCAGGAAATTTTCAAATTATGAATGGACGAGGTTCTGGAAAATCAGGGAGACCGAGATTAAACAAAGACGGAGATACAAGGGGCGGAAGGAAGCCTAACTCCTTTGATACCCGAAAAAAATACGAAAAAGGAGACTTGAAATTTAAGAAAAAACCTTTCAGTAGATTTAGTGATGACCCAGAGAAGGTAAAATCTTTTGTACAAAAAAGAAAGCTCGCAAAGATTGATAAAGACCTGCATAAGGATACCATCAGGCTGAATAAATACATCGCAAACTCTGGAATATGCAGTAGGAGAGAGGCAGATAAACTGATAGAGCAAGGCTTGGTAGAGGTAAATGGAGCGGTAGTAACCGAGATGGGATACCAAGTGCAGAAGAGCGATAGAGTGTATTTTGATGGGCAACCGATAACGCCAGAGAAGAGCGTATATGTATTGCTCAACAAGCCAAGAGGCTATATATCAACCACGAAAGATGAGAAAGCAAGGAAAACGGTGATGGATTTGGTGGCAAACGCCTCGCCTTATCGCCTCTTCCCCGTTGGGCGGCTGGACCGAAGCACAACGGGCGTTATCCTCCTCACCAATGATGGGCATATGACCAAGAAACTGACGCATCCGTCCTTTAATATTAAGAAGATTTATCATATCGTTTTAGACAGGAAGCTCTCGAGCGAGGATTTGCAGACCATCGCTAAGGGCGTACGATTGGAAGAAGGCGTTGCAGTGGTGGATCATATCTCCTTCATAGAGGGTAAGCCGAGAAACGAGGTGGGGATAGAAATCCATATCGGTTGGAACCGCGTAGTGAGGCGAATTTTCCAGAAGATGGGCTATGAGGTAGAGTCGCTCGACAGGGTAATGTTTGCCGGGCTTACCAAGAAAAACATCAAGCGAGGGCATTGGAGAATCCTCACCGAATTAGAAGTAAATAACCTTAAAATGTTATAAAACGAGCTGCCGAGAGGCAGTTTTTTTCTTTTTCTAAGTTAAAAAATCCTTAAAACCCTCTGCTCGGAATATTTATTGATACGCCCCATAGCATTTGAAAATAGAATAACAATGAAAAAATTATTTGCAGTATTATTAGGGCTTGCGAGCCTTTGGAACTTTGCTCAGGACACCCGTATGGTAGGAGAGTTTTCATCATTAAAGGCGTATGACGGGATAAAGGTAGATTTGGTGAAATCCAGACAAGGGAAAGTAGAAATCTATGGAGATGATAACGGAGATGTGGAAGTGGTTAATAAAAACGGCGAACTGAAAATCCGAATGAAAACCCTAAAACTCCTGCAAGGAAGCAAAGTGAGAGTAAAGGTCTTCTACGATGATTTGAATGCTATTCAAGCGAGCCAAGGGGCAATTATCTTGTCAGATGATACCTTGAAGTCAGAAATGCTAAAACTTACCGCAAATGAAGGCTCAAAGATTGAGTTGAAAATTAATTCCAGTGTACTTGATGTAAAAGGCAATTCGGGAGGAACATTAAGCCTACAAGGAAAAGCAAATACCCAGAGCATTGTGGTGAATTCTGGTGCGGTGTTTAATGGCAAAAATATGGATGGGGATAATGTCTCCGTTACGGCAAATGCAGGTGGAGAAGCCTATGTATATGCCGAAAAATCGGTGAAAGCAACGACGAGGGCTGGTGGCACAATAGAAGTTTATGGTAACCCGAAGAACCGAGATACAAAGAAATTTGTAGGCGGAAGCATTAGCTTTAAATAAGTATTAAATAAAAAAACAAAAGAGCTACTGAAATACTTCAGTCGCTCTTTTTAATATATATGAAAAAATTTAAATTTCCTTTGTTTATTTTTTTGTGGGGAATCTATACACGATGGCATTGATATTCATACCCGCTCCCACAGAAGTAAGGACGATATTTGAGCCGTCTTTAAAACTATGCCCACTGAATTCACCTTTTATAATAAGGTCATACATCGTAGGGATACACGCGACGGATGTATTTCCGTATTCGTGAACGGTCATCGGAGTTAAATCATCAGAATACTCCTTTATATTATAGAGCTTATGAAGCCTTGAAATAATCGCGTGATCCATTTTAGCATTCGCTTGGTGGATGAGGATTTTATCAATATCGGTAAGGCTTAGACCCGCTTTATCAATCGTATCTTTAATTGCTACTGGAACATTTTTAAGGGCAAATTCATAGATTTTTCTGCCTTTCATTCGTACGAATCGTTGATTCTGGTCGGTATTAGGGTTCAGTGAGCAGCCATTTTTCAGGTAGTCTATTTCCTCTTCATTGAAGCATTGGGTATTATCGGCAATAATCCCTACGCCCTCCTCATCGGAAGCACTTACCACTACGGCGCCTGCTCCATCGGCAAAAATCATTTTATCTCTATCGTAAGGGTCTGTTGCACGGCTTAAAGTCTCCGAACCTACGACCAGTATATTCTTTGCTCTTCCGCTTTTTATTAAAACATTGGCTAATATCATCCCTTCTACCCAGCCTGGGCATCCGAAAATCATATCGTAATTTACACATTTTGGATTTCTAATGCCCAGCTTATGCTTTACCAATGCCGAAAGTGAAGGCATAAAACTCTGCTGATGATTCTCGTCTATATCTCCAAAATTGGTCGCACTGATGATGTAATCCAAAGATTCCTTGTCTATACCTGCATCTTGTATTGCCAGCTCCGATGCCTTTGCTGCGATATCTGAATTGAGCTGGTCAGAATCTACATAGCGCCTGTTGGCAATTTCTGTAATCTCAATGAATTTGCTTACAATTTCTTCATTAGTTTTCTCGATTTTCTGTCCATTCTCATCATAGAATTCAGATGAATAGAAATCTTTTCCGCTAATAATGTTTTGGGGAATATATCTTCCAGAACCTATAATAACCGTACTTGGCATAGAGTTTAAAAATTTTAAGACCACAAATGTAAGAATAAAATCTAATGATTAGAGTATAGATGGGCTATATTTTAAATATCATCAGGTGGATGGATAAGGTGATGAAATTATTTTCAGATATGGAGATTTAATGATATTTGAACCAATCTGTGCCTGTGAGGTTGTAAATTTTTTGAATGTCTTTTAAGATTTTTTCAAAGTTGATATCCAAATCTATGAGTTTTCCAGATTTTAAATCAAAGACCCAGCCGTGCACTATAGGATATTTATGTTCGAGGTAACTTTCCTGTACGCAAGCCATTTTAATGACATTGATGCATTGTTCCTGTACATTAAGCTCTACAAGTCGTCTGTATTTTTGCTTTTCAGTTGTGATGGCATCGAGCTCCTCCTGATGCAGTCTATATACATCTCGTATGGTTCTGAGCCAGGGGTTGAGTAGCCCGTAATCTTTTGCTGTCATAGCAGACTTTACTCCACCGCAGTTATAATGCCCACAGACAATAATATGTTTTACTTGAAGGTGTTCTACGGCATATTGAATTACAGCGGTAGAGCTCATATCGAGAGTATTTATTACATTCCCGATATTCCTGTGTACAAATACTTCTCCAGGTCCTAAGCCCATCAATTCTTCGGCTGTAACTCTACTATCTGAGCAACCGATGTACAGGAAATCCGGTTGTTGATTTTTATTGAGTTTTTTGAAAAAATCTTTATCCTCACTGAGCTTTTTTTCTACCCACTTTTTATTGTTCTCAAATATTGTTGCGTAGCTATCCATACCTCTATTTTAGTTGGGACAAATATGAGAAAAAATAAAATTAATATTAAATTTATAATAGTATTGTTCGTCGGATAAATGAAGTTGTACAATGAATATGATTTTCTTTTTTCTGATAATAGAGTATAATTATCAATTAAAAGTATCTTTCTTTCTGTTGATTTAATTAAAATAAACTTCTCTTGTGAAATTTAAGTTTATGATTATATGCGTGTTTATAAAAATACTGAACAAATTGAAAAAATAAACTTGCCAGATATACTAAAACCGATTACATTTGCACCACGAAAAACGGAAAACTAAGCGTTTCTGGAGAGATGGCAGAGTGGTCGATTGCGGCGGTCTTGAAAACCGTTGAGGGTAACACCTCCGGGGGTTCGAATCCCTCTCTCTCCGCAATATCATCTATAAATCAATTAGTTATAGATACAAGGGACTAAAACGGGGACTTTGATATTATCAAAGTCCCCGTTTTTATTTTCTAATAATACCAGCCAATATATCTACTCTACTTTAATTTGGTATAATATCTATTCTAATCATCATTTTTTAATTCTGAACCATACACACATTTTTTATTATAAAGTTGCAGAAAAATAGAAAAGAATAATCCATCATTTTGTAGCAATAGTATAAAATAGTCTAAAAGAATATAAAATAGCCTAACAAAAATACAAAGCCTTGTGATTATATGATGAAATAGACATTTTTGCCAAAAAAATATTCTAATGAAACATAAAATAACATTATTTGCATTATTAGGAACGACATTAGGTTTTTCGCAAGATTATAGCGGAAGAGTAGGTATCAATACAGAAACTCCCAATGCGACATTGGAAGTTAAAGGTAGCCCTAACGATACAGAAGTCATAGATGGCTTTATTCCTCCTAAAATTACCTTTTCTCAAATTACAGCAAAAACAAATTATAATCATCATCAGACAGGAGCATTGATTTACATTACTGATGCAACTAATTCTGAGGGAATTTACAATCATCAAAATCAGTTTATCAGAACACAAGGATACTACTATTGGAATGGAATGACTTGGAGACCATTGAAAGGTAAAGATGGTGAACTTGTGCGTATTGAAACCAATACGAACAGATACGGCTGGGGACTCCCTTATAGGTTGAATAATCCTCATAATTATGATACTATTGGAGAGTATGCAGTAGATTTTTCTCTATCACAAGTCCCAACAAGTAGAACAGGAGAACAATACGGGGCAACAGGTAGAGCCTCATTTGCTATTGGAACACATACCATAGCAAGTGGCGGTTATTCTTTTGCTCACGGAGAAAGGGCATTTGCCACAGGGGGATATTCTTATGCTGGAGGAATAGGAACAAAAGCCACTAACTTTGCCTCTCACGCAGAGGGTCAAGTAACCACTGCAAGTGGCTGGGCTTCTCATTCGGAAGGATATAATACGATTGCAGATGGGACAAGTTCTCACGCACAGGGGAATAGCACGATTGCGAATTCTTTCGCCGAACATTCACGAGGGACATATAATTTTTCTCCTACGCCCTATTCAAAAACGAGTTTTGATAAACGAGATTTAATAGAAAGTGTAGGAGGTGGAACAGGTTTTATTAGCACAGGAGTATATCATCGGACAAACTTATTTGAACGATACAAAAGCGGAGCATTTAAGTATAATGCCCAAGAACTAAATTCTGCTAATATTCCGAACGCAAGTAAAGGGTTTCACGCTTCAGACCTAAACGGAAAGTTAAACTATCATAACGGAAATGAATGGGAGACTTATATTACAATGAAGTTTGCGGATACAGAACCTAATACTGCAAAGAAAGGAGATTTATATTTTAATACTCAACTAAATACCTATTTCGCCTATGATGGAACATCTTGGCGGTCGCTTTGGTAAAGTGTGTTTTTTCATTTGTGTTAAAAAAGAGGGAGATTTTCTCCCTCTTTTTTGATTATATATCAATATTTGGATAATAACTACTTTCTATAAAAATCCAAAATTTTTTGACTAAAAATATAATTATACTTGGCTTGTATGGTTGAACTTTTAGCACTTACATAATTATTTCTTGCAATATGTAAATCATAGATACTTGTTCTTCCTGCTTCATAACTTTTTTGAGCAAAATCCAACGCTAATTGAGTGCTTTTCTCGGTTTCTTGGGCAGAAAGGTAAGTTTGGTAATGGCTTTCCATATCAAAAAACACTTTTTGGATTTGTTGCAATAATTGTTGCTCCTGTATTTTTAATTGATTTTTAGCCATTACTTCATTGATTTTGGCTTGTTCTACCTGCAATTTAGTATTCCCTTTATTGAATATTGGAATATTTACAGATACTCCCACTTGCTGATAAAAATTCGTTTTATATTGGTCAAACAAGGCTTTTTCTTTGATGATATTTCCCAAATTATCCACTCCTGTAATGTCTGTAACCAACGAATTATAATAAAAACTCCCCAGCCCAGCACTCAAACTAATACTTGGCAAAAATGCGGTTTTTACCACTTCTGTTTGGGCTTCTGCCGATTTGACTTGACTTTGTGCTGATAAAATTAACGGATGTTTTTCTCGTATCTGTGTCAATACACTTTCCAATGAATGAAGATTAGTAGGAAGTTCCTCACTGGGTGACCAATATTCTATATCAAAACTATGATAATCATTAAGTTGTAAAGTTTGAGAAAGCATGAATAATGCTTTTTGAACTTCTATTTTGGACTGATTGAGATTTTGATTTTCTTTGGCAAGTGCCGATTGGGCTTCTGCCAAAGTCGTTTGAGCAGTTGTCCCTACTTCGGTGGTAATTTTGGCTCTTTGATAGCCTTTTTGGGCATTTTCCACCGAACTTTCATAAATTTTTACGATTTCTTTTTGCAAAAGAACCGATAAATATTGCTGAATAATTTGCAAAGCAATATTCTCTTTCAAAAGTGCGACATTATGCTGGGCAATTTCTACATCGTAGCCTTTTTTAATGGCTTGTTTTTGTAGTCTTCCACCATTGTAAAGCAAGATATTGGCAGATACATTAAGGTCATTGTTGAAATTGTCATTACGCCCAATTCCTCCTTGAAAACCTTGTGTTTGCCCAAATCGTAATTGGTTGCTCATATTTCCAGCAACGGAAGGCAATCGTTCGTTTTTTGTTATTTGTAAATTATTTTCCTCTATTTTGAGTGAAATTTCTTTATCAATAATCTGCAAATTATTTTTCGTAGCATAATCAATGGCTTCTTGGAGTGTCCATTTCTTTTGAGAAAAAGAAACCAATGGAAGACATAAAATACCGAAAACAATATATTTTTTCATAAATTAAGTTTGATAGCCTAACAATTTTCTTATTTGGTATAAAAATCTTTCAATAAGCCTTAAATCTTGCGTTACTATATCAGCACTACCTTTCATTTCCTTATCAAAAATAATATCTTTATTATAAGATGTTTTCAATCCTTTTGGGAGAATAATATAGGCATAGTAATTTCCATCTTTATCAGGAGTAAGGGATATATTTTTCACTTGTCCTTCTATAATGCCGAATTCTTGATAGCGATAGTTGTCTAATTTAACAAGAACTTTGTTACCTATTGCTATTTTTCCTGAATTAGTTGAAGGAATATTCATTCTACCAATTATTCCTTCTTTTTCGTTAGGCATTATGGAAATAATATTTTCTCCAGCCGAAATATGCTGATTAATTCCTAAAAAATTTTGAAAACTAACAATACCATCGGTGGAAGAAGTAAGAAGATAATTCTGTTCCCATTGAGTAATGGATTTCCTTAATTGTTCTAAAAGATATAATGATTGAGTGGAATAATTAGTTCTGTCCTTTATAGAATTTATATTAACATTTTTTTTACTTTTTTGTAAGTTTTTTGCTCCGTCTTCCAGTTGAGATATAGACATTTTAACACCTTCTATACTCTGTTGAGCCTGTAAAAATTTTAACCTCTCATTTTCAAACTCCATTTTGGAAATGACACCCTGTTCAAAAAGAGTGGATGCTCTTTCGTAATTTTTCTTTGTGAGGGAATATTTAGCATTCTCCAAATTTAGTTGTTGTTTGAGTATATTTAGTTGATTTTTATTTTCATTGATGTTTTGGCTTATAGCAATATCATCAGGAGCGTAAGGTTTTAGATTTGTAAAAAGAATTTCATCTGTAAGGACTTTTGCAAAATTATTATAGTCTCCTTGTAATTCTCCTAATCGAAATTGAGATGTTTTAGATAGTGGAAAATTAACTATATCATTCGTATTTACAGAATTTACAATATCTTTTAATGCCAAAATATCTTGATAGTTGGCGGTAGATTGTAGAACGATAAGAATATCTCCTTTTTGAACTTTTTGTTGGTCTTGGATTAGTATTTTTTCAATTTTGGAACTAATACGAGCCTCTATTTTTTCAGGGGGATTTTGTGAAGATATGATAATAGGAGCATTAATAAATTCAGGATATTTAATAATGTAACTCATAAAGATTATTATGATAAATATAATTAAAATTAATGTGTTTCCCCATTGTATCATCCAATGAGGAGGTTTATTAAGGATATCCTGAACATTTTCTGAGCGAAGTTCAGTATTATTTAATATATCTTTTTTAGTTTCCAAGTTCTAACTGGTTTTTAATTAATCTGTAATATTCTCCTTTTTTAGCTACTAATTCTGTATGATTCCCCTCTTCTACAATTTTTCCTTTATTCAAAACAATAATTTTATCCGCATTTTTTACAGTTGATAATCGATGAGCAATAATAACAACAGTTTTATCTTTAAACAATTGCTCTAAGTTATTCATAATTAGGTTCTCATTATTTGCATCTAATGCACTAGTTGCTTCATCAAGGAATATATAATCAGGTGATTTATAAATTGCTCGTGCTATAAGTAACCTTTGTTTCTGTCCTCCACTAATTCCTATACCTTCATTACCTATCTTTGTATTATAACTTAAAGTTAATTCCTCAATAAAATCTTTAATGTTAGCTATTTTAACAGAATTTCTTAATCTTTCTTTATTTATAGTTTCTTCTCCTATTGCAATATTTTTTGCGATTGTATCATTAAATATATATCCCTCTTGCATAACAACTCCACATTTTTTTCTCCAAAGTTTTATAGAGATATTACTGATATTGATATTCCCTACCTTTACTTCTCCAGAATTAGGCTCATAAAAACGAGAAAGTAATTTTAAAATTGTTGTTTTTCCACTTCCACTAGTTCCAACAATAGCAGTTGTTTTTTTATAGGGAATATTGATGTTAAGATTTTCAAAAATATAATTATCAGAACCATTATATCTAAAAGAAATATTTTTCAAATTAAGGTCACCTTCTGGTATTTCAGATATATATTCTTTATCGTGATACTCTTCATCATCTTTATTATGAATTTCATTTAATCTTTCTAGTGATATTTTTGCATCTTGATATTGTTTAATAAAATCTATTACTTGTAATAAAGGATTATTTAGTTGACCTATAATATATTGAACAGAAAGCATCATTCCTAGTGTTAAATCTCCATTTAATACCAGTTGAGAAGAAAAGAAACTTATAAAAATATCTTTTATTTGATTGATAAAATTACCTCCTACAGATTGTATTTGTTCTAATGAAAGAGATTTAATTTTTAGTTTAAATAATCTTATCTGTAAATATTCCCAATCCCATCTTTTTTGCCTTTCAGCATTATTCATTTTTATTTCTTGCATTCCATTGATAAGTTCAATTACTTTGCTTTGTTCATTTGAAACTTGTGAAAACTTTTTATAGTCTAATTCTTTCCTTTTTTTTAAAAAGAATAATATCCATATAATATATATAAGTCCTCCTATAAGATAAATAATAAATATCTTATAATTATAAAATAATAAAATAATACTAAATGTTAATAGATTTACTATTGAAAATAGGGTATTTAATGAGGTACTTGTAAGTAGTTGTTCTATCCTTGTATGGTCGTTAATTCTTTGCATTATATCCCCTGTTAATCTTGTATCAAAAAAATTAATTGGGAGATTCATTAGTTTAATAAAAAAATCTGAAATAATAGAAATATTTATTCTAGAAGAAATATGTAATAGAATCCAACTTCTAATCACTTCTATACTAGTTTTTCCTAAAAATAGCATTATTTGTGCTAAAAGAATAAGATATATGAAGTTTAAATCTTGATTGTGTATTCCTATATCTACTATACTTTGTGTAAGAAAAGGAAATGTCATATTTAATAAACTACCTATAAACAGACCGACGAAAAGTTGTATGATGAGTTTATTATACTTTGTAATATATTTAGTTAAAAAATAAAAATTATTTTTATTGTCTCTTTCATTTGTATTTTCACGCTCATATAAATTAGGCGTTGTTTCTAATAATAAAGCGATTCCATCTTTTGAGTTTTCGTTTATATTATCTGCTCCTATCCAATGTTTTATAAAATCTTCCTTTGTATAATCTATTAACCCATAATTTGGGTCAGAAATATAAACCCTATTTTGTTTATTTATTTTATAAACAACAACAAAATGAGCACTATCCCAATGAACAATACAAGGTAATGGCACTTCATTTTTGAGAGTATTAAAGTCAATATTGACACCTAAACTTCTAAATCCTATTTTTTCTGCTGCTTCGCTTAATCCAAATAAAGAAGTTCCTTCTCTATCTGTTTCTGATAAATCTCTAATATATTGTAACGGTAAAACTACTCCATAATATTTTGCAATTATTTTTATACAAGTAGGACCACAGTCTTTGTTATCAGGCTGGATATAAGATGGAAATTTATTATTTATCATTATTATAATACTCTTTGATTATTTCTTCTATAAAATAATATATATCTTCAATTTGATATTTTTGTGAAAAAAGGTATCCATTAATTAGAAGCATAGGACTATCATTAAGTTTTTCTGATATATTTTCTTTTGATATATCTTCAATTTCCATAAAGTCATTTATTAAACTTTCTTCCTTTGAAAAATGGTATTTTTGAATATACCATTTATCAAAAGTACTAAAAAACTCATTTTCACCTTTATTATACGCATATATTAGATGTTTTATAAAGTTTCCTATTTCAGGTAACTTTGGTTTATTGAAAAAATTAAACCTTATTTGAAGTGAAATATATTCCCTATTTGATAAATAAATATCTTTTAATATATAAAAGGCTTCTTTACAAAAAAAACATTCTAAGTTTAAGATTAATGTAATATGAATTTTTGACTCCTTTTTTCCAATAAAAAATAAATCTTTATATTTAAAATTAACTTGTTTTGAAGAAAATAGTTCTCGTTTAAAAATATCATAATTTCGCTTAAACCTAGTATTTATTAGATTATCATGATTTAATTTCTTATTAATATTAATAATTTTATTCACATAGATATATAGAGGAGTAATAATGAAAAAGTAAATAAGGCACAGAAGGAATACCCTAGTGGAAAATCTGAATTCAAAATGCAAAAAGCATATTAATGAGTTACTCAATATTATTCCAATTAATATTAAACATATTTTACATGTTTTTCTGATTTTAAAGAATTGAATATAGATGGAATATATGACACTAATTATACTTAAAGAAGATAATAAAATTATTATAAATTGAGTTTTATTTAGGAATAATGAAAATATTGTAGTTGTTAGGAAATATAATAAAGCCATATCAGATAGCTTTAATCCAAAGATATTAATTCTATCTTCTTGCATTACCATCTGACAAGAATTTTCTTTCTTACTACTACAAATTTTATCTATAAATTTTGAATTTATTTCGTGTTGTGTTTTATATATTTCTATACAATAGCACAATCCTATAAGAGATATGAATGCATACAAGAATTCATATCTATCAAAATTTAGATAAAAAAAATATAATATTAGGGTTATGACAATGATAAATGATTTTTTAATAATATTGTCAATATCTATATTAATTTTTGATGTTGATTTTTGTTTTTCAACCGCAATTACTAGTCCAGACCAATTCTCTAAAAAAATACTTATATCTATTTCCTTTTTATGTTGGAAATTATTAGTAATCAATACACTACTTTCTTTTTTCTTTACTAATATTAACTCTGAATTTTCTTTTAATGAAGAAATGAAAGTATTGGGCAATTTATTGAAATGAGAATTATTAAATTCCGCAATGATATTTTCTATATCAAATTTATCCAAAGTATCTTTTACCGCAGATAAACTTGGATAGTCAGGGTGAGACATAAATTCATTATCAAAATCTTCTTTTTTTATTTGATAATTATTTAATCTGATTAATTCATAGAATAAAAAAGTAGACATGTTTATACTGTAAAATTTTATCTATTTACTTTATCATTATATTTATCTAATCCATCTATTCCAAACAATACTTTTTCTTCTTTTTCAGGGGTTATTATATTTTTTATATTACCTCTAATATAATATTTTCTATTATAATTATCTTTTTGGTGAACATCAGAAGTTGTGCTACATTCATTTAATTGATAAAAACTCTTCTCATTTTTTTTAAATGAACATTGTAGTTGATGAGACACTATTCTATAAGAATCATTTCTTGTTCCAAACATAGATATAAATGAATTTCCAGTATGTTCTATAAGGGTAGTTTGAAAATCTAAAATTGCAAACCTTTTTTTATCTACATTCAAATATCCCTCATACATAAATGATTTAGAATTTGTAGGGAAAAATTTAATCGTATAAACATCTTCATGATTAGTCTCCAAAAATGAAAATGAATATTGTTTTTTTCTTTTAATAATCTCATAAATGATTTCAGGAGAGATATACCTACTAAAAGATGTTGGGTAATTTTCTTTTTTACTATCCAATAGTTTATCAGCATTGTTAACAATTTTTGTATCTTGATAAATAAACGAGTCATAATAAT
This sequence comes from Bergeyella cardium, assembly GCF_009914665.1. Lineage (NCBI taxonomy): Bacteria > Pseudomonadati > Bacteroidota > Flavobacteriia > Flavobacteriales > Weeksellaceae > Bergeyella > Bergeyella cardium. The sequence goes on along the minus strand of NZ_CP029149.1, from coordinate 276,458 downwards.
GATTAATATACTCTAAATACTTATCAAAAAACAAATCCAAATTCCCTTCCAATTGATAGATTGTTCCTAACTTTTCCTCCTTATTGGAAAATTTTGTATAAAAGGTTAATGTGTCTTTCTTTTTATAATTATTTACAAACTTTTTTTGCACTAAATCAATTACATTTCTTGCAGTCCTTTTCTTAATGATATTAACTTCATCTATTTTCTTTTCTCCTACCTGCGAAAAAGAAAAAGAAGAAATAAATGCACAAATAAATAAGGTAATATATTTAATATTCATATTTTTTCATTTCTAAAGAAAAATATTATAAAGGCTATCTTTCAAGATAGCCTTTGTTTTATATTTAATATTCATATTTTTTCATTTCTAAAGAAAAAGATTATAAAGGCTATCTTTCAAGATAGCCTTTGTTTTTAGTTAGTCTTCCCAGAACCAATGAACTGCATCTCCGTTTGCACAACCTCTTTTACCGATTCTAATACTAACGATACCTAAGTTTATTTCTCCACGACATGAGTGTCCACCTTTAAATGATTTTAGATTTTCTCTTGGAATCTCTACACCTGTTGATTTTAATTCGTTTAAATTCATTTTTTAATTTTGTAAAATTAATAATTGTTTTTGTTACACTTACAAAAAATTATTGATGCATCTTTATTTTTTGTGGGAACAAATGTATATAATATTTTTGATAAAAACGTTATTTTTATTAAAAAAAATAACACATTAAACCATTGAAATATATTAACAAACTGATAATAAATACAAAGAAAATGTTATTATTTTTATTTTTATAATATCGGTATTTGTAGAGCCTAAATAATGACCTGTAAAAAATAATGCAAGGTGTCCAATGCCACCTGTAAAAAATAATACAAGGTTAACCGATGACCTGTAAAAAATAGTGTAAGGTCTAACCGATGACCTATAAAAAATAATGCAAGGTGTCCAGCACTACCTGTAAAAAATAATACAAGGTGTCCAATACCACCTGTAAAAAATAATGCAAGGTGTCCAGCACTACCTGTAAAAAATAATACAAGGTGTCCAATACCACCTGTAAAAAATAATGCAAGGTGTCCAATGCTACCTGTAAAAAATAATACAAGGTATCCAACACCACCTGTAAAAAATAGTGTAAGGTTAACCGATGACCTGTAAAAAATAATACAAGGTATCCAACACCACCTGTAAAAAATAATGCAAGGTGTCCAGCACTACCTGTAAAAAATAATATAAGGTTAAAATATACAATATATTGAAAACCAATAAAATAATAAAATTTGTTGGTTTTTTATCATTTTACCTATATACACACTATATATGAGAATATATTAGTGAGAGAATAATAGTGAGAATAAAAAAGAGCAAAATTTTGTTTTTTCTGCATCAGCCATTTTTGACTAAAAAAAATCATTTTCGGGAGGTCTAAACTCATTTTACAAAAAACACATTCTGATTTTCAATTACTTAAACTACTCCCCTAAAATTCCTTTATAAAAATCCCGATTAACCACAAACTAACCACCCTAAGCGGTGCAAGATGTGTCTTTGTTCCCACAACTTTTCAAGTTGAGGACAAAGACCTCTTGCCTTTTTTGGAGCAAAAAAGGAGCAGAAAAATTTCGGAACTCATTTTTCTTTTCAATGGCATTTTCTCTTTGGGAAATTGCATTCCAATTTCATTTTTCAAGGTCAGATTTTAGGACAGCAGTCTAATTTAGTCTAAAATAATAAAGAGTAGTCTAACCATTGGTTAAATGCTTGTTTTCTATGTTTTTAAGTTGAAATTTTGCGAGACAAAAGTCCCAAAAAATGCAGAAAAAAGATAGTGAAATTAAGATTAGACTTGAAAAATCTGAAAAAGAAGAATGGCAAAAATTCTGCAAAGAGCAAGGGATTACCCTCACGAGTCTCATCGTTAATTCTGTAAAGAAACGCACTTGGGATAGTGAGCGAAGAAAAGCGATGGCGTTCATTGAAAAGCAGGTCAACCTATTTGCGAAAGTGGAAAACAATATCAATCAGTTAGCCAAGTATGTGAATGGGCAAAAATTTATGACTCCGCAACAGGCGAATGAATTTGAAATGTATTTGAAAGCCGTGAAGAAATTGAAGCAGGAGCAGAACGAGATTTTAATGAAAACTTATCATTTTATTGCTAATGATAGTGAAAATTTTAAGTTCGGCGAGTAATGATTTTCACGGCGTAAAATACAACGACAAGAAAATGGAAAGCGGTGCTGGGGAACTGATGACAATGGAAAATTTCCCCGATGGATTTGATGAAAATCCAAAACAAGATGCCGTGAGAAATTATTTCAAATCTATTTCCAAAAGTGAGAAAGTAAAGAAACCGCAGTTCCACGCTACGATTTCTACCAAGTTTCAAAATCATTCCAAAGAGGAATTGACAGAGATTGGGCAAAACTTTATGCAGGAAATGGGCTATGGAAAACAGCCTTACATTATCGTTTTTCATAACGACACAGAAAACAATCACATTCACATTGTTTCTACTCGGGTAGATAAAAGCACGGGGAAAAAGATTGATGATAGTTTTGAAAAACTCAAATCTCAAAGAGCCTTACAAAAAGTTTTAGCCCAATTATACGGAGAGCAGTTGGATAAGGATTTGGAAAAACTACTCCGATACCGATATGGCACAACGAAGCAATTAGCCCTTTTGTTGGAAAGAAGCGGATTTAAGATGGTGCAAAATAAGACAGATGATACGGCTTTTGATATTCTGAAAAACGGGGTAAAACAAAAAACTTTGGAAGCAAACCAAATTGTATTTCATTCCAAATCGGATAGTAAAAGGGCAAAACAGATTAAAGCATTTTTAGAGAAATACAAATCGGTGTATTCTAACAAGGTTTTCAAAGTCATTGACAATAGAGAGACGGAAGGAAAGCCCGAAGAAAAAACCAAGCGGAACATTGCCCCCAAAATTGAATTTGAGAGCGAACTACAATATAAGATGCGAGAGATGTTTGGGATTGATATTGTGTTTCATCATAAGGAGGGACAAAAGCCATTTGGATATACTCTGATAGACCATAAAACTCAAAAAGTCTGGAAAGGAAGTGAGATAATGAAGATGAATGAGATTTTTGACTTTACACAGGAGCAGTTGGACAAACGCCTTTTTGAGCAGATGAAAGATTACAATATTTTCAATGGTCAACAAAAACAGGCACTACTCCATTTTTTCAATCGCTATCTAACCTCTGAAAAAATCCAAGACTTTATGATTTTTGAAAATAAGCACAGGAAGAATTTAGAGGAATATAAAAAAGTCCGAGAAGAGACTTTCCAAGCCATAAAACAGCCCAAACAACAGACTGACATTTCCATATTTAAGGGAGAAGATGGCAGATATTATATGGTTCATCAGCAGTATCATCATCTCCACGATTTGGAAAGTCTTATCGGACAAACGGCTTATCAGAATTTCGTTAATCCTTCATCGCAAAAACAGGAACGCACCTACTATCAAAAAGATGAATTGTCCGAAGCCCTTGATGAATTTTGGTTTGAGATGATGAAAAATACAGGCAAAGGGCTTGACCCCGCCGAAGAAGAAAGGAAAAGAAAACGAAAAAAACGAAGATAAAATGATAATCACATTTGGAACACAAAAAGGTGGAGCAGGAAAAACCACACTTGCTATTGCCTTTGCCAATTATCTCTCTTTACAGGGAAAGAAACTTAATGTTTTTGACTTTGATTTTCAAAAGTCATTTTATCACAAGTGGGCAGAAGATGAAGCGTTGGATTTGCCCCAACTTTATGAAGTGAAAGTCATTGGAGAAGATGAAAAAGTTGTAGACTTCAATACCATTATGGATATGAAAGAAAGCAAGGAGATTTTTCTCTTTGACTTGGCTGGGACAATAGATGATAAATATACTCATTTACTGATATTAAGCGACTATATCGTTATCCCATTTGAATATTCTGATGTGTCCGCAAAATCTACATTGGTATTTATAGAATTATTGTCAATGATAGAGAGTGAGGCTCAAATGATATTTGTCCGTTCCAAGTATGATAAGGGATACAACTATCTCAACCAAGAAGGAATGGATGCCGAGATTTCTAAATATGGGAAGATTTTGGAAAACCCAATCTATAAGCGGAATTGTTTGCAAAATATTACAACAAGGAAATTGACCTATGAGCAAAAGCACTCGGTAAAACCCACTTTTGATGAACTAATGAATTTTATCAATGCCACATTATAAACTCCCTTTTTCCATTCAGTTAGAGCGAAAATACAATGACATCAATATTGATGATTTTATAAAAGAATGGAAAGAAAATGAAAAGAATAGACAGGAACGCACCATAGCCATAGATAATGAATTGCATATTGAGTTAGGGAAGTTCAACACTTTTGATATAAACCTCAATGAAATCATTGATTTGGGAATGCGGTATGCCTTATGCAAGAGAGAATTTAGGCGAATGATGGCACAAGTTATTGAACAAAAAAACAAAAAAATATAACCAAATGGGAAAATCTTTTTTAATCATTTTCGGAGTGTATTTTCTCTATTATACAGGGAATATCCTATATGATTTATTCTTGAAAAAAGAAAAAATCGTGGAGACAGAAAATAACGAGCAGAGTTTTTCACTTTCAGAGTTGGCAGACCAGTATCAAGAGAAACCTATCTCTGTGGAGATAGAAGATGTGGAAAATATCCGAACGCCACAATCTTTTGAAAACGAGCCGTATGATTTTCTTTCTGCAAATGAAGAACCACAAAGTATGGAGGATTTGCAAAAGAAATATGAAGATGAAAATCAACTTAATGAGATGGAGCATTCAGAAACTCCACAGGAAAAAATAGAAGAAAAAACAACTTCCATTATAGATAAACCAATTAAATCTTTGAGCATAAAAGACTTACTCAACGATGCCAATACAAAGGTAAAAATGGTGGCAAACTATGAAGGGCAAAAAGTTTATAACATTCAAGCATAAGTAAATCCGAGTTAAATATTAACACTTTAATTTTTTTTATTATGAATGGAACATTCAAAAAGTTGAAGGGGCTAAAATTAGCCAACTTCAAAGGAGTGAAAAGAGAGAAGGTATTCATTTTATCACTATTGCTTCTCTCTACTACACCTGTTTTGGCAGGAGGTGGTGCAGGTGCTTTTACCACAGCAGGAAACGAGGTTAAAAAGTATTGGACACCTTTAAAAACATTTATTCAGTTTGTGGGAGGTATCGTTGGACTTATTGGAGGTCTCAGAATCTACAATAAGTGGCAAAACGGAGACCAAGATGTGAATAAAGAAATCCTTGGCTGGGGTGGGGCTTGTCTATTCTTAACGATTGTGCCTACTTTCGTAGGTTCATTCTTTGGATTAACTTAAAGATGGGCTTTTACTTATACAAGGGGTTAAAAAAGCCCCTTGTTTTATTCGGATTGAAAGACAAATATATCTACTATGGTATTGGTTGTGTCGCAGTGGGACTGATTTTGTCAGGAGTTTTAGGTTCTTTTATGGGCATTTGGGGAACTCTTTTAGGCTTGGGATTAGGAGCATTAGGCTTTTGGTCAATGTATAAAATCCAAGATAAAAAAGGGCTTTACAACAAGACTAAAAACGATGATGAACTTCATATTTTCCCAAAACGATTTAAGATAACAAAATTCAAATCTAAAAACTGATATGAAATCTAAAAATAAAATTTTTGATATTCCTTTTATAGGCTATGATTATGGTAAGGAACACGGCTGGAACTTTGATGTGTTGGTAGGAAAATACGGCAATCCTGTTATTGGGATTAAAATTAAAAATGCGGTGGAGCAATATTCCGCAGACCCCAATGCCTATACAGATTTTCATACCATACTCAATCAATTGATTTCCATTATTGGAGAAAATCATATTATTCAAAAATTGGATATTTTTAGAAAACAAAAATACACGGCTGAAAAATCTTCGCAATTTTTACAGCAAAAATATTCAGAGCATTTTGATGGGAGAATGTATAAAACCATTGATACATTACTTCTTTTCACGGATGTAGTGGATAATAAAAAGAAGAAAAACAATTACGATTTTTCAGAAAAAAGATACAAGGAACTCATTGACCGATGTGAGAAAGTTCATATGCTTTTGGCTCAATACCATTGTGAGCCACAATTTTTGAAAGAAAAAGACTGGGAGCAATACATCGGAGGTATTTTGGCAATGAACATTGCGGACATTCCTACTTTTGATAATATCAAATCCTTTAATAGCCATTTAAGGTTCGGCGATAGGTATGGTAAAGTCATTAGTTTCGTAGATGTAGAAAATATAGAATTGCCCAGCCAAATAGAACCCTATTCTCTTTTGGGTGGTAATGGAACGGCATCAGAAACTGCCGTAGATAATTTTTCTTTCATCAATGAATTGGAAGATTATCATATGATTGTATATAATCAAATCATTTCCATTCCAGAACAAGCCCCGAAACAAAGGGAGTTGGATAAAAAGAAAAGAAGCACGAGGGCGTTTCTAAATCAGCCCCTTCTAATGAGATTATTGCAGAAGAGATAGACACCCTTTTACACAACATTGCCGTAGATGGGCAGTTAATCGTAGATGCTCACTTTTCCATTGTTTTTGCGTGTGATAGCCAAGAAAAAATGGAGAAAACCCAATCAATGATTGAGAGTAAATTATTTACCAAAGGGATTATCGTTTCCAAAAATGCTTATAATCAATTAGAGTTGTATCGCTGTGCCATTCCCGGCAATGCGGTGGAACTGAAAGACTACGATTTATTTACAACCACGAGTGAGGCATCGCTTTGTTTTTTTTTTAAGGAGAGTTTCCCCGTAAGTGAAGAGTCCAATATTTATTTGAGATTTACCGACAGACAAGGCGTTCCTTTGAAAGTAGATTTGTCTGACTTGCCGATGAAAACGGGGCGAATGAACAATAGAAATAAATTCGTTCTTGGACCTTCGGGGTCGGGAAAATCTTTCTTGATGAACAATATTGTAGAGCAATATCTCCTTTACAATTATGATGTGGTTATCGTGGATACAGGGGACTCATATAGTGGCACTTGTTCTTATAAAGGAGGGAAATACATCAAATATACCGAAGAAAAGCCTATTACGATGAACCCTTTTGTAATGAATGAAAAGGAGTTTAATATTGAGAAAATAGAGTTTTTAACCAACCTTATCTTTATGATATGGCAGGGTGCTGATGCCACGATGACCAAAGAACAAAAATCTATCTTGGACAATACATTGGTATCCTATTATCATCAATATTTTAATCAAGGGAAAGCGTGGTATGAAGGCAAATCTAATGAAGAACTATTACTCCATTTGGAAAAATACAATATTCATAAAGAAGAATTATTAGAAGACTTTGAAGATGATATAGAAAGTAATAAAACATACTATGAGATATTAGGCGTTCCATTTGATGCTCCTACTGATGAAATCAAGCGGAAAGGAAGAAAGTTAATTAATTTCTACCATCCTGATAAGAATATTGACAATCCTAATTACAATCAAGATATGTTCCATAGGGTGTATGAAGCCTATGAAACGCTGACCGATGAAGAAAAAAGAAAGGAGTATAATGAAACGAAATTGGCAATTATCACGCCACAAGAAATTATCAAAACTCCGAAAAATGCAGAAGAATGGAGCGAAGCATTTCGGTATGCACTCATTAAGAGAATAAAAGAATTAGATGAAAAATTAGAAGTTTCGGATTTGTCTTTCAATAGTTTTTATGAATACTGCGATAGGTTTTTGCCTATCTATTTGAAAAATAAAAAATACAATATCACAGAGAAGGAGTTCAATTTAAGAACATTTTTGTTTGTCTTAAAGGATTTTTATAAAGGCGGAAGATATGGCACTACGCTGAATGAGAGTGCAGACAGCACCTTATTTGATGAGCCGTTCATCGTGTTTGAGATTGATAATGTTAAGGATAATCCTACGCTTTTCCCCATCGTTACGCTTATCATTATGGATACTTTTATCCAAAAAATGAGATTGAGAAATGAGAGAAGAAAAGCCCTTATCATTGAGGAAGCGTGGAAAGCCATCGCCTCTAAACTAATGGGAGGATACATTCTTTATCTTTATAAAACCGTGCGTAAGTTTTGGGGAGAAACCATTGTGGTAACGCAGGAACTGAACGACATTATTGGGAATGCGGTGGTGAAAGACTCCATTATCTCTAATTCGGACACCTTTATTCTGCTTGACCAATCCAAATTCAAAGATAATTTTGGGGCGATTGCTGATATTCTTTCCCTTAACCAAGTGGAACAGAATAAAATTTGGACTATCAATAATCTGAATAATAAATACGGCAGGGCAAGGTTCAAAGAATTTTATCTCAAACGAGGAGGCAAAGGAGAAGTCTATGGTAATGAAGTGTCTTTGGAGCAATACCTAACCTACACCACCGAAAAACCCGAGAAATCAGCCGTAGAGCATTATGCAAAAGCCATTGGCAGTTATGATGAAGCGTTGGAGAGAATTGTATCAGACTTACACAGGATAAAAGCCCCATTGGACAATTTAGTCCCACTTATCAATCTCTATAAAAAGCCGATAGATGAAAGGAGTAATTAAATTTTACAATCATATCAAGAGAGAATACAAAGGACAAAGTCCGATTAAAATTATCCAAGAAAAAATTGCAGAAATTCATTCTGAATTGGAAGAGCAATATTCTGATAGGCGACTATTGGAAGAAGAAAAAGAAAAAAGTTTTGAAAAATTATTAAACGCTGTATAATATGAAAAAGTATTGTTTTTGTCTTTTGTTAATGGGACATTTTCTTTCTGCACAGAATACTTATGTTGATGTGGCTACGACCGCTGCACTCAAACTCTATTCTGATAATCTCAAAGATAAACAGAATGAGACCATAGAACAACAGAATAAATTGCAAAAAGCACAGGCGTGGGTAGCCTCTCAAATGGTCGTTGCGAATAATATCCAAGACAAAATATTGAAAGGATTGAGTGAAGTCTCGGGAACACTGACTAATGGTCTTCAAGTCAAAGGAATTTACGAAGACCTTAAAGGACTGCACAATGTATTCTTCTGAAATTAGCAAATTGGTTAAAGACCACCCAGAGTATGCCATTTTCGGGCAAAGGCAACGGAAACCACTTACAAAGAAGTCTTAAAAATGTCTTCGGAAGTCAGTGAATTATTGAAGTCGGGGGAACTCAACTTGGCTACCGCAGGAGACCGATATAAACTACTTTATGAGATTTCTACCAAAGTAAAATGCTTAAAGTTTGGTTAGCCACTATTAGCCTTAACTTGGACAGAGCCAAAAGATTGGGATTTTGGAGAGCCATTAACCCTTTTCAAGGCTATATCAATACCGACAAGGATATTGTCAGAAATATAATGGAAAAATATAAGCATAATTTCTAAATCCTACAACGATGAAAAAATTCTCTTTCCCATTTTATTATTGGCTGGACATATCGTTCTGACTTCTTCGGGGGGTAAGCCTAAACCACCTATTTGGGAGCAAGAAAATGTATCGTTCCCAATGATGAACCAAGAAATCCGCCACTCTATGCAAGAACACGAGAGACAGGTGGAGATGAAAAATAAACAGCACATCAATCTTGTAGGAGAAGGTGTCAATAAAAAGCAATGGAGCAAATTCAAGGAAACGACAAAGAAAATCCAAGACCGATTGAGAATTGTAGATTTTGCATTACAGGCAATCCCCACAGGCATTGTTATCTCCCAAGAGGCAAGAGAAATCAAACACAATCAAGAGCGGATAATTCAAGAGATTAAGACTGCTCCCTATGCCCTTGTAGTCGCACTCCCCAAGCAGGTTGAGTTCGTAGATGACCTCCAAATGGTCGTGAGACTTTTGGCAGGAATAGTGGCTTCCTATGGGGCGATTAACCAAATGGAAAAAGCAGAAAGAAAAATCTTGTTAGACTATGCTCTATCGGAGGTGGAGAGATTAAATAATGAGTCATTTTTCATTCTTACCACCATTAGAAATGTTAAAGAAAAATTTGAAGCAAGAAAAGGCTTACTTCAATACTATGTGAATGCAGATAGACAGATTGTAGAAGATATTATCAATAATGTAAAAACTTTTAAGATGAAGATTAAATTTTTAGCATTGAGTTTTTTTCATTGGGACAAGTTTAATTCCCAGCCAAATGGTTGTAGTGAATGAACAACTGATGTTCCAACTCTCCAAGAACCAAGCCGTAAGATTGGCAAAGTAATAATGCGTTTCTAAAATCCTATGAAAAGCAAAAGGAACTTTACGATAATATCAATAAAAAAATTACCCAAGCCGTTGCTATACAGGAGTTCATTTACGATAAATTGACCAAAGTCAATCAGTACCATTTTGCAAGGAAAACAACTCAAATACCTATACAAATATTTGGGAGAAGTGGGAGAAACATAGCCAAAAAATGCTCCGATTGACCGCCAAAAATCCGCAGTATGCTATTTTATTGACCGAACATTATCAACGATTGTGCAAGAAGAGCCATTTTACTGCAAAAGGAATTGAGGGAGGAAGTCCTCCGAGAAGATAAAGGGCTACTGATAGACCCCTATGACAGGGAGCATCTTATCAGTAGAATATTTGACCGAGTGCGGATTTTACACGGCAATGTAATGTTTATCAATCTAATGTTAGAAAGAGCAGGGGGAAACACCTTATTTATACCAAGTTCCTTATTTAAGAGACTATATCAATACAGATAAATCAGTGGTAGAAGATATTATGAGAAAGTATCAATATATAAAACAATAAAATTATGAAATATAAAAAACTTATCTATACTTTTTCCATTTTCAGTATGAGTATACTTAACGCACAGGTTGTTAAAAGATTGAATGATGAAGCCATTGTATCGCAACATAAACGAATGGTCTTTGAACGCTGGGGAGATTTCAGACCTTACCCTAAGTATAATTTTTTAGGTATTCAGACCAATTTGCTTACGCTACCGTGTGGGGAATGTGGTCGCCTTCAAGGAATAGAGATTATAAAATGGAGCAGATATTAGACCGCTTAAAGCAACAGGGGTAGAAAATCAAAGGTTGGTGGAATTGGAAATTCAAAAGCAAGAAGCAGAAAAAATAAAAGTGGAAGTAGATACTATACACAAAAGAAATATGCAAGATTTTGCTCATTGGGACATCTACTACTGTAAGTGCAGACCCTTTGTGGCTTTGTATTATAAAAGAATGCTCCGCCCATTGAGTGAGTTCCCTGAAGCCCCTCAAAATTATAGAGAATGGGGATTTGATAATGCTGAAATTTATGAGACCTTAAAATTCTCGGGAAGTATTGAGAAACTACAAGAGAGTTTGGACTTACTAAAAGATAAATACCATAAATCAAGAACAATGGATATGCCAAGAGGAAAGCGATTTCTGATGTATCACGAGACCTTATTAGGATGGCGGAAATTCCAAGCAGAGTTATTTTCCTACAATACGAAAAGTGAATTGTTTTTTGGATTACAAAAAGCATTGGATAAATTCAGAAAAAGTCGGAGAATTATATTACAAAATCCGATGTAGAGATTGTGCAGGAGATTATGAATAAATATAAAAATCAATACTAATGAAAACAAAATACATTACATTTTTTGCCTGTCTTATTTTATGCTTTTTACCCATAATTATTTTTGGGCAACAAGGGGCAAGTGCAGAAGACTCCAATAAACTTTTGCAATTTTTGAAAGGAGATGGAGCATTTGAAAAATGGTTTTTTCAGTCTTTCCAAAGATTAGATACGACCATTAGTGCGGAAGCAAATAAAGTAAATTTTTTAGGGAAAGCCATAGGCGGTGTAGGAGCAATGCTGTATTTGGGCTATATCGGTTGGCAAATGCAGGCAGGCGACCGAGATTGGGAAATTACTCCAATGCTCCGCCCTTTCTTTATCGGACTAATTCTTTTGCATTGGTCAAGTTTTTACTCTCTTATCCAAAGTCCTTTTAGAGTGACCGCTTCTGTTTCACAAGGAATTTTTGAGAGAATAGAAAAAGATGCAAATGTTCTTCGTGTCAAAAGATTTCAAAAGCAAAACGAACTTTTGGACTATATGATAAAAAAAGAAGCGGAGGAAAAAGCCAAGCAAAAGCAAATAGATGACTTAAAAGAAAAAACATTTATAGATAAAATCGGAGATAGTATTTCAGAGGGTTGGGATAAAATTCAAGCCCCTGTGGAAGAGTGGTTCATCAGAATGGATTTCAAATTCCAAAGGATGATTGCAGAGGTTATAGAAGCAGTGGGTTTGACAATATTAAGAGTATGCACCTACTTGATATTTTTCATTCAGAAAATTTGGAGTTATATCCTTATCGTTCTTGGACCGATAGCCGTAGGTATGGCTCTCATTCCGGGGTTTGAGAGTTCGCTTACAAGTTGGATAAGCAAATTTATTAATATCAATCTCTATTCTTTTGTTGCATTCACGGTCATCAATATTGGTCAGCAACTCATTATGTCTGCCTATATTATGGAAATAGACCGCTACGAAAAGATGATAAGCACATCGGGAGGTGTGGACTCCGCTACCATAATGGCATTTATTAACGGAAATGGAATGCTCCATATTACCTTATTCTCTGTGGTGGCTTACATTGTGACAGGAATTGGGGTGCTGATGACTCCTACGATTGCCGACAGCATTGTTTCCGCAGGTGGTGCAACCGTGATGAGTAAGATGAAGCAGTCCGCTGGAAAAGTAGCGAGTGGAGGAAAATTAGCAGGTCAAGGGGCTAAAATGGCTGGAAGAGGAATTGTATCAGGAGCAAGAATGGGAAGACAAATGGTTAATGACACTCAATCTTATCTTAAATATATCAATTCGGATTTATATAAAAGTAGAGCAAAATAAAAAAGAATTAAACTTATGATAGTAAAAGACATAGAAAAAAAGATAAAAATCAATAAAGCCGTTTCTATTTCTGCCATATTTTTTGCAGTAGTAATCGTGATTGCAGGATTTTTCTACTCCTATAAATTGGTAGAAGACTCACGGAAATCCATCTACATATTGGACAATGGAGTGCCTATTTTAGTGAAACAAACCGATGAACTTCTTAATCGCCCTGTGGAATATAAATCACAGGTAGAGTTATTTCATAGATTATTTTTCACTCTTGCTCCTGATGACAAGTATATTCGGGAAAATGTAGAAAAATCGCTTTATCTCATTGATGATACAGGGAAAAAGGAATACACCAACCTACGGGAAAAAGGTTTTTATAATCAATTAGTTTCATCAAGTTCAATGATGACCATAGATGCAGACTCTATCAATGTAGATTTGGCACAGAAAAAATTCATCTATTTTGGGAGACAGGTTATCAATAGGCGGTCAGCAATTATTATCCGAAAACTCATCACAGAAGGCAATTTTGAAGATGTGGTCAGAACGCCCAATAATCCGCACGGGGTTATTCTTAAAAATTGGAAAATTTTAGACAATTCCGAAATATCAAGTGAGTCAAAATATAATAACTTTTAGAGATGAAAGAGAAAATTAAATCTATTCTATCTTGGGCAAATGAAGAAAGGAGACCCAAAAAAATATTGTATTTCTTTTTAGGATTTTTATTGCTATCCAGCGTTTTTGCCATTGTTAAAGAAATTTATTTTCCACCCCAAACCACTTTTACCAGCATTCCAATGATATATGCGGAGAGTGATAAAGAAAAAGCAAAATTCCAACTCAAAGAAGCGGAACTGGAAAAAGTAATGAAAGAAATACACCAATTTCAGCAAAAGCAAAAACAGGTAGGATTAACAAAGAGCGATAGTGTCAGAATTGAATACCTGTATAACGAATATAAAAAACTAAAAAATGAACCTTAAAAAAATTAACTTTAAGCAACAGAAGTATATTATGCCTCTCATTGCCTTACCTTTTGTCCTATTTGGAGCATATCAAATAGAGACATTACTGGCAGATGAAGAAGTGGTTGCTCCACAACAGGAACTTTCCCTATCATTGGGGGAAACACAAGACAGCATTCTCACAAAGAACGAGGCTTATGATGAACTTTTTGCCAATGGAGACCATAGAACAATGTTAGATGGATTGGATAGAGAAGAAGACAGCCTTATGATGTATACGGATAATCTTAATGATAAACAAAGGCGGTATATTGACTCTCTTGAAGAGGCAAGAAAAAGGAATTTAGAACGAGAAAGCCGATTGGCTTCGGGTAGAACTTCCTATTATGAACCTACATCGGGAGGTGGGAGAACAGGTAGAAGTAATGATGAAGACTACCAAAGGTCAGCCGATATTATCCGAATGCTCAATGAGGGAGCAAGTGGTACAGGAAAACAATACAACAGCAATAATCCAATGGCTTCATCTTCTAATTCTAATAATCAATCCCGAGAGGAAGATGACCCCGTGAAAACACTTCGCAAACAAATGATTATGCTGGATAGTTTGGAAAAATCAAGAGACCCCGAAATATTGGCACAAAGAAAAGCCGAAGAAAAATTGAAAAAAAGTAGAGCCAAAATGGAGGCATTTCTTAACAGCACTCTAAAAGTTTCCAAAGCAGGGCTTAATCCACACTTTAATTCTATTTCAAAAGAAAGAGAAAATAACTTTGTCAAAGCCGTAATTGATGAAAATGCTACGGGGTATCTTGGCTCTCGTATCCGTTTTAGGTTGTTGGAAGATGTCTATGTTGGGAAGCACAGAGTATCCAAAGGCAGTATTCTATATGGACAAATTTCGGGATTTACACTTCAAAGGGTTAATCTCAATATTGTGTCTATTTTGAACAACGGAGAAATTTTACCAATAAACCTCTCTGTTTATGATACTGATGGAATGCAGGGCTTGTATGTTCCGCAATCGGCATTTAGAGAGATGATGAGAGAACTTGGAGAAAATTCTGTGCAAGGCACAACAATGGATAATAGCGGACAAGGATTTTTCACAAGTTTATTATCAAGAGCCTTTCAATCTACATCGCAGACCATTGCGAATTTGATTAGAAAAAATAAAGCCAAAATAAAATACAATTCTTACATCTATTTAATTAACGAAAATGACCTTCAAAAATATGAAAACTAAATTTAATACAATGAAATCATTATGGGTAGCCCTTTTAGTATTGACTACATCTTTTCTTTCTGCACAAACAGAGAAAAAGGAACAACGCATTGATGAACTGCCCGAATTGGATATGACACAGGGCGTAAATATCCATTTTATATCCCCAGAGCCAATACAATTTGTGGATTTATCTACGGAAAACCTCGTGGGCGATTTGCCATCGGAGAATATTGCAAGAATAAAGGTAGTCAATCCAAAAACAGATACTTTGTCTAAATCCGAAACACTTCCTTTCCATAACGGAGAAAGGGTTGGTATCATTACTATTGTAGGACAATCTTTTATGGCTCAATATAGAGCGGTATATAGAAACCGAGAAATGTATAATACGCAGTCTAATATTCAAATTCAGCCCGAAGATATGCAACCTTTGGAGTTTCCAAAAATGAAACTTTCCAATATGGAATTGAGAAAATTAGCAATGGAAATTATTACCAAAAAGGCAAAAAAGCCTTTGAGAGAGGTCAATAACTTAAAATTGGCTATGAAACTCAATAATGTCTATGTGATGAGCGATTATATCTTCTTGGATATTAGTTTTGAGAATAAAACCAATTTAAGTTATGATATAGAGGGAATTAAATACTCCATTGAAGACAAGAAAATATACAAAGCCACTAATAATCAAAGTATAGAGTTAAAGCCTGTATATCAACTTCATAAGCCAACACACTTCAAGAAAAGTTTTAGAAACATCTATGTTTTCAAGAAATTCACTTATCCTAATAGCAAAGTGATGAAAATAAGACTATTAGAAGAACAATTATCGGGAAGAACGATTGAAATGAAGATTAAATATTCTGATATTCTCAATGCCGATACTTTTTAATGAAGAATTAAATCCTAATTAAAAACCAATTAAAATGCAAGAGCAACAGCACCAAATAAAACTCTATGGATTTCTACAAAGAATGGTGTATGCAGTCGTGATAATGGATATTTTGACGCTGTTTTTCCAAAACGCCAAGATTTTTGTGCTATCCGATTTGTTAAAAAACTTTGCGAAAATGGGCGTATTTTTTCCTCCCATTAACGCCAAAGTCTCTACGCTCATTTTAATAGGATTGGTTGCCGTAGGAACAAGAGCCAAGAAGAAAAAAGATTTGAATATAACCAAAGAAATTATTTTACCGATTATCATTGGTTTGCTGATGATTATTGGTTCTTTGGCTCTCGTAGATAAGGCAAGTATCCATACATTACCTAAAATCAACCCATATCAAGTTGGTTATGCCTTGCTGTCTTTGATAGGAGCAGTCATTACCCAAATGGGAGCAGATAGCATCTCAAAACTAATGCAACAGAAAATGGGGAAAGACCGCTGGAATGTAGAGGAGGAAAGTTTTGCCCAAAATACCGAACTTGTGGAAACTCCTTACTCTGTGAATATTCCTTATCTGTTTCGGCATAACAAAAAGAACAATAAAGGTTGGCTTAACATCAATCCATTTAGAGGAACAATGGTGTTGGGGACACCAGGCAGTGGTAAATCTTTTGGGGTTATCAACCCAGCCATTAGGCAGATGATGGGTAAAGGTTTTTGTCTCTGCATCTATGATTTTAAGTTTCCAGACCTTGCCCAAATTGCTTATTACCATTACCTTCTCAAAAAGAAAAAAGACAAAGACTATAAGCACGATTTCTTTGTTATAAATCTTAATGAAGTAGAAAAATCTAAAAGGGTTAATCCATTTAAAAAAGAATATATCCAAACCCTTGCGGAAGCCCAAGAAATGGCGGAAAGTATGGTGTCCGCATTGCAAAAAGGAGGCGGAAGTGGTGGCGGTGGTTCGGAGCAGTTTTTTACGCAGTCAGCGATTAACTTTCTTGCTTGTTGTATTTCCTTTTTCGCTACTTACGAAAATGGAAAATACTCATCATTACCACATTTGTTATCCTTTATGAACAGAAGTTATGAAGAGATTTTTACAATTCTTTTTACACAGGAAGAATTGATTTCACTACTTTCACCTTTCAAATCAGCATACGATAACAAAGCATTTGACCAATTAGAGGGACAAGTCGGCACACTCAAAATTTTCCTTTCACGATTGGCAACCAAAGAGAGTTTTTGGGTATTCTCGGGCGATGAAGTGCAACTGAAAATATCGGATAGAGAAAAACCTTCTACGATTATTTTAGCTTCCGACCCAGCCACCCAAGACATCAACTCGGCTTTATATTCATCAGTATTGAACCGAACTTTAAGGCTTATTAACTCCAAAGGAAACCACCCAAGTGGCATTATTGCCGATGAATTCCCAACGATTTACATTCACAAAATTGACAATGTAATTGCAACAGCAAGGAGTAATAAAGTGGCAGTAATGTTAGGCTTACAGGAAATTCCACAACTTCGGCAATACTATAAAAAAGAAATGGGAGAAACGATTTCATCTACTATTGGGAATATTCTCTCGGGGTCGGCTCGTGATAAAAATACTTTGGATTGGTTGGAAAAAATGTTTGGTAAAATTAAGCAAAAATCCTACTCTCAGTCTATTTCTAATCAAGGGACAACCACCAGCATTAACGAGAAAATGGACAATATGATACCTGCTGGGAAAATCGCCGCACTTCGCACAGGAGAAATGGTCGGAATGATTGCGGGTGGCGAAGAAAATGACTCCGAAGAATACAAATCATCAGCATTCAGTGGAAAAATCAATTTGGATATGAAAACCATCTCCGAAGAAGAACAAAACTATGTGCCATTGCCGACTTACTATTCATTCCTTGATAAAACAGGCAAGGATAGAAAGGAGGAAGTCCTAATGACCAATTTTAGGAAAATCAACAAAGAGGTGGAACTCATCATAAAAGACCACATCTCTGCATAAATTTGGATGTCTTTATTTTCTATATGTTTATGAAAATCCTCCGCACTAATCATTTAGTCGGAGGATTTTATTTATCATCGTAGTGTCCCCAAGCGGAAAGTATAAACACCTCCTTTGGGTTTTTCAATTCATCTATTTTGTAAACCAATCTATGCTTTTGGTCTATTCTCCGAGACCAAGTTTCATCAGTATGGAATTTTAATTGTTCAGGATGCCCTGTCCCTATTTTGGGGTTGTCCATACATTCCGAAAGAAATTTTTCTATCTTGGCTAATAACTTCTGTTGTCCAGATTTTTTGTGCTTTTCAAGGTCTTCAAAAAACTTTTTAGAGAAAGAAAGAGTATAAGCCATTTATATAGCAGATTTGAACAAATTAGACAATCCTTCTTTACTATCTATAATAACTTCACTTTTTGTTTTTTCTGCATTATCAAGCATTGCTTTAAACTCCTCTTTGCTCATTTTCGTAGGGTCTTTTTCCTCAATTTTTATGGAGGAAGTCTTAAACTTTTTCAAAAAATCTTTCAGAGCAGGAATATCAGAAGTCTGCATTTCTATATTTACGATTGCGGTATTCATAACATCAATATTTTATACAAAGATACAACATTCTTTTGGAAAAAACAACATCAGTCTAATTTAGTCTAAAATAGTAAAGAGTAGTCTAACAAAGAGATAAACCCTTGTTATTGTGAAGAGTAATAATCAAATTTGTAGGAAAAACGATAATAATGAAGCACTTTCTTGGACTAATTTTTCTATTGTCATCGGTAGTAATTTTCGGTCAATTCAATACTATTACTTATCCCATTGAGCGTAAAGAAAAAAAAGAATATTTGAACCAATCTTTTTATTCTGCACCTCAAAAAGTGGAAGAAAAGAAAGATGTTCCAAAACCCAAGAAAGCCAAAAGAACCACAAAGGCAGACCTCAAAAAAGAATTGGACTCTCTCAAAATGATGATGATGGATTTAAGTAAAAAAGAGCCATCTCAAAAACGAAATATCAAGAAAATAGAAGACTCTTTATTGCAACATTTCCACCAAAAAATCAACATAGAAAAAGAGAAAGAAACTGCCTATACTCCCATAAAAAAGTATGATTTTATTCGTGAAGATATGATTAAAAAAATCTCTATGCCTTTGGATAAAATGGTCATTACTTCGCCTTTTGGCTTCCGCACCCACCCCATTTTTGGAGGAAGAAAAATGCACAACGGAATAGACTTGGGAGCAAATTATGAGAATGTGTATGCTGTGTTAGATGGTGTAGTGTCAGAGGCAGGTTGGGACTACAAAGGAGGGGGAAACTACATTAAAGTTCGCCATTCCAACCGATTTGAGACTTCTTATTTGCACCTGTCTGCGATGTATTACCGAGTGGGAGAACCTGTAAAAGCAGGATATATTATCGGAAAAAGCGGAAACTCTGGAAACTCCACTGGACCGCATTTGCATTTTGCGGTCAAGGAGTTTGGAGTTTTCATCAACCCAACTCAATTTTTGAACGATTTAATCAAAGTTAATAATTTAATCTCTATTCAATATGAACAACAGCAATTTACCAACAGATGATTTGAAAAAATACGGCATTATTGATGAAAATAATTCTTTCTCAAAAAAACTCTCCGAAAAAGATGTAGAAAACTTCCTAAAAGGACATACCATTATCGCTGAAAATGGAGACAAAAGGGCAACCTTCCAATTAGAAAATAACAAATTGAATGTTAATTTTTATCATTTGGATAAAAGCCTTGACCAAATTTTGGAACAATCAAAAGAAAAGCCTATCCAATATGCAATAGAAAGAGAAATTGACAAAGAAAATAAAGCCGATGAAAAACTAAATTTCAAAGCCTTTATCTATGATGAAAATAAAAAGGAAGTCAAAGAGTATGATTTTGTAAAAAATGCGGAAGAACTAACCCAAAAAATTGCAGAAAGAAAAGATGCAGTGGAGACCAACCGCTATAAAAACGAATTGCTAAAACTCAAAGATTTCTTGCAGGATAAAATGGATAAATTCCCCGATGTAGCCAAAGAGATTAGCAATGATATAAATATCGTTTCCAAGACCATCAATACCATTGATGATTTGACTCCTAATGAGAAACAGGCTCAACAGCAAGAAAAAACGAATGTTCAACTTAATGTAAATGACCCCGACCTTTATCAAGATGCTAATCAAGAGCGTGAGGAGGATTGGGAAGAGAGCCAAGAACAGGAACGCAAACGAGGGTTTAGGAGATAAAATTTACGATTATGGCTGAAACAAGTATTATATTAAAAGGAGGTGTAGAAGAATTGGAATTATTAGAAAAGGCAAAAGTTTACTATAACACTATTCTTCCTAAATATTGGGAAAAAAAGGAAAATAATACTATTGATTTAATTTTAAGACATCCACAAAAAGAAGATGGTTTTTCATTGCCTGATAAAGAAGAATATAAAATTGAGGATATACTAAAAACATTAGAAAAACACCGCCAAAGGCAATATAATAAGCAAAAAGATTATTCTAATTCTCAATACAAAGATGAATTCTGGTCGGCATATACAGACTATATTGCAGAAAAAAAACTAAAAATCATCCTTTCCGAAAAACAAGATGGAAAAAGTATGGAAAAACTATCTTTTAAGGATAAATATATCACGCCACTAACAAAAGAGTATAAGGATTTTATCCACGAAATGGAAAATACGCCTTCTGAAATTTTTTATAGAGATGGTGAACGAAGGTTTTCAAAAGAACAAGAAAAGTTTTTTGATATTTATATGTATAAACAAAAAAAATATTATGAAAATATAAAAATCACTCCCGAAATAAATAATATGTTTCAGGAGATAAAAAATAACTTTTCATTAAAAGAACAAGGACTTATTTATTATCAAATAAGTCACAATCCTAGAGATTTAACAAGACATTATTTTTTGGAAAATTATATTGCTAATTCAGAAATTAAAAAGGAACAATTAAATAAAGTTAATAATTTTCTAAATGAAAATCTAAATGGAGATTCGGAAAAAGAAGAGTCCTTGAAAAAAGCAATGAATATAGACAGTAATTTTATTGAAAAAATAGAAATACTTAAAAAACTATTTATTTTTTATGAAAAACTTGATTTTGATGAAAAAGAGAAAGTTTCGTACTGGGACATTAACCAAATTGCAGAAAAAGAAGCCAATTATCATAGTCTTTACAATCACGGAATAAAACAAAATCAAAATTTACAGAATATGGATAATACACAGGAAATTAATAAAGAAAAAATAAATTCATTTGTCAATGATGTGATATTCACTCAAAAAAATGAAACCGAACAAGAACACACTGAAAGATATACACAAATGTGGAATGAACTCAATGGAGATGAAAAAGCATATGTCCAAGAAAAAGGGGCAGATATCGCAGTTAGTTCAATTGGAGAAGCATATTATGAAGATACCTTTATGCCAAGAGAGAAAGAAAATGAAATAATTGCTGATTTCAATAGTAAAATAGAAAAACTATCCTCCGAAGAAGTAGTAACAAAAAAACATAACGAGCCTAAAAAAGAATTTGATATTACAGAACATCTTAATAATCAAATGAAATATCTCGGTTTTGGGGATAATCATAAGGAAGAAATACAGAAAGGGATTGACTCCAATGATAAATCTTTCCAAATTAAAACCACATCAGACCGAGTAATGGAGGGTAATCAAGTAGATTTTGCCATTAATTTTAATAAGTCAGAAAAAGGTGGTGTTTTTCTCAATTCCTTTGATGCAAGGTTGATTACACAAGATGGCGAAGAGCGTTCGCACAATTTCAAATTGAATTTCACTGCAAAAGAAGCAATCAATCTATTAGAGGGCAGAGCGGTAAAAACAGAATTTAATAACTCCAAAACCAACGAACCTTTTGAGGCTTTTGTAAGACTGAAATTCAATGAGCCTAAAAATGAGTATGACAACTATAAATTGGAGTTCCACAAAGCCAATGAGATTGATACGGCAAAAATCGTGGAACTTTCGGGACTGAAATTTGAAAAGCCCGAGTATAAAGATTTTGTTGTCAAGTCGCTGGAAAAAGGAAATATTACCAATGTGAAATTTACTCACGAGGGCAACGAAATTGAAGGAAAAGCCGTGCTTAATCCTCAATATAAAAACCTTAATCTTTATGATAAGGAGATGAATAGGCTAAATACCAATAAACCTTTACAGGGCTTGGAACAGGACAATAGCCACGAGAAAAATAATGTAAGACAACAAAATATTTCAAGAAGTATATAATCCCAAAGGGCTACCTAAAAGTAGCCTTTTATCTAATCCTTATTTTATGAAAAAATACATTTTATATGGCATTGTGCTTCTTTCTGCATTGGGTTCTTGCAGAAAAGAAATTAAATCCAAGCAAGGTGGAATAGACCTTATTTCTAATATCTACATTAACGCTTCTAAAAATTTGGAGGATACCCAAAGTTTCCATATTTCAAGGCTCAACTATTCCAATGATACCATTATAGAACTTGTTCCTAATGTCACTAATCCATTGATTACTGATGAAATACACTTTATTAAAGATAGTTTGTTTTATTCTTTGGGAACACCTGTTAATGCTGGGATAAGCACGATTGTAGAAGTGGTCGCAACTGAAAAGCCGACTTTGGTCTATTCCGAGAATAAAAGAGGGGCAATTTTTTCTAAAAATAAAGTCCCTAATTACCATCAAAAAAGAGATTTGAAAGACACTATTTTGTTTGGGAAAACCTACAAAAGATTTGAAATCAACTCTCCGCAAAGTTATAGCCGATATTATGTTTATCAAACAGACACTATTTTGCCTTATTCTTTGTATAAACACGCAGAAATTGACTATAAAGGAAGAATTGAGCGGATAGATACTTATAACAAAAAGCAGGATATTTTCGTGACTTTACAATTATTGCCAAGAAAAAAATGGGATGAGGAGGCGAAAGATGTGTTCAAATTTAATGAGTTTATCAATAAAAAATCCAAAAAGTAAATCCAATGAGATATACCGAAGAAGATTTAAGAAAAATTATAGAAAATGTTTCTGTTTTAGATTATTTCCAGCATTTAGCCAAACAGGGAAAAGTTAATTTTGAGCGAAAGTCTGGGCGAGATTACTATTTCCGAACCGATGAAAATAAATTTTCGGTTAATGAAACAGGATTTTATGATTTCAAAACAGGCGAAGGTGGAAAACTCATCAAAGCCGTAATGACTTTGGAGAATAAATCTTGGAAAGAAGCAATGGATTTCCTCAAAGATTTTTCCAACACTTACATTCCAGAAGATATTGCAGAAATAAAAAGAATTAAAGAAAATAAAGTCAATGAAACTAATTCTGCTCCCTCTATTACCCAAATTACGCCTCCAAATAATGATAAACTTATTGCTTATTTTAATGAAAGGGGCATTTCCAAAGAAGTATTGGAGGTTTACACTAAGCAAGTGCATTACCAAGTAGGCGGTAAAAAGTATTTCGGAATTGGGCTGGAAAATCAGTCAAAGGGCTACGAAATCCGCAACCCAATGATGAAAACGAAACTTGGGAAAAATGACCTTACCATTGTCAATAAGGACAAGGGGAAAAATGTTTTTGTCTTTGAGGGAATGACTGATATGCTTTCCTTTCTGCAACTCCAAAAACTAAATAATCAAGAAAATAAATCTACTTTGGTAGTGCTAAATTCTGTGGTTAATGTAGATAAATTTGCAGAAGAATTTAAGGATTATAAAGGAAAAATCTCACTCCTTTTAGATGGAGATAAGGCAGGAACAGAAGCCACTAACAAAATTATCACATCTATGCCCCAGCATCATATCCAAGATTTGAGATGGAGGTATGGCATAGGTCAAAGTAATATTAACGACCTCAATGACTATCTGAAAAATAGGCAACTGCCCCAAGATATTATCTTACAAAAAGGAATGAAAGTCCGATCCAAAGCCACAGAAGATGAATATTATATCCATAGTGTAGATGATAAATCCATAGGTTTAAGAAAGGATTATTTGCCTTTTTTGTCCAAAGTCCATAGTTTTCAAGTTCCAAGTTTTAGAGATTTTTTCAATCATTATGAAGTTTATAATTTAGATGAAAAAAAGATTGAAATATCAGAAAAAAGTCGTATCTTTACCCAAGAAAATAACACCAAAAAATTAGTTGAAAATGAGAGAAATATTGAACAATCCGCAGGAATATCCAATCCTCAGTCAGTGGAACGAGGAGAAACTATCTCAAACGATAGAAACCTTGACCAAACAAGCCAATCCCAGCACGGAAATGCCGACCGAGAGCCAAAAACTTTGGACAGCCACAATGTTGGAAATGGACTTGGCTCACGAGAGTCAGAGCGTTTGGGAAAACGAGGATTACAGCCAACTGGAAGCAGTGGAAATGCACAATCGCCGATCGATAGAACTGAAACAACTCTTCAAGGCAGGGAATTTGGAGGAGTTAGACAAAATTTGGCAGAACGAAACGGAAACCCCAGCAATCAAGAGAATGGCTTGGGAGATGTCAATGCAGTTGGAGAACCTTCCGTTTTAGAACTTGTCCAAAACTTAAAAGGACAAAAATCGACCAATGAGCAAATTGCAAAATTGGTAAATGCTCTTACCGAAGTTTCGGAAGATAAAACCATTCATCTTAATCCCAATATTGAAATTACAGATGATATTAAAAACCTCGTTTCTCAATACAAAAGTGGCGGAATAGCCAAAGAGGGGCGAGGTATTTTAGATGAATATTATACTGATGAAAGATTAGTCCAAGCCGTTGGAAATCTCATCAAAGACCATTTCAAAGGACAGAAAGAAATAAAGGTGTTAGAACCAAGTGTCGGCACTGGCAATTTCCTTTCAGCATTGAATAATCTTAACTCAAAAACAGATATTACTACCTTTGAAATCAACGAAACCACCGCTAAAATTTCCAAAATTCTTAATCCGAACACCAATGTAAATCTTCGTTCCTTTGAAACGGAATTTATCACAGATAATGGGCAGAAAAAAGACTTTGCCCCAAAATACGATTTGGTCATCGGTAATCCACCCTACGGACAGCACAGGGGACTTTACAAAGGTTTGGGCGAAGAGCCTAAAATCGCTCGTTATGAAGACTATTTTATCAAGCGTTCCCTTGACTTGATGAATGAGGGCGGAACTCTTGCTATGGTTGTTCCCAGCGGTTGGCTCAACCGACAAAACAATCTTAAAAATGCAGAATTAACAGAGGCATATCGTTTGCCTAATGGTGTGTTTAAGGCAACTGATGTCGGCACAGATATTATCATTCTAAAAAAGAATTCCAATGCAGAAATAAAAGATATTTCTAATTATTTTGAGCAAAATCCTAACCGAGTTTTAGGAGAAATTGGGCAGAAAACCAACCGATTTGGAAAATTAGAAGATTATGTAAAAGGCGATTTGGATAGTGCTTTATCATTGATTGAGCAGTTAAGAACAAAGCAAGAAACTCAAAAAAATCAACAGGCAATACAACTTAATTTATTTGATATTGTAGAGCCGATTGCAGAAGAAAAAATCTCTGAACAACAGCCAAAAGAAATAGATGAAAATCTACCCCAAGAACTGCAAAAAAATATAGAAGACACCTTAAATAGGCTTCACAATATTAAGTTCAAAAGCCCTGTTATCATCAATGAGATTGAAAAGTATAACGGGATTTATCGTGAAATAGAAAATACTCCACAAAACTTTGATAAAGAGCGAATAAAAGACATTTCCGATAAATTGGAAAGACTGAATAAAAAAATCAAAACCAATGAAAAAGAATATACCATTCAGTCCTCTCCCGAGATTAAAAAGGGCATATTAAAGTATCAATTTCAGAAAGAAGATGAAATTATTGCCACAGGTCTGCAAAATAGTCCCAATATCACGGATAGACAGGTAGAAGCGTTCAGAAATACGCACTATGATGGTGTAATGAATAACCCCGAGAAATATCAAGAATTTGCTAATTACTACAAAGGCGATTATATCCACGATTTCTATTATGCGGAAGGCGATATTTATGAGAAATTAGAGACATTGGAGCAAGATAAAGATGATATTTCACAAGAACAATATGCCAAACAAAAAGCCCTTTTAGAGAAAGTTTTACCACAGAAAAAAGAATTAGAGGATATTATCGTGTCGCCTAATCAAGAGTTTGTGCATCAGTTCGTGGTGGGAGAAGTGGAGAAAATGGTGCAGGAACAAACAGGTTGGAATTATGGAGGTAGAAATCCAACTCCTATTTATGAAAATAAAATGAAAGTGGTAGAAGAAACTTTGGCTGAAAAGTTCAAAAATTTTCTTTATACATTACCAAGTGAAGCCTTTGGAAACTCCAGCAGTTGGGAAGTTCGTGCTTATGTAGATAATAAACAGGTTACAGGAAAAGATAAGGATTATAATGCACTTATCCGTGAGCGAAGAAAAGAAGTCGGGAATGATTTGTTTAACAAATTCTTGCGTGAAGAATTAGATAATGATACCAAAACAAGATTTGTAGATGAGTTTAATAGAAAACATAATAATATTCATATTCCTAATTACAAAGAATTTCCTTTATTTTCCAATATTCACAAGAATTTCAAAGGCAGACCATTGGAACTGACCGAAGTTCAGAAAGCAGGAATTGGGCGACTGACTACCAAAGGCGTAGGGCTTTTGGCTCACGAAGTAGGTTTTGGAAAAACGCTCTCGGGGGTTTTATCTATGCACGAAGCAATGGAGCGAGGCAATGCTAAACGCCCTTTAATTGTCGTGCCTAATGATAGCATCTTAAAACAATGGGTAGAGACTATTTATGAGACTATTCCTAATGCCAAAGTCAATGTTTTAGGCAATTTAGGAAAAAATATTGATTTGTCTAAATTTGATAATAAAGATGGGGAAATATCGCTCGTGACTTATGAAGGATTTAATAATATTGGATTTTCCAGAACCGTTACCCAAGACTTAGCCAACAAATTTTCTTATATTTCTGAAAATGAAACCAAAACCTTAAAATTTTCAGAACGAGACATACAAAAAGAAATCCAGCAACAGCAAGAAACAGAAGGTAAAATGCGTAGGGGAAAACTCTATGATTGGGAAGATTTTGGATTTGACCATTTGACCTTTGATGAAGCCCACAATGCTAATCATATCGTAGGAAAAGTAAGGATTGATGACAGAAAATACGCTTCGGATTTTAGAAATCAAAATCAAGCCACTTCTTTGCTGGGAATGAATACTTGGGTAGCCTCTCAATACATTCAAGAGCAGAACGATGGGCGAAATGTTAATCTTCTTTCTGCAACGCCTTTCACGAACAAACCTTTGGAATATTACTCTATTTTGTCGCTCATTGCCAACGATAGATTGGAAAAAAGCGGTTATTTCAATGTCAATACATTTTTTGAAACTTTTATGGAAGCCGATAATGATATGGAGATTGATGCCAAAGGCGATATTAAGTATAAAACCAATGTAAGGCGATTTAAGAACAATGCCTTATTCCAGCAACTTTTAGGCGAGTTTATTGATATTAAAGGCGAAGAAGATAATCCCGAACTTAAACGCCCAAATCGTATCAATAAAGAATATAAAATTGAGCAAAATGACTTGACCAAAGAGGCTTATGAAAGACTGAATAAAAGTTTTAATGAGAGTAAAAAAGGGGCAATTTTAACTCATATTCTCAATGCAAGATTGATAGCAATGTCGCCGTATTTAGCCAAAGATTATGATGGAGAAGAACCTACAACCAAAGAGTTTATAGAAAACTCGCCGAAACTAAAAACGACTATGGACTTAATTTCCCAAAATAAAAAAGACCAGCCCAATGCAGGTCAGATTATTTACTCGGAATTAGGTGTGGCAGAGTTTCCAAAATTGAAAGAATATTTGGTCAGTGAAGTAGGATATAAATCCGATGAAGTGGGGATTATCACGGGAGCAACCAGCAAAAATCAAAGATTAGATATTCAAGAGAAATTTAATGAGGGAAAGATTAAAATCGTGATTGGTTCAGAAGCCATACAGGAAGGTATGAACTTGCAGAAAAAGACAAGTGATATGTATCTTTTGAGTTTGCCGTATAATTTTACTTCGCTTCGCCAAACGGAAGGTAGAGCGTGGAGACAGGGCAACCAATGGGAAAATGTGCGTATCAATTTTATGCTGACCAATGATAGCATAGATGTTTTTATGCTCCAAAAATTACAGGCGAAACAGGCTCGGTATATGGAGGCGATGAAGAAAGGAGCGAATATCATTGATGTTTCTGATGTGGATACCAGCGAACTCAAAACAGCGATTATCACAGACCCCAGCGTGAGAGCCGATATAGAAATTGATGTAATGAGAAATCGTTATGATAGTGAAAAAACACGGCTTAAATCTGAATTAGTTTTCTTATCAAGAAAGTTTGAAGATTATGTAGCAAGTAAGGAATATCAAGGATTAAAATATGTGAAAAGTAATTTGGAATACTATCAAAACCAATTAAATGAAGCGAAAGAAAAATGGGAAAAAGATGTGCCGTATTGGGAAGAAAAATTTTCGGAAGCAAAAGAGCAATTACCTTTATATGAGGAGGCTTTGAAACAACGGGAAAAGAAATTTATTGAAAAAGGAATGGATATAAAGGCATTTCAAACTAAAAAAGAACAAACCGAAACAAAAATTGCTGAATTGGATAACAAAATTTATAATGAACTTCCTGTATTAAGAGAAAAATTAATCACGCAATATCAAGAAGAAAAAGAAGATAAACTCAAAAATTATAATCCTGTGGATTTTGTTAGGGAAAGAGCGGAAGAGAACAAAACTTTTTTCAAACTCAGTTCTAATGAAGAAAAGGAGAAGAAAATGGCAGAAAAAGAAAATATTTCTACTCAACAGACACTGAAACAGGATAAGCCAAGAGGATTTAGAAGATAAATTTTATACAAAAAGAAGGAGCAAAATTCCTTATTTTTTCTTATCTTTGCAGAAATAAAATCACACAGAAAATATGGAATATCCAATTAGTTTAGACACTGCATTACAGATTGTTGGCTCACTAAAAGTAAGAGCAATAAAAGAGAAAAATGCGACAAATAATCCCACTGAAATAGAAAAGTTAGAGTTCCAAATTAGAACTTTTTTAGAAGAAGAAAGAATGCTCTATGGGGCAGATGTATATAAAAAAAGTTCAGTAATGGATAAAGTAGTAAATTATTACAGCCCACTAATAAAACGCCTCAATGGATTTGCATAAAGTAGTTGAGATTTACAATCAAGAACGCAAAGATTTATTGGAGGATTTAACACCACAAGAAAATCCTTTGGCTTTTATTTTGGGAGGACAACCCGCATCGGGAAAAAGTAAATTAGCCAAAGAATTTACAAGCAAATTTTCCAATAATAATATTCTTTTCGTTAATGGCGATATTTACAGAGAATTCCACCCCAATAGGCAAGAGTTAATCAACAATCCTCTTTCTTATTCCAAAGAAACACAGATTTTTTCCAATGTTTTTACGGAAAATCTTATCCGAGAAGCCATAGAAAATAAATACAATATTATGGTGGAAGGAACAATGCGAAATCCACAAGTGCCGTTTAATACTGCCAAAATGTTCAAAGAAAATGGCTATCGTGTGGAAGTTCTTGCTATTTCTGCACCTGCTATTTTTACGGAATTGGGTTTATACAATCGCTACCAAGAAGAAATTAATTTTCAAGGTTGGGGGCGTTTGGCAGAAATTGAGTCGCATAATTCCGCAGTAAATGGAATTTTAGAGTCATTAGACTTATTGTATAGAGAAAAAGCGGTAGATAAAATTCATATTTATTCCTACCAAGCCGAAAAGCATATTGAGACTTTTTCGCTGGAAAGTGGTAAATGGAATATTGATGATTTACCATCAAATTATATTACTGATGCAAGGGAAATTCAGTTGCAGAGAAAAGAAAATATTGCTAAACTCATAGAACGAGGTGAAAATACTTTAAGCCAAATTTCCGATAATTTGAAATCTAATGTAAGTGATATTCTACAAAAACTCAAAGACCTCAATCTAAAACAAGAAGAAAAGCGAGGTTTTAGAAGATAAAAAAATCCCTAACTTTTTTGGTTAGGGATTTTTCACAAAGATTATCCTTTTCTAATATATAATAATATTCCTATTAAAATAAGAATTGATAATACTTGGATGCTTATTGCTAATTGATTTCTATATTTTAGATTAGAGTTTTCTATTCTATATATTACCCTACTATATAAATATGTTATAGGAATAAGTAATATGAACGGAAGTATTGTCAAAAATTCTTTCATAAAGATATTTTTTACAAAATTAAAAATTTATCTCCAAAGTCCAAATCTCAAAGGTAAATATTCGTATATCAAATATACTAAAATAACCCATAAAATAAGAAATACCGCTAACACAAAATATTGAAATTTCTTTTTGTATTTCATAACAAAATTTTTCATTTTATAATAAAGGTTTAATTGATAATTAAATGTTTTATAAAAGCGAAAATCCCAAGATGAACCGCATAGAATGAGTAATAAATATTGCCTGTTTTTTTACCTTGTTGACCATTGTAAAAGTATATCGGAATAAGCCCTAAAATCGCAAATCCTTGATATATATTCAAGAGAAATGTGGCTAATAAACTTGAAATTGAAATAGGATTTGAAAAAGGGGCTTCGTGCAAAAACGAAGGTAATAATCTCTCTTTTTTGAAGTAATAGAACCAAAAAATTATACTCACTCCATAAATGCTATAATCAACTCTAAAAATCAAAGCCAAAAATAAAATCACTAAACAAATAAGGATTTTCAAGCCAAGTTCTTTGTTCTTTTCCAGCCAATGAATGCCTAATGCAGAAAGAAAAAGTGTCCAAAAAATATTCTGATGACCAAAATTAAAAAGCACACCATAATTCGCCAAATCAAAGGGAATTTCTGAAATCAATGCCCAAAGGAATAATTTACCTAAATACCTATGAATATTTTTAGTGTGAAAATACCCTTCTACCAGCATAAATGCGTAGAGAATAAAGGATATTCTACCTATAATTTTCAATATAAAATATTCCTCAAAAAACATTATTCCCAAATGGTCAATAATCATTGTGATTAAGGCAATGATTTTGAGATGGAAATTATTAAGATTTTTCATTCGTTCTATTTTTTTCTTTCAAAATCAACACTCTACATTTTTTATCTATGATACTAACCAAAACATAAGTTATTGATATACAAAATGTAAATCTTACTATGTTCCATAATTTACTCTCAATACTAATCAAGCCCAATAAATGATTTATGATATTGCTGATAATCAGAAATAAACTTCCAATGATAAAAATCCTTACTATTTTCATTTTATAAAACTTGATAAACTTGATTTTCCATTATACTACCTTTGGGAATAGTGATAATATACTTATATCCCAAGTCTTTTTTTATCGGCTCAATAATTTCATTTTTTATAGGCTGAACAATTTCATTTCCTTTGGAATTATAATCTAATGTATCTCTTTTTTCTTGTCTGCCATTGATACGATTAAAGTATCTTATTTTTACTATACTATTTGTAATAATACTTGGGTGGGCATCTTTCTCAATGATTAAAGTTTCATTAATTGGAACTTCTCTACGAATAAACCCATCATTCCTTTTTACTAAAAAGATATAGTAATCCGTATTATTTATGCTTCCAAAACCTAATGTAAAATCTCCTGTAATCCTATTTGTAGGCTTCAATGAATAAATCGGGATAGATGTTTGTAATAATTCATATTTTCTACTATCTCTATCTTCCATTTTATATTCTATAATTGCAGGAGCAAGAAACATAATCCCTGCTACTATAAAAAATCGTATAAAAGAGTTTTTTACAATTCTCGGAAATATAAGACCAAATACAAGAGCAAGTATCATTATAGAAAAACATAATAAGATAAATATAAAAGAGTTCATTTTTATTACTAAATAAGAGTTAATATTACTTCTAAAATCTATATCATTTTCTCAATGATTTTTCGTTGCTATACCATTTTACTCCGTAGTTTACACTTTTGGTTAAAAGATAAGCCCCAGCCACAGCACAATAATAAATCCATTTGGGGTTGTTCATTCCAAAATAAATGAGGTATGCAGTTGCAAATAGACTAATGCCAAGTAATATCTTTTGGCTTCTTATTTCTTTTCTTATTTCTTCTGTATTCATTTCTGTATGGTTAATTAAAATTGTAAAAACTTGATGTCGCTAAATTGACTTTACATCTTTCGGGAAGTAGTCCTCCGTGTCGGTTCTTGGCAATAATGATTTCTATTTCATTAGCCGTAGGCTCGTTATTATATTCAGCCCATAACTCAATATTGTAATATTCGGGGCGGTAGAGAAAAATCACTTCATCAGCATCTTGTTCAATGCTCCCCGAGTCTCTTAAATCTGATAATTGAGGGCGTTTATTAGGTCGTTTTTCCACTTCCCGAGAAAGTTGGGATAGAACAATTACAGGAATATCCAATTCTTTGGCTATGGATTTCAAACCTTGTGATATTTTGCTAATTTCTTGCTCTCTTGTTTTAGATTTTTCGTGAGTAGCAAGTTGGAGATAATCCACAAATAGCACTTTAATATCGTGTCTAATTTTCATCATTTTTGCCTTTAATCTGATGTCTTGGATAGAAAGTGCTGGGGTATCATCAATATGAATATTCATTTTTATCATCTCATCTTTGCAATTCCAATATTGCTGTAATTCCTCTTGATTTAAGCCTTTACGAAGAATGGATGAATTTCTAATATTAGTATAATTTGTAATAATTCTCGCTGTGATTTGCTCCGCAGACATTTCCAATGAAAACACCCCCACCGCCTTACCTTGCCGAGCAATATCTACAATCTGCTGAACGATGAATGCCGTTTTCCCCATACCTGGTCTTCCTGCTATAATGGTAAGGTCTGAATTTTGCCACCCACCAAATGCCTTATTGATAATATCCAGCGAACTCGCCACACCTGTAATTCCTCCTAACTCGCCATTGGTAATTTTGCTAAATTTTTCTTCTACTTTCTGCACCAATTCGGGGAAAGCCGTATGCTGTTTATTAGCTTCAATGAATTTGTCTATGAAAAGATTATCAAAGAACTCAAAGGCTTTATCTCGGAGGAGAAATATATCTTGTTCCTCCTGTTTTGCCATATTGGTTAGCATCGTGAATTTATGGACAAAATCTCTTTTTATGGAGAGTTCCACCAAAATCATCACATAATATTCTATGTTTGCAGGAGAAGAAATACCAACAACTAAATCAACCACATATTTATCCAATTCCTGTTTCCCTATCATTGCAAATTCTTTGGAGAGCAAAACCATATCTATGGGCTTATTTTTCTGCCAAAGGCTATCAATGGTCTCAAATATAATTTGATGGATTGGCTCTGTAAAAAGATTGACAGATAATTTACTTTTGAGTTTTGGATACAGATTAGGAAAACCAATGAGTGTGCCTAATACTATTTTTTCTGTATCAATATTACTATTCATTGTAAGTTGTTTTTGGGCGGTTTATAGTAGGTATTTTATTTATGGATAAATTTGGCTTTCTGTTTGTTCTTAGATGTGGTATCGTATTTTTCAGATTGTTTTGCCACTTTATAAGAGGCATTCCTAATCCATTTTTCCACCCAGCATCTACCCAACTTTCATATTTGGATTTTATGGCAAAGTCCATACTCTCATCATAGGCTTCCAATGTTTTTGCAAAATCCATAAATTCTTGTAATGATGGTATATCTATATTCTCACGAACGGGTGGCGGTGTAGATGGTATTTCTATTACAGCAGATTGTTCTACTATTTCAACAGGTATTTTGTCTATTGATTTCTTTTCTACTACTTTGACAATATTTTCTTCTGTTAATTTCTGTGACCCTACATCATTTTTTACAGGTTCTTGCTTTGTAATAGGTTCTTGCAGAAAAGAAAAATCAGAAATAATTCTATAAATACAAGGCATACCATTTTTAGTATGATATTGAATTAAGCCAATATTTCTTAACTTGGATTTCATCGCAACAATAGTAGGTCTTGTGAGCGATAACTTTTGACTTATCAAGCCATCAGAGATAGAAAAATTTTCTCCATTGTTTTTTCTCCATTCCTCCAATAGGAATAGGTATAAAGCAACAGCAGATGCCCCAAGTGGAGTTTTTTCATTGATACTCCAAAATTTGCTTATTAACTCCGTATAATTCATTTCTCATTTTCTTTTACGGCTATTAGTTCAAGAACTTTGAATTTATCTATCACAATAACATTTCCTACCTGTGCAATGGCTTCATCTATGATACCTGAACTTTTTATTTTTGAAGCCGTTGCTCTGGAACACCCTAATATGTTTGCCAAACCTTTTAATCCATACACATATACTTTCTCCTCTGATTTTATCATTTTAAGAAGTTCCATATACTCTGCTACGGTAAGGTGTAGTAATTGTGTATTTGGATTTATTTTCATAGTCTTTTATTTTTTATTATTAAATAATTCCAACGCCTTTTCCTTATCAATAATGATTTTTCTGCCTCTTTGGATAATGGCTTCATCAAATATTCCTTGACCTTTCAACCTTGCGGCGTGAGAAGTAGAACAACCTATCAATCGTGCCAATCCACTGATGCCGTGAACATATTCTTTATTTTCTCTAACAGGCTCTTGTTCGGTTTTTGGAGGTTCATTAGCATTTTTCAATGCGTGTATAAACTCTCCAAGAGTAAGTTGCCATATAGGTGTATCTCTATCTATATTCATTTTTTAGGAATTTAACTCCGTTATCATTACTTCCATTTTACATTCTAATGCATACTTATTACTCATTGCTTTTTCATATAAAATATCAATGATATTATTGTCAAAGCAAGTTCCATTCATCACTCTAATTACTCTATTGTAGGGGAGATTATATGTTTCGGAAATTGTTTTTAGGTCTCCTCTGTAAAAATGATTACGGAGTTCCTCCACAAATTGTTTATGCAAAATTTTTCTTCTTTCTGCAATCCTTTCTGATGAAACTTCAATAGCATAAAAATTGGGGTCTTTTTCTCTTAATCTTTTCTCACACGCTATGAAATATAATCTCGCCTGTTTTCCTTTATCACTCTTTTCTATCATTGAGAGTTCTTTTGCCATATCCATAGACAGAATATATTCCTTTGTAGGGCGACCACCTTTGGAGTTTTGCTCAAAAATGAGCGAAACCTCAAAGTCTTGATTTTCAACAAATCCATAATCCTCAATTCTCCTTTTTATCCAATCTTTGAAATGGGTCTTTACACCCAAGAACTGATGTAAATCTCTTGCAGAAACAGAAGAAATCCCATTATGTTCTATGGTTTTGATTATAGGCTTCATTTCACACTTGTTTTGGATAATTGATTTTCTTTTTCAAAAATCTGCTCTTCTGAATACCCCTTTTCTTTGTAGAATAAAACGGCTTGATATAAAGATAGTTTACTACTATTTCTCCTTGCCAAACCAATTACAGATTGCTGTTGAACCTTCATTACTTTGGCTAACTCTATACTAAACTCGTTATCCGTTTTAATTTTTTCAATAATTACTTGACTAATTTTCATTTTGCATCTTATTTTATATTTATATAAATTTATATATGATAATTTATTTTTTTAATGATAATTTATATTTATAAACACTTTTTAATAAAATTATATATTTTTTCATTTTGTATTTCATTTTGTATTTTATTTTTACTTATATTTGCAAATAAATTTTAACCTTATTATATATTATTTTATATAAATACAAGCGTTTTTTTACTTTTTTACGCCATTTTTGTTTATAAATTTATATAAAAAACACTGCAATTATATAAATTTTTATATAAAAAATTATAATTTGTTTTATAAAAATAAATACAAATACATTAACATATTGATTTACAATAATAAAATTATATACAAATGAAAGAACGATTGATTAAATTTTTAGAGTATTTGAAGATAGGACAAAATAAATTTGCTCAAAATGTAGGCTTATCCCCTTCGTTTATCAACAATTTAGGAGATGGTATCAACTTAAAAAGCCTACAAAAAATATTAAAGGTATATCCTCAATTAAATGAGAGATGGCTTCTCACGGGAGAGGGAGATATGATAAGGGAATTGACTCAAATAGCGAAAGGAAACGGAAGTATCAATAGCAATATTAGTGGAAATGTAGAAGGAAATGTGATTATTTCTCATAATGATTTTTCCAATATGCTGGAAGTCCAAAAAGGAAATTTAGAAATACAGAAAGAACTAAATGATAGATTAAAAACAAGTCAAGAACAAGTGAACATACTATTAGAAATTTTACAAAAAAAAGAATTATGAAAACAGCATTTTTGCCCATATTTTTACTCTTTTCTGCTTTTACCGTAGCACAAAAGAAAGATAATTGTGATAACATCATAAATTTATATAGTGATATATTTTCTATTAAAAAACCTCCAATAGAGAGTGTTAAAAAATGTTTATCAAAATATGAGAAAAAAATTAGGATTGAGGTTATTAACAATGGAGAGTATAATAAATTTGTACAGTACTTATCATTGGATTTTATAAAAGTAAATAACAATGATTTTTCTCCTATCTTGAAATACTCCGAAAACACTCCCGAGATTATCGTAGATAAAACATCTGATGAGACAAATTGGAAAGATGGCTATGGAGGAAATTTATACAAGCACAGCATTATGGTCTCTCAAAGTTATTTAAGTCCAGAGGATAACCCTAATTTACTACTCAAAGAAGTAGAAATATATGAAACCTCTGCACCTATTTTATCAAGTGTTTTCAGAGTATTTACTTATAGAAAAGATTTTGACTATTCCAATCCTGCCCATCTGAATAAAACTATCAATATCTATGCAGATGATAAATTGATACTTACCAAAACTTATTCACAAGAAGAAGTAGAAAAAACAGAAGGCATTATATTAGAACTTAAACTTTAATAATATGATAAAATACCACGCACAATTTTTATTGGACAAAGAAAAAGATAATCCATCTGCAAAACTCCGATATAGAATAAAATGGAATGGGATTATCGTAGCATTTAATGTTGGGTATAGAGTAGATATAGACAAGTGGAGTAAGGACACCCAAAGATGTAAAATCAACACGACTCACGGCAAGAAAAAAGTATCTGCAAGTATCATCAATCGTAAAATTCAAGAATATGAGCAGACCTGTGAGAATGTATTTGCAAAATTCTATGCAGAAGATAAAACACCTACTGCTGATGAATTTAGAGAGATTTTTAACAAAGAAATAGGTAAAGAAACGAAGTCTGATAAAGAAATAACATTTTTTGATGTTTATGACCTATTTACCAAAGATGAAGGTAAGAAAAATCAATGGACAATAGCCACTTATGAGAAAATGGAAACTCAAAAAAGACATCTTATTGATTTTGACAAAAATATTTCTTTTTCTGATATTACAGAAGAAAAGTTAATTGATTATCAATACTTTTTACAAAATACGCTTGACCTTAAAAACTCTACCATTCTCAAACAATTCTCTTTTTTAAGATGGTTCTTACGCTGGTGTAAAAAAAGAGATTACTTACAAAGTAATGTTTTTGAAGATTTTAGACCAAAACTTAAAACTACCCAAAAAAAGATTATTTTTCTTAATCAGAAGGAATTAACCCAAGTAAAAAACTTTACTCTTCCTCCACAAAAAGAATATTTAGAAAGAGTTCGTGATGTATTTCTTTTTTTATGTTTTACAGGATTGAGATATTCTGATGTATCAAATCTTAAAAAATCTGACATCAAAGGAAATACCATAGAGATAACAACAATAAAAACTACAGATAGTCTTATTATAGAACTTAATAATCATAGCAGGGAAATTATTGACAAATATAAAGATAAGGTCTTTGATAAAGGACTTGCTTTACCTGTGATTACTAATCAAAAAATGAATGAGTATCTAAAAGAACTAATGGAATTAGCAGGAATAGATGAGCCTATCCGAGAAACTCAATATAAAGGAAATCAACGGATTGATACTATTATCCCAAAGTATGCTTTAATCGGCACTCACGCAGGAAGAAGAACCTTTATTTGTAATGCATTATCATTGGGAATTCCACCACAAGTAGTAATGAAGTGGACTGGACATAGTGATTACAAAGCAATGAAACCCTATATTGATATTGCAGATGAAACTAAAATCAATGCAATGGAGCGTTTTAATTCACTATAAAATATTAAGTCCCTCATCTAAAAAAACAGGGACTAAAATAGGGATAGTCTATGATAGTTTATGATAATTTTATATAGATGAAAAAAATATTAATCATTGATTTTCAATAATTTGATAATTTTTAATATTTTATGATATGAATACGCAAATCCCTCTCTCTCCGCTAAATAGTATAGTACCTCTTGAATTTCAAGAGGTTTCTTTTTTAAGAAAAGTAGTAAGATTAACAAAAGTTAACAAATATTTTTCAACAGTCCCCCTCGCCCTTGAGAGAGTAAAAAAGAATGTTCCCGCTTAAAAAAATAAAAACACTCATTTTGAGTGTTTTTTATTAGAATATAAAATTTCAGTAAGCTTTAAATACTTTTAAGATAGGCTTCCCAGCCTGCGATTTTGTATTCTAATGCGGCTTTTTCTGTATCAGGGGCTTTATAAATGCCTCGCCCCACGATGATGAAATCGGTGTGTAGGGAATTAAAAACATAATCGGGGGTGTTGTATTGCTGACCTTTACCATCGCCTTTTGCAGAGAGATTGACGCCAGGCGTGAAGAGGAGGAGGGATTTCCCGATCGATTTCTGAGAGACGCCACCGATTACATTGGGATGCGTTTCCGCTACTTTTAGCGCCTCTTGGAAGTAGTTGGAGTCGGTCAAACAGCCTTCGGAAGACATACTGAGGATGGCGACCACGCCAGAATTAAGGAAGTAATCCAGCGACCGATACCCACCGATAACCTGAGAAGTAATGAGGTCTGCCCACGAGGAGATTTTATATAGTCCGTACGAATACTGCATCTCTTGCGTACTCCCGATATCGGCAAATTTCCTGTCCTCCATTAGTAAGAAATTGTGTTTCTCGGCAAGGTCGCGGAGGGGGAGGATGGTTTTATCAAAATCAAAATCGGTAATGATGTCTATATGCGTCTTTAGGGCTGCGATATGCGGGCCTACTTTTTCGGCAAGGTTTAATAGCTCTGCAGTGGTGGTTACATCTGCCGAAGCGATGAGGTTGGTTTTCTTTTTAAGGGCTATTTCTAAGATTTTCCTTGCGCTTGGGTGGCTTGTGAGCTTTAATTTTTCTTCGTAGGGGAGTTTTCTCTCTTTCTCGAAATGGATTTTATTGCCCGCAAGGAAGTCGGTAATTCTTTTGATTTCTTCAGTATCGAGCATATTTTCGGTTCGAAGGATTTCGCAAACTTCCATTATATTAAATAAGGTATGTACGCGGAAGCCTTTGCTTTCGAGGAGCTCTTTACCGCCCTGCTGTCTATCGAGCACGACAACGATGTCGGATACTTTTAAGTCCTCCTGCTCTACTTCGGCTATGGTTTCTATGAGGGATTTCCCAGAGGTGATGACATCTTCTACTAACAGGCAGTTTTGCCCCTTTTTGAATATCCCCTCGATGAGTTTTTTCGTGCCGTAGGTTTTTGCTTCTTTCCTTTTTATGATGAGCGGGATGTAGCTTTCCAAAGACATTGCTGTAGCCATTGGAAGAGCCGCATAGGGTACGCCACAGATGAGGTCAAAATTATCCAAAGGGAGCATTTCCAAGAGATAATCGGCCAAGTGTTTTAGGATTTTTGGGTCTGATGCCAAAGGTCTTAAATCTACATAAAAGGGGCTTTCTATACCGCTTTTTAGCGTAAACCTGCCAAACTTGATAATGCCGAGTTTGTAGCATTCAAGGAAGAATTCGCGTTTTGTTTCCATTACTTTTTTAGATTTATTGTATTAAATTTTTTTATCGGTTAGATGGCTTCCAGAAACCTCATCGTATCTACATTATCGGCATAAGTGCTAAGGCTAGGCTTTTGTGCATTGCCCATATTTATGCTATTGGAAATCCCGAGCTGAGGCTGAGCCACTATACATTGGATGTTTTCTTCGTTTTCTTTGATGAATTGATGGACTTCGTCAGTCTGCTCATATCTGCTGAAATGAAGCACTGCAAGAGGGGAGAAGAGCTTTTCGTCCTCTTTTAGAAGAACGAAATTATTATCCCAGAACTTCTCTTGGTTGAGCAAATATATCGCTCGGTTATAGTCGTAATTATTCGCATACTTATGATGATGAATCACCTCTTGGAAATCCATAAAATTCTCAAACAGCCTCTCTAAACCGAAGTTTTTTGGAATGAAAAGTCGGGTTACATTTCTGCATCCTAAACCGAAATATCTAAAAATATCATTGGCAAGGGCTCTGATTTCTTCATCGGTCTCCTCACCAGAGAGTACAGCTACTGAGGTTCGGTTTTTTCGGATAAGGCTCAGGCTGTTTTTGAAGTAATATTCCAAATATCTTGCGGTATTATTGCTCCCAGTAGCGATAACGGCATCGTAATCCGTTAGCTTTTCTACGATTTCAAAAGGAATGGGGAGCGGTTTAGAAAATTCATTCCACTTTTTCAGCAGGAAAGGAATCATTATTTTATCCTTAGATGAGGGTTTAATAACAGCAATATTCCCACTAAGAATAGTACAAATAACATCGTGAAAACCTACCAAAGGGATATTCCCAGCCAGTACAAGACCTATTTTTTTAGGCGTTTCAGAAAAGCGATAATCTTGTAGCCACTCGCTGAGGTTTTCCTCATTTAAAAGCGTTGCCCACTCATTGAGCGCATATTTTTGATTTTCTTCTGTAAACCAAGGATTGTCTATTTCAGATTTTCTAATAATACTGTTGAAATCAGAGAATTTTTCATTTTGTTGAAGAGGGTCATTAGCTAAAAAATCTTTTATATAATCGCCTAATTTAGAAAGTCCCGAAATATATAATTGTCGCTTCATCGCTGGATTTAGATTATCTGAATTTTACTAATTTTGCACAAAAATAATAAAATAAAAATATTAGCATTATGGCTATTAAGATAACAGATGATTGCATAAACTGTGGTGCCTGCGAGCCAGAATGCCCCAATAATGCAATATATGAAGGAGCAGTGGACTGGAAGGCATCTGATGGAACATCATTAAAAGGCGCAATCGTAATGCCCTCAGGTTTATCTATAGATGCAGATGAACCACAACCTCCCGTAAGTGATGATTTTTACTTTATAGTAACCGATAAATGTACCGAGTGTATCGGCTTCCACGAAGAGCCTCAATGTGCTGCGGTATGCCCAGTAGATTGTTGCGTACCCGATGAGGATAATGTAGAAACAGAAGAGCAGCTCTTAGCTAAAAAAGCATTCCTACACGGGGAAGAATAAATATTTATGAATGCTCAAAGGAAATAATAAGAAAATATCTGAAAAGCATAAATCTCAATTAGGTTTATTGCTTTTTGTGTTTTAAATAATAATATAAATAATGAAAAAACATAATTTCAGTGCGGGTCCCAGTATTTTGCCACAGGAAGTTTTTCAAAAGGCTTCCGAAGCGGTGATTGATTTTAATGGTTCGGGGCTTTCCATTCTTGAAATCTCTCACAGAAGTAAAGATTTTGTAGCCGTAATAGAGGAAGCAAGAGCATTGGTAAAACAGCTGATGAATATAGGCGATGATTATGAAGTACTCTTCCTACAAGGCGGGGCAAGCCTTCAATTTGCAATGCTCCCATATAATTTGCTCAGCATAAACGGGAAAGCTAGCTATCTTGATACAGGAACTTGGGCATCAGGGGCGATAAAAGAAGCTAAAAAAGTAGGGAATGTAGAGGTAATAGCCTCTTCTAAGGATAAAAATTATACTTATATCCCTAAAAATTATACGATAGATTCTTCATCTGACTATTTTCACTGTACTTCTAATAATACAATTTATGGAACTCAGATGAAAGACTTTCCAGAGACCTCCGTACCGATAGTATGCGATATGAGCTCGGATATTTTTTCTCGTAAAGTAGATTTCTCAAAATTTGGACTTATCTATGCGGGTATGCAGAAAAATATTGGTCCAGCAGGTGCTACAATGGTTGTACTAAAAAAAGAACTTTTAGGGAAAACAGGAAGAGGAAATATCCCAACTTATTTTGACTACCAAGCACATATCAGTAAAGAATCTATGCTGAATACACCGCCTGTATTTTCTATCTATACCTCGCTTTTGAATCTTCAATGGTTGGTGAGAAATGGTGGAATAGAAGCGGCTGAGCAAAGAAATAGAGCAAAAGCTTATCTCCTTTATGAGGAAATTGATAGAAATCCACTATTTGAAGGCTTGTGCGAAAAGGAAGACCGCTCACTGATGAATGTTTCCTTTACCATTACAGATGAAACTAAGAAAGAAGCATTTGATAATGCTTGGAAAGAAGCAGGAATAAATGGTCTCAATGGGCACAGAAGTGTTGGTGGGTACAGAGCAAGCCTCTACAATGCCCTGCCAATAGAAAGCGTACAGGTGTTGGTTGATGTAATGAAGTCTTTTTAGATAATAGATTTAATTAAATTCAAAATCTGAAATCTAAAGATTAAATTTTTTTAAGATAATGAAAGTTTTAGCAAACGACGGTATTTCGGAAGAAGGTAAAAATATTTTGCAAAATGCAGGGATAGAGCTGGTAGAAACAAGAGTTTCCCAAGAGCATTTAGCCCATTTTATAAATGAAAATAAGATAGATGTCTTACTGGTAAGAAGCGCTACCAAAGTGAGAAAAGAGCTTATAGATGCTTGCCCACAGTTAAAAATAATAGGTAGAGGCGGCGTAGGTATGGACAATATAGATGTAGATTATGCCAGAGCAAAAGGCATAACAGTAATCAATACCCCGAAGGCGTCTTCTCGTTCTGTTGCAGAGCTGGTTTTTGCGCACTTCTTTTCCCTCGCTCGTTTTTTGCACGAGTCTAACAGGATTATGCCTCTTGAGGGAGATACACAGTTTAATATCCTCAAAAAATCCTATGCAGGAGCTGTAGAATTACAAGGTAAAACATTAGGTATTATCGGTTTTGGAAATATCGGTAAAGAGGTAGCAAAGATAGCCATAGCTCTTGGTATGAAGATAAAAGCCGTAACTTCTAAACCCACTCCTGAGGTCATTAGCCTTAACTTTTTTGATGGTCAGAAAGTAGATTTTACTATTCATCCAACCGATAACCTTGATGACCTCCTTCCAGAGGCAGATTTTATCACGATTAATACTCCGAAAACAGAGGGCTATATTATAGATGAGCCAGAGCTTGAGAAGATGAAAGACGGTGTATTCATTGTAAATACAGCGAGAGGAGGAGTAATTAATGAAGCCCTGTTATTAGATTTTATAGATGAAGGTAAAGTTGCAGGAGCGGCATTAGATGTTTATGAAAATGAGCCTTCACCAGAGCTTAATCTATTGATGAACCCAGCACTTTCACTCTCTCCCCACTTAGGAGGCAGTACCATAGATGCACAAAAGAAAATAGGGATAGAATTAGCAGAGCAGATTGTAAAATTAAAGCAGAAATAATAAGAGATGCCTACATTTAAGCCTTTTCGCGGGATTAGACCAGAAGCAGATTATGTAGAGAAGTTTCCTACGAGACCGCTAGACAGCTTTACCCCAGATGAAATTAACAGAAAAATTCAAGAGCAGGATACCTATGCTCAAATGGTAAAGCCATTTATTGCAAGTAAATCTAAAGATGTAGATCGTAATCTTAGGAAGATTAGAAACTCATTTGAAGAGCTTGTTGCCGAGAAAAAATTAGTACAAGACGATGCTTGCTACTATCTTTACCAACAAACAATGCCAGATAAAACCGTGTATAGAGGTTTGCTCGGCTTAGTGAGTGTAGAGGATTTCAAAAATGGAAAAATTAAAAAGCACGAAGCGACCATAAAAGCACGAAAGGAGAGGCTCACCCACTACCTTGAAAAAGTCTGTATGCAGGCAGAGCCTGTACTCCTCACCTATAAAACCAATACCAAAGTGGAGCTCTTTATGGATAAGGAGGAGAAGACCATTCCGATTATCAACTTTGTTTCCGAACAGGGAACGAGGCATAAAATCTGGAAGATAGACAATCGCCTCAAAATGCAGCAGATTAAAGAAGTCCTCGAGCAGATTGATTCCTTTTATATAGGCGATGGGCACCATAGAATAGGCTCCGCAGCAATGAATGCTGACAAGCTCAATGCAAAATGCAAAAGACCTCTCGGAACAGAGCCTCATAACTTCGTATACAGCTATATCGTTTCAAAAGAGTCCATAAGAATTCACGATTACAATCGTCTCCTCAAATCATTAAATGGACTTTCACCAGAAGATTTCCTAAAAAAGTTAGAGACTTCATTCTCCATCCACGAGAAAGGAGATACACCTTACTTCCCGTCTCAAAAGTTTCATTTGAGCCTTTATTTAGACGGCAAGTTTTACAGCCTCCATGTAAAGCACGATTTAAGAAAAGCCCATAAAGACGCGAATGACTTAGACCATTTCTTCCTCGAGAAGTATATTTTTAATGATATTTTAGGAATTGAAATAGAATCCGAAAGCGATAATATAGACTATCT
This sequence comes from Bergeyella cardium, assembly GCF_009914665.1. Lineage (NCBI taxonomy): Bacteria > Pseudomonadati > Bacteroidota > Flavobacteriia > Flavobacteriales > Weeksellaceae > Bergeyella > Bergeyella cardium. The sequence continues at coordinate 231,708 of NZ_CP029149.1, read as the reverse complement.
AAAAGGGAATTCTACTATAGAGGGCATTATCTCACTCAAAGAAAAAGTAGATTCAGGAGATTATGTAGCGGCATTCGGAGTCTATCCTATCAGTTTTAATGACCTTGTAAAGATTTCCGATAAGGATATTAAAATGCCTCCCAAATGTACCCTCATAGAGCCTAAACTAATGACAGCCCTCGTAATGTATGATATGAAGCCGTAGCACACCTTAGCAGGTGAGGCAGTCACAGCGTGGCGAGCAACCATAGCAGGTACTTTTATTTTCCTCTTCTGAAAAATGTTTCGGGCGCCCCTGCGGGGCGCCCGAAACCATTTTATCATTCTTATACTTTCTTAATGAAACCTATTAGCTTTAAGGAGCTTTAGATTTTCATTATTTCTGCCTCTTTAGTTTTGAGGACTTCATCTGCTTTTTTCACGAAGCTGTCGGTAAGTTCTTGTATACTACTTTCGGTATCTTTTATGATGTCTTCGGATACGCCGTCGAGCTTTTTCAGTTCTTTCATTCCGTCCTGTCTGGCGTTTCGTATGGTTACTTTGGTTTGCTCGGTTTCGGCTTTTGCTTGTTTTGCGAGTTCTTTTCTTCTTTCCTCTGTAAGTGGGGGTACATTCAGGATGATGTTCTCTCCGTTGTTTGAAGGTGCAAAGCCTAAGTTGGACACAATGATTGCTTTCTCAATAGCTCCGATGGCAGTTTTATCCCAAGGTTGTATGGAGATGGTCATTGCATCGGGTATGGATACATTAGCTACTTGGTTCAGAGGGGTAGGGGCACCGTAGTATTCTACCATTACATCTTGTACCATAGCTGTGGAAGCTCTCCCTGCGCGTATTTTCTGGAATGCGTGGTCCAGGTGCTTCATTGCGGCTTGCATTTCTTGTTTTACAGTCTCTACTATTAAATTTAATTCTTCCATTCTTTATGAAATAATAAAGTTGATATATTTTTTTTTATTACGAATTCACTAATGTCCCTATATTTTCGCCTTGCACGAGTTTTAGGAGGTTATTTTCTTTGTTCATATCAAAGACGATGATGGGGAGTTTATTCTCGTGGCTCAGGGTGAATGCCGTCATATCCATCACTTTTAGGTCTTTTTCAAAAACTTCCTCAAAGGTCAGCGCATTAAATTTCACTGCATTTGAGTTTTTCTCTGGGTCGCTGTCGTAGATACCATCTACTCTTGTTCCTTTGAGGATGACATCGGCGCCGATTTCTATTGCGCGGAGGGTCGCTGCCGTATCGGTCGTGAAGTATGGATTGCCTGTGCCTGCCCCGAAAATCACTACTCTTCCTTTCTCCAAATGTCTCACCGCTCTTCTCTTGATAAAAGGTTCAGCTACTTTATCCATTTCTATGGCAGATTGCAGTCGGGTCTTTATCCCTGCATCTTCTAATGCTCCTTGTAGCGCCATACCATTAATCACCGTTGCCAGCATCCCCATATAATCGCCCTGCACTCTATCCATTCCTTTTGCTGCTCCTGCCAGCCCTCGGAAGATGTTTCCTCCGCCAATCACAATGGCTACTTCACAGCCCAAATCGGTTACTTTTTTTATCTCTTCGGCGTATTCTTTCAGCCTGTCGTTGTCTATTCCGTATTGTCTGTTGCCCATTAGGGCTTCGCCACTTAGTTTGAGGAGGATTCTGCTGTATTTCATTTTTGGAATGATTTATTTGCTTGCAAATATAATGAAATATAGAAAACTACCTGTTGTTCTTTCTTTAAAAACCTTAGGAAGTCCTTTGTTTTCTTTTTGTTTTTTGAGCCAAAATCTCTTTTTCTATCTCTCTATTTTTGATAAATTAATAAGATATATAGTGATACTTTTTCTACTTTTAGTATAAAAAAGGGAAATATTCTTTAAATATTAAGCCCAGCAATTTTGCTGAGCTTAATGACAACTTAACAACCTTTACTTCCTTTTTATAAAACAGAGAAGCAATTTTTTCTATCTTCTGCCTTGCTTAGAGGCAGGGATGTTTACTATACCACAGCCATCTACGAACCATTTCCCTTGAATATTCTTCATTTTGATGAGGACTTTGTAATCGCCCCAGTCTTCACCTTTGGGGTTTACGGCAACATAATTCGTTTTTTTATCATACGAAACCAGCTTGTAACCCCCGTCTGGACAGTCTTGGGCATCAAGAATGGGGTCAGCATCAAGGTCACGCGCGGTGAGCTTCTTATACGCCACTTTAAACTCCTTAGTTACCAACTTATTTTTATTAACCCACGCACCTATATTACTTGTAGAGTTCAATGCTTTGATGTAGGAGTTGATAAACTTCAGCGCTACCGAAGAGGCGGTATCTTGCTGTTCGGGGCTCATTAAAGAGACATCTACCCTTTCAGAAACGGGTAGAGGGCGAGCAGAAATTGAGCTGCTTAATACTGAAAACACGAGGACTGAGGAAAAAATAAATCTGTTCATTACGATATAATTTTAATGTTATGAGCTTCAAATTTAGTTTTTTTTAATTCAGAACTAAGGTTAGCTTTTCAAATTCTTTTTCGGGGTTTTTGTTTTCGTAGAGGATTTTATAAATCGTATCAATCATCGGAGTGTGGAGATTCTTCTCGCGGGCGGTGTTATAGATAGATTGTGCGGCGTAGTAGCCTTCGGCAATCATATTCATAGACTGTATGGCGGACTTCACCGTATAGCCCTTCCCGATGAGATTCCCCAAGCTGCGGTTCCTCGAAAAGAGGGAGTATGCCGTTACGAGCAAGTCTCCTAAATATGCGCTTTCATTTACATCTCTTGGCGCTTCGTATATCCCTTCAAGGAAGGTTTCCATCTCTCGAATGGCATTGCTCACGAAGACTGCCGTGAAGTTGTCACCATAGCCCAATCCACTCGCAATCCCCGCCCCGATAGCATAGATATTCTTGAGGATGGCGCTGTATTCATTTCCGAGAATATCGCTACTGCTATGCACATTGATGAAATTAGATGAGAATAATCGGATGAGCTTCGCTTTTACCTCTTCATCGGCAGCGGCAATGGTAAGATAAGAGAGGCGCTCCATCGCTACCTCTTCGGCGTGGCAAGGTCCAGCAATGACGCCTTGGCACTTAAACCCAATGCTAAATTCATTTCTAAGGTAGTGTGCTACTACATCATTTACTTTTGGTACGATACCCTTGATGGCGGAGACGAAAACCTTTCCTTTATAATCGCAAGAAAGCCCATCCATAGCGTCTGAAAGATAGATAGACGGCGTAGCGAGAACGATGATATCACAAGCCGAAACCACTTCATTAATATCGGTTGTGAGCTGAAGGTTCTCCAAGTTGAAATTAACCGCCGTGAGGTAGCTTGGGTTATGCCCTCTGCGCTCGATAGCACCTTTTACATATTCATTTCTCACACACCAGTGCACGAGTTTGGAATTCTGCACCAGCATCTTCACAATAGCCGTAGCGAAGCTACCACTCCCCACCACACCCACCGAGGGGAGCACTTCCTGAGTATCGTAATTTATATTTTCATTAGCCATAGATAGATGTATTTAATGGTTTTTAGATCTGAAAAATGATTATTCCTCTGTGCTGAGTACTTTTTCTATTCGGGTTAGAAGTGCATCGTCTGCGATTACTTCTGGAAGCTCATATTTTAAGGATAAATACAGTTTTTCTAAATCGGGTTCGGAGAAGATGATTTTCCGCTCTGGGGAGAGGGCTTTTGCCAGCTCAGCAGTGGTTTTACTCGTGCAGAAAGCTATTGTGTGGAGTTTATTTTCATTGGCTTTTTGGAGGAGGCGAATGGAGCTCCCCGTAACATCAGCCACTGATTTGATTTCAGTACTCATATTTTGATGGGCAAAGACTAAAATTCCTTTTTCTTCTTTTAGTTTTTGAATGGACTGCAACAGATGCTCTCCTGAGGGGATTTGTAAATCTCCGAAGCGCATAAAGTCAAACACAGGCAGGTTTTCTTTTTCTTTTTTTTGAGTTTGAATACCCATTGTTTTTAGGTTTTAGATGAATGATTGTATTAAACTTTCTACTTCTTTTTTAGCATCGGAGAGGTTGTCATTGGTTACGATTTTATCAAACTGATGCTGATAAGAAAGCTCCTCTTCGGCTTTGGAAATTCGGGTTTTGATGGTTGCTTCGTCATCGGTGCCGCGAGAGATAAGTCTGCGCTCGAGCTCCTCCACAGACGGTGGCTTGATGAAAATAGAAAGCGCCTGTGCCCCGAAATACTTTTTGAGTGCTATGCCTCCTTTTACATCTACATCGAAGATGACGACTTTGTTTTCATCCCAAATTCTCTGTACTTCATCCTTCAAAGTGCCGTAAAATTTATCGGTATATACTTCTTCGTATTCCACGAAAGCCCCTTCGGCAATTTTTGATTTAAATTCTTCAGGGCTTAAAAAATAATAATCCTTACCGTGAGTTTCCTCTCCTCGTGGGCTTCTTGTAGTGCAGGAGATGGAAAAAGCGAGGCGAGGGAAAACTTCGAGGGCGTGCTTTACGAGTGTAGTTTTACCACTTCCTGAGGGTGCCGAAAATATAATGACTTTCATTCTTACGCTTTTTAAAGTATGTTGAGCGTTTGCTCTTTGATTTTTTCAAGGTCGTCTTTCATTGCGACAACGAGCTTTTGTATATCTGCTTGGTTTGCTTTTGAGCCGAGAGTATTGATTTCCCTGCCGATTTCCTGAGAGATAAACCCGAGCTTTTTCCCTGATAAATCTTCTCCTTTCATCACTTCGCGGAAGTAGCTTAAGTGCTGGGCAAGTCGCACTTTCTCCTCCGAGATGTCCAGTTTTTCGGTATAATATGCCAGCTCTTGGTAGAACCTCGTCTCATCTATATTTTCAAATTCAGAGAGGGTTCGCTGGTATCTTTCACGAATGTTAATGATTCTTTGTTCCTCGAAAGGCTGGACCTTTTTTAGATTTTCACCGATGTTCTCAAGGCATTTGGAAAGGTCTTCTTCCAGTACTTTTCCTTCGGTCTTTCTGAAGTCTGTGAATTTTTCCAGTGCTTCGCGGAAAAGCCCTGTGAGGAAGTTCCATTCCTCTTCTCTTAGTTCATCGGGTTTAGAAGAGATGGCTTCAGGCATTCGTACGGCCATTTTAAGGTATTCAAACTCGGGGCCGTCGCTTGCACAGTCTTTCAGCTCCTCCATATAGGAAGCGATGAGCTCTTTATTTATCTTTACATCATTGCATGCATCCAGCGTATCACAGTTGATAAAGCAATCTACCTTGCCTCGGATAATTCCATCATTAAGGATTTTTCTCAGGTCAAATTCCTTTTCCTTATACCTCACGGGTACTCTTATATTCAGGTCAAAGGACTTAGAGTTGAGCGATTTCACCTCTACGCTGATTTTCTTCCCTTCAAAAACACCTTCGCTTCTTCCGAAGCCTGTCATAGATAAAATCATATTGTCTAAAAAAATTGGGGCAAAAATATAAAATAATTATTTCTATTTACGGTATGAGAGGCGCACCTTTGCAAGTAGATGTTTAGCCATAGTGTAGGATGCTTACTTAATATTAAGGATTAAGGTTACGCCCTTTATTTTACTATTAAATTGACAAGTAATACTATTTATTTAATTCTGCCTTGTAAATTCGGTTCTATTTTGGAAAAATAAGCACTTAAAAGTTTCTCAATATTTGTGTCTATGGTTTTTAACCTCACCTTTGAATTGTATAGGTAATATGCTTCCGCCAGAGGGGAAACCCGCTGATAAATGAGCCTTACCTCACCGCTGCTTTCTGCTACTAAAATCCTGAGAGGGAGCTCTATCGCAGCATAAATATCTTCCTGCATTATTGGAGTACCTGCTTTGGGATTACCCACAATAAAAACTGTAGCAGGTTTTAGCTCCATACCCACTTCTTTTGCTGCTTGGGAGTGGTCTATCTCTGCAAAAATCTTTATCTCTTTTTCTTTCAGAATTTGCCTTAATTGGTTTAGGGTTTCACTGAAATTTGACTGACTTCTAAAAACAAGGTCTGTACCTGTCTTCGATTGAGAAAAAAGCATCTGAAAGAGGATGATTCCCATTATCATAAAAATATTTTTCATTTTATTATTCGTTTATTTTTACTGTCAAAAATATAAAAACTTCAACAATCCTTTGATAAGCCAAATACAATAGCTTTATACAATTGCCTATTCCCTTTTTTTAATGAAATTTGCAATCGCTTCATTTGTAAAAAAGAATCAGGTATGAAAAAGCCTAAAATCGCTTATATAGAAATAGATACTCACCCTGAAATCGTACAGAATTTTATGGAGCTTACCCTGCTCTCTCGAGATTTTGAAATCGATTTCTACCTATCTGAAAAGATTTTGAAGCAGATTAATCCCATTCAACAGAATATTTTTGTAGTCTCCCCAGAAAATCTATTATCAGAGCTCGAAAAGCAAAATTATAACCTTATAATTATAGGGACAGCGCACAGATACTTTCATATCTTTAAAAAAATTATAAAAAAACAGAGTGCAACCATTATAGTTCATAATATCAACTTTTCAAAATCTTCAAAGCTCAGTCTCTTTAAAAATATCTTTAAAGAAGAGGTGGTTTTCAGACTTAAACTCCTACTAAAAGAGGGATTGCTTTCTGCTCCCAATCTTTATAAAAATGTGAGCAAAACCTTTGTTTTAGGCAAATCTCTGGCAACTGAAGGGCGGATATTTCTCCCTGTTTTCTACTCGGAAAAATTAAGCGGAAAACCAAAAACCACTGGAAAAATAAGAATTGTAATTCCAGGTGCTGTCTCCCAAAAGCGGAGAGATTATCTGCATATTTTGAAGAGGATAAAAACTTTTAAACTCAATGCTGAAATTATTTTCTGTGGAAAAGCCAGCAGCGCCGAGCACTCTTGGCTAAAAGAAGCTCAAAAACACTTGCCTGCCAATCTCAAAATAAAATTTTTCAGTACAAAACTTAGCCGAGAAACCTTTGACCAAATAATGGCCTCTGCTGATGTTCTCTGGTGCCCGATACAAGAAAAAACCACCTTTATGAGCGTTGAAGAGACTTACGGCAAAACCAAAATCAGTGGAAACACAGGCGATGCCATCAGATATCAGAAGCCCGCAATATTCCCAAAAGGATACGAATCTCCGCTTCCATTTATTTTTGAGGAAAAAGAGGATATTGAAACTCAAATTTTAGAAATCATTAATACTCCCCTCGATTTTAATGATTATTCGCAAGAGAAAGTCGCCTCTGCATTGGCTGCCTTGTTGAAGAATTCATTTTAATATCCTACATTTGCAGTATGAATGAGAGCAATAGACAGCGTAAAGTCGCACAAATTATACAAGAAGATTTTGCCGAACTTTTTAGAAAACAATCGGCAGAAAGCAATAAGAATTTCATCATTACCGTCTCTGATGTAAAAGTAACCGCTGATCTCAGCATTGCGAAGATTTACCTCAGTATTTTCCCTCAAGAATTTAGAGCGCCAATTATGAAGGAAGTGGAAGCCAATAAATCCCAATACCGAAACTTCATCGGGCAGAAAATGGCAAAGCAAGTGAGAATCATCCCAGACCTTCAATTCTATCTCGATACCTCACTGGATGATGTGGAAAGACTGGAGCGCGAACTGAGAGGCGAAGGAGATAATCCAGTGCTTTAATCCTAAAAACTAAAAGCAAACGCTCAGCATTTCTCTGCGTATGAATACCCCTTTTTATATCGCTAGAAGATACCTTATCGCCAAGAAAGGCAATACTGCCGTAACCTTTATCACTTGGCTTGCTGCCTTTGCGATGATGACTGCCGTAGCAGCAATGTTTATCATCGTATCCGTATTTTCAGGTTTGGAAGATTTGAATAAGGACATCATCGCAAACCTACACGCTGACCTTAGCATCTATCCAAAAGAGGGAAAAACGCTTAAAAACATTGGGAAACTAAAGTCCGTTCTCTCCAAAACCGATGAAGTAAAACACTTCTCCAAGGTAATACAAGAAAAGGTCTATATCAGCTATAATAATGTGGGAGAAATCGCCTATCTGAGAGGAGTAGATTCTGCTTATACTTCGGTAAATCCCATAGATAAAAAGCTGCTTTTGGGGCACTATCCATCCTTTGATTATTCCAATGAAGTATTTATAGAAAACGGTCTTAATAGCCGGCTTTCCATTCCCATAGATACTGAAAATGACTATGCAACGCTCTTTATGCCCAAAGCTGGTACAGGAATCATCAGCAAAGAAGAAGATATATTTAATAAGAAAGAAATCTATACTACAGGGGTGTTTTTTTCCGATAATGATGAGCTGAATAACCATATCATTGCACCATTGGAACTCGCACAGCAGCTCTTGGATTTACCAAAATCTGCCGCCTATAGCATAGTGATAAAACTAAAAGACGAAAGCCAAGCCAATACCATAAAATCCCAATTAGAAAGCCAACTCGGGAGCGACTATACCTTAAAAACAAAAGAAGAAGAAAACGCTGCCTTCTGGAAAATGATCAATACCGAAAAACTGATGATTTATCTCATCTTTACGCTCGTAATCTTCATCACAACATTTAATCTGGCAGGGGCAATCATCATTTTACAGCTCGATAAAAAAGAGCAGGCAAAAGCCCTTATCTCACTCGGATTTTCACAAAGAAATCTCAGAAAAATATACTTCTACACAGGTTTGCTCATCGTGCTTTTTGGGATTGTTTTAGGGCTTATTATCGGTACGCTTATCTGCCTCTTCCAGCTCAATACAGGGCTCGTAAAAGCCAGCGAATACCTCCCTTTCCCTATAAAAATTACACTGAACAATTACATCCTCGTAACCTCCATAGCCCTCGCAATGGGTCTCCTCGTCTCTTGGTTTTTCTCGAAATCTCGGCGGTAGGTAATAATAAGAAATCAGCAGTAGGCAAATCAGCAGTAGGTAGCGCATCGCTATAAGGGAGATTATTCGTAGGCAATCATCCCTTCTCCTAAGATATTTTCACGATTTAAAAAATATTATAAGTATTTTTTTAATGAATTAATAAAAAACAATTATAATCATTATCAATTTCAATATAAAGGGGTCAGAGACCCCATATTATTATTAACATTTTATTCCGCGCATTCCGTTTGGAATAAAATCCCGTTGGGGTTAAAGACAAACAACCCTGTTTGTAATAAAACCCTTCGGGGGGTTAAGGAGAAACAACCTTGTTTGTAATAAATCCCCGTGGGGGGGGTACGCGCAATATGGGGGAAATTAAATCCTTGGAAACTTGAAGGGTTTTAGTGCGGAATTAGATTGAAATTAGTGAAAAATCGATGATTTTGTTATTAATTCTGTAATTAAGAAAGGGGAAATCCTTAAAAATAGAGGGTTTTGAGAGGAGAGAGAGGGGAGTATGGAGTGAAGAAAAGCGGGCGGTGAGAAATTAATTTTGGATATTTTTGCGCTTCATTATAAAACAAAAAAGAAGAGATGCCTTTTTTTAGAGATTTTTCAGATGCCGATGCACAGCTCCTTGTTTGGAGGTGTAGCGAGGGGGAGGCGTTTCCAGCGCAGGAGCTCCTGTCGCCAGAGGATGAGGCGAAGATAAAGGGCTACCCGCAGAGGAAGGTTCAGGAGGTGCTGATGATTCGCCAGCTGCTTCGGCAGTCGCTCCCAGGGCATAGGATTTTGTATCGCGAGGGCGCGCCTTACCTCCAGCCGAAAAGTTATGAAATCTCGATTTCACACTCGTATCCTTACGCTGTTTTGGGCTATTCGCAGAGGAAAATCGGGGTGGATGTGGAGCGCCTCAATCCAAAACTTTTAAGGCTGAAGGACAAATTTCTCAATCCAAATGAAAAGGCTTTTGTGCCTCGAGGAAACGAGCTGGAGTATTTGGCAGCGGTCTGGTCGGTCAAGGAAAGCCTCTACAAAATGCACCATACGAAGCATTGGTCGCTCAAAAAACATTATGAGGTCTTTCCGTTTTCGGAGGCAGATTTAGGGGCGGTTCGCTGCCGAGTTTATGATGAAAATGGGGAGGATAACTATCTTGCGAGGGTTATTTTCTTTGATGATTATGTGCTTACTATTGTTTTGGGCGAATGATTTTTACCGAAATTTGAGCTTGCTGAGAGTGGTTCTCCATCGCTCTTTTCGGATGAAATCAACCTCCTCTCGGCTGAGAAGAAGTGGGTGTTTTTGCTTGCGAAAAGAGCGGAGAATGCGAAAAAAATCCATCGGAGTGCGGCTCTTGAGTACCGATTTTAATGCCGATACCGCAGCGAGGGGCAGGCTGAGCCCGAGGTTGTAGAAATACTCGCCCATCTTTTCCACTTTCTGATGCCTGTATTGGTAGGCGGTGGGGCGCAGGTGCTTTACCCAGAGGTTTTTTATGGTGAGGCATTGCCAGCCTGATTTTTTTGCGAGGAGGACATCAATATTATCCCACCCCAAGCAGTCTCGGAGCCCGCCCATATCATTAAAACACCGCTTTCGGTAGGATTTAATAGGCCCCCGTATATGCTCGGGAGACGAGAGGTCTTCAAATGCCCAAACTTGAGCCTTATTGCTAAAATTATAGCGGTCTGTGCTGGGTTCTTCCCCCTTTTTTATTCTTACAAGCCCAGACGCCATACCGATTTTTGGATTTTCCCGGTAGATGAGGTCAAGCGCTTCGAGGTAATTCGCAGGGAAGATAATGTCTGCATCAAACTTGCAAATGATATCGATATCTTGAAGGGAGGAGGCTTTTAGCCCTGAGTAGAACGCCCTCACTACCTTTGCACCTGGCTGATGCTCCGAAGGGGATAGATTTAAAATTTCAACTTTTGGTTTAATGGGGGAGGTGGCGAGGAAGTTCTCAATACCATCTGCTGTGCTGTCGGTAGAGCCATCATTCACCACTACGATTTTAAAATCTTGATGCGTTTGATACTCCAACGAATAAAGGCAGAGGGAAATGTGCTCTGCTTCATTATGCGCGGGAATGATGATGAGAAACCTCACGAGGGTAGGCTATTTTAAGTGGAGATTATCAATTAAACGAACGCCATCTACCACTACAACGATAAATGCGCGGTAGCTCTTGCTAGGGAGGAATTCGTGGGCTTCTCTTAGGGTTTCCTCATCGGCTATGGAGATGTATTCGAGGGTGTAGTCCTTTATATTATCAAAGGTTTGGGCTACCGCTCTACGAATTTCGGAGGGATTTTTCCCCGCTTTGAAATCTTCATTTGCCTTGGTTAGGGTTTCGTAGATGAGTTTTGCTTCTGCTCTTCGCTCTGGGCTTAGCCGCTGGTTGCGCGAGCTTAGGGCGAGACCATTTTCTTCCCTTACAATCGGGATTCCATAAATCTCCACAGGAAGTCCTGTAATTTCAATGAGTTTTTTTATAATCGCGAGCTGCTGGAAGTCCTTCTCACCGAAATAGGCTCTATTGGGCTGAACTTGCCTTAGCAGTTCCTCTACAACTGTACCCACGCCATCAAAATGACCGGGTCGGAACTTGCCTTCCATTTCGCTCTCCAAACCACCGAAATCATACTGCTTGCTCTGGGCTCCATTAGGGTAAATATCATTTATCGTTGGGATATAAACAGCATCTACGAATCCGTGTTCCTTTAATAAGTTGATGTCTTTATCTATCGTTCTGGGATATTTTTCTAAATCTTCAGGATTATTAAACTGGGTAGGATTTACGAATATGGAAGAGATGACGATGTCATTATCCTTCCTTGCGTGCTCGTATAAAGACAGGTGCCCGCTATGCAAAGCACCCATAGTTGGAGCAAAACCGATGCTTTTACCTTGCTCTTTTTGAGCGTTTATATAGCCTTTGAGCGATTCTCTATTATTTAAAATTTCCATAAAAATTTTTGGCAAAAGTAAATTAAAAAATGATTTACAGCATAAAAAATATAGGTATAAAATTATTAGATTAATTTTTTGTAATTTTGCGCCTAATTATATTATCAGAACAGGAATAAGCAAAAATAGTTATGCTCAATCAAAAGATTTTATATGTAACCACCGAGATGTTTCCTTACCAGGAAGACAGCAATATGGCAGAAACCGTCAATAAAACTGCTCTGAAAATGCACAGAGAAGGGAATGATGTACGGGTTTTTATGCCTAAATTCGGTCTTATCAGCGAGCGGAAATTTCAACTCCACGAGGTGATTAGACTCTCGGGGATGAATATAATTATTAATGACTTAGACCAACCTCTTATTATAAAAGTTGCTTCCCTACCAGGAGAGAGGCTTCAAGTGTATTTTATAGATAACGAAGAGTACTTCAAAAGAAAATTCTATTATAAAAACGAAGAAGGAAATCCTTTTGAGGATAATGGTGAAAGAGCAGTTTTCTTCGCAAGAGGAGTGATAGAGACTATAAAAAAACTCAATTGGGTTCCAGATGTGATTCATTTTAATGGTTGGATGGCATCGTTTATTCCAATCTATCTTAAAAATTATTATAAAAAAGATTTTTTCTTTAATAATACAAAGCTCGTAATGTCCGTTTATAATGAACCAGAAGTTGAGCTGAACGAGAAAATAAAAAAAGTTTTGGCTTTTGATAAAATTAAAAACCTTAAAGCTCTGGAAGGGTTGAGATCTCAGGATTTCATTGCCGAAGCGATGAACCTCGTAGATGTAGTTGTGAAAGGAGATGAATTCCTCGAAGGAGATTATGAGCAGATGTATAAAGAGGCTACCTCTGAAAAAGCGGATTTTGTGGAAGCAGAATCTATGGAAAATGTATATTTAAGTTAGTTTCTACTATTTCAATGATAAAGAATACAAGTAAAGCTATTAAGTTATTCTTAATGATAACGGGTAGTTTGGTTTTATGGAGCTGCGAGTCTGACCCAGATAATCTTGGCTCTCAGTTTTTTGAAAATAATTTAGCACAGGGAGTAGATGAGTCTTATGACCTCGTCGCTTATAATATCTCCAATTCTGATACCCTAAGAGCCGACGGCAGGATTACGGGTACGGTAAGGAAAGATACAGTTGTATTAGGTGCTTTTAAGGAAAACCAGTTTGGAGGGCAAAAGGCTTCTTTTGTTTCGCAGGTGAGACTGGCATCTTTTAATCCAGATTTTGGTACAAACCCGAGAATTGACTCCGTAGTGCTCTCTCTAAGGCCTAAATACCTTACAGGAACAGCTAATGAGACAACTACCACAGATGAAAACATTGTCTGGGGAGCAGATAATACCCCAGCAAAAAAGGTAGTAAAGACCTATCCTGTCTATAAGTACGGAAATGCGAGCAATACGATTACCATTAATGTAAATGAAATTAATGACTTCCTCGGTTCTGTAAATGATATTTATTATTCCGATAAATCCGTAACAGAAGGAGCGCTTTTAGGAAGTAAATCGTTTAATGGTAAAATCAGTTCCGTAGAAGTAACCAAGAAAAGTGATAATTCATCTCTTTTGAGTCGCCCAGCAACCATCAGGATGAATTTAGATGCTAATTTCTTTAAAACTAAAATATTTGATAAGAAAGGGAGTGCAGAGCTTAGCAATCTTTCAAACTTTATTCGATACTTTAAAGGGCTTAAAATCTCCATTGCAGAAACCGATGGATATCTTATGAAACTCCAAATACCAAAAGATGGAGATATTACTATCTATTATAAGAAAGAGGTAACGGCTAACGGTACTACTAAAACTGAAAACGCTACTTTTACCTTGAATTTGGGCTCTTCCAATGCGAGCTTTAGTAAAATTGAATACGATAGAACAGGTTCAGCAGCAGCTACGGCATTAGCGAGTGCTAATTCTACATCGGGAGATGCAAAGCTGTATGTACAAGGTATGGGAGGTCCAAATTTTGGTGTGAAGATTCCAGATGCTACGATAAATGCTCTTAAAAATAAATTCACAACCGATAAAGTAGGGATTTTATCAGCTAAATTTAGATTCTATACCGATGCAAACCTTTGGAACAATAGTTTTGCAAAGCCACAAGCATTTACGGTAATGCAAAATAAACAGGATGCAAATGGAAAGACGCTTTATGAGTTTTTAAAAGACTTATCAGCTTTTGAATATCAGGCAAATTACAGATTGACTCAAGGCTATGATTTAGCTTCTCATCCTTCTTATTATGAAATTAATATTACACAAACGCTAAAAGATTTAGTAGAGAAGGAAGGGCAGACCAATCAGGATTTTATTATTAAACTTGGGCAGTATCTTGTGAATACTTCTTCAGGTAAGAAAGGTCTTTATGGACAAAATGTAGATAGTAGAATCTATTCCCCAGAAAGGGTGATTTTAGTAGGTACCGATGCGGGAAATGACAAGAGAGCTCAGTTGCTTATAACTTATATCAAGAAATAAAAAAAATAAAATAACTATGTGTGGAATTGTAGGATATACAGGTTTTCAAGATGCTTATGATATTGTAATCAATGGACTTAGAAGATTGGAATACAGAGGTTATGATAGTGCAGGTATTGTTTTAGATGATGATAACTCAGCATTTAAATTAGCAAAAACCAAAGGTAAAGTAGAAGACCTGGTAAGGATTTCTGAAAATTTAAAAGGAAAATCAAAAGTGGGGATGGGGCATACCCGATGGGCTACTCACGGTGCACCAAGTGATAAAAACTCCCACCCACACCTTTCTAATAATAAAAAAATTGCATTGATTCATAATGGTATTATAGAGAATTATGATACAATTAAAACAATGCTTCTCGGAAAGGGCTTTACTTTTCAGTCAGATACAGATACTGAGGTTTTAGTGAATCTTATCCAGTATTTTATGGATATAGATACTACGCTTTCTTTTCCGGAAGCGGTTCGTTCTGCTTTGAATGAAGTCTATGGTGCTTATGCAATTACAGTAATGCACGATGATTTCCCAGGTCTTTTGGTTTGTGCGAGGTTAGGTTCTCCGCTTGCCATCGGTCTTGGTGATAAAGAGTATTTCATCGCTTCCGATGCCTCTCCATTTGTAGAATTTACTAAGGAGGCTATTTACCTTGAAGAAGGGCATATGGCTACCGTAAGCCTTGAAAATGGCGTGGAAATCCGTTCTATTAAGAATAATGAAAAAATAACGCCAGCTATACAAGAGCTTAAAATAAGTTTGGAGCAGATAGAGAAAGGAGGCTATGAGCATTTTATGTTGAAAGAGATTTTTGAACAGCCAAAATCTATTCACGATACAATGAGAGGGCGTCTTTTAGTAGATGAAGGTATCATAAAAATGGCGGGTATCTGGGATCATTTGGAGCGAATTAATAAAGCAGAGCGTATCATCATTATTGCCTGTGGTACTTCCTGGCATGCAGGGCTAATCGGTGAATACCTTATCGAAGAGTTTGCAAGAGTTCCAGTAGAGGTAGAATATGCTTCTGAATTTAGATACAGAAATCCGATTATTACCAATAAAGATGTGGTTATCGCTATTTCTCAATCGGGAGAAACAGCAGATACTATGGAGGCTATTAAACTGGCTAAGGAAAGAGGAGCTTTTGTCTATGGTATTTGTAATGTGGTAGATTCTTCCATTGCAAGGATTACAGATGCAGGCTCATATACCCATGCGGGGCCGGAGATTGGTGTAGCTTCTACTAAAGCATTTACTGCACAGCTTACGATATTATCATTAATCGCTTTAAAACTCGGTAAGCACAATGGTAATTTAAGCAATGCAGAATTTATGAGGCTTATCACAGAATTAGATACCCTTCCTAAAAAAATTGAAGATGTTTTAGCAAATACACATCAAATTACACAGGATATAGCGAGAGAATTTGTAGATGCGGCTAACTTCTTATACTTGGGTAGAGGATATAATTATCCGGCTGCTTTGGAAGGTGCATTGAAACTTAAAGAAATCTCCTATATTCACGCAGAAGGCTATCCAGCTGCTGAGATGAAGCACGGACCTATAGCTTTGATTGATGAGAATATGCCTATCGTTATTATCGCTCCTAAAAAAGGGCATTATGATAAAATTGTAAGTAATGTTCAGGAAATCAAGGCGAGAAAAGGAAAAGTAATAGCCGTTGTAAATAAAGGGGATGAGCAAGTAGCATCAATGGCGGATTATATTATTGAAATTCCAGAGACTTCCGAGTGTTTCTCTCCGATAGTAGTATCTGTTCCACTGCAGTTGTTAGCATATTATATCGCGGTTTATAGAGGAGCTAATGTAGACCAACCGAGGAACTTAGCTAAATCTGTAACAGTAGAATAATTAGGTTCATAGAAATAATTTATAGATTTTTTTATCAAGTAAAATAATATAAAATTTTCTTCGTTAGAAGTTAGGTTATTAGGAATTATAATTTTAGAATGAAAAATTTATTGCCAATACTATTTGCAGCATCTGTAGTTGCTGTATCGTGTTCAGGTTCAGGAGGTGGAGGTACTTCTGGTAAGCCAAGAACAAAAGGGGAAATTATTCCAAGGGAGAAAGCAAAAGCTTTTGTAGCAGAAAGACCTTATGGTATGGTTGCTATCCCTGGTGGCTCTTTTGTAATGGGGCTTGCAGATCAAGATATGGTAAGTACTCCCGAAAAAGCACCTCTGAAAACAGTTACTGTTTCGTCTTTCTTTATGGATGAAACCGAAACTACAAATGCGGAATATCGTTTCTTCGTTAATTATGTAAGAGATTCTATTGCAAGAACTCTTTTAGCAGAAGCAGTGGGGGATGACAGTCCTTATGCTTATCTGGCTAAAAAAACAGAAAACCAAACTCCATATCAGGAGTATCTGGAATCACAAGGCGGAAGAGATGGATATGATGAATCCAAGAGACTGGATTATTCTGCTCGTTTGTATTGGGATCCTAATGATTACCCAGATGTAGAATATGCAGAAATTTTAGAATCAATGTACTTGCCACAAGACCAGAGAATCAATGATGAAAGGGTTATTGATTGGTCTAAAATTAAATATAGTTATCAGTGGGAGGATAGAGAATCTGCAATTAAAGATAAATCAAGAGGGGCAGATTATCTTAAAAAGCAGAGCATTGCTGTCTATCCAGATACTACGGTATGGGTAAAAGACTTTAATTATGCTTATAACGAGCCTCTTTATGATGGCTATTTCTGGCATTCTGCATACAAGAACTATCCAGTAGTGGGCGTTACTTGGGAGCAGGCGAGAGCATATTGTAATTTCAGAACCAAGTTTAAAAGCGACTATAATAAGAGTCAAAAGAAAAAGAAACAAAGAGCTATGGCATTCAGACTTCCAACAGAAGCTGAATGGGAATATGCTGCAAGAGGTGGTCTGGAAAATGCAACCTATCCTTGGGGCGGTCCTTACCTGATAGATGATAGAGGTTGCTACCTTGCTAACTTTAAACCTAAAAGAGGTAGCTATATTGAAGATGAGAAAAAAGGAACTTATACCTATACAGCTCCTGTAAAGAAATTCCATAAAAATGGTTTTGGGCTCTATGATATGGCTGGGAATGTAGCTGAATGGACGGAATCTCCGTACAACAACTCAACTTATCAGTTTTCTTCTACTTTAAATCCTTATCTATCTAACCAGGCATATAAGGAAGTGAAAAAAGTGGTTCGAGGAGGTTCTTGGAAAGATGTTGGTTATGTACTTATGACAGGGTATAGAGACTGGGAAAGAAAAGATTCTGCAAGAAGCTATATAGGTTTCCGTACGGTACAGGATATTCCAGAGGGAACAGGTAGATATAAAAAGAAAACGAAATAAAAAATTAAAAAATAATTAGAATATTATGTTTAAAACTAAGGACGGAATATTAAATTTCGCGTATTCATTCGGTGCTGCAATTGTTATATTAGGAGCATTTTTTAAGATGACACACACTACTTTTGGTGGTCTTATCAATCCAAACTGGGTTTTAGGTGGTGCACTTATCACTGAGGCTATTATCTTTATGGTATATGCTTTTAACCCTCCAAAGACAGAAGAAACTTACGCTTGGGAAAATGTATATCCAGAGCTTTTGGATAAAAATGCACAGCCAACGCCGAGACAGACCACATCTTTAGTTCAGCAAACGACAGAATTAAGAGAATTAGAAACCTCTCTTTCTACTAAATTAGATAAAATGCTTGCAGATGCTAAGGTAGATAATACTCTGCTTGAGAGCTTTAAAACAGGAATTGAGAAATTCTCTTCTTCCATAGATGAATTACAAAAGTCCGCTGAGTATTCAGATAAGTTTAATCAGGAATTACAACAGCTTACAGCTAACCTTAATAACTTGAATAAAGTCTATGCAGGTATGCTTAGCGCAATGAAGTCGTAATTTGAACTAATTTTTAACCTTATAAAAGTACTTAGATGGCACACGGAAAAGAAACTCCGCGTCAGAAGATGATCAATCTGATGTACTTGGTTTTTATTGCGATGCTTGCAATGCAAATAGACCAGGAAATCATTAGATCCTATAATGATACAAAAAGCTCTCTTGAAGAAACAAGATTGCTTACTCAGACTAAAAATGAAATCTTTGAGCAAACTTTACAACAGAAGGCAAAAAACTCACCAGATACTTTTGAAGCTCCATATCAGAAGTATAAAGATTTAAAAAAGCAGGTAAATGACTTGGTAGAAGAGTTAGAAAAATCAAAACTCGCAATGTCTAAATTTGCAGATTTAGACTTAAAG
Source organism: Bergeyella cardium (assembly GCF_009914665.1). Taxonomy (NCBI): domain Bacteria; kingdom Pseudomonadati; phylum Bacteroidota; class Flavobacteriia; order Flavobacteriales; family Weeksellaceae; genus Bergeyella; species Bergeyella cardium. The sequence continues at coordinate 213,114 of NZ_CP029149.1, read as the reverse complement.
CAAAGTAGTGATGAAGATGATTTTAACTTCAATGCACTGAATAATACAGATGCTTCTACCCATTATTATTTTGTAGATGCCAATGAAAACAAACCTACTAAGGAAGCTCAGGCAGTCGTTAAAAAAATTAATGATTTAAGAGAGTTTATCGTAGCTTCTTTTGCGAAAGATAATACGATGAAGCAGGTGGTAGAGAGGGCGCAAAAGTCCTTGATTACAGAGAATAAAAAAGGAAATAAAAAGAATTGGCTGGTAAGGAAATTTTATAATCAGCCCCTAATCGCTGCTCTTTCAAATGTAGAAGTTATCCAGACAGAAGCAAGAAATATTGAATCCGATGTCTTGGCAAACCTCCTTCAAGAGAAAGTAGATGCCGATATTAAATTCAATGCTTTTGAGGCGATTGTATCTGCCCCTACGGTAGTTTTACAGGGAGAGCCAGCTGTTGCTAAGGTTGTGATTGGGAACTACTCAAGCTCTCTACCTAATTTGAAGTTTTCAAATGTTGATAGAGAGGAGAATGGACAAGGTATAAAGGCTTTACCTACGGGTACCGTTGGGGATAATTTCTCATTTAGTGGTAATGTATCCTTTACAGATGCTAATGGCAAAGAAGTATCTCTTCCATATAATCACACTTATCGAGTGATTGCAGGAGCTAAGGAAGTAGCATTTGAAAGTGGGGCTTTGCTTGCTGCAGAGAAAATGCAAGTGCTTTACAGAGGTCTTGCAAATCCTATTTCGGGCTCTATTTTAGGTGCGGATAATAGCCAGACTACCCTTACCGCTTCTGGTGCTTCGGTTACTAAAGTGGGGGGAGGTAAGTGGAATGTAACCCCTGGTGCGGGCAACTCTACTACGCTTACCATTTCTGGTAGAGGACCAAAAGGACAAGTGATTTCGCAGTCATTTACTTTCAGAATTAAAGGGCTTCCTACACCAGTAGGTCAGATCCGAGGTGAAAATGTAGTAAGTATGCCTGCTTCATCTATCCCGAACCAGACGGTATCTGTTGCAATGCCAGATTTTGATTGGCCAGTATCCTTCCAGGTAAATAGCTTTATGTTTAAAGTGCCTGGTAAGGCAGCGATGACCGTTAGCGGAAGTTCTATGGCATCAGTGGCAGGATTAGCCAAAAACCTCAGACCAGGAGATATTTGTTATGTCTATAATATCAATGCCTCTGCTTCTGGGATTGGTAATCAAGGATTGAAAAAAATCCCTGCGATTGTAATTAATGTTCAATAATATTGATTTCAAAAATCATCATCAAATGAAAAAGATAATTTGCAGTTTTATGATTTTAGTTTCTGGGTTAGCATTTTCTCAGACCATATTAAATGCTACTTCTCCAGAGGAATTCAGAAAACTAAGAGAAGAAAACAAACAGATGGTGGGAGATTCAGTGGTTTCCACCAAGATAGAACCTCTTAAATATGGCTATATAGACGAGAAAGATATCCTTAAAAGTATGGTCGTATGGGAAATCATAGATTTGAATGACAGGATAAATCAACCGTTTTATCAGAATAGTGATGGGCTTGTGAGTCAGAATAAATCATTATTCCAAATTCTTTATGATGCGATTATTGAAGGGAAAATTACGGAGGTTTATGATGATGAGATGTTCCAGACCAAACTTGAGCCAGAGGCTATAAAGAACCGTGTAAGGTTTGAATCGCTCTCCGATGCGGGGGTTGAGAAAATCAATGAACAGGGAGCGCCTCTATCTGATGAGCAAAAGAGGGAATATACCGATATCTACGAGGTAAAGTCCGACAATGTGAAGCTCATTAAGATTAAAGGGATGTGGTATATAGACAAGAGAGATTCTCAGATGAAGTATCGCCTTCTTGGTATAGCAGCAATGGGGCAAGACCCTTCTGCAATGGGGCAAGTAGGTCCCGATGGTATGCCGATAGCACAAGATGATACCTATATAGACCTCTTTTGGATTTTCTATCCAAATGCAAGGGAAGTATTGGCGAATTCTATCGTCTTTAATAATAGAAACCTCTCTTCCAATATTTCATTTGATGATATCCTTAATGCAAGGAGGTTCTCATCTGTCATCTACAAGTCTGGTTCGGGGCAGGGCAGTGGTGTAATCTCCGATTATATCCCTAATGATGCCGATGAACAGCTCGAGGAAAGTGAGCGTATAAAAGACCAGATTCTACAGATGGAAAATGATATGTGGAACTACTAAACAAACACTAAATAAAACCAAAAGCCTTAGATATTTCTAAGGCTTTTTTAGTTCATAAAATGAAGTCCGTTAATCCTGCTTATTTCAGTATTTTGTTGATAGCGAATTTCAGCTTGTTAAAGAATCCTTTCTCAATAATGTCTATTCCCAGCCCAAAATTGCTGTCAGAGATTTCCCTGTACTGCTTTTTCAGTTCCTCGATTTCATCGTGAGGTATTTCCACATTAGATATTGGGTTATAGTCTATATAGGCACTACCACCATTTTTCCTGATATCTTTTTTTATCGTGTGGGAGAGATATTTGTGATTGATACTCAGCTCTTGTACAGTATATTTTTCCTTAGTATCAATACTTTCATCAGTATTGAGGTGGATGGCATACTTCTCCCTGTCGAAATTATGCCAGTAGAGGATATCCTTATGATTAAAGTCGCCCACATTCTTATTGATATTATGGTCAAAGAACATTAGGAACCTTCTGCCATTGTTTTTATCGGTAAAGTAAGCATTATCTACCTCTGCGGTGTATTCAGTAATGAATTCATTATTGAGTTTATCATCGGAAATGATTTCAATTTTAGGATTGATGAATACATTGCGTATATCCTCCTCTTTTCTATCATTATGGAAGTTCATAGAATAGAAAATGAAATTATTCCAGCTATCGATAATTTCTCGTTTATTAGCATTTCGGAAGTACCTTCTCATCGCATTGGCACGGTTGTTTCGGTACTTGGACTTAATACTGATTTTCCCTTTGTTGTTCACCACATTGATGTTGATTTCCTCCTCTATACCGTAGTTGGTACGGCTTACAGCAGGTCTTTGTTGCAGGCTTGCCCCTTGTCTTATCGGGAGATAATAGCAGAAGGAGACGATGCTTCCGTTTTCCAGTCCACCATACTCATCAAGCAGAGTAGGGTCTACGAAATACTCCTTATCGTTGTAATGAACTTTTAGAATTACATGATTAAAGGCGAGGAGAGACGGCTGATATACCCTAAGGTAATGGTCTGCCTGGAAATTCACGAGGATAATCTCAGAGCTAATGTTCAAGTAATCAAAGAAGGTTTTCAGGAGTACGCACTTTGCTTTACAGTCGCCCTGCTTGTTGGTAAAAGTAATATCTGGCGATTGGGGAATGTGCCCATGCATCTCCATTTCATTGTAGATGTAGCGTATATGGTTTTGTACATACTCTATTGCAAAGGCGATTTGCTGGTCTTTATCCTCTATCTCATCCAATTGCTTAGCAAATTCTGGTGCATAGGAGGATAGTGGATGTTCCGTTACTACCTGCTCGTAGTATGGTGTAATGAAGTTGGAGAGTTCTTCCCAGCTCGCTTTGGTTACAAAGTCTATGAATGGGTATACTTCCCGTTGCACATCCAGATCATTAATATAATCGTTATGAGAGAATTTGAAGCGTTCACCTTGTGGTATCTCACCTGTTTCATCAGGTAGGAGATTGCCGTTTTCACCTCGGTAGAAGTGCTTTTTGTAGGTGAGAGGTTGTGTCCTGTCGTTAATTAGTTCAAAGCTATACAAGCCGTATGCCCAATAGGTATCCGGGCTTACCACAATGGAGCGGTAGAAAGCCTTTCGTAGGAAGTCTTTCTCAGTAAAATGTTTTGTAAGGGTATCCTCAAGGATGAGTATATCATAAAGCCTGAGATCTTTAATAGTAATATTTACCTTTTTGAGGCTTTGGAGTACGCCGCCGTTACTCTCATTCTCCTCATCGAGGACTTTTATGCTTACATCTGGGGTTTTATCAATAAGTACTCCGTCTCTAAGGATAGAAATCCTGTGGATGAGGTACTGCCCGCCCTCTTCAAGTATGTGTTCATACACAGAGGCTGCTTTTAGGTTATCGGGCTGGTTGAGTGAGTATGCCATTAGTTTGTACTCAGCATTTTCCTCATCGGAGGTATAGATTACCTTATCCAATACAAAGCAATAATCTCTTCCTTCATCGGTTTGCTCTTTGGAGAACTCGGTCTCGTGCAGATAGCTTATCAGCTGTTCATCACTTATTTTCTTAGCCCAGTGTTTCGGCTCACAGAATTCATATTCCTGTCTGTTCATATGCGTTTTTTTTTCGAGCCCAAATGTAGGAATTATTTTTCTGGTTTAATATCCCTTTTTAGTGTTAATACTTCCCTTTCTAAATGTTAAAATTATTATTAAAATTAAGATTTCAATGAGATTTATCTCGATAATAAGCCCTTTGACTAGAAATAATAAAAGCCTTAGATTTCTAAGGCTTTCGTCTGTATATCTCACTACAATAATAGGGGGGGGAGAGCAGTAGAGACTATTGTATTTCTATGAGCTGCTCGATAAGGGCAGGGAGTTTGGTTTTTGGATTGAGCACATCGTCATTCCAGAAACTCATTACACAGCTTATATTCTTCCCATTGATATTTTCAGCTACATAATAAACGATTAGCTGTGCCTTATTTCCTACAAGCAGAGCATTTATACCTTTTAGGGAGAAGATGACTTTTTTAGCTTGTACAGGCACACCGAGGAAGGTGATCATGACCGTCTCTTCAGATTGTATTTTGCCTTCACTTCTGCTCTTGGAGAGTTTTAATTGATTTTCCACGGATTCCTTTGCCCCTTGCAGTGTCTTGTGCAGTGCCCAGTTCATCTCTCCATTATAGGGGCATTGTATGGTGTTTATCATCGTCCAATAGCACTTGGTCCCCAGCATAATTTCCTTGTCTAAGATATTGAGCCGAGTAGGATTTATGGGGAGGAATTTTTCCTGTGGTATTTTATCTTCAAAGAGCATATTTACAAGGGTCTCTTCTATATTTTGATCTGTACTGCCCGCTTTTGCAAACCATACTAATTTTATTTTTCCCTCTCTGTTCTTTATAAAATAATAATGGTTGCTTTGGTAGAGTTCATCGGCTATTTTTTTAGTCTCAGAGATACAGAAATTATCGGTGAGGAGGGTTGCATTTTTAGTTTTGGTACAGCTCTCCTTTATTTTATTTTTTTTGAATGCTTTTTTTAGTCCCTTTTCATCAAAAGGATAGTCAAAATCCTCAGAAGTGATGGTATAATTATCTACATTTAGCCATATTTTACCATTATTCTTTAATGCAAAAAGTCGCTCGAGAATATCGTTCTCTTGGGCATAGCCGATAGATGAAGCGATGAATAACATCAATATAAAAAACACTTTCTCCATAGTTTATTGATTAAGATTTACTATAAAATTACCTCTGCAAGGTATACTTTTTAATATTGATGGACAAGTACAGGTGTTTTTATTGCTTATTGAGTATTGCTGAGATAGGGTTTTAAATAAATTTTCCAACCTCTCTTTTGCCTATCATCATAAAAAATAATACTTTTGGTTGCTTTTAAAATAAAATCTGATGACTTGGAAAGAAATCCTTGCTCCAATAAAAACAACAGACTATTTTTCAAACCTCTGGAAGAGCGTAAAACAGGAATATGCCAGCGGGAAATGCTTCCCACCAAAGGAGCAAATATTTAGAGCAATAGAGCTAACGCCCTTTGAGGATATTCAAGTGGTGATTATTGGTCAAGACCCTTATCATAACGACTTTCAGGCAAACGGGCTCTGCTTTTCGGTTTCGGATAAGGTTCCTGCACCTCCATCTTTGAAGAATATTTTTAAAGAATTAGAAGATGATTTAGGGATTAAGAAAACTTCAAATGAATTAGACAGCTGGGCAAGGCAGGGGGTGCTCCTCCTTAATGCTATACTTACCGTGAGGGCTCATTCTCCCAATTCTCATCAGGCTTTGGGTTGGGAGAGATTTACGGACTTCATCATTCAACAAATTTCAGCTCAAAAGGAAGGTGTAGTCTTTGTGCTTTGGGGGGCTTTTGCTCAGAAGAAAGAAGCCTATATCGATACTGCTAAACATTTTGTGATAAAATCTGCCCATCCATCGCCATTTTCGGTACATAGAGGTTTTTTCGGTAGCCGACCATTCTCAAAGATTAATGAATATTTGAAATCTAAAAATAAGAAGGAAATCAGCTGGTAAGAATATAATAAGGCAAGGCTAAAAGCGTTGTATATACGCATTTCATTTGTGAGAAAATGAGTAAATACACTACTTTTGCGAAGTTTAGTATGGAAAAAAGAAGACTACTTTCATTGTTATTTATTGGTGCGGCGCTGTATTCTAATGCTCAGACAGGGCAGAGCGTTTATACCTTCCTCAATTTACCTATTTCTGCCCGCCAAGCGGCTTTGGGGGGAGATGCCGTATCTATCAGAGACTATGATGTGAGTATTGCGGCTGTAAATCCATCTCTGATGAACTTGGAAATGGATAACCGAATCTCTATTCATTATGCCTCATACCTTGCCGATTCTAAAATAGGGAGCATCGCTTATGCAAAGGATTTTGGGAGCGGTCATTTGGTGGGAATGAATGTTCGCTATATGGACTATGGAAGTATGGACAGAACCGATGAAGCTGGGAATATTAACGGAACTTTCTCTGCTTCCGATGTCTTTATTGGAGCGAATTATGCCTACCGGTTTGAAGAGGATTGGACGGTGGGCGGTAGCCTCGGGCTTATCACTTCCAAGATAGATACCTATAATTCTATGGCAATCTCTGCTACTGCTGCCATTACTTACCACAACGATGAGAAAAAAGAAAGCCTTTCTTTGGTTGCTCGTAATTTTGGTTCGCAGATTAAGACTTATAATGGCACCCACGAGCGGCTTCCATTTAGGGTAGATTTGGGTTATACCAAGATTTTGGAGTCTTTTCCTCTCGCATTTACCATTACAGCACACGATTTACAGCAGTTTAATATCTCTCAGGATTTGGATAACAATGGGCGAGAGGTAGGTACCTTCAGGAAGATTGCAGATCACTTTTCTTTCGGTGCAGAGCTCTTCCCAGAGAAGTCTTTTAATATCAGGCTTGGCTATAATATCAAGAGGGGGAATGAACTTGCAGTCCTTGACCAAAGAAATTTCTCTGGGCTTTCTGCTGGTTTTGGTATCAAGATTTCCTATTTCAGGTTTGACTATGCCCACACACGCTATCACAATGCCTCTAATATGAATATGTTTGGTATTTCCTTAGATATCGCGGAAATTAGCGGTAATAAAAGGTAGTTTTCTCAATATTTTAATATTTCAATGAATAAAAAACCCGTAATTGCCATAGATGGCTTTTCCTCTACAGGAAAAAGCTCCATCTCCAAAGAAATTGCTAAAAAATTAGGGCTCATCCACCTCGATACAGGTGCTTTATATAGAGGAGTAACTTTTTTTGCCCTTCAAAACTGCCAGAAAAACGATGAAATAGATCTCCCTGCTCTCTTTTCTCATTTTGATGATATCAATCTTGAATTTAAGGAGGTGAATAATACCCTCATCCTTTTTCTCAATGGGAAAGACATCTCAAAAGAAATCCGTACCCAGCAGGTTTCGGATAATGTGAGCCTTATTGCCAAGCAGCCAGAAGTGCGTAGCTTCCTCCTCCATACTCAGCGGCAAATCGCTCAAAACGGTGGTGTCATCCTCGATGGTAGGGATATTGGTACGGTGGTTCTTCCCGATGCAGATTATAAATTTTTCCTCACTGCCAGTATAGATAAGCGTACAGAGAGGCGCTTTAAAGAGCTTCAGGAGCTCGGCATACCTATGGATTTTGAGCTTGTAAGGGAGAATCTTATCACTCGTGATAAAATTGACAGCTCCCGAGAAATTGCCCCTCTCATCCAAGCCGAAGATGCTATTCTTATTGATAATTCAGATATTAATAAGGAAGAAACCCTTAACCTTATCCTTTCTTATATTAAGCCGTAGTTACCGTAGTTAGTGGGATATTCAATGAGCTACAGCGTGCTCACAAGTGGCTCCAAATATCTATCTTTGCGCCTATGATTAAAATAGGTAATATACAACTGCCAGACTTCCCTCTATTGCTTGCTCCGATGGAGGATGTGAGCGATCCTCCGTTTAGACGCCTTTGCAAGCTTCACGGTGCTGATCTTATGTACTCCGAATTTATCTCCTCCGAAGGGCTCATCAGAGATGCTATTAAATCCAGAAAGAAACTTGATATTTTTGATTACGAGCGCCCCGTAGGAATCCAAATCTTCGGTGGAGATGAAGAAGCGATGTCTCTCTCCGCTAAAATCGTTGAAACCGTAGAACCCGATCTTGTAGATATTAATTTCGGTTGTCCCGTGAAGAAAGTTGTAGCCAAAGGTGCAGGCGCAGGCGTCTTGAAAGATATAGACCTGATGGTGAGGCTTACCAAAGCCGTTGTATCTTCTACCCACTTGCCTGTAACTGTAAAAACCCGCCTTGGTTGGGATTCCAGCTCTATCAATATAGATGAAGTTGCTGAAAGGTTGCAGGAAGCAGGTATCAAGGCACTGACCATACACGCCAGAACCCGTTCTCAGATGTACAAAGGCGAGGCGGACTGGGAGCATATCAGCAGGATAAAAAACAATCCCAATATAGAAATCCCAATCTTTGGAAACGGAGATATTGATTCCCCGGAAAAAGCACTTGAATACCGCTCAAAATACGATTGCGATGGTATAATGATCGGTCGTGGGGCAATTGGCTACCCTTGGCTATTCAAAGAGATAAAACATTACTTCCAAACGGGGGAGCTTCTTCCAGAGCCTACTATAGAAGACCGTCTTATCGCCGTAAGGCAGCACGCCGAGTGGAGTACCGAATGGAAAGGTGAGCGTCTTGGGCTTATAGAAATGCGTCAGCATTATTCAAACTACTTCAGAGGGGTGCCACACTTTAAGGATTTCAGGAAAAAATTCCTCCAAGTTTTTACATTAGAAGAAATGGATGCAGTCATTTCCGAAGCAAAAGACTTTTACCTAAATTTTGAGCACTCATAGTGCCCATATTATAATTTTATTGTACTTTTACGCAGTGATTATAGTAAATATTAACCTTAAAAAACAATTAAAATGTCAAACAGAGGAAATAATTCAGGAAGTGTATTAGCCAGTCTATTAGCAGGTGCTGCTGTAGGTGTAGTTTTAGGTCTTATTTTTGCTCCAGAGGAGGGCAAGAAGACCCGCAAGAAGCTCAGAAAAGTAGCAGAAGACTGGTCTGAGCAGGCAAGAGAACAATATGGTAAAACGGCTGAGATGCTTAAAGACCAATATCATAAAACTGCTGATAAAGTAAAAGAGCAGTACCACAAGTACAAGGAGCAGGCTTCTCACTCCATTGCTGATGCGGAAGATGATGCTCAAACGGAATTAGATGGCTTGAAATAATCCATTTCAATCATTTTCCCAGATTTTAAAATTAGGAACAATAAAAGGGAACTTTCTAAGTTTCCTTTTTTTAACTGATAGCATAGCATTAGAATTATGATAAACCTACTGAAAGAATATATAGAAAAGAGAATAAATCTCGTGAAATTAGAAGTTACCGAAAAGGCAGCTTTTATCTCGGGGCTTGTTTATTTTTTGGTGATTGCGCTTGTGTTTCTCACCTTTTTCATTGTCTTTTTAATCTTAGGTGTAGGGCTTTGGCTTGGGTATTTATTGGGAAATTATGCCTACGGCCTCTTGCTGATGTCAGCCGTTTGTCTACTGATATTTATCATCGTTGTTCTGATGAGAAAAGGTATCCAGAGGTATGCGGCAAATACGCTCATTAAACTTTTAAATCGTTAATTATGGCAAAGGAATACAATGCTCTTAATGAATTAAGAGCCAAGAAGGAAAACCTTAAATCCGAAATAAAAAAACTGGAAGATTTAATGGCTTTTACTCGCCCAAAAGAGTCGCTAAGTGTTATTACCCAAGGCTATACAGATGCGTTTTTAAAGGAAACTACAGACGATGAAGGGAATATTAAGACCACTTTTGATTCCTCTTCTGTTTTGAAAATGATTTCTCATAAGATAAAATCGGTATTGAATAGAAATACGATGATGCAGGTCCTAAACAGTGAAACAAGTACTGAGATTATTCAGGATACAATGAAATTAGGAGCGGTAAATCTTGTAACAGACTATGTGCAAAAGAAAATGAAATCCGATGGCTGGAAGAAGAAGGCAGTCGGTTTTGCATTAATCTATGTAGCTCCTTTGGCTATAAAATACATCGGTCAGAAGCTCGATGAATACCAGCGCCACAAGACTACTAAGAGTTTAGAAAAACTCATTTAAGCCACCAAAATACGACCCATTATGAAAAAGAAAATCGTATACATTCTTCTCCTTATCTCGTTCATCGTCAATCTAGTTCTCATCTACAAATTTCTTATAAAAGGGGATACTTACAGGTACGAAGGAGACAGCCGGCAGAGCATCCGAATGAGTAAAGACCACCGCGAGTTTGTAATGGCGGAGATGAGGCAGTTTGTAGAAAGCGTGCAGCAAATCAATAAAGGGATAATGACCAATGACCCTAAACCCGTGATAGAAGCTGGGAAGCGCTCGGGAAGAGGGGTAGGAGAGCACGCTCCTGATGGACTGATAAAATCCCTTCCCGTAGGTTTCAAGAAGTTGGGCTTTGGTACCCACGGGCTTTTTGAAGAGATTTCTGAGGCGGCAAAAACCGATTTCAACCCTAAAACTACCCAACAGCAGCTCGATAAGCTCCTCAATAACTGCGTAGCCTGCCACGCAACCTACAAAATAGACGTAGCTCCAGCTAAATAAAAGGCAATTAGCTTTTGGCTTCTGGTTAATTAGCTAACTGCTAACCGCCAATTGTCATTTTAATAAAAAATCTCGCTATTTTTTGTCAACTTTTTGACCGGGTCGGCGGGGTTTTTAACCGGGTCGACGGGCTTTTTAACCTAATTGTTCCGGTCTTTAACCTAAAGAATGGGTCTCTGACCCTCTCTGACCCCTCTCTGACCCTGTTTTATAAAATAAATGATAGAAATGAGGAGCAGCAGCCAGAGGTAATAGGCTTTTGAAACCATTTCAGAGTAGTTGATATCGGTTTGCATTAGCTTAAAGAGGATGAGAACTTGCGCCCCGTAGGGGATAAGCCCCTGAACGATGCAGGAAATAATATCTAAGATGGATGCTGTGTGAGGAGCAGGGATTTTAAACCGCTCGCTGATGCGCTTCGCAACAGACCCTGAGACCATAATGGCAACCGTATTGTTGGCAACGGCGGCATCAACCAGCGCTACAAGGCTTGCAATGCCGATTTTAGCCCTCAGCTTGCTCGTCATAAAGCGAGACATTTTCTGTATGATAAACTCTATGCCCCCTTGCTTCTCAACCATATAGGCGAGCCCACCCGTGAGGAAAAAGACGAGGAATACATCCGTCATAGCACTGAAACCATTGTAGGAAATATTGAGAAATTCCATCAGCGTAAGCCCTTCGTACCCTCCGATAGCCCCAGCAAAGACAACCCCAAGGAAGAGGGTGATAAAGACATTAACACCCGCCAAAGCCATTGTGATAACGAAGAGATAAGGCAGGATTTTGAGCCATTGGATCGTGATATTATCCACCAAAACGCCGCTTTGGTTCGGATGAAGGTAGAAACCGAGTAACATTAGGATAATCACGGTAAGGATGGAGGCTGGGAATGCCATTCGGGAGTTGGTTCTAAACTTATCTTTCATACTGCAGCCCTGAGATTGAGTAGCCACGATGGTGGTATCTGAAATAATCGAGAGATTGTCGCCAAACATAGCCCCAGAAAGCAGTGAGGCAGCGATGAGCGCAGTGTCTATACCCTCTAATTGTACAAAACCTGCAACGATAGGAGTGAGGGTGGAGATGGCTCCAACTGAGGTGCCCGACGAGAATGAAAGGAAAGAGGCGAGGATGAAAACCCCTGCGTATAGGAATCTCGGTGAGAGGTAAGATTGTGCGAGATGAACCACCGTTTCTGTAGCTCCGATGGCAGTTGTAACCTTGGAAAAGGCTCCGCAGAGAAGCACGATGAGGCACATCATCACAATATTCTCATTGCCACAACCGCGGATGAAATTTTCTATATTCTGATGGATTCCATTCCTGAAAAAGAGGATAAAAGCGGTGATAATCCCTGCAAAAACTGCAATAGGGGCAGGGAGAGCATAGAAATCGCCAGAGATAATACCACTGCCGAGAAATACGGCAATAAAAACGATGAGCGGGAGGAGAGATTTAAAGTTCATAAAGGGTTGAAATCTATTTGTTTTAGGTTAGAGTTGGTCTAAAATATCCATTATCTTGTCCACTGAATTTCTAAGGCTGAAAGGCATCTGGTAGGCTTTGAGCTCCTGCTGATAAGTAGTGAAAGATTGAGACTCGGTAAGGGCTTTTTTCATCCCGAGATAGATGCCCTCTTCGGAGTTTTCTGTAATGAGCCCGAGCTTGCCATTGAGGAGCATTTCGCTTACGCCAGAAACATCGGTTGCAATGATGTTTTTCTTTAAGGTAATCGCCTCGAAAAGTACGGTAGGATAGCCTTCATATCTGGAGCTTAGAATGTAGTAGTCAGCGATATTAAAGTAAGGATAAGGGTTGTCTGTAAAGCCCAGCATCGTTACCGAATGTGCAACTCCCAGCTCGTTTTTCAGGTGTTTTATATTCTCGAAGTCATAGCCATCTCCCAAGATAAGAATCTGATGTTTAAGCCCCTCGTCTAAGAGTTTTTTATGGGCACGCAGGAGCCTGTCGAACCCTTTTTGAGGGAAAACTGTACCCACGGAGAGGAATAGAGGAGCGGTCTTTTCTATCTCTTGGTGGGGAGGGAGGCTGGCTTTAGAGATGATTTCTTCAGTATCAAGGGGGTTATAAATCCTCACGATTTTGTTTCTTTCGTTTGGCGTTTTTGCAAGGCTCTCGAAGTCCTGCTGTATGTGCTCTGAGATTAGCATAATCTTGTCAAAGCCAAAGAATTTTCTTATTTCATCATCTGTATAATTATGGAATTCGGTTTTTCTTAAATCGTTGTGAATCCAGACTATTTTTTTTGAAGATTTTAGTGGCGAATTGAGGATTTCATCTCTGAAACCGTGTATGGCAGCAAATTCTATATCATACGGCTTGTCCTTTAGTATAAACTTATACAGCAGCTTGGGGAATTTTCTCAATATCCATTGATACATTACTCTGAATGCCTTTAATGGGAGGTCTTGTAGGCGATTTGTAGTAATCATTTCCCCTTTGTTGAGGTATAAAATATTAACCCAAGAGGGAATTTCTGCCAGGTACTTACCAGAATAAAGATTCAGGAGCAGGTCTATATCATACTTGTCTTCGGGGAGGTTTTTTAGGAAAGTTGCCAGTACTTTCTCTGCACCTCCGTGCCGTAAAGAGCCTATTCTTATAAGGATTTTTTTTGGGGGAGTCATTTATTTTGTTGTTTTTAGGTATTCAATAACTTTTTCGTTGAATTTAACTACTGCATTTTGATTTAAATGGTTACTATCATAAAAATCAAGAGTATCATTTAGCTTAATCGTACCATAAAAATTTTTATAAGTTCCTAAAGTTGAGAGTAAGCTATCTACTTCCTTGTTGTTAGTACGTGCATCATAAAGTTTTTTAGTAATAGGAGCCTGAACCAATATATATGGAATATTTCTTTGTTTTAATAGAGCTATATTTTCTTTTAGGGCATTAAGTTGCTCAGGATTGATATCCCAGTCTTTGATTTGCTCTTCTTTTAGTTGATTTTTAGAAAATTTACTCTCTACAAAGCCTCCTTTTATATAGGTGTTTCCATCTTGAATTGCAGGCTCGGTAAATGATTTATTAAGCCCAAATACTTGACGGAAATATCCATATAAAAGTGTATTATAAGTAGGAAGTTGATTGATTTTTACTGCCATTTGAAGAGCGTTTTTATCAATTTTATTATTACTAAGTAAATCCAAGGAGGATTCCACACCATCAGTCTCTAAAGTACCAGCATAAGTTTCCATAATGACCATTTTAGGCTGAATGTCATCCAAATATTGCTTTAGAAGAACTTGCATATTGATAGGTGTTTGGGAACTTGAGCCTAAATTAAAAGTATTCAATCCATATTTGGAAAAAACACGAGGGTCGAAACCTCTGTATGCATGTGAGGAACCTATGAAAAGTATGTCTGGGTTCTTAACTTGTGGTATTTCTTTTACTCTGGAAAATAAATGTCCATAGCAACCCACACAGCTTCTCACATTTTTAGCCATAAAAGGAGGCATAATATAGCTCCATAATGGAAGTATAATGATATAAAAAACAGAAGCAAAGACTGAAAACTGAATTATTTTTGTTAAGAATTTTTTCATTGATTAGAATTGAAAATAAATAAATGGAGTTTCATTGGTTTGCATAAATAGTCCTATAAGTAGAATAATAAAAGCGTAAAAAGACCATCTAACTAATTGATAATTACCCCCCCCCTGCAATATTAGAATTCACAAATAACTTTTCTAAAGCGAAATTATCTTCTCTACCAATCCATTCTATAATGAGTAAAAAGCCAATAAGAATAATAGTCGCTAATGCTGCTTTATGAATTCTTGGGATACTTATAACACTTGGACTAAAAATCCTTGAAATATAAGAAAATGCTTGTTCTACATTTTCAGCTCTAAAGAAAATCCAAGCAAAAGTAATGAGCCCAAAGGTAATACTGATATTCATTATATCTTTAAATGAGGGGAGTTTCCTTCCACTTGCAACGATGTCTAAGTTTGCTCTGTTGGTTTTGAAGATAATAGAAGGCATTATAAATAAAGCGTTTAAAGCACCCCAGATGATGAAAGTCCAATTTGCTCCGTGCCAGAAACCACTTACTAAAAAGATGATAAAAGTATTTCGTATGCGCATTAGATTTCCTCCTCGGCTACCACCTAATGGGATATAGAGATAATCTCGAAACCATGTATTGAGTGAAATATGCCACCTTCTCCAAAACTCAGCAACATCTCTTGAAAAGTATGGGAAATTAAAGTTTTTCATTAAATCAAAACCAAAAAGACGAGAGGTTCCGATAGCAATATCCGAATATCCTGAAAAATCCCCATAAATCTGAAAGGCAAAAAATACTGCTCCTAAGACAAGTTCGCTTCCTGAGGAGGTCTCATAGTTAGCAAAAATTTGATTAGCATAAATAGCACAATTATCCGCAATAACCATTTTTTTGAAGAGCCCCCAAAGGATTTGGCGCATACCATCTACTGCAAGATTATAATTAAAATTTCGTTTCTTATAAAACTGAGGAAGTAGATGAGTTGCCCTCTCGATAGGACCAGCAACCAACTGAGGAAAAAAACTTACAAATGCTGAAAAAGCTATAAAATTTTTGGTAGCTGTAAGATTTCTTCGATATACATCTATTGTATAACTTAGTGTTTGGAATGTATAAAAGCTAATGCCAACGGGAAGAAGAATGTTCAGTGTATGAATAGAGGGTTTCGTTCCGAAAAAGCTAAATGCTGTAATAAAGTTATCTATGAAGAAATTATAATATTTGAAGAATCCAAGAAATCCTAAATTCGTAACAATACTTATAGATAGCAATAGTTTTCTTTTTTTCTGGCTATTTTCTTTCTCAATCCAATAAGCGATACAATAATCTTGTACAGTACTGAAAAGTATTAGAAACAAAAATCTCCAATCCCACCAGCCATAAAAAATATAACTTGTAATAACAATGAAGAGATTTTGCCATTTTAAACTCTTCTGGAAAACAAACCAATAAAGTATAAAAACAATGGGTAAAAATACCGCAAATTCTATAGAATTAAAAAGCATATTTAGTTTTTCAATTTATGATAAATATAGCTAAATGGTAGTAAAAATATCCCTAAGGTTTTAATAGTGAGATTGTTAATGGAGAAGATAACTTCTTTCAATGAATTTTTGTTTTTAAAGGAATAGTATTGATAACCAATGATATTTCTAAGAAGAGTTTTGGGGTAGAAGAATAATTTTGTACCATAGGAATTAAGAAGAGATAAGTGCCCTTCTTTTAGTCCAAAAACATTTTTACCTGTCCAACGGGTATTGGATACAGATGCCGTATCATTTTCATCCTTATGATAAATTCTCACTACCCTATTGATAAATCTTGTTTTTACACCTTTTGCATCATACTCATTAAATATCACAGACTGAGGAATATATCCTTTCCCTTCATATTTAGAATAGTCCTTATTTTTAATCCATTTCTTATAAGTTTTTGATATAAAAATCCCGAATTTATCCCCTCTTACTTTATATTTATATCGCATATCAAAAATACTCCCATCAAAACCATCATTAGGATATGCATCCCCTACAATATCTCCTTTTTCATCTGCTGAAAGCGCCATCAAGCCTATATAATCATCCTGATTTTCAATTTTTTCAACCTCATTAAATAAAATTTCAAGTGAATTTTCTGGATAAGAATCATCCGAATCTACAACCATATGATACTTAGATTCTACTTTTCTTATTCCATCCAAAACAGTCAAAAATTTATGCTGATTTTTTTGCTTATAATATTCGATGGAAAAAATATTTTCTTCCTGAAAACTTTTTACCAAACCCTCCGTACTATCCGTAGAGCCATCATCCATTATCAACCATTTAAAGTTTTTAAAGGTCTGATTTTTTAAGGATTCATATACTCTGTGGAGCGTATGAGTACGATTGTAGGTTGGGGTAATTATGGTGATTTCTGGTTTCATTATTTTAATATAGATTTAAAAATATCAATTACCTGCTGATAAATTTTGTTTTCATTAAATCTTTCAGATGAATTTTTTGTTCCCTCTTTTATTTTATTCACCCATTCAGGCTGAGTAAGGAAATCTTTCATCGCATTATAAATTTCATCTTCATTAGGATTGATAAGAACTCCATTAATACCATTATCAATAATCTCTGGGATGCCTCCCACATTAGTAGAAATAATGGGTTTGTTTAGTAGTAGATTTTCTAAAATAACCATAGGGTAAGACTCTCTAAGCGATGGATGTATAAAGAAATCCGCCTCTTTGAAATAAGGATAAGGATTGGTCTTGTTTCCTAAAAGTAAGAATGTTTTTTCTACACCAAGTCGACCGATTTCTTCTGAAAGATTATTCCTCTCTGGGCCATCACCTAAGATAGCGATATAATGCTGGTGTCCCTCTTGTATTAGGCGATGATGAGCTGCTAAAAGCAGATCATAAGCCTTGCTTTTTATGAGTCGTCCTGCTCCGATAAAACAAGGGTGGGGGAGGACTGTATTAAACTCATTAGATTTCTTCTGAATGTCCTTAGTATTAGCAGGATTATTCACTACAAAGCTACTTTTGAACCCCGTATTATAATATTTCTTTATGTTGTTTTTTGCAAAATCAGAAACCATAATACAAGCATCAAACTTCTTCATCAGAGCTATGATATGTAGAGTTATATTTTCATTTGCATGGGTGTTTTTTAAATCATTATGAAGCCAAGATATTTTTTTAGAATCTTTTACAGGACTGTTTGCAACCCATTGAAAAGTAGGAATATCAAAAGCTATTTCAATATTGGGTTTTCTGTGTAGTTTTCTGTAAAGCAGATTAGGAAACTTTTGATAAAATGCCAATTTAATCCTTCTGATAACAAGCTGTAATTTCTGAATGTATTTATTTTTGGAAAGAAATTCTTTTCCATTTCCTATAAAATAGGTGCGGATATCTTTTGGGATTTCATTAATTAATTCCCCTTGATAAAGGCTCGTTATAAGTGATATTTCAAACTCCTCTCTCGGTAAATTGGCTAAATACTCCAAAAGGACTTTTTGAATTCCGCCGATTTCCATTGACCGAATATGAAAAACTAAATGTATTTTTCTATTCATTGCTAAAATTTATTGTTAATCAACCTTGCAACCTTGTTTTCTATACTGTTCTTTAAACTGCTCTACCCAGTTTTTAAACGCCTCAATATTCATTTTATCCTTTATAAAATGGATGAAATAATCCATTGAAAAATCATTAGGGAAATTCTCCATAGCATCAAAATCACCATTGTACCAGGCTTCATTGATGATATGATTAAAAATATTCACATCAAAATCTGAGGAGTACTTATGATAGGAATTTGTGGCAGAAGACTGAAAGGTCGTCAGCATTGCTTCATTCTTTAATTGTGCCGTAAAGTTCGGATTTTCTTTTCCAAATCTATTGTAATAGACTGCTGCATTACGGAGCTGTTGCTTTTCATCTACTTTCCCCTTGGCATCTTTCCAGATATAGAGCCAGTATTCCTTTTTCCAAAGCCCCATTAAAATAGAATTCAGCGTCCAGTATCTCAGTTTGGTTTGGTTATCTACCTTTCCCAATTTGTATAAAATACTGAAAAATTTAAGCCTGTTATAAAAGAACCAATCCATTATTAAAGGATGAGAGAGGAATAAATCTTTGGGCTTAATAGCATTGATGGCGTGGTTAATCTCTTTCACTTCCTGCCATTGCTCGTCTTTACTGCTCCCAAGCCAGCCTAATTTCAGTAGATTGATGTTATACTCCTGCACCTCTTTTGAGAGCTCATCGGTATTAATTTCTCTGCTAAACCATACATCATCTTCCGTCATTATAAAGTAGTCGGAGGCATTTTTTGCAGCATTATACCAAAGCTGGGTAGGGATTTGGAAGCCATTAATCTCTTTTCTATTTTCTAAATTTTCCTTTATTGCCTGTACTTTCTTTGAGTGATTTTCAGATTTAAAAATTTTAACGCTTGGATATTTCTCTTGGATTTTATCCAAGTATTTTTGAGGAGTACCATCATCCAAAATACTCATGCGATAATCTCCAGATACAAACGAATGAATACTGTTTAAGCATCTGTCGAGATAAAAAGGTCGGTTAAAAGACTTGATGAGGATGTCCATTATCACTAAATATTATATAATTAATTGCGAGAAGTACTAAATATTTTTTTTACGATGAGTTTAAGCCTCTCATAAAAAGATAATTCTTTTAAGTATTTATTTCTAATTATTTGAAAAATAAGGAGTGTCTTTAGATGGGCTTTAATATACTTCCTCTTATATTGAATCATATTTTTTCTAACGATATCATTTTCTTCAAAATCGTTTTCCAAGTGTTTATATAGGAGAAGTATATTTTCATAATTGTTTTTATTATGTTGCCATACTCCTACATTAAGCCTATACACGCCCATTTTTTCACTAAAGTATTTTATCTTTCCATACCTTGCTATCCACATCATAAGGGGGTAATCACCCATAGGGGCATCATAATACCAGTCTGGGAAATCAATCTTTATATTACGAAACACAGCAGATAGGGTGGGGAGTAAGTTTACTTGGCTAAGTTCCTCCAAAGTATATTCACTTTTGGAATTTAAATGATCATAATCCTCAGAAGTGAATGTATCTCCATCCAGGAATTTTACATTATGGCAACAAATAGCGAAGTCATTATTATTTTCTAAGAAATCTACTTGCTTTTGGAGTTTGTTTTCATCCGTCCAATAGTCATCACCCTCACAAAGGGCTATATATTTTCCTCTTGCTTGGCTCATAGCCCAAACGGAGTTCCTTATCATTCCCTTATTCTCCGTATGCCGAGTATATTTTACGGTGATATGTTCAGGCGCATTTTGTATTAATTCTCTGATGATTTTATCCGAATTATCGGGCGAGCAGTCATTCGCAATAATAAATTCTATCGGGAAGTTTGTCTTTTGGGAGAAGACTCCATTTATTGTCTCTCCGATGTATTTTTCGTGTCCGTAAGTAATCGTAACTACACTTACTAAGGGTTCTTTCATTCGTTACTAATTTTTATTTTCAAATAAATAGCCATCAGAATACTAAGTTTCTGTACTATCTTTCCGCATTTCAATATAGGGGGCAAAAATACACAAATATTATTACCTCGCACCGTAGCAGGTGAGCCTACTAGTATGGAGAGTTTTTACATCGTAGCTGGTGAGGCATTTTTATATGAAAGGCTGTCCGAGTACAAAAATATTTCAGCCTCTTTTCCTTAGTTTAAGTAAGTATCAGCTGTACTATAGCATATCCTCCAAAAATCAGTCGCCAATAGATTTTATCCATTGACGACTATTTATTACCTATTGTTTAAACCCTAAAACCTATCGCTTCCTGCTAATTTGCTACATCACTAATAAATTTTATTCTTAGCATTCGGACTTCTTCATCGCTGAGGTCATCGCCGAATTCATCCAAGAGTACTTTCATAGAATCACTTTCGCTTTCGTGCATAAATTCCATAAACTCCTCTACTATATCTTCATCTATATTTGCACTGATGTAGTAGTCTATATTGAGCTTTGTGCCTTGGTATACGATACCTTCCATCTCTTTGAGAAGCTCATCCATTGTAAGGTTTTTTGCTTTGGCAATGTCTTCAAAATCTAATTTTTTGTCTGTACTTTGGATAATGAATACCTTATGGCTGGATTTATTAGCCACTTGTTTAATCACCATATCCTGCATCCGCTCAATATTATTTGCCTCTACATATTTCGCAATAAATTCAGCGAATTCCTTACCGTATTTCCGTGCTTTCCCTTCGCCTACACCATATATTTTTGCAATTTCTTCTACGGTTATGGGATATTGAACCGTCATATCTTCAAGGCTTGGATCCATAAATACCGTGTATGGAGGAATGCCGAGTTTCTTGGCGATTTTCTTTCTTAATTCTTTCAGTTGGCTAAAAAGCACTTCATCTAAACCTCCACCCGATTGTACAGAAACACTATCCGATTCAGATTTCGCTTGCGAGAGATCAAAGGTACGATCTTCTGCGATGTAGAAAGGAGTATTGAGCTCTTTATTTAGGACAGCTCTACCTTTTTCAGTAAGGCTTAGTACTCCATAGGTTTCGATATCCTTTTGCAAGAATCCCTGTACTGTAGCTTGTCGTATAATGGTTTTCCAATAGTTTTCAGTTTCGTGTTTCCCAATACCAAAAAACCTGTGGTCTTCGAGTTTATAGGACTTGGTAACTGCGGATTCTTTACCTGTAATGATGTTGATGAGGTCTTTGGTTCTGAATTTTTCATCAAGTTTTTTGATGATTTCCAGTAGTATTTCAAAATCTTTGGTTGCATCTTTCATCGTTGGTGGGTTTATGGAATTATCATCCATTTTAGCACCATTGCCGTTTACAGGGTCAAATTCTTCACCGAAGTAGTAGAGAAGGTATTGTCTCCTGCTCATAGAGGTTTCTGCGTATCCTACCACTTCATTTAATAACTGAAGTCCAATCTCTCTTTCAGAAACGGGCTTTTGAGCGAGGAATTTTTCAAGTTTCTCAATATCTTTTGGGTCATAGAAAGCTACGCAATAGCCTTCACCGCCGTCTCTCCCCGCTCTTCCTGTTTCCTGGTAATAGCTTTCAAGAGATTTAGGAATGTCGTAATGGATTACAAATCGTACATCAGGCTTATCTATTCCCATCCCGAAAGCTATAGTTGCCACAATTACATCACATTCTTCCATTAGGAATTTGTCCTGATTGGTTACTCTTGTCTTTTGGTCAAGACCTGCGTGGTAGGGCAGGGCATTAATCCCATTTACTTGTAGCAATTGAGCGAATTCCTCCACTTTTTTACGGCTGAGGCAATATACAATTCCCGATTTTCCTTTGTTTTGGTTGATGAACTTAATGATTTCCTTATCTACATTTACTTTTGGGCGTATTTCATAGAAAAGGTTTGCTCGGTTGAAGCTATCTTTAAATACCGTTGCATTGTTCATTCCTAAGGTCTTTTGTATATCTTCCTGCACCTTAGGTGTTGCCGTTGCGGTTAGAGCTATTATAGGTACATCGGCTATTTTGTCTATGATGAGTTTCAGATTTCGGTATTCTGGTCGGAAATCGTGCCCCCATTCCGAAATACAATGCGCCTCATCTATCGCGAAGAAGGAGATTTTTACCGTACGAAGAATTTCCAGATAGTCTTCTTTTATCAAACTCTCTGGAGCTACATAGAGCAACTTTGTTTTTCCGCTTTTAATATCTGAGAAAACCTGATTGGTCTGCTGTTTATTTAGAGAGGAGTTGAGCACATGAGCTGTTCCCTCTTCGGATGAAAGCCCATTCACTGCATCCACTTGGTTTTTCATCAGTGCAATAAGGGGAGAGACTACGATTGCCGTACCTTCTGAGATTAGTGCTGGTAGCTGATAGCAGAGCGACTTGCCCCCGCCTGTAGGCATTAAAACGAACACATCTTTATTGCTAAGAAGTGTCCTGATGATTTCTTCCTGCTGTCCCTTAAACTGGGAAAAGCCGAAATATTTTTTTAATTCTTTCAGTAAGTCAATTTTTGTTGTATCCATTTGGTAATATGCTATAATTGAGGCAGACCAAAAGTAACAATAAAAAACTATAAATGAAAATTTTTATTAAAAACTCTATTATTTTTATTGTATTACAATGATTGATAAAAACTATTTGCTTTAATAAATTAATGCAATGATGAGGCTTATTATACTTTATCTGCTTGATTTAATAATAAAAATCATTCTTTTAAGCTCTTTGCCTTATTTATGAGGATAAGTGTATTGGTTGCTTATAATATTTCTGAAAAAAACGCTCTTCATTGTAACAATTTAAGTACTTTTGCTACTCATCAATCGATTTTAATAAAAATAGTTTTCTAATAATGAAAAAAAGACTTTTATCAGTGGCAGCAGCAGTTCTTTTCGGGATGCTCGCTAATGCACAGCAAATCAAATTCGAGGAGTATGATTTGCCAAATGGGCTACATGTGATTCTTCATCAGGATAATTCCGCTCCTGTCGTTACTACTTCTGTAATGTACCATGTGGGTGCAAAAGACGAAATAGAGGGCAGAACGGGCTTTGCACACTTCTTTGAGCATTTGCTCTTTGAGGGAACTCAAAACATCAAAAGAGGTGATTGGTTTAAGATCGTTTCTGCTAATGGAGGCTCGAATAATGCCAATACTACGGGCGATAGAACCTATTACTACGAGGTTTTCCCATCGAATAACGAGCAGCTTGGGCTCTGGATGGAAGCCGAGCGGATGAGAAATCCTATCATCAACCAAATCGGTGTAGATACCCAAAGAGAAGTAGTAAAAGAGGAAAAGAGACTGAGAATGGATAACCAGCCGTATGGTAATTTTATGACGGCGCTTCTCAAAACAGTATTTAAAAAACACCCGTATAAAGGTACGGTAATCGGCTCTATGGAAGACCTTAATGCCGCTACATTAGAAGAGTTTAAAAACTTCTTCAAGAAGTACTATGTGCCTAATAATGCTGTGCTTGTAGTGGCGGGAGACATTAAGCCAGAGCAAACCAAAAACTGGATTAATCAATACTACGGCTCCATCCCAAGAGGAGCGGCTATCACCAGAAACTTCGCGAAGGAAACTCCCATTACCACCGCTTATGAGGAGACTTATTATGATAAGAATATCCAAATCCCAGCTTATATCTTCGCTTACAGAACACCGGGCTATAAAGACAGAGACGCCTATGCGCTTGATATGCTCAGCACTTATTTGAGCGATGGTAAATCCTCCGTGCTCTATAAAAAATTAGTAGATAAGGAGAAAAAAGCATTAGAAATCGGTGCTTTTAACCTTGGTATGGAAGATTACAGCATCTTTGCTTGCCTTGCCCTTCCGATGGGAGAAACCTCTAAGGCTACTTTGCAGAACGATATAGATGCAGAGATAAGAAAAGTACAAACCGAGCTCATCTCTGAAGAAGATTATCAGAAACTCTTAAACCAAATGGAGAATAATTTTGTCAATTCCAATACTTCGGTAGAGAGCATTGCGCACTCGTTGGCAGACAGATATATGCTAAAAGGGAATACAGACATCATCAACAAGGAAATAGAAATCTACCGCTCCATTACAAGAGAGGAGCTAAGAGAGGTTGCTAAAAAGTATTTGAACAGCAACCAAAGAGCAATCATCAACTATCTACCAGAAAAAAAATAAACCGCAACAAAAATGAAAAACATAAAATACATAGCAGCCGCTTTCCTCATCTCTGGAATGCTCTCTGCACAGAATATAGACATCAATGCAATGCCGAAACCAGCCGCTACACCGGTCATCAACATTGCAAAACCAAAGACTTTCCAACTGAAAAACGGGCTTACCGTCCTCGTTGTAGAAAACCACAAGCTCCCAAGGGTAAATATTGAGCTTACCATCGATAGACCACCTTTATACGAAGGCGAGATAGCAGGTGTAGGTGGGATTTTATCCAGCCAGCTGGGTACTGGGACAACTAGCCTTAGCAAAGATGAATATAACAAGAAAGTAGACTTCTATGGAGCAAAAATAGGATTTGGTGAATCTGGCGCTGTTGCCAATACCCTTTCAAAATACTCCAAGCAAGTCATTAGCCTAATGGCAGATGCTATCGCAAACCCTAAATTCTCAGTAGAAGAGGTAAATAAATCTAAGGAGAGAGCCATTGAGGGATTAAGATCTGAAGAAAAGAGTGCAGAAGCCATTGCCAGAAGAGTTCAAAGGGCTTTAACTTATGGTAAAAACACCCCTCGTGGGGAGTTTGAAACAGAGGAGAGCATCAATAAAATCCAGCTAAAAGATGTTCAGGATTTTTATGAGAAATATTACACACCAAACAATGCTTACCTCGTTATCGTAGGTGATGTAAAAACCGATGATATCAAGAATCTCATAAAAAAAGAATTTGGAAAGTGGAAGAAATCAAAAGCTAAATTCACTGCTTTAGAACCTGCTCAAAATGTAGCAACTGAAGTCAATATCGTGGATGTTCCTACGGCGGTTCAATCCGTTATCTATATTGGGAATATCTCTACCCTCAAGAAGAAAGACCCTCAGTATTTCAGCGGAGTGCTTGCCAACTACATCCTTGGAGGTGGTGGGGAAGCAAGACTCTTTATGAACCTCCGTGAGAAAAACGGATTCACTTATGGTGCGTATTCTAATCTCTCCACAGGTAAATACAGCCCAAAATTCACAGCAAATGCTAGTGTGAGAAATGAGGTTACTGATAAAGCAGTTCAAGAATTTATGAACGAATTAAAAGGAATTTCCGCCATCAAATTAGACGAGTTAGAAAACGCAAAAGCCAAACTAAAAGGTCAGTTTATTATGTCTCTGGAGAAGCCAGAAACGATTGCAGAATTTGCTCTGAGTGAGAAATTAGAAAACCTCCCAGAAGGTTTTTATAATAACTATCTCAAATCTATTGATAAAGTAACGATTGCCGATACAGAAAACGCTGCAAAAGCTAACATCCTTCCTAACCAAAGCCGAATTTTCATTGCAGGAAAGGCGAGTGAGATTGCAGACAGTGTAGAGAAACTCGGCTACCCAGTAAAATACTTTGATGCCTATGCAAACCCAACCCAAAAGCCAGCAACTAAGAAAATTGATGCTAATGTAACCGTAGAATCCATAGCACAGAAGTTCATAAGTGCTACTGGAAGTAAAGCCGCAATAGAAAAAGTGAAATACCTTACTACTAATGCTTCGGGAACGGTACAGGGAATGGCACTTGAGCTCTCCACTATCAAAGGGAAGAAAGGGGAATTCCTTATGGAGATGAAAATGATGGGTAACACCGTGCAAAAAATGGTATTCAATGGTAAAGACGGCTATATCGTAGCACAAGGGAATAAAGTCCCAATGCCAGAAGAAGCAAAAGCCGAGATGAAAGCCGAAGCAGGTCTCTTCCCAGAAGCGAATTTCACCAAAGATAAAGTAGAGCTCAAGGGCATTGAAAACATTAATGGTGAAGATGCGTACGCGCTCAAGCAGGGGAGTACTACTTATTATTATAGCGTGAAGTCTGGGCTTAAATTAGGCGAATTGAAACTCCAAAAAGCCAATGGGCAGGAGATCAGCATTCCGACTTATTATTCCGACTATAAGGAAGTACAGGGTCTGAAGCTCCCATTCAAGATTACACAGAATATCAATGGTATGGAGATGATCTTTAATGTAAATTCCTACGAAATCAATAAGGCGACAGAAGCCACTTTTAAGTAAACATTCATTCGAATAGGGCTACCTCTTGGGGTAGCTCTATTTTATTTGTCCATTAAATAAAAAAGGGCTACATTTGCCCACTAAATTTAGAAAACTAATGAGTACAATATTTACATTGCTAATGGTGTTAATCGTCATAGCAGCCGTTTTATTAATCATTATCATTTTAGCTCAAAACCCTAAGGGAGGAGGGCTTTCTGGTACTTTTGGAGGTGCTTCCTCCGCTCAGTTTGGGGTACAGAGAACCAATGACTTTATGGAGAAAGCTACTTGGACTTTGGGCATCACCATCGTAGTGCTGATTATCCTCAGTGTAGTACTCACAGCGAATCCTACGCCTTCTACATCGGTAGCTCCAGCGCAAAGGGAAGCGAGCACTCCCGCTAAGAAAGATACTTCTGCTCCTGCTACCACTCCTGCACAGGATTCAGACGCTACAAAATAAGAAAACAGATACAAATTAATCACTGTGGAGATACTCTATGGTGATTTTATTTTTAATCACAGGCTGAGACTTTAAGCCAAATAAATTTTAGATATTATGGAAAAGAATATTTTAGATTGCGTTATTATCGGCTCTGGCCCTTCGGGTTATACAGCAGCTATCTATGCTGCAAGGGCAGATTTAAAGCCAGAATTATACACAGGATTACAAGCAGGCGGGCAGCTGACCACCACTACTGAAGTAGATAACTTCCCTGGTTATCCAGAAGGGGTTACAGGTACCCAGCTGATGATGGATTTGCAGAAACAAGCCGAACGATTTGATACAAAAGTACATTTTGAGACCATTACTAAGGCAGAATTTGCCACTCAAAAGGGTGGAGTTCATACGCTTTGGGCAGGTGATAAGGAGATTTTGGCCCGTACCGTTATCATTTCCACTGGAGCTTCTGCCAAGTATTTGGGACTCGATGATGAGCAGAAATATGCGGGTGGGGGAGTCTCTGCTTGTGCTACTTGCGACGGATTTTTCTACAAAGGGAGAGAGGTCATCGTAGTAGGAGGGGGGGATACCGCTGCCGAAGAAGCTACTTATCTTGCTAAGCTCTGCTCAAAGGTTACTCTGCTCGTGAGAAAGGGTGAGTTTAGGGCTTCAAAAGCAATGGTACACCGAGTGATGAATACCGAAAATATAGAAGTGAAATTCCACCACGAGCTCATCGGGATTGAGGGGGAAAACAACTTGGTAGAGCGTGCGGTAGTTATTAATAATCAAACGAAGGATACTGCCAAAATAGAGGTTCACGGTATTTTTATCGCCATTGGTCATAAGCCGAATACGGATATTTTCAAAGGTCAGATAAATTTGGATGAGAACGGCTATATCCTCACAGAAAAAGGTAGTTCGCATACCAACATACCTGGCGTATTTGCCGCTGGTGATGTAAAAGATCCTGTCTACAGGCAGGCGATAACCGCAGCGGGCAGTGGCTGTATGGCAGCAATAGATGCCGAGCGGTATTTAGCAGAATTGGAAGGATAGACTAAACTCTACTTTTAAAAAGAAAAGGATTATTTTATTAAAAACAGTGGTGAGTGCTAATGCTCATTGCTGTTTTTCGTTATTTAATACACTTGATTTCAATTTAGAGTTTTAGATTTCATCATTAACCCCTATTTTTGAGGCTTTAAATCAAGAACAGATGAAATTAAAGTATTTTCCTCTACTTATTCTGCTTGCATTCGTCATTAATGCCTGTGGTAGCCAAAAAAGGAAAACCGTAAAAAGATCCGTAAAGACAACAAAAACCGTAGCAAAAACGAAGAAAACACCTACAAAATCTGAGCAACAGCCACATCAGAAGCCTCAGCCCCCAGTGAAAAAGGAAGATGCCTTGCGCGTACAGCTCCCAGAGGTAAAAAGGGAGTTCCGAGCAGCGTGGGTGGCATCGGTAGCGAATATCAACTGGCCGTCTAAGAAAAATCTTAGTGTGCAGGAGCAAAAAAATGAGGCTCTTTTTATATTGGAACTCCTCAAAAATCATCATTTTAATGCGGTGATTTTCCAGGTAAGACCTTCAGCAGATGCCCTCTACAAAAGTGATTTGGAGCCTTGGTCCTACTTTCTGACAGGGGAGGTGGGCAGAGCTCCAGAACCTTATTACGACCCATTGGAATTCTGGATAGAGGAAGCTCATAAGCTCGGAATGGAGCTTCATATCTGGCTAAATCCGTATCGAGCACATCACTCCAATGGTGGGAAAGTCAGCCCAAAATCTATGATCAATACAACCGATGCGAATGTGGTTCGCCTAAAGAATGGGATGTATTGGTTTGACCCTTCCGACCCTAAAACCCAGAACCATACCTCTGCGGTGGTGCGAGACCTCGTCCGAAGGTATGATATAGATGCGGTGCATTTTGATGATTATTTCTATCCTTATTCCTCCTATAATAATGGTGCGGACTTCCCCGATCAGCGAACTTGGAATGAGTACATAGCCAAAGGTGGTCAGCTCTCAAAAGCCGATTGGAGACGGGAGAATGTAAATAAGTTTGTGGAGCGAATCTATAAGGAAATCAAGGCAGAAAAACCCTATGTGAAGTTTGGTATCAGCCCTTTCGGAATTTGGAAACCTGGCTATCCAGCGTCGGCAAAAGGGCTTTCTCAATACGATGAACTCTATGCCGATGCAAAGCTCTGGCTTAATAAAGGCTGGGTAGATTACTTCTCTCCGCAGCTCTACTGGGCGATAGACTCCAAAGGGCAGAGTTTTAGGGAGCTCCTCCTCTGGTGGAAAGCAGAAAACACCCATAAGAGACACCTCTGGCCAGGTCTCAATACCGTTGAAATTAAGGCTTCGCATCGCCCTACTGAGATTGCCAATCAGATACGCCTCACCAGAGAAATTCTGGGCGATGATGCAGGGGCACTGCATTGGAGCGTTGCAGGGCTCATTAAAAAGTATGATATGCTCTCCACACTTGCCAAAGATTCCTACAAAGAGGAGGCTCTCGCTCCAAAATCCCCTTGGATAAAGTCCGAAAAAGCACCTCGACCAGAGCTTAATTATACTCTAAACCCACAAAGCGTAACGATAAACTGGAAGACTTCTCAACCTGCAAAAGTCTTTAAGTGGGTGCTCTACCTTAAATATGGCGACAGCTGGGAAACGATGATTTTAAACCCATCTGAGACTTCAAAAGCAGTAGAACGGGTGAAAAATTCTAAACTCCTGAGTGTAATTGCTCTGCAATCCGTTGATCGCCTCTCCAATGAAAGCGATTATACAGCGCTAAAAGTACAATAACCCTATTTGAATAGACTTTAAAATCAAATATAAATACACTTCCAAAAGTGCAAAATTTTACCTTTGTAAGTTGTTGATTTCCAAAACTCACAGAGAAGATAAAAAAAGGCAGTCAGTTTTTCTAAAAACTGACTGCGTTTTTTCAGAAACTGACTGCGTTTTTTCAGAAACTGACTGCGTTTTTTCAGAAACTGACTGCGTTTTTAAAAAATGCGACTTTTAATTAGCTGCTGGCAACTGGCTTTTAGCTAATAGCTATGGGGATAAGTTAAGTACTCCCCACGCTAGTGGGTAATAGCCTGCTGTGCTACGGCTAAGCATCTATTCGGGCGTATTTAGCATTTTGTTCTATAAACTCTCGTCTTGGAGGTACTTCATCGCCCATTAGCATAGAGAAGATGCGATCGGCTTCGCCAGCATTTTCTATGGTTACCTGTTTCAGGATTCTGTTTTCAGGGTTTAGGGTAGTTTCCCAAAGCTGCTCGGGATCCATCTCACCGAGACCTTTGTATCGCTGTACTTCTACGCCTCTGCCGTCTGCTGAGAGCTCGAGGGTTCTCTCTTTTCTCTCTTGGTCATTCCACGCATAGACTTTTTTATTTCCTCTTTTGAGGAGGTAGAGCGGTGGAGAGGCGATATAGACATAGCCGTTCTCTATCAGCTCCTTCATATATCGGAAGAAGAAGGTGAGGATAAGGGTAGAGATGTGCGAGCCATCTACATCGGCATCGGTCATAATCACGATTTTGTGATATCTGAGTTTTGATAGATTGAGGGCTTTGCTGTCTTCCTCCGTTCCTACACTTACACCGAGAGCGGTATAGATATTTTTAATCTCATCGTTATCATACACTTTGTGGAGCATAGATTTTTCTACATTGAGAATTTTACCTTTGAGGGGGAGGATTGCTTGGAAGTGTCTGTCTCGTCCTTGTTTTGCAGAGCCCCCTGCGGAGTCTCCCTCCACGAGGAATATTTCGGATTCTGCCGGGTCTTTTGATGAGCAGTCAGCGAGTTTTCCAGGTAAGCCACTGCCTCCCATTGGAGATTTGCGCTGTACCATTTCCCTCGCTTTCTTGGCTGCCTGTCTTGCCTTAGCGGCGAGTACTACTTTCTGAACGATGAGTTTAGCTTCGTTAGGGTTTTCTTCAAGGAAGTTGGTCAGCATCTCGCCTACGATTTTATCTACGGCTCCAGACACTTCGGAGTTTCCGAGTTTGGTTTTGGTTTGACCTTCAAACTGAGGCTCCATTACCTTTACGGAAATAATGGCAGTAAGCCCCTCGCGGAAGTCATCACCTGTAATTTCTACTTTCTCCTTTTGAGGGAGACCGAGCTCATCGGCATATTTCTTTAAAGTTCTGGTAAGTGCCCTTCTGAAACCTGCGAGGTGTGTCCCACCCTCGTGAGTATTGATGTTATTTACATAAGAGTGAAGGTTTTCGTTGAATGAAGTATTATACCTCATCGCTACCTCTACAGGGATGTTATCTCTTTCGCCTTCCATAAAGACTACATTCTGCATAATACCTTCCCTGTTGCCATCTATATATTCTACAAACTCTTTAAGCCCGCCTTCGGAGAAGAAAACCTCGGTTTTAAAGTTGCCTTGCTCATCTTTTTCTCTCTCATCGGTGAGGGTAATGGTAATCCCTTTATTAAGGAAAGAAAGCTCACGAAGTCTGTTCGCCAAAGTATCATAGTTATATACCAGCTCGCTGAAGATGGTATCATCTGGCTGGAAGAACTGCTCTGTACCTTTTTTATCACTGGTACCGATTTCTTCCACTTGGGTTACCGCTCTCCCTTTTTGGTATTTCTGCTGATAGACTTTGCCGTCTCTATATACAGTGGTAACCATATCGGTAGAGAGGGCATTCACACAGGAAACCCCCACTCCGTGTAGCCCCCCGGAGACTTTATAGGAGTCTTTATCAAACTTACCTCCTGCGCCTATTTTCGTCATTACAACTTCAAGGGCAGATTTCTGTTCTTTCTCGTGGAAATCCACAGGGATACCCCTACCGTTATCGGATACAGAGATGGCATTCCCCTGATGTATGGTTACTTTAATCGTATCACAATAGCCTGCTAATGCTTCATCTATGGAGTTATCTACCACTTCATAAACGAGGTGGTGCAATCCTCTTGTACCTACATCTCCAATGTACATAGACGGTCTTAGACGCACATGCTCTATTCCCTCAAGGGACTGAATACTACTGGCTGTATATTGTTTCTCGCTCATATTATAATTAATGTTAAATTAAAAATTAAAAGGCTTGTCTAAGCCCTGATTCATCTCCAAAAAGATTGACAAATATGGTGATTTTTTTTGGTATATGAAAGTATTAAAAACTAAATTTGTGGCTACTAAAATGAGTACTCCAACAAAGAAAATTCTGATTATAACTTACTATTGGCCTCCCGCTGGCGGACCAGGAGTTCAGAGATGGTTGAAGTTTGCAAAATATCTCCCCAATTTTGGTTATTCCCCGATTATTTATACTCCAGAGAATCCCAGCTATCCTCTTTTGGATGAAAGCCTCATAGATGATATTCCCAAAGGAATTAAAGTTGTGAAACGAAAGATTTGGGAGCCTTATCATATTGCTGAAAAGCTCAGTAAAAAGAATAAGAAATATAAAGGTGGACAGTTTGATATAGGTAAAAATCAAAGCTGGAAATCCAGGCTCTCTATCTGGATTCGTGGGAATTTCTTTATCCCAGATGCACGGGTATTTTGGGTGAAGCCTTCGGTTAAATACTTGAAAAAGTATATTCGTGAAGAGGGAATAGATACCGTAATTACTACAGGTCCTCCGCATTCTATGCACCTTATTGGTCTTAGACTGAAAGAAAATCAACCTCATCTGAAATGGATTGCTGACTTCCGAGACCCGTGGACGGAAATATCCTATTATAAACATCTGAAACTCTCCAGATATGCTGATAAAAAACACAAGCGATTAGAACTTGCAGTATTTAGAAAAGCGGATTTAACCCTCGCTACAAGCTATACCGATGCACAGCATTTTAGTGAAAAGGGAGCAAGAGCCATATGTATAACCAATGGTTTTGATGAAGAACAAACCACTGATTTACAAAAAGGAGAGAAGTTTTGCTTGAGTTATGTAGGTGTATTGGAACAGCTGAGAAATCCAGAAGTGCTCTGGGAGGCATTGGCAGAATTAGCAGCATCTAATGAGGATTTCAAACGAGATTTCCTGATGAAATTTGTAGGGAGAGTAGATGAAAAAATCTCAGCTCAAATAGAAAAGACGATATTAAAAGACAATGTCTTGTACTTGGGCTACCAAAGCCATAGCATAGCGGTAGGTGAGATGATGGGCTCAGATGTGCTACTCCTTACCAACTTCCCAGAGGAGGCTTCCAGAGGAATTATACCGGGAAAAATCTTCGAATACCTGTCTACGGGAAATAAAATTATATCCTTTGGGGTGAAAGATGCTGATGTCTCCACGATTTTGAAAGAGACTTCCACAGGAGAGCACTTTTTGTATGATGAAAAAGACAGGGTAAAAGATTATATCCTCTCATTATATCGCCTTTGGAAAGATGGGAACCTCCTCAGAAATACCAATACTATCAGCCAGTTTTCAAGGGAGAGGCTTACTCAAAAATTAGTAGAGACGATAGAAAGTTTATAGCTTACCACTTCTGTTTTTCAGTTTCTATGAAAGGAATTTCAGGATTTAAAATCTCATTTATCAGCGTTCGGATGGATATCATTGCCGTATCCAAATCCCCATCTTGAAAACTCAAAGGATGCACTCCCTTACCTACTTCCGCGAAGCTCCATATCCCTGCTTGGGCGGGTTGCCCAGAAAATTCCGATTGGCGGAGGTAGTAAAGATAAACACATAGCTGTATCGTTTGCTTGTATTTATCCTCCATCAGTAGGGTTTCTCTATTGTCTTTAAAGGTAATATTCAGGTTTTGGGGCTTCGCGGTTTTGTAATCGATGAGGCGAATGCTCCCATTAAGCCTGTCGAGCCTATCAATAAATCCAAAGAAACTAATGCTATCTCCCTCGTCATTAATAGGAAAAGTAATATTCTCTATCCGTGTCTCTATATCTATAATTTCTAATGAATTCCCCGCCTCTACAAGGGAGAGGTCATAATGAATAACTTTCTTTATCACCTTTTGAGCAAGGGATTTATGGATATAATTCATCCCTTTTTGATAATACTCTGGCTGGTGTTTCAGCTCTTGTGTAATCGTATGCTCCAAAGCCTCCTCAGTTTTTGCCAGCATTGCTTCCAAATCTTGTGTAGAGAGCAGCTTCCCGACAATGGGCTTGTACAGATATTCAAGGGATTTATGGATGATGTTTCCATAATTTCTTTGGGAGAGTTCCTCCT
The DNA here is from genome assembly GCF_009914665.1 of Bergeyella cardium. NCBI lineage: Bacteria > Pseudomonadati > Bacteroidota > Flavobacteriia > Flavobacteriales > Weeksellaceae > Bergeyella > Bergeyella cardium. The sequence goes on along the minus strand of NZ_CP029149.1, from coordinate 179,299 downwards.
CAATCTCGGCAGTTTCTCTGGTTTTTAATACATAGTTAAGGTAAAACTGTACGGGGTCGTAGAGGTAAGAGGTGAGATGAGTCGGCGAAACCTTGCTCTTCCACGCTTCTAAAGTCTCTAATACCTTAGCCGTTTTCTCTATACGAATGGGCTTTTCGATAATGGGGGCCGACTGATTTTCTATAATCACCTCCTCTATTTCGTGAGGGCTTTCCAGCTCAATCTGAGTAATAAATCTACTTTTTTCTCCAGTATTAATTCCTGAGCTCAAACCGTTGTAGAGCAGGAATACCCGCTCCGAATCCTGCAAAAGCCGATAGAAATGATAAGCATAGATACTGTCATTTTCAAGAAAAGTATGCATACCGAATTTCTTTCTGATATCATACGGGATATAAGTATTCTGAGTATTTCCCAGTGGGAGTTTGCCTTCATTTACTGAGAGGAGAATGATGTTTTTAAAGTTCAGCAACCGTGTTTCAAGTAGCCCCATTATTTGCAGTCCGCCCAGAGGCTCGCCTTGGAAGTCCAGTGACTCATTAGCAATCACTTGATTGATGAGCACCTCTAATGATTCTGTCCGTATTTCAAAATGATAATCATCTATCAGGTTTCTGATGATTTTAAAGGATTTTTCAAAGTGAGAGATGTTTTCAAAGACGATATCATCCGTAATATTAAACTTCAGCTGGAAGCAGAAATCCGAGAGTTTATCGAGCAAATCCTTAGCATTCTCCGTCTTTTCAAAGAGGCTGAAATAGGACAATCCCGAGAGACTCTCCCTGAGTTTAGCTTCGGAGATATAGACCATATTCTTCTCTTTCAGTTCGCGGATGAAGCGGTCAGCCGTATCTTTATCGGCATCGGTGCTGGGCAAATTTTCCAAAACCGAGACTATATCATTATAATAGTAGCTTTTTGGGGTTTTAGCTAACTGTTTCTGAATGTAGAAAATCTGCCTTATCGCATTGCTAAACTCAAGGTTTTTTAATGGAAAACCCATCGTGATATTTATCCTCTCGATACTGCTAAGCGAGTCTAAGGTCGCAGGCAGTAGGTTCTCATCCAATAGTATGAGTGCGGTTTGGTCTTTATCTTCTATCTCATTGAATATAAGGGGCAGGGCTTTTGTCTGGCTGATGTTCCCTGGCGCTTCATAGACTTTGATTTTTTTCTGTTTGATGAAGTCATTTTCTACCCAGCGGAAGGGGCGATAGTCATTAAATTCTTTCCATTGCTTATGCCTGCGGAGGAAGGCTCCAGCCTCCTGTTTTTCATCATTCATATAGTAGTCATCGGCTTGGAAGAAGCAGAGGGCTTTGTCTTCTCTAAGCAGAGATTTCACCAAAAGCTCCTCTACGGGAGTAAAGGCATTAAAGCCGATAAACACAAATCTTTTGGCGGTTTTTTCTGCAAAACTGCTGATGTTTTGGGTTGCCAATTGGTGAATCATCCCAGAGGTGGCGAGGTTTTCTTTCAGTAGTGCCTGCTTCAGTTTGGGGAGGAATTGGTTCATTTTCTTCCAAAAGTTCAGGTTTTTCCTCCGTGCGGTATCATCGCCCAGGCTTTCTCCCCAGTTTTTTATCCGCTCTTCATCCAGCATATACTCCAAAACTTTAGTGTCGTTTGGGGCGAATTTCATTATATCGTCCCAGTCTTTCAGCAGTGTAGGAAACCATTTGATAAAGGCGTCAAACGGCTCTTCCTCTATCTTTTTTCGGTAGATTTCATAGGCGAAAAGCCAAAGTGGGAGGTTGGGAATAAGCGTTTTGCCCGAGATTTCCTCAATCATCTCCTCTATCGTTTGGAAGTCTGGCAGTATCCCCTCATATCCTTGTTCGGTGAGTATCTTTTTGATGAATATTGCGGGTCTTTTGCCTGGGAGGATAAAGCTGTGGTTAGACAGCTCTTGGCTCGTGCTGAGGACTTCGGAGATGAGTTTGTTTAGAAATTTCATTGGGTGAGAATTGATGATGAGGATTACGAATTAAAGTTTCCTTTGGAGAGATAGACTACCTTTTTGGTCTCAAAAAAATCTTCAGAAAAGTAGTTTTTCAGCGGGAAGATTTCGCATTTTAAGCCTGCGAGCTCCTCTGCCAGGTCGCCTCCTTTCAGGTAGAGAACCCCATTGTGCTTAGGGTTCAGCTGCTCTTTTTCAAACTTCCCTTTTAGCCATCTGAGAAATTCTGGCATTTGGGTTACGGCACGGCTTACGATGAAGTGGAATTTCTCTTTTAGCTTTTCAGCCCTCCCGTGCAGGGCGGTTAGGTTCTCGAGTCCGATGGCTTCCGCTACGCCTTCCACCACTTTGATTTTCTTGCCGATGGAATCGATGAGGGTGAACTGCACCTCTGGGAAGAGTATCGCGAGCGGAATGCCCGGGAAGCCCCCTCCTGTGCCTACATCCAGCACTTTGGTTCCCGCCGAGAATGCCATCACTTTGGCAATCCCCAGAGAGTGGAGAATGTGCCTTTCATAAAGGAATTCGGTGTCTTTTCGGGAGATAACATTGATTTTCTCATTCCAATCGAGGTAGAGCGCGCCGAGCTTCTCAAACTGCTCCTTTTGCCTTTCCGATATTTCAGGGAAGTATTTTAGAATTAAGTCCGTATTCATAAGCTGAAATTGCCACAAAAATAGAGATTTCAAGACAGCCTCCCAAACGGAAAACCTCCGCCCCTCCTCCTCCCCTCTCCGCCAGATTTTTAATGATTTTTCAGCCTTGTCTTTATCGTTGTTAATGAGTAGTTTATCTATTCATCTGCATCAACCTTAAAAAACATCCGCATCTTTTGTTCAATTCTTCCCAGTGTTTTGGTTAATTCTTCCCAGTGTTTTTGGTAAAACATCCGCATCTTTTCTATGGAAGTTTAGCGTCTTTTAATAAACGACTCATTATCTATCGTTTAAAGATTAATGATAAAGAGTGAATTTAGCCCTATTCTCCCTGATGTTAGAAGCCGCTACTCCACTCTTTTTTATATATTTGTCGAATGATAACACTGTCCGAAGAAAATTATTTAAAAGCGATATTCCACCTTGCCAATGAGAAAAATCAAGTGGGAATCAATGAAATCAGCAAGTTTCTGAACATAAAAATGCCGAGCGTTAATAATATGATGAAGAAATTTGCCGAGCGCAAATGGGTGATTTATGAGAGCTATAAACCGCTCATCATTACGGCTGTTGGGATGAAAGAAGCCGCATTGGTCGTGCGAAAGCATCGCCTCACCGAGATGTTTCTCGCCGAGAAAATGGGCTTCGGATGGGAGCAAGTGCACGAAATCGCAGAGCAAATCGAGCATATAGACTCCGATATTTTCTTTGATAAAATAGATGAGCTCCTCAACTACCCCAAGATAGACCCCCATGGCTCGCCCATACCCGATAAGGAAGGGAATACGATAACCCACCACTATCGCAAGCTCAGCGAATGCAAAGTGGGCGAGAAAGTAATCTTTAAAGCGCTGATGGATTCCTCAAAAGAATTCCTTAACTACCTCAACCAGAAAGGGATTTCTCTCGGTACCGAAATAGAAATCCTCCACAGAGAAGACTTTGATAAGAGCCTCACCGTAGCTTATCTCGATAGGAAGGAGGTGCTGAGCCCTATTGTAACCCATAAACTTTTGGTGGAATTGTAATCAACTTTTAACTAAAAAATGGAGGACAAACGAGATACTTATCTGCAAAAAGGCAAGCGCAGAATATTGGTAGAATACCTTAGGGACAGTGTGGGGATTACCGATGAAGCCGTGCTCCACGCAATCAATACCGTACCGAGACACCTCTTTATAGAGAGTATTTTTGAGGATTATGCGTATGAAGACCGCGCCTTCCCGATAGCTTCTGGGCAAACGATTTCGCACCCCTCTACCGTTGCTGAGCAAACCGAACTCCTCCAAATAGCACCAGGTGATAAAATCCTTGAAATCGGTACAGGCTGTGGCTATCAAACTGCCGTACTAATGACCCTGAAAGCCAAAGTATACACCATAGAGAGACAAAAAGAACTCTACGACTTTTCTAAAAAAATGTTTAAGAAGCTTCGGCTCTTCCCCCTCTTCCAAAGCTTTGGAGATGGGTTTGAGGGATTGCCTTCATTTGCCCCTTTCGATAAAATCATCGTAACCTGTGGGGCAGAAGTATTGCCCAAACCACTGCTGAGACAACTGAACATCGGTGGGAAGCTCGTAATCCCCATCGCGCAAGGTTCGGAGCATATCCTTTACCGATTTACGAAAATAGAAGAAGACCGTTTTGAGAGAGAGGAATTTGGGCTCTATAAATTCGTCCCAATGCTTAAAGATACCAACTAAAACAGTCTTTTCTTAGAGGACTTTTAACTCTAAGTCTATCGCTTTTCCAAAGAATTTTTTGGAGATTTTCTCAAAGTTTTTCGTGATATCTGAGAGGTAGAAATGATAGTTCGGATTCGGATTATTCGTATTGAGCAGATGATGCTTGTCCATTATCATTTTAAGCTGGCTCGCAACGATATTGGGAGAGTCTATTACCCGTACCCTGTTGCCATAGTATTGCTTTATTTCCTCTATGAGGAGCGGATAGTGCGTACAACCCAAAATAAGGGTTTCTATGTTCTTCAGCCTATGGTTGCTCAGGTAATTGTATATAATCGCGTGGGTGATGGGATGGTTTTTAAAGCCCTCTTCTATCGCAGGGACGAGGAGAGGAGTTGCCAGTTCATCTACTTTAATGAATTTATTGTGTTTTCTAATGGATTTCTTATAAAGCCCAGAACTTACCGTAGCTTTCGTAGCGATTACACCTATATTATTATGAATTTCATAAGCGACTTTCTCAGCTACGGGGTTGATGACATCAATGATGGGTACTGCTCCACTGACCAAATGCTGTACTTCCTTTAAAGCGTTTGCAGTGGCGGTATTGCAGGCTATTACGATTGCCTTGCAGCTGTTTTTCAATAAAAAATCAGTGATTTTGGTGGAGTATTCTATAATTGCCTCCTTAGATTTATCACCATAAGGCAAGTGTTTGGTATCTCCGAAATAGATGAGGTTTTCATTGGGCAAAAGCCTTTTTATCTCTTTTGCTACGGTAAGTCCGCCCACGCCAGAATCAAAGATTCCGATAGGTTGCTCAGGTTTGAGGTGGGAATAATCAGCTGTTTTCTTTTTCAATGGGAGAATGAATTTGCTCGCAAAAATAATTAAAATTGAAAAAATATGGATTTAAAACTAAGATTTCATCATTGGCTAAGCCAGAATTATTGCTTAGTGTGGATGAATTTCATTACATTTGGGCAAATTATACAATATGAAAAACTCAACGGAAAGAATACTTATTACAGGTGCTTTAGGGCAAATCGGTACAGAACTCACGGCAAAATTAGTAGAAATCCACGGGAAGGAAAATGTAATAGCATCGGGGCTGGATAGGTGGGATAAGACCCTTACCCAAGCGGGCTATTACGAGAGGATGGATGTAACCAATACGCAGCTCGTACGCCAAATTATACAAGAGTATGAAATCACCACAGTTTATCACCTTGCTTCTTTGCTTTCGGGGACATCGGAGAGGCAACCGCTCTTCGCGTGGCGACTTAATGTAGAGCCATTGCTCAACTTTTTAGAAATGGCTAAGGAAGGATTAATCCAAAAAATCTTTTGGCCGAGCTCAATCGCGGTGTTTGGAAAAGGGATTCCTAAGCATAGTGTAGGTCAGGAAGTGGTTCTAAACCCCACAACCGTCTATGGAATTTCTAAAATGGCAGGCGAAAAATGGTGCGAATATTACCACGAAAAATACGGCGTAGATATAAGGAGCATTCGCTACCCAGGCTTGATTTCTTGGAAAACCCCAGCAGGTGGAGGTACTACCGACTATGCCGTAGAAATATTCTACGAAGCCATAGAAGAGGGGAAATACAAGAGCTTCATCACAGAAAATACGGCAATGCCAATGCTCTATATGGACGATGCCATAGATGCTACCCTGCAACTGATGCAAGCCCCAAAAGAGAGTATTAGCGTGCGCTCTTCTTATAACCTCGGAGGGATGAGCTTTACCCCAAAAGAGCTCGCAGACGAAATAAAAAAACATATCCCAGACTTTGAAGTGAGCTATGAGCCCGACTTCCGACAGGCAATTGCAGACTCTTGGCCTGCTTCAATAGATGACTCTGTAGCCAAAGCAGATTGGGGACTTAACTATAAATTCGGTATCCGAGAAATGACCGAGGATATGATTAAAAACCTTAGAATAAAATTAAGGCAGTAAGCTGTAGGCAGCCACAGCGTGGCAAGCACTTTTTTTCATTTTCTTTGACCTAAGGTTGATTTTCCTTGACCCTGTGGATTAGGTGGTAGTTCACAGGCAGTAGGGGAGGGTGGGGAAAACTACTCCTTACAAAACATTATAAAAAAAGGGGGAGCTTTGTGATATCACAAAGCCCCCCTTTTTAAATACATATTATGAAATTTTTAGCTAAAAGCCACTTTATTTATTCATAGACATAAGGAATTCCTCGTTGTTTAGAGTGCCTTCTATGTGCTTTTGTACAAATTCTATTGCTTCTACGGGAGTCATATTAGCGAGGTGCTTTCGGAGAATCCACATTCTTTGCTGGGTGAGTTCATCGTGGAGGAGCTCATCTCTTCGGGTGCTCGAAGCTACTAAATCAATCGCTGGGTAGATGCGTTTGTTGGCAATTTTCCTGTCCAGCTGGAGCTCCATATTTCCGGTACCTTTAAACTCTTCGAAGATAACTTCGTCCATTTTAGAGCCAGTGTCTATGAGCGCAGTGGCAATAATGGTAAGCGAACCGCCACCCTCGATATTTCTCGCTGCACCGAAGAATCTTTTAGGTCTGTGCAGGGCATTGGCATCTACACCGCCGGAGAGTATTTTCCCAGAAGCGGGGGTTACGGTGTTGTAGGCACGAGCCAGTCGGGTGATGGAATCGAGCAGGATAACGACATCGTGCCCGCATTCTACCATTCTTTGCGCTTTGGCAAGAACGAGATTGGCCACTTTTACATGCTTTTCAGCAGATTCGTCGAAGGTAGAGGAGATGACTTCTGCATTTACGCTTCTCTCCATATCGGTAACTTCCTCTGGTCTCTCATCGATGAGGAGAACCATCATATACGCCTCTGGGTGGTTGGCAGAGATGGCATTGGCGATGTCTTTCAGGAGCATTGTTTTCCCTGTTTTCGGTTGGGCTACAATCATTGCTCTTTGCCCTTTGCCGATAGGTGCGAAGAGGTCTACAATCCTTGTGGAAATGGTAGAGTTCTTTGCTCCGAGGTTGAATTTCTCTTCTGGGAAGAGGGGGGTAAGGTACTCGAATGCTACTCTGTCTTTGATGAAAGCGAGGTCGCGCCCGTTTACTTCTGTAGGTTTTAGAAGTGAGAAGTATTTCTCTCCTTCTTTTGGCAGCCTTACAATGCCTTTTACCATATCCCCTGTTTTGAGTCCATAGTTTCGGATTTGAGCTGTGGATACATAAACATCGTCTGGTGAAGAGATGTAAGAGAAATCTGGTGAGCGGAGGAAGCCATAGTTGTCTGGGAGTATCTCCAAAACGCCCTCTATGGTGACCATACCATCAAAGTTGAATTCTTTTTTCTCTTCCTGTGGTTCTGTCTGAGGCTGCTCGTTTTGGTGATTGTTTTGCTGTTTTTTGTGCTGGTGGTTGCCGTTTTTATTGGGGTTTTTAGCTTTTGGTTCTTGTGGTGCAGGTGGAGTTTCTGTAGGGAGGGTTTCCGTTTCTGCTTTGCTTTCTTGTGGAGTTTCGGAAATGTTTTCTGCTGAGGTAGGGATTCTTTTTCTTTTGGTACGCTCTGGTTTTATTTCAGGTGTGCGTATATTTTCTTGTGATGTTGGGTTTACCTGCTGAGCTTCTACTGATTTCTCTTGTGTTTGCTCAGCTGTAGTTTTGGGTTTCCTGCCTCTTTTTTTGCTTGCTGGCTTTGGTGTTTCTTCGGCTGGAATTTCCACTTTTGGCTGAGCCTCTGTTTTTAGCTGAGTTTCAGATTTTGGTTTTCTACCTCTTTTTTTAGGTTTTTGTTCGGTAGTTTCTTCTGGTTTCTCAGTTTTTACTGGCGCTTCGTTGGCATTGTAAAATTCTTTTACAGCCTGTCTGTTTACTGCTTGGAAGTCTAAAATAGCAAAAACCTTATCATTTTCAGTACTGTTTTTTGCTACTTTAATGCCCAAAGCATTGATGATATTGGTCAATTCTTCATTAGACTTTGACCTTAGTAGTTCGATATTAAACATATAAATTGTTGATGTATTTTTATGTAATTAAAATTGAAGTCGGGCGACTTCATCTGAAATGTGAATTTTGAGAGGCAAATCTACACTTATTTTTGAAATATGCAAAATTTACATTATTTTTGCCCGCGTTATGATACAAAGAGTTCAAACTGTATTTATGCTTCTGTCCGTACTTTCTGCGGTGTCCTTATTCTTCACGGGGCAAGATGTAGAGGTTTTTAACCTTTCGGGTTTGATGAATATTATCTGTATCATTCTTGTATTAATAGGTTTGCTAAGTATTTTTAGTTATAAAAATAGAAAGAGACAGCTCTTACTGAATACTTTCAGTATCGCTATAAACGCTGTGTTGATAGCATTATTGGTGTACTGGCTACAAACTTTATCCGGAGGAATTTCTTTTCCTGAGAAGGGTATTGAGCCCGCATTTCCATCTATTGCTGTGATATGTTTGTTTCTTGCAAATATATACATCAGGAAAGATGAAAGGCTCGTAAAATCTGTAGACAGGCTTCGGTAATCTTACAACGATTTAATAATTTTTTGAGTGAGAAGTGGCTTTATTTAAGCCACTTTTTTCTTTTTAAAAGAAACTGCTTGGGGGATTTTCCAAGCAGTTTTAAATGAATTTTAATAAAATGATATTGTATAACCTACCAAACCAAAGCACTTGCTCCGAGTATGGCAGCATCGGCTTCTTTCAGGTCGCTATATAGGATTTTTACTTGGTTTTTGAATACTTCGAGCAGGTTGTCCTCCATTGCCTGGCGAGTAGGCTTCATCAGAAGATTGCCCGCTTTGGTAAGTCCGCCAAAGAGTACGATAGCTTCGGGAGCAGAGAAATGCACGAATGTAGCAAGTGCTTCACCGAGAATCTGTCCTGTGTATTCAAATATCTCGTTGGAGAGGCTGTCTCCCTGCTCGGCACAGTTGAAGACAGTCTCGCTTGTGAGCTCATTTATGGTATAATCTCTCAGCAGGCTTGGCCTATCGTGGTCGCGTTGCAGAAATTCTATCGCAGTATCTCTTAGCCCTGTTGCTGAAGCATAAGACTCCAATGAACCTCTGATTCCTGTATTCTTGTGCAGTCTGCCTCCGTGTCTTACCACTATATGCCCAAGCTCTCCAGCAAAGCCATTGTGCCCTACTACGATTTTTCCGTCTATAATTACCCCAGCGCCTACGCCTGTGCCAAGGGTAATGGTGATAAAATGTTTTAAGCCTTTTGCAACGCCATACATTTGCTCGCCTACAGCAGCAGCATTGGCATCATTGGTCATCTTTACGGGGAGGCCGAAGCGCTTCTCGATGAGTTCTGCCATTGGTATTACCCCTTTCCATTTGAGGTTGGCAGCATATTCTATCGTTCCTTTGTAGTAGTTGGCATTGGGTGCGCCCATTCCTATACCAATGAAGTTTTCTACTCCTCCATTTTGCTCAATCATTGGGAGGAGCTTTTCAGCAAGAACTTCTATAAAACCTTCGGCATTTTCTCTTTCGTTGGTTTTTATTCTGTCCTGCATCAGGATTTGCCCCTGTTTATTTACTATCCCGAATTTGGTATTTGTACCGCCTACATCTATACCTATTGCTAATGTATTGCTCATAATATTACTTTTTATTATTACTTTATCAGATTTAAACTTGGATATCTTTATTTACATTTTTACTTCCTATAAAGGCATAGAAAATCATATAAGCAAAGCCGAGTGCCACTACCCAGTAGCTTTCTACATATCCGAAAGCGTCGGCTACAAAACCTTGAACGGCAGGGAGTATGCCTCCACCACATACCATTACCATAAATATCCCTGAAGCCGCTGCGGTATATTTCCCAAGTCCTTCAGTTGCGAGGTTGAAAATTCCTCCCCACATCACTGAAGTACAGAGACCGCAAAGTACAAGAAGCATAATACTTACGGGTACTTTTGCTAATCCGAACGAGATGTCAGACTGAAATACGGGCATATCAATCATCTGCTCCTTAGGGAGAATGATGGCTAATGATACAAAGATTAACCCCAGAAATGCTACAAAAGAAAGCATCGCCTTGCTGGAAAATTTAGCGCCCAAAGCACCACCTATGAGCCTTCCTATAAGCATCAGAAACCAGTAAGTGCCTACTACTGAGCCTGCCACTGTAGTATTTATTTTCAGCTCTTCGGTCATATAGAGGTTACCGATGTTCGGAATCCCTACCTCCACGCCTACATATACAAAAATAGCTACTGCTCCCAAGATAAAATGTCTGAAAGAAAGTGGACTATGGGTATTGGTCTTTGCTGATTTTCCTTCGGAATGAGTATCGACTTTAGCGATATGCGGCTCAGGAATGTCCATTAATGAAAGAACTAAAAATGCCAGTACGAAAATCCCCATTGCGAGAAAAAGTGCAGGATTGGCATCGGAGATAGAGGCTTTGCTTACCTCACCCATTAGATAGCCTACGAGCACAGGGACTATAGTTGCCCCTACCGAATTGAGTGCTCCACCGAACTGTAGCAGCTGATTTCCCTTTCTGCCTTCTCCACCAAGGGTATTGAGCATAGGGTTTACCACCGTATTGAGCATACACATAGAGAACCCAGAGATGAAAGCCCCGAGCAGATATACAGGAAAGCTCCCCATATTCCCCGCAAGGAATGTAATGCCAACACCTAAGAAACCAACAAAAACTGCTGATAGAGCGGTCTTCTTATAACCTATTTTTTGTAGCATAAGCCCCGCAGGTATGCCCATAAAAGCATAAGCGATGAAATTGGCAAAGTTTCCCAACTGGGCAAGGAAGTTAGACGATTGGAACTGATTTTTTACAATAACCCCCATTGGGTTTTGAAGTCCCGTAACGAATGCAATCATAAAGAATAAAGCAAACATCATCGTGATGGGTAGCGTGTAGCTTTTCTGTGTATTTGTCATTTTATCTTTCTTTTTAGGCTAACAAATATAGACTTTTTTATGATTTTTTTTACTGGTTTTAATTTGAGGGAATAATGTTTATAGTTTGTTGATTTCCAATGGTTAATATTTATTAATAAGAGGGCTGATGAATATTTTCTCTTCCTATTTTTTTAATAGGAAAGAGGGGAGTAGGGAATTTTATGCTGATGAAATTCAAATTTTGTAGTGATGAAAATATAATTTCATAGTGATGAAATTTCTATTTCGTAGTGATGAAAAAAAATTATGACAGTACGAAATTAAAAATGAGTTAGCAGAAGAAAAAAATTATGATAGCTAAGCGTAAAAAACAGGATAAAAAAGGCTTGAGACTAGAATTGCAAGAGGTTCTTTTTTGTACAAAAGCAGGGGATTTTTGTAAGGGGAGGAGGTTTCAGCTAATAGCTGTTTTAGAGGGAGATGGGAAAAGTATTCTTTATAAAGTATGCTCAAATATTAGTCAAAATGATTATCGTGTTTGTCTTTATCCTTCGTTTTATAGAGAATGAAAATCCCAATACTTAGCCCTACAACTCCTGCTATGGCATTCATAAGTGCTATTTCTAAACTGTCAGTTCTTTCATTGCCCAGCTTATTCATCAGGAATATAATAATGAAAGTAGCTATGGAGAGTATGATATGTTGTTTGCCAAAAAGTTTCATTGCCTATTTTATTTTGTAGGAAATCATTACACCTCCTCGGTAGGGGATAAGTTCACCGCTTTTGTTCCAGTTTCGTTTTACATCAGAGTAGAATTCATCGGTTCTAATGCCCGTATCTTCATCATAACCTCTATACAGCGCTTGAGAAGAACCCACACTGAGGTATAGATCTACATTCCACCGCTCTTTCCAGTGGAATTGATAGCCCACCGTACCTCCCAAAATAAAGGTAAATCCTTTCTGATAATACTTCTTTGAATCAAAAATCTGAGTTTCATCAGCTGGATTTTTATAGTCAGGATTGTTCCAATATGTCCATTTCTGGATATTAAAAGCTGCAAAGGAGAAATTTGCTCCTATATAAAATTTAGAAAAAGCATTGTTAAAATAGTATCGCCCTTCTATTCCTGCCATATAAACTTGTGCGTGTTTGCCTGCGAAAGACTTCCAGGGGGAGATAAAGAAATCCCCTTGCAGGGTATATCTATCATTGAGCTGATGTTCTACTCCTGCATTGAAAATAAGTGCTGGAAGGAATAGAGCATTACCTTTTATATAGGTAGACTGTGTTTTTATAGATGGAAGTTCTCCATCTTGAGAAAAGCAAATAAGAGAGAGAAATAAAGAGAAGAGGGAGATGAGTCTTTTCATTTTCTGAAATTAATGGGCACAAATATATTGAATTATAAAAGAAAAACGCCCCGTATTTGGGGCGTTTTCAGTGGTTTCTCCAGGAATCGAACCAGGGACACACGGATTTTCAGTCCGTTGCTCTACCAACTGAGCTAAGAAACCATTGCTTTTAGCGGTGCAAATATAGGGGTTCCTGTTCTTTCCTACAAGCATTGCTTGATATTTCCCCTTAAAGTCTTTTGAATTTAATGATTATGAGTACTTTTTTCTAGTGGGTATAGTTTTACTCTTCTCCTCACTCCCTCGCCATTTTCCCTCGCATTTTGCTTAGAAATTCTGGCGTAATGCCGATAAATGAGGCTATTTGTACTTGTGGAAGTCTATTGAGCAAGTGCGGATAGGTTTCTGTGAAAGACAGATAGCAGTCTCGTGAGTCTCCGCTGAGCATTTGGAGGATTCTGGCTTGCAGGAGTTGCTGATTTTTTTCCGAGAGCCGTCTGAAGATAAGGTTAAATTTTGGGGCTTTTTCGTAGAGGGTGTTGAGTTTTTCAAGTGAAATCTGAAAAACAGCAGTGTCTTCTATAGCATCTATGGAAAGTTCAGAAGGGATTTGCTTCTGGAAGCTCTGTATATCGGTAATCCAACCGTCTTCTGTGGCAAACTGCAAGATGTGGGGCACTCCCTTTTCATCTATTTTATAAAGCCTGAGGCAGCCTGTCTCTACAAAGTTGAAATATTTCGCTACATCACCTTCTTGCAGCAGATATTGGCGTTTTCTATAAGTTTTGGGGCTGAAAAGCTCAGAAATAAGATTTTCCTCTTCTTCGCTAAGGGGAGCCTGACGGTTAAAATATTGGATAAGGCGCTGTATATCGGGTGGGGGTAAGTTCTTTTTCGGCATAATGGAGTAAGTAGGTTTTTAAGGATGAAAAAGAATTGCACGAGATAGCCCAAGCACTCGTGCAATTGAAATAAGGTTTAGTGGTGTTGCCACTTTTCTTCTTCCAGGTCTATTCTCTGGATATGTTTGCGAATGATTTCCTCGTCTATTTTTGGGTTTTTGTTGAGCTCAATCAGGATTTCTCGTTGCTCATCAAGCATAGAAAGGTACTTCTCTCGCTTGCTATCGCAGATTCTGAAATCATTTTTATCTGCGAGGATATTCCAGAACTCGGTTCGGTTTTTTGCTAAGGAAGTCCCCAGTTCGTCATCCGAATTATAATTAATATACCGATCTGATGATTGGGAGAGGGCATTACCGATTACTTTCAGAGCTTCTTCTTTTGGCAGATGGTCATCAAATTTAGGTAGTGGTATTTTCTTGATGAGGATAGGCAATGTAAGCCCTTGAATAATTAAAGTAAGAAGGATAACCACGAAAGTAATATAGAGAATCAGGTTTCTGTGTGGGAAGGGCTCGCCATTCCCTACGAGGGGGATAGACAGTGCTGCCGCAAGAGATACCACACCGCGCATACCTGCCCAACCGATGATGAGCGGAGCTATTTTGCCAGGTTTTTTCTCATCTGCTACGGTGATGAATCTTTTCATTATCTGAGTAATGACAACCGAGCCGTAGGAGGCGATAATCCGTACAATCATCAGCGTAGCGGTGATAATAAGGGCATATATTGTAGCATCGGAGAGATCCACGCCTTCTTCTATCATTCCCTCTAAAATCTGTGGCAAATCCATCCCAATCAGTGTAAATACAAGTCCGTTCAGCACAAAAACATAACTTTCCCAGACGGTAATTCCTCGCGTACGGGTAGAGGCATTAAATATATTGTATCTCACATTTGAGAGGAAGAGCCCACCCGCTACCGTAGCGAGTACCCCGGATGAATGCACCTCCTCAGCTGCGATATACATTAGATAAGGACTGATGAGAGTAATGATGATATCCATATTGCTATCAGTAGGGAGGATTTTATGCAGTTTGGAAATGACCCACGCAATCGCCAAACCGATGCCAAGCCCGCCTACAACCATCCAGACGAAACTCCCTGCAGCCTGATACCAGACAAACTGCCCGGTAGTTACCGTAAGCACAGCAAATCTGAACACAATAAGCGAGGAAGCATCATTCAAAAGGCTTTCTCCTTCGAGTATGGTGGCTACTCTTTTGGGAACTTTTACGAATTTGAGAATTGCTGCTGCACTCACCGCATCGGGAGGGGAGACGATGCCCCCAAGCAAAAAGCCTAACGCAAGCGGAAAGCCCGGAATAATCGAGTTCGCTACTACGGCTACTACCGCAGAAGTAATAAACACGAGGAGAAAGGCAAAGCTGGTAATAATTCTTCTCCATTTCCAGAGTTCTTTCCACGAGTTAGACCACGCTGCTTCGTAGAGCAACGGCGGGAGGAAGATAATAAAAATCAGTTGCGGATCTATCGTGATATTCGGTACATCTGGGATAAGGCTCAGGATAAGCCCGAGGATGACCAAGAGTATAGGATATGCTATTTTCAGCTTATTAGCAATCATAATCGCTCCCATTATCACGAGGAGCAGTCCTAAGAATAAAGCTACACTTTCTACCATTTTCTTACATCTTTTTATGGGGGTAAAAATACTGTTTTCGGTTTAAAAATGGGGCATTTCTACTGCTTCTGTATTTAATTTTATACTTTTGTGGCACTTGTTTTTAGCCCTTTTTAGTACAAGAATCCTATGTCTGATTATCGTTTAAAAGTCTTCCACACGGTGGCTACTCGTCTCAGTTTTACTAAGGCAGCGCAGGAGCTCAGCATTTCCCAGCCTGCCGTTACCAAGCACATCAAGGAGCTCGAGCAGCAGTTTAACACCAAACTTTTCGAGAGAAAAGGGCTCAACATTAGCCTTACCGAGAGCGGAGCGCTCCTCTACCGCTATGCCGAGAAAATCCGAAATATCTATCGCGACCTCGAGTTTGAAATGAGCCAAACCAATGCTCACCTCAAAGGCAAGCTAAAAATTGGTGCCAGCACCACCGTAGCCCAATACATCCTCCCCGAGATGCTCGCAAAATTCCACGCACGATACCCAGACATCCGCATAGAGCTCCTCACCGAGAATACCGAGAAAGTTTCCAGCTGGCTCGCCCATCATCAGATTGATTTAGGGCTGATAGAAGGCGCTTCCCGCCTGCCCTTATTTGATTATTACCCATTCAAAACCGATGAAATCGTGCTCATCTGCAAATCTTCCCATCCCCTTGCGGGGAGTACGATAGCCCTTGCCGACCTCTACAACCTCAGTTTTGTGATGAGGGAGGAGGGCTCGGGTACGCAAGAATTTATACAAAACACCCTCGAGGCGCATTCCGTGAGCCTCCAAAAGCTCAATATCTGTATGCGGCTCGGGAGCAGCGAGAGCATCAAAAACTACCTCCAGCACTCCTCCTCGCTCGCTTTTCTCTCTATCCACACCGTGCTCCAAGAGCTTAGGAGCAATAGCCTAAGCATCGTAGATATCCGAGATTTCAGTATCAAAAGGCAGTTTCACTGCATTCTCTCCAAAGGCGAGCAGTCCCCCCTCATTAAACTTTTCCTCAATTTCCAGCTCCCTTCTGGCGAGCACCTCTCCTCGCCTAAAAAGAGCACACGCCCATAGCAAGCCCCAAAAGTATAGGGGGAATCTATTCTGCAATGGGTTTTTATTATGCTAATTATGGAGTTTTCAATAAAACTGTGGGATTATTGCTAAAAAATCGTGGGAAAGAGCCAAGACTTGTTTCCTACTACTGTCCAATTTTTGGATTTTATCAATCCTTCAGTCTTGGCGTTTTCCAATTTTTGGAAAACGCCAAACCCGTTGTCTTGGGACTTTCCGAATTTCGGATTTTAATAATCCCGTTGTCTTGGGGCTTTCCAACTTTTGGACGGCGCCAATCCTGTTGGTTTGGGAAAAAAAATTACCGTACTACGGTTAAGTCCATTGGATAGAAGCCATCCGAAAGTTGGAGGGGGAGGTGTAGAGGGTTTGTATAACTTAAAGTTATTAATCAAAACAAAAAACGATTGGTTTTATAATAAAAACTTATGGACTTTTGTGCGGAAAATAAATCGTAATCAAATGGAGAAATCAGACAGCAGGCAGGGCGTGAGGAAGGTGGTGTTTTTTGCTTTGGCAGTGCTCTGCCTTACGCCTTGGGTATCATCACCAGTGGCATTAGCCTTAGGTTTTTTTGTTTCTATCGCTATTCAGACGCCTTTTTCTTCGGGCAAGATTAGCCCGATTATTCATCAGCTTTTGAAGGTTTGTATCATCGGTTTGGGCTTCGGATTAGAGCTGAATGAGGCATTAAAAGCGGGGAAAGAGGGGTTCTTTTTTACGGTGGGGAGTATTTCGTTTGTGCTGGTGGTGGGCTTTGTGCTCGGCAGGCTGATGAAGCAGGAGGGGGTGCTTTCTTACCTTATTTCGGTGGGTACGGCGATTTGCGGGGGGAGCGCGATTGCTGCGATTTCACCGATTATAAAGGCATCGGGGAGGCAAATTTCGGTAGCGCTTGCGGTGGTTTTTCTGCTGAACTCCATTGCGCTGTTTATCTACCCCACAGTGGGGCATTGGTTAGGGCTTTCGCAGGGGCAGTTTGGGCTTTGGTGCGCGATAGGGATACACGATACGAGCTCGGTGGTAGGGGCGGCGAGTAAGTTTGGCGATGAGGCACTGAGGGTAGCCACAACGGTGAAATTGGCACGCGCACTGTGGATCATCCCGCTCTCGCTACTCACCCTGTTTTTTGTGAAAAATAGCCAAGCGAAAGTGAAAATCCCTTGGTTTATCGGTGGGTTTGTCCTTGCGATTTTGGTGGGCACTTATGTACCGTTGGTCGCGGATATTAGTCTGTACATCACCGAGGTTTCTAAGGCGGGTCTGCACCTTACGCTCTTCCTCATAGGCTGCACGCTGTCTCGAGAGACCTTAAAAACCATTGGGCTGAAACCCCTTATTTTCTCGGTGATAATCTGGATATTGGTGAGTGTTCTTAGCTTAGAAATCATCCTCCTGATAGGGAAATCTTAATCTAGATTCATCAATTTTTTTAATCTAGATTAATGTTTTGAGGGAGAAATACGAACTACTTTTGCCACAGAAAATTTCACTGAATAGATAATTAAAATTTAAGAAAAGATGAAAACAAGAACAGTAGAATTAGTGGCAATGCCGAGAGAACCCCACTTTGTAGGCGATGGTTTTAGAGTGCATAACTTCATCCCCAGTGGGTATCATTTGGATATGGAAAGGATGACGCCTTTTATCCTTTTGGATTATAACTCTAAGTATCATTTCCCACCGAGCGAAATACCAAAAGGGGTAGATGTGCACCCGCATAGGGGCTTTGAAACCGTAACTATAGCTTATAAAGGTAGGGTAGAGCACAATGATAGCAATGGCGGCGGCGGTGTAATAGGCGAAGGCGATGTACAGTGGATGACGGCAGCGAGCGGTGTATTGCACAAAGAATTCCACGAAACCGAATGGAGCAAAACAGGAGGGGAGTTTCAGATGGTACAGCTTTGGGTAAATCTCCCAGCGAAAGACAAGATGTCTGCTCCCAAATATCAGGCGATAAAAAATGCGGACTTGGGGCGCTATACCTTTGACGGCGGCGAAGTGGAAGTAATCGCAGGAGAATATAACGGCGCAAAAGGAGTAGCGAGTACCTTTACACCTATATATATGCTCAACTCAAAGATAAAAAAAGGGGCAAAGCTCGACTTCCGCTTCCCTGAAAATTATAATACAGGCTTGCTCGTAATAGAAGGGAGCATTAGCATAAATGGTACCGAAAAAGCACCTACCGACCACTTCGTTTTAATGGCAAATGATGGTGAAGTATTCAGCATTGAGGCATCAGAGGATGCAATTGTGCTCGTCCTAAGTGGTGAGCCCATCAACGAGCCTATCGCTGCACACGGACCTTTTGTAATGAATACCAGAAAAGAACTGGTAGAAGCGTGGGATGATTTCCAAGCAGGGAAATTTGGACAATTGTCATAAAACAGCAGTAAAAATAAATATACACAAAAAAAGAGCTTGAAGATTCAGGCTCTTTTTTTTAGAGGGGATTAAAAATCTTCTATAAAAACATTT
Organism: Bergeyella cardium; assembly: GCF_009914665.1. Lineage (NCBI taxonomy): Bacteria > Pseudomonadati > Bacteroidota > Flavobacteriia > Flavobacteriales > Weeksellaceae > Bergeyella > Bergeyella cardium. The sequence continues at coordinate 160,717 of NZ_CP029149.1, read as the reverse complement.
TAAGAATTATAGAGACTATTAGAGTGATAATAATCCCTAATACCCAAAGTATGATTTTGATTTGGCTATCTACTCTATTGATTTGACTATCTACTCTATTCTCTAAATGTTTGATAGTTTGAATTACTTCTTTCATATCTTCATTTGTTTTAATGTCTATTAATTTCAAAATTGCATCTTTATGCTTTTCAGGTAAAGATTTAATAATCTCATTTATTTCGTGTAGTTCCATTTGCAAAATTATATAAAAAATTAATCACGAAGTATGTTTTACTAAAAATCACCAAAATTTTATACTTTCAGTTTTCTAAAATTTTTAAAACTTATTATACAATGAAGTTTTTCAGGTTACTTCACAATAATTTTCTTTGAAACCGCTTTGTTATTCGCTGCAGAGAGCATTTTCACGATATAAATACCTTGCTGTGCCGGGGCATTGAAGTTATCGGTAATTTTCGTTTGAGCGCTTACCAATCTACCATCTATACTGAATAGATGCACTGAGTTTACCTTTTCAGAAACTTTGATATTCTCATTTGTAGAAGGAGTGGTCGGATAGAGACGAAGTTCATTAGCTTTTGATGCAAAAACATCATTAGTTGATAATGGGTCTATTCCCCAAGTGTCTTCTGCTTTATTTCCTCCCCAGATAAGGGTAGCGAGATAAGGGTTGTCGATAAACGGATTTCTGTTGTTCTGTGAACGGAAGATTTCTTCGTTTCTTTTTCTTTCAAATTCGGAAACGGGGTCTTCTACATTCCATTTGAGGAAGATATCAGGCATATCTTTTATGTTGAATTCAGAATTTCCTCCTACACCTATATTATTAGGATGGGTTCTGTTTCCGTAGCGGAGATACATATACATAATGATGCGGGCTACATCTCCTTTCCATTCATCGCCTGGGTACCAGTTGGAGCCTACATCACCCGAATTTCCTGAGCCATTAGCAAACTTTTTATTACTTCTCAAAGCATTCCAATCTACATCGGAGGCTCTCAGGTTGTGGGCATCGGTTCCTGCCTGCCCTGTATCAGTGGTTAGCTTAGGGTTTGCTAATGCTTTTGCAACTACATGCTCTCGGTTCCACTGACCAGAGCCTCCTCCATTAAGATTCTTTTTTCGGGAGCGGTCGGTTTGGCTACCGTTATTCGTACTGCCACTATGCCCATAGATGAGGAGTACATTTTGTTTATTTTCCGGGTCTTCATCTGCCCTTTTGAGGATATTCCAAACATCATTATATGAGCGACCTCTGTAGCCATTGGTAATCGTGGAAGTTAATTGTTGCTTTACAATATTTTTTGGCTGGGAGAAGTCAATATTAGTGTAATACTGAGGGATATTCTGAGCAATACCCAATGCAGGGGTGAGAAGTATGGATAATAAAATTCTTTTCATAGCGAGTATCTTTTTTACAAGCAAAGCTAATAAATAAAAAGTATTCTTAGAGATAGGAGATATAAAAAATAAAGAGCTCGGTTTAGGGAGCTCTTTATTCATATGTAATTATAAGTAGAATGGAGATTAGTTTTTATTTTACAATGATTTTCTTAGAAACCACCTTGTTATTCGCTGCAGAGAGCATTTTCACGATATAAATACCTTGCTGTGCCGGGGCATTGAAGTTATCAGTAACCTTCGTCTGGGCACTTACCAATCTGCCATCTATACTGAATAGATGCACTGAATTTACCTTTTCAGAAACTTTGATATTTTCATTTGCAGAAGGGGTGGTTGGGTAGAGACGAAGTTCATTAGCTTTTGATGCGAAAACATCATTAGTTGATAATGGATCTATTCCCCAAGTGTCTTCTGCTTTATTTCCTCCCCAGATAAGGGTAGCGAGATAAGGGTTGTCGATAAACGGATTTCTGTTGTTCTGTGAACGGAAGATTTCTTCGTTTCTTTTTCTTTCAAAATCGGAAACGGGGTCTTCTACATTCCATTTAAGGAAGATATCGGGCATATCTTTTATGTTGAAATCAGAGTTTCCCCCTGCACCTATATTATTGGGCTGGGTTCTGTTTCCATAGCGAACATACATATACATAATGATGCGGGCTACATCTCCTTTCCATTCATCGCCAGGATACCAGTCTGTACCTATAATATCAGATTCTCCACTTCCATTGGTGAATGCTCTGTTGTTTCTTCTGGAGTTCCATCTTACATCGGCTGCTCTCAGGTTGTGAGCATCTGTTCCTGCATCGCCTTTTTTTGTTAGTAAAGGAGGTGTTCCGAGTGATTTTGCGAAAACATGCTCACGATTCCATTTTCCTTCTGGGCTTCCGCCTTTTCCTAATGCTTTTTTACTTCTTGAGCGGTCTGTTCGGGTATCACTATTGGGTGTAGTATAGCCATAGATTAGCAGTACATTGTCTTTGTTTTCAGGGTCTTCGTCGGCCCTTTGCAGAATACTCCAGACATCATTGTATGTAATTCCTTTATGCCCATTCTTAATGGCATACTCTACTTGTTGTTTTACAATGTTTTTTGGTTGAGAGAAGTCTATACTATTATAATATTGAGGAATATTTTGAGTAATACCTAAAGCAGGTATAAATAATAGAGATAATAATGCTTTTTTCATAATATCTTTTTTTTACTTTTTCACTAACAAATTTATGAATAATATAATATCTGGATAAATTTTATATTGAAAAAATTCAGTGCAATGCATTGTAAAAATATGAAATTTCTTATAAAAAGGAGGGTTGTTATGAGTTTTTAAATATGTATATTTCATTGTCTTGGATGATTTATTAGGTAGATAAATTCTTTAGATCTCTTTTGTGGTATACCCATTTTGCTCTAATTCCTTATTTTAAATCTAAAGATTAACATAATAAGAAAATTAATAAAAATATTTTTTTATGAGAATATTACAATCGTAATAAAAGGTGATTTTTATAGTAATTTTATTAAGGGATATTTTGCCATTCTTTTGTTCTGGAAGAGTAGATTATTGTCTCATCAAAGCCGATATTGAAGAAAATAATATAGTGTTTGCTGTTTTCTTTTCTGTAGTAAGGACCATCATTCATTGGCTCTTGTAGTCCCATTTCTGTTATTGTATTGGGGAGTCTCCCATATTTATTTCTGAATGTTTCTATCTGCTCTATTAATTCAGAACCTCTGTTTTTATATGAATATTCATTAGCAAATCTTAGACTTGCTATAATGGTGAAAATAATGCTCAATGCTATTATGAGTGCTTTAATAGTATTTTTCATTGCTTTTAATTATAAGTTAAAGTAGCTATAAATAGTAGGATAGACTTTTGCAGGAAGATATATTACTAATCAAATTATATAAGGAATAAATCTGCAGCGATGCCATCAGCAAAGAACCAATGCCGCTCGGGAATTTTTAGGTGATGATGGTCTATGATAAGCATACCTTCATCAATTTTGGGTTGGAGACTTTTGAGGCATTGCTCATAAATTTCAGAGGAGAATTGAGCTTTTATCCGTTCTAAATCTACTCCCCAGATGGTTCTTAGCCCAATCATTAGCATTTCATTGTATCGGTCTTTTTCGGAGAGGACTTCTTTCTCGAGAGGGAGGTTTCCTTGGTTCAGATGCTTTATGTAGAGCGGATTGTTGGCAATATTCCAGCTACGGATGTCGCGACCATTATAAGAGTGTGCAGAGGGACCTATGCCGAGGTAGGGCTCATATTTCCAATAAGCGGAGTTGTGCTTGGAATGGTAGTTGGGTTTTGCAAAATTGGATATTTCATAGTGCTGGAAGCCGTGCTCCTTTAAGAAATCTACCATATAGTAGAATTCCTGATTTTGATGTCTCTCTTTTGGTGCAGGTATTTTGCCTTTGCCAATCCAGTTTTCAAGGGCGGTTTTGGGCTCTATGGTGAGCGCATAGGAAGAGATGTGGGGCACTTGTAGTTCTATACTCTTAATGAGATTTTGTTTCCATATCTGGAAGTTGGAAGTAGGGGAGCCGTAGATGAGGTCTATGCTGATGTTCTCTATACCGATATCTTGCGAACGCTTGATAGATGCTTCTGCCTGCTGTGAGTTGTGTGCGCGGTTCATCAGCTGGAGGTCGGCATCAAAGAAGCTCTGTGTACCGATAGAGAGACGATTAATCCCCGCTTTATAAATCTCTTTCAGAAAGTTTTCGTTTAAGTCATCAGGATTTGCTTCTAAGGTGATTTCTATATCTTCATCAAAGCTGAAATATTTCAGAACTTCATCTAAGAGTTGGTTGATTTCATTTGGGCTTAATAGAGAAGGAGTACCCCCACCAAAGTAGAGGGTTTTTAAGGTTTTGCTTGGTATTTCATCTTTCCGAAGGGAGATTTCCTTTGCCAGGGCTTGGAGCATCTCGTCTTTTAACCTAAGAGAGGTGGAAAAATGAAAATTGCAATAGCTGCATTTCTGTTTGCAAAAAGGAATGTGTAGATAGATCATCTCTAATAAAGATCGGGCAAAGATAAATGATTTCTGATAAGCCTTGCCCATACGACTTAATTTCGTACTTTTGTGAGGTAAATTTTTCTATATGAAAGAATGCGCGATTAAGAAGATTGCAGTATTTACTTCAGGAGGAGATTCCCCAGGTATGAACGCAGCCCTTAGGGCAGTTGTAAGAACGGCACACCACTTTAATATCGAGTGCTATGGAGTGAGAGAAGGCTATAATGGGCTCATTAATGATGACTTTACAAAGATGGGTCCGCGTTCTGTGAAGAATATCATCAATCAAGGGGGGACGATTCTAAAATCTGCCCGTTCTATGGAGTTTAAAACCTCAGAAGGTAGAAAAAAAGCCTACGATAACCTCCAAAAATATGGTATAGACAGTTTGGTTTGCATTGGTGGAGATGGAACTTTCACTGGTGCAAAAATTTTTAGTGATGAATATCCAGACATCAAAGTAATAGGCATACCAGGTACTATTGATAATGATATCTTCGGTACGGATAATACCATAGGCTATGATACAGCCCTCAATACTGCGATGGATGCCATAGATAAAATCCGTGATACGGCTACCTCTCACAACAGGGTTTTCTTTGTAGAGGTTATGGGTAGAGACGCAGGTTTTATTGCATTAAATAGCGGTATTGCTACGGGTGCGGTAGATATTCTCATCCCCGAGCAAAAGGATAGCATGGAAGACCTCTTTAATAATTTTAGAAAATCAGAAATATCGGGTAAGTCCTCAAGCATCGTTGTAGTAGCTGAAGGGGAAGAGCTTGGAGGCATTTATGAGCTAGCAAAATCTACAAAAAAAGAATTCCCAGACTTTGATATAAGGGTTACCGTGCTCGGGCATATACAGAGAGGAGGCTCGCCGAGCTGTGCCGATAGAGTCCTCGCAAGTAGATTAGGCTACGGCGCCGTAACAGGGCTGATGAACGGAGAAAATAAAGTAATGGCAGGGATGCGCTCGAATAAATTAGTCTATACCCCGATAGTAGATGCCATTAGAAAACATAATGCGATAGATGAAGAGCTCATCGCGATTTCTGAAATACTGGCAATTTAATTAAACCGTGAAATAAATAATCGTAAAACTGAAATAAATTCTAATTTTTAAATTTTTAACACTATGTCAACAATCAAAGTAGGTATCAACGGATTTGGTAGAATTGGTCGTCTCGTATTTCGAGCAATGACCGAGAGAAGTAACATTGAAGTCGTAGGTATCAATGACCTTATCAGTGCAGATTATATGGCTTATATGCTGAAATATGATTCTGTACACGGAGAGTTTAAAGGTGAAGTAAGCGTAGATGGCGGGCACCTTGTAGTGAATGGAAAGAAAATCCGCGTAACGGCAGAGAAAGACCCAAACAACCTTAAGTGGAACGAAGTAGGTGCAGACTACATCGTAGAGTCTACTGGGCTTTTCCTTACTAAGGAATTGGCACAGGCGCACATCAATGCAGGAGCTAAAAAAGTAATTCTTTCTGCTCCTTCAAAAGACGATACACCGATGTTCGTAATGGGAGTAAATCACAAAGAACTCACCGATGATGTGAAGATCCTTTCCAATGCATCTTGTACGACCAACTGCTTAGCACCATTAGCAAAAGTAATCCACGATAAATTTGGTATTGTAGAGGGGTTAATGACTACCGTACACGCTACTACAGCTACCCAGAAAACCGTAGATGGTCCTTCTCATAAAGACTGGAGAGGAGGTAGAGCAGCGCTTAATAACATTATCCCTTCCTCTACGGGAGCAGCTAAGGCGGTGGGTAAAGTAATCCCTTCTCTCAATGGTAAGCTTACAGGGATGTCATTCCGCGTTCCTACAGCAGATGTATCTGTGGTAGACCTTACCGTGAGAATAGAGAAAGGCGCTACTTATGATGAAATCTGTGCAGCGATAAAAGAGGCTTCCGAAGGAGAACTCAAAGGTATCCTCGGTTATACGGAGGACTTGGTAGTTTCTCAGGATTTCGTAGGAGATAAGAGAACTTCCATCTTTGATAAAGATGCAGGTATTATGCTTTCTCCTAATTTCGTGAAGCTCGTTTCTTGGTACGATAACGAAATGGGCTACTCTAACAAACTTGTAGATATGCTCGTACACGCTGCATCGCTTTAAGCAGTAAGCTACTAGCTGCTAGCCATAATCTATAAATAAAATAGTGTCTTTATTAGAGACACTATTTTTTGCTATTGGCTACTGGCTGTTAGCTGCTGGCTGTAGGCTAAAAGCCAAAAGTAAATTATAAACTCACTGTTTTGGAGTCATCAATATTAAAGTATTTAATGACTTCCTCATAGTTGGAGTAATCTACCACTGCTCTCCTTCCAGCGCTTGCCGGTACTACCACTATTCTGAAGGTTTGTCCGTTCAGGTATCCATCATTAAAGGCGGTGGATTGCCCTTTTAGGTCAAAATCTCCTCCTGCTATAATATCAAACCCTGAGCTACTGAACTCGTATGTATATTTCAGTTGCTTACCTGCGGGGATTTCTTTGTATTCATTCGCGTGGTAGATAACGGGCAAGGGTTCCCAGATATTCTTACCATTGCTCACTTCTACTAATTTGTAGATGAGCACTACATCCGAGCTGGCGATTCCCCTTGTGAAAGTCCCTCCAAGTACGAAGAGTTTCCCCGTGAGTTTAAAATTCCCTTTTACATCATAGACTACCGAGTAGGTATCATTGTCCATTCTGTCGTCATTGTCTCTTGTACTGCAACTCCATATTAGGAATGAAGCCAGCATACCTAAAATCATTAAGCTAAAGTACTTTTTCATTGTATTTAATTTTAAAATTCTTCTCTTTTTACCAAAAATTATACCATATAAAGCCTGTAGCAGACTTGTAGAAGACGGTATATCTTTAAGGGTGCTAATATAGCATATTCTATAAAATATTTTTTAAGTGATGAAAATATTTTTGTATTGAGTTTTTTCTATTTTGAAATTGTTTTGAAATTGTAAAAATATCAGTCGTATGATAAGTATCATACATTAAATAAAGGAGCTTTTTGTCTTTTTGCTAATTTTGTGCCTATTAAATTGATAATAAATAAATGTTTTCTAAGACTTGTGAATACGCCATTAGGGCTTTGATATATATAGCTCAGAAAGCTAAGAATGGAGAAAAGGTAGGGATAAAAGATATAGCTGTGGGGATAGACTCTCCAGAGTATTTTATCGCTAAAATATTGCAAGAGCTCAGTAGAAAGGGCTATGTGCAGTCCGTCAAAGGGCCTAATGGAGGCTTCTATATGAGTAAGGAAAACCTTGAAATGTCTCTGGCAGAAATAGTGAGGGAAATAGATGGAGATAAGCTATTTACTAGTTGTGGCTTGGGTCTTAAAGAATGTTCAGAAGACCACCCCTGCCCGATACACAATCAGTTTAAATATATAAAACAGGATATGAAAAATATGCTGGAAAACTTTAAAATTAAAATGCTGGCAGAGGGTATAGACTCTAATCTCACCTTTCTGAAAGTTGCGGATTGTGATGCGTAGAAGATTATTTGAGAGTAAAATTTATATAATATATTGTTACTATGAAACAAAAAACTTTTTTGGTAGCATTACTAAGCGTAGCACTTGGATTGCAGTCCTGCAAGCAGGAAACAGTGAGTGATTCTACTTCTTTCCCTTCCGAAGAAGGAGAGAAAATTGAAGCAAAAGGAAACTTTGAGGAGGCAGAGGTAACCTCTCCGCCCAATGTACCAGCTCCAGTAGGAGATAGAGAGGCTAAAAAACTTATTGTAAAACTTGAAACCATCGAGAAAATAGGCGAGTTGGCAGATGGTACGCAGTATAATTTCTGGACTTTTAATGGTACAGTGCCAGGAGCATTTATCCGTGCAAGAGTAGGAGATGAAATAGAGCTCCACCTGAAAAACAATGAGAACTCAAACTTTCCGCACAACATAGACCTGCACGCTGTGAATGGGCCAGGAGGAGGAGCAGAGGCTACCTTTGTACCACCAGGGAAAGAAGCGGTGTTTAATTTTAAAGCGACCAATCCTGGGCTTTATGTTTATCACTGCGCTACGGCTCCAGTAGGTATGCACATCGCAAATGGTATGTATGGGCTCATCCTCATAGAACCTAAAGGAGGCCTCCCAAAAGTGGATAAAGAATTCTACATTATGCAAGGAGACTTCTATACCAAAGGTGCATTCGGAGAGAAAGGCCTGCAAGACTTTGATATGGATAAAGCAATTGCCGAAAAACCAGATTATGTGGTCTTCAACGGGAATACAGGCTCACTCCTCAACGGTAAAGAACTACAAGTGAAAACCGGAGAAACCGTGAGAATATTCGTAGGAAACGGCGGTCCGAACTTAGTATCATCTTTCCACATCATAGGCGAAATCTTCGATAGAGTATATATGGAAGGCGCGAGCAAGGTAAATGAAAATGTACAGACTACACTAATCCCTGCCGGAGGTGCTGCAATAGTAGAGTTTAAAGCAACCGTACCAGGAAGCTATGTTATCGTAGATCACTCTATATTCAGAGCATTTAATAAAGGTGCATTAGGGAAAATCGTAGTAACAGGAGAAGAAAACCCTAAGGTATTCAAGAAAAGAGATAATTAAATCACCATTTAAGTGATAAGATATTTATTCATATCCGTCTTAATATTCATTATTTCTTGTTCAGACAAGAAGCAGCCTGTCGATATTTCTGTAATAAGAGATTCCATCAACGCCATTAGTACAAATAAGAAAATGGTGAAGATAGATAGCGGCTCTTATCAGGCATTCTACGGAAAAGATTCTGGAAATATAGTGCGCGTAAAAGCATTCTATCTGGATGAAACCGCTGTAACAAATGCTGAGTATCTGAAATTTCTAAAAGCTAATCCTCAATGGACAAGAAATAATGTATTAAGGCTGAAGGCAGATGAAAATTATCTTAAAAACTGGAAATCTGATTTTGAATTTCCAGAAGGAGTGAGCCCAGATGCACCCGTAACCAATGTCTCTTGGTTTGCCGCTGTAGCCTATGCAAAAAGCGTAGGAAAGCGCCTGCCTACCGTAGATGAATGGGAGTTTGCTGCCCTTGCAGATGAGCATACGGCTAATGCCTCATTAAAACCAGAATTTACGGCTTATATACTTAATTCTTATCAGAAAAAGTATAAGTACAAAAAGCCTGTGAAACAAAACAGACCTAATTATTATGGGCTGTATGATATGTACGGCGTAGTATGGGAATGGACAGAAGACTTCAGCTCTGTGATGATGACTGGAGAATCCCGAAATGATAAATCAGAAAACGAAGGTCTCTACTGTGCGGCAGGGGCTCTTACCTCTTCTGACCTGAGAAACTATGCTGCTTTTATGCGCTTTGCACTGAGAGGGAGTATACAGGCAAATTACTGTATAAACAACCTCGGATTCAGATGTGCAAAAGATATTGATTAAGGTTAAATAGAATTATAATTACTAATTATGAGATTCCTCTTTATTTTTATATTAGTCCTCGGGCTGTCTTCCTGCAAACAGACAAAACCCGAAACACTGCCCCAAAGCTCCGTCTATAACCTCTCATCAGAATGGGAAAATCAAAATGCGGATAAAATCCACCTCGCAGACCTTAAAGGTAAAGTCGTTGTAATGGTAATGATTTATACCTCCTGTAAAACAGCTTGTCCTCAGCTTACAGCAGAAATGGGAAAAATCGCAAGAGAAACCGAAGATATACCTCAAGAAGATATCCGCTATGTTTTGGTATCAATAGACCCTGAGCACGATACTCCAGAAGTAATGAAAGACTATCTTAAACGAAATAAATTTCAAAATGAGAAATGGCTCTTCCTCAGAAGTAGCATTGAAGAAACCCGAGAGCTTGCCAATGTACTTGCTGTAAAGTATAAACAAATCTCTCCAATAGATTTCTCTCACTCTAATATCATTAGCGTTTTTGATAAAAATGGTGTCCTCGCTTTCCAGAAAGAAGGGCTAAGCCTTGATGTAGAAGGCACCGTAAAAGAAGTACGAAAACAAACAAAAAAATAATTAAATTTGGAACTTTAAAATTAAAAAAGATTATGAAACGATTATTCTTAACGATCTGTGTATTATCAATTGCTGTGATTTCTTGTTCTAAAAAAGAAGAGGCATCTCAGCCAGAGCCAGAAACCAATGTAATGCTTGAAGAGCCTACTGCTTCTACTGCTGGAGATTCAGGTGCAGCAGATACTCCAGAAGCAAAAGGTCAGAAACTCCTTGAGGGAATGGACTGTGTGGGCTGCCATAAGGTAGATGCTAAGCTAGTAGGCCCATCTCTTCAAGAGGTAGCAGATAAATACACCGAAGCAGATATTGATAAACTGGCTAAAAAGATTATCGATGGTGGTAGCGGTAGCTGGGGAGATATCCCAATGACACCACACGCCGGTCTTAGTGATGAGAATGCTAAACTAATGGTACAGTACATTCTCTCCCTGAAAAAATAAACCAGTTTTGGGCATTGCTAAATTTATTATACCTTTGCGAGGTAAAAAATAGAGCAGTGCCTATTTTTTTAATCAAATAAAGGATAAAAAAGTATTATATTAATTTAAATTTTTGTGAAATTATGGACTTACAAAATGCGTTTATTGGAGATATTGTAGCTGAAGACTTCAGAACAGCTGCAATTTTTAAGAGACATAAAATTGACTTTTGCTGTAATGGCGGTAGAACAATTGAAGCAGCTTGTACTGCTAAGAAAATTGACCCTGCCGTTATCTACAAAGCAATTGATGAGCTTCCAAAAGGAAATGGTGGAGATATTGACTTCTCCTCTTGGCCACTGGATCTCTTGGCAGATTATGTAGAGAGAATCCACCACAGGTATGTAGAGGAAAAAACTCCTATTATCCAAGCTTTCCTCGATAAGCTTTGCAAAGTACACGGAGGAAGACACCCAGAGCTATTTGAAATTAAAGAACTCTTCGATGCATCTGCTCAGGATTTAGGTGCTCACCTTAAAAAAGAAGAGCTTATCCTTTTCCCATTCATTAAAAATATGGTGAAAGCTAAGCAAACAGGTGAGCCTCTTAAGCAGCCTCAGTTCGGTTCAGTAGAAAACCCAGTGAGTATGATGAAGCACGAGCACAATGTAGAGGGAGAAAGATTCAGAAAAATCGCTGAAATCACTGATGATTATACTCCACCTGCCGATGCTTGCAATACTTACAGAGTAGCATTTGCTATGCTCCAAGAGTTTGAAGATGACTTACACAGACACATCCACATAGAAAACAATATCCTTTTCCCTAAGTCTATTGAGTTAGAAAAAGAGTTTTCTGTAGAAGCATAGAGTGTAATTTTCATATCATAATATTTTATGTGAAAGGCTTACTGGTTTTGGTAAGCCTTTTTGTTACCAGTACTGGCATTATTTTCGCAGCATATTATCAAAATCAAAAAAATGAAAACACTAAGCAAGAAAACAGTAAGTAGAATATTCATCCTCACACTAAGCCTCTTTACTACCTATTTATTTTCACAAACCGAAAAAGATATTCTCAATATGAAAAATAAAACCGATACTACGGCTTTAAAAAAGCTTTCCGAAAACCTAAAAAAGAATAAAATGAGCAAGGAGGAGCTCCAGAGAAAGGCAAAAGAGCTCGGGATTCCCTATTCTGGAAATGCGAATGGGAGCTATTTTGAGCTTCAGGGGTTTGACCCAAATGGAATGCCTATTTATTACACCACGATGTCTGATGACCATTCCCCTTCCAATGATAGAATAGCCCCGCAATCCCCTTCTAACCCTAAAAAGTCTAACCTAAATAACTGCAAAAAAGCCCTAAAAAAGAGCCGAAAGGCAAAAAAAAGCAGGCATAAGAATTAAAAATTAGATTTATTTTATCAACTGATTTTCTCGCCCTCTTAATAAAAGAGGGTTTTCTTATTTCTTATCGTTTGGAGCAAAAATGAAATAAGTACTCCCCACGCACCGTAGCCGGTGATGCACTTAAAAATAATTGCTCCCCACGCCAGTGGGCTGTTGGGAAGAAAAATGAAAAAAAGGCCTCACCAGCTACGGTGTGCTCCCCACGCCAGCGGGTCGGGAGGGAAAATAAAATAATTGAGCAGATTAATTACCTTTGCACTATGGCAAAAATCATTAAAATATACCCAGAAAACCCTCAGGAGCACTTGATAGATGAGGTCGTAAAGGCTTTGCAGCAGGGCAAGCTCATCATTTACCCATCGGATACGGTCTATGCCTTAGGCTGCAATATTTTTGATATCAAGGCGATGGAGAGATTGGCTCAAATCAAGAAAATAAAACTCGAAAAAGCCCATTTTTCCATTATTTGCAATAATCTGAGCCACCTTTCGGAGTTCACCAAACCCATAGATACCGCTACTTTCAGGTTTTTGAAAAGCCATATACCGGGCAACTTTACCTTTATCTTGGAGGCGAATAAAAGCCTCCCCCTCGCCTACAAAGGCAAGAAAACAATTGGGATAAGGGTACCCGACCACCCCATACCGCAGCTTATCGTAGAGAAAATGGGCTATCCCATCGCCTCTACTTCTATCAAGGATGAAGATGAGGTGCTCGAATACTCCACAGACCCCGAGCTCATCGCTGAGAAATACGACCATCTTGTGGATATCGTGATAGACTCAGGCTTTGGCGGCAATATCGCCTCTACAATTGTCGATCTCACTTCCGGAAACCCCGAAATTATCCGACAAGGAAAAGGAATTCTCTAATTTTTTTAACTATTTTTAATGAAAATCATATCCTCACCTGCCAAATTGATGAAGCTCAACCCTCATCAGAGCATACTTACCCCTACTACGCCCAGTTTCATAAAAGAAGCCGAGCTTATACAATCTCATTTGAGGGAGAAAAGCCCTAAATTTCTTTCCGAACTGATGGAAATCTCCCAAAAACTCGCCGATGAGAATTGGGAGAGAAACCAAAAATGGTCATCAGCCCCAGATTCTGAGCACAGCAGTTCTGCCCTCTATACCTTTACAGGAGAAGTCTATAAAGGCCTCGATGCAGATAGCCTCGCCCCACAATCGGTGGAGTATTTACAGGAAAATTACAGGATTCTCTCTGGGCTTTATGGCTTGCTAAGACCCTCTGACCGCATAATGCTCTACCGCTTAGAAATGGGCAGGGCTTTCCAGTTTGAAGGCTATAAAAACCTCTATGATTTCTGGTCTGAAAGACTCACCCATCACTTCAATTCCGAGCTGGAAGAAGACGAAGCTATCCTCAATTTAGCCAGTGCAGAGTACAGCAAGGCACTAAACAGGAAGAATTTAAAAGGAAAATGGATAGACTTTGAATTTTATGAGATGAGCTCGGGAAAACCTAAAACCATCGTAGTCTATACCAAGCACGCCAGAGGGCTGATGATAAGATTCTGTGCCCAAAACCAACTAAAAACCTTAGAGGAAGTAAAGGCTTTTAACGATGGTGGCTATCTCTTAGATGATGAGCGCTCAACCGATTCCAAACTCGTCTTTATAAGGTAGAATATGACGCTCACTAGCCTTAAAAATCGTTATCAAACCGAGCTTTTACCTCTTTATACTCCCACCGAAAGCGCATTTATCCTGTATCTTCTCGTAGAAAAGCTATTGCATTGGCAGAGGTACGAGCAGCGCCTCCATTCCGATGAAGAGCTCCCGCAAGAAATAGCTTCTCAGCTCAAAAACCACCTTGATGAGCTCAAAAATCACCGACCATATCAGTATGTTTTAGGTGAAACCCACTTCTTTGGGCTTAGATTCTTTGTAGAAGAAGGCGTCCTCATCCCTCGTCCTGAAACGGAAGAGCTCATAGAGCTCGCTTTAAAAAAGATAAAGGAAAAATTCGCCAGTCGCCCCCTTAGGATATTGGAAATAGGCACAGGAAGTGGGATTATCCCCATTAGTTTAAAGAAAAACCTCCCAAATGCAGAGATTTTCTCTATTGATATTTCTGAAAAAGCCTTGCAGATTGCTCAAAAAAATGCCCTTAGTAACGAGGTGGAAGTCCATTTTATTCAAACCGATTACCTCTCTACCGATTTTGCAGAAAAGTTTGATGTCATCATCTCCAATCCGCCCTATATCGCCAAAGAAGAGGCAGCAGAAATCCTTCCTTCGGTTAAAAATTATGAGCCTCGGCTCGCTCTTTTCTCACCTACCGAAGACCCGCTCGTATTTTACAGGAAAATTGCCCAAGATGCTACTCAAATACTCAGTGAGGAGGGATTGATTTTTCTTGAAATAAACCAAAAACTCGGGCAGGAGACCCTCGAGCTTTTTCATCGGTTTAATGCTCATCTATTGTCTGATTTATCCAACAATCATCGCTTCATCATTGCGGAAAATTAGACTCCTAACCCTCGTTTTTGTACCCGTTTATACACTCTTGCCGATAGCATTACGCTAAATTCATAGAGAATCAGCAGGGGGAAAGCCGCAGCCAGCATACTTAGCACATCAGCAGGGGTTACGATTGCCGCTACCGTCATTATGAGGACGATGGCGTGCCGTCTGTAAGTTCGCAGGAACATTGGGGTGAGGATTCCGATGTTGGTAAGGAAATAAACGATAACAGGGAAGAGGAAAAGCACACCCATTCCGAGTACGACTTGGAGGAAGAGGGTAGTATAATCAGATAAATCGAACAGCTGCTCTATCGAGCCAGAGATTTTGAATAGCAATCCGAAATTAATCGCCAGTGGGAGGATTAAAAAATAGCCCGTAAGCACTCCAATGATGAATAATACCCAGATGAAATTAATCATAAAGGCAGAATTTTTCTTCTCGTTTGGGTGCAGAGCAGGGCTTACGAACCGCCATATTTCCCAGACAATATACGGGAATGCAGCTACGATCCCACCAAAGATAGAAACCGCCATCATTACATTAAATTGCTGGAAAAGTTTCTTCTGCTGTACTCGAAATTCATCAGGCAGGTGGAAGCTATCGCTCCCCACAAGCTCGCGCGAGAGGTAGTTAATCAAACGAAAGGTAGGGAAGTCATTCTTCGTAGGGCCAAAGAATACATTATCCATCAGCCACTCTATATTAAAGCCTACGATGATTGCCCCGATAACAATCGCTATAATACTGCGGATGAGATGCCCCCTCAGCTCGCCTATATGCCCCCAAAAAGACATTTCTTTCTCTGAACTCATCAATTCTATTTTTAGATTTTGCGAAAATAATTATTTCTATTCATTTCCGCATTAAAAAACTCAGTTTTTGAGGTCAAAACTGAGTTGGGATAAAGTATTTTTTAGAATTAAAGGGTTGAGATTATTCTTCTCTTTCGCTGTATCTATCGACAATCTTTTGAGAAACGCCTGTATTGCTAAACCCACCATCGTGGAAGAGGTTTTGCATCGTTACTTTCCTCGTAAGGTCAGAGAACATCGCTATACAGTAGTTGGCGCACTCCTCTGCACTTGCATTTCCGAGTGGAGACATATCTTCTGCATATCCGAAGAAGCCACCAAAGCCCTTAATACCACTGCCGGCAGTAGTCATCGTAGGGGATTGGGATATGGTATTCACCCTTACCTTTCGCTCTCCCCAATAGTATCCAAAACTCCTCGCGATACTTTCAAGGAAAGATTTATTATCCGCCATATCGTTATAGTCAGGGAAGGTTCTCTGTGCCGCGATATAGGTCAGTGCGAGGATAGAGCCCCATTCATTCATACAATCTTTTTCGTAGGCTACTTTCATCACTTTGTGGAAGGAAACTGCCGATACATCCCAGCCTTTTTCTAGCCAGTCGTAGTTCAGTTCTGTGTATTTTTTCCCTTTTCTCACATTTACAGACATCCCGATGGAGTGGAGGATGAAATCTATCTTTCCAAACTTGGCAATAGCTGCATCAAAGAGTTTTTCAAGGTCTTCTACTGAGGTAGCATCGGCTCCTATGACTTCTGCGCCTGTCTTTTCTGCCAATTCGTTCAGCTCTCCCATTCTCAGGGCTATTGGAGCATTAGACAATATAAACTCCGCTCCTTCTTCATAGCATTTTTCTGCTACTTTCCACGCGATAGACTGGTTGTTTAGCGCTCCGAAGATAATTCCTTTTTTGCCTTTTAGTAAGTTATAAGCCATTATTCTTAATTTTTTTAATGGGAACAAATGTAATGATTTTGAATGAGTGGAACAAAAAACAGCCAGAAACTGATGTTAGCTTCTGGCGGGTTGTTTATTTCTTTTTTGTAGGGAGGGTAATCTCTCCTGGGTCATTCCAAAGTCCGTCTTTTTTCGCTTTTTTCTTCACTGCTTCGGCTCTTTTTTCACTATCTGGGTGGGAGCTCATCATTTTTTGGAATGTAGTAGGCTTTTCTTTGGTGAGTAATGCAAATTTCTTAAATGCGGTATAGGCACCCATTACATTATAGCCGTGTTTCTTCATAAATTCGTAGCTGTAATCATCGGCTTGAGATTCCTGCTTTCTTGAGTGTGAAGAGTCTAGCATTGCACTTGCTAAAGTACCGAGCTGGCTATCGTTGAGCTTCTGTACGGTACTGGATGCCATAGATGCAGCGTCTAATGCTGCTGCTTTCAGATAAGCGGACTTAATCGCATCTTTGGTATCTTCATTCTTCACATGCCCGATTTCGTGCCCGATAATCGCCAATAGTTCATCATCGGTCATAATATCCATCAATGAAGAGAATACCCTCACACTACCGTCTGCACACGCAAAAGCATTGATGTCGGTTACCAAATACACTTTGTAGTTCAGCGTAAGCCCGTCCTCGTTTTTGTGTTTTGCGAAGAGTTTGTTCAGCCTTTTGGTGTATGGGCTTTTTGCATTGGCTACTTTGTTGTGTTCATCCATCCAATCTACTGCTTCTTTGGAAAGTCTCTTTGCATCTTCGTTGGAGAAGCTAAGAGCTTTTACACCTTTTGAAGCGGTGTTGATAACTTTGTCTAACTTGATTTGAGCATTTGAAAGTGTTACTGCTCCCATTGCAATTAATGCAGAAAATACTACTTTTTTCATCTTTTTTTTGCTTTCAAAGATAAAGATTTCTTTATGATATGAGCAAAAAAAGTTGCGAATTTTTTATTTTCTCTCTGTATATTTGCCCATTAATGATTAAGAAATGATAATTTTTAGAGGAAATTTTTTAGTATTCTTGTTTTTATCTGGCTTGCTTTTTATTTCCTGTCAGAGTGATAAGAAATCAGAGGTAGATATTACAATCAGTACAATGAATGCTACTGCAAAGAAGCTCAATGACCCTACACTCAGCCTGCAAGAAGTGAAGAGGGTGGGCGAGAATGAGATTTTGATGCGCTTCCAATCTAAAATCAATGCCGATAAAGTAAGTTCTGATGTGATGAGAGAATCACTCCTCAGCCTTGTAGGGAAAATCATCTGGTCTGATAAACAAAATATCAAAATGCTAAACGATGGCATTAATTTCAAGGTTGAAGTGAAAGATGATTCTGGTAAAGTCATTATCTCTGAACTCATAAATAAAGCCAATATCCAAAACGAGAGAACCAACCCAACCACCCAGAAACACAATGAGGTGAAGCAGATGCTCGAAGTCTTTAATAACAACCTCCCGATTGTAGATTCCGCCTCAGGAGTGAAGATTACCCAGATTTCCGTAGGTGTGCAGAACGACCTAATCTATACCGCAATAGTTCCCCACTCGATAAAACAAGCCGTAAAAAGACCCGAAGCAAAGAGCATCATAAAAGAAGATATGTCTAAAAACTCAGCACTGAAAAAAATCCTCACCGATATGAAGCCCTACGATATCTCCACCCTCAAATACCAGTACCGAGACGAGAACGGAGCCCTGCTACAAGAGGTAGAAATGACAGAGAGGGATTTTTCTTCGCAGCAGCCGTAGTATAGTGGATAATTTGAAAATTACTTTCCAATCAAATTTAAAAGTAGTCAGAGTTTTAGATTTTTTTTAAAACCTCCATAGTATTAAAAGTAATGAGATTTTTATTTTATAGTAGCAGCCTTACGCTGTGGGAGGTTTTAATTTTAGTACTTTTGCCGGATGAATTCGCTAATAGATAAGTATAATATACCTGGACCCAGATATACTTCTTATCCTACGGTTCCGTTTTGGGACGAGGGGGGCTTCTCGCCAGAGAAATGGAAGGAATCTGTGGTTCATTCCTTTAATGAAACTAATGACTCGGAGGGGATTTCCCTCTATATACACCTCCCTTTTTGCGAGGTTCTCTGCACTTTCTGCGCCTGCCACAAACGGATTACGAAAAGGCATTCGGTGGAGGAGCCCTACATAGACACTGTGCTTAGAGAATGGGCGCTTTACCTTGAATTATTCACCAAAAAACCTAAAATCAAGGAGCTTCACCTTGGAGGGGGGACGCCGACTTTCTTCTCGCCAGAAAACCTGAGGAGA
This sequence comes from Bergeyella cardium, assembly GCF_009914665.1. Lineage (NCBI taxonomy): Bacteria > Pseudomonadati > Bacteroidota > Flavobacteriia > Flavobacteriales > Weeksellaceae > Bergeyella > Bergeyella cardium. The sequence goes on along the minus strand of NZ_CP029149.1, from coordinate 141,865 downwards.
TTACTGGAGGGGATTTTTGAGCAGTCGGAAATCGCCGGAAATCCAGAGTTCAGCTTTGAAGGCCACCCGAATAATACCACCAAAGAACACCTGCAAACGCTCTATGATTTGGGATTTAGGCGGTGCAGCTTCGGGGTGCAGGACTATGATTTGAAGGTTCAGAAAGCCATCAACAGGATACAGCCCTTTGCTAATGTTCAGAAGGTTACCGAATGGGCTCGGGAGGTGGGCTACCTGAGTATTTCCCACGATTTGGTCTTTGGGCTGCCTTTCCAGACTTGGGAGTCTATGAACGATACGATAAGGCAAACAATGGCGCTGAAACCCGATAGGCTGGCATTCTACTCGTATGCCCATGTACCTTGGATAAAGGGAGTAGGGCAGAGGGGCTTTGATGAAAATGACCTACCGAGCGGCGAAGAGAAACGGAAACTCTACGAAAATGGGAAGAAACTCCTCGAGCAGCTTGGCTATAAGGAAGTGGGGATGGATCACTTCTCTTTGGAGAGCGATGACCTCTATCAATCAATGCTCACGGGGAAGATACACCGTAATTTTATGGGCTATTCATCGAGCAGAACCCAGCTGATGATCGGTTTGGGGATGAGTGCAATATCAGACTCGTGGTATGCTTTTGCTCAGAATGATAAATCGGTAGAAAGCTATCAAGAGCAGGTAGGGGAGGGGATCATCCCCGTATTCCGAGGGCATATCCTCACCGAAGAAGACCTTATCATACGGAAGCATATCCTGAACCTGATGTGTACATTAGAAACCTCTTGGGATGAGGATAGCCACCTCCCCGAGCTCGACAATGCGATGGAAAGATTGCAAGAAATGCAGAGCGATGGGCTGGTAGAGCTGAGCCGAAACCGCATCAGAATAACCGAAAAAGGCAGAGCATTTACCCGAAATGTAGCAATGGCTTTTGACCTGAGAATGTTGCGCAACCAGCCCGAAACCCGAATATTTTCTATGACGGTATAGCCCGAGTATCCCATTAGCAGATTTTCATAAATACATTATATTTGTGGGGTTTTATTCCCCATTCATCAAAATCTAAAACTTGTGTCTAATATTATAGAAGAAATAAAGCGACCGATAACCACAGAAATGAAACTCTTCGAGGAGAAGTTCTACGAATCTATGAAGAGCAGCGTACCTCTGCTGGATAAAGTAACCCGCTTTATCGTAACCACCAAGGGCAAGCAAATGCGCCCGATGTTTATCTTCCTCTGTGCAAAACTCTTGGGAGAAGTGAATAGCAAAACCTACCGCGGCGCCTCTATGATAGAGCTGATACACACCGCTACCCTTGTACACGATGATGTGGTGGATGAGAGCTTTAAAAGGAGAAACTTCTTCTCCATAAATGCCCTTTGGAAGAATAAAATCGCTGTGCTGGTAGGGGATTATCTGCTCTCCAAATCGGTACTTCTCTCTACTGACCATAAGGATTATGACCTGCTTTCGGTAATTTCTAGAACCATCAGGGAAATGTCCGAAGGAGAGCTTCTTCAGTTAGAAAAAGCGAGGAAATTAGACATTACCGAAGAGGTTTATTATGAAATCATTCGCCAGAAAACCGCTACTCTGATTGCCGCTTGCTGCGAAATAGGCGTGCTTTCTAACGGCGCCGATGAGGTTTTAGCAAAGAAAATGCAGGATTTTGGTACTTACACAGGTATGGCTTTTCAGATAAAGGATGACCTTTTTGATTATTTGAGCTCAAATATCATTGGGAAGCCTGTGGGGATAGATATTAAGGAACAGAAGATGACGCTGCCGCTCATCCATACATTAAAAAACGCCAGCGAGAGCGACAGGAAGTACTATTTTAACACCATTAAAAGGTATAACAACGATAAAAATCGAGTGAAAGCACTGATAGATTTTGTAAAGAAATCTGGGGGGCTGGATTATGCCATCGGAGTGATGAAAGACTTCCAGCAGAAAGCGAAAAATATCCTCGATGAGTTCCCAGACTCCGATGCGAAGAAGTCCCTCCTCCTGATGCTGGACTATGTTATTGAAAGAAAATTTTAAACCCAACCCTCTCTATAATTAAACAAGATGAAAGACTTAGTAAAGATATTGATTCTCCTTTTTGCATTCATAAATCAAGGAATCAAGGCAGAAAATTACCCCGATGGATTATCTAATGGTACGCTAAACATCAATGGGAAAGATGTTCCAGTGAAGATATTTGCTACGACCAATCCCGCTACACTCGATGAGTTCAGTGAGAAGGATGTAAAGGCGAGCACCCTTATTTTTCTCAATGAAGATATGAATAAATATGCGTCTATGCTCTATCCGAAATTCTCTTCATTGGGCTATCAGGCGCTGGACAAGAAATTCCTCCCTACCGATGACCTCAATCGATACAAATACCTCTACAAACCATTGCAGAAAGAAGATGAAATCGTAGGAGGAAAGGTAGTGCTTCACACTCCATTCTTTGTTTGGAACCCCGTGAAAGGCATTCAGCTGGGCGGTTTTATGCTTCATTTTTATAGTTTGATGTTCGTTCTTGCCTTTGGTCTTGGTTTTAAGGTAATGGAGAAAATGTTTAAGATAGATAATGTGGATGCTAAATATCTGGAGCCACTGTTTATATTAACCATTGTAGGTACGATACTTGGTGCTCGTTTGGGGCATGTTTACTTTTACGAACCCGAGCTGGTAAAGAAAGATTTTTGGGCAGTATTCCTCCCTATACGCACCCAACCGAAGTTTGAATTTACAGGATTTTCGGGATTAGCGAGCCACGGAGCTACGATTGCGCTCATCCTGACTACGCTTTATTATTCATTCAAGGTTATTAAGAAAAATCCGCTTTGGGTGTATGACAGGCTTGGGATTGTGGTAGCCCTTGGGGGGACTTTTGTGAGGATTGGGAACTTTATAAACTCTGAAATCATCGGGAAAATTGCCAGCGAAGACTCTCCTTTTGCCGTGCTCTTCCCGCAGATGAGTGAAGAATACGGAGCTACCGTACCGAGATACCCTTCTCAGCTCTTCGAAGCGGTGGGATATATCACTCTTTTTGCCATTCTCTGGTGGCTTTATAATCATACCGATAAGAAGTATCAGCAAGGTTGGTTGTTTGGGTTTTTCTTTATCGTGCTGTGGTCTATCCGCTTCTTCGTAGAATTCCTAAAAGAACCACAAGGTGATGAATTTATCACTCTTGGAACGCTGAATACCGGTCAGGTATTATCCATTCCGTTTATATTGATTGGAGTGATACTGATGCTCGTCTCTAAAAGATTTAGCCTAAGTAACCGCTAATTGTATCCCGTACTAACGGGTTTTAGGTAGATGAGCTTGTGGTGTGGAAGAAGGTGAGGATGGAATATTTTGATATAATCTTTGAGCATTAAATCTACGCGTATGGCACCGCTTTCAAAGGCATCATTGGCAGCGCCATTCATTGCTCCGGATAGGGAATAGATTTCCCCTTTTTGATAAACGCTGAGTTTTTCGTAGTTGGGATTAATGTTTAGAAGCTCGCTTTTATGCTTATGATTGCCCACATTCACCCAGTATTCGGCATCTTTTGCTCTTATAAAAACTTCTTCAAAGCTCATTGGTACGCTGGTGTCTTGTTCGTTTTCTTTAAGGATGTAGTTTGAGCCAGCGTCTTTCAGATAATTGGCAGTAAAGGTTTTTCCCCCTGCTAAAAACCATTGATTTCCGTACATTTCATTGACGAGAACTTTGGGTTTTTCCTTTTGCTCCTGTGCGAGTTTGGAGAGCTTTTCGTATTCCTTTTTTATCTCTTCAAAACGGAGGCTTGCTTCTTTTTCCTTGCCCAGCAATTGCCCAAAAAGATTGATGATATTGGCTTTGTCTAATGGTTTTTGTTCGAGGTATTCATCTATAAAGATAACTTGTATATCATTTTTTCTAAGGATGTTGTAGGTGTTTTCAAAGCTCTCAATATAGTTGGTAAAAACGGCATCTGGCTTATGGGAGAGGATTTTCTCTATGTTATACTTCTGGTCATTTCCTATATTTTGGATTTTCTTTTGAGTGATGAGTGCTCTTATTTTTTGGGAGAATACATATTCTGGGCTTGCAATTCCATTGATTTTGTCCTCTGCCTTAATCTCTAAGATATACCCTGTAAGGCTGGCATTAAGGAGCATTATCTTTTTGAAAGGAAGTTTGGATTGTGGGATTTTATAGTTGAATTTTCCAGATTTAAACTCAAAGAAGTCTTTATTTTCTGAGTAGGAAATCCTTTCTGAAATCTTAATCCAGTCTGAATCTGATATTTTTTTGCTCTCGTTCTTACAGCTTAAGACGATGAAAAGGCTAATGATGAAAAAAAACTTTGCATTCATCTTTCAAAGGAAGAAAAATTTATTATATATTTGCAAACCGAAAGTTCAGGACGCGTAGCTCAATTGGATAGAGCGTCAGATTACGGCTCTGAAGGTTGAGGGTTCGACTCCTTCCGCGTTCACTTTTAACAAAAGCTCATCTTGGTGGGCTTTTTTATTTTGTGTATATTTTATTCTTAGGATAAAGCTAGCATCTCTACAGCTCTATTTTTTTCATTGCTTCTAATATCATTTTTATTTTATCCTTACAATCATTCAGAAAATTATCACTATTAATAATATCCCTTTCCCAAACATCAACAGTCAGGTTTGATATGTATTCATAGAATGGCCACCATTTATGTTCTTTACAAGAAGAAATACCCAAATCCGCTAATTGCTTATGAAGATTATTTCTTTTTTCAGGAGAAAGATTATAAATGTCTGGATCATTGCTTAATCCATAGTAATAATAACCTTTTTCAAAAGAGAACCCTATCCAGCATTCTTCTGGCCAAAGAGGATTTCTTAAATAAAAACCTACATAAGCCTCTTCACTTGTCTCATAATGATATTCTAACCCATTTTGCTTTGCAAACTCTTCCATTTTTGGATTAAAATACTTATTTATGATAGTATCATAAGTTGCTAAATAGTTATTATAAATTGTTTTTGCAGCTTTCAGATTTTCTGATAAAATTTCTGTTATTTCCTCTTTGTTTTTATTATTCATATCTTGATTTGTTAGTTCTTTTAGGTGATTTATGTATTGAATGATGGTTTCTCGTACAATGGGAAAGCGAGAAGCAATTGCAACGCATTTTTCAAGCCAATTTATTATGGTTTCTTTATATGAGATTGTTGAATAAAGAACTTCTCCTCCACTTTGTTCAGAGGCTTTACATCCCCCAAGAGTCAAGTATAATATCTGATATTTTCCTTTTTGATATTTACTTTCAGCGTATTCGTTATATCTTTTTAGTTGCTCCCATTGATCATCTGCGTATATTTTATTCTCGATAATAATAGCCTTTTGTCTTTGTTCGTCCTCTATAAGAATATCTATTCGTCCTTTTGGGGTTGAGTATTCTGTATATACTTTTGCATTTTCATAGCTGAAATCTTTTACTAAAAAATCATTCTCTAATATATCTATAAAACATTCAAGAAATTGTGATTTTAATCCATGCGTCCCATTAGGGTTTAAAAATTCTGCGATAATTGCTGAATGTGTATTTTCATAATGATTCACACCACAAATACGAAATATATTAAATCTACCACCTACTGCCTCCAATATTTCTGCATTTTTCTTACTAATGATAGATACTTGATTTAGTAGATTCTGTATTTTATCCATTATTTCTTTTGTTTTTATATTTTATAATTAGTTAAATAAGTTTGTATTATTTTTTATTCTTTATATCTTTTCTACCATAACCTCTACAATCTAAATCAACTTTTAGTAACCCAGAAGAACCCACAATTGTAATTCCTAAAATAATATAAATAATATTCATATCTATATTTCCAATAAATATAGCCCAACAAACTGTACCTATAAGACTGATAAAACCTAATATTTCCATATAAGAAAGGATAATTAGCATTATTTTCTGGAATTTATTCATTTCATATTTGTGCTGGAAGATTATAGAATAGGTAAGAAAAGATAGAATAGGCGCTCCTACGCCTACAGCCCATATTTTCCAGGTATATGCCATAATTCCAATAGCCAGAAGTAATATGCTGAGTATAATAACAGCACTTACACACCTTAAGAAGAAATTGATTATATTTTCCATAGTTTTTTTATTTTTCAAATTGTTTTAAGTTAAATACTAATTCTTCGCCTAATTGCTCGAGTCTCAGCCTGCCAACTTCCTGTGTAACGAAGTCTAAAACTCCATGTGTGATAGTTGGCATCTGTTAACTAACCGCTAATTATATTTATTGGTTTGTATACAGCTCCCAGTAAAGCATACTCTCTACATCATCATATTCTGGTGAGATACCTTTATCCTTACATCCCGCGAAGATACATACTTTTTCAGTGAATAACTATCTAGCCTTCCCCAGAAAAGACTTTATCTTTAGTTGATGGGCTTTTTTGTTTAGAAAGCTTATATAGAAAAAATATAGCTTTTATGATGCTAATTTTATAGTTTTTTAGTTATAAAAAAAGCATAAAGTTCTCACTTTATGCTTTTCAACTTGTACCCAGAGCCGGGATCGAACCGGCACGCCTTGCGGCATTGGTGTTTGAGACCAACGCGTCTACCAATTCCGCCATCTGGGCTACTTTTCAGAATTGTGAGCGCAAAGATACATTTATTTTTAGAATACACAAGCCTTTGTCAGTACTATAAACCTTAAAAATTTATTTCCAAACCGTCGTATGCAAGGTGTATAGTAGCAGGGAGTTCTTTTTCTACATCATCAAAAAAGCCTAATGTATGGCTAATATGCGTAAGATAAGCTACTTTTGGTTTTAGCTCTTCCACAAGTGAAATTACTTCTGGCAATGTGAAGTGAGAATGATGTTTGGGCTCTTTTCTCAGGCAGTTAATGATAAATACATCAAGGTTTTTAAGTTTTTCTTTTTCCTCTTTGGGAATAGCACTTGCATCGGTTATGTAGGCGAGGTTCTTTATTTTATAGCCTAATATTGGTAGCTTTCCGTGGATTATATTAATGGGAATAATCTCAGCATCCAATACATTAAAAGTCTCATTGATGATATTAAGTTCAAAAGATGGAGCGCCAGGGTATCTATCATCGCTAAAAGCATAAGGAAACCGTTCTTGTACTTCATTGGCAACCCTTTCGGAGCAATAGATAGGCATATCCGAAGCATTTTTAAAGATGAGTGGGCGAAGGTCATCTAATCCTATAATATGGTCATTATGTTCGTGGGTAATGAGTACGGCATTGAGGCTATCTTCATTATTATTGAGCATTTGCTGGCGAAAGTCAGGACCACAATCAATTAAAATTTTATTTCCCGTATCAGTAGTAATGAGAGCAGAAGTTCGTAATCGTTTATCTTTTGGGTTATTGGAGAGGCAAACGGGGTGTTTGGAACCAATCACTGGAACGCCTTGTGAGGTTCCAGTGCCAAGAAATTTTAGCTTCATACTTTGAAGAATAAATATTTTTGGTAAATTTACAAAAAATATAAAATGTCGTTGCAAAAACAGAATTTAACTGCTAAACAGAAGGCTTTAATTATCAATCTTGATCCCAATATTTATGGGACTTTTGCTGAAATAGGTGCTGGTCAGGAAACTGTAAGGCACTTTTTTAGGGCTGGTGGGGCTTCGCAGACCATTGCAAAGGCTATGTCTGCCTACGATAAAGATTTCAGTGATGCCATCTATGGTAAAGAATCCAAAAACAGATATGTAACCCAGAACCGATTGAGAAAGATGCTTAGATACGAGGTGGGGCTTATAGAAGAGCGAATCTCTCGAGATAAAATGCCTGGCAGGAAGTACTTTGCCTATGCTAATACGGTTACTACCATCAATTTTACTAAGACACTCAAAGGGCACGGTTGGGTAGGCATCAGGTTCCAGTCAGAAACTCAGAAGGAGTATAACGAAATCGTCCTCCATATCAGATTTAAGGAGAATGATGCTACCTATCAGCAGGAAACACTCGGCAAATTGGGCGTTAATCTCATCTATGGCGCATTTAATTATTATGATAACCCAAGGAAGCTCATCAATTCTCTATATGATTCTATCCCAAAGGATAATATTGAGATTGATATGATAGACTTTTCGGGACCAGACTTTAAATATGTAGATAATAGATTGATGTCTCTGCAGCTCGTGAAGTCGGGTATGACCGAAGCAGTGATTTTCACTCCTGAAGGTACCAATGTCCTCTCCGCCGACCTCCTCTACAAGAAGAATATTTTTGCTGTTCGTGGGAGTTTCCGTCCTGTAACATTGGTTAATATAGATATGTTCCTCAATGGTTTGGAGATGTTTATGGAAGATGTAAAATGTAGCGAAGATGATGTAGAAGTCCTCTTTGAAATCACTACGGCAAACCTCCGTGCAGCAGGGGATATTGATGAGAGAGACTTCCTCGATAGGGTAGATGTACTCGGCAAGCTCGGTTATAATGTGATGATTTCTAATTACTCCGAATACTATCGCCTGACCGACTATCTTATCGGATATACCAATCAGAAAATCGGTATTGCAATGGGGGTAAACAACCTTTTAGATGTCTTCAATGAAGATTATTACGAGGACCTCTCTGGCGGTATCTTGGAGGCATTCGGAAAGCTCTTCAGGAAAGATGTCTGCGTCTATCTCTACCCTTACAAAGACCCTGTTAGCCATCAAGTACTCACTTCCGCTAATCTGAAAGTTGGTGCCAATCTCAAAGAACTCTACAAATATTTCATCCAGAACAAGCGAATCGTAGATATTACTAACCACAATACTGCCTACTCCGAAATCTATTCTCGAGAGATTCTGAAGAAGATTGCAATGAGGGAAAAAGGCTGGGAAAATCAGCTCCCTGCAGGTGTTGCCGATATGATTAAGGAGCGCCGAATGTTCGGCTACCGCGATGAAATTTCCTTTGACTAATCAGCGGGTCTGGAGCGTATTTATTAGCACCGAGCCAGTGGTTTTATGCAAATAAAGTAAGCTAAAGATACTAAGAGAGGACTATTTTAGCCCTCTCTTAGTCTTGAAATCGATCCTACAAGTGAGGTCTTAGTTAAGGACAAGAATTACTCTCTTTTGAAATAAAAAAAAACGAGACAGTTATGACTCGTTTTTCTTTATATATTAGGACACTGTAGCCAGTGGGTGTAACCGCCCGCTGTGCTACTGCTTCCTTCTGCTATTAAGCTCGGTTATTACTTCGTGGTGGGAGACGGTTTTGTCTTTAAAATATTCTATGAAGTATTTTTTTTCTTCTTCGGTAGCGTTGAACTGGTTCAGGATATTGAGCAAGTGCATTTTCATATGTCCTTTTTGTATTCCTGTGGTTACTAATGACCTTAGTGCGGCAAAATTTTGTGCAAGCCCAGAAACGGCAAGTATGCTCATCAGTTCTTGTGCAGAGGGCTTGCCGAGGAGTGCAAGGGAGAATTTTACGAGAGGGTGAAGATTGGTCAGCCCGCCCACTATTCCTATGGAAATTGGTAGGTCTATCCAGAATTTAAATATGCCACCATCTGTACTGCAATGCGTAAGGGAGGAGTATTTTCCATCTTTGGAGGCATAGGTATGGGCGCAGGCTTCCGTTGCTCGGAAATCATTTCCCGTTGCGATAACTACTGCATCTACCCCATTCATAATTCCTTTATTGTGAGTTGTTGCTCGGTAGGGTTCTATTTCGGCAATGGTTACCGCTTGTTTAAACTTCCATGCAAATTCTTCTGGTGAGATTCCAGAGTCGTCTTTCAGGTCTTCAATTTTACAGGAAACCTCTGCTCGCACGATGCAGTTGGGCGTATAGTTGGAGAGGATATTCATCACTACCTGCAATGAGTTTTTCTCGTCATCATTAAAGTTTTCATCGTTTAGGACTTCCTCTTTTAATGTCCTCCCGAACTGCTCTAAGCAGGAGTTGATAAAATTAGCACCCATAGAGTCCTTAGTATCAAAGCTTGCTTTCAGCTGGTAATAATTATTAAGCTCTGCAGTCTTGTCAATAAGCTGAATATCCAGAATGCCACCACCTCTCTTCCTCATATTTGTGGTAATGTTTTCCGTTGCTTCAAAGAGTTTCTGTTTCAGTTTAAAATTGAAAAAATGAAGCACTTTTACAGGTTCTGCATTAAGGATAAAGTGGGTATGCCCCAGCTTTTCTGTATTGATAATAGTCGTTTTAAACCCTCCTTTGTCTAACCAGAATTTTGCAGATTTTGCAGCTGCAGCTACTACGGAACTTTCTTCCACCACCATTGGTAGAGCGAGGAGTTTTCCATCTATAAGGAAGTTTGGAGCTATGCCGTAGGGCATATAGAAGTTAGAAATGGTGTTTTCGGAGAATTCTTCGTGTAGTTTTTGCAGAGGCTCGTCATCATTCCAGTATTGTTTCAGAATTTTCTCATATTCTGTATTTCCATTGAGATATTCGCTTGTGAGCCAGTTTATTTTTCCTTGTTTATCCAGCTTGGAAAAGCCTTCTATGGGTTTTATCATTACTGTATTTGTTGTTTAGGGCGGTAAATATAAGGAGTTTTTTGTTTAGCAAGCGGATATTATTATCTACATTTGTCATCTAAATTAAAATAATTATGAATAGAGAAAGCACTTTAAATGAAAAGCAGGGGCACTGGATTCTTGCTAAGCTTGGTAAGAGAGTGCTTCGCCCTGGAGGTAGGGAGCTCACAGAGACTCTTATCCGAAAAATGAATATTCAGCCTTCAGATGATGTTGTGGAGTTTGCTCCTGGGTTGGGCTTTACAGCAAATATTACCTGTTCGCATCAGCCCAATTCTTATACTGGGGTAGATATTAATGAAGAAGCAGCAAAGCTCGCTCGAAAGAGTATAAAGTATAGCAAAGCTAAAGTTATTATTTCCGATGTATCACAGACTACTTTGCTTAGTGGTTGTGCTACCAAGGTCTATGGTGAAGCAATGCTCACGATGCAAACTTTGGAGAATAAAAAGGCAATTATAAAAGAAGCCATCCGCCTTTTGAAGCCTGGTGGATATTATGGAATACACGAGCTCGGTATACGACCAGATGAGGTAGATGAAAGCGTAAAAGAAGAGATTTTTAAGGGATTAAGTTCTAATATCAGGGTACACGCCAGACCTATGACTACTGCCGAGTGGGTAGAGCTCCTTACCGAGCAGGGCTTTAGTATTGTGAGTATAGACCACAACCCTATGCACCTCTTAGAAGGTAAGCGAGTACTTCAAGATGAAGGCTTTTGGCGCACAATGAAATTTTTGTTTAATCTTCTCAGATTTCCAGATTTAAGGAAAAGAGTCCTCAATATGCGTTCTGTATTCAGAGAATATGATAACCACCTTGACGCCGTAGCGATAGTTGCACAGAAACCCTTAACATAAGACAATACTAATGATAGACACAGCATTTGTAACCTCAAATATACAAGACGGAATAGCCGAAATCACTTTCGGAACACCCAAATCAAACGCTCTACCACTTCACATTATGGAAGAGCTTGCCAGTACACTGCTATCGGTAGGAGAGCAGGATGAGGTAAAAGCAATCCTCCTGAAATCCTATGGTGAAAAAGCCTTTTGTGCGGGTGCCAGTTTTGATGAACTTCTTGCTGTAGAAAACCTTGATTCTGCAAAGCGATTTTTTTCGGGTTTTGCTAAAGTTCTCAGTGCGATGAAGAACTGTACCAAACCTATAGTAGTAAGGGTGCAGGGTAAGGTAACAGGTGGGGGAGTGGGCATAGTCTGCGCTGCCGATTATTGTCTCGCTACCGAAGATGCTTTTCTTGCTCTCACGGAGCTCAATATCGGCATAGGACCTTTTGTTATTTCGCCTGTTGTAGAGCGGAAGATAGGTATATCGGAGATGACTGCTATGAGCCTCGATGCCGAGTTTCGTACGCCTCATTGGGCAGTGCAAAATCATATTTATCAGCATATTTTCCCATCTGTACAGGTGTTGGATGAGTATCTTCATCAGTTTATGAAAAAACTTGCTCAAAAAAGTACAAAAGCCCTTTGTGAGATAAAAAAACTCTCTTGGAAAGGTACTGAGTATATGGATGAACTGATGATTTCCCGTGCTTTAATCAGTGCTGAACTCCTCCTCAAGCCCGAAGCCCGAAAGTCCATTCTCTCAGTGCGAGAAAAGCTCCGAGAAAAGCAGGGGAGAGAATAAAGCACCGATGAGGTTTAATACTCATCTTTATCTTTTAAGTATTCGTAATGATTAAATCATCTGCTCCAATGGAAAGAAGATTCTATTGGAGCAGATTTTTTATGCTATAATTTGATGTTTATCTCGCTTTATCAGACTTGTAATCTCCCTATAAAGATTTGCCTAAAAACACGAGATATTGTACTTTTGCTCAGCAATTTTGTGATAAAATTTAGGGAATATTATTTAAAATTAAAGTTTGTTCATAAATCTTTATTTATTATTCCTTTATTGATGACAGACTATTAAATATTAATTTAAGAATAACATATTATACAATGATTTCAGATAAATATAATCCTCAGGAAACCGAGCAGAAATGGTACAATTACTGGTTAGAAAACAAATACTTCCACTCTGAGCCAGATAGCCGACCACCTTACACCATCGTGATTCCCCCGCCAAATGTTACGGGGATTCTTCATATGGGGCATATGCTCAATAATACGATACAGGATGTACTCGTAAGAAGGGCAAGGATGAAAGGCTTTAACGCCTGCTGGGTGCCAGGTACCGACCACGCTTCCATTGCTACCGAAGCTAAGGTCGTTGCTAAACTCAAATCTGAGGGGATTAATAAATCTGATATCTCTCGTGAAGAATTCCTAAAGCACGCTTGGGATTGGACGAATCAATACGGAGGAACTATCCTTGAGCAACTCAAAAAGCTCGGTTGCTCCTGCGACTGGGACAGAACTCGTTTCACATTGGAGGACAAACTCTCTCAGCAGGTGATAAAATCTTTTGTTGATTTGTATAACAAGGGACTTATCTACAGAGGATACAGGATGGTGAACTGGGATCCAGAGGCGAAAACCAATATCTCCGATGAAGAGGTTATATTCAAAGAACAAAACGGAAAACTCTATTATCTGAAATACAAAATAGAAGGTTCGGAGGACTTCCTCACTGTGGCAACGACCCGTCCAGAGACCATTTTTGGAGATGTCGCGGTTTGTATCAATCCAAATGATGAGCGATATGCGCACCTGAGGGGTAAAAAGGTCATCGTGCCTATTGTTAATCGAGCGATTCCGATTATAGAGGACGATTATGTGGATATAGAATTTGGGACAGGAGCGCTCAAAATCACGCCTGCCCACGATACCAATGACTATGAAATCGGTATCCGCCATAGCCTCCCGATGATTGATGCTTTGGACGATGATGCCAATCTCAATGAGCACGGGCTTCATTATGCAGGGAAAAATCGTTTTGAGGTAAGAAAAGCCATTGCCAAAGAATTAGAAGAAAAAAATCTTTTGCTAAAAGCCGAAGATTATGTAAATAAAGTAGGAACTTCCGAGAGAACAGGAGCTGTGATAGAGCCAAAAATATCACAGCAGTGGTTTTTGAAAATGTCTGAAATCGCAAAACCTGCTCTGGATGTGGTGATGAATGATGAAATAAAATTCCATCCCGAAAAGTTCAAAAACACCTATAAACACTGGATGGAGAACATTCGCGATTGGAATATCTCCCGCCAGCTCTGGTGGGGACAGAGAATCCCTGCGTACTACTACGGTGATGGTGAGAATGATTTCGTAGTGGCAGAAAATAGCGAAGAAGCCTTAGCTTTAGCGAGAGAAAGGGCGAATAATCCTCAACTTACCGCAGAAAATCTGAAACAAGATGAGGACGCACTCGATACTTGGTTCTCCTCTTGGCTTTGGCCGATGTCTGTCTTTGATGGACTTCTTGCCCCAGAAAATAAGGATATTAACTACTATTATCCAACGGCAGATTTGGTTACGGGACCAGATATTATTTTCTTCTGGGTGGCTCGTATGATTATGGCGGGGCTGGAGTGGAAGGGCGAAGTTCCGTTTAAGAATGTGTATTTCACGGGAATTGTAAGGGATAAGCAGAGACGAAAAATGTCTAAATCTCTTGGGAACTCCCCAGACCCTCTCGAATTGATAGAAAAATACGGTGCCGATAGCGTTCGTGTAGGGATTTTGCTGAGTTCTGCGGCGGGGAATGACCTTCTCTTTGATGAAGATTTAATGCTTCAAGGGAGGAATTTTGCTACTAAGATTTGGAATGCCTTCCGACTTACACAAGGCTGGAGTAAGGAGAATAAACCCTCTTCCGAAGCTGAGCAGCAAACGATTGCTTGGTTTGAAAATCAGCTTAATAAAACCATTTTGGAAATCAATGAGCAGTTTGACAAATTCAGAATCTCCGATGCGCTTCACCTTATCTATAAGTTGATTTGGGATGATTTCTGTTCGTGGTATTTAGAGGCGGTAAAACCGAATTTCGGTGAGGGTATTTCGCTTGAGGTTTATGATAAAACCATCTATTTCTTCGAGGAATTGATGAAACTTCTCCATCCATTTATGCCGTTCCTTACGGAGGAATTGTATCAGAATATTCAGCATCGTGGGATAAATGAAGCGCTTGTTATCGCTCAGCAAAATTCGGGTGGTCAGTTTGATGAAACTACTATTTCCCAGTTTGAAACCGCAAAAGAAATCATCTCTGGGGTGAGGAACTATCGCCAAAGCAAAGGAATCTCTCCAAAAGAGCAAGTGGAGCTATTTACGAGTGAAAAATCTTTTGCCAACGAGAGTGTAATTCAAAAACTGGCGAATGTATCAGCGATTCATTATGCTGAGAAAACCGATAAACCGAGCTTCACATTCCTTGTGGGGGCTGTGGAAATCTCTGTTCCGCTGAGCGAAAACTTAGATTTAGGCGAAGAAAAAAAGAAAACCGAAGAAGAATTGACTTACCTGAAAGGCTTTTTGGTTTCGGTGGAGAAAAAACTCAGCAATGAGAAATTCGTTGCCAACGCCAAGCCTGAAATTGTAGAAACTGAGCGTAAAAAACAAAAAGACACACTGGAGAAAATCGCGATTTTAGAGGAGAAATTGAAGGGATTTTAAGTATAAAAGACTAATATTGTAGTTATAATTTAATTTTTAAAATATGAAAAAGAATATAGACCAAGTAGAAAAACAAATTCAGGAACAACAACAAATAATAGATTTTGATACAAGAGAATTCACAATAGAATATATTGTGGACAAGTATTTAAAAGGAATAGATGAAGATAAAAATGATATTTATGTCCCTGATTATCAAAGAGAATTTGTTTGGGATTACAAACGACAATCTAAATTAATAGAATCTATCATATTAGGCTTGCCAATCCCTTTAATCTTTTTGGCTGAAAATGCTGATAATGAAAATCGATTAGAAATTGTAGATGGTTCTCAAAGGATTAGGACATTAGCAGCTTTTCTAAAAGATGAATTAAATTTAGTTGGATTAGAAAAATTAGATCAATTAAATGATTATAAGTTTTCTGAGTTATCAGATGCAAGAAAAAGAAAATTTAAAAATACTCCTTTAAGAATGATTGTTTTATCAAATAAATCTACTGATGAGATCAGAAATGAAATATTTGAAAGAATAAATAGAGGAAGTGATTTATTGCAAGCAATGGAGAAAAGGAAGGGAATTTATAAAGGTGTATTTTCAAATTTCATATATGAGATTTGTGCAAAAAATGAATTATTTAATCAATTAACAAAAATAGATAACAGACAATCAAAAAGGCAAGAAAAAGAAGAATTAATTCTAAGATTCTTCGCCCTTAAAGATGGTGGTTATGAAAATTTCTTGAAAAGCAAAGGTATTGCTTCATACTTAGATGAATATTTAGATAAGAAAAATAAGGAATTTGAGTCTTTAAAAGATGATAAAGTAGGAGATTATCTAAAAAAGAGTAAAGAACTTGATCAATATTATAAGGATTTCACTTCAATGCTTGAATTAGTTAACAAATATTTTGAATATGGTTTTTCAAAAAATGCAAGACATCAAGTATCAAGAATTTATTTTGAAGCAGTTTCTGTAGGGAGTTATATGGCTTTAAAAGAGAAACCTAACTTGAAAACAACAAAACAAGAAGTAAGTGCTTGGATTAATTCAAAGGAATTTAAAACTATTATTTCTGGAAAGTATCGTACACATATTCCAGATAGAATAAAAGAAAGAATATCATTTGTTAAGGATAAATTGATTTCCAATGGAAGAACTGAAAAGAGAATATGAGAGGGCTATTGAAGATATTGAGTTATATTATAAGCACTTAGAGGAATTAGAAAAGCAAGTAAACTATTCTCAATTACCAAAGATTCTAAAAGCAAATTTATTTTTGATGCTTTATAATATAATAGAATCTATTGTAACCAAATCATTAGAATTGATACATGACAAGATAAATAGCGAAAAAGTAAAATATAAAGATTGTATAGATGAAATAAAAGCACTATGGATTGAATTTGAACATAGTAAATTTGAAGAGACAAAGTCTTTGAATATTATAAAGAAGCTAACCAAAATAGACGATGAAATTCTTTATATTGAATATGAAGAATATTCAAAAAAGAAAAGGAGCAATATTTCAGGAAATCTTGATGCACGAAAAATCAGAGAAATTTCAAATGTCTATTTACTAGAACATAATCAGCAAATAATAGGAAAAAAACTTGCTGAGATTAAAAATACAAGAAATAGGTTAGCACATGGTGAGATTTCTTTTTCCGAATTGGGAGGAAATTATACTTCGAGACAAATGTTTGAGTATTATAGAGAGTGTGAAGAATATTTAAAAGAATATATATCAAATGTTGAAACATATATAAAAGTAAAGAAATATAAAAAATAAAAACTGTTTCATCATGATTCACTCAAAACCCATTTTTCAGAATAATTTCCTTAGTTTTGAAAAATAAAATTAAAACCAATAACTATTTAGTGAATGAAAAATAAAAAATTTCCATCCACTAATTAATTAAAAGGAGAAAATGAACAAAAACGGGCTTTCACTAATTAGTTAAAAGGAGAAAATAAACAAAAATGGGCTTTCACTAATTAGTGAAAGGGAGAAAATGAACAAAAATGAGCTTCCACTAATTAGTTAAAAGGAGAAAATAAACAAAAGCAGCCAATAACTAAAATATAATTTTAAAATTACATACAGATGAAAAAGTTACTTACAACAGCCAGAATCACCGAAGCTGGTGATACAGCCCACAGATTAGTAAGCCTCTACAAAAGCACTCCAGCGCTCAAAGATGAGGCATTTTTGAAACCTCTATTCGTAGAGATGGAGGAGAAAACCAATGCCCTAACCGAAGCTGTGAAAAGAGATGCCGTTATTTCCCAATTGGAGAACGCAGACGCCAAGAGAGATGGCGCAATCCGAGTGCTGGATAGGCTACTCAAAGGCTACAAAACCATTCCTTTGGATACCCTAAAAGCCTATGGAGTACAGCTTTCAGCGGTCTTTAAAAAATATGGTATGAAGATGACGGTGGAGAACTATTCTTCCCAATCCAACCTTATTGATTCCCTCCTCCAAGACCTTTCAGATAGCAACAAAGCAGCTGCTATAGCCGCACTACCAGGCATCGCCGAAGCGATAGATAACATCAAAACGGCACAAGAGGAGTTTGTGAAAATTCGTGCTAACTATGACAAAGGATTGGCACAAAAAGGGAGTAAAGAGACGGCAACCAGCCTTAGAAAACCACTTTTGGAGCTGATAAATAACAAACTTCTTACTTATCTTGCCGCAATGAAAATCGCCAATCCAACCAAGTATAAGGTATTCTCAGAAGATGTAGCAGTCATCATCACCAGCGTAAATGAAGCCATCAAAGCAAGAAAGAAAAATAAGGAAAAAACTCCCTAGTATCACCTAAAATTATAAGGAGAGATAATCTTGTCTCTCCTTTTTCGTTATTTACTCGTAAATAAACACTATTAAAGTATGAGATTGAAATTTTTGTTATTCATTATCACTATTTTAATTTTTAATGTAAAGGGTCTTGCTCAGGCAACAGACTCTTTATCTTTGGTAGAGAACAGCCGACCGAAGTTTAAACCCAAAGACCTCTACTTCCCTGTAGGGCTGATGGTTTTAGGTACCGCATCGGAGATAGAGATAAAGAATGAAGTGCACAGGTTTAGGAACAAGCAGCTACCTTATTTCAGATATAAGTTTGATGATTATCTGCAATTTGCACCCGATGCCGCTACTTATGGCTTTGAAGCCCTCGGAATGAAGCCTCGCACCGATTGGAAAAACCGAATGGCAATACACATCAAAGGTCATCTCTTTACACTGGCTACGGCTCATCTAATGAAAAATTTAATCGATAATAAGCGCCCCAATGGTGCCCGAATGTCCTTCCCCTCAGGGCATACGGCCTATGTTTTCAGTGGCGCTACTATTCTCGCTATGGAGTATGGGGAAAATCACCCTTGGGTACCCTACGCATCATACGCTACTGCTTCCGTTGTGGGGATGATGAGGATAGCAAATAACAGGCACTATATCAGCGATGTGCTCTTCGGCGCTGGGCTTGGGATATTGGCTATGAAGCTCGCTTATTGGACTCACAAGTACAAATGGAACCGCCCTAAAACCGAAAAAGATGACCCTTTCCAAGGCGTGGTCTATAATATTAATCCAACCGATGATACTACGATAGATGAAGAGAATTAAAATTTGCTTCCTCCTAATAGGAGCACTGGCGTATGCTCAGGAGAATGATAGCCTTTCCATTAATACCACTCCTGCTGATACTGTGCAGATTGAGAGAGAAATTCCCCCGATGGATAAAGCCGCTCAGCATATAAAAATCTCCGATACCGAGACCTATATTTACCAAAAGCCCAAGCTCTGGGATGTTGTGAATAAGCTCCCCAGAAACTTTGTGAATACCGCTGTAGATGCAGTTTCAGCACCGTATTATCCGTATGGTCTGGCAGCTTTGGGGGCTACCGCTGCACTTATCCCTGCCGACCCTTGGCTTATCAGGGAGAGTAGAAATTTTGGTGAATCTATCGGATTTAATGAAGCGCATACCTATAAGAAATTAGGATTTTTGAAAATCATTCCCGCTGATGTAAATTCAGCGCTGTATTTCGTGGGCAATGGTACTACTTTTATCCTCATCAGCGGTGGGCTTGCTACTTATGGACTTCTGAAAAACGATTACAGAGCGGTGAGCACCTCTCTGCAACTGATTGAGAGTATTGCGCTGTCGGGTTTGTTCGTTCAACCGATAAAGAGGCTTTCGGGTAGGGAAAGCCCTTTCATCACTGCTGAGGCAGGCAGATGGCATAGCCATTGGACATTTGCACCGAGCTTTTCAGCCTATCAAAAAGATACTCCAAAGTATGATGCAATGCCCTCTGGACACCTTACGACGGCAATGGCAGCGCTCACGGTACTTACTGAAAACTATCCAGAGAAAAAATGGCTGAAACCCGTTGGATACTCACTACTCGCATTGATGTCTTTTGAGATGATGCAGAGTAAGGTACATTGGGCATCTGATTATCCTATTGCACTCTTCGTAGGCTACCTTATCGGGAAGAATATTGCAAAGACGCGGATTACCAAAGTGAAGAATGCTTCTGCTCTCTCCGAAGAGAAGAAGCTCAGCATCCGACTTTCAGGAGGGGTATACGGAAGCTATCAGATGATAGGGGTGAATATTAGTTTTTGATTAAGAGAATATAGATAAAAGTTTAGGCTCACCCGCAGGGTGAGCCTAAACCATTTTGCTGCATTGCAAGTCTCTGACTAAATCAGCAGATTAGTTCTCTGCAGTATACTTTTTTACACCCTCTATATAGAGCGCTTTTTCAGCTGCATCGTATTTGTAATGTTCGTCTGCAAAGGTGTTTTCACTTGTTTTATCGAGGATTTTATTATCATTCGTTAGGAAAACTTCTACCTTAGACTTATCATCATTAAAGACTACAAATGCACTGATTACTGCTTCTCCTTCCTTTTGCTTGACAGGGTTGAGGCGTAGAGCATCATCAAATAAGCGCAGGCAGGTTTGTTTCAAGTTACTCCAAGTCTCTCCAGTAGATGGGTTACAGCCGTGCTCATCTTGATCACCACCTGTCGGCCTCTCTTGTGCTACTACTGAGGTATCTTCTGGGGTATTTTCATTACTTACTTCCGTTTGTGCTGGTTTGTTGCACGCCCATAGCATCGCTGATGCCACTACCGAGCTGAAAACAATCTTTTTCATTTTATGATGTATTTAATTATTTGCGGACAAATATAATATTTCATTCAACTTATAAAATTATTATTA
Source organism: Bergeyella cardium (assembly GCF_009914665.1). NCBI lineage: Bacteria > Pseudomonadati > Bacteroidota > Flavobacteriia > Flavobacteriales > Weeksellaceae > Bergeyella > Bergeyella cardium. Next base: position 121,504 of record NZ_CP029149.1, on the reverse strand, counting down.
CCTTTGCTTTTATTAAACTTAAAAATATCATCGTTATGAGAAAAGGATTTTTCATTGGATTATTTATAGCAGGCTTTACAACAATAGCTACAGCTCAGACTATTACATTTGATAAAACCATTGTAGACTATGGTACAATAAAGAAAGGAAGCGATGGAAACCGAGAGTTCGTGGTGAAGAATACGGGGGAAAAACCGCTTATCATCAGTAATGTAAAACCTGCTTGTGGATGTACTACACCAACTTGGACGAAAGAACCGATAGCTCCAGGGAAAACAGGGAAAATATCTGTACACTACAATACCAACCTTGTGAATCCATTTAAAAAAGTTATAGAGGTCTTCTCAAATGACCCAAATAACAGCAGAGCAGTGGTTTATATACAGGGGATAGTAGAAGATACAGCTAAGAAATAAGATTTAATAGTTATATGTAATGCAGTGGAACGGCAATCATTTGATTGCCGTTCTGTTTTAGTTTTTTTCTCTATTTTTGCTAAAATAATTTTAAATGCTTGTTATAGGAATTGCCGGTGGTACAGGTTCTGGGAAGACTACCGTAGTTAATAAAATTTTACAACAACTCAATACAGAAGGTGTAAATGTCCTTTCTCAGGATAATTATTATCACGATAATCAGCATCTTTCTCTTGCCGAGCGAGAGGCATTGAACTACGACCACCCAAAGTCCATAGATTTTGAACTCCTGGTAAAAAATGTAAAACAGCTTAAAAATGGGGAGAGCATCGAGCAGCCTGTATATAGTTTTGTAACCCATTCCAGAACGGGAGATTTTGTCTTGGTAGAACCTAAAAATGTCCTTATCGTAGAAGGGATTTTAGTACTTACGAATAAAGAACTCTTGAAGGAATTTGACCTTAAAGTATTCGTACATACCGATTCTGATGAAAGGCTCATCCGAAGAATCCGAAGAGATATACAGGAAAGAGGTAGAGACTTGGAAGAAGTATTGCACAGGTACCAAACCACACTGAAGCCTATGCACCAAGAGTTTATAGAGCCATCTAAAAATGATGCCGACCTTATAGTGCCTAATATGAAACATAATAATGTAGCTATTGACTTTCTAACCACAGTTATAAACAATTCATTAAAGAAATCCTAAGAGATGAGTACGGATAATCCTACAAATAAAACTTCTGCTTTTAAGTATATACAGCGGTATGTGCTCAATAAGTATGTCATTACTTTTGTGCTTTTTTTAGTTTGGATTATTTTATTTGATAATAGCTCTTTACTCGTTATTAATGATCTTAATTCGGAGATTAAGAAGTATGAATCTCAGCTTGAACATTACAAGAGTGAATATGAGAAACATACTCTTTTCTATAATACTCTGATGGAAAATAAAGATGAAAAAGAAAGGTTTGCTCGTGAAAATTATTTTATGAAGAAACCCGATGAAGAAATCTTTATCCTTGTAGCTGATAGTGTTAATGTGAAAAACTAAATCCTATGAATAGCTATGAAAAATTACTTAAAAACCGAAGTTCAAGATTACATTAATAAGAATATTGATGTAGATATTGTTGATTTACTTCTAAGAAAATCTCCTTTTGATGATATTTCAATACAGGAGATTGCTCAGCAGGTTAAAGGCAAGCAGATATGCAGAAAGAAATTTCCTTTTCTGGATAGAGAGAATATTATTTTTCCACCGCATCTTAATTTGGAACAGTCCAGCTCCGAGTCGGCAGCAAGGTACAAAAGCCGTCTTGTAAAAGGGAAGACTTTCCTCGACCTTACCTCTGGTTTTGGTATAGATGCCTATTTTCTCTCTCAGAATTTTGAAGAAACTACACTCGTGGAGCGAAATTCTAAGCTGTTGGATATCGTAAAACACAATTGGGCAGTGCTCGGTAAAGATGCTCATTTTATCAACTCTGAATTAGAGGCCTTTCTCAGTGAAAATGATAGAAAGTTTGATGTCATTTTTATAGACCCTGCAAGGCGAAGTGCAGATGATAAAAAGGTTTTCTTATTAGAAGATCTTTCACCGAATATTTTGGAGATTCAGAAGCAGCTGGCTCACATTTCAGACAAAACTCTTATAAAACTCTCACCGCTTATTGATATTTCTTACCTCATTTCTGTAATTGAGCATATTAGTGAAATCCATATTGTAGCAATAAAGAATGATGTAAAAGAAGTTTTGGTACTGATAAATAAAGGGACTAAATATCCTAAAATCTGCTGTGTAAATCTTGAAACCGATGAAGCTCCTTTTGAGCTTGAGTATGGGGATTCAGCAGTTTGTGTAAGTTATTCCAAGCCTCAGGCTTATCTGTATATTCCGAATAATGCCATATTGAAATCTGGTGCATTTTTAGAGGTAGCCAAGCAGTTTTCATTGAGCAAACTCCACCCGAATACTCATCTCTATACTTCTGGTGAAAAGTTTGAGAATTTTCCAGGCAGGATATTGAAAGTAACGAAAATTAACCCTAAAACATTAGAACGAGGAGATAAATATAATATCATCTCTAAAAACCATCCACTAAAACCTGATGCTATAAAAAAGAAGTACAAAATATCAGATGGAGGGGAGCGTTACCTTGTTTTTACTCAAAGTGTTGCTGGTATGGAAGTCCTGCTGAGTGAGTGATTATTTCTTCGTCTGTGGGATTTCCTTTGCATTAAAATCACCAGAATTGTTATAAAAACTGTATTCTGAAAAATCATCTTTTGCCACCATACCGTTGGCTCCTACAAGGGTATTCCCTTTATTATCCATTACGAATACGGTATCCTGAGTTTGCATTTGCCGTTTTTCTCTATCCCAAAAAATGCTTTTAGTCGCAAATGAAGTCCCATCATTGGTTATGATTTTTACATTTCCTTTGGCTTCGTAGGAATTCTTTTTTTCGTAGAATATAGCATAATCTGCCCATATTTTACCAGGTATTTCAGGCTTTTTCTTATCAAAATATTCCAGATAGAAACCTTTTTTTGCTTTTACATAGGGGGAGTCTATCAGTTCATATTTTTCTATAATTGGGGCTTTAAATCTCAGGCTTATTTCTCCAGAATCTTTTTGTATGAGATAGGTATTGTAGAGTATTTGGGAGGGGAAATCTTTCTTTTGATTATTAGATACATCGGTATTGTTGTCCTCACAGGAGGTAAAGACAAAAAATATAGCAGAGCAGGCTGCTGCAACTACTATATTTTTATATGTTGATTTCTTTCTCAAAATATTAATCAAATTCTACTTTTCTGAACCAAAGGTCGGAGAAGTTTAATCCTATTTTCAAGTTGATAAAAGTTTGGTTTATCAAGTTGTTTTGCGTAGTTCCTCTTTTTCCGAGCTCAATTCCTATATCAAGGGAGCTTCGTTTGTTGATATTTGCATCCGCAAAGGGGAAGGAGGCTCCTGCGGTTACTGCAAATTCATTGATGAAGTTACCCGAGCCTTGATTGCTTGGGTTGAGTTTTAATCCACCTCTTTCGTAATAAGCACCAAATCTATAAATTACTCGAGAGAAGTAGTTTCGGAAGTTGTTATAGTTCGGGAGATACCACCCACCAGCAGAGATTTTATATGAATCTTCATAATGGAAAGGCTTGCCCATAAACTGCACATCATTACCACTTTTATAATCAAACTGTGTAGAGGCAAACCACTTGGCATCATTACCATAGCCTACCCCGAAAGTAGCTCTCTGCGGGAGATAATTATTTCCAGTGCTCGTCTTTTGGTCGAGAATTGTTTCATTCATTTTTTCATTAGAAGAGAGGTAGTAATAAGTACTGTTGGTATAATCTACGCTTGATTTTCCTGTAGAACCAAAAGTATAAGTAGCACCGAAAGTGAGTTTTCTATCGTTTTTCAGCTTTTTCTGATATACCGCTCCCGTTGTAAAGTTGAAGCTCTTAATGGTATTCGTTGTAGAATAGCCATTGATAAGCACTGCATCTGAATATGAAATTTCTTCCAAATCGGTAAGTTTTCCGAAGTGATAATTTGCTTTAAAACCTAATGAAAAATTAGGATTAATGGTATAAGAAACCGCTCCCTGAACCAATGACACAGTACCGCTACCAGAGAATTTATTGAGCTTGTAGTGGCTAGTGCTCGCACCCTCACGGTGTACGATAGTATATCCTTTGGAGCTGTAAGGCTGATAGCCCAAACCGAACTTCAATTTCTTTGTGATGGGGAATGCAAATGCAATATTAGAAAGGTAAGTGGAGTGCTTTTTCGTGCTGATATCTCCATAGTTGGAGGAGAAGTAGTTGTTCTCATTCGTACCTTCAATGGATAAACTCGTTAGTCCATAATTCTGATTCGTTGCTGGGTTATCAAAATTAAATTTCCCATTAAAATCATTGATATAAGCTGCAGAAATCCCTCCCATAGAGGAAATATCCACCGAATTATCATATTTCACATCACCGATTCCATACGCTGCATAAGGGGAATTGCCTATACTTTGTGCATTGAGCGAGTATGCTACCAGGCAAGAAGTCAGTACGATTGCTTTTTTCATTCTTTGTACTCTAAATTGAGGTGCAAATATCATAATTTCCATTGAACTAAGAAAACCCTCACCCGTTAAAGTTTCTTAACAGGCTGCGCCTGCTGTATTTAGGTGATAAACCATAGGAAGTAATTGTGGCTTTGAAAAATTTTCCTTTGAATGAATATTAAGTTATACTTTAGTATTAGGGATATATTTTAAATTAAAAGACTACTGCTAAATATCAAATGGGTTATTTTATTTAAAAAAATATTATTTATAGTAAATTTGTCCTCTTATTTTTGGTAAAATGGTTCATTTTATACTTATTCTCAGTGTGGTTTTAGGAGTTGTGCTCGGTGGTTTTTTCGGAAAAAATGAAAAATTAGCAAAACAGCTCCTTATTATAAGTGCCGGATTTCTTATTACCATTTGTCTGAATGAGGTTTTTCCTTTGGTTTATGGTGAGCATTTTCGCAGTGAGGAGGCGCATTTTCACGGTGAGGGAGCGCATTCCAGCATAGGTTTGTTTGTAGTGGCGGGGGTTATTTTGCAGATGTTTTTGGAAAGCATTACTAAGGGCTTTGAGCACGGGCATATCCATCATCATAATGAGGAAGAGGGGAGGGCTATTCTGCCCTCGGCATTGGTTGTTGGGCTGTTTATCCACGCGTTTATAGAGGGTATTCCTCTTGCGGGGGATAAGGTTTCAATGGCTTATCTGCTGGGGATTGCAGTTCATAACCTACCGATTTCTTTCGTATTAGGAGCCTTTTTATTCAGCAAAAAATGGACACTTCCATCAGTATTGGTTGTTTTGCTTTTTGCACTTGCATCGCCTGCGGGGGTGGTTTTAGGCAAGTATTTTAATCCGAATTGGCAACCTTATTTCTTAGCTTTGGTAGGGGGGATTTTTATTCATATCTCTTCGGTTATTATTTTTGAAAGCAATAAAAACCATAGGATGGACTGGGCTAAAATCGTTTTAGTAACGCTTGGAGTCGCCTTGGCATACCTTACTCATCTGGCGCATAGCCATTAATTTTTTCCTTAGAATACAATAATTATCTTATTTTTGTGCTTTGAATTTTAGAATGAAAACAATACAAATTCACGATAAAGAATTCGTGCCCTATCTTACGAATGAAGAGCTGCAAAGGGAAATAAAAGCCCTTGCAGAGAGAGTTTATGAAGATTATAAAAATGAAGTACCCGTATTTATCGGAGTTCTCAACGGTGTCTTTATGTTCTTCTCAGATTTTATGAAATATTACCCTGGCGAATGCGAAGTGGCATTCCTGCAAGTGAGTTCATACAATGGTGGACTACAATCTACAGGGATTGTTTATAAAAAAATGGATTTAACCAAGGATGTGGAAGGTAGGCATATCATACTGATGGAAGATATCGTAGATACGGGGAATACCATTGAGAGCCTGTTTGAGTATTTTAAAAGTACTCAGCGACCAAAATCCTTGAAAGTAGCTTCGCTTCTATTGAAACCCGAAGTATTCAAAAAGGATTTTACAATAGACTATGTAGCAAAGGAAATCCCCAATAAATTTGTACTTGGCTATGGTCTGGACTATGACGAAAGAGGCAGAAACCTCCCCGATCTCTACCAATTGGCAGAGGGTAGGATAAATCATTAAAAAGTGAAATGTAATGAATATTATAATTGAGATAAAAGACAGAGAAAAAGACTTCATTTTAGAGTTCTTAAAACGAATGAAAATTGATTTTAAAACCTCTGAAGAAATAGAAATTCCACAGGAGAAAATGAAAAAGGAAATTGCTCTTGCGGAAAAACAATTGAAGCAGGGGAAAGTAACTCGTCTAAAATCAAAAGAAGAAATCAATGCCTTTTTTGAGAGTTTATGAGGTTTGATATTATCTTTTCAGATCTTGCAAAGGAGCAAATCTCTGAATTTAAGAGAACAAATCTTACCAGCTATAATAAGATTAAAAAACTTATTATGGAGTTAGGAGAACATCCCACAACCGGGACAGGAAAACCTGAAAAATTAAAAGGAGATTATTCTGAATATTGGTCTCGCAGGATTAATAAAAAAGACAGGCTTATATATAAGATAAATAATGATGAGGTTTATGTTTTTATTTTATCTGTATATGGTCATTATGACGATAAATAGATTAACGATTAAAAAAAAGAAAATATTTAAAATAAAGTATTTACAAAAATGATAAACATTGTACTCTTTGGGCCTCCAGGTAGTGGAAAAGGAACGCAGGCACAGAACTTAATCCAAAAGTTTAATCTGAAACAAATTTCCACAGGAGATTTATTCAGGTATAACATCAAAAATGAAACAGAACTCGGCAAACTCGCAAAATCTTATATAGATAGAGGGGAATTGGTTCCAGACCAGGTAACTTGCGATATGCTGAGAGAAGAAGTCCAAAAACCTACCGATACCAACGGGTTTATTTTTGATGGTGTTCCGAGAACTGTGGCCCAAACAGAAGCTGTAGAAAAAATAGTGAAAGAAGTCCTAGATTCCGAAATCAGCATCTGTCTCGCTTTAATGGTTGAAGATGAAATCTTGGTACAAAGACTTCTAAAAAGAGGAGAAACCAGCGGTAGAACCGATGATGCCGATGAAAATATCATCAGAAACAGAATAAAAGAATACTATGCAAAAACTGCCGAAGTAGCAGAGCTCTACAAGAAACAAGGGAAATATGTAGAGATAAACGGCGTAGGAGAAATAGACGAAATCTCCGAAAAGCTATACGCAGAAGTAGAAAAAATCAAGTAAAATTTATTCATTGTATTTATAAAAGAGTTGCTCATTTGGGTAGCTCTTTTGTTTATTTATCATCGCTTTATTTTTATATCTTTGCCCGCTTTAAGGCTGTAATTAATCTTAAGTCTGGGGGCTTTTGTTCTAATATCAATGAATAATTTTTTATGTCAAACTTTGTAGATTATGTAAAAATCCACTGCCAGTCGGGGCACGGAGGGGCTGGTTCAGCTCACCTAAGGAGAGAGAAGTATATTCCGAAAGGCGGTCCTGATGGTGGTGATGGCGGAAGAGGAGGGAATATCATTATGAAAGGAAATGCCCACGAATGGACGCTCCTCCCTCTCAGATATACTCGGCATATAAAGGCTGGAAGAGGGGAGAATGGCGGTAAAAGTCAGCTCACAGGTGCTGATGGCGAAGATGTCTATATAGAAGTGCCGATTGGTACCATTGCGAAGAATGAAGATGGAGAGATATTAGGCGAAATAATGGAAGATAAGCAGGAAATCATCTTAATGAAAGGTGGGAAAGGCGGCTTGGGCAATGAGCATTTTAAATCTGCAACTAATCAGACCCCTCGTTATGCGCAACCTGGGCTTCCGGGTGAGGAGGGATATATTACTTTTGAGCTTAAAGTCCTTGCGGATGTAGGTTTGGTCGGTTTTCCTAATGCTGGTAAATCCACGCTCCTGTCGGTTGTCTCTGCGGCTAAGCCCAAAATTGCAGATTATGCTTTCACTACCCTTACACCTAATTTGGGCATTGTAAATTACCGAAATTATAAGTCTTTCGTGATGGCAGATATCCCTGGTATTATAGAAGGAGCTGCCGAAGGCAAAGGGCTTGGGCATCGTTTTTTAAGGCATATAGAAAGAAATTCGGTACTCTTGTTTCTCATTCCTGCCGATGCCGAAGATCATTACCAAGAGTTTAAAATTCTGGAAAACGAACTTAAAGAATACAATCCCGAACTCCTACATAAGGATTTCGTTATCTCTATTTCTAAAGCAGATTTACTCGATGACGAGCTAAAAAGAGAAATCTCCGCAGAATTTCCAGAGAATAAACAGCCATTATTCTTTTCGGGGGTTACAGGCGAGGGGCTTACGGAGCTTAAAGATGTCCTCTGGAAAACTTTAAACCAAGATTAATTTCATTTTATGAGAGAGGCTTAGGCTTCTCTTTTTTAGTAGTAGTAGCTTAATAATTGAAGCCGTGTTACCAGTGTTAAGAAGCTACTTATTGCTAAATTTTTTAAGCTCTTGGAGGGAGCCGTTGAAGACATTGAGATCTACTTTTGTATTAATGCCATAGACAATGCCCTTTTCGGAGAATTGCCAGAACTCCCAGTGGTCGGTAGGGGAAGGCTGGAGTACATTGTTATAATTGGCAAGCCAAAGGGGATAACCTTCAAACTCGCCACGCAAAAAGTCCTTATAGTAGTAATAATAGGTGTAGATGATGGGCTTCTTACCGTAGTGATTTTCTATAATATTGCACCATTTCTTGAGGTCGGCAATGAGCTGTTCTTTTGATCTCCTCCTTGGGATTTTCTCTATATCGAGCACGGGAGGGAGGTCATCTGCTTCAAGGTGAACCGTAGCAATAAAGTTTTTTGCCTGCTGGGCAGGGTCTTCATCGGCGCGGTAGAAGTGGTAAGCACCGCGGATTTTGCCGTGCTGTTGGGCTTTCATCCAAAAATCAGCGAAGTGTTTATCGGTACTGGCATTGCCCATCGTAGCCCTTAGCACAACGAAATCAATCGAAATAGCTCCGCCCGCAATCGTCATACTGTCCCACTCAATGTCCTCTTTTCTTTGATAATGAGAAATATCTATTCCGAAGACTTTATCGTGATGTTCAGAGATGATTCTCTCCATTCTCATCGTTTCATACGGGGTGTTTTTGAGTACAGAATGCTCTTTTTTAATCCTAAAATAGGAGGAATAATAGTACCCGAGGGTCGTTCTGTAATAAAATCCGATAGAGAAAAGCCCAATGAGCAGAAACACTAAAAGGAGGTGTCTTTTCTTCCAAAAGCGTTTGTTTTTCTTATTCTTTTTTCGATGGGTAGAAGGCTTTTTAGCACTTGTCTTTTTCCTCTTGTGGGCTGTTTTCTGCATATTTATCCTGTGATTTTTTTATTGCAAAATACGAAGGCTTTGTTTGGAAACTTTAATGCTAACGGGGGAGGAAATACTCACCGCATCACCGTCTATATGCCAGAGATCGGAGGAAGCATTTATCTCAATTTTTTCTGTACAGAGGTATTTGATGTAGCGGTTGCCCCTCAGTTTTTTGGTGAAAAGTTGGCAGGCGAAGATAGGCGAGTACCAGAACGGAAACTTCTTGACGAGTGCAAGGTCTATCTTACCGTCATCTATCATCGCCTGCGGTGCGATGTAGGCATTGTTCCCAAACTGACGGGTGTTGGCAATATTGAGCATCATATAGCTGCCACTGAAGTTCTTAAAGTGGGAATCTGAAAAGGAAACCTCTACGCTTTTAAACTGAAAATAGGTCTTGACCGTTGTTTTTATATAGTTGAAAAATCCCCGTGAAGTCTTCTCAAAATTATGGGCCACAGTGCTGTCGAGCCCCACACCAGAGACATTGATACAGAAATAATCATTGATTTTTACCGTATCTATTTTCTTTGAATTGCCTTTTTGGAGTTTTTCTATAAGCTTTTTTAGATTGGTATTGAAGCCATTTTCTCTTGCAAAGCCATTACCCGACCCCATTGGATAGACCGCGAGGATTTTCTCGGAATTGACCAGTTGCTGCGCAATGGAGGAGATGGTGCCATCGCCACCAGCAGCTACAAAAATATCAATATGCTCCCAGTTCTCAGAGATGAAGCGCTCTGTATCCTCTTTTGTACGAGAAATAAGTACGGTGGGTTGGTCTATGCGTTGGTTGATTTCCTTTAAAAAAGGTTCGTATTGTCCTTTCGAGGAATTGGGGTTGATAATAAAAGCGACTCTGCTAATCATAGCGACAAATATAGGGATTTTTGGAGAGGCATTGTTTAATATTTTTAGGAGTATAATATGGATATAAAGAGGCTTAAAACAGGGGGGGGAGCCCAAAGCCACTCACAATACTGTAAGTGGCTGAAAAAATTAAAACTTTAAAATTAATTTTATACAGAACCTAACTGCATTTTCCGTCTTTCTTCACACCCAATTTATTCAGAATCATATACATCATACACCAGTTTGTGGTAGCGTGAATCAGCATATTAAGCCCTACAAGTCCTATGAGCCAGAACCCGTTTGGGTTTATGAAAATTCCTAACAGGAGGCCGATTAAGATTAAAGTTCCTGCAATGGCATGTACAATTCTTGTTTGCATAATGTTTTGTTTTAAAGTTTAATTTTAAAAATATATAATTGAAGGTTATGAGTTTTAGATTTTAAGTTTTCAAGGTTAGTTATTCTTCCGATAGGTCGCATTCTTTTTTGGAGGTACTCTTCCATTTTTTGCGTTCTACCATATAATATACCAGTGGGACTACAACTAAAGTAAGCAGGGTAGAGACAATAGCTCCGAATACTAATGAAATTGCCAGTCCTTGAAAAATAGGATCAAAGAGAATAATCATTGCACCGATGACAACGGCTCCAGTTGTGAGCAAGATAGGAGTAGTTCTCACGGCTCCTGCTTCTATGATAGCTTGTTTCAGCTCCTCACCTTGCTCCAAGCGAATTTCAATAAAATCGATGAGTAATACAGAGTTTCTTACCATTACTCCTGTAAGGGCAATCATCCCAATAAATGAAGTTGCAGTAAAGAATGCATCTAAAAGCCAATGGCCGAGTACAATTCCAATAAGTGAAAGAGGGATAGCAATCATCATTACAAACGGGGTTTTGAAATTCTGGAACCAACCGACAATCAGCATATAAATAATGATAAGGACTACGGCAAAAGCTACAGCAAAATCACGGAAAACTTCGAGTGTAATTTGCCATTCTCCATCCCATTTTATGGTATAGTCAAAATCGCTATTGGGCTGCCCCATATACAGTTCATTTAGTTTATAACCATTGGGGATTTTAATGTGTTTGAGCTTTTCATCCATTCCGAGAATAGCGTATGCAGGGCTTTCTAATGCTCCCGCCATATCTGCCATTACATAAACTACGCGTTGCTGGTCTTTGCGGTAAATACTTTTTTCTACTTCTTTCTCTTCTATTTTTACTAAATCCGAGACGGGAATCATTCCTATTTGTCCTTTTACTTTTAGGCTGGTTATATCCTGAATATTGGCCTTGTCGGCATCATTAAGCCTCATAACGATATCAATCGGATAAACAGATTTTTCATCGTACAGATTTCCAATAGGATATTCTCCCATTAAATAGGTTATATTTCCTACAATCTGCTGAGGAGCAACTCCGTTTAACATTGATTTTTCCTTATCAGGAATTATTTTGAACTCTTTCTGACTGTCCTCAATTCTCGTATCAATATCTACGACATCATCGGTTTTTTGGAGGATTTTTTCAATCTCTTTTGCTATGCGCATCTGCTCATCGTAGTTTGGTCCATAAACTTCCGCAACGATGGTTGATAAGACAGGTGGTCCTGGGGGAACTTCTACGATTTTTACATTTGCATTGTATTTTTTTGCAATTTTTTGAATCTCGGGGCGAATATTTTTTGCAACATTGTGGCTCTGCTCTGAGCGCTCTTCTTTTCCTTTTAAATTTACCTGAATATCTGCTGTATTACTTGCTCCTCGCATATCATAATGGCGAACCAAACCGTTAAAGGTAATCGGTGCTGATGAACCTACATAATTTTGATAATTCACTACTTCTGGAACGGTTTTCAGATACTGTGCAATGTCTTTGGTTAAGGCATTGGTTCGCTCTAAAGTGTTCCCTTCGGGCATATCAATAACCACTTGGATTTCATTTTTATTATCAAATGGAAGTAGTTTTACGGCTATCCATTTCGTAAAAAATGCAGATACGGAAACCAGTAATAAAACAGCGGTAATCCCCAGCATTAGCCATCTTTTAGATGTGGAGTTTAAGAGTGGGAGCTCAATCTTTTTATAGATTTTGTAGATTTTTGAAGTTTCCAGACCTCGCTCTTCTTTATGCTCCTGCTCATCTTTTACTCGGAGTAAATGATAACCTAAATAAGGAGTAATGGTGAGTGCTACGAAAAGGGAAAGCATCATCGCAATAGATGCACCGATGGGCATAGGAGACATATAAGGTCCCATCATCCCAGAAACGAAAGCCATTGGTAATATTGCTGCAATTACAATAAATGTTGCTAAAACAGTTGGGTTGCCCACTTCGTTGATTGCATAAATAGCTGCCTGCTTAAACGGGAGTTTCTTCATATGAAAATGCCGGTGCATATTTTCTGCAATGATGATACTGTCATCTACTACAATTCCCACCACAAAAACAAGAGCAAAAAGAGTGATTCTATTGAGTGTATAACCGAGGATGTAGTAACTGAAAAGCGTGAGAGCAAATGTTAGTGGAACGGATAAAAATACTACCAGCCCACCTCGCCAGCCCATCGCCAGCATTACCAGAACAGTAACGGCAATAATGGCAACACCAAGGTGCATTAGAAGTTCAGAAACTTTATGTGAGGCGGTTTCTCCGTAATTTCGTGTTACTTCTACATAGACTTTATCAGGAATCAGTGTTTTTTTGAGGTCATCTACTTTGGAAATGATGCGTTTAGAAATTTTCATTGCATCGGCACCCTTCACTTTGGAAACAGAAAGCGTTACTGCGGGGTATTCAGACTTGAATTTCTTCCCATTTTGGGTAGCATTTCCATAACCAAAACTCACATAGTTTACAGGAGCTGAAGCGCCATCTGAGATTTTGGCAACCTGTTTTAGATATACAGGCATATTTTGTGAAGTCCCTACCACGAGGTTTTCTACATCTTCCTGAGAATAGAGAAACTGCCCTGTTGTAAGCATAAATTCTGTATCCCCAGAATTAAATTTTCCAGATTGAGAACTTCCATTATTTGCCTGAATCATTTGCATAATGCCTAGTGGGTCTATGCTTAGCTCTGCCATTTTATCCTTATCCAGTGTTACAGAAAGCTGTCGGTTTCGTCCACCGATTACATTGGTCTGGGAGACATCCTTGATTTTTTTGATTTCGGAAGCTACTTCTTCTCCAATCTGTCGAAGTTCGTAATCATTATATTTATCGCTCCAAAGTGTGAGCCCTAACATTGGCACATCATCTATAGAGCGGGTTTTTACCATTGGAGGCATCACTCCTTTCGGGAAAATATCCTGATGTTTCATCAATTCATCATAGAGTTTTACATATGAGCGCTCTGTATCTTCACCTACCAAAAACTGAACGATAATCATTCCCTGTCCATTCATTGCCATAGAGTGTAAATGCTCTACACCTTTGATGTTGGAAATAATCTTTTCCAAAGGTTTAATCACACGGTTCTCTACTTCCTGAGGATTAGCTCCAGGGTAACCGACCATAACATCTGCCATCGGAATTACAATTTGAGGTTCTTCTTCTCTGGGAATTAAAGTTGAGCTATACACACCGATAATCATCAGTGCTATCATCAGCAAAATCGTGAGTTTTGAATTGATAAAAAACGCGGCAATACGTCCTGAGAATCCTTTTTCCATAAAAAAAAATTTTTAGTATTTAATAAGGTAGTTTGATTATTTCAATTCTACTCTTGCTCCGTTAAACAATCTCCCATTGGAAGTGAGAATATAGGGTTCATCAGCCTTTAATCCAGAAAGTATTTCCACTTGCTCTCCGAAAGTTTTGCCTACTTTTACCCATCTTAAAATTGCGGTATTTTGGGAGCTTAGTACATAAACTCCAGTAAGCTGACCATTTTCTACCAAAGCAGATTTAGGTATCTGTATGCTTTCCTGAAAGTCTTGATTGGCTTTTCCGGAATATTTAAAGGGAAATTCTACATTGACAAACATTCCAGCCAAAGCATCCGATGAATCCATAATATTGATTTTAACCATATACTGTCCGCCTGTATTAGCTGAAGATTTACTGATTTCTGAAACTTTCCCCGAAATTCTTTTATTCAATGATTTTAATATCACCTGAACCTGCATTCCATTCGTAATCTGATTGATGTTCTGCTCAGAAACCAATACTTGAGCCTGTAAAGACGAAGGTGATTCTATCGTTAAAAGTGGCATTCCAGGATTTGCCATATCGCCCTGTTCCACATATTTTGCGGTAATAATCCCTGAAATTGGAGCGGTAATATGAGTATAGCGGTATTGAGCATTCACTTCATTTTTCATTTGATGGACAGCATCCAGACCAGCTTTTGCCATTTCGTAGCGTGCTTTCATATCGTCAACTTCCTTTTGTGAGGCACTTTGTGTCTTATAAAGATTTACAAAACGCTCATAATCTTTCTTTGCAATATTATAACTCGCTTGGGCTTGAGAAATCTGAGCATTAATCTGACCACTCTTAGCCTGAATATCGCTCGCATTGATGGAGACTAATAACTGCCCAGCACGGACATTTTGCCCAATCTCGGCTCTCATTCCCGTAATATATCCCATCATTCTGGTAGAAACATTTACTGAGTTTTTGGCAACGAGTTTTCCACTTGCTGTGGCATGGGAAGTTCCATTACTTGTGTTCGGTCTATTTACCGTAACACTAATGGGTTTGTCATTAAATGCTGCATTTTGTTTTTTGTCGGTGGTGCAACTCTGATTGATGAGCGCTCCTAAAATAATTGCGGTATAAATGTATTTTTTCATAGTAGATTTTTTTTATTTCTTAGACGGTTTCCCTCTAATAATGATATTTAATAAAATGAATTAAATATTAATTTTTTATGACTAAATCTTTATAATGGTACTATTTTTTCAGAAATTCCAGATAGGCAAAGGCAGTGTTATACTCAAAGATCGCTTGCTGATATTCCAATTCTTTCTGAGACATTAAGGTTTCAGCAGAGAGGAGGTCGGCCGATTTTTCCAGCCCCTGCTCATAGCGATTTTTTCGGATTCTGTATGCTTCCTTGCTTTGCTCCCAGGCTTTTTGGGTAAATATGATTTTAGAATTCGCATCTTGCACAGCACGACTGGCTTTGGAGAGTTCCAGCTCACTTTGTTTTGTGTATTGCAAGAGTTCAGCCTGTGTTTTTGAGACTTCAGATTTATATTTTTCAGATTCGGATTTTGATTTTAATCCATCAAAAATATTCCACGATAGCTGTAGCCCGACCAAATATCCATTAGCATCAAATTGAGCGAATTTGTTATCGTAGATTTCCCAGCTTCCAAAGGCATTCAGACGAGGGAGGAATTTAGATTTTGAAGATTTGATAAGCCATTTATAGGCTTCCAGAGATTTATTGTATGCTTCCAAATCCTTCCGATGAATATTGAGTCTTAAATCCTCAGAAATTAGCCCTTCTTGATATTTCAGAGGTTCTGTTGGTTTAAGAATCTTGCCATTAGAATTTTCGTTTAGAAGGAAATAAAGATAGTCGGAAGCATTTTTTATGTTAGACTTCGCTATTTGAATCTGGCTATCAATCTCACTGAGGCGTACATCCACATATAAGATTTCGGACTTCTGAATCATTCCATTTTTGAAATAATTATCCATCATTTTTCTATTGGCGAGTGTTGTAGCTCTTGCATTCTCCAATGTTTTGAGCATTTTGTAGGCAAGCTGGAGCATCATATAGGATTTTCTTAGCTCATACTGGATGTATTCTTTGGTGCGCTCCGCTTTTATTTTTAGTATATCGGCTTTTACCTTTCCTGCTTTCTTCTGAAGTATTGCGTCCATATTAAAAATCGGTTGTTCTATTTCCACTTTTGTCCCAAAGTTAGAGATACTTTTGGGGTTGTTAAGTTTCATAGGGTCAAAATCCATTGCGCTGACTCTCTCCTGATTTAGTTTTGAACCAAAAGCCATCAGAGGGTTATTGGTATTAATAAATGTATAGGATGCTGTGATATTGGGAAGATACATTGCTCTTGTTCCTAAAAGTTCGGTCTGTGCTATATCTGCTTCTTTTTGTGCCAGTTTTATTTGGAGGTTTTCATCTAATGATTTAGCTTCAATTTCTGATTGTGAAATTTGAATAGTGTCCTGTGCCTTCCCCTTAGAATAAATACTTAATGCTAAAACAGAGAAAAGAATATATTTCATTTTTCTTAATTTTTAGCAAAAGTATACTGGTGAAATCTCCTGTACAGTGATAAATGTTACATAAGAATGACTCCTCCTCGCATCTGTATGAATAATTTATGTTGAAAAAAAACTATTGTTATTGTCTATGTAATAGCCTGAAGAAAAATGTAGCGAACTTACTGGAGAAAAAAGGCAGTGGAGACCTTGCAAATATGGCAATTTATGACTTTTCTGAAAACAGCCTATTTCTATCTAAGTAAAAAAAGAAAACTTTATTAAAAAGTTCCAGTTAGGCTGAATCTCTGCAAAATGAATAAAACCCCTCGCTTATAGAAGTGAGAGGTTTTTAATTTTAGACTGAGGGTGAATAATAATGATACTACCTATACCCAAAATTCTTTAAATCTCGATCACTTTTGCGCCAATCCTTCTTCACTTTTACAAAGAGATTAAGGTGTATCTTCTTCGCAAAGAACTTCTCAAGGTCAAGCCGTGCCTCCGTACCCACTCTCTTAATCGCTTCACCCTTATGACCAATCAATATCCCCTTCTGCGTCTCCCGCTCTACATAAACAATAGAATCTATGAAGATAATCCCTTCCTTTTCCTTAAAAAGCTCCGTAACTACTTCTACCGAATACGGAATCTCCTTCTCATAATTCAGTAAAATCTTCTCACGAATCGCCTCATTTACAAAAAATCGCTCAGGTTTATCCGTAAACTGATCCTTATCATAATACGGCGGGTTCTCTGGAAGCATCGTCTTGAGCTTCGGGAGGATAATCTCCGTATTAAAGGCATTCAACGCCGATATCGGGAGTATCTCCGCCTTCGGAATCCTCTCGTGCCACTCCTCTACGAGCCTCTCAAGCCGCTCCTGATCGGTCTTATCCACCTTGTTCAAAAGAATAAGAACAGGAACAGGAATTTTATTCAGCTTTTCAATAAGAAACTCCGATGCAGGAGCCTCATCCGTAACATCTATAATGAAAAGAAACACATCCGCATCCTGTAGCGAGTCCTTCACAAAATCCATCATCCTCTCTTGCAGCTCATACTTCGGATCCAGCACACCAGGCGTGTCAGAAAACACAATTTGTACATCCTCTTCGTTATAAATCCCAAAGATTCTGTGCCTCGTCGTCTGTGCTTTTTGGGTAACAATCGCAAGTTTCTCGCCCATCAATTGGTTGAGAAGGGTAGATTTCCCCGCATTCGGCTTGCCAACTATATTTACAAATCCTGCTCTGTGCATATCTTTAAAATCTAAGGTAGCAAAGGTAATGAAATTATCATATTCCCCCCTCAAATACCAATATTTCTGATTAAAATACCTCAAAATCTTTCCCAAATACTCAATAATAAACCCTATCTTTGAACGAAAATTTATATTATGCTGAATTTTGAATTTAAAAACCCTACAAAAATTATATTCGGACAAGGCGAAATCGCCAAACTCTCTACCGAAATCCCCAAGGGAGCAAAAATCCTGGTGCTTTATGGCGGAGGGAGCATAAAATCAAACGGAATCTATGATGAGGTGATGAATGCACTCTCTGGTCGCCAAGTTTATGAATACGGAGGTATCCTCGCAAACCCTGAGTATGAGGTATTATTAGGTGCGTTGGAAATCATTAAGGATAAGGAGATTAGTTTCCTCCTCGCCGTAGGCGGAGGCTCCGTAATCGATGGTACAAAATTCCTCGCGGCAGCCGCTAAATATGATGGAACCCCTTGGGACATCCTCTCAAAACCTATTAGAACATTAGAGGGAGAGGCTTTGCCTTTCGGTACCGTGCTCACCCTCCCTGCAACAGGCTCCGAAATGAATTCTGGCTATGTAATCTCACGAAGAAAGACCAACGAAAAGCGCTCATCTAGTGGTCCTGGCTCTTTCCCCGTCTTTTCTATCCTCGATCCGAATGTGGTTAAGTCCATACCCCAGCGCCAGCTCGCCAATGGTATCGCCGATGCCTATACTCACGCATTAGAACAGTATATGACGGTCATTTCTGATGCTGATCTTCAAGATAGATTTGCCGAAAGTGTCCTCATTAGCCTTCAAAATACCGCCCCTAAGCTCCTACAGCAAGATTTTGACTATCATACTGCGGCCAACTATATGTGGTGCTGCACTATGGCGCTCAATGGGCTCCTCCAAAAAGGTGTGGTAACCGACTGGGCTGTACACGCCATAGGTCACGAGCTTACGGCATACTTTGGCATAGACCACGCACGCACTTTGGCGATTATCGCCCCTTCTCACTACCATTATAACTTTGAATATAAAAAAGAAAAACTCGCTCAATACGCCGAAAGAGTCTGGAACATCACCGAGGGCAGCCTCGAAGACAAAGCAAAACTCGCCATCGAGAAAATGGAAGCATTTTTCCATAGCTTGGGCATAAAAACCAAGCTATCAGACTATACCAAAGACTATAAAGGCACCGCCGAAAGGATAGAACAGGCTTTTATAGACAGAGAATGGCTCGGCATTGGTGAGTTTAAGCGCATCACTCCACAAGATGTAAAGAAAATCGTGGAGATGTCCTATTGATTTAATTATCGTCATTTTATTTAATAATTGGGAGTGTTTTATTAGAATGATAAAACGCTCCTTTTTTACTCATAATAGAAGAAAAATTTAAAACTTCTACTTATCTTTGGCACATTAGCTTATAAAAATACTTTACATAATGATACTTTTGGTAGATAGTGGCTCCACAAAATCAGACTGGGTATTCCTGAGCAGGAAGGGAGAGATGATTGCGAAAACCAGCACCCAAGGGATGAACCCCAATGTAATAAATGTACAAAATATCCCCTCAGATTTATCCCAAAACGAGGTCTTGATGAGGTATAAAGATGGGGTTTCTTATCTCTTTTTTTATGGTTCAGGCTGCGGAATCGTAGATAATCAGCAAAAAATGAAAAATACCCTACAAAAATTCTTCCCAAAAGCACTCATTGAGGTGAAAGACGACCTAACAGCAGCCGCTTACTCTGCTTACAGAGGAAATCCCGCAATAGTGGGCATACTTGGGACAGGCTCAAACTCCTGCTTCTTTGATGGTAAGAATATCGAGGTAAAACTGCCTTCCCTCGGGTATATCCTCAGCGATGATGGCGGGGGAGCTGCCTTAGGTAAAGCCATTCTGAAACACTTCTTTATGAAAAAGCTCCCCACAGATTTAGAACGGGACTTCACAGAGATCTACCACCTGAAAATTGAGGACTTTATTAAAAATATCTACCATAATCCGAAGGCAAATGCCTACCTGGCAGGGTTTAGTAAGTTCCTGCACGAGAAAAAAGAGCATCCTTTTATTCAAAAACTCTTAAAGCAGGAGTTTTCTAATTATTTTGAATTTCAAATATTGCCCTATCCAGAGGCTAAAACCTGTGAAATCAACTTCATTGGTTCTATTGCCCATTATTATGAGGATATTCTAAGAAATATTGCGAGAGAACATAGGCTAAACATCGGTCAAATTGTGCAAAAGCCTATCGATAACCTTATAAAATATCATAAGGACTATATTTTTGGTAGATTAAATTAATCTTTTCATCATAATTAAGCGACTGTAAAAGATAATTTTATAAAATAATCACATAAAAAGTATAGATTTTTTTTTGAAATAAGGGGAAAAATACTATTTTTGCACCACAATAAACGAAACAGAGCAGAAGAATGTTAGTTTCGAGGTCCTATAGCTCAGTTGGTTAGAGCACCTGACTCATAATCAGGTGGTCCCTGGTTCGAGCCCAGGTGGGACCACTTTACAATCCAAGTGTTTATGTATCTACATAAGCACTTTTTTATTTTAGAATACGAATCCTTTATTATACTTGATGATGAATATTGATGAAATAATAAATTCAGAGTTCAGGAGAGAAATGGAACAAAATGGCGAGATAAAATCATTCCCAGCAGGTTCTGTTATTCTCAATGTAGATTCGTATGCTCATTATATCCCATTGGTGCTTTCAGGAAGCATAAAGGTAATCCGAACCGAAGAAGATGGTAGAGAAATTTTACTCTATTATATTACACCTGGCGAGAGCTGTATCGTTTCTATCCTTGCGGGGATGAGGCGGGACAAGTCCAAAGTAAAGGCAGTAATAGAAGAAGATGCGGAGATTTTAATGCTTTCTCAACAAAAGGCAAAAGAATGGATTAAAAAATATCCAGAATGGACGGATTTCGTTTTTAATTTATATCACAAACGCTTTGAGGAGCTTTTAGAAGTGGTAAATTCCGTTGCTTTCCAAAAAGCAGATGCCAGGATACTGAGCCTGCTATATCAAAAATCACAACTTTATAAATCAAAAGAACTCTCCGTAACGCATCAGCAGCTTGCAGATGAGCTGGGAATCACCCGTGAAGCCGTTAGCCGCGTATTAAAGCAAATGGAAAACGAGAATCAAATCAGTCTCTCCCGAAATAAAATCACATTATTGTAACATTCATCACTTATCCACTTTTTAAGACACAGTAAATTTGCATTATAATTTTTAATTCAGCAATTATGATAAATGCAATAAAAGGTCTTTTCAATTGGGAAAAAACAGATTTTTCAGAACTTGTGAAAAACGGCGCTATCATCCTTGATGTGAGGAGTGAGGGGGAGTTTAAATCTGGACATATCAAGGGAGCGATGAATATCCCTGTTACTTCACTTGCAAATAATCTTAAAAAATTGAAAGATAAATCTAAACCCGTTATTACCTGCTGTGCTTCTGGCATACGAAGTGCCTCTGCGAAAATGATTCTCAAAAATAATGGCTTTACACAAGTTTATAACGGCGGTAGCTGGATAAGTCTTAATAATAAAATTTTACTTAAATAGGCACAAAGCAAAAGGGGAGCTTATAAAACTCCCCTATAAAATGTATAATAAATAAAACTTTTTATTAATTTTTCTTTTCTACCAGTTTGTTTGCATATTCTTTCCAGCCATCAACATTTTTATATCTTCCCAAACTTCCTGCAGGTATATAGATATTTTCGAGTGCAGTTCCGTCAAAGCTATGGTTTTTCTGTGTTGCAGATTTTGTAACCATTATTGGTGGATATGCTCTCTCACAGTGTACTGTTTTTAGCTGGGTACAGTTCATAAATGTCTCAAAGAAGATTTCTTCCACACTTGCAGGTATTGTTATTGTTGTTAGATTGCTACAGCCTTTGAATGCTTTTGCACTGATTCTCTTTAAATTTTTTGGGAGTACTACACTGTTCAAGCTTGAGCAGTCTTCGAAAGTAGAAGAATCTACATCATTTAAATTATCAGGTAATACGATATTTTCCAATGAGGTATTACCATAAAAAGCCATCAATCCAATATGTGTTATATTATTTCCGAGGCTTATATTTTTCAGATTATTACACTGGAAGAAAGCGGAATCTCCTATAGAGGTTACTCCAGCGGGTATAGTTATGCTGTTGAGCCCATAGCACCTTCTGAAAGCTCTGTTTCCAATTGTTTGTAAGCTATTCGGAAGAGTTACTGTGTTTAATTTTGTACAGCCGTTAAATGCTGAATTTCCAATTTTTGTTAGATTTTCGGAGAATACAATTTTTGTTAGGTTTTCGTGTAAGTTAAATGCGTCCTCCCCAATTTCTGTAACGAATTTTAAGGCATCTACAGCATTGAAATCTATTTCTGTGGTCTGGCTGTTGGTCCATTGTAGTAGCACCCGTCCGTCATCACTCAGCTTATAGTCTGGAGAAGAGGAGGGTACATTTACTTTTATATTGAGGTTAAGAGATTGATTTCCTCTTTTATCTAAAATTGTAATATTTTCCAAACCTTGAGTATGTCCAGTAATCTTTAGAGTTTGTTTATCCTCCGAAAGCTCCAGTGTCGCTATATTGCTCGTCCCAATTTCATATATACCGTTTCCGCTAATTTTTACAGTAGCAGATTTATTTATATTAATCGTTACTTCGTTGGGGGTTATACTGAATTCTTTTCCAGTTACTTCTACTTTTATACTTATTGTAGTATTTGCTTTTTTATCTGTGATTTTTATGCTTGTACTTCCTACACTTATTCCCTTTAAGTGAAGCTCATCCTTTATCAGTTTTGTTTCTACAATGTTCATACTTTCATCACTTTGATTAATTTTGTAGTCCCCATTTCCTGATATCTTTATTATTTGTGTCTCATCTAAGTTTAGATTTACCGTAGATGTATCTACATTAAAATCTTTTATAACTTCTTGTGTGTTATTATCTTCTCTTGAGCAACTTACTATTGCAGATGAGCTAATCAATAATCCAAGTACTAAATAAAATAACTTTTTCATTGGTTCTTTACTTTAAATATTAATTAAATTTTTTTTCATTTAAATACTAATAATATCTTTTTTATAGAAAGAGAGTCTTGTTCTTAAAAAGAAAACTGTGTTTCTTGTATTCAAAACATTTGAAATAATAATGTCTTTATAAAATGAAACACAGTCTCTGTAAAAAAGGATAGTTCTTATTCTCTTAGTGTAAATTTTGTATCGCTCAGCGTTTTCATAAAGGCGATAAGGTTGGTTTTCTCTTCCTCGGAGAGGGGGATTCCTACTTTTCCTGTGGTGGTAGTGTATTTCCTCATCTCTGGGTCAAGGTTTTTTTCATTAAGAACACCATTGTCAAAGTAATCGAGTACCTCTCTAAGGGTTTTAAACTGACCAAAACTTCCGTAAGGAGCGGTATATTCTATATTCCGAAGGGTAGGCACCCGAAAAGCCATAAAGTCTTCGTCTTTTCCGGTTACCCTAGCTCTTCCTGCCTCTTCTACTGTATCTGGATGCAGTGGGAATCCGATATTTCGGAAGGTTTCATCTGTTTGCAGGGCTCCAGAGTGGCAAGATGCACATTTGTTTTGGAATGTCTCATATCCTTTCTTTTCAGTCTCGGTAAATGTTACTCCTTCATTTCTCATCACTTTATCATACTTCGAGTCCGAAGAAATCAGGGTATACATAAATTGCGCTAAGCTGTTGAGGATTCTCTCGCGATCTATGGTTTCATCGCCAAATGCTTTTTTGAAGGCTGTTTTGTAATCTTTATCGTCTTTAATTTTATCTATTACCTCGAATATTGTGGAGCTCATCTCTTCGTGAGTGATAATCGGAGTAATGGGTTGCTCTTTAAGGTTATTTACCGCACCGTCCCACATATATTTGTAGATAAAAGCCATATTTTGGATAGGAGGAGTATTTCTGAGACCTATTCTTCCCTCTACACCTACTGCTCTAGGCTTATTATCTGCGTAAGCAAAACTTGGGATGTGGCAAGTGGCGCAGGAAATCTCATTGCCTTGGCTGAGTCGTGGGTCATTAAATAATTTTTTTCCCAGTTCTACCCCGTATTTTGTAGGATAGGCTTGGTTGATAAAGCTGTTTAGCTCGGGGAAGTTACTTGGGATTTTAATCTCCAGTTTGGGATTCGTATCGTTAATCGGCTTTTCTGAATTATCGCTACAGCACGAGCTTGCGAATAAGCAGAATGTACTCAGTACTAAAAAAGTATTTTTCATTGTTAAGAGCGTTTTAATCGTTTCGTTTCAAAAAAAGCCCAACCTGAGAAAGCTGGGCTTTATATAAAATTTTAGTTAATAATGAATATATTAATGTTCTACCTTGGAAACAGAGAACATACCCATATAGTTGGCGTCTACATAGCTGCCATCTAGGTTTCTTCCTTCACCAGCCAAGTTATTTACCACAGGAATCATACTCTGCGTATGGTGGATAGTTGGGATCTTACCAGATAGCGTAATCTTAGTTTTACCATTTAATAATTTGTCCCAGTCTGCATTAATAGTAATAGTAGGAGAAGATTTAGGTGTTACATTCATTTTAGATGGTAATTCTAATGTAACATCTCTAAATGCATCTACACCAGGTACATAAGTTCTTGGATCATCTCTTGTTCCTTTTACAGTACTTCCTGTGTGTATGGATAGTGGTTTATTTTCATCTCCATAAGTTCCTTCTAATTTAGTAAATCTATAACCATTACCCCATTCCCAGTGCATTTTTGTATCGTTAGCACCAGCAGCTGCATAGAAGTTAGGGAATTTCTGTTGATCCAATGTATTGAGTGAGCTTTTTACACCAAAACCTAAGATAATTTTGTTGTACTCTCCTAATTCAATACCTTCTAATACATAGCTAAGGGTCTCAGATTTAGCTAAATTTACTACCGTAGCACCTTTATCAAGGTTATCTACATTATAAGGAACCTTTGTACCATCAGATTTTACTAAATAGATATCACTGATGACATACTTAACCTCAGTAAATTTAATTTTCTGATTGTTGGAAGTATATTCTGTTCCTAATGCAAGAGGAGTACTTCCCATTACATTATTAAATTTCAGAGTAACATTATTTGATGATTGCTGAGGAGGTGCTGGAGAATCATCATTGTTACTACCACCACAAGCAACTAATGTCGTTGCTACAAAAGCACCCAGAAGGATTTTCTTAAAATCTGTCATTTTACTTAAAAATTTAATGTTATATATAATTTTCTATTTACTTACTCAAGGATATTGAATATTTATTTTTTCTTTTTTTGATATTAAAATATAAATTGTGATTTTGAGTGATTATTGATTTTGGTTTTTAAAAAGAAAAGAGTATGAATATCCAAACCGATACTTGGTTAGTTCTTATTTGTTCATCTATGAATGTCGCTTTATAAGGATATTCATACTCCAATCTCTTACTTTTAGATAGATACCTAAAAGAAAATTGAATAAAATTTATACTTGTTTCTATGAAATTTTTGGATATATTATTTGATATAAACCTCCAGAATAGAGCTATTTGGCTAGAATAAATCTATTGGGCATACAAATAATACACTTAGGAAAAAATGAATTAAATAGAAGTAGGTGGGCGTAGATCCCTTTTAATGAATAATTTTGAGATAAGTCTTTCTTTATAGAAAGGAATATTTTTTTGTTCAGAAAATTTAGGATTTAGGATTTTAAAATCATCATCAGTAGAAGGGATGATAAGTTCAATCGTTTTATAGATACTGATTTTTTCAAGATTGTCATCAGCAGTATTGCTAAGCTCTTTTTTTAGATGGCACTGCCCGTGGCAATTGAGACTTGGCTTGGATTTATTAACGCAATACTCCTTTTCTATATAGTCTTGGTTTAGCTTAAAGTGTATAACAACTAAACCTCGCTGGAAGGTTACCAGCAAGATTAGTGCAATCATCAGTATGCTAAACAGTTTTTTCACGCCCCAAATATATAGAGTTTTATTTTATCTGAAAAATGATAATAATCATATATATCTTTTGAAGATGTTATTAGAGAGTTAAATATGAATAAACCAATATAGCTTTTTCTTTTGTTAAAAAGACTTCTTAAAATTCTATTATTTTTAAAAAGCTAGCCAAAGATAGGGTTTTAGCCCTAATAAAATGTATATTTGTTGGTATTTTTTTAGAGAGATGATTATAAAGAAACCTAATAGTTGGATTAGTTTGCTGTTTATCTGGAGGGGATCTATCCTTAGGAAAGTATGGAAGAGATTGTTCGTTATTACACTGTTTGCGGTGATTGTCCTTTATTTTCGAGGGCATATTTATGATTATAAAGTACATCTTAACCCTACAATATTCACGCTTATAGGTCTGGCATTAGCAATATTTATGGGCTTTTGTAACAGTGCAAGCTATGATAGATTCTGGGAAGGGAGAAAGCTATGGGGAGCATTGTTAAATGATACCCGCTCCCTTACCCGACAGGTTTTAGGCTATATAAAAGAGGAAAATGAGGTAGATAGAGAAGAGAAAAAAGCATTTATAAAAATGATTTCTGCCCTTTGTTGGGCATTAAACTATCAGTTACGGAAAAAGGAGGCTAGTCATACGCAGGAGCTTCAAAGGTTGCTGAGTAAAGAGGTATATAATGAGATACAAGAGAAGAGATTTAAACCCATTGCCATAATGGATATAATGGCGAGATGGTTATATAAAAAATATGAGGAGGGGAGAATAGACAGTATTGTTTTGGCTCAGATGGACAGGCAAATGAATGAGTTTTCTACTATTATAGGAGGTTGCGAGAGAATCTCAAATACGCCCTTGCCTTTCCCTTATCGATTGCTCCTGCACCGTACGGTTTATCTTTATGCTTTTTGGCTACCGTTTGGGCTTGTAGATGTTGTAGGACTAATGATGCCTGTCATTGTATTGCTTATCTGCTATACTTTTGTAAGCCTTGATGCACTGATACAGGAGATTTCAGAACCCTTTGGAGAAGAGGAAAATGACCTTGCATTGGACAGCATCTGCCAGACTATTGAGTTTTCTATAAATGAACAGATCGGAATAGACCAAACTCATCAGCCAGAGAATAATGACTATTTTGTGAAGTAGAGAGAAGGCAAAAGCATTTTAATTAAATTTGTGAGAAAAAATTTATAAACCTTAGAAAAAAGTTTTTTACTGAAACATAATGACAGCTTTTTTAACGATATTAGGATTTAATTCGGCTATACCTACCGCAAATTCATTTCCCACAGCCCAGCTTCTGGAGATGGCAGATCGCAGCTTTCTCATCGATTGTGGGGAAGGAACCCAAGTACAGCTCCGAAGGGCAAAGGCTAAATTCTCAAAGATTAATCATATTTTCATCTCTCATTTGCACGGTGATCATTGTTTTGGGTTGCCGGGGCTCATCGCCTCGCTTCGCCTGCTCGGTAGGGAAACTCCCCTCTATGTCTATGGGCCCAAAGGCATCAAAAAGATGCTCGAAACCATCTTCAGTATTACCGAAACTCATCGCGATTTTGAGGTCATCTATACCGAATTAGAAGCTCATCATTCACAAAAAATCTACGAAGATAGCAGGGTAGAAGTTTATACTATTCCGCTAGACCACAGGATTTATTGTAATGGATACCTCTTCCGAGAGAAACCAAAACCCCGCAACCTGAATATGGACGAGATAAGGAAGTATGATGAAATAGAAGTCTGCGATTATCAAAACTTAAAAAACGGGAAAGATTTCCAGCTAAAAGATGGATATATCCTGAAAAATGAAGTCCTCACCCTGCCGCCGAAACCGCCCCTCTCTTATGCTTTTTGCAGCGATACCCGATTTAAGGAAGATATTATCCCCATCATCAAAGGCGTAGATTTACTTTACCACGAAGCTACATTCCTCAAAGACCTGAAAGAAATGGCGGACTACACCGGGCACTCCACCGCCGAAGAAGCCGCAACCATCGCACAAAAAGCAGGGGTAAAGAAGCTCCTGCTTGGGCATTTCTCCAACAGATACTCCGATTACTCCGTATTTACAGACGAGGCGAGGGGCATTTTCCCAGAAACCTACCTCCCAAAAATGCTCGAAAGAATAGAAATTGGATAACTTGTTTATAATAAGGAAAATATAATTAAATTATATAAAATCAAGAATAATGAATATTAAAAACTTAATTATAGGATTTGGTAAGGCAGGAAAAACCCTTGCTTCATACTTAGCAGATAAAGGTGAGGAGGTAGTACTCATAGAAAAATCAGAAAAAATGTATGGGGGGACTTGTATCAATGTAGGTTGCATTCCGACAAAGACTTTGATTAGTCAGGCAGAGAAAAATATCCCTCTTTCAGAAGCTATTGCCCGTAAAAATGAACTCATTACTTTCTTGAGGGCTAAGAATTTTGAGAAATTAGATAATCACAATAAGGTAGAGGTAATTACGGGCGAAGCTCGTTTTGTTGGGGCAAAAACAGTGGAAATCATTAGCCCCGAAGGGAAGTCTATTGCAGAATATACAGCAGAAAGGATTTTTATTAATACAGGTACGAAGTCCTTTATTCCTCTTATTGATGGGGTAAATGTTTCAGG
Organism: Bergeyella cardium; assembly: GCF_009914665.1. Taxonomy (NCBI): domain Bacteria; kingdom Pseudomonadati; phylum Bacteroidota; class Flavobacteriia; order Flavobacteriales; family Weeksellaceae; genus Bergeyella; species Bergeyella cardium. The sequence continues at coordinate 93,207 of NZ_CP029149.1, read as the reverse complement.
AATATATGATAGTACTTCGATAATGGAGCTGGAAAATCTCCCTAAAAAATTGTGTATAGTGGGAGGAGGTTTTATAGGATTGGAGTTTGCCTCTATGTTTGCAGATTTTGGTAGTGAAGTGGTTATCCTTGATAATGGAGAAATATCCCTCCCAAGAGAGGATAGAGATATGGCAGAAGCTATTGTGCAGAGTCTTTCAAAGAAGGGTATTGATATTATTAATAAAGTTGCAGTACAGAAATTTGAAGAAAAAGAAAATGGCGTATTGGTAAAGTATAATGATACTGAGCTCTATGCAGATGCGGTTTTAGTAGCCACTGGTCGTATTGCCAATACTGAGAATCTGAACCTTGATAAAGCAGGTATAGAAACCGATACAAGAGGTTTTATAAAAGTAAATGACCAGCTTCAAACGAATATAGAAGGAGTATGGGCGTTAGGAGATGTAAATGGAGGCCCTCAGTTTACTTATATCTCTCTCGATGATTTTCGTATTATTAAAAATCAGTTGTCTGGAGGTAAGTACAATTCCAGACAGGAGCGTAAAGACTTTGCATTTTCCGTATTTATAGACCCTCCTTATGCTCATATAGGGCTTAAAGAGAAAGATATAGATTTGACCAATCCTTATATTAAAGTACAGAAACTTCCTGCAGGGGCTATTCCAAAAGCAAGGGTACTCAGCAAGACCGATGGACTATTAAAAGCAATCGTAGATACTCAAACTGAAAAGATCTTGGGTTGTACGCTTTTCTGTGCTGAGGCTCACGAACTTATTAATACAGTAAAATTGGCTATGGATAATGAGTTGAGCTATAAAGTGCTTAGAGACCAAGTGTTTACTCACCCCACAATGTCTGAGGCTCTTAATGATTTATTTAATATATAAAGTATAAATGAACGAAAATTTAAGTCTTGAAGAGCTAAGGGATTTTTTAAACGAAAAAGTCGAAAAATATAACTGCCCTAAGTTTGTAGAGACCGATCCAATACAAATACCTCACCGCTTTGAGCTGAAACAAGATATAGAGATTTCAGCTTTTTTGACGGCGATAATTACCTTTGGGAAACGGAGCTCCATTATAAAATCTGCTGATAAAATGCTCGATTTTATGGGGAATTCTCCTTATGATTTTGTGATGGATTTTACGGAAGAGAATTTAGAGAGAATAGGGAATAGAGCTATTCACAGGACTTTTTCAATGGAGGATTTTCGGTTTTTCTTGACTTCTCTTCGGAGGATTTATTCTGAGAATGAGAGCATGGAAAATTTATTTTTGCTAAAAGAGGGCGAGACGAATTTCTATCACGCTTTGGAGAGATTTAGATCTAATTTTTTTGGTGGAGATTATTCGCATAGAAGTACGAAACACATTGGCTCCACTTATAAAAATTCAGCAGCAAAGCGACTGATGATGTTTCTGCGCTGGCTCGTACGAAAGGATAATAAAGGTGTGGATTTAGGGATTTGGAGTGCACTTCCTCAGCGGTATTTATCACTTCCGTTTGATGTGCATGTGGGGAATATTTCCCGACAACTCAGAATTTTAGAACGAAAACAAAACGATTGGAAAGCGGTGGAAGAGCTCGATAAAATCATTAGAACCTTTGATGCTAAAGACCCCGCGAAGTACGATTTTGCGCTGTTTGGATTGGGAGCAATGGAGGATTTTAATTAAAAAAGAAAAAACAATGTTTAGCAAGGAAGAATCGGCAAGGATGAGGCAGGAGTTTTGGACTTCTTTTGGGAAATCTTTTCCTCGAAAATGGATTTTATATAATACTAAAATCAAGGGTTTTAGTTTTAAATTTCATTTTGACACCAAAAAAGCGATGGTTTTAGTTGTGATAGAGGGGAATTTGGAGCATCGGATTCGATATTTCGAGAAAATGCAGTCTTTGGAAAATCTTCTAATGGATTACTGGGAGGATGCGGTTTTTTCGGATAGTTTTGAGCTGGAAAACGGAAAGGAAATCTCCTGCGTATTTGTAGAAAAATATGGTGTATCCATCCATAATAAGTCAACTTGGCAAGAGACGATGAATTTCCTTCACGAAAAAATGCTGAAATTGGAAGAATTTTGGCTGGAATATGAGGATTTTTTCAGAGATGAATAATCCTTATCAAAAACAAAATATTTTGTTTGGCGTGTTTATATTTTCTATCTTCGTCCCTTAGATTAAAAAAAGTAAATTATCATACAATGAAATTCTTTATTGATACTGCAAATTTAGAGCAGATTAAAGAGGCAAGAGACCTCGGTATTTTAGATGGCGTTACGACTAATCCGTCCCTTATGGCAAAGGAGGGTATCAGCGGGAAAGATGCTGTAAAAGCCCACTATAAAGCGATTTGTGAGCTTGTAGATGGAGATATCTCCGCAGAGGTTCTTTCCACTACTTACGATGAAATGATTGCAGAAGGGCAGGAGCTTGCAGCAATACACCCGAATATTGTAGTAAAAATCCCAATGACCAAAGACGGAGTAAAGGCTCTGAAATATTTCAGCGAGAAGGGGATTAAGACCAATTGCACACTTATTTTCTCCCCTGGTCAGGCTCTTTTAGCGGCGAAGGCGGGGGCTACTTATGTCTCTCCATTCCTCGGCAGGTTAGATGATATCTCTACCGACGGGCTTGCATTGATTGAAGACATCAGGATTATTTTTGATAACTACGGATACAATACTGAGATCCTAGCGGCATCTATCCGCCATTCTATGCATATTATCAACTGCGCGAAGATAGGTGCAGATGTAATCACTTCGCCTCTTGCACCGATACTCTCGCTCCTTAAACATCCCCTTACGGATAATGGACTGGCACAGTTCATCGCAGATTCTAAGAAATTAGGGTAGCCTATAGCGATTGGCTTCTGGCTTTTAGCTATTAGCCAGAAGCTACTTATTGCCTAAAGCTAAAAACTTTATCTTTGCCCAATAGTTTTCAGGTATGAGTGTAGTTGCGAGGCAGAGTTTTAAATATACTTTAATTGGTTATTTTGGATTTTTGTTGGGGACTTTTTCAGCAGTTTTTGTCTTCAATAGAGATTTTGAGTTCTATGGCAAGCTACGCTTTATAATGAATTCTGCGGAGTTTATCGCACCATTTATCATATTAGGTGTGTCTTATTCTAATGTAAAATTCTTCTACCACGCCCATAAAGACGGCAGGCACCATAATATGCTTTCGCTTTCTTTGGTAGTTGTCTTCATCAATTTTTTTATTTTCCTGCTGGGGGTAGGCTTAGCGCCGATTGCATTTCCAAAAATAAAGCAGCTTGAGTTCTGGAATTACAAATTCTACATTCTCCCCCTCGTGCTGATGCTCTCAATCAGCCCCGTTTTCAATAAGTTTATCTCCAATTACAAAAGAGTCGCCATCAGCAATGTTTTTGATAACCTGTTCCCAAAAATCGCTAATCTTCTGGCGTTTTCACTCTTCTTTTTTTGTGGTTTTTCGCAGGTTATTTCATTTACAACCTTCCTTGCGGTTTTCTTTTTTTCTATGATGGGCTATGCACTCTATGCCCAAAGATTAGAACCGATTCGTCTGGATTTTTCAACCGATTATTTTAGAAAAAACCATCTTTGGAAGGACTTTTCAAGCTATAGTTTTTTTGGTTTCTTGGGAACTTTTGGTAATCAGCTCACGATAAACAATCAAATGGTAGGCGAATTTCTCGGTATGGAAGATATGGGCGTTTATTCCATTCTCTATTCGCTAATTTCCCTCGTCTCAATCCCTCAGCTTGGGCTCTTCAATGTATCCGCACCGATGATCAATCAATATCTTAATGAAAAAAAATACAAAGAGCTCGATGCCTTTTATAAAAAATCCTCGTTTTATCTCTTCTTTTCGGGTGCGGTGCTTTTCTCGTGCATCGTTGTGGGGTTTCCCTTCCTCGCTTTGCTGATGAAAAATGGAGCTCTACTGCTTTACTACCAACCGGTGGTTTGGATCTGGGGATTGGCTGTTTTATTTGACCTTGCAACGGGCTTTAATGGCAACATCATCTCCCTCTCTCAATACTACAAGTTTAATATCGTGGTAATGATTCTTCTCTCAGCGCTTACGGTGAGCCTCAATCTCTATTTCATTCATTACACGGAGCTAAGGCTGGTTGGTGTAGCGATCTCCACAGCGATTTCCCTCACAATATATAATGTCATAAAAGTAGCATTTAATTACTGGAAGTTTAAGGTTCAGCCTTTTGGTATAGAGATGATGTATGGTACGATTATTTGTACAATTTCGATGAGTGTGGTAATGATTTTACCTAATGCAACTCACGATTTCATTAATCTCATCTACAAGCCTAGCCTTGTTCTCATCTTTATCTTCATTGGTAATAAGGTACTTAAACTCATCCCGATGGATGAGCTTCTAAAGAAATTTCAGAGGAAGAATTAAACTTTAAGAAAAAAATAACAGTGAGTATTAAGGTGCATACATTATAATGCTTTATTTTAGCGGTTAATAAAACTAATCAACCATAAAACTTAAATACTATGTTTGCAAACATTTATCCAGTAACGATTGTTTTTGTTATTTTTTTTGTTTAAGGCTTGTTTCTCTTTTTATTTCCATACGAAATGAGAAGAGAATAATAAGAGAAGGAGGTGTTCAGTATGGGAAGTTTAATTCTTTATTGCTTACCAGTACTCATATTCTCTTTTATTTTTCGTGTCTTTATGAGGCTTATCAAAAGCAGAATTTACAAATTAATACTACTTCAGAGGTCGGTATTGCTGTTCTTACCTTCGCTTACCTAATGCTTTTTTATGTCATTTATCAGTTGGGCAGTGTATGGACGCTTAAAATCTATATCCTTAAAAATCATAAGATAAAGACTTCCTTTCTTTTTAGGTATGTGAAACATCCTAATTATTACCTTAATATCATTCCAGAATTAATTGGTATTGCTCTTTTGTGTAGAGCTAATATCAGTTTTGGCATACTTTTTCCGATTTATTTAATTATTCTGGGGATAAGAATTTACCAGGAGGAAAGAGCAATGAAAAATTTATACTAACTATAATAACTAAACAAATGAAAAATTTAAAAGTTTTTAGCTTGATTTTAATGGCAGTAATGCTGTTTCAGGCGTGTGGAAGTTCAAAGACAAGTGTATATTGGGTAGATGCTTATAGGGCAGACTGCTCAGGAGTGGGTAAAATGCAGTGCTTGAAAGTCTATAAAGGAAATGATTTAGATAAAGCCCAATGGGAGCTCATCTATTCACCTATTGAGGGCTTTAAGTTTGAGGAAGGTTTCTTTAAAAAGATTGAGGTAAGGGAAGAAAAACTCAATCCTAAGGATGTCCCAGCAGATGCTCCTTCTGTACGATATACTCTGGTGAGAGAATTGGAAAAAGTAAGCGATTTTAAAACTCAGTTGGAGGGTCAATGGCTTTTAGAGGCTGTTAATTCTAAAAAATTAGGAGATGATTCTATGTTCCCGATGAATATAGACCCTTCCCAGAACAAAGTTAATGGCTCCGATGGTTGTAATCATTATATGGGAGGCTTTAGCAAGCTCAATTCCCGAGAAATGGTATTTAGTCCGCTGGCTACTACATTCCGACTTTGTGAAGATATGCAGATTCCAGATGCTTTTTCACAGGCTATTACTCAGGTGGCAACCTATAAAGTAGATGGACTCACCCTCCATATGTATAATAAACAAGGCAAAGAGGTTCTCAGATTCGGAAAGGTAACAAGGTAAGTACTTCAGCGATGAGATGTACAAAAAAGAGGAATAATCGGATTATTCCTCTTTTTAATTTTTCAGGCTTGCTTGCCTTCGTTCCAGTAATAGGAGTCTGGATAAATCCTCTGCCCAAAAATCGCAGTACCCACGCGTACTATCGTTGCACCTTCTTCTATTGCGGTTTCCAGGTCGCCACTCATTCCCATAGACAGCTCATTCATTTCTACATTTGGGAGGTTAAGGGCAATGATGTCTTGCTGTATTTTTCTCAGCAGTTGGAAACATTTTCTCACCTCTTCGGTTTCGGCGCTGAAGAGCCCTATGGTCATTAGCCCCTTTATTTTAAGGCGAGGGAGTGCTGCTACTTTTTTTACGAGTGCTATGGCTTCGCTTGGGTGCACACCGAATTTACTCTCCTCATCAGAGGTATTTACTTGGATAAAAACCTCTATCGTTTTGTCTTCAAACTCTAATCTTTGCTGGAGTTTCTCTGCAAGGTCCAGCCTGTCCACAGATTCTACGCAGGAGATGCCATAGCGAAGGATTTCCTTGATTTTATTCGTTTGCAAATGCCCGATGAAATGGCTGGTGTGGGGGGTATCTTTCAGGGCTTCGTATTTTTCTTTTACTTCTTGCACTTTATTTTCTGCAATGAGGGTTTGCCCAGCTTGTAGAGCGATTTTTATCCTCTCTGGGTCTACTGTTTTTGTAGCGAGGAGGAGTTTTACTTCGCTTGGGTTTCTTCCTGTTTTCTCACAGGCGTTTTTTATTCGGGTAAGGATAGCTTCGAGGTTGTGTAGTAGGTCTTCTTTCATTGTTTATTTAATTTTTTTCGTTTTCCCATTGGTTGATGAGCAGCCCTTTCACTAAGGTCAGGGTATAATCTTTGGCTTCGGCGTAGGAGATTTTGTATTTCCTCTCGATGTTCTGAAAGTCTTTGGGGAAAGGCTCCAGTAGTGTGTCATAGTACCGATTTAATAGCTCATCCGAAGGCATTTCAAACTTGATTTTTAGCTGAAATCTCCTCAGCAGGGCTATGTCTATAATCTCTGGGTGGTTGGTCGCGCAGATGAGCAGAGCCTCTTTCGGGAAGTAGTCTATGAGCTGGATGATGGTATTTACCAATCGCCTCATTTCCCCTACATCTTTATCATCGCTGCCTCTGGCTTTGCCTATTTGGTCAAATTCATCGAGGAAGAGTATTGCTTTTTCCCTTGCCGCTTTGTCAAAAATCTGCTTAATATTCTGCGAAGTCTCCCCAATCCGCGAGCTCACGATATTGCTCAGGTTCAGGATGAGAATCGGTTTATTTGTAGCGGTGGCTATTGCTTTTGCCGTCATCGTTTTTCCGCAGCCTGAGTGCCCAAACAGGAAGATTTTATTATTAATCGGTATGCCGTATTCGCTCAGTTTATCGGCGTATTGGTGCTCCTTAATCAGTTGGTTTATCGTCTCTTTATTTTTATTGCTAAGGAAGACTTCATCGAGGTCAATCTTCTCCTTATCGTCTATCAGCAGGTTAAAAATATTCATTGTTTTGTTTTACTGCGGCAATTTACTAAAAAAAGCCCATTAGCCCAATTGAGCTTGATAGCCATCGCTCAAATTTTGACTCTCATCGCATTAAATCAGTGCGCCATCGCATTAAAATAGACCGTTATCGTATTAAATTAATGCGTCATCGCATTAAAATAGAGGTCTGAGGCATTAAAATAGAGCGTTATCTTATTAATCTTACTAAGAATTGTAGTGATTTTGATGAAAATCGGTATTAAATACGCCTTTTATTTATTAAATTGATAATTTAAGAAGGTGGATTACTCAGCTAAGGCATTAAAGTTTTAATCAGGCCGCCCTTTGGAGGATTTTTGATTATTTAATACCTTTGAGGAAAAATTAGATTAATGAAAAAAGCAGCTTTAATAGTCTTTGTAGGGGCGTTTTTATCCCTCTCAAATGCACAGACTTACTCCATTCCCGCAGCCAGCCCAAGGCAAGTAATAGATCAGCAGTTCTCCATCTCAAAAATAACGGTAGATTACGGTAGACCAGGCGTAAAGGGGAGGAAAATCTTCGGAGATTTAGTGCCTTACGGCAAAGTTTGGAGGGCAGGAGCCAATTCGTGTACAAAAATCAGCTTCGGGCAGAATGTAATTTTCGGCGGTAAGGAGCTCAAAGCGGGTACTTACGGTCTTTACATCATCCCGCAACCCAATCAGTGGCAGGTGGTTCTCAATAAAGATTTCCAAAGCTGGGGTGCTTTCTCCTTTGATGAAAAACTCAATGTACTGGAGACTGTCATCCCCGTAGAAATCACAAAAACACCCACCGAGTGGTTTACGATAGACTTCCTACCCAATGGAAAAGAAGGAATGCTGATGCTGATGGCTTGGGAGAATGCTAAAATTTCTGTCCCGATAAAAGTTTCAAACCCAGAAGTGGTCTCCAAAATAGAGGAGAAGCTCGGTGAAGCCAGAAAAATTGAAAGAGAAGGCAATAAAAATTAATGAATACACAAAAATACCTCTGAAAATCTCAGAGGTATTTTATTTTTTACTTGGCGAAGAACTTCATTAGGTCTATGTAGTTCTTTTGGTTGATTCCGTGCCCGCTGATGTACTCCCTAAATGTGAAATAGCAGCTGAGGTCGTAGAGCAAATCGGCTCCCTTCCTCGCCCATTCTATGGGGATTACCGCGTCTTCCGTACCGTGAGACACAAAAAACGAAAGGTGGGCGAATTTCTTTTTGTCTTCCTCTATATTCTTCAGAATTTTGGTCTCTGGATAAGTGCTCAGGCAGGCGATTTTGGAGAATTTGCTCGGATGTTTCAGGGCAAGGGCATAAGCGAGTACGCCTCCTTGGCTGAATCCACATAAATGGCTCTTCCCTTCGCCAATTCCGTAGGTATTTTTAATGAGCTGTATACTGCTGAGTATCGCTTCTAATGATTCCTCTGCCTGAGGTATATTGATGAACTTCTCTGCATTGATAAAGTCTATATCATACCACGCAAAGCCATCGTATGGAGTGTTTCTTGGTGCTCGGAAGCTCACCACGAGCCAGTTTTCTGGTAAATCGGGTACGAAGGAGAATAAATCCTGTTCATTGCTCCCGTATCCGTGAATGAGAAAGAGCACAGGCGTCTCAGCGTTTATTTTTTCAGGGGCTCTTACGATATAATTCAGTTCCATAATGGTTGGGTTTTATGTGTTTCAGGGGTGTTTTTTTTATACCGAGAAGAGTGAGCGCCTTTCTATGTTAACCAGCATTAGCCTTGCAATATTTGATGCTCTGGCTCTGGCTTCGTCGGCTACTTCACCCTCGAAAAGCTCGTCTATCGTAGAGAAAAATACTTTTATCCACTCGGTAAATTCTACTTCTGTCATTGGGGCAATCTGTGCGAGGTCAATATGCTTTTTCATTGGGTTTCCACTGAAACTCTTCTCGCCAAGAAGTATGCTCGCCCAGAAGGAATACATTACAGGGAGGTGCTTAGACCAATCTATCTTTGCAATATCATCGAAGATATAACCGAGGATTTCGTTTTTCTTCACTTTATCATAGAAAACATCCACTAGCTTGATGATATCCTCCCTTGTTTCAATATCTTTTTTCATAAGTTTCTGAATTAATGGGTAGCAAAGATAAAGATTAATTAATTTATGCTTTAAGCAGCTAATAGCTATTAGCCAATAGCTCATTGCTAATTGCTATATTTGTGCCTTAATCTTTATTATTATGCAAAATTATTTGGCTCTCTTGCAGCATATATTGGATAATGGCTCGGATAAAACTGATCGTACAGGTACAGGCACAAGGAGTATCTTCGGATATCAGCTGAGGTATGATTTGTCCAAAGGATTCCCCCTTGTAACGACGAAAAAAGTACATTTAAAATCCATCATCTACGAGCTGCTTTGGTTTCTAAGAGGTGATACCAATATAAAATACCTAAATGATAACGGCGTAACGATCTGGGACGAGTGGGCAGATGATAATGGTGACCTCGGGCCGGTCTATGGTGCACAGTGGAGAAGCTGGAAAGGCGCCGATGGTAAAATCATTGACCAAATTTCTGAAGTTATTGAGCAGATAAAGACTAATCCTGACAGTAGGAGGCTTATCGTCTCCGCTTGGAATACTGCCGAAATCCCTAATATGGCACTTGCTCCCTGCCATGCGATGTTTCAGTTCTATGTAGCCGATGGAAAACTCTCGCTTCAGCTCTATCAGCGCTCTGCAGATGTATTTCTCGGTGTGCCATTTAATATTGCGAGCTATGCCCTCCTCACAATGATGGTAGCACAGGTCTGTGGCTTGGAGGTGGGGGATTATGTGCATTCCTTCGGAGATGTGCATATCTATAATAACCACTTTAAGCAGGTGAAAAAGCAACTCGCACGAGAGCCAAAAGTGCTCCCAACAATGAAACTAAACCCAGAGATAAAAGATCTATTTGATTTCAAATACGAGGATTTCTCTTTGGAGAATTATGAGCCCCATCCTGGCATCAAAGCCCCAGTGGCAGTTTAGTGATTTTTATTTTTGCAACCGAAAATCCATATCTAAACCCTATTAGCATTGACTTTTGCACAAGTTATTCTTCCATTAAATCTGAAAGGAACTTTTACTTACAAGATTCCCGATGCCCTAGCTGATGAAGTTGAGGAAGGAAAACGCGTCTTAATTCCTTTCGGTGGGAAGAAGATTTATACAGGCATTGTGCAGTCATTACACTCAAATGCTCCTGAGGGTTTTATTCCAAAGGAAATCATCAGTGTGCTGGATGAGGTTTCGTTGCTCCCACAGGAGCAGCTCCGCTTTTGGGAATGGCTTTCGGGCTACTACCTCTGCAATATAGGGGAGGTCTACCGCTTTGCCTTCCCCGCATCTCTTAAATTAGAAAGCGAGACTTATCTAAAACTTCGCCCCAATGCAGAGATAGATTATCAGATTTTAGAGGCTAATGAGATTTTCCTCATTCAGGCTTTGGAAGTGAGGCAAGTCATCAACCTGAAAGAAACAGAAGCATTTATCCCCAAAAAGGAAATTATAAAAACAGTAAAATCCCTCATAGACCTGCAATATATAGAGATAGACGAAAAGGTCTCCGAGAGGTATAGAGCTAAGGAAGTGGCCTATATTAAGATAAAGGAAGGAATTCTAAAAGACGACCTCACACAGATATTCACCAATTTAAAACGCTCAGCAAAGCAGAGAGAGCTACTGATGCACCTCCTCTCGCTTTATTCTGCAGCGCCAGACGCTCCTCTCCGCAAATCTGATGTTTTGGAGAAAGGAACATTTACTCCTACACATCTAAAAGGGCTTATAGAAAAAGGCATCGTAGAAGAGTATTACCTTACCAAAGACAGGCTCACCTTCTACGAAGGGGAAATGGAGAAAGTAGAGCGGCTAAGCCCTACCCAGCAAAGAGCAAAAGATGAAATAGATGATGCCTTTGCAAACCGACAGAATGTACTCTTGCACGGAGTTACTTCCTCTGGGAAGACGCATATTTTCCTCCAAAAGATAGATGAAGTAGTCTCCAAAGGAGGTACAGCGCTCCTCCTCCTCCCCGAAGTCTCCCTTACAAAACAGATGATACTAAGATTAGAAAAGAAATATGGAAAGGCATTGGGGTATTATCACCAAAAACTTACCGACTTTGAGAAAGTAGAGGTCTGGAAAAAGGTAAAGAATAATGAGCTTAGCGTAGTCATTGGAACGCGGGCTGCTCTTTTCCTGCCCTTTCAGAGTTTAGGGCTTATCGTGGTAGATGAGGAGCACGATTCTGCTTTTAAACCGAAAGAAGTCAGCCCCTTTTTTAATGGGAGAGATGCCGCACTTTACCTCTCCTCCCTCTACAATGCTCCAGTTATCCTCAGCTCGGCTACGCCATCGGTAGAGGCGTATTATCTTAGCCAAATCGGTAAGCTCAAATATGTATTCATCGGAGAGCGATATGCAGAAGTGGCACTTCCCAAAATGGAGGTCATTAATTACAAGGAAGCTCAGGATTTGAAAAATGTAAGCGGTAATTTCAGTCATCAGCTTCTCGGTGAGATAAAAAAGGTATTGGATGAAAAGCACCAAGTAATGATACTCCACAACAAGCGAGGCTATTCCAATGTATTGGAATGCGAGGCGTGTGGCTATGTGGCCTACTGCCCAAATTGCGATGTGGTACTCACTTATCACAAGGCATCTCACGAGATGAAGTGCCACTACTGTGGCAACCGAGCAGCTCGCCCTATCGCTTGCCCCAAGTGTAAATCTAAAAACCTTAGCGAGCGTGGCATAGGGGTGGAGAAGATGTATGAAGAAATCCAGAAGCATTTCCCCAATGCGGAAGTAGATAGAATGGATACCGATGCTATGCGGAGGAAATTTGCCTACGAAAAGCTCTACGAAAAGCTCGAGGAAGGCAAGACTGATATTTTAGTCGGTACGCAGATGATTGCTAAGGGGCTGGACTTTGACAATATAGAACTCGTAGCCGTCCCTCGAGCCGACCAGATGCTGCACATACAGGATTTCCGAGCAGAGGAGCGCGCATATCAGCTCATCACCCAAGTATCTGGAAGGGCTGGCAGGAAGTCGGGACAGGGGCGCATCATTCTTCAAACCTTCAATCCTCAGCAGCCTATTTTTAGGTTGATTAATAAATCCCAACCCTCCGAAATCTACCGCTATCTATTGGATGAACGGAAGAAATTCCACTATCCACCTTATACAAAATTGGTTTTAATACAGCTCAAACACCGAAAAGAGGATAAACTCGAGCGAGCAGCAACCTTTATGGGGAATATCCTAAGAAAATACCTCCCTTCAGAATGTGTTTTTGGCCCCGAAAAGCCTCCCATTTCGCGAATTAATACCTATTATCATTACCAAATAATGCTCAAACTTCCTCGTGGCAAAAGCTACAAGCGATATAAACAATTCATAGAGCACAGCCTCCACGAATTCGACCAAGTAAAAGCCTACCACTCCATAAAACAAACCGTCTTTGTAGACCCTTAGTTGGCAGGTAAGTAGGCTTTAAGTATAAATACTTAGTTTATCAATCGAATATCATAAACTTATAAGCCTTCCTAAATCTTTCCCAAATTTGTTTATTTCTTTGCATCAGTAAAATTTTATACAAATGAAGACAAGACAAAGTTTAAAAATGATTTTAGCTGTATTAGCTTTATCAACAGGTGTATTTGCAAAGGCTCAAGATGATGTAGTTATTACTTCCTCTCAGTTGCCAAAGACGGCTCAGGCATTTATTAAAAAGAATTTCAGTAGCCCAATTCTTCAAGCAACGAAGGATTATGACTATGGTATCATCTCTGAGTATCAAGTCTATTTAGAAGACGGTACGAAGTTGGATTTCAATAGAAGTGGCGTTTGGAAGGAGATAGAGAATAAACATATGGGGATTCCTTTCTCAGCAGTGCCAGCAAAGATAGCTGCTTACATTAAACAGAAATTCCCAGGTACAAAAGTCTTAGAAATAGATAAAAAGCGCTATGGTTACAGTGTGAAAATTTCTAATGGTTTGGAATTAGAATTTAGCTCAAGCGGAGCTTTTCTAAGAATTGATGACTAAAACAAGACTTACCAACAAAAGAGTTGAGATACAAAATATCTCAGCTTTTTTATTTTCCCTTTGGCTATATTTTGAGGTATAAATGTTAATTCTTTTAACATCTACCTCCTTGTTTTTCTGACAAAATGGCTGAAACCGCGTTAAAAAGTCTAAAAAGTTTTAGTGAACCTCCTCACAGAGATAGCTTTGCCAGCAAATAATAATGTATGAGACATTTTAAAAATCTTAAAACTGTTGTCATAAGTATTCTTTTGGTTTTGTCTTTCTCCTCAGTAAAGGCACAGAAAAAACACTCGTATATAGAGAAGCATAAAGAGATTGCAGCTCAGCTCTCTCAGGAATATGGAATCCCCAGCACAGTAATATTGGCAGTAGCCTTTGTAGAATCTGGAGGAGGAACGAGTAAAAACTCTCAAATCTTAAACAATCATTTTGGTATTGTGGGAAAAAATACAGTCAATAAATCCAGATACAGAAGTTTTTTATCTACTCAGGACAGTTTCAGGGCGTTTTGCGACCTGCTATCGAGAAAGAAGTATTACCAAAGACTAAAAGGCAACGATGACCACTCCGAATGGGTAAAGGCAATAGCCAAAGCGGGATACTCCACTCAACCACAAGAATGGATGCGAAGGATAAACCTGATGATTAAGAAAATTGAACCACAATTAGACTAATAATTAATCTAAAAAAGAAAAAGAGACAATGTTGATTGTCTCTTTTTTTATAATGTGGGCTTATCCGCCAACTCTTTTGGTTTTATATCCCATATCTTTTAGAATTTGCATTACTTTATCTCGGTTGTCTCCCTGTATAATGATGACGCCATCTTTTTCCGAACCTCCAATTCCCAGCTGGGTTTTGAGTCTTTTTGCAATTGCTTTTAGTTCATCAGTACTACCTTCAAATCCTTCTATAAGGGTTACGGGCTTTCCATTTCTGCCTTTCTTTTCGTACTTACAGATGAGCGGATTGCGCTGTTCAAATACTTCTCTCTCTTCGGGAAGTTCAAAGTCTTCTTCTATATGGTCTGGGAAGAGGTTTTTAAGCTGATCTCTTAAATCCATTGTTATAATTTCAAGGTTTTCGTATCATCTTCTATGCTATATCCGAGGACTTGGGCTAAGACAAATATTTGTTCCAAATTCTCTATAAGCTGCTTTTTACTATTGCTAATGAGCCTTTCCTGATTCACACTTTTGTAGGCTTTGTCTTTAGCACTTTGGGTAATTTTCTTTATTTCCTCTTCGCTGAAACGGCTGAGGAAAGAATCATCCATCGCTTGTATTTCCACACTTGGGAGGATGCGAACCTGTGGCTGTGGGAGCTCGCGAATGATGAGTCGCTTACGAGTAGAATCTACCTCTATATTCATTTTATTGAGGTCGTAGCTTACCTGCACATTGGTTTTGGTAAAGGTGATGATGGATTTCTCCGTACCTGGGATTGTACCTCCGAAGAGCTCTCGGGTGATTTTTGTGCGTTCCATAGAGGAGAAATCCTGCTCTACAACCACCATTTTATTCATCTTTTGAATTTGATTGGTGATGAGGTAGTAATCCGATTTTTCATTTTGACCGCCCTTTATCGTGAAGAAATAAACCGCAAAGGAGACGAGTACCGAGAGCAGAAAGCCCATCAGTAGCCCGTCTTTAAATCTTACTTCTTTCATACTTTATTTATTTTTTGTTGAGTACCTGTACTAAATCCTGCTCCAGCAACCCTGTCTTGGGGTTTCCTACCAGCCTTCCGAGTACCTTGTCATATTTTCTAATGATAATCGTAGGGAGTTGGTGGATGTTATTAGCGGCTTCTTCGCCTGCGGGAGACTCTTTCTTTCGGTTGAGCGCAATGATTTCCAGCTTTGCTTTTGGATATTTCATCACATCTAAAACTTTGATAAGCCTTGAAAACACCCTTTGGCTATCGGTATCCCAAGTACCTATAAATACGCTTATTCGGGTGGAGTTAATCCCTGCTTTTTTTAATGATTTAATAGCTTCCGAGTGGGGAGTATAGTCTGAATACTCCTTTGCAAACCAATCTTTAAAAGGCTCTTTGTGGAACTGGTCAAGGGTCTGCCTGCCGAGGAGTAAAGCTCCGTCTTGCGAAGATTCTACCTGCCGATTCACTACGATTTTCTCACCGAGACAAGAGGTGAGCACCACCGATACGAGCCCTACAACTGCGATTGTTAAAAAGCGTTTCTGCCTCATCATCGGATCTTCTTAGCCTAAGAATTTCTTTAAATCTGCTGGCGAGTAGTTAATGCTCTTCAAGACTTTGTTATCGGCTTTTCGGTGAACATTAAACTTATCTCCCGACTTCTCAGAATAGGCTTCCACGCCTTTATTGGCATAGAATGCTATTGTGGCATCGGCTTCCTCCTGAGTAGTACAGGCTTTGGACATATTGGAGCGCTGCACTTCATCGAACATCTCTACGAATTTCTCGCCCATCCCAAACTCCAGCACCGCTCCGCTGAGCACATACTGCAAGTCGCAGAGGGCATCAGCCACCTCCACAAGGTCATTGTTTTCTATTGCGGCTTTCAGCTCGTCCAGCTCCTCTTGGAGGAGCTTCAGTCTTAGCTCTGCTCTATCAGCAGAGGGGATTTGTGGGGCGTCCAGAATCGGGGCATTAAAGGTCTTGTGAAACGCTGCCACTTGGTTTAGGGCGTCTAATTTTTCCATCTTTCAATAGGTTGGTTTAATGATAAGAAACCACGCCAGGGTAGCTTCAAGGGGTGTTAATACTTATGCTTTCTTTACAAATTCGGATTTAAGAGCCATTGCTCCGAAGCCGTCTATTTTGCAGTCTATATTATGGTCGCTATCGGGTCTCAGGCGTATGTTTTTCACTTTCGTGCCTGCTTTCACGGGTTTTGGGGCTCCTTTTACTGGGAGGTCTTTTACCACGACTACGGAGTCTCCATCTTTCAGTTCGTTTCCGTTAGCGTCAAAGACTTTATCTTCGTTTCCAGCCTCTGCGGGGTCCCACTCGTGGAAGCATTGGGAGCAGACCATCAGGTGGTCTTGTTCGTAGGTGTAGTTGGAGCCACATTTTGGGCAAGTCATAATCGTTTCGCTCATATTTTTTATTTTTCGCAAAAGTACATTTTTTAATTTTAACATAGAGTTAGCTGTAAGCAGTGTATGCTTAACTTCTGGTTATTGGATTTTAGCTTACAAACGAATAGCCAATGATGCTTCATCCTAAAAGTATTCCCCACGCCAGTGAGTGCCTTATCGGCTATGGTGTGTGGGGAGCATTTAGTAATAATTATATCACCTGCAAGGTGTTTTTGGTGCTAAGGGAGGAATTAGTGGGCTTCGAGCCAGTTGTTGCCAATGCCTACCTCTACGAGGAGGGGTACGGTGGTGGGTACGGCGGACTCCATTAGTTGCCTGATGAGGGGAGCTACCACTTCCAGCTCGTCCTCAGGGGCTTCGAAGAGGAGTTCATCGTGTACTTGGAGGAGCATTTGGGTTCTTAAATTCTGCTCGTGGAGGGCTTTATCGATATTAATCATCGCGATTTTAATAATATCGGCAGCGCTCCCTTGTATCGGTGCGTTTACGGCGTTTCTCTCGGCGTGCCCTCTTACGACGGCATTGTTAGAATTGATATCCTTTAGGTGGCGTCTTCGCCCTAAGATGGTTTCTACGAAACCGTTTTGCCTTGCTTTGAGGACTTGCTCGTTCATAAACTCCTTCAGCATTGGGTAGGTCTGGTAGTAGGAGTCTATCATTTGTTTGGCTTCGCTGCGGGAGAGCCCAGTTTGCTCGGATAGGGTGAAGGAGCTTTGCCCGTAGATAATCCCGAAATTGACTGCCTTAGCTTGGCTTCTTTGGGACTTAGTTACATCGGTTATGGGGACTTTGAAGAGTTTGGAGGCGGTAGATGCGTGGATGTCTTCGCCATTCTGGAAGGCTTTAATCATATTATCCTCGCCAGAAACTTCGGCGATGAGCCTGAGCTCGATTTGCGAATAATCGGCGGAGATGATTTTCTTTCCCTTATCGGCTACGAAAGCCCCACGAATCTGCTGCCCCCTGAGGGTTCGGATGGGGATGTTTTGGAGATTAGGGTTGAGGCTGGCGAGGCGTCCAGTGGCCGCTGTGGTTTGTGAGAAATGGGTGTGCACCCTTCCGTCTTTGGGCTGAATCTCCTGCGGGAGGGCGTCTACATAGGTAGATTTCAGTTTCTGATAGGTTCGGTACTCGAGGATATGCCCGATGATGGTGTGCTTTCCAGCGAGCTTTTGCAAGACTTCTTCGGAGGTGGAGTATTGCCCTGTTTTGGTTTTCCTCGCTTTTGGGTCAAGGTGGAGCTTAGCGAAAAGGATATCGCCGAGCTGCTTAGGGGAGTTGATATTAAACTCCTCCCGAGAGAGGGCGAAAATCTTCTTTTCAAGCTCTCGGAGGTCGTTTTCTAAATCGAGGCTCTCTTTGGATAGCCAGTCGGTATCCAATGCTACCCCTGCAAGCTCCATCTTTGCCAAGACTTTCATCAGGGGCATTTCTACATTATAGAAGAGGCTTTCGAGGTTCTCCTTTTTGAGCTGTGGGGCGAACTTCTCGTAGAGCTGAAAAGTGATGTCTGCATCTTCGGCGGCATAGTTGGTTTGCTGCTCGAGGCTCACAGATCTGAGGGTTTTCTGGTTTTTGCCCTTCTTCCCGATGAGGCTCTCGATGGGGATAGGCGTGTAGCTGAGGTAAATCTCCGAGAGGTAATCCATACCGTGCCTGCCGTCAGGGTTTAGGAGGTAGTGGGCAATCATTGTATCAAAGCAATTTCCTCTGATGCTGATGCCGTATTGGGTAAGGACTTTTAAATCATACTTGAAGTTATGAGCGATTTTAAGGATATCTTGCTTTTCAAAAAAAGGTTTGAAGATTTGCAAGGTCTCCAACGCTTTTTCTCTGTCCTCCGCAAGGGGGATGTAGTAGGCGAGCCCTTTCTGGTAGGAGAAGCTAAGCCCGATGAGCTCTGCTTCCAGCTCGTTGAGCGAAGTGGTTTCGGTATCAAAGACTACCGCCTTTTGCTTGAGGAGATTCTCTACTAATATCTGCTGCGCTTTGGGCGTATTTACGAACTGATAAAGGTGGTCGGTATTCTCTATCGTAGCTTTATTGGTAATGAGGAATTCCTGCTCTTCGGCTTCAAAATCCGCAAAGAGGTCGAGCTGTCTTGTGAGCCCCGTAGGTAGTTTTTGTGCGGGTTCTGGGTTTTTAGGTTTAGCCTTCTCCATATTCAAAGGCTCGTTAAATGCTCTGTACAGGTTTTCGTATAATCGTTTGAATTCAATTTCATCAAATATCTTCTGGATTTTCTCAAAGTTTGGCTTTTCTACATCGTATTTCTCCTGTTCAAAGTCTATTGGCACATCGCAAATAATCGTTGCTAATTTTTTGGAGAGTAGTCCTTGCTCAGCGCTGGCTTCTATTTTTTGCCTTAGCTTACCCTGAATTTTTGAGGTGTTTGCGATCAGGCTTTCAATAGAACCGAACTGCTGAACAAATTTAAGGGCAGTCTTCTCTCCCACCCCTTGCAGACCAGGGATATTATCCACCGCATCACCCATCATTGCGAGAATGTCTATCACTTGTTTAGGATGCTTGATGCCATACTTTGCCTTGACTTCCGCTATGCCGATAATCTCAACATCTCCACCCTTTGATGCGGGTTTATAGATTTTAATATTATTGGTTACGAGCTGACCAAAATCTTTATCAGGGGTAACCATAAAGACAGTGTAGCCCTCCTTTTCTGCTTTATGGGCGACTGTCCCTATCACATCATCTGCCTCATAGCCTTCTACTCCTAGAATGGGGATTTTCATTGCCTCTAAAATTCTCTGGATATAGGGTACACCTATTTTTATTGCCTCTGGAGTTTCGCTTCTGTGGGCTTTATACTCGGGGAATTCCTGTGTTCGTATATTCTCTTTTCCTACATCAAAAACTACGGCAAGGTGGCTTGGCTTCTCTCTTTTGATAAGGTCAATAAGGGAATTTGTAAAGCCAAATATCGCTGATACATCAAGCCCTTTGGAGGTGATTCTCGGGTTTCTGATAAGGCCATAATAGCCTCGGAAAATCATTGCATACGCATCAATGAGGAAGAGTCTTTTATCGGATGAATTTGCCATTTTCTCGGTTTAAACAGGGCTCAAAGGTAGCAAAAATTATATCGGAAGTATAAGGATTGCAGATTTTAAAATTTTTCTTTCATCAGTATGGAGAAAAGAAAAGTACCAAAGAACTTAATCTTTGATACCTTCCTAATATGAGGGTTAATTAATTATAAATTAGGGTTGTTATTAACTTCCTGTTGAGGGATTTCAAGAGTGAGCTTGCCATCATTGTGAGCGAATGATGCACCGCCATGGAATTGATGATTTCTTGCTCTGGTAATGGTTGCTTTGTTTCGCTTCATAGCTAAGTAACTCTTACCTTCGCCCCAGAATTCAATTCTTGTTTGGAGATAGATTTCATCTGTAAGCCCGGTTCCTGTGAGACCATCTATATAAGACACATCAGCAATTTTTATGTATTTATCATTGCCATTGTTTAAGAAATTTTTCAGGATTTGTTTAGCTTGGGCTTCTTTACCCTGTTTAGCAAGAGCTTCGGCAGCCAGCAGGTGAAATTCATCTACACGCATATAGACATAGTCATCAGTAACGATTCTTTGTCCGCCAATTTTCCTTGCAGCTTTAGCCGCAGTATTATAAAATTTCCCTGTAGCGAAGTACTTGAAGTTTTTATAAGTACCGTTAAATTGCTCTTTTCTGATGTCATCGGTATGGATGGAATTATACAAGCCTTCGTCCATAGTTTTAAAATCGCCTACAGAAGCATAGCTATAAGTATAGAGGTCAACCTGTCCCCACCAGCTAATGAGGTCTAAACCGTTTTCTGTTGTGATGTCAAAACCCCACATCCAACTTGGATTTGTTGCCAAGTTATTAAATCCACCTAATAAATTCTCTCTTGTGGTAATGTTTAATCCACTATTGTTAATGATATCCATAGACAGTTCTTCAACTTTAGCATAATTATCCATAGCGGCATAGACATAGGCAAGGAGTCCTTTGGCTACATATTTATCTATCATACCTTTATGTGCTCTATCAAAATTATCAAGCAGGGTAATGGCCTCGGTAAGGTCATCTATAATTAGTTGATATACCTGTGCTTGGGTAGATTTTGGTTGAGATTCCTGTGCCGGATTTGTATAGATAGGGATTGCCTTTTCGTTAGGAGCATATTCCTTATTATAGAGTTGCATTAGATAGAAATAGGCATAGGCTCTTAGTGCTTTTGTTTGTCCTATAATGTGCTTATCAGTGTCACTATTACCATCTATATTTGTTAAAATATCATTGGCGCCTATAATTACTCTGTAATAATATCTCCAAGGGATATAATTAAAATCATCGGTAAAATCTTCTGTGGCACTGAGATTGGCAAGTCTTAGATATCTGTTATAACTATTTTTAGCTAATGCCATATCTGAAGATAGTAAATCCATAATAATATCATTGCCTTTTTGTCCAAAATCTTCGTGTCTGGTTGTACCGCCGGTTCTATCCATTACCATCATCACATATAAGCCATTAAGTTTATATTCGTTAGGTGCATTAGGAATTGTTTCCGTAGGTGAAGTATCCAAAAAATCTTCATTGCAAGATATGAGTGATAAAGTTGTAGCTATTGATAAGGCTACTATTACTAATTTTTTCATTTTAATTCATTTTAGAAGTTAGCTTTTATTCCTATTGTAAAAGTAGATAGAGGTGCATATGCATATCTACTGGATTCTCCATTCTCCGAAGTAGAAGGGTTGAAGCCTTTTCTCTTAGACTTTATCCAAAGATTATCACCAGATAAGGATATGGTAAGCCCATCAAGGCCAGTCCCTCTTAGAAAATCTCTATCAAATGTATAAGCTATATTAACATTATTTAGTATGAAATAATCTGTTTTTGTAAGGAAACGAGAAGACTGATTAGAGAAATTTCTATCACCACGATTGGAGTTGGACAATCTTGGTACATTAGTGATATCACCGGGTTTTTGCCATCTGTTGTGAATGTCTTTATGCCAGTTTGCATTTCCAGCAGTAGGGTTGGTCATAAAGGTAGCATAGGAGTAGTCTATTGCATAGCCACCAATGCTGTAAAGCATTTGAGCTCCTAATGAGATATTTTTATATCCTACCGATAGATTAATCCCTCCTCTTAGATCTGGTATTGCAGATTTGCCTATGAATTTCTGAGTGGCATCTGCATAGGACTCAGTAAGGGTTTGACTGATTACAGCGCCAGGATTGTTTTGTTGATATTCATAAAGGGAGTTTATCGCTTCATCTCCTGTATCATATACTCCGTTTTTATTTACATCTACATAATGCATCGTCCATTGTGCAGCACCTGTATTGGGGTTTACACCAGCCCATTCTCTTAGATAGTAGTCGTATATAGAGTAGCCTTGTGCTCTACCAAACCCAGATTCTGATAAATCAATGACTTTAGGTCTTCCTGTTACAGGGTCAATCGGCATTTTTGTAAGCTTATTTCTCAAGATTTCTCCATTTACAGATAAATCCAAGTAGAAATCATCTTTTTTAATAATATGCCCAATGAGGTTAAATTCTATACCTTGATTTACGAGTGCTCCACCATTGGTTTTTTCAATAGCATTACCTTGAGAAGGAGCGAGCCTTCGGTCAAATATTAAGTTATCGGTTGTTTTATTATAATAATCTATACTTCCTTCTAATCTTTTGTTTTTAAAGATTGAGAAATCCAGACCTGTTTGGAATATTCTCGATTTCTCCCAAGTAAGGTCTTTATATCCTTTTCTATTGTAAGAAGCACTTGGCGCATCCATAAAGTTTCCGATGTCATAAACATCATATCCAGGATAGTAGCCTACACCTGCCTGGTCTCCTACGGTACCATAGCTTGCTTTGAGCTTCATATTAGAGAAGAAAGAGTTCTCTTTCAGGAAATTTTCTTTTGTTAGTACCCAACCTAAACCAAGGGAGTAGAATGTACCCCATTTATGCGTACTAAACCTTGATGAACCATCTCGTCTAACAGATGCAGATGCTAAGTATTTGTTTTGATAGTCATAGCTAACAGAACCGAAGAAACTCTCCAGCTTGTAATTTTCTATATAAGAGTTAAGCGCAACGGTTTTAATAGCATTATTAAACTCTCCGGTATAAGGGTCTACTAATCCTGTTTTGTCTCCTCCAAGATATTTGTATTCGTAATCATTAGCCTCGTGAGCTGCGAATGCTTCCAATCCGTGATTTCCGAATTTGTTTTTATATCTTAATAATTGTAGGAAATTCCAGGTAAATGCTTCGTGCTTTATTTTAGATATTGATCCTCCTGAAGATGCCATACTACCATAGTAAGGGTTTTTATAATTGTCTCTACTATTATTAAAGTATTGACCGCTCAAGCGAGTTTCAAAGGTTAAATGCTTTGTAATATCTGCTTCTAAATTAAGGCTTGCATTCAGTTCATGCTTAGTATTGGTAAGCTTGTCATAGGTGGCATCTGCTATCGCATTGGTACCGAAACCAAAGTTCCTACCATTGTAGCCATAGTCGTATATATATCCTCCTAATGTAGTTTCAGGGATTCTGTTTCCATTGGCGTCCCTTAAGAAAAGAGGGTAGATGGAAGGAATGCTGTCAGAGAACCAGAATACACTTCCAGAGTCTGAAGTCTGTCCATTGTTTTGAGATTTTGTAAAAGCATATCCCATATTATAGGTTC
Organism: Bergeyella cardium; assembly: GCF_009914665.1. Classification (NCBI taxonomy): domain Bacteria; kingdom Pseudomonadati; phylum Bacteroidota; class Flavobacteriia; order Flavobacteriales; family Weeksellaceae; genus Bergeyella; species Bergeyella cardium. Next base: position 70,092 of record NZ_CP029149.1, on the reverse strand, counting down.
CTCTTAACCAGTTTTTGGGTTGGAATCCTAAATTGAGCCTCGTAGAATATCTCTCAAAATTGGAGTTTATAGAGTAGCCGCCATCTTTTAAGTAACCAAAACTTGTATAGTAAGTAGTTTTATCGCTACCACCGCTCATACTAAGATTATGTTCTGTTCTTAGAGCTGGTTTATAAGCATAGTCTTGCCAGTTTTCTGGAGTGTATTTTCTGGTTACACCGTTTCTTACTTGTCGGGTAACAGGGTCTATTAAATCTTTACCTTCCACATTCCATAGATTATATAAAGGTGTTATACCATAATCACTGAATAGGATATTATTAGCATATTCTTCAGCGGTTCCAAAACCATACTGAGCTAATATAGCAGGGTTGATTTTTCCTTGATTATAAAGACCTTCCCAAACTAATGAAATGTATTCTTCTGGAGATTTTATTACTTCGTAGCGAGGAAGTAAGGAAAGGTTCATCCCTATTTTAGATTCAAACTGTATGCTTGAGCGATTAGCTCTCCCTTTTTTTGTATTGATAACTACAACACCATTGGCCCCTCTTGCACCGTAGATAGAGGTTGCCGTTGCATCTTTTAAGATGGTCATAGTAGCAATATCATCTGGATTGATTACAGAGATGTTCCCCTCGTATGGCATACCGTCTAAGATGTAGAGAGGGTCTCTATTACCATTTACCGAGCCGAAACCTCTAACCCTAATTTTAGCCGAAGTACCTGGTTGTCCAGTAGTATTAATCACTCTTACCCCTGCTGCTTCTCCAGCAAGAGCCTGAGAAACGTTAGACACAGCTTTGTTGTCAATAGACTTTGTGTTGATCTGAGTAGCTGTACCCACGAACTCATTTCTGTTCACTTTGCTATACCCTACGAGAACCAATTCATCTATGTCTCTTACGGTATCCTTTTTTACTTTTTGTGCCGTAGCTACTTGGCTCCCGAGGAAGAAAAGCACTCCAGCACTCAGTACATTAAAATTTAACCTCATATCAATTAAGTTTTTGTTGTGACAAATATGTTAATAAATATTAAACCTTGCAAGTTTTTATTAAAATATTGTTTATTTAATTAAATAAATAAGGTAAAAATGTGTATATTTTAATATTTGTGAAAATTTAAAAATATAATGATATTTTTGAGAATAAAGTAAGAGCTCATATAAAAAGGACTTAAGGTATTCGTAATTTTAATCTATGTATTTTTTGTTTTATTCAAAGGAGAAAAATCTTGTTATAACTAAGATTTTTAACATTTTACTATACTGAAATTTTATTCTGTTTGAGATGTTTTATGATTTATTCAAGAGATTTTTTTCCAAAAAAAGAGAGATGGATAAAGCAAAATGGAAAATTTTAATTCGGATAGAGGGAAAATATAACTTTATATTGATTAGTGAAAAGCTCTGAATGGGAGAAAAATTTAATCCAAATTTCCTTACATTTGCTCGCATTATATATCAAATAGAATGAAAAAGATTTTTATCACCGTACTGGCACTCGGTGTTTTTTTTAGTGCCAATCATCTGAATGCGCAGACCGAGACTTCAGGGAGAGAGAGCCTATACCGAGCTACACACACAAAGACCACAGAGCTGAAACACACAAAGCTGAAAGTAAGTTTTGATTACGAAAAAGAACAGATGAAGGGAGAGGAATGGCTCACCGCATCGCCGTATTTCTATCCTGCGGATTCGTTGGTGCTCAATGCAAAAGCAATGCTCATACACGAAGTAGCCCTTGATAAAAAGGGGAAGAAGTCTCCATTGAAATACGATTATAAGGATGATATTCTCAAAATCAATCTCGATAAAACCTACAACAGAAATGAGGATTATACTCTATATATAAGATATACCGCCCGCCCGAATGAGGTAAAAGGTGAGGGAGATGCTGCTATTAAAGATAATAAGGGCTTGTATTTCATCAATGCACAGGGGAAAGATTCTCAGAAGCCCATCCAAATTTGGACGCAGGGAGAGACCGAAGCCAATTCGGTATGGTTTCCTACTATTGATAAACCCAACCAAAAGACTACACAGGAGCTCTTCATCACTGTGCCAGAGCAGTATGTTACCCTCTCTAATGGTATCCTGAAATCATCTACCAAAGAAAGTGGTGGGCTTAGGACAGACCATTGGGTAATGGATAAAAAACACGCACCCTACCTCTTCTTTATGGGAGTGGGGGACTATGCCGTAGTGAAGGATAAATGGCGAAATATTGATGTGGATTATTATGTGGAGAAAGAGTATGAGCCTTATGCAAAGGATATTTTTGGGCTTACCCCAGAGATGATTGAGTTTTTCTCTAAGAGGGTGAATTATGACTTCCCTTGGGCGAAGTACTCCCAGATTGTAGGACGAGACTTTGTAAGTGGTGCAATGGAAAATACCACAGCGGTAATCCACAGTGAGATGGCAAATCAGAAAGAAGGAGACCTGATAGATGAAAACCGTTGGGAAGCAGTGATTGCCCACGAGCTCTTCCACCACTGGTTCGGAGATTTGGTAACTACCGAGAGTTGGAGCAACCTTACCGTAAATGAATCCTTTGCTAATTACTCAGAATACCTGTGGTACGAGTATAAGTATGGCAAAGACAGGGCAGACTACCATTTGATGGATTCCGTAGGAGGCTACATTCACAATCCGGCGAATTTTAATAAACATTTGGTTCGTTTTGATTATAAATCTCGAGGTGATATGTTTGATGCCGTGAGCTACAATAAGGGAGGAGCCATCCTCCATATGCTGAGGAATTATCTTGGAGATGAAGCTTTCTTTGCTGGCATTACCGATTATCTTAAAACCAATGAATACAGTACTGGGGAGGCGCATCAGCTTCGTTTATCTATGGAGAAAATCAGTGGTAAAGATCTCAACTGGTTTTTCAATCAGTGGTATTTCGGTAGTGGGAATCCTAAGCTCAGCTACTCCTATTCTTATGAGCCTGTGAAGAAAGAAATCATCGTTAGTATTCATCAAAATGAGGAATTGCCTTTTCAGTTCCCTCTCAGCATAGATATCTTTGAAGCTGGGAAGCCTAAGAGGGTTAAAGTCTGGGTAGAAGCAAAGCAAAAGAACAATTTCTCGTTCTCGGTAACTAAAAAACCAGACTTCCTCAACCTAAACCCTGATGGAATTCTCCTTGCACAGATTACTGAAGATAAAACCCCAGAACAGTACCTCGCACAATATACCCAAACTAAGGATTTTCATAGTAGATATAATGCAGTGAAGGCAGTGGGTGAGCTATCTACCAAGAATGATGCAGCTTTAAAGACATTGGCCTCTGCACTCAAAGACCCGTTTTTCAGAATAAGGATGAAGGCGTTATCAAGTCTGGACTTATCCGATGCTAAACAGGCAAAAATCCTCCTCTCGGAAGTGGAGAAGCTCGCTTCCAAAGACCCTAAAACGCTGGTTCAGGCAGCGGCTATTTCAGCATTGGCTAAAACTAAAAATACTAAATACCTTCCTCTATTTGAGAAAGGGATAAATGCGGTTTCTAATGCGGTAAAAAGCTCATCACTGGCAGCTATTGCCTCTTTGGAACCCCAAAAAGTAGTAGGTATATTAGACAGGGTAGAGCTGACCAATGCCTCTGAGGATACCATTATAAAACTTCTCCCTATTATCGTGGAGCACAAGGTAGCAAAGCACAGGGAGGCTATCGGAAGTATGGTTGCTTTTTATCCGTTTATCAAGTTTCAAAATCCAGAGCTTGGGGCTACTGCTGAAGCAGGATTTAACTGGATTATGGAGTCCGATGACTTGCCGGCTACCCAGTCCATCACCAAAGTCCTCTCCCAGATAAAAGGAGAGATAGATAATCCACAGGTAAAAATGATGATTATCGATATGCTGAAAGAGGGATTGCAAAGAAAGATGCAGGTTCTTAGAAATCATCCGAACAGCCTAACGCTCAATACTCAGATTGATATCTTAAAGGAGACGATAGACGCTTATAAATAGAAAATCAAGTGTCCTAAAAACAATGAACAAACGCCCTATTAATGGGCGTTTTTTTAGAATGAAAAAACATTTATCCTTTTTTGTGGTAAAAATTTTTTCGATTTATCAATTGTTTTATATTTGCACCCAAATCAACCAGAAGAAAAGCAATTAAAGAAGAAGATGGTATATAAGATTCGAGTTATTTTAGATACTAAAGAAGACATTTTTAGAGACATTGAGATTAAAGGTAAGCAGACGCTCTGGAATCTGCATTTGGGAATTAAAAGTGCATTCAGTCTGCAAGGTGAGGAGCTCTCTGCTTTCAATCTTTTGGAGGAAGACGGTACTGTCGTAAAATCTGTTCCGCTTGAAGATATGAGCGATGATGGTGAGGGTGAGATAATGTCTGATATCTATATAGATGAGGCATTCGAGCAGGTGGGCGACAAGGCGCAGTTCCAATACGGTTTCCTCGATCTATGGGAGTTTTTCTGCGAACTTATTGCGATTGAAGACGAAAAGCCGTCCGTAAATTACCCTATCACCGTGTATAGATTTGGTAATGCACCGCTGAAAGCACCTGCTAAAACAAATGGTGTTGCGGCTAAGAAACCAAAATCCGCAGTCTTGGAAGATGAGTTCAGTTTTGAGGAGCATTTTACTGCTGATTTTTCAGATGAAGATGATTCTTTTGATGATGATGAAGATACAGGCTACGGAGACGACCTCTTTGATGACGAATAAATTTTAAAAAGATATCTCATAATATGGCTTCCGAACCCCAATCTTGGGGTTCGGAAGCTTTTTTTTCTGCCTAATTTATCTATCATTTGGGTCAGAGACCCCATCGTTTAGGTTAAAAACGCGAACGATTAGGTTAAAAAGCCCGTTGTTTAGGTTGGTTACCGTATTCAATTAGGTTCTTAACCTAAAATTTTAGGTTAGGAACCAGGAGATTTAGGTCAATAACCTAAAATATGACAAAAAACAGCTGTTTTTTTTATTAAATTAATAATTTGAGGTGCTACATTTGCCGAGTTTGTGGGTAGAGTAGCCCCTTTTCATTCTTACGAAAAACTCACTTGCTGATTTAAATGAGGAGAGGAGGCTTAGAAAGAGATAGGCTGTTCTGCTAAAAATAAATTTAACAGGGAGAAAACCGAAAAATCCCAATAAAAACCGAGTAATATTTCTTAAATGATAAATTATGAAAAGAATTTCAATTGTATTTGCATTACTAATCTCTCTAATAGTATATGCACAGAGGCCTTTTATAGGCAAGTGGGAAACTACAGATGGTAAAATTATTCTGCCCACAAGAGGAGATTTTGATTATACCTATCAGAAAGAGAATGACCCGAGCATTACGGGCTCTGGAAAAGGTACTTATGCTAAAAATGTAATTGATGTAAGTGAAGCTGGGGCGTATATTATCTCCATCACACCTAAAATTAGCCTCGCTTTTGATTATGGCAAAAGTAATGTGCTCCCCTCAGAAAGAGCCCAGTTTAAAGAACTAAAACAGTGGGGAGATGTAGTCTGGATGATGGTTATATTGGGTAGCTTTAGCGGTTGCTCTGAGCTTAAAGTAACTGCTACAGATGTCCCTAACCTCTCTGAGGTAAACTTTATGCTTGAAATGTTTAAAAACTGTACCTCCATTACCGAAATCCCGAATCTAAACCAATGGAATCTCAGTACAGTTAGGAATATGAACTTTATGTTTGAAGGAGCTTCTTCTTTCAACCAAGATATTTCTTAGCTGAATGTGAGCAATGCGAAAGAAATGAATGGACTGCTCAAAGGAGCAACTGCCTTTAATCAAAACTTAGGGAGCTGGATAATAAAGGGAGGAGCGCTTCTTAATGATATTTTTAGCGACTCGGGGATGGACTGTGTAAATTACAGCAATACCCTGAAAGGCTGGGCAGGAAACCCTAAGATGGGGAAATTTGTAAGGCTCTCCTCTAATATTAAGTACGATAAAAGTGCAGCTACTTCTAGAAAAAGCCTTATAGATACAAATGGTTGGTATATTTCTGATGATATAGAGGTGTCTAACTGCGCACCCGTTGCCCTACCTTTCTCAGGTGTATGGCAGGCAACAGCCGATGGGAAGATTACTCTACCAACAGATGGTGCAGACTTTACCTATGAGTATAAAAAGATAGGAGACGATACTAAAACAGGCTCTGGAAGTGGGAGCAAAGGCAAAACAATTATAGATACAGGAGATTCGGGCGAATATCTCATCACCATAACTCCTTCCGATGGCTTTGCCTTTTTCTATGGAGATAAGGACATTACCCAAGAGATAAGGGCTCAGTTTAAGGAATTACGACAATGGGGAGGAGGGAAATGGCTTAGCAATTTGGCAAGTAGCTTTTCTGGGTGTTCTAACCTTAAAATAACAGCTACCGATATCCCCAACTTCTCTGCTGTAACCAATATGAACCATATGTTCAAAGACTGCTCCTCAATAGAAACTATACCGAATATATACCTATGGGATGTAGGAAGTGTTACTTCCTTAGCAGGTATGTTTAAAGATGCTAAGGAATTTAATACCGCACTTTCTAACTGGAATGTGGGTGAAGTCAGCAGTATGAATTCTATGTTTGAAGGAGCTACTAAATTCAACCAAGATATCTCCAGCTGGGTCGTAAGTGAGGTTACCGATATGGAGTCTATGTTTTCAGGGGCAGCAGCATTTAACCAAGATATCTCTGGCTGGAATGTGAGCAAGGTTAGCGATATGCAGTATATGTTCTCCAATGCTACTGCCTTTAATCAAAACTTAGGCGCTTGGCTTATAAAAGAAGATGATGCCTCCCTTACGGATATTTTTACAAACTCAGGAATGGACTGTAAGAATTACAGCAATACCCTAAAAGGCTGGGCAGAGAATCCTAACATAGGTCAATATGTTAGCCTCTCATCTAATCGTAAATACGGTGTAGGAGCAGAGGTGTATAGAGATAAACTTATGAATGATAAGAAATGGAGCATCTCTGGCGATACCTTTGACCCATCTTGCAATCCAGGTCTCTCCACAGAGGATATCACTCGGGCTAAAACAAAAATCTTCGTCCTCAATCCTGTAAAAGACCATCTGCATATCCAAGGTCTTTCAGGTATTACCAGCATAGAGGTGTATAACCTCAGCGGTCAGCTTGTGAAAATCCTCTTCCATACGGATAGAGACCTCACCGACCTCACCAAAGGAACCTATATCCTTAAAATCAATACTCCCAATGTGAGCATTACAGAGAAGATAATTGTAGGCTTCTAGCTTATGGCTATTAGCTATTAGCCAGAAGCTAAAAGCTAGAAGCCAGCTACGGTGCCCACTAGCGTGGGGAGCAATTGTTTTCTAAGTGCCTCACCGGCTACGGTGCTACGGTGTATTGGGTGAGGAGGTTTTGGAAGACTTGTTTTACGGGGAGGATTTCATTGATAAGAGCGGAGGATTGCCCGATTTCGAGCTCGCCATTGTCTAAATCTCCTTCAAACATTCCTTTTTTTGCTCTTGCTCTGCCGAGGAGCTGGTCTAGGGCTTCGGCATCTCGCCCTTTGTTGTAGAGTTCTTCGAGTTCGTAGAAGAATTTATTTTTTACGAGGCGTGCAGGTGCGAGCTCTTTTAGGGTGAGGAAGGTATCTCCTTCTTGTAGGGTGGTGATTTTTTGTTTCCAGTTTTCATCAGCGCTAGCTTCTGTGGTGGCAGCGAAGAGGGAACCGATTTGTACTCCTTCGGCCCCGAGAACCATTACGGCCTTCATCTGTGAGCCAAGGGCTATTCCTCCTGCGGCTATCAGGGGTTTAGAGGTATGTTTTCTCACATTGGGAATCAGGCAGAGGGTGGTAGTTTCGTCTCTACCGTTGTGCCCACCGGCTTCAAAGCCTTCGGCAACTATGGCATCTACGCCTGCTTCTTCGCATTTTATAGCAAATTTGGTTGAAGAGACCACATGAGCTACGGTTATCCCTTCCTTTTGGAGCATCTCGGTGTAGAGTTTTGGGCTTCCTGCGGAGGTGAAGACGATTTTTACCTTTTCTTCTAATATAATGTTGATGAGCTCCTGTATATCGGGGTAGAACATTGGGATATTCACTCCGAAAGGTTTTTGTGTAGCGGCTTTGCACTTCTGTACTTGTTCTCGGAATACATCGGGGTACATACTGCCGGCACCCAAGAGCCCGAGCCCACCGTTATTAGACACTGCTGATGCCAGTTGCCACCCCGAATGCCAGACCATTCCGCCTTGTATGATGGGGTATTTTATCCCGAAGAGTTGGGAAACTCTGCTTTGTTCTAATGCTTGCATATTCTTAATTTTAGGGGTAAAGATAGGTATTTATTTCTATTGGTAGTCGTCTTTTCATTACCTTTGTCTGCCTTAATAAATAGATTATGTTTTCAAAGATTATTGCACATAAAGTGGGGAATAAAGTCAATCAAGATTCTTTGATTCTCTCTCAAGATGAAATTAACCTTTCCGAGGATATGAATGAGCTGCTGACGGATTATCTGCTCAAGTCTTTTAAGTCTCCCGAGCAGTTTCAGTTTTATAGTGATTCTTACCTTGCGAATAATCCAGTCTATGCTTCGGTTGCAGAGATTTTTGAGGATAATTCTAAGTTCGTACAAGAGTCTGAGAATATTGCTAAGCACCTCTACGAGATTACCGAGAACCCAAGAATACCCAATGGAGAGCTCTTTATCGTCTATATAGAAGGGGAGGAGACCGAGTTTGGGAAGATTGACCAAATTGGGATTTTCAAGACCGAGAGAAAGGAGCCTTTCCTTAAAATATATCCAGAGGGCACGAGTATGGAGCTGGAAAAGGACTATGGCATCGGGCTTTCAAAGATTGATAAAGCAGCACTCATCTACAATAATAATAAGGAGGAAGGCTATGTGGTATCCGTAGTAGATAATAATAAAAACGGTGATTTGTACTATTGGTTTGAGGACTTCCTAAAAGTGAAACAAAGGGAAGATGATTACTTCCAGACTCAGGAAACGCTCTCTCTGTATAAGGATTTCATCACCAATGAGCTTCCGAAGGAGTTTCAGGTTTCAAAAGCTGACCAAGCGGATTTCCTCAACCGCTCGATTAATTTCTTTAAGGAGAAAGACCAGTTTAACCTCGATCAGTTTACGAATGAAGTGCTGGAAGATGCTAATGTGATAGAGAATTTCATCAATTATAAAACCGATTGGGAGCAGGATATGCAGGTATCCATAGCAGAGGAATTCCCCATTAGCGAGCCTGCCGTAAAAAAGCAGAGCCGAGGTTTTAAGAGCATCATCAAGCTCGATAAAAACTTCCATATCTACATCCACGGAGACCGGCAGAAAATAGAGCAGGGCGAAGATGATAAAGGGAAATTCTACCGTCTCTATTATGATGATGAGAGGTAAATCCGATAATAAAAAAATAATGATATGAATTTTCAACATCCTGATGAAAACGGCTACTATGGTGAGTTCGGTGGAGCATTCGTTCCAGAGGCACTTTACCCCAATATACAGGAACTCCAGCAGATATATTTAGAAATTATGGAGTCTGTGGACTTTCAAAAAGAATTTCAGAAGCTATTAAAAAACTATGTAGGGAGAGAAACGCCGCTCTACTACGCCGAGAACCTGAGTAAGAAATACAGTACGAATATCTATCTGAAAAGAGAAGACCTTAATCATACAGGGGCTCATAAGATTAATAATGCCATTGGGCAGGCACTTATCGCGAAGAAATTAGGTAAAAAGCGAGTAATAGCAGAAACAGGAGCAGGGCAGCACGGTGTGGCTACAGCTACAGCTTGTGCATTGCTTGGCTTAGACTGTACCATCTATATGGGAGAGGTAGATATGAAAAGGCAAGCTCTAAATGTTGCGCGAATGAAAATGCTCGGAGCAGAGGTGATACCTGCAACATCTGGTTCTAAAACCTTGACAGATGCCGTAAATGAAGCTTTGGAGGCTTGGATTAACCATTCACAGACTACCCATTATCTCATAGGAAGTGCTGTAGGTCCTCATCCTTATCCGGATATGGTAACCCGATTTCAGTCCGTTATCTCTAAGGAGATAAAGCAGCAGCTCTATGAGCAGACAGGTAGAGAAAATCCAAATTATCTTATTGCCTGCATAGGTGGAGGGAGTAATGCTGGAGGAGCATTTTACCATTTTCTGAATGAACCGGAAGTTAAAATCATCGCTGCCGAAGGAGGTGGCTTGGGCGTGAGTTCCGGTAAAACTGCGGCAACTACTGCTTTGGGGAGTCTCAGTATCTTGCATGGGAGCCAAAGTCTCGTTATCTTAGATGATGAGGGGAAGGTGATAGAGCCTTATTCTATTTCTGCAGGTTTAGATTATCCTGGTATCGGTCCTCTCCACGCTCATTTGTTTAAAAAGGGAAGGGCAGAGTTTCTTAGCATTAATGATGATGAAGCCCTGAAAGCAGCTTTCCAACTTGCCCAAATAGAAGGGATTATTCCAGCATTGGAATCGGCGCATGCTCTTGCTGTATTAGATAAAAAAACATTTTTGGAGAGAGATGTGGTAGTTCTCTGCCTAAGTGGTAGAGGAGATAAGGATATGGAAACCTACCTCGCAAATATGAATAGTCAATAGAATTGATAGACCTGAAAAAGGCTATTCAGAAATTCTGGATAGCCTTTGATTTATGACAAAGCAGGGAGATTATTCCCCATACTTGTTGTGATAATCTTTTTGAGATGCAGCGATTACTTTCTTCGCGTGTTCTACACCATATACCTCTTGTATTCTGCATTTGGCAGGCTCCGTAGGCAGGTTTTTATAGGTCAGGAAGTAGTGCATCAGTCTTTTTACTTCGGCTTCTGGCAGGTCAGCAATATCTCGGATATGCCCAAAAGCGTGGTCGCCCACGAGTACTGCAATGATTTTATCATCCGCTTCGCCTTTATCAATCATTTTAAATCCACCGATAGGAATAGCTTCGAGGAGTATCCCTCCCATTGGGATGTTGTGAGAGCTGAGTACGCAGATATCCAGTGGGTCATTATCTCCCATTGTAACATCATCGGCACCCATTTCTACTGCTAATTTCTTCACTTCCTCATCACAATAGGTTCTCGGTATAAATCCATAAAGCGCTGGGATAATATTTGAGAATACTTGTGGACGGTCAATCATCAAATGCCCTGTCTCTTTATCGATTTCATATTTAATCGTGTCTGATGGTACGATTTCCACAAATACATTTACCTTCTCTGGAGCATTCTCCCCAGCAGATATTCCGTGCCAAGGATGTGCTTGAAATGTTGGTTTCATTCTATTATTGTTTTATTAATTATTAAATTTAAGGACGCCAAAGATATGAAATAAAAAATTAAGCGGTAGGTAGGTTTTAAGCAATAAGCAGTGTTTGTTATTAGAATAAGAGGCACATATTTAATCCAGAACCTATAAGAAGTACAAAAAGAGAAACCTCCGACTTTCATAATGAAATCGGAGGCTATCTCTTAAAATCAATCTATATGAAAACAAAAATTTACTTTAAATCTCTTTAAAAGCTAAACCTTGCTCGGTGAGGAGCTTCTCGGCTGCTTTTTTATACTCACCAGAAACGAGCTTCTCGTGTATGGCTTCAAATGCGGCAAGGGTTTCATTAATCTCCGCATCGGTGTGGGAAGCGGTTGGGATGAGCCTGAGGAGAATCATACCTTTTGGAATCACGGGATAAACCACTACGGAGGTGAAAATACCGAAATTCTCACGGAGGTCTTTCACCAGAAGCGTTGCTTCTACAGGGCTGCCCTCCATAAATACTGGCGTTACACAAGTATTGGTATCCCCGAGATTGAAGCCTCTCTGACGGAGACCCGATTGGAGTTTATTCACATTCTCCCAGAGCTTGGCTTTTATCTCTGGTCGGCTCCTTAGGAGTTCCAATCTCTTCAGCCCACCAATAACCATAGGCATTGTGAGGGACTTTGCAAAGATTTGAGAACGGAGGTTAAACTTCAGATATCGGATAATCTCTTTATTCCCCGCTACGAATGCTCCAAAGCCTGCCATAGACTTGGCAAAAGTAGAAAAATAGACATCTATCTGGTCTTGGCAACCTTGCTCTTCGCCAGCACCGGCACCCGTTTTACCGAGCGTACCAAAGCCGTGGGCATCATCTACCAAGAGTCTGAAATCGTATTTCTTTTTGAGTTCGCATATTTCTTTTAGCTTGCCCTGCTGACCTCTCATTCCGAAAACGCCTTCGGTAATGACGAGGATACCGCCACCGTTTTCCTCCGCTACTTTGGTTGCTCTTTGGAGGTTCTTTTCAAGGCTTTCAATATCATTATGTCTGTAGGTAAATCTCTTCCCAGAGTGCAGGCGAACGCCATCTACGATACAGGCATGGGAATCTACATCGTATACAATCACATCATTTCTGCTTACCAAAGCATCGATGATGGAAAGCATTCCTTGGTACCCAAAGTTAAGGAGATAGGCAGCCTCTTTTTGGACAAATTCTGCCAATTCTCTTTCCAATTGAAGGTGGGCATCGGTCTCGCCAGACATTGCGCGCGCACCCATTGGGTAAAACATACCGTACTCAGCCGCTGCTTTGGCATCTGCTTCCTTTACTTCTGGGTGGTTGCAGAGACCTAAATAGTCGTTAGCCGACCAGAATACTACTTCTTTCCCTTGGAATTTCATTCTCGGACCGATAGGTCCTTCTAATCTTGGGAAAATAAAATACCCCTCACCATAGTCTGCAAACTGACCTAATGGACCAGGGTTTTCTTTAATTCTATCAAAAATATCTACCATTTTATGATACTGATTTTATTATTTAATGGTTGCAAATGTAATTAAAATAATAGAACCTCCTGCATAAAACAGGAGGCTATCTCAATATATCTTTATTCTTTATGAGATGGGAGGAAGCCTTGCTCTTGCATCCACTGGTCGCTATAGACTTTGGAGATGTACCGAGAGCCGTGGTCTGGGAAGATGAGCACCGCTAAGTCATCCTTGCTGAGAGGGTTCTTTTCTACATATTGTAAAAAGCCTTGCATTACTGCACCTGTGGTATATCCGCCGAAAATAGCTTCGCTCAGAGCTATATCCCTCACCCTTAGGGCTGCATCTTTGTCATTCACTCGCTCGTATTCATCTATCAGGTCAAAGAGCAAAGCGGAGGGGATTAAATTCTTACCCATCCCCTCAATCTGATAAGGGTGGATGTCTTCTTTATTGATTTTTCCTGTATCAAAATAGCCTTTGAGAATGGAGCCATCGGCATCTACACCTATAACTTTGATGTTTGGATTTTTCTCTTTGAGGAACTTCGCTGTGCCAGAAATCGTACCTCCAGTTCCTGTACAGGCAAACAGATGGGTAATCTTTCCTTCGGTTTGTTCCCAGATTTCCCTGCCTGTGCTTTGGTAATGAGCATCGATGTTCAGTTCATTAAAATACTGATTGATGTATATGGCATTAGGGGTTTCTTGGGCTATTCGTTTTGCGGTTTCGTAGTAGGACCTTGGGTCGTCTGGCTCTACATTGGCAGGGCATATATGCACTTCTGCACCGAGAGCTTTTAGGTAAGACATTTTCTCTGGCTTGGTTTTATCGCTAACGGCAAGTATGCACTTATAGCCCTTAATAATGGCAACCATTGCAAGCGCAAAACCCGTATTCCCAGAGGTGGTTTCTACGATAACGGAATCTGGGTTCAGGAGCCCTTTCTTCTCTGCATTCTCTACAATGTGCAGCGCGATTCTGTCTTTTGCGGAATGACCAGGGTTAAAGCATTCTAACTTGGCATATACCTTTGCAGGAGTGTTTCCTACCGTTTTATTGAGCTTTACAAGGGGAGTATTCCCTATAAGTTCAAGAATATTATCGTGAACATTCTTCATTTCTATATCGTTTTATGGTTTGCAAATATATTATATTATCTAAGGAGCGTTTTAGTTCAGCTGGCTCCCCAAGTATTCCCATTCTTGAAGGGCTAAATCCAGTTCCTCTTTTTTGGCGTTATAGGTTTCTAATGCCTCTTCTGAGGGGTTAGACTTGGAGAAATCCACTTCAAAAGCTTCTATTTCGAGTTCGAGCTGGGAGATTTTCTCTTCCACTTTTTTTATCTTGTTCTGCAAAGCCTTTTGCTTTTTGCTTACGAAGGTGTTTTTTGTAGTTGTAACCTCTGTTTTAGCTGAAGTCTCAGAGCTTTTATCTCTATTTTGATGAGTGTGTTCCTGCTTTGGGGAGGTTCTGGAGCTTTCCAGTTTTGCTTTCTCCATAGAGACTTCACGGAGGCTTTCTTTTTGTCTGTATTCGAGGTATTCATCTATATTGCCGAGGAATTCTTTCATCTTTCCGTTTCGGAATTCAAAGATTTTATCAGCAAGCCCTTGGAGGAATTCCCTGTCGTGCGAGATAACGATGAGCGTACCCTCAAACTTATTTAATGCGAGCTTGATAATCTCCTTAGACTGTATGTCTAAGTGGTTGGTAGGCTCGTCCATAATCAGCGTATTGAATGGTCGCAGGAGGAGTTTGCAGAGGGCTAATCGGTTTCTCTCGCCTCCCGAGAGTACTTTGGTCTTTTTATCTACATCTTCACCAGAGAAGAGGAAGCTCCCGAGCAGGTCTCTTACTCTTGGTCTGGTTTCTTCGGTGGCAGCATCTTCGGCTTCTTGGAGTACGGTTTTATTCGGGTCTAATACCTCTTCTTGGTTCTGTGCAAAGTAGCCGATATTTACATTATGACCGAGCGACCAGCTTCCTGTATAATCGGTGATTACACCTGACAGAATCTTTGCAAGGGTAGTTTTCCCCTGACCGTTTTGCCCGAGAAGAGCTATCCTGTCGCCTCTTTCCACGAAGAAATTTACACCATCAAAGACTTTTTTATCTCCGTAGGATTTACCGAGGTTCTCGGCTTCAAAAATAACTTTACCTGGTATGATGGATTGCTCAAATCGGATATTAAACTTGGAGACATCTTCATTATCTATCTCTATCCGCTCAATCTTTTCCAACTTCTTGATGAGCGACTGTGCAAAGCTCGCCTTAGTAGCAGATGCACGGAATTTATTGATGTTATCTTCCATTTGCTTTATCTCTGCATCCTGATTTTTCTTTGCCTGCATCAGTTTTTCTCGTCTTTCTTTCCTTAGCTCAAGGTATTTTGAGTAGTTGGCTTTGTAGTCATCAATCTTTTTATTATTCACATCAAAGGTTCTGTTGCACACGGAGGTCATAAACTGCTTGTCGTGGCTTACGAGGACAATTGCCCCTGTGTAGTCCTTTAAAAAGTTTTCTAACCAGATGATGGACTCCATATCCAAGTGGTTGGTAGGCTCGTCCAGCAGCAGAAGGTCATTATTTTGGAGGAGGAGTTTTGCGAGTTCTATCCTCATCCGCCAGCCTCCAGAGAAGGTATCGGTGATTTTATTAAAGTCATCTGCCTTGAATCCGAGCCCGAGAAGGACTTTTTCCACATCGCCTTCCAGATTATAGGCATCGTGGTGCTGGAGTATATCATTGAGGTCGGTCATTCTTTGGATGAGGTTGGCATAGTCGTCAGACTCGTAATCTGTACGCGTAGTGAGCTGCTCATTAACCGCTTCCAGCTCGGTTTTCCATTGATTAATCTGCTCAAAAGCCTGTAGAGTTTCCTCCCAGACTGTTCGCCCTTTTACAAAATCAAGGTCTTGTTTTAGAATTCCGATGGTGATATTCCCTTCTGGAACTACATTTCCCTCATAGAAATTAATTTCATTAGAGAGGATTTTCAGCAGTGTAGATTTCCCTGCTCCATTTTTACCGACTAAACCGATTTTATCTGCTCTTTTTATGGTGAAATTTACATCTCGGAATAAATAATTCCCCGAATGGTGCAGACCTAAACCCTGAACTGATAGCATTTCCTTAATAAAAGATTAAAATTAAGCCCACAAAGATAATGTTTTTAGCGGTTAGCACTATAGTTGGTGAGTACAGTATAGCTTGTGAGGCTCTTATCCACAGCACTGCAGGTATTTATCACTAAAAGCCATTAGCCAGCTGCCAAAAGCTAAAAGCTAATAGCCCTATATTTGCACCTATGAATTCCGAGCTTGAATTACAACTTAAGACTTTGCCCACAGAGCCTGGGGTGTATAGATATTACGATAAAAACAATCAGCTACTGTATGTAGGAAAAGCAAAAAACCTGAAAAAAAGGGTGATGTCCTATTTCAATAAAAAACTCTCAGGGTACAAGACCAAGATTATGGTAGGCAAGATTCATCATTTGGAAACCACCATTGTACCCAGTGAATACGATGCACTCATCCTTGAAAATAACCTGATAAAAGAATACCAGCCCTTCTACAATGTAATGATGAAGGACGATAAATCTTACCCCTGGCTGTGTATTAAAAATGAGCATTTCCCAAGAATCTTCCTCACCCGAAAGAGAATAAAGGACGGCTCCGAATACTATGGACCTTATGCCAAGATAAAACCCGCGAGAGTACTCTTAGAGACCATTAAACAGATTTATAAAATCCGCTCCTGTGGTCTTAATTTATCCCCAGAAAGGATTGCCGAAGGCAAGTACAGAGTATGTTTGGAATATCATATAAAGAATTGCGAAGGACCTTGTGAAGGCTTGGAACTTGAAGAGGAGTATAATAAAAAAATAGATGCCATCAGGGGAATCGTAAAAGGGGATTTCAGGCTGGCAAAAAAGTACCTGACCGAGCAAATGCTCCACTACGCAGGGAGATTAGAATTTGAAAAAGCACAAGCCGAAAAAGAAAAACTCACCCTCCTCGAAGATTACCAAGCAAAGCACACCGTAACCAATCCGAATATAGACGATGTAGATGTCTTTGGAATGACAAGCGATGAGGCAGCAGTCTATATCAACTTCTTTAAAATTCGAAATGGAAACATCATACAGAGCTACACCACTGAGATAAAACGAATTTTAGAGGAAACCGATGAGGAAATATTAGAGGAGGCATTGATAGAAATCCGCCAGAAGTTCAGATCGGATTCTAAGGAAATCCTCCTCCCTTTCCACCTTAGTGTAGAAATCCCCAACACTAAGATCTTTGTGCCCAGAGCTGGAGATAAGAAACGAATCGTAGAGCTCTCCGAAAAGAATGCAAAAGAATACCGCATAGAAAAGCTGAAACAAACCCAGATTTTAGACCCTGAAAGGCATACCAACCGCATAATGGCAGAGATGAAAACCCTCCTCAGAATGCCCGTAGAGCCCCGCCATATAGAGGGATTCGATAATTCTAACATACAAGGGACAAACCCCGTATCTGCCTGTGTAGTCTTTAAAAATGGCAAGCCCAGCAAGGAGGATTACCGCATCTTCCATCCCAAAACAGTGCAGGGGGCAAATGATTTTGCCACAATGGAAGAAGTCATCTACCGCCGTTATAAGCGGATTTTAGATGAAGACCGAGAACTCCCACAATTGATATTAATAGATGGTGGAAAGGGCCAACTCTCATCGGCGGTAAAAAGCCTGAAACTTCTCGGTTTGTATGGTAAAATCACCATCATCGGGATTGCCAAAAGATTGGAAGAACTCTACTTCCCCGAAGATTCTATCCCGCTTTATTTAGACAAAAAATCTGAGACGCTGAAAATCCTCCAACAGGTGAGGGACGAGTCTCACCGCTTTGGAGTGAGGCACCACAGAATCCGCAGGAAAAATACCACTATCAAGTCCGAGCTTCAAGAAATACCGGGCATTGGTGAGAAAAGCATCACCCTCCTTCTCTCCAAACTCAAATCGGTAAAACGAATAAAAGATTCCTCTCTCGAAACCCTCGAAGAAATCCTCGGCAAAGCCAAAGCAAAACTCATCTGGGAGTATTTTCACCGTACTCAATAAACCAGCCATTTAGTCAAAAGGTCTAAAGTTGACCCCTACAGGATCTGAAATTGACCCCATTGGGTATTAAAACAGACCCTACAGGGTATTAAGAGAGCCAGAATTCATCATTGTAGGGGATTTCCTCATCGTTGTGGATGGAGTCTAATTGAGCTCCGACTTCCAAAAGCTGTTCGGGGGTGAGGGCTTGCTCCAAATAAGGGAAAAGGATGCGCTCCTCGAAGCGGATATGTGCCGTTACTTTATCAGCAAAGAGGGTAAGGAGTTGCTCTTCCTCTACTTGGTTAATCGCTTGAATGATTTCTCTAATCTCCTCGTGCTCACGGATGGCCTGCTGGGTATGCTCATTATCGGAATAAGGGAAGAGGATGCGCTCTTCTTCGTCAAAATGCTGCTTTTGGTGAGTCTCCCAATGGAAATTCACAAATCGGCGAATCCTGTCGTAGGAGATTCCTTTTTTCAATCCTTGGCGAATCTTCCAGCCTGCGAGCAGACCGAAGTGGTGGTCTCTGGAGAGGGGCACTATATTTTTATCTCTTTTCATAATTCGTGGACTTTTTTTGCAGACGAAGTTAAGGCTTTTTCATCATTCCGCCTTATTGGTAAGCCTTGTGAGGAAAGAATATTCTTCTTGTGCTATTTTCTCAACCTTGAAACCATTGTTCTCAGCTGCTTTTCTCAGGGTTTCATAGTCCAGATAGAGCCATTTGAGGGGTTGCTCGGTATCCTGCTTATAGTGGATGAAGTAATCTACCTCGCCGTAGTACCGCCCTGCGGGGATATAGATACCACCATCTACATCCCGGTCATACATATAGATAATATCGGTACTGTCGATAAGGATTTGTCCGCCACTTGCCAGCAGGGTTCTCAGCTTTTGGAGATAGATATCTAGGGTATTTAAGCTCTGAAAAATCCCCGTACCATTCATCAGGAGGAGGAGGGTATCAAATTTCTCTGTGGGGAGGTTGAGGATATCTGCGCAGATGGTATTCTTAATGCCTCTTAGCTTGCAGACCTCTATGGAAAGAGGGGAAAAATCCAATGCACAAACGCTGAGCCCGCGATTATTTTGGAGGAAAAGGCTATGAGAGCCCGCTCCTGCCCCTATATCTAATACCTTTCCGAAGGACAGCTGGAGGGCTTTCTGCTCTAAGGTATTCATCTCATCAAAATCTCGGAAGAGATAGGCTACAGGGAGCTCATCTATATCTGAAATAGAGGTTTCTGTGAGGATATCCGCAGGTTTTTGGGTGTGGTAATAGTCCCAAATTGCCATTCCCATTAAGTCTTTCATAAGAGTTTTGGTTTAAATTAAAAAGTACAATGCAAAAATACATTGTACTTTTATCTATTATGGTTAATAAACAATTATTTATTCAGAAGTTTGAATACTTCGCCCAACTGATGTATTAAATCTGATGGGAGGAAGGATTCTTTTGAATGTGCTTCTGCTGCGAAATCTCCTGCTTTACCGTGCATCCACACACCGAGGAGTGCTGCTTGCAGGCTGGTGTAGCCCTGCGCAAGGAGGGAAGTGATAATCCCTGTAAGGACATCACCACTGCCGCCTTTTGCCATTCCTGAGTTGCCCGTAATATTATAATATACCTTGCCTTCTGGGGTTATAATCTGGGTTCTGTGATCTTTCAGTACAATATAAATCTTGAGCTCTTCGGCGAGTTTTTTAGCTTCATCCAATCGCTCAAAAGAGTTTTTAAACTGTCCGAACAATCTCTCAAACTCACCAATATGCGGTGTGATGATACTCCCTTCTGGGATATGTTTTAGCAGCTTATGATTCTGAGCAATGATATTCAGCGCATCGGCATCCATCACCAAGGGCTTGTTGTAGGATTTCAGGAAGTTTGCAAAAGCCTCCTGCGTCTGAGGCTCGGTACCCAAACCAGGACCAATGCCTATGGTATATTCATCATCAGTAATGGTAATGGTATCGATGAAGTCATTACCTCCTTTTCTGAACATCGCCTCGGGGTTGTTGGTCTGCATAATGTGGTAGCCGGAATCCACAGACACCGAATAGACCAGGCCGCTACCCGTCCTAAGCGCAGCAGCAACGGAGAGCACCGCAGCCCCCATTTTACCATAGCTCCCGGCAATGAGTGCCGACTTCCCGAAGCGCCCCTTATGAGTAAATGCCTCTCTTCTTCGGAAGAAGCTGTTGATTTTTGCATCATCACTGATGAAATGCTCCACCTCTACCTCATCGATATAATTCTTATTAAGCCCGATATCCAAAATATGGACTTGACCGCAATACATACCGCTCTCTGGGTGCAGGAAAGCCTTCTTCCAGAACTGATAGCTGAGGGTATGGTCTGCCTTGAAAATAGCTGTGCCCTCTGGATACATATCATTAATATAGAGCCCGGACGGGATGTCTAACGATACTTTGTGGACATTCTCCAAACCATTGAGAAAATCGATGATTTTAATGAAGTCTGGGTCGTCTATCTTGCCTTTAAGCCCCATACCGAAGAGGGCGTCTATTACGCAGGAGTTTTCCTCAAACTTGAGTTCATAGGCTTTCTCAAAGCTAAGGAGCTCGATATCTCCCAGCTCACGAAGTCTCTTATGATTTTTCGCAGCCTCTGGTGGCAGCTCTTTCGGATTAAAGCTGAAAACTTTTACATAAAAGCCCTTTGCTTTCAAGATTCTTGCAATGGCATATCCATCACCAGCATTATTGCCCTTTCCACAGAAGATATTAAACCTTTTTACCTGGTAGAGATTTTTGGTAATCCACTCCGCACAGGCATTGGCAGCTCTCTCCATCAGGTTTACAGAAGGCATATCTTCCTCCTTAATGGTGAGTTCTTCACATTTTCTAATTTGTTCTAATGCTAATATTTTCATAACGATTTCCTAAAAATATCCCGCAAATATAATCAATTTGTAAATATTTTTACGGTATGAAGAATATTTAGTTCTAATATGAAAAGTACTTATTTAAAATTTTTCTTTTATTTTAAATCCTATTAAGACGCCTAAGAAGTTTAGGAGGATATCATCTACATCAAAAATTCCGAGACGAGTGAAATATTGGCAGGCTTCTATTATGAATATTGCAGTGAGAAAGTCCAGTACTAATCTATGCAGTTGATTATATCGTGAGGACCACCAACCGAGAAATCCGAAAGGTATAAACATTACTATATTGCCAATGAGATTAATTGCTATACTGAGATAATTATGGTTGAGAAACTACTCTTTTACAAATAAGCCAGTGGAAACAATGGGTATAACTCGCACGATATGGAAATCCATTGGCTTTCTGCTAAATCCGAGAAACATTAAGTAGAGTATCAGGAGGGTATAGGGTAGAAGAAGAGTTTTGTAAAGTTTTTTTTATTAGCATTGTGCAAAGGTATCATAATAAAGAGAGGGACTAATAAAAAAAACGCAAAGTTTGGGAGCAATTATTTTTAAGCGCCTCACTGGCTACGGTGTGGCTAAGTCCGTCAGCTGGTGGCTGTGCCCGCCACGCTGTGGCTGCTTCACCGGCTACGGTGTGTTTGGGCGGTTATTATTACATTTGCAGGCATCTTGTGGTATAATTGTCGCAGGTGGGTTTATATGAAGTATATTTTTTTGTCCTTAATATCGGCATTATTGTTATCGGTTTCGTGGCCAGTGTATGGAGTGCCGTTTTTTATTTTTATAGCGCTTGTTCCGCTTTTGGTATTGGAGCACGATATCATAAAATTTAGTAAGATAAAGCACAAAGGCTGGGCAGTATTTGGGCTTTCATACTTGTGTTTTGTGGTGTGGAATATCATTAGTACAGGTTGGCTCTATGGTTCTAAGAACCCTGATGGCTCACAGTCTTTGCAGGCGGTGGCTTTTCCAGTTTTGGTTAATTCCCTGCTTTATGCCATCGTATTTCAGCTGTATTCTGTTTATAAAAAGGTGCAGGGGACTTATTGGGGATTGGCTTTCTTTGTAGCGATATGGCTGAGTTTTGAGAAATTCCACCTCAGTTGGGAGCTTAGCTGGCCTTGGCTGAATTTGGGAAATGTATTCTCGGAATATCCAAAACTCATACAGTGGTACGATACCGTTGGTGCTACGGGGGGGAGTTTATGGATACTGAAGGTAAATGTCCTTGTATTCTATGCCCTCAGGATTTGGGAAGCAGGGCGAAGCAGGAAGGCACTCGTAAAGCATCTTGCAATCTTGGGGGTACTGATAAGTGTGCCTGTGGTAGTGTCTTTATTCAAGTATTATTCATTTGATGAAAAGCCCGTTGGTGAGGTAAAGGTAGTGATGATACAGCCCGCCCTTGACCCTTATACTGAGAAATACACGAAGGATAGCCTTAGTATTCTAAAAGATATAATGGAACTCGCCCATACGGCGGATGCTGCTAAGGTGGATTATTACCTTGCACCAGAGACGGCAGTGCCAGGTTATGGCTCGCTTTCGGAGAAGGGGTTTCATCAATCAAGGCTCATAGGTGAGATTAAAGGCTTCTTGGAGACTCACTCACATTCGGCTTTTGTGAGCGGAGCATCTACTCATCAATTCTTCTTTTCTAATGAAAATTTGCCACCCTCTGCTTATCAAATACAGGCTCAGCCCGAAGTTTGGGTGGAGAATTATAATACTGCACTTCAAATTATCCCAAAGGAAGAGGTGCAGACTTATCACAAAGCTAAACTGGTGCCTGGTGTTGAGATTTTTCCTTATATGAAAACCCTTAAACCCCTGCTGGGCGATGCTATGCTGAATCTCGGAGGAACTGTAGCCTCTCTGGGAACAGATGAAAAGCGAAAGGTCTTCCGAAACCCATATAATAAAGGTGCAATAGCCCCTGTTATCTGCTATGAGAGCATTTATGGAGAGTTTGTAACGGATTATGTGAAAAACGGAGCTAACTTCCTCGGAATACTGACCAATGACTCTTGGTGGGGCGAAACACAAGGGTATAAGCAACTCCTTTCCTATGCAAGGCTGAGAGCTATAGAAACCCGTAGAGAGATTGCAAGAGCGGCTAATTCTGGTGTATCTGCGCATATCAATGCCCTTGGTGAAATTGAGGAAAGTACTTTCTATGGGGATAAAACGGCTTTGTATTCTGCTATTAAATTGTATCAGGGAGAGACTTTCTATACTCGTGCTGGAGATTTTATTTCCAGAATAGCGATATTCAGTATTGGCTTTCTTGTGTTCTATACGCTATTAGATAAGTATCAGAACAGGAAAAAGAAGAAGTAATGAATAAGTGATAATAATATTAGGAATAAGAAAAGAGGGCAGTTAAGCTCTCTTTCTGGCTTTGGCGAGCATTGGTATAGAGATGATGCCCATTACGAGCATTATAACCAATTGTACAGAATGAGAAAGAAAGGCATAAGACAGCCCAATTCTTGCACCTTCATCTGCATCTCTACCCATAGAGAGGAAAAGAGCCGATATACCGAGTTTCAATGCGAAGTGATAAGCACCTATCCCCCCCGAAGCAGGAATCATCATCCCCAGAGTACCCACTACTACGATAAAGAATCCATCGGTAATGCTAAAATCAGCAGTCTCTGGCAAAGCAAAACACGCCATATAAGTAGCCATATAATAGCATAACCATATCCCAAGACTCTCAATGATGAATAGCACCTTTTTTTTGAGCCTGAATATGGAGAGAAGTCCATCAAATATTCCCTCTATAAAGCCGATGATTTTACCGATAAACCTAAGTTTTTTAAGCCTTTCTTTCAAGATGAAAAATAGAATACTCCCGATAAGACCCATTAAAACTATTCCTATAATAAGTGCAGGGTTGATACTGATGCCCGACTGAGCGTAGAAACTGTAAATAGCACCAGCTTTAAAGACCAGACTAAGCCCCAGAAACAGGAGCATACATACTAAATCTACAACCCGTTCTAATACAATCGTACCAAAAGATTTATCTACGGGTACTTTTTCTACACTGTAAAGTGCTGTGGAGCGGGCAATCTCCCCACTGCGGGGAATGGTAAGGTTCATTAAATATCCAAATGACAGAGACCATAAAGAATTTGCAGATGAAATGCTGTATCCCAAAGGCTCGAGCAATAGATTCCAGCGGATGGCTCTTATCCAGTATGCCATTAGCCCAAATACTACAGAAATGAATATCCACCAGTAATTCGCCTGCGAGAGACTCTCTCTAATGGCTTTAAACTCCAGCCCACGCAAAGCCAGCCACATAAATACAGCAGCAAAGCAAAGTGAAATAATGATGATAAGTGTATTTTTAAGAATAGAAGATTGAGTATTCTGGCTCATAGATTAGCGTGCTGACTGCTTAGAGCAGGTTGGTCTTTTCATTTGGGAAAACTATTTTCGGTTGGAAGCCCTCTGCTTCCTCAGGAGTCATCTGTGCATACGCAATAATAATAATGATATCTCCTTTCTGAACCTTTCTTGCTGCGGGACCATTTAGGCAGACTTCTCCAGATTTTCTTTTGCCTTTTATTACATAGGTATCAAAGCGCTCACCGTTATTTACATTTACAATATAGACTCTTTCACCTACAATTAAGCCAGCAGCATCCATCAGATCTTCATCAATTGTGATACTTCCTATATAATTAAGGTCGGATTCTGTAACACTTACCCGATGGATTTTAGATTTAAATACTTCAATAAACATGGCGGCAAATGTAAGTATTAATTTTAATGTGATAAATTTTCGTATAATTTCAGATGCTTTGAAAGAAGTATAGTGTGTTGCTAATCAATGATAACTACTACATCTCTCTCTATTATTAAGCATTAAAATGCCAAAAAAAATTCATTAATCTTATAAAATGGTATTACAATTGCTAATATCCTTATTAGGTACAGATTATATGATTTTTGACAGGTTTACTTGCGTGTGTAGAAAAACTTTATATATTTGTTACCCAATAAATCAAAGCGTAAGAATCTTAACTTTTTAAATAAATTAAATTATGAACAAAACAGAGTTAATTGAAGCTATGGCTAAGGATGCAGGGATTTCCAAAGTAGCAGCAAAAGCAGCTTTGGAATCTTTTCTTTCTAATGTAACCACTACACTTACAAAGAAAGATGGCAGAGTGTCTCTTATCGGATTTGGGACATTTTTTGTGGCAGAGAGATCTGCAAGATCAGGTATAAACCCTGCCACTAAGAAACCAATTAAAATTGCTGCTAAGAAAGTAGCGAGATTTAAACCAGGAGCAACACTTGTGAATGCTGTAGCTGGTGTTAAGAAAAAATAATTGTTTTTATTTTCTCATCCATTTAAAGAAGCTAAACCTCGTGTATAGCTTCTTTTTATTTGCGATTATTTTTATACTTTCGCGCTGTTTTTGTTTCCATAGCTATGCAGCATATAGAGAATATCAGTAAACTTTTCAGTAGAGATTTTGTAGAAAATCCAATGATAGAGTCTTTTGAGGCAGGAGTAATCAGTTTGGTGAGTGGTAGGCTGGTAGCTTGCGACCCTTTAATTACTAATGATATGAAACCTTTCAAAGTCTCTTTCCCAAAGGGAGATTTTACTGTTATCGTTCATAAGGAGAGAGAAACGGGTTGTATTGCTTATGTGGAGATTATTTTCGGTAAAGAGACCGTCACTCACTGGGAAATGGCTACTACCGATGGACAAAATATAGCCGATTTAAACGATAATGAAATCTTCGGCTATCCCGTTCAGAGCGGTATGGGCTGTTTTATGGATGTTGATACTCAGGATAAATTAAATCTTTTAGAACGGGAGATTTATAATAAGAAAGGCGACTTATTTATGGGGATTTATGAAGAGTTTTTTCATCAATATTTCTCTGGAGGCGAGCAATATGCCTTTTTAAATCCCGATGAATCTAATACAGGGAATATTTTTGCTTTTGAAGCTGGCTTTGGAGAAGGTTTTTATGCGAGTTATATCGGGTTTAATGCCGAGTCTAAGCCAGTGAAAATCATTACAGAATTTATAGAGGTAGCAGGATAAGGCGTTTAGATGATGGAAATCATACAAAATACCATTCAGTTTGTAAAGGAAATGCTTAAAGATGCCGAAGCGGGGCACGATTGGTTCCATACCGAGAGGGTCTGGAAGCTCGCACAGAAAATCGCCCTTAAAGAGGGGGGAGATTCACTGATTATTCAGCTCGGAGCACTCCTCCACGATATAGCAGACCCCAAATTCCATAATGGTGATGAAACCCTTGCCCTCCGTATAGCAAATGATTTCCTCCAAACTCAGAATTTAGATTCTCAGCAGATTGAGCAGGTGCTTTTCATCATTAAAAATATCTCTTTCAAGAACCGAAATGAAGCTCCAACTCATAAAAATATTGAACTTCAAATAGTGCAAGATGCCGACAGGTTAGATGCTATCGGTGCTTTGGGAATTGCGCGAACATTCAATTTCGGAGGTTTTAAAAACAATCTGATGTATCACCCTGAAATCCCTCCCAGAATCAATCTCAGCAAGGAGGACTACAAAAAATCCAATGGCACTACCATTAACCATTTCTACGAAAAACTTTTGCTCTTGAGGGACTTGATGAATACTCCCACCGCCTACCAAATGGCAGAGGAGAGGCATAATTTTATGCTTATCTTTTTGGAGCAGTTTTATAAAGAGTGGAATCTAACCGAATAAATCCCCACAATGAGATATTTCATAGAGTTTTCATACAATGGTAAGAACTATTTCGGTTACCAAGTGCAGCCTAATCAGATCTCGGTTCAGGAGGCTTTGGAGACCGCTCTTTCCACGATTCTAAGGGAGAAAATAAAGACCACAGGAGCTGGGCGTACCGATACGGGCGTACACGCCAAAAAGATTTTTGCTCATTTTGATACCGAGAAAAACCTTCCTCCTCAGCTTAGCGAGAGGCTCAATGCCTTCCTCCCTCCTGATATCAGCATCCACCGCATTTTTTCTGTTCCCGATGAGCTCCACGCCCGTTTCAGTGCCATTTATCGCACTTATGAGTACTATATTTATCAAGGGAAAAGCCCTTTTCATACCGATTTTTCGTGGCAACTGAGAAAAAAAAAATTAGATGTAGATAAGATGAACGAAGCCTGCAAAATCCTTCTTGAGTATGAGGACTTCAGTAGCTTTGCTAAGGTCGGGGGTGATAATAAAACCAATCTCTGCAACCTCTATAAAGCAGAGTGGGAGGTAGTGGGCGACCAGCTTAAGTTCACTATTTCTGCCAACCGATTCCTCCGAAATATGGTGCGTGCTATTGTGGGTACTATGGTGGATGTAGGTCTTGGCAAGCTACACCCTACCGACCTCCGAGCCATCATAGAAAACAAAAACCGAAACTCCGCAGGCTCCTCCGCTCCTCCGCAAGGGCTCTTCCTCGTAGATGTAGGCTATCCCCACTTTTAGGCTAATGTCTGTTAGCTAAAACTCCTCAACCTTCTAGGCTTCGCACAAGGCATCATTGATGAAGGCGAATTTCCATCCTTTGGGGGTAAGAACGAAATACAGCCCTACGGGATTGTTAAAATTATCAGGCACATAAACGGCGCGTATTTTGGCTTTAGGATAGGGGAGGACAACGGGCTTCGTCTTGATGTTTTCCACATCGGCATTTACTACGGCTTCGGGCAGTTTTTTGAGTGTTTCGTAAAATACTTCACTGTTGTTTTTAAACTCGAGCTCGCATACGCTCATTTTAGCCGAAAGTTTTGTTAGGATAATTTCGCCAGAAGGCTCTGGGAGGAAGCTAAAATCATCATAGTCCTGGAAGCCATAATGCTCATCGGCCCCTGCCAAATAAGCAAACGCCCCTGGTGCATAGTAGCGCCTCACGCCCATTTTCGGGTCTATATAAGGTTTCAGGCGGGGGTCATTATCACGAATCAGTCGGTTCAGATTATTCTCATAGAAGCATACATCTAAGAAATCAAATACGAAGTCTGTAAAGTCATCTGCTTTTTGCTCATCTTCCCGCTCTAAGTGCGGATGATGAAGGCTCGCCTCTTCATTACTTCCCATTTGTTTTTTATGGTCTATACAAGCGCAAGAAATCATTACGAGACCTATAACTAATAGGGGTGTTTTTATATTCATCTTTTTATATTTATTAGGGTTTATTTTTCTTTTTTCATTCATCAAGCACAAAGATAATGTTTTTCACCGTAGCCGGTGAGGCAACCACGAGCGTGGCGAGCACTTAGACCGTAGTCTATAAGATACTTAGATATATATCCCCGACAGATGTAGGGGCTTCCCCGATAAGTGTCGGAGCCACAGCGTGGCAGGCACTTATATCCTTACAATATGTCGGAACTCTTCCTCCATCGGGAGGAACTCTTCCTTCTGGTGTAGGAAACCCTCCTACGGGTGTAGGAGCCACAGCGTGGCAGGCATTTATCTTCCTACAGGTGTAGGAACTTCTCCTTCAACTTTTTTTTCATTCTCTACTTATTGATTTTAATAGGTTTCTGCCCAAAAATTATTTCAAACCGATAACTGATGAAACCCTACCTGCTACGGAACAAAAAAGAGAGGCTTTTTATCATAAAAACCATCTTTCGGGTTTCTTATTTTTAATTGAAGCGCTCGTCAGGCTCGTGGCTACCTCACCGGCTACGGTGTGTGGAGGAAACTTATTTCTAAGTGCCTCACCGGCTACGGTGAAAAATATTATCTTTGCCGTCTAAATTTAAATCAATGTCATTATCAGAACAGGAAATTATTCGTCGCGAGAAGTTGCAGAGGCTTACGGATATGGGGATTAATGCCTTCCCAGCAGATGAGTACCCACTTACGCATACTACACAATCGATAAAGGAAAACTTCAAGGAGGGGCAGCCAGTTAACATCGCGGGCAGGCTAATGTCGCGAAGGATTCAGGGCAAGGCGAGCTTTGCCGAACTTCAAGACAGCACGGGGAAGATTCAAGTTTATTTTAATAGAGACGAAATCTGTGTGGGGGAGGACAAAACCCTCTACAACGAGGTTTATAAACACCTTTTGGACATCGGGGATATCATCGGAATCGAGGGGGAATTGTTTAAAACCCAAGTGGGGGAAATGACGGTTATGGTGAAGAACTTTACCCTCCTCACAAAGGCGCTTCGCCCGCTCCCACTACCGAAAGTAGATGCTGAGGGCAAGGTCTATGATGGCTTTACCGACCCTGAGCTCAGGTACCGACAGCGCTATGCCGACCTCATCGTAAATCCGCAAGTGAAAGAGACTTTTGTGAAGCGAACAAAACTCTTTAACGCAATGCGCCAGTTCTTCAACGATGCTGGTTACCTCGAGGTGGAGACCCCAATCCTCCAATCCATTCCTGGTGGTGCTGCGGCGCGCCCATTCATCACGCATCATAATGCTTTGGACATCCCTCTTTATCTCAGAATTGCCAATGAGCTTTATCTCAAAAGGCTTATCGTAGGGGGCTTTGATGGCGTTTATGAATTTGCAAAAAACTTCCGTAATGAAGGGATGGACAGAACCCATAACCCTGAGTTTTCGGCAATGGAAATCTATGTGGCGTATAAGGATTATAACTGGATGATGGACTTCACCGAGCGACTCCTCGAACACTGCGCCATCGCTGTAAATGGTAGTACTAAAGCGAAGTTTGGCGAGTATGAAGTAGATTGGAAAGCACCCTATGAAAGGATTTCAATGACCGATGCTATCCTTAAATTCACTGGCTACGATATCACGGGCAAGACTGAAGAAGAATTAAGAGCCTTTGCACAGTCCATCGGCATTGCCGTAGATGAAACAATGGGTAAAGGAAAGCTCATTGACGAGATTTTTGGAGAAAAATGCGAGGGCAATTTTATTCAGCCGACCTTCATTACCGATTACCCCGTTGAGATGTCTCCACTCACCAAGAAGCACAGAAGTAAGGAAGGGCTCACCGAAAGGTTTGAGCTGATGGTTTGCGGTAAAGAGATTGCCAATGCCTATTCCGAGCTCAATGACCCGATAGATCAGCGCGAGAGATTTGAGGAGCAGATGAAGCTTTCCGAAAAGGGCGATGATGAAGCGATGTTCATAGACCAAGATTTCCTCCGCGCATTGGAGTACGGTATGCCGCCAACTTCGGGCTTAGGTATCGGGATGGACAGGCTTATGATGTTCCTTACCGATAATCAATCCATCCAAGAAGTGCTCTTCTTCCCTCAAATGAGACCAGAGAAAAAAGCCCCATCTATAGAACTCGGAGATGACGAGAAGGCAATCCTCTCCCTCCTCTCCGATGAGGCAAAACCTCTGCAAGAAGTGAAAGATAAATCTCAGCTTTCAGGTAAGAAATGGGATAAGGCAACCAAAAACCTTAGCAAACACAACTTGATTAAGGTTGAGAAAATAGATGACCATCTTATCATAAGATTAGCATAAACCAAGTGGGGCACATCAGCTGCCTCACTTTTATTTTTCAATTAGTATCCCAGGCAAGAAATTAAAGATAAAATAACTTAGTTTTGTGCGCATAATTTATTCAATAAGATGAATACTCCTACGAAATATCTCAAACTCTCGGGTCTCGAGCCGCTTGTCATTACTCCAGAATCCAATTTCGTAAATGTTGGTGAGCGAACCAATGTCGCAGGTTCTAAAAAGTTCCTGAGACTTATCAATGAAGGTAAATTTGCAGAAGCCTTAGATATTGCCAGAAATCAAGTAGAGGGCGGTGCACAAATCCTCGATGTAAATATGGACGATGGGCTTTTGGACGGTAGAGAATCAATGATAAAGTTCCTCAACCTTATCGCCTCCGAGCCAGACATCGCCAGAGTACCGATAATGATAGACTCCTCGCGCTGGGAAATCTTAGAAGCAGGTTTGCAGGTTGTGCAGGGGAAGTCCGTCGTTAATTCCATTAGTTTAAAGAATGGGGAAGCGGAGTTCATCGAGCAGGCAAAAATCATTAAGAGATATGGTGCTGCTGTTATCGTAATGGCTTTTGATGAGGTAAGTCAGGCGGATAATTACCAGAGGAGGATAGAGATTGCTGAGCGTTCGTACAGGATTTTGGTGGATAAAGTTGATTTCCCACCAGAAGACATCATTTTTGATTTGAATATCTTCCCCGTGGCTACGGGTATGGAGGAGCACAGGCGAAATGCCATTGATTTTATAGAGGCTACTCGCTGGGTTAGAGAAAACCTCCCTTTCGTTTCGGTGAGTGGTGGGGTTTCCAATGTCTCCTTTTCATTTCGGGGGAATGATACCGTGCGAGAGGCGATGCACTCCGTATTTCTCTACCACGCAATAAAGGCAGGAATGAATATGGGCATCGTAAATCCTACAATGCTCGAAGTCTATGATGAAATCCCCTCTGAACTTTTAGAACTCGTAGAAGATGTTATCCTCGACCGAAGAGATGATGCTACCGAGCGCCTTTTGGACTATTCCGAAAAGGTGAAATCTGTAAAAAAAGAAAAAACAGAAGATCTCTCTTGGCGTGAGCAGCCCCTCCAGGAGCGAATTACTCATTCCCTCGTAAAGGGGATTGATAGGTTTATAGAAGAGGATATGGCTGCGGCATTGCAAGAAGCTACTCGCCCTTTGGATGTGATAGAAATCAACCTGATGACAGGTATGAGTGTAGTGGGAGACCTCTTCGGGAGTGGCAAAATGTTCCTCCCTCAAGTTGTGAAATCCGCAAGGGTAATGAAACGAGCTGTTGCCTACTTAGAACCTTTTATCGAAGCTGAAAAAGATGCTACCAAACCGAGCAATGGTAAAATTTTACTGGCGACCGTGAAAGGAGATGTGCACGATATAGGAAAAAACATTGTGGGCGTAGTCCTTGCCTGCAACAATTACGAGATAATAGACCTTGGCGTAATGGTTCCCTGTGAGAAAATCATACAAACCGCAATAGAAGAGAAAGTGGATATTATAGGGCTTAGCGGGCTCATCACTCCAAGCCTTGATGAGATGGAATATGTAGCTTCCGAGCTGGACAGGCAGAATTTGGATTTCCCACTCCTCATCGGAGGGGCTACCACTTCAAAGGCGCATACCGCAGTAAAAATCGCTCCGAAGTACAAAAACACCGTAGTACACGGTGGAGATGCTTCCCGAACGGTGAATATCGTCAATTCTCTCCTTAGCCCTGATAAATCTTCTGATTATAAAAAGGAGCTCAAAGCCGAGTATGCCGAGTTTAGAGAGAAATTCCTCGCAAGACAAACCGATAAAGAGTATATCTCAATAGAAGAAGCTCGCCAGAAAAGGTTTAAAATCGATTGGAAAAACGAGCGTATCATTCCACCGAAAAAGCTCGGCATTACGGTGATAGAAGATCAGGATTTTAGGGAATTACTTCCGTTTGTGGACTGGTCTCCTTTCTTCCGAAGCTGGGATTTACACGGCAGATTTCCCAATATATTAAATGATGAAAAAGTCGGAGAGCAGGCACGAGAACTCTGGGCAGATGCACAGATCATCCTCAACCGAATTTTAGATGAAAAACTCCTCAAAGCAAAGGCGGTATTTGGGCTCTTCCCTGCAAATTCCAACGATAGAGATGATATTATCGTGGATAAAGATGGCGAAAAGTTTGTGTTTAGAACCCTTCGCCAGCAACTTAAAAAATCTGAGGGTAAGGAATATTTTGCCTTGTCGGACTTCATTGCTCCAGAACAATCAGGGGTGCAGGACTATATCGGGGCTTTTGCTGTTACCGCAGGCATTGGCACAGATGAGCTCGTGAATTATTATAAGCAGAAAAATGATGATTATTCCACCATTATGGCAAAAGCTTTAGCCGACCGATTTGCAGAGGCTTTTGCAGAATATCTCCACTGGAGAGTGAGGAAGGAATACTGGGGCTATGCCTCTGATGAAAATTTGACCAATGATGAGCTGATAGACGAAGAATACAAGGGTATACGGCCAGCTCCAGGCTATCCCGCTTGTCCAGACCATTTGGAACGGGCAACCATCTGGGAACTCCTCAAAGTAAAAGAAAATACAGGCATAGAGCTGATGGATGCAGGTCTTGCGATGTATCCTACGGCTGCCGTATCTGGCTATTATATAGGTAACCCCAATGCGAAATACTTCGGTGTAGGTAAGATTGGGAATGACCAGCTTCGTGATTATGCCGAGAGAAAAGGAGTGGATTTAGATTTTGCTACAAAATGGCTTAGACCTAATTTAATAGGGAGGTAAATTTAACCTCCCTTTCTTGTTTCTAAATATTTTTGCCATTGCCAAGTGGTGCGTAGGGCTTCTTCTAAGGTAGTTTCTGCTTTCCAGCCGAGTTCTTTTTCTGCTTTTTCGGCGTTAGCAAAGGCTATCGTAATATCTCCTGCTCTTCGCTCGCAAATCTGATAAGGTACTGCTACGCTATTCGCCCTCTCGAATGCTTTTACTACTTCCAGCACCGAAGACCCTTTGCCTGTTCCGAGATTATAGATGTCTATCAGACTTTCCTTTTCTTCGGAGAGGAGTTTTTTTAATGCTTGTAAATGCGCTTTGGCAAGATCTGAAACATAAATATAATCCCTTATTGCTGTACCGTCTGGGGTAGGGTAGTCATCACCCCAAATACTAAGCTTCTCCCTTATGCCTGCTGCAGTTTGAGTTACATAAGGCACCAGGTTGTTTGGTATGCCAATCGGTAATTCGCCCAATTTCCCTGATGAATGCGCCCCAATTGGGTTAAAATACCTTAGCAGAGAAATCTTTTTCTTATGTGCTGTAGCAAAATCTCTTAAAATCTCTTCACCCATTTGCTTGGTTCTTCCATAGGCACTTTCCGCAGCTTTTAGTGGAGTAGTTTCGGTTATTGGCATTTCATCTGCCTGCCCATAAACGGTGCAAGATGATGAAAAGATAAAGTTAGAAATACCCCTCTCCTTAAATTCTTGAAGGAGGTTGATAAGCGTAAAAAGGTTGTTTTCGTAATAATCTACGGGCTTTTCTTGGCTTTCACCCACAGCTTTGAAAGCA
Source organism: Bergeyella cardium (assembly GCF_009914665.1). Classification (NCBI taxonomy): domain Bacteria; kingdom Pseudomonadati; phylum Bacteroidota; class Flavobacteriia; order Flavobacteriales; family Weeksellaceae; genus Bergeyella; species Bergeyella cardium. Next base: position 36,302 of record NZ_CP029149.1, on the reverse strand, counting down.
GCGAAATGGATACACCCATTGATTTGATGAGCATCAAATACCTGAGTGAGTAACTCTCTTCGTTTTAGGTCAAATGGGTAGAAATAAGGTTTTTTACCTGTGATTTCCTCTATATTGTTGAGAATGAATTTTTCGGAATTTGACATATCATCTACGATGACTACCTCAAAACCACCATTTAGGAGTTCTACTACCGTATGAGAGCCTATATACCCGAGCCCACCTGTTACCAGAATTGTTTTCATCAGTTATTTTTTATTTGTCATTAATAATACCCATCATAGCACAGAAAGCAATTGGATTAAGATGCCCTTGCTTCATAGATGTGAAAAAGTTAATAATTGTTAGCTTTTGTTTACAAATTCCAGAACGGATTCTGTAATGTATTTTAGTTGTTCCTCATCCAGCTCGGTGTGCATTGGCAGAGAAATTACTTCGTTCAAGAGCTTATCGGTATTGATGAAGTCTGCATCATTGCTTTCTTGGTAATATGCCTTCTGCTTCCTTAGTGCTACGGGATAGTAAATCATTGCAGGGATTTCCTTCTCTGCAAGGTAGCTTTGGAGTTCATTTCTTTTGCCATTGAGCAGCCTGAGGGTATATTGATGATAGGCATGGGTGGTATATTCGGCTTGTTTTGGGGTGAGGATGAGAGGATGGTTACTAAATGCCTCATTATAATAGTTTGCCGCTTTTGAACGGGCTTCGTTATACGCATTGAGGTGGGGGAGTTTCTTTCTGAGAACGGCAGCTTGTATGCTGTCTAACCTCGAATTTACTCCCACTTCATCGTGGTAATATCGCTCATACATTCCGTGATTTACAATACCTCTCAACCTGTGGGCAAGGTCATCATCATCGGTGAAAATAGCTCCGCCATCACCATAGCAACCTAAGTTTTTAGATGGGAAAAATGAAGTAGTACCCATAGTACCCATAGTGCCAGATTTTTTCACTCTGCCATCGTTAAAAGTGTATTCTGCACCGATTGCCTGTGCATTGTCTTCTATTACAAAGAGGTTGTGTTCTTTGGCAATCTTTAAAATCTCCTCCATATTGGCGCACTGCCCAAAGAGGTGAACGGGGATAATTGCCTTTGTCTTTGGGGTAATCGCTTGCCGAATTCGATCTGGACTGATGGTAAAAGTATCATAATCTACATCTACGAGCACAGCTTTGAGTTTTAATAAATGGATAACCTCCACTGTTGCTGCAAAGGTAAAATCAGCAGTGATGACTTCATCGCCTTCTTCCAAGTCCAATGCCATTAGTGCAATTTGCAGGGCATCTGTACCGTTGGCACAAGGGATTACATTTTTCACTCCGAGGTATTCTTCCAACTCTTTTTGGAAGAATTTTACCTCTTGACCATTAATGAATTGTGCCGACTCCATTACATTGAGTACGGCATTATCTACTTCATTTTTTATTTTGAAATATTGACTTTGCAAGTCAACCATCTGAATCTTTTTCATATAAAAAATTTGCGTAAAATTAAGACTTTCTACCGAATTGGAAGGATTTTTAAGTGAGATTTTAGCAGAAACTAACCTCTCTCTCTTGTGAAGCAGTTGGCTATATGGTCATTTACCATCCCTACAGCCTGCATAAAGGCATAAATAGTCGTAGAGCCTAAAAACTTAAAGCCCCTTTTCTTCAAATCTTTAGAAATTTTATCAGAAATAGCCGTAGTTGCTGGGATATCTTTTAACTCTTTCGGATGATTATCTATCGGCTGCCCACCTGTAAATGCCCAGATATAGTTTGAGAAACTCCCGAAGTCTTTTTGCACCTCTATAAATTTTTGAGCATTATTTATTGTAGCGAAGATTTTGAGTCTGTTTTTTACAATCCGAGAATCATTGAGGAGTTCTTCTACTTTTTGCTCGCTGTATTTCGCGATTTTATGATAATTGAAGTTATCAAAAGCCTCTCGAAAGCCTTCTCTTTTCACGAGGATTGTGTACCAGCTAAGCCCCGCTTGGAAGCTCTCAAGGGTGAGAAACTCGAAGAGGGTTTCATCATTATAAACGGGTTTGCCCCATTCGTTGTCGTGATAGTTTCGGTAGAGATGGTCTTTCTCGCACCATTGGCAGCGTATTTTCTTTTCCAAAGTTTGATTTATTTCGTTAGTATATCTGCTGAAAGTTTTATGGCATCAAGTGCAGTAGAGTGCTGGCTACTCACAAGGTCAAAAACAGCGTCTTCGCTAAGCACTCCACAGGGGAAATCCTGAGGGAAAAGCCCTTCTTCATAAGCCTCATAGTCCGCTTGCCACTGTTCACCTTCGTAATAGTTGAGCAATTTTTCAAAATCAGGTTGGGTGTCTTTCCACTCTTGGTGCAGGGTTTCTAATCGGCTCATCAAGTCATTCATTTTATTGAGAATATTTTCCATTTCTGTAATATTCTCCATCCTTTCGTTAAGGTTTTGCATTTTTTTATTCCTTTAATTATAGACTGTTAGTATATTATTTTCAAAAGTATATCGGTAAGTCTTGGGAGGGACTTGTGTGTTTTTTAATGGTTCGCCAGTCTCTAAAAGCCATTCTGAATTATCTTTTTTGCAATGAATTTTATTAAAACCTGATGAATCTCGAATCACTTCTAATGTGGTATTTTCATCTGGGCAGAGGTGAGGAGCATTGCGGTCATAGATTTTAAACTCTGTACCTTTATTGTAGATAATAACACCTTTTGTACCACTACCATCTATATCTATATAAAGCCAATTCCCCGCGTGCTGAAGGGAATTATAGCTGGGGAAGTTTAAATCCAGATTGAAATTAATATACTGTTTTGGGAAGCAACTCACGGTACCATCTCTGTCTTTGCACGAATGAAGGCTGAAAGCACAAAATATAAGACTTATAAAAAAGAGAATTAGAGAGGAAGGTCTTTTCATATTCAAAAAATATTATATATTTGCATAACGAAAATCATATACAAACATTGTCCGGCAAATGTCGGATTATTTTTTTATATTCATTGTTAAAATTAACTTTATTATGGCAACATATGTAACTAAAGAAGGCTTAGAGAAAATGAAAGCCGAATTGGAACATTTGGAAAGTGTTGAGAGACCTAAAATAACTCAACAGATTGCAGAAGCAAGAGACAAGGGAGACCTCTCTGAAAATGCGGAGTACGATGCTGCAAAGGAGGCACAAGGTATGCTGGAAATGAAAATCTCCAAGCTGAAAGATGCCATTGCAACTTCAAAAGTGATAGATCAGTCTCAGCTGGATACCTCCAAAGTATCTATACTGATGACCGTAAGATTGAAGAATAATGCTACAAAACAGGAGCAGAAATTCACCCTTGTTCCCGATAATGAAAGCGATCTGAAAGCGGGCAAAATATCTGTGAATACTCCTATCGCAAAAGGCTTGCTCGGTAAGGAAGTAGGGGAGACGGCAGAAATTCTCCTCCCTAATGGCAATAAACTCTCCTTTGAGGTATTAGAAATTACACTTTAGTCTGTTTTTTTTGAAAACTTATTGCTAAAAGAATAAGGTTTTCAAGTATTAAAACAAGGTTTTTAAATATTAAAAAGAATCGTTATGAGTTCAATATTCACTAAAATCGTAAGAGGAGAAATACCGTCTTACAAGGTAGCCGAAGATGGCGAATTTCTCTCCTTTTTGGATGCAATGCCTTTGGTAGAGGGGCATACGCTCGTTATTCCGAAGGAGGAAATAGACTTTATCTTTGATTTGGATACCGAAAAGCATCAGAGGCTTTGGGCGTTTGCTCAGCAGGTAGCAAAGAAATTAGAGAAAACCTATCCAGGGAAGCGCATTGCTGTAGCTGTAGTGGGCATAGAAGTGCCACACGCGCATATTCATTTGGTTCCGATAAGCGAGATGGACGACCTTAATTTTAGCAATAAAAGGTTGAATTTCACACCAGAGGAATATACAGCAATTGCCGAAAAGATTAAAAATAATTAGTCAGTAAGTTTATGAATCCAAACCAATGTTCGTTCTGCGGGAGGCATAGAGAGCAGGTGAAAATGCTCATCTCTGGGCAGAATGGTTATATCTGTGAGAATTGTATAGAGCAGGCGCATTCTATCGTGAAGGAAAATGCGGTTCAAAATTCTGCAGAATCAGCGCAAATCCTTGAAAATCTTAAAAAACCTAAGGAAATAAAGGCGTTTTTAGACCAATATGTCATCGGGCAAGACCAAGCAAAGAAGCAGCTCTCAATAGCTGTGTATAATCATTATAAGAGGCTTTTGCACGCTCAGAATGAGGACCGAGAAGTGGAAATTGAAAAGTCTAACATCATAATGATTGGCGAAACGGGAACAGGGAAAACCCTCCTTGCGAAGACGATTGCTCGTGAGCTCAATGTGCCATTCTGTATAGTAGATGCCACTATACTCACAGAGGCAGGGTATGTAGGGGAGGATGTGGAGAGCATACTCTCTCGCCTACTGATGGTTGCGGATTATGATGTGGAAAAAGCAGAAAGGGGAATTGTTTTCATCGATGAGATAGATAAAATAGCCAGAAAGTCTGATAATCCGAGCCTTACCCGAGATGTGTCGGGGGAGGGGGTACAGCAAGGGCTCCTAAAACTATTGGAAGGCAGCATTGTAAATGTGCCACCTCAGGGGGGCAGGAAGCATCCCGACCAGAAGTACATACAGGTAAACACCCAGAACATACTTTTTATAGCTGGAGGCGCGTTTGATGGGATACGAGAAATCATTGAACGAAGGCTTAATAAGCAGGCAATAGGTTTTAGTTCTGAGAAGCTAAATGCAGCAGAGGAGGAAGAGGATATCCTCAGCAAAATCAACGCAATAGATCTGAGGAGCTTTGGGCTTATTCCTGAGCTTTTGGGACGGTTCCCTATTATCACGCACCTCGATAAGCTAACGAGAGAAACGATGGTTAGAATTATGAAAGAACCAAAGAACTCTATTGTAAACCAGTTCGTAGAGCTTTTCAGAATGGATGGTATCAACCTAGTGTTTAGCGATGAAGCGGTAGAATCCATTGTAGATGAAACGATGGAAAAAGGTCTTGGGGCGAGGGGTCTTAGAGGAACGACGGAAAAAGTTTTAGAGGATTATATGTTTAGCATAGGCGAGCAGAAAGAAATTATACTTACGGGCAATAAAGAAAGCAATTAGAAATACTTTAGTTATAAAGTCTGTTTCATTAGTGAACCTCTTCTTGTACAAGAAGAGGTTTTTTATTGCTCTATTTTTCAGGGATTTTAGTAGAATTATTACAATATGATTTCTTTGTGTTACAATATGATTTTTTAGCGTTACAATTCCATTTCTTCGCATTACAATGTCATTTTTTCGCGTTACAATCCCATTTCTTCGCGTTACAATACTGTTTTTTATCGTTACAATCTCGTTTCTTTGCGTTACAATATGATTTTTTCGCGGTACAATAGAGCTAACATTCGCTGTGGAAAGAGTTTTGGGTTTAGAGGTAAAAAATATTACTACTAATGAGGATGCCCGATGGAGAGAAAATAGAAAAAGAAATCCCTCTTATGGTGGGGAGGGATTAGCTTTGGGTGAGCCAGTTTTTAAAGTCATTAATTCTATCGCGGCTTATGGAGAGATGTGGATCGAGGGAGTAGAGCATTTGAACGCTATAAGTAGGCGATGTACAGATGTTTTTAATAAAATGGATATGGATGATAGTCTGCCGATTGATTCTGAAAAAGGATGGTGAGGGGAGGTTGTTTTCAAGCTCATCAAGGGAGAAATCTGTAGGGTAGGAGCGCTCTTTCGTTTGCGCATAGACGATTTTGTTTTCAGAATAGAAAAAAGAGATATCGCTGGTGGGGATTATTTTTAAGTTGGTTCCCGTTTTGGATAAAATCCGTGAGATTTTTGGCGCCTCTGTTGTAATCATTGATGAGAAATTAAGGTTCTCATAGTGCTGTGCTTTAGGCGAAAAGCGATGATATTTTTCTATGGCAGTATGGAGCTCTTCTTTGGTTATCGGTTTGAGGAGATAGTCGACCGAATTGAGTTTGAAGGCTCTTAGGGTGTAATTATCAAACGCCGTAGTGTAGATGATGAAGCTTCGGAGCTCAGTTTTCTCGAAAATATCAAAGGATAGCCCATCTCCAAGCACGATATCGGCAAAGATAAGGTCTGGTTGGCTTTGATTTTTAAGGAAATTGAGACCTTCTTTTACGGAATGTACAATCCCGATGAGTTCTATATCTCCCCGCTCGGAAAGCATTCGCGACAGATGGCGAGCAGCGGGCTTTTCGTCTTCTATAATGAGCGTTTTTGTCTTTTCTTTCATTGTTTTTACCTTTATAAATGTTTTTTGCTCTCCAAAAATAAGGATAAAATGAAATACCGAGCCTTTATGAGCTCAGTATTTCGTTTAATAGGGGAGGAATTAGTGTTTTGGGTGGAGTTTTTCGTCTTCTTTTAGGAATTTTTGCACTTGTTTTTCCTCCCAATTGCTGGTAATATAGAGGGTTTTTACCGCGTGAATGGCTAAACCGAGCCCCCAGCCGATGGCTGGCCATACCGCCCACCAATATTTAGGCAATGTAAGCCAATTGATGAGGAACAATGTGGGGATAATGAGGGCATAGCTGATGAGATTTCCGTAGAAATCAGTGAGAGCGGCGGCTTTTCTCTCTGCTTTTCGTCGCGCTTGGTCTTTGGTTTCAAAATTTTTGTCCATAATCTTATTTTTTAGGGTTAGTATCGGGATTTTTACTTTAAAATGCTGTGTATTTCTTTCGATTTGTACGGGTTTATCGGTGAGGATTGCGTAGCGTTGGATGATGTTTTGTAATCCTATGCCTGTTTTTGATGCATTGGTTTTTCTGGGCTGGAAATTATTCTCTACGACTAAAAAATTATCGGATTCTGAGTAGATTTTTATGTGTAATGGTGATTGCACAGAGGCATAATTGTGTTTGATGGCGTTTTCTAATAGCAGCTGGAGCGATAGTGGGGCGATGAGGTGGTTTTTTAGGCCTTCCTCGAGCTCGAAAGACAGGCTGATGCTCTCTTCAAACCGCATTTTGAGGAGCTGGCAGTAGGTTTCTGCAAAGCTGAGCTCGTCCCCTACGGAGATAAGGTCTTTATCCTTCTGTTCTAAGATGTATCGGTAGGTTTTTGAAAGCAAATGGATGAAGTTTTGCGCTTGGCTTGGGTTTTCTTCTACGAGCGAGCTGAGGACATTGAGGGAATTAAACAGGAAATGGGGGTCTAGCTGGTTTTTAAGGCTTTGATACCTTGCATCGGCGGAGTGTGCAATGATTTTTTGCTGGCTTAGCTTTCGCTCTACCCGATGTTTTAGGCTTTTGAGGTAATCAAATCCGTGATAGAAAAGGGCGATGATGGTGATTCCCCAGATGCAAAGCAGATTGAAGCGGTTAAGGTTGAATATATCCTCCGCGCTACCCCCTTTATAAAGAACGAGATACGAAAAATGAAGGGCATAGGTGATAAAAGTATTGACGAGGATAATGCCGATGAGGCTAAGGAGGAATCTGAATAGAGTACGAGCGCCCCAAGGGTGTTTTTTATCTAAAAAATTGTAGAGGAGGGCGTTTGCAAAGGTATATCCCACAGAATATATCGCGGTAAGATAGAAAGATTCCGAGTGTGGTATGCCTAAAAAGAGGTTCGGGAGCATATAATAGAGGAAAATACTGCTAATGCTAAGGAAAAACAGGGAAAATGAGAGTGTTTTGTTGGGATAAGAGCGGTTCATACGGTTGGTTTTACTAATTTTATGGTTCAAAGATAGAAACTCCCTGTCGCTATTGGAAAAATTATTTACCGAAAGGTAGGTTTTCCTTACCGAAAGGTGGTTTTTGTTGATTGATTAGTGATTTCAAGTGATTTTTAGCTGAATATTTTTATTTTTGCCTATATAAATACGCGATGAAAGACGAAGACTACCTCCGAAGATGTATAGAACTTGCGCAGATTGCCCAAGGAAATACTTACCCAAACCCTTTGGTAGGGAGCGTGATTGTGCATAATGGGAAAATTATCGGTGAGGGTTTCCACGAAAGGGCGGGAGAGCCCCACGCGGAGATTAACGCTATTCGTTCGGTAAGGGATAAGGGGCTGCTTCCAGAATCTACTTTGTATGTGTCCTTAGAACCGTGCTCGCATTTTGGTAGAACGCCGCCTTGTGCTGAGGCAATTAAAGAGATAGGCTTTAAAAGGGTGGTTATTGGTGCGATGGATATTAACGAGCGGGTAAATGGTCGAGGGAAAGCCCTCCTCAAAGCCGCTGGGATAGAGGTTTGTTCCCCCCTTCTCGAGGCGGAGTGTTGGGAGCTCAATAAAAGGTTCTTTACTTACCATTCCAAGAGGCGACCGTTCATTACTTTAAAGTGGGCAAGCAGTGCAGATGGTTTTTTGGATAAGGATTATCAGCCGTTTAGTATTAGCAATGGGCTTTCAAAGCAGTGGGTACATCGGATGAGGAGTGCGGAGCAAGCGATATTGGTGGGAACTCAGACGGCGCTTGGTGATAATCCGAGCCTTACGACTCGCGAGGTTGTTGGGCGTAGTCCGATTCGCCTGCTGATTGACCTTGACCTAAAAGTACCCCGAGACTTTAATATTTTCAACGATGAAGCCGAAACGATGGTCTTTAACTCCCAAAAAGAAGGTAGGGAAGATAATGTTCTCTATGTGCGTATTCAAAATAAAGAGAGGCTCTTAGAGGAGATGATAGAGGCGCTTTATCAGTTGCAAATACAATCTGTACTGGTAGAAGGGGGCGGTTTTACTTTGGGCGAGTTGATCTCCCGAAACCTCTGGGATGAGGCTGTGGTGATTGGTAATCCTTCATTATACCTTGATAATGGGACAAAAGCGCCTGAGTTTAACTTCGTACCGTATAAAGAAGAGCGGTTGAGAGATAATCTCGTACGATTTTATAGAAATCATCATCCGTAGATTGATTTAATTTGTAGATTTGATGCCTTAATTTATGCCTATGTCAGTGATTCAAAATAAAAAAGTTCAGTTTAAAGACTTGGGAATAATGGATTATGCGGAGGCATTCTCCTACCAAGAAAACCTAATGCAGGGGATTATAGACCTGAAAATAAAAAATAGAGATAGAGAAGAGCGCGCTCGTATTCAAACACCGAACTACCTCCTCTTTGTGGAGCACCCCCATATCTATACCCTCGGGAAATCAGGAGATGAGCAGAATATGCTCGCTAATGAGGAGAAACTGAAGGAGATTAACGCTTCCTATGTGAAGACGAACAGAGGCGGAGATATTACTTACCACGGTTATGGGCAGATTGTGGGCTATCCTATCTTGGATTTGGATAATTTTAAGTCAGATATCCATCTTTATATGAGAAATCTGGAGGAAGTTATCATTAAAACCATTGCCGAATACGGTTTGAAAGGGGAGAGGAGCAATGGAGAAACGGGCGTATGGCTAGATGTGGGGAAGCCGTACGCTCGTAAGATTTGCGCAATGGGAGTGAAGGCGTCAAGATGGGTTACAATGCACGGCTTTGCCCTTAATGTGAATACCGATTTGAAGTATTTTGAGTATATTGTCCCGTGTGGGATAAAAGATAAGGCGGTGGCATCGCTCCATCGTGAGCTGGGTGGAATTCTTTCCTCAGAAGAGGTTGCGGGCGTGAAAAATCACATCAAAAGGCATTTTGAAGAGGTCTTTGATGCCGAAATTATCTAAAACTTTTTCTTAAATATGAGCCATTTCGTTTGGTAGTAGTTCGCCGTTTGGTGTTTCCCCCTCCGCTTGATTGTATTTATAGCCTCTACATAGAAAGCAAAGTGCGCCCTTATGACCGCCCAAGTGTGAGAAAAGCCGATTTTAATCCCGAGATAAAGACCCGCAATGCCATCTAAGCAAAGTCTGAGGAAAATGATCCAAAGGAGTTTTGGAAAAGGAAGATTTTTGAGTAAGGTGCTAAGATTATTCCTGAAATTGAGATAAGTTTTGTGCGGATTCTCTTTGGCAAGGGTAGCGCCTCCTATGTGATAGACCACAGATTTATAGGTGTAGAATATCTTTTTCCCAGAGTTGATAATTCTCCAGCAGAGGTCTATTTCTTCTTGGTGAGCGAAGTATCTTTCATCAAAGCCTTGTTGTTGCTCCCAGAATACATCAGCACGGATGAAAAAAGCACAGCCCGATGCCCAAAATATCTCGGAAATATCATCATACTGACCGTTATCTTTCTCTGTTTTGTCAAATATTCGCCCTCGGCAGTAGGGATAGCCAAGGTTATCCATTAAACCACCTGCTCCGCCAGCAAATTCAAAACTGTCTCGCTCGTAATAAGACAGTATTTTAGGCTGTACAACAGCGATATTCTCATCAGATTGAAAAACTTCCAGCACCGAATCTATCCACCCTTCTGTAACCTCCACATCAGAGTTGAGCAGACAGTATATCTCAGCATAAATCTGCTTTAATCCTTCGTTATATCCCTTTGCAAAGCCGTAATTGGCAGCATTGATAATGATTTTCACCTCTGGGAAATGCTTTTTTACGAAATCTACAGAGTTATCATTAGATTGATTGTCTATAACATAGACCTCATACCCGTGCGAGTACTTTATCACAGTGGGTAGGAAGGTTTCCAGCCAGTTTTTTCCATTATAGTTGAGTATTGCTACGGCAGTTTTCATTTTCGGAGGGAGGTTTTAGGGTTAAATAATCCTTTTAATGGCGTGCGCATACTTCCAGCGCTTGTGAGACCAGAGATAATTGTCGGGGTTTTTCTTTATTGTCTCTTCCAATAGGATGTGGAATTTCTTCACGACTTCCAGCTCGGTGAATTTCTCCTCATCAGGGTAGATTCTATAATAATTCACTTGGTAAAAACCTCTCTTTACCTTCTTCATATCGCAGTAGATAAAGGCGAGATTCATTTTTGTGGAGAGCCTGTCGTACCCAATAAATACAGGAGTTTTCTGATGAAGGAAAATCGTTCCTACATCTACATTTGCCACAAAAGGAGATTGGTCGGCAACGAACATATAGGCGGTATTTCCATCATTTGGGGTGCGCAGAATATTTCTCAGCACATCATTCGTTTCTAAGGATTGGTTTCCGAACTTGTTCCTAATCTTCACCATCTGCTCTTCCCAGAAACTATTATTGATTTTCTTATAAACAGGATGGCAATTCTTCTGCGGAATCACCGATGCAAGAGCAATAATCCATTCCCAATTAAAAATATGCCCTGTAAGGAGGATGATGTTTCTCTTCTCATCAAGAGCCTCATAAAATACTTCCTGATTAATGTGCTGTACCCTTACCCTAAGCTCCGTTTCGCTAATGGTCATCGCTTTTAAGGTCTCCACGATATAGTCTGAGAAGTTGCGGAAGAACTGTTTTCGTATCGCTTTTATTTCGGCTTCGGTCTTTTCGGGAAACGAGTTCCTCAGATTGTCCAGCACCACCTTTTTTCTATAACCGATGATATAATAATTCAGAAAAAAGATGATATCCGAAAATACATAAAGCACTCGAAGAGGGAGTCTTGATATCAGTCGTAGAAGTATTAGGATAAGTTTCATTTCGGTGCAAAAGTAAAAATAATATCATCGGCTAAAAACTTTCTTTAGGGTGATTTCTTTATATTTGGCGCAAATTTTAATGAGATGAGTATAAATATTCTTAAAACCTCAGTTACTGCTTTCCTCCTTTTTGCAGGGGCTTCTTTCTCTTTTGCACAGATTAAAGACGGGGCTAAAGACCCATCCACTTCTCAGAAACAGCAGAAGCTCGATAAGCCTTACAATCCTAATGAAAATGCTAAGCAGAAAATCGCAACGCTGGTAAAGAAAGCCAAAACCGAAAACAAGAATATCCTGATGCAGGGTGGTGGCAATTGGTGTATCTGGTGCCTGAGGTTTCATCAATACATACAAAACAATCCCGAGCTGAAAAATATAGTAGATGAAAACTACCTTTACTATCATTTGAACTATTCTCGCGAGAATAAAAATGCTGATATCTTTACTTCCTACGGCAATCCTCAGGATAAATACGGCTTCCCTGTTTTCATTATTTTAGATAAAAACGGCAAGCTAATCCACATTCAAGACAGCTCCGTACTTGAGGATGGTGCCAATAGCTACGATTTCGAGAAGGTAAAAGACTTTCTTTTGCAGTATGCTATAGGCAGTACGCGGTAGGCAATACTACCGCTTTTTCTCCATATAATTGAGCATAAGCTCTCCCCTTAGGTGGTTTTACTAAACTGAGAACACATTGTAGCCGGTGAGGTACCTACTCGCATGGGGAGTACTTACACCGTAGCTGGCGAGGTATTTTTTTCTACAAAAGTCAGATAAGCTGTGCAGAGTTTCGGAGCGGTACAATTGCTTGTCCGAGACCAAAAACACTTCAGTGGAGAATTTTAAACCTTATTTTGAGTACTAAGAGCCTCATCAGCTATGATGCTTATTATTTTTCTGTAATTTTGCAGGGTTTTTATTCCAAATAGAAGGAATAAAGATTTTTTATGAGTCAGGAAAGAGAGATAGATATCAGGAAAGAGATTTTTGTGAAGAATGCACATCTTAACAACTTAAAGAATATAGATGTGAGGATTCCGAAGAATAAATTGGTCGTTATTACGGGCGTTTCGGGGAGTGGCAAGTCTTCATTGGCATTTGATACGGTTTATGCTGAGGGGCAGAGGCGCTATGTGGAGAGCCTTAGCTCCTACGCTCGGCAGTTTCTCGGGAAGCTGGAAAAGCCGAAGGTAGATGATATTAAGGGATTGGCTCCGTCTATCGCCATTCAGCAGAAGGTAATTTCCTCCAATCCGCGTTCTACGGTGGGTACTTCTACTGAGGTGTATGATTACCTCAAGCTCCTCTTTGCGAGGATTGGCAGAACCTACTCGCCAATTTCTGGGGAGGAAGTGAAGAAGGACAGCGTAAGCGATGTGATAGACTTCATAAAAGCCTCTCCTAAAAACACCTCTTTTCTTCTCCGCAGCCCTTTGGAGTACAGTGTTGATGGCTTTAAAGAGATGTTCAACACGCTGAAAATATCGGGATTCACCCGCTTGGAGGTTAGCGGTAATATTGCTGGGATAGAAGATTTGGAGAGCTTTGGATTTATCCCAGAGGAGGGGATGGATATTCAGCTCGTCATCGATAGATTTACTTATGAGGAGGATGAGAGCTTCCTGCAAAGGCTTGCCGATTCGGTGCAGATGGCATTTTACGAAGGTAGGGGCTCCTGTTCATTAAAAAATACCGAGAGTGGAAGCATAAAAGAGTTTTCAAACAAGTTTGAGGCAGATGGTATCAGTTTCTTAGAGCCTAATGTGCATTTTTTCAGCTTTAATAATCCTTACGGCGCTTGCCCTACCTGCGAGGGATACGGGAAAATCATCGGTATAGACGAAGATTTGGTGGTTCCCAACAAGATGCTTTCGGTCTTTGAAGATGCCGTAGCCCCTTGGAAAGGCGAGACAATGAGCGAGTGGAAGCGCGAGTTCATTAAGCAAGTAGCGGATTTCCCTATTCATAAGCCGTATTACCAACTAACGAAGGAGCAAAAGCACCTCCTCTGGAGAGGCAATGGCGAGAGGCGATTCCCCTGCATAGACAACCTCTTCCGAATGCTCGAAGAGAATCTTTACAAGATACAGTACCGAGTAATGCTCGCAAGATATAGAGGGAAAACCCTCTGCCAAGACTGTGGGGGGCTTAGACTGAGAAAAGAAACCGAATGGGTAAAAATTGACGGGCGAAATATACAATCGCTCATAGACCTCCCCCTTGATGAGCTCCTCCCGCTTATTAAGAACCTTAAACTTACCCCATACGAGGAGAGCGTAGCCAAGAGATTGATATACGAAATCACCTCTCGCCTTGAGTTTCTCAATAGAGTAGGGCTCGGATACCTTAGCCTCAACCGAAATTCCAATACCCTTTCGGGCGGAGAGAGCCAGAGGATAAATCTCGCAACGAGTTTGGGGAGCTCGCTCGTGGGTTCCATCTACATTCTCGATGAGCCGTCCATCGGACTGCACTCTCGCGATACCGAAAACCTCATCGGCGTCCTCAAGCAGCTCAGAGATTTGGGAAACACAGTCATCGTCGTAGAGCACGATGAAGATGTAATGAAAGCTGCCGACTACATTATAGACATCGGTCCAGAGGCAGGATACTTGGGGGGAGAATTGGTCTTCGCAGGTGCGTTTGAGGAATTGAAAACGGCAGATACCCTCACCGCGAATTACCTCACAGGAAAGCTACAAATAAAAACTCCAGAGCTAAGGCGCGCTCCAAAAAACTTTATACAAATACGAGGCGCAAGGCAGAACAACCTTAAAAACATCAGTGTAGATATACCGCTCGAGTGCTTGGTGGTAGTCTCTGGGGTGTCGGGCTCTGGGAAATCTACCCTGATGAAAGAAGTCCTAGTAAATGATATACAGATACAGCTCGGGATGGGAGGAAAAAAAGGCGATTACGATAGTGTGGACTTCCCGAAATCCTTAGTTCAGCACATCGAGCTTATAGACCAGAATCCCATCGGGAAGTCCTCCCGCTCCAATCCTGTAACCTACTTAAAGGCATACGATGAGATAAGGGAGCTCTTCTCTCGGCAGAAACTGGCAAAACATCTCAAGCTGCAGCCCAAGCACTTCTCCTTTAATGTAGATGGCGGAAGGTGTAATGAATGCAAAGGCGAAGGCATAACCACCGTATCTATGCAGTTTATGGCAGATATAGAGCTGGTATGCGAAACTTGCCATGGAAGTAGATTCAAAAGCGAGATACTGGAAGTGAAATTTGATGAGAAAAATATTGCCGACATCCTCCATATGACGATAGATGAAGCGATAGATTTCTTTGAGAAAAACAGAGAGGCTAAAATCGTATCTAAGCTCAGACCTTTGCAAGATGTAGGTCTCGGATACTTACAGCTCGGGCAAAGCTCCTCTACGCTCTCTGGTGGTGAGGCACAGCGGATGAAGCTCGCTTCTTTTCTTGTAAAAGGAAGTGCAACTGAAAAGACCCTCTTCGTCTTTGATGAACCTTCCACAGGGCTACACTTCCATGATATTAATAAGTTGATGAAATCCCTACAATCCCTTATAGAGCTCGGGCATTCGGTACTCGTCATCGAGCACCAGCCCGATATTATTAAGTCCGCCGATTGGGTGATAGACATCGGGCCTGAGGCAGGAAAAAATGGCGGAGAAATCATCTTCTGTGGCACTCCTGAGGACTTGGCGACTTGCAGCCTCTCCCACACCGCGAAATATATAGCCGATAAATTATTAGTTTTAAGTAGTAAACTATAAATCTGTAGCAGGTATAAAGTATAGGATTTGCTTTATTAGTTTTACAGGAACTTTAAATTTTTCTCCAGAGAGGTAGATACCGCTGTCGTCTACGGCTATTCCTTCTATTTGACCTACGGTAAGCACTCCTCCAAGGGTATATTTTTCATTTTTCCCTTGGAAGAAGAGTCCATCAGAGTTTTCTTCAAAGATGTAAAGAAAGGCTCGCAGACTTTTGGTATAGCCTACGATATAGAGTCTTCCATTGTAGTAAGCAGCATCGGTTGCTACAAAACCGATAGGAAAGCTCTCCAATTTTTCTGCAGCTTGCTTTTCAGTATTGTTGGGATCTATGGTATAGTGGGTGGTGTTTTTGGATTTCCATTCTTTAGTAAAGATGTGCAGTTTCCCTTTATGGTAGATGATGGATTCGGCATCAAAGTCGGTATTCCTGTTATTGCGGGAAAAGTCTTCTTGCTCGGGGTAGTAAAAAGGGAGTTTTACTATAGGGGACTGCAGGGAATCGCCTTCCATCTTTATTTTGTAGATAGTGAGGTCCTGTCTTGTCCCTAAATTATTCCCAAAATCCGCCATATAGATGTGTTGTCCATCATTGGTTATTGCTTCGCAGTCTTTATTTACAATGTCTGGATGGTAGACTTTGAGTATTTTTCCTGTTTTTGGGGAGATTTTAAACAGCTCTGAGCTATTCCCACTGTCATTAAAGCTAAACAGCTCTCCATTGAAGAAATCAAGCCCTGATGTTTCTTCTAATGAATCGGGCAAGTGGGTTACAAAGTAGTTTTTTAGAGGGAGTTTTTTCTCGGACTGTGCAGAAAGTAGAGCCGAAATTACAAACAGAATAATAGATATGATATTTTTCATCGGTTTTAGGATTAAGTCTGCAAAGATAGGCGCATTTGGGTGGAAATCCTTATCTTGCCTGCCGTAAAAAATTAAAATAATCGTTAATGAAAAAACTAATCTTGGTCGCTTCGGCTTTATGTTTTGGAGGATTGCAGGCGCAGAAGTCTCCGCACTATTATCAGCAGCACGCAAAGTATAAGATGGATATAGAGGTAGATGCAGAGAACTATACCTACACGGGGAAGCAGACGATTCAGTACACAAATAACTCCCCAGATGAGCTCTCTGTGGTTTATTTCCATCTGTATTGGAATGCTTTTAAGCCAGGCTCGATGATGGACGAAAGGGTGAAAAGCCAAGGAAAGAACGCCGATAAGAGATTGCAGGCAAATGGAGTGTCTAGGCTTTCCCTTATCCCAAAGGAGCAGGAAGGGAGGCAGAATATTCATTGGATAAAGCAGAACGGCACACCGCTTCGCTTTGAAGTGCAGGAGACGGTGATGAAAGTCTATCTCGATAAACCGATAAAGCCCAACACTACCACCTCGCTGAGTATGGAGTGGGAGGCTAATATCCCAATGCAAATCCGCCGCAGTGGGAGGAATAATTCCGAAGGTATCGATATGACGATGACGCAGTGGTATCCTAAAATTGCTGAATACGATTATGACGGCTGGGCAGCGTTTGACTATATCGGTAGGGAGTTTCATTCGCCGTTTGCGGATTTTGATGTGAGCATCAGAATAAATAAAGACTATGTGATAGGCGCAGGTGGAGTACTCATTAATCCTAATGAAGTAAAGGGCTATTCTCCTACGGCTGAAATCAAGACTGATACATCGGGCAAGGCGGTATGGCGGTGGTCGGCAAAGAATATCCTCGATTTTGCTTGGTCAGCAGATAGAGACTACACCGTAGAGCAGTTCGATGTGTTGGACGGACCTAAAATCTACTATGTCTATCAGAAATCAGACAAAACGAAATATTGGGAGGAATCCAAACCTTATATCCAACGCTATTTCCAGATTATGAACAACACCTTCGGCAGGTATGCTTACCCAAGCTATGCCTTTATACAAGGGGGAGATGGCGGTATGGAGTACGGTATGTGTACAATGATGCTCGGTGAAGCGCGTAGCTTGGAGGGGCTCGTAGGGCTAATGGCACACGAGGGCGCACATTCTTGGTATCAGCAGATGGTGGCAACCAATGAGGCGATGCGCCCGTGGCTAGACGAAGGCTTTACCAGCTACGCAGAGACCTATACAATGTATAACCTCTTCCCACCGAAAGAGCCTCAGCCCAATCCTTTCTCATCTACCCTAAATTCTTATATCCAATTTACCAAAACGGGGCAGGAAGCGCCAGCATCTTGGCTCGGCGATCATCACGACAGTGGCTCGGCATACAGCTACGCATCGTATGTGAAGGGCGAGCTCTACCTCGTGCAGCTCGGCTATATTATGGGTGAGAAAAACCTGTCTGCCGTGCTGAAAAATTATTTTAATGAATGGAGCCTGAAGCACCCAACCGATAGAGATTTCTTGCACATAGCCCAGAAAACCTCTTCTATGGACTTAAAATGGTTCCACCACTACTGGATTAATACCACCAAAACGATAGATTATGCCATTAAGAATGTAAGTTATTCAAATGAGGGCACCACCATAACCCTCGAGAATAAAGGCGGGATTCCTATGCCGATAGATTTTAGTGTATTGACTAAGGATAAAAAGATACTCAACTACCACATCCCCACCAACCTTACCCGCACTTGGAAAACCAGCGATATCTATGGCAACCATACGAGCTTGGACTATTGGGCTTGGACGAATAAGGAGTACACTTTTACTCTCCCGCTAAAAAAGTCTGAAATCTCCGTGCTCGGTATTGATTTCTCCCAAAGAATGGCCGATGTAAACCCAGAAAACAACTTCTTAGAACTGAAATAGCTCTATTGAGTTTGCTTTTTATACTTACGCCTCCTTTTGGGAGGTGTTTTTTTGTGGAGGGGTAGATGTTTATGGATTATAGTAGCAAAGCTAATAATAGATTTCCGATGAAAAATTTCGCTTATAATATACAAATTTTTATTAAAATATCAAGAATATTAGCAGATGACATTTATCTTGTCATAAAACTTGTTTTGTTACTATAAATAGGCTTATCTTAGTGGCACGAAAAAGATTATTAATTATTAACTATTTAAAATTTTAAAGACTATGAAAAAGTTTTATTCAATTTTGTCAGTGTTTGCTATTGGTGCAATGATGAGTGCTCAACAAATGCCAGCATTTGCAGGAGCAGATTTCGAAGACTGGTCTGCTTTTATAGGAGGGCTTAACAAGTATGGTGTAAAACATGCTGAGCAAGGAGTAGGTAGAGGTGTAGATGGTTCTGCTTCCCTACATATTAATAACTCTGATGGTAAGAAAAATGATTATGTATTTACTGCGAATGCACCGAAAGGGCTTCCTACTAAGGGAGAAGCGATTAGTTTTCAAATAAAAGGTACTTCAAATAAGTCTTTGTCCATAATGGTACATCATGGTGGTGGTAATTCTATCTTCAATCTTGAAAGTTTAATAGATGGTTCTAAAGATGAAGTGGAAATTGAAGCATCTTCAAAAAATGGATATACAGGTACGATTGATACCCAAGGAAAATGGGTGAAAGTTAAACTTAATCTCTCTGGTATTACTGATTTGAATACGGCAGAAGGGACTCAGTTCTTTATTGTTAAATTAGGTAAGGCAGGTACTTTTGATTTAGACTTAGACAACTTCGTCCTCCATAGTACTGAGCTTAGTACAGCAGAGCATAGCTATGCAAAAGTTGATTTTATTAAGAACACAATCGTAAGAGATAACCTATTCTTCTCTACAGATTCAGAGGTGAAAATCTTTAATACTGCTGGTCAATTGGTAAAAACAGCAAAAGTAGCTAAGGACGGTGCGCTTAATCTATCTTCTCTACCAAAAGGTGTTTATATTGTAGCAGGAGTAGTAAATGGTAAATCTGTTTCTCAGAAAATCGTTAAGGAGTAAGTTTGATATTTCATATTTTTAGATTGTTTTGAAACTCGCTATCGGCTTCCTATTAGGAAGCCGATAGCTTTTTTTAGTACTTATCTTTCCATTTTTTGGTGAGTTCATCTTTTATTTTCTTCTCGGTAGAGTTATTCCCTGGCTCGTAGAACCGAGTTCCAGAAATCTCTTCGGGGAGGAACTCCTGCTCGGTAAAGTTACCGTCATAGCTATGTGCATATTTATAATCCTTGCCATAGTTTAGGTCTTTCATCAGTTTGGTTGGTGCGTTTCTCAGGTGTAGGGGTACGGGGAGGTCTCCTGTTTTCTTCACAAAGGCAAGGGCTTCGTTGATCGCCTTATAGGTAGAGTTGCTCTTAGGTGAAACTGCCAAATACACCGCTGTTTCACTCAAAATAATCCGCGCTTCGGGGTTGCCAATAACATTTATCGCCTGGAAACAGTTGTTTGCTATTATCAGCGCATTAGGATTTGCCAGCCCTATATCCTCAGATGCGAGAATCAGCATTCGCCTTGCGATAAACTTAATGTCTTCTCCACCGTTCAGCATTCTCGCGAGCCAATACACCGCTGCATTTGGGTCGCTCCCTCGTATAGACTTTATAAAAGCAGAGATAATATCATAGTGCTGCTCACCATTTTTATCATAAACCGCCATTGTTTCTTGGAGTACGCTCAAAATATCCTCAGTTTTAATCTCCCGTTTGTGGCTGTTTTTGTACTGATTTAAAACCAATTCAATAGAATTGATAAGCTTGCGCGCATCTCCCCCAGAATACTGAATAAACGGCTGTTTATCTACGAGATTAAAGTCCGTTTGGTTGATTTCATTGAATTTTGATAAAGCAATACCTGCCACTTCTTCAAGTTTCTCATAGCTCAGGGCTTTTAGGATATAAACCTGAGAGCGGGAGAGCAGTGCAGAGACCACTTCAAAGCTCGGGTTTTCAGTGGTGGCACCAATGAGAATGAGCCACCCCTTTTCCACAGCGTGGAGCAGGGAATCTTGCTGAGATTTATTAAATCTGTGTATCTCGTCTATGAATAAAATAGGCGATTTCCCAGAAAAGAGGTTCTGTTTTTTTGCTTGCTCTATGACTTCCCTTACTTCCTTCACACCACTGGATACCGCCGAGAGGTTAAAAAACTTCCGCCCAGATTTTTCAGCGATAATTTCAGACAGCGTAGTCTTCCCCGTACCGGGAGGTCCCCAAAAGATAAGCGAGTTCAGTGTATTGTTCTCAATCATCTTTCGGATGGGTGCGTTTTCTCCTGTCAGATGCTCTTGTCCGAGTACATCATCGAGGTTTTTGGGGCGTAAAATCTCAGCTAATGGGGTATTCATTTCGTCGGTTTAATGACTGCAAAAGTAAAGCATTTGCACCAATATGTCATTAAATTAATTACCTTTGCGCGGCTATGAAAAAGGTTTTAAATCATATCATTCTCTTTCCTTTTCTCTTGCTGATTAAGGTATATCAGTGGGGGATTTCTCCTCTTCTGGGGCGTAACTGCCGTTATCAGCCCACCTGCTCGCACTATATGGCGGAGGCGCTTCGTACGCACGGGCTCTTCCGTGGGCTTTCTCTCGGGATTAATAGAATCCTGAGGTGCCACCCTTGGGGAGGCAGTGGCTATGACCCCGTTCCAAAGAAAAAATCAGGCTGCAAGCCGTAAGCAATAGACTATACGCAAGAATCACCTCAAATTCTGGTTTAAAGCGATTTTTTTTGATGAAGCTCTGAATGAATCTCCTTAAATTTAATATTCATTAGTCAAATTCTGACTATAATTTCATTAAAACACCCCTCCATTTATCAAATCATCAAAATTGGATTCTAAAATTACCGTACCGATGAGCTCTTCTGGACTGCCTGACTGGAGAGATTGGTCGGTGATGTACCAAATTTTATCGGTGAAGAACTTCGCGATCCGCCAGTCGTGAGACGAAAAGAGGATGAGCTTGTGATATTCCTTTGCGAGCCTCCTTAGGAGCTTGAGGAGGGCGATTTTATTCTGCTCGTCAAGGTGAGTGGTGGGCTCGTCTAAGAGGATGACGGGGGAGTTTTGCACGATTGCCCTGCCGATAAACGCTTTTTGTAGATTGCCATCCGAGAGGTTTTGCAGCGGGCAGTACTTATACTCATCCAAACCGAGCAGGTGGATGGTTTTTGAGACCTCCGCCCTGTCCTCCTCGCTCAGCCTGATGTAGTAGGGATAATGGATGAACTTGCCGAGCGCAATAAGGTCGGTAGTGGTGTAAAATGCAGGGATTTCGTACTTGGAAAAGACCACTGCGATGTATTCCGCTACTTCCTGTGCTGAAAGCTCGGAGGCATCTCTGCTATCAATTGAGATTTTTCCGCTAAGGAGGGGGAGCTGGCTTAGAATCGTCTTGATGAGGGTGGTTTTCCCCGTGCCGTTATTCCCCATCATCAGGCAGACCTCGCCAAGCTCTAAGTCGGCATTGATGTTCCTAATGAGTGGCTGCCCATAGCCTACTTCTGCATTTTCCAAACTGAGAAATCCCATAGCTTAAACCTGTTCTTTATAGTTTTTTTCTACCACCCTGCGCTGCTCCTTCACTACATCGTAGATGAGGCTGAGGAGGTTCTGCACATTCTCTACTTCGGCGAGGTGTATTTCTTGTGCCTCTGCCTCATCGGGAGCTATTTCCCTCGCTCTCTGCTCTGCGAGGAGGGGGGTGAGCTTATCCTTAGGCTTTATTTTCCCTTGCTCGGGGTATTCTGCCTCTCCGAAGAAGGATAAAACCTTCTGAAACTCGAGTTCTATTTTGAGTTTCCAGTTGGTGATGTCTATTTCTTCGGTAACATCTTTATTCATCTTTGCATATTGAGACAAGGAGGCGATGTATGCGGTACTCAGGTGCGAGGTAGTTACAAATTGGTGGAGGGCTTCCATCTTGCTCTGTTGGTTTTTCGGGTCCGAGAGCATTCGCTGGAAGTTGGCAGAGAGATTGGCAAGGGCTATCATCGCGTCTTTCCTCTCCAGCCTGAATCTTTCATCATCAAATACGAGGGTTTCCAGCGCGCTCATCACTACATCAAAGTAGTTTTTATTGTAGCGCACGGATTTCTTCATCAGGTCTGCATTCTGGGTATGCTCCCAAACGGGCAGCACGAGGTAGGAGACGAGAAATGAGATAACGCCCCCTATAAAGGTATCAAACAGCCTGTCCTTAAAGATGACATCTACATTGCCGGGGTTCACGAAATTAAAGGTGAGGAAGATATAGACAGTCATAAAGAAAACCGCCGTAAAATACTTGCTCCTAAGGAAGGTAAAGCAGATAATCATACTGGAAAGCAGCCACGCTAAAAGCACATTATGGTCATCTACAAAGTACAATAAGCCGTAGGAGAACACGCCACCCGCAATAGTCCCGTATAACCTCAGGAGGTTCCTGCTTTTGGTGATAGAGAATGAAGGTTTCAGAATCGCCAGAATGGTGATGAGTATCCAGTACGAATGCCCAAGGCTAAGCACATCTACAAACGAGAAAGCATAGCCTATCAGCAGGGCTAAGGTAAGCCTGATTGCGTGGCGAAAGTGTTGCGAATCTATTGATATATTATTTTTGAGCACTCTGTAGCTGAGCTTTTCTTCCTTTGGGATAAATTTCCCATAATCTAAGCCGGAAGAAAGGCTCTTCGCGAGCTTCTCGTCTTGGTAGAAGAAGTTATAAATCCCTTTTATATCCTTGGTTATATCATTTACTCTGATGAGAATATGCCTCAGTACGATGAAGTTTTTGTGGCTCCCGGCTTTTAGTTCGCGCTCTCGCATTGCGAAGTATTCTTTATAGAGCTCGGCGTGTTTTTCATCCAAGTTGTGGAGGAGGCTCACCTTATTCCCCCCTTGGAGCGCGATGCCGATATTGGTCATCTCTTGGCAGAGGAGGAGGAGGAAGTCGTGTATCTTTGGGAGAAAGCCCGTCTCCCCAAAATCCTTCTGCATCGTTTCATAATCGCTCTCGGAAGTCATTAGCTTCTCGTGAAGCTCGAAAGAATTGAGGAGCATCAACATCAAGAGGCGGCTCGTGGTGGTAGATTCATTCACCAGCGTTCGGGTTTTAAAAACCGTCTCGCGAGTGCCTTCCTGCAGCTCCTTAATCTGTATCTGCTTATTGATGAGCAGCCCATTAATCTTGGAAAAATTAGGATTTGGGAGGTATAATCTCGCTCGGATGCTAAGGAAATTCGCAAGCTCTATATAATTCTCACCAATCATCTGAGAGGCGAGCTTGTAGGGCTGAATTTTAGACACCACCAAAAAGATGAAAACAAACCAAAGCGAGCCTGCAAGGAAGATGAGAAGGTTCTTCCACAATGGTCCTTGTGCCAAGTGCGGGTCTATAAATATCGCCATTACGATGAGGGCGATGGAGCCTACCGACATCAGCCGCTGACCATACACGCCA
Organism: Bergeyella cardium; assembly: GCF_009914665.1. Classification (NCBI taxonomy): domain Bacteria; kingdom Pseudomonadati; phylum Bacteroidota; class Flavobacteriia; order Flavobacteriales; family Weeksellaceae; genus Bergeyella; species Bergeyella cardium. Next base: position 12,660 of record NZ_CP029149.1, on the reverse strand, counting down.
ATCAAGGTGAAGAACATCCCCAATACAAAAATAAGCAGGAAGACCAGCGGCACTATCTCCTTTACCAAACCCGAGAGTAAGGCGACAAAGAAAAAACTTACCACTGCGAAGAGCTGCGAATTTCTCCTCCTAATGAAAGGTCCGGGCAAGTCCGTAAGCCCCACAAAGCTCGTTGCCAATGGGAAGAGGAAATACTCTTTCAGTACACCGAAGTAGGCAAGGACGATCGCTGGGACTACACACGCAAGCGTAATCCTCACCCCAGCATACACATACTGCCCCGTAGCAAATTTCTGTAACTCTGTCTTGTAATACATCTCATAGAAAATTTCTGCGCCCCAATCTCTCCCCGCCTACTTAAAAGCCTGCCACCTCGGCACCGTTACCAAGAGCACTAACGAAAAGTAGAGGAAGAGGATAAAGACATCAAAATATAAAAACGAGGATAAAAAATAGCTGTTGAGCAAAAAATGCACAGCCACCGCTAATGGAAAAAGAAAAACGCCCAGCTTTCGGTACAGATAAATAAGCACCAGCGAGACTACCCAAAGAATATCCACTGCAAAAATAAGGTAGAAATACCCGCTCGGGATATTGACCTCCCTACGCTGGACAAACTCTACCCCATCGAGGTTAAAAACCACAGTAGAGACCACAAAAGTGAAGACCAATGCCAGTATAAAGCCAGTAGATTTCTTCGTTTCCATTTGGTGAAGCATTTAAAAATCGAACAAAAATACCAACTTCCATAAGATTGACAAAGAATAGGGGCTGTTTCCAATCATATTTTACCTATCTTTGGGTAGATTAAATATTTTTATCCAATTATTAATTAAGAATTTCAAGAAATAGCAATTTAAGGATATGGTTCGTATTATTCAAGGAGATATTACTAAAATAGAGGTAGATGCTATTGTAAATGCTGCCAATATCTCTCTAATTGGGGGAGGGGGAGTAGATGGAGCTATCCACAAAGCAGGAGGGCAGGAAATCCTTGAGGAATGTAAAAAAAATCCGCAATAGGCAAGGAGGCTGTAAAGTAGGAGAAGCAGTGATAACAATCTCTGGAAAGCTTCCTGCAAAATTTGTGATTCATACCGTAGGATCTGTTTGGAATAATGGAAAGGATAATGAGGCACAATTGCTGTATTCTGCGTATTTAAATTGTCTGAATCTCGCTATAGAGAATGATGTTAGAACAATTGCTTTCCCAAATATCAGTACAGGAGTTTATAAATTCCCAAAAGAGCAGGCAGCAAGGATAGCCATTAAAGCAGTAAATGATTTTTAGAGCCCAATAATAGTCTGAAAGAAATTTTCTTCGTCTGCTATGATTCTGAGAACTATTCTATTTACTCTCATCTTTTAAATACAGAATAGGAAACTAAGGTAGGGCTTATTCCTCTTTTGAGGGGAAAAGAGATTGATTATCCTCGACGGTAGTGGTAGATTAGGGTAATCAGACCCAGCAGTAGTATAGGGAGGAGGAGGTTGAGCCATTGCCAGTAGGTTTTTTCATCGTAGATGCGCTGTCTGTCGAGCAGTCGGGCTTCGATATTCCTGTTCCGAAGGGCGATGAGGTTGCTATCGTCAAGGAGGTAGTCAAGGGCATTTCTCAGGAACTGTTCGTTGCCGTAGTACTGGTCATTCATTATATCGTAGCCGAGTGGCATTGGTTGGTCTTTTATCACTTTATTTCGCCCTACATCTCCGTCGGAGATTAGAATCATTTTATTTTCTGAGCTTGTAGAGGCTTTGAAGTTGGGGAAAGATTTTCGCTCGCTTCGGGTAGCGTAGGCGGAGGGGAATTTCCCTTTTAATGAAACGGCGAAGATTTTCGGTGGGGTGGGGCGCTCCATCTGTCCGAGGGAGTCGGTGCGGATGATTTCATTGAGCGAGATAAGGTTGGGAACGGTTTTGAGGAGGGTTCTGTCGCTGGATTCAAAGAGGATTTCTTTTTTTATTCCTGCTCTTTGGAGGGTGTCTATGGCTGTGGGGAGCTCGAATTTCACGGGGTTGATGTTTCGGGTAATGGCGCTGCTCCCTTCCGCTATTCCGAGAGGGAAATACGGCCAGAGGAAGGAGGAGTATTGTGGGTTGCCAGCGATCTGCCCCGTTTGTAGCCTTAGCAGTGCGGATTTTTTTAAGTCTTTTACCAAAGCGGAGTTGATGCGCACCCCGTAGTTAAAGAAAAAGTCGGTCATATTAAGGTCTATCGGGTATGCCATTATCTCTTTGGATTGGAAGAGGGTGTCCATCTCGGCATTCACAGCGTCTATCATCCAGAGGGTTTTCCCGCCGTTCATAATGTATTGGTCGAGGATAACTTTCTCGCCATCGGTAAAGGGTTTTCGAGGTTTTGCAATGACTAATGCCTCTACTTTTTTGAGCGTAGGGAGGTCGTCTAAGGTGAGTTCTTTTTGATTCTTGGGGATGATGGGGCCAGCGTTATAATTCTCGAGCGCCATATCCATAAATCCTTGAAATTCCTTTGGGCTTAGCTCGTCTTGATTAACGAGTATACCGATATTTTTCCTTTTCTCTTGGCTAATGTTCTTCATTGTGGAGATGAGGTTGTACTCGAGGTTCTCAATGGAGCGGTTGAGCTGGTCATCAGCGGAAATCCCCGTCTGCTGTACGATGAGGGGGATGGTAGCGCCTGCGCTTTTGTACTTCGCTACGGCATAGGGGAAGATAACGATTTCGGAGACTTTACCGTCCTTAGAGCTCGGCAAGATGGAGGGCTGCATACCCATTGCCATCAGAGTTTCCTGAGACATTTTCTTCTCTAATGGGTCTATAAACTCAAAATCTATATTCGGATTTATTCTTCGGAATTCTTCCAGCATAAAGCGGGTTTCGCTCTGCAGCTGTTTAAAGGAAGCGGGAAAGTTTCCCTCTAAATATACATCCACTTTCAATGGTTTTTTAATGCTTTTTAAAACCTTTACGGTGGAGGGAGAAAGGGTGTATCTTTTCTCTTGGGTAAGGTCTATCCTAAACTGAAAAATACCGATAGCCCCAAGAAAAATCAGGATGAGAAATATAAAGAATACGATGTTTTTTCTAAGCATTTGAATAAGTATTAATGATTAAAACTTGAGGCATTATTTCTTTTTTTCTACTAATAATACGGATGCACCTATCATCAGTGAGATAATGAAGAGGAAGTAGAAGATATCTCTGCTGTCTATAAGCCCACGAGTAAAGGCGATGTAATGCTTGTAGAACCCTAAACTTTGCAGGAAGTAATCCACATTTCCGAGTAGGCGGTAGCTCGCCAGCTGCTCTACTCCGAAGAAGATGAAGAAGCACATAAATACCCCGAGCAGGTAAGCCATTATCTGGTTCCTCGCGATAGATGAAGCCAAAAGCCCTACGGCGGAGAAAGCCCCTATCAGCATAATGAGCCCGAGATAGCTCCCTAAGGTAGCCCCAGCATCTAAGTTGCCCTCAGGCACGCCGAGTACATATATGGTGTAGAGATAGACGAGAGAGGGGAGCAGGCACATTATCCCAACAGTCCAAACTGAGAGGAATTTCCCGAGCACAATGTCCCTAACCGATACAGGCTGTGCAAAGAGCCAGATTAAGGTGCCTTGCTGCTGCTCTTCGGCTATGGTTTTCATAGACAGAGCGGGGATGGTGAATAGCAATAGCCACGGCGCAAGCACAAAATAAGCCTGCAAGGAAGCCGTACCTATATCAAAAATATTAGAATCATTCTCAAAGAAAAAGAGAAATAGCGCTCCTAATATCCCAAAAACTCCAATGATAATAAAAGCAGTAAAGTTCCCAAAGCTCTCAAACAGCTCTTTCTTATAAATACTCAGCATATTTTTAATTCTTTTTCTTACGATTAACCTGTTTTACAATCATCATTATCACAAAAACTAAAGCGAAAAACCCGAGCAACAACTGCCATCCATAGTCAATTACCTGTTGCTTTAATATCACAGTGAAGACAATTAGAAAGAGTATAAAGGTGGCGATTTCATTGTATTGCCTCAGCTTGATATTCGGTGTTTGCAGGCTTTCCCCCTGAAGGTTTTTCAGTTCTAAAACCTTTCTCCACGCCCAGTAGTGATAGCCAGCGAGGGCAATCAGTCCCGTTAGTTTCAGGTGGAACCAGGGCATTTTCATCAGTGTAGGGTTTAGCATTATCAGTATTAGTCCAAAGACGAGCATCAGTACGCCAGCAGGGGCGAGGATGATGTTCCACAAACGGCGAAGCATATAGATATATTGCTCGCGGAGGATGGTTTTCTTCTCCTGCGGAAAGCCGTCAGTATCTTTATAATAAACGAAAAGCCGAACGAGATAGAAAATCCCTGCGAAATAGCTCACCATAAAGATAATGTGCAATGCCTTGAAAATACTATATGCCATTAATGAAAATTAAGGTTGCAAAGATACCTAAAAAGGTACAAAGCCTCTGAATTTGTATCTTCGCCGAGTAAAAATTTAAAAGCGATGAAGAAAATTAGTTGGTTTGCTTTTGTAATGATATGGGGGAGTTTTACTGCCCAAACACTTGAAAATACAGCGAATCTGCAACCATTTTGGGATAAGCTCAATGCAAGAAAATCGGTGAGCAGAGTGCTCTTTTTGGGTGATTCTCATATACAGTCAGGCTATATCTCTCAGGTTTTGAGGCGAAAGTTTCAGCAGGCGTATGGCAATGCAGGTAGGGGAGTGGTTTTTCCTTATCAGCTGGCAAATTCTAATGGTTCATTGGATTTTGTAGCGAGTTCAAACCAAGCGTGGCAGACTTTCCGTACGGTTTATGAGCAAGATGTATTCCCTCAAGTAGGTGCTCTGGGCTTTGTGATGGGAAATAATGCAGATTCGTTGATAGAAATGGATTTTAAAGACCCAGAAGACGCCTTTGATGAGGTGAGAATCTATAATGATGCGTCTCTAAACGGAGAGGCATTTAGTGTTTATGAAACCGAAAAGAGGCTGAGAAATTTTGTTAAAATTGAGAAAATTTTGCTCAATTATACGGTTCAAGAAGGGGAGACCTATCCCGAACTCGCAGCGAAATTTAATGTGGTAACCACTCGACTGGCTCAGCTCAATGGTGATAAAGTGAAAAACCCAAAGGCAGGAATGCTCATCAAAGCCGAGAGAGCAACGCCTGTGTATAATACAAATTTTGAAGAGGGGCTTAGGAAGATTGCCAGTCATCATTTTACAGGAATTGAAACGAGTTTTCGCTATCCAAAACCTACCCAGCACCTGCTTCTAAGGCTCAATGGCAGTAAAGGAAATATCCTGTATGGTTTTCAGCTCCTCAAAAGCACGGCAAAATCTGGAGTAGTCTTTAATACAGTAGGGGTAAATGGCGCTACTTATGCCGATTTTTTGAAATATCCGCTTCAATTGAAGCAGCTCAAATCTACAATGCCAGATTTGGTAATGATTTCCTTAGGGACGAATGAAGGAATTAGCAGTATTACAAAGGAAGATTTTATAAAGAATGTGGGGAATCTCATTTCAGCACTTAGAGAGGAAAATAAAAACCTCTCAATCTTGCTCATTAGCCCTACCGATAATAATTTAAATCCCAAGAAAACCGCTGAAGTGGTAGATTGGATTAGCGAAGCCAGTATAAAATATAATACAGCATTCCTCAATATGTATAAGGCAACAGGGGGCAGAGGTTACTTTACTAAAGCATTAAGCCAAAAGAAAGCAAGTGCAGATAAAGTTCATTTTTTGCAGGCGGGCTATGAAGAACAGGCAATGAAAATATGGAGAGCACTTGAGGAGTATGATGATAGATACAAGGTGATATGTGTGGATACCAACTAAAAGTTTTTTTTGCTTTTAAACTAAAATTGTATTTTTGCACCTCAAAATAAAAAGAGACAATGCCGAATATTAGCCTTCCAGATGGAAGTATCCGAGAATTTAAAGAAACTGTAACACCTTTAGAAGTAGCGCAATCTATAAGCGAGGGGCTTGCAAGAAATACCATCTCTGCTCTCGTAGATGGCAAGCAAGTGGAGGTAACTACCCCTATTACTGAAGATGCTACCGTACAGCTTCTTACTTGGAATGATGACCTCGGTAAAAAGGCATTTTGGCACTCTTCTGCACACCTTTTGGCACAGGCAATCTTAGCGTTTTATCCCAAAGCTAAACTTACCATAGGACCAGCTATTGACAGTGGTTTCTATTATGATGTAGATTTCGGTGATGAGACCCTCTCTGAGAAAGACTTTGAGAAGATTGAAAAAAAGATGATTGAAAATGCTAAAAAGAATTCTACTTTCAATCTCTATTCGGTTTCAAAGGCAGATGCACTTAAAGAATATGCGGATAATCCTTATAAAACAGAGCTTATACAGAATCTGAATGATGGGGAGATTACTTTCTGCACCCACGATAATTTTACGGATCTTTGTCGCGGTGGGCATATCCCATCTACGGGAATTGTAAAAGCAGTTAAAATACTTAATGCAGCAGGTGCTTACTGGCGAGGAAATGAAAATAATCCGCAACTGACAAGGGTCTATGGTATTTCTTTTCCTAAACAAAAGGAACTTACAGAATATCTTGAGAGATTAGAAGAAGCAAAACGAAGAGACCACAGAAAACTCGGTAAGGAACTCGGGATTTTTGCTTTCTCAGAAAGAGTAGGAGCTGGGCTCCCTCTTTGGCTTCCAAAAGGTACAGCATTGAGAAAGAAACTTGAAAACTTCCTTTCTGCAGCACAGAAAAAAGCAGGTTATGAGTTTGTAATAACTCCACATATTGGGAATATAGAACTCTATAAAACCTCTGGGCATTATGAAAAATATGGAGCAGATAGCTTCCAGTCTATTAAAACTCCACACGAGGGAGAAGAGTTCCTTCTAAAACCGATGAACTGCCCTCACCATTGTGAGATATATAAGACAAGCCAGTGGTCGTACAAAGATTTGCCTAAGCGCTATGCAGAGTTTGGAACCGTGTATCGCTATGAGCAAAGTGGGGAGCTCCACGGGCTTACAAGAGTAAGAGGATTTACCCAAGATGATGCTCACCTTTTCTGTACTCCTGACCAGCTATTAGAAGAGTTTGAAGGAGTGATAGACTTGGTACTTTATGTATTTAGCTCATTAGGTTTTGCAGATTTTACTGCTCAAATCTCACTTAGGGATAAAGAGAACCGAGACAAATATATCGGTTCTGAGGAGAATTGGGAAAAAGCTGAAAGTGCAATTATTACCGCAGCAGCTAATAAAGGCCTGAAAACTGTGGTAGAATATGGCGAAGCTGCTTTCTATGGTCCTAAACTCGACTTTATGGTAAAAGATGCCTTAGGCAGAAGCTGGCAGCTTGGGACTATTCAAGTGGATTATAATCTCCCAGAGCGTTTTGACCTTACTTATGTAGGTAGTGATAATGAAAAGCATAGACCGATTATGATACACCGAGCGCCGTTTGGCTCTATGGAAAGGTTTATTGCAATTCTTATAGAGAATACAGCGGGAGATTTCCCTCTTTGGCTAAGCCCAGAGCAGTATATTGTGCTTCCAATTAGTGAAAAATATGCAGATTATGCTAAAAAAGTTTCTCAATTATTAGAAATTAACGATATTAGCGGCCTCGTAGACGAAAGAAACGAAAAAACAGGCAAGAAAATCCGAGATGCAGAGTTGAGAAAAATTCCTTTTATGCTTGTTGTAGGTGAGAAGGAGGAGCAGGAAGGAAGCGTTTCTGTAAGAAGAAGAGGAGAAGGAGATTTAGGCTCAATGAAGCTCGATGACTTTGTTCAGTACTTTAAAAAAGAAGTAGATACAGGAATAGAGTTCGGGGAAAAAGATTTGAATTAACTTTAAAATTATAATACAATAGCACAGAAATTTAGTGGCAGGGGTAGAGGGCCGATGCGCCGTCCCGTGCAAGAAGATTTACACCAGATAAACGAAAAGATTAAAGCGAAAGAAGTTCGTTTGGTCGGTGATAATGTAGAGCCAGGAGTTTATCCAATTGAGAAAGCAAGGCAGATAGCCCAAGAGCAGGAATTGGATTTGGTTGTAATTTCAGATAAAGCAGAGCCTTTCGTAGCTCGTGTTTTGGATTACAAGAAGTTCCTTTATGAACAAAAGAAAAAACAAAAGGAGCTGAAAGCTAAGCAAGTTAAGGTTGTTGTAAAAGAAATTCGTTTCGGGCCTCAGACGGATGACCACGATTATGAGTTTAAGAAAAAACACGCAGAAAAGTTCCTTGAAGAGGGTTCTAAGCTCAAAACCTATGTGTTTTTTAAAGGGCGTTCTATTATTTTCAAAGACCAAGGGGAGATTCTCTTACTTCGTTTAGCTCAAGATTTAGAGAATGTAGGGAAAGTAGACCAAATGCCTAAACTCGAAGGTAAGAGGATGATAATGATGATGAGCCCAAAGAAAACAAAGTAAAATAAAAAGGATAATCATTTCATTCCTTATTATTTTTTTAAGTATATCGCTATAACAGACATAAAAAGAATATTGATAACAAATATTAAAAGCAAACAAAAATGCCAAAGTTAAAAACTAAATCAGGTGCTAAGAAGCGTTTTGCTCTTACCGGAACAGGAAAGATCAAAAGAAAAAATGCTTTCAAAAGCCACATTTTGACTAAAAAAGAAACCAAGCAAAAGAGAAATCTTACGCAAACTTCTTATGTCGCTTCTGTGGATACAAAGAGCGTTTTAAGACAATTAGCAATTAAGTAGTTTTTATAAATCGGTTCGGTTTATAAGAATTTTTTAAAGTGTAAAATTCAACAAAAGAAAGTTTAACCCTGAAAAGGCGCCCCTAAGAGAATGAAAAAACACAGTTCCGCCCTTTTCAAAAAAACAATTAAATTATGCCAAGATCAGTAAATGCTGTAGCGTCCAGAGCACGCAGAAAAAAAGTTTTGAAGCAAGCCAAAGGTTTCTTCGGTAGAAGAAAAAATGTTTGGACTGTAGCTAAAAACGCCGTAGAAAAAGCAATGCAATATGCTTACCGCGGTAGAAAAGAGAAAAAAAGAAATTTCAGAGCCTTGTGGATTGCAAGAATCAATGCAGGTACAAGAGCACACGGAATCTCCTACTCTCAGTTTATGGGAGCTCTTAAAAAGAACAACATCGAGCTCAATAGAAAGGTTCTTGCAGACCTCGCAATGAATCATCCTGAGGCTTTTAAAGCTGTTGTAGATCAAGTTAAATAATGTAAAACTGTTTTGTTATCAATAGAAAAGCTCAGTTCTCTGGGCTTTTTTTATGCCTTTTTTTCAGTAGATTTGCAACCCTAAAATAAGAAAATGAACCAAGAGCTTACCGAGACCACTACCACTCAGCAGAATCATAAAACCTCCACTTGGGCTATCATCAGGCAGCTGTTTGGGATAGGAATGAAGCTCAGAGCTTGGTTTATTTTAGCCCTCACCCTATCTGTTGCGCTCTCGCTCGTATCCACTTACCGCCCTTATCTCAGTATGAGAATTGTAGATGAAGACATCATCAAGCTACAAGATAAGGAGCTTATGCTTACCCACATCTATCTCTTCGTAGGTTTGGTCTTTTTGGAGACGGTGCTCAACTTTTTCCTCGTCTATTTCTCCAACTTTATCTCCCAAAATGTCATCCGAGATATCAGGGAAAGGCTCTTCAAGAAGCTCATCTATTTCCGTACAGCTTTCTTTGATAAAACCCCAATCGGCCAGCTCGTAACCCGTGCCGTAGGCGATGTAGAGACCATATCCACAGTATATACCGACGGATTTCTAATGGTTTTTGGTGATATCCTCCGCATCATTTTCGTGCTTGTGATGATGTTCGCCGTAAATGCTCATCTCAGCTATATCTCGCTCGCTATCTTGCCTCTAATGGTATTCATCACCCGATTATTCCAGAAAAAATTAAAAAAAGCCTTTGGCGATGAAAGGGGGTGGACGGCCACTCAGAACTCCTTCGTGCAGGAAAGGCTCGCAGGGATGCCCATCATCCAGGTTTTTGGCAGGCAGGAAGCTGAGTTTAAGAAGTTTGATTCCATCAATCAGAGCCTCAAAGCTGCCCTCCTCCGCACCGTCTTCATCTTCTCGTTATTTTTCCCAACGGTCGAGCTCATCTCGTCCCTGTTCATCGGTTTTGTGCTGGTGTATGGCGGTTATATCACGATAACGGCAGGGGAGGTCATCGCCTTCATCCAGTTTATCAATATGCTCATCCGCCCTTTAAGGCAGATAGCCGACAGGTTTAATAACATCCAGCGCGGCATCGTAGGGGCAGAGCGAGTGCTCGGAATAATGGAAGAAAACGAGGTGATAGAGAACCTCGGCACAGTGGTTAAGGACAATTTTGATGGGAAGATAGAGTTTAAGTCCGTGCATTTCTCCTACGATGACAAGCAGGAAGTGCTCAAAGGCATTGATTTTACCGTGAGCCCAGGCGAGACCGTTGCGATTATCGGTGAGACGGGTGCCGGCAAATCTACCATCATCAGCCTGATTCCCAGACTTTATGAAATACAAAAAGGTCAGATTCTCATCGATGATATTGAGGTGAGAAGCTACGAACTCCAGCATTTGAGGCAGAATATCGGGGCGGTTCTCCAAGATGTTTTCCTGTTTCACGGCAGTATTCTCGAGAATATTTGTTTTGGGAATGAGGATATTAGCCTTGAAAAAATAAAAGAAGCGGCAAGAGAAATCGGGATAGACAGTTTTATAGAGCAGCTCCCTGGCGGGTATGATTATGTGGTGAGCGAGCGCGGCTCGTCCCTCTCGCTTGGGCAGCGCCAGCTCATTTCCTTTATGAGGGCATACCTTTCTGACCCGAAAATCCTGATTCTGGACGAGGCAACCTCCTCCATAGACACCGAAAGTGAGCGGCTGATACAGCGGGCAACCGAGAAAATCACGCAGAACCGTACGGCAATCATCATTGCACACCGCCTCTCTACGATAGAGAATGCGGACAAAATTATCGTGATGGAGCAGGGGAGAATCGTGGAAATTCGCTATCCTCGCTCGTGAGCGGCGCTGCTTTTTCAAGGCTGAAATTTAGCCTTTAATACTGCTACTCTTTTGTAGGCTTATGGTAATGAGCTGTGAGAAAGAATCTAAAATTTATTTGTATTTTTTCATTCCTCCTAATGAGTTGGGAAATTTGTGTGTATAATTTTATACGCTCTTAATCGGGAAGAAGGCGAGAAAAAATAAGCACCTTATTAGGTGCTTTTATATTTTAAATTCTGATTATTTTCCAATTTTGGCAGAGAGTTCTTTTACATACTTTTTTACTTGCTTGTCCATCTCTTCAAGGTCTTTTATAGTCTCGCAGGCGTGCATCACGGTGGCATGGTCTCTACCACCTGTCTCGTCGCCAATCCTTTTAAATGTAGCATTGGTTAACTTCTTTGCGAAGTACATAGACAGCTGACGGGGTAGGGCAATTTCTCTTTTTCTCGATTTTGAGATGAGTTTTTCCCTATCGAGCCCGAAGTATTCGCAGACTACATTCTGAATATAAGGGATATTGACGATTTTCTTCTGATTGGTCGTTATTTTATTGATGGTCTCTTTTAGCAGGTCGAGGCTCAGGTCAGATTTATAGACGGTGGAGTGTGCTATGACTGAATTAATCACTCCGATGAGCTCTCTCACATTAGAATTGACTTCACCAGCCAGAAAATCCACCATATCATCAGTGAGGACAATGCCGTCTCTGTTCAGCTTCTCGGTAATGATTTTCCTCCTTGTATCAAAGTCTGGAGATTTAATTTCAGCAGAAAGCCCCCATTTAAAACGGGAAACGATGCGCTCCTGTATGTCCTGTATATCTGCCGGTGCTTTATCTGAGGTGAGGATGATCTGCTTATCATTCTGATGCAGATAGTCAAAAATATGGAAGAAACTCTCCTGTGTAGCCTCTTTCCCAGAGAGGAACTGTATATCATCTATGATGAGTACGTCAATCATCTGGAAGAAGTTGTGGAAAGCTGCCTTATTCTGCTCCTTTGCTGCTTTTACGAACTGCTGGGTAAATTTCTCACAAGACAGATAATGCACCACTTTATCTGGATGAAGGCTCTTTACCTCCAAGCCAATAGCGTGGGCGAGGTGAGTTTTTCCTACCCCTACTCCTCCATAGATGAACATTGGGTTAAAAGCCGTAGAGCCAGGTCTGTGGGAGATGGATTTCGCTACATTGGTTGCGAGTTTATTACTCTCGCCCTCTACATAATTACTGAAAGAAAGGCTCGGGATAAGGTTAGATTCTATATTTACCTTTTTTATTCCTGGTGCTATAAAAGCATTTACGGGATTTTTTACCTTGGGAGAAGCCTGTTGTACCTTGGGCGATTGTACAGAATTTCCTTTCATATTCTGTACTACTGGTTTTTTATTTCCCGAAGGTTTATTCTCCATTACCGAATACCAAAGTTTCACCCCTTTCCCGATGTGCTTTCGGAGTGCCGCCGAGAGTAGTGAGAGGTAATTATCCTCTATATATTCTTTATAGAAGTCACTTGGCACGAGTAGGGTGAGGTTATGGTTTATCAAAGATATAGGTTCTACTTTTTCAAAAAGTAGATTAAAGTTTTTAGCTAATTTTTCAGGATCTTTCCCTTCCATTGCATTCAGATTGTCCTTCATAAATTGGAGACACTTTTCCCATATCAATGACAACTCTTGATTCAT